>CAWFLW010000024.1:0-154320 GCA_963816655.1 uncultured Alphaproteobacteria bacterium | reverse complement strand
GGGACCATATTAGTTTCCGCAACAGAAACTTGAATCAGTCGTTCCAGGGAGAATTTGAAATGCCCATCGAGGAATACTTCAACTGCCTCGACCTGCTAACGATATTGCATGCGTAGGCAGCCGAAGTTATCCATTTACCTCTTTCCAATCCGATGCAATACCTATGCCTATGACAAACAAAGATAAAGCTGAACATCCAGAACAGTTGGCCCAGTCCCTCCTCTGGAAAAACGTTCCAAGACCACCAGCCAGGCGTCCACATGTGGACGCAAGTGGTCGGGAAGGTTCGTCTGATGCTATCCCCGACATCAACCACCCCTGCCACGGACGCTTTATGTCACTACCCGCGGCCTTACGACTTCTCCAATACCCTACGGCGGTTTTACCTTCGCGATCGACTTCGACTTTATCGCCCAGACGCCGCGCATCTCCACTTCGAAAGGTGATGAGCGCGTCTTACGCTGAAGCCCATGTCAGTTGCGGAGTTCTACCGCAAGATAATGCAGGCGCTGCGAGAACTTGGCATTGAGGTGAAAATCCTTGCCCGCCCGGTTGAGGTGGAAGTAGCAATACCTTTCGAGAAAGATGACCAGCACGCGAGTTACGATCCTGACGCCATGAACAGGGCTTCTGGCAAGCCTTCGTGTGCGCCTATTGGGTCTTCAAGGAGTTCCGTGGCCGCTTTATCGGAAAGGTAAGCCCCGTCCATTTTTTTTGGGGAGGATCTGACTCCGCTGTAACCCGCTTTTCCGGGTGGATGACCCAGGCATCCCGGCGGCATACCCAATGTTGCTGATCGTGTGACACAGGAAGCCTATTCGCACGAGGTATCGAGCGCGGCGTTGTGGCCAGGTACTGGCCTGGGAGAAAGCAGCTTTTTACGCCTATGCTTATCCCACTCCCGAGGGCTTCAGCAAGCACCCGTTGAGCGAAGGCGGCCGATTTCCACGACAAACTGGGTGAATTCATCCTGCCCTACGAGGCAGTACGAACGGCCGAAAATCCGGGAAACACACTTATGTCATTTCTCCAGACCACCTGACCGATAAGGTGCCGCGACCCTCGCCAATTGGGATCGCAGCGCGTTGGAACGCAACCTACCACAGGACATGGCACCAACAGGCTGAGAGAACGCCGCTATCGCCGTAATGTTAATGCAGTCCGATTAGGAAAGCGTACCGTATCGCCTGACGGGAGTGGAGCGCACGGGAAGTTGGAGGGAGTTTAATAAGAGCAGTTCCAAAGTCTATAAAAAAGGGGAACAGTCATGGCAATAAAGCCCATACCGGAAGGCTATCAATCGGTATGCCTACGTGTTGATTGACGGTGCAGCCCGGGCCATTGAATTTTACAAGCAGGCGTTTGGCGCGAATTAACGGATCAAAATGGACATGCCTGGCGATAAGATCGGCCACGCCGAAATTCTAATCGGTGATTCCCGCATGATGATGGCGGATGATTGCGGCGGAGAAAGTCCGTTTCGAAATCCCCATCGTCGGGCAGCTCGCCAGTCGGCCTCCATGTATATGTAGAGGACGTGGACAAGATATTTTCCCCAGAAGCGGTTGATGGAGGCGCCCTGAGATTATAAAACCGGTTCAGGATCAGTTTTATGGTGACCGGACGGGGGCGCTGGAAGATCCTTTCGGACATATCGGGTTTGTTTGCCGCAACGCATAAGCAAGATCTCTCGCCGGAAGAAATCAGGAAGCGCGCGACCGGGTAAGGCATCCTGAGTGGCCCGGGTGGACGCAATTCTGTCGTGCATCCCGACGCTGGGGACTGCCGTTTCGCGCGCCCCTCATGCTACATTGCGGTCGAGGCATCCTCCGCTCATTGGGCAACCCCGCCCAGGCGGGTAGGTGCTCGACGATCACCCCCAGCGAAGGATGGCCATCTCACTCCATCCCTCGACCTCCGCGTTGCGAAAACGCGCTGGTCGCGGCAACGCCGCCCTGGCGAGCTACCCATCTGTATTAACGCCTTCTGAACCCCATGTGCAGGATCTTGCGCATTTCCTGGTGGAAGCTCGGCGCAAAGATCGAGGGCATCGGCACCAACACGATGGTGATCGAGGGCGGCACCACGCTCGGCTCCGCGCGGCATTCCATTGGCCCGGACCACATCGAGGTCGGGTCGCTGATCGGGCTCGCCGCGGTGACGTGCTCTCCCTTGCGATCGCGCGCGCCGGCGTCGAACATCTGCGCTCGATCCGCATGGGCTTTGAGCGGCTCGGCATCGTCTGCGGCGTCGAGGACGACGATTCGATCGTTCCCTCGAACCAGACCATGAAGATCCACGACGACTTCTGCAGGCCATGTGCCCAAACTCGAAGATCAGCCCTGGCCGGCCTTTCCGGCCGACCTGATGTCGATCGCCATCGTCACCGCGATGCAATGCGACGGCGATCCTGATGTTCGAAGAAGATGTTCGAGTTGCGGATGTTCTTTGTCGACAAGCTCATCGCGATGGGCGGACGCATCGTGGGCTGTGCGACCCGCATCGCGCGATTGTCGCTGGCCCAAGCCGGCTGCGCGGTGCGCCGACGACCTCGCCCATATCCGCGCCGGCATGGCGATGCTGCTGGCCGCGGTCTGCGCCGAGGGCACCTCGACCATCAACAACGCCGACCAGATCGAGCGCGGCTATGAGCGGATCGAGGATCGGTTGAACGCGCTCGGCGCCAAAATCACGCGAATACCGGAACGACCGCGCGGATAAGTCTCCGTTTCGCACGGCGGCGGCCACCATTTCGACCAGCCCGATCGATAGTTTTGTTCCATGACTTCCCTCAACAAGATCGAGCGCGCCCCCGAGATGGCAGCGCCGCAGAATGACGCGCCGCTGAGCTGAGACAGGCCATCCGGCTCGCAGCGCCAATGGCGCTGACGCAGCTCGGCCAAATCGCGATGATGACAACCGATCTCGCTTTCATCGGCCGGCTGCGGCGATGACGCGGTGGCAGCCGCAGCGCTCGGCCACACCGTGTTCTTTGTCAGTTTCACCTTCGGACTTGGCCGGTCGCGGCCGTAGCACCCCTTGCCGCGCAGGCTTTTGGCTCGCGCGATCCGCGCGAGGTGCGCCGCGCCGTGCGTACCGCCTTTGGGTGGCCCTGCTGGAACGATCCCGATCAAGTCCGGCCGTTGGACCGCGAACAAATCCGCCCGCACTCGGGCAAGCGCCAGTGGCGGCACGTCTCGGCCAGCAATATCTATTCGGGCTCGTCTGGGCCATCGCGCCCGCGCTTTGGTTCATCGCCATCCGCGGCTTCATGGGCGCCGTCAACCGGCCGGGAACCGGTGCTCTGGATCACGCTCGCCGCGGTGCCCGCCAACGCGCTGCTGGTGTACCTCCTGCTCCACGGCCATTGGGGGTTTCCAAAACTGGGACTGTTCGGAGCAGGGCTCGCCACCACGATCGTCAATATCGGCACGTTCATTGCTGCCCTGGGGTTTGTGATGTGGCGGCGGCCGTTCCGGAAATATCACATCCTGGCGCGGCTCTGGCGCATCGACTGGCCGCTGCTGCGCCAGCTGGTGACACTTGGTGCGCCAATCTCGCTGTCGATGCTGATGGAATACGGCCTGTTCTCGTCGGCTGCGCTTTTGATGGGTCTGATCGGTACCGCAGCGCTCGCTGCGCATCAGGTGGCGCTGCAGGTCACTGCGATCCTGTTCATGGTGCCGCTCTCGGAATCGGCATGGCCGCGACGGTACGGGTCGGGCATGCCGTCGGCCGCGGCGATGCAGCCGGAGTTAAACGCGCTGGCGATGTCGCGCTGTGGCTCGGCATCGTGCTGGCCGTGATCTTCACCATCATCGTCGTATTCGCGCGCTTTGCGATCGCGGAAGCATTCTTCGGTCACGGCGCGACCGGCGCCGGGACCATCGCCCTCACCGCGACGCTGCTGGTGGTCGGCGCCACCTACTTCATCACCGACGGCATCCAGACCATCGTCGCCGGCGCGCTGCGTGGTCTCAACGACACCCGCGTGCCGTTGCTGCTCGCCGTCGTGAGCTACTGGCTGATCGGGTTCACGATGGCGTGCATCCTCGGCTTCCGTACCGAACTTGGTGCGGTTGGCGTCTGGATCGGCCTGTCCTGCGGGACGCTGGTCTATGCCACCCTCCTGATCCTGCGCTTCCGGAAACTTGCCAGCAGGTTTGCTGCATGACGGTCGAGGAAGTGACACCGCAGATCGATCCCGCGACGCTGCTTGCCGGCGCGCAGTTCATGGATGCCTATCGCCTCGACGTGGATGGAGCCAACCTCGACGCGCGACGTGCGGCGGAACGGATGATGGCGCGCGCTCCGCGCTGGGTCGATGCGCTCTTGGTGTTGCGCAATATCATTGTCGCGCCGTTCGGCCTGAAGGGATCGGGCGCGCAGGAGCGCCTGCCGCGCGACATCATCGGTATCTTTCCCGTGGTCAGTGAAACGCCGGAACGCCTGGTCGCCGGCTTCAACGACAAGCACCTCGATTTCCGCGTCGTGCTCGACGTCGCGACGTCGGGCACAAGGCAGAGCGTCACCGCGACCACGCTGGTGCTGACGCATAACTGGCTGGGACGGTCCTACCTTGGGATCATCATGCCGTTTCACCGGATCGTGGTGCGCGCCATGCTGGCGCAGGTGGCCGCCTGAGCGCGCCTCTGCGGGGTCTGAATTGCCGGAACGGATGTTGACGCCGCTCCGCGGTGGTCCTACCAAATTCGCAGCAAACGAGAGCACCCGAGGCAACGCCATGGCCCATGAAACCGAAACGCTCGCCGGCTATGTCGCCAATTTGAAATTCGAGGACATCCCGCCGGAGGTCTTGGAGCGCGCCAAGGTGCTGACGCTCGACTTCCTCGGCAGCGCCATCCGTGCGCGGCGCGATGCGGAATTGACCCCCTCGCTGATGAAGATGCTGGAAGCGCTCAAGCTCGACGGCAAGGGCGAGTTCCACCGTATTTGGCGACAGCAAGACCTGGACGCCGGCGGTCGCAGCGCTGCTCAACGGCGCGCTCGGCCATTCGCTTGATTTCGACGACACCCATGCCGATTTCCTCCCTGCATCCGAGTGCCCCGGTGGTGCCGGCTGCATTCGCGGTGGGCGAGATGACGGGGGCGTCCGGCCGCGACGTGCTGACCGCGATCGTTGCGGGCTACGAAGTATGTTGCCGCCTCGGCAACGCACTCGATCCGACTTCGCACTACGCCAGGGGTTTTCATCCGACCGCGACGGCGGGCACCTATGGCGCGGCGGCGGCGGCAGGAAAGCTGTTCGGGCTCTCGAAGGAGCAGATCATCTCCGCCTTCGGCGTCTCCGGCAGCCAGGCGGCGGGCTCGCTGCAATTCCTGGTCAACGGCGCCTGGAACAAGCGCTATCAAGTGGGCGCTGCCGCGATGAACGGCGTGATCGCGGCAACGCTTGCCCGCAGCGAATTCATCGGTTCGTCTGAAGCCGTCGAGGGCAAGCATGGCCTGCTCGTCGGCTACAGCGACAATCCACATCCCGACAAGGCGGTCGCAGGCCTCGGCAAGGTCTATGAGACCATGAAGATCGGCGTAAAACCCTATCCGAGCTGCCGCTACACCCACGCCGCGCTGGATGCGCTGATCGCCATGCGGCGCGAGCACAATCTCACCCCCGACCAGGTCAAACGCGTCGAGATCGGCCTGCACCGCAACGGCATCACGCTGGCCGGCGATCCCACGACCAAGCGGCATCCGACGTCCGTCGTCGGCGGGCAGTTCTCGATGTTCTTCACCGGCGCGGTTGCGCTCGACCAGGGCTCGTTCGGCTGGGACGATTACGAGCGGCTGGGCGATGCCGCCGTCGACGCGCTCGCCGACAAGTTCGACGTGGTGCAGGACGACCGTCTCGAAATCGGCCGCACCCATCCGTTCGGCGCGCGTGTCTCAATCACCACCGACGACGGCACTCATGAGCGGCTTTATGCCGATCCCTCGGGCGAGCCGACCTCGTTTCCTGACGCACAGGCGATGCAGCAGAAATTCCTGACGCTCGCGCGCCCGGTGCTGAACGGCCGCGCCGACCAGCTTGCGGACGCGATCCTGTCGCTGGAGCGTTTTGACCGCGTCGAGACAGCGACCCAGTTCGGCCGGCAGTAGGCGAAACCCGCTCAATTCGTCCCCGCCAATTTGATACGTAATAATAACGAATAGCGGAGTGTCCCATGAGCTGGCTCCCCTCCAACGATCCCGTGCTCGGTGATCCCCATACCTGCGATGCGCTCGAGCTCATCATCGTGCCACGCACGCGCGATCTCGGCGACGGCTTTGCGGTGCGGCGCGCGCTGCCGCATGGCAAGCGGCAGATGGTGGGTCCCTTCATCTTCTTCGATCATTTCGGCCCGGTGCAGTTCATGGCGGGCAAGGGCATGGACGTGCGCCCGCACCCGCATATCGGGCTTGCCACCGTCACCTATTTGTTTGACGGCTCGATCATGCATCGCGACAGCGAGGGCAACATCCAGGAAATCCAGCCCGGCGCCATGAACCTGATGACGGCCGGCCGCGGCATCGCGCATTCCGAGCGGACGCCCGACGTGCAGCGCCGCGACGGCCAGCAGATGCTGGGCCTGCAGAGCTGGATCGCGCTGCCCCAAGGGTCCGAGGAAATCGCGCCGTCGTTTCAGCATTATGCGGCCGAGGGCCTGCCGACCGTGAAGGACAACGGGTTTACAGCGCGAATCATTGCGGGCTCCGCGTTCGGCGCGACATCTCCGGTTTCGATGGTCTCACCCTGGTTCTACACCGAGGTGACGGCGCAGACCGGCACAAGCCTGCCGCTCGACCCCGACCACGAGGAGCGGGCGATCTATGTCGTCGACGGCGAGGTCGAGATTGCGGGTGAGCGCTATGAGGGCCCGCCGGCTGCTGATCTTCCGGCCCGGCGACCGCATCACGGTGAAGACGACGCGGCCGACCCGGATGATGTTTTTGGGTGGCGATGCGCTGGAGGGCCCGCGCCATATCTGGTGGAATTTCGTCTCCTCCAGCAAGGAGCGGATCGAGCAGGCCAAACAGGACTGGAAAACCGGCCGTTTTGCCGCCGTTCCGCAGGAACACGAGTTCATTCCGCTGCCGGAGTAGGCTATCTCCTCTCCTTGCCTCTCGCACCGTTCGCGAGATGGTTTTGGAGAGTTTTCATGAACGCCATGCTCGCCAGCGATCTGCCCCTGCCACGAATCGGGCGCGGCAAGGTGCGCGATATTTATGCCGTCGGCGACGATCGCGTCCTGCTGCTCACCACCGACCGCATCAGCGCCTTCGATGTGGTGATGGGCGAGACCATTCCGATGAAGGGCGCGGTGCTGACCCAAATCAGCGCCTGGTGGTTCCGCCAGCTCGAAGGCGTGGTGCCGCATCACATGATCAGCGCCGACGCCGATGGCATCATCAAGGAGGTGCCGGCGCTTGCAGCGCATCGCGCCGACATCCTGGGTCGCGCGATGCTGTGCAAACACACGACCGTGTTTCCGGTCGAGTGCGTGATCCGCGGCTATATCTCGGGCTCGGCCTGGAAGGAATATGCGGCAAGCGGCACGCTGGCGGGCGAGAAGCTGGCGGCGGGACTGACCGAAAGCGCCAAGCTTGAGCCAGCGATCTTCAGTCCCGCCACCAAGGCCGAGACCGGTCATGACGAGAACATCACGGTGTCGCACGTGCGCGAGCTGCTCGGCGACGAGGTCGCGGCAAAGCTCGAGCGCATGGCGCGCACGGTCTATGAGTTCGGCGAGAAGACCGCACGCAAGCAGGGCATCATCATCGCCGACACAAAATTCGAATTCGGTCGCGACAAGGACGGAGAAATCATCCTGATCGACGAGGTGATGACGCCTGACTCGTCACGATTCTGGGCGGTCGATGTGTACCGGCCCGGCCAGCCGCAGCCAAGCTTCGACAAGCAGCCGCTGCGCGACTATCTCGACGCCGAGCGCAAGGCCGGCCGCTGGAACGGCGACGCCCCGCCCCCGCCGCTGCCGGCGAGCGTGGTGGATGCGACGAGCAAGCGCTATCTCGAGGCGTATCGGCGGGTGACGGGGAGCGAGTTGAAGGTGTGAGGCTGGCACGGTGCCCCGCTCGCGTCATCCCCCGCGACCAACGGGTCGCGCCAAGCTTCGCCGCGTAACAGGCTCCGCGAGCAATGCAGCTTTGCTCGCAAGCGCAAGTACGCTGGATTGCCTGTCGCTCAGTACTCGCTCCTCGGAAACTGACGGGACAGCTGGCGCCGTAGGGTGGATTACGCCTTGCTGGACCAAAAATCGTGAAAACAACCCCATGCAAAGTAGACCAGGCGCTCGCCCTGTGAGGCAGCGGTAGCGTCGATCTCCTGACCGGGCCCGCCCCGGCGAAGGCCGGGTCGTGGTGAATCCCCCTCACCTCGCGTGAGCACAAACCTTTTGTCCCCTCGCGCCCGCTTCTGCAGTCTCCGCGCCGGAATGCGGAGGCAGATTGATGCGGCAATTGACCTATGTCGGCGGCACCACGATTGAGTGGTGGGACGTGCCTGCGCCAAAATTACAGGACGACCGCGATGCGCTGGTGGCGCCGCTGGCGGTGACGCGCTGCGACCTCGATCTCGCGATTGCCAGCGGCCGCGCCGGCCTGCCGGGACCGTTCGCACTCGGGCACGAGACTGCCGGCCGCGTCGTAGAAGTCGGCAGCGCCGTGACGAATTTCGTGCCCGGTGACCTCGTGATCGTTCCGTTCCAGATCAGTTGCGGCGAATGCGAGTCCTGCCGGCGCGGCCATACCAATGCCTGCAAATCCGTTCCCTTCCGCTCGTCCTACGGACTGAAGCCGGTCTGCGGCGTCGAGTATGGCGGAGGGCTGTCCGACCTGATCCGCGTGCCCTTTGCCGACCACATGCTGGTGCGGCAACCCAAGGGCCATGCGCTGTCGCAAACCGCGGGTCTTGCCGACGGCGCCACCGATGGCTTCAGCGCGGTCGCAAACTGGCTGAAGCAACGGCCCGGCGAGGACGTGCTTGTGATCGGCGGCTTTGGCCAGTCGCTTTCGATGTTTGCGGTGCAGGCGGCCGTGAGCCGCGGCGCGCGGCGCGTCGTCTATATCGATGATGACGCGCAACGGCTGGCAAAGGCAAAATCCCTTGGTGCGGAAGTCCATGAGGCGACGAAGGGCCTTGCCATGGATCCGATCGGGCGCTTTCCGATCGTGATCGATGCGGCGGCGACCGACGCCTCCCTCGTGCTGGCATTCCGCTCGGCGGAACCGAACGGCATCTGCCAGCGCATGTATGGCGATTTCACCGAAACCACGCCGGTGCCGCTGCGGCACATGTATGGCGTCGGCATCACCTTCCGCGTCAGCCGCGTCAATGTGCGCGCCGAACTTCCGGAATGCGTCGGTCATGTCGAAGCCGGACATTTCCATCCCGAGCATGTCATCACCCGGCGCGTGCGCTTTGAGGACGCGCATGAGGCGATCGGCGATCCCACCATCCGCGTTGCTTTTGTTCGCGATGGCATTGACTAGCGCGAGCGGTTAGGCTTTCCGCAGAACAAAGAACACCGGGAGGCCGCCGCCATGTCCGAAGAGAATTCCGTCCTCGTCGACCGCGAGGGGGCGGTGACGATCGTCACCATCAATCGCCCGCAAGTCCGCAACGCCGTCGATGGCGCCACGGCGCGCAAACTCTACGACGCTTTCCTCGCCTTCGACGCCGACAAGGAAGCCTCGGTCGCGGTGTTCACCGGCACCGGCGGCTATTTCTGCGCCGGCGCGGACCTCAAGAAAGTCGCCGCCGGCGATCCCGAGAAGAAGCGCGAGCTTGGCGGATTCGACACCATCGCGCCGATGGGGCCGAGCCGGCTGCGGCTGACAAAGCCCGTGATCGCCGCGGTCGAGGGCTTTGCGGTGGCCGGCGGCATGGAGCTGGCGCTGTGGGCCGATATGCGCGTGGTTGCCGAAGACGCCACCTTCGGCATCTTCTGCCGCCGTTTTGGCGTGCCGCTGATCGATCTCGGAACCATCCGCTTGCCGCGGCTGATCGGTCATTCCCAGGCGATCGACCTCATCCTCACGGGCCGGCCGGTCGGCGCGCAGGAAGCGCTGCGCATGGGGCTTGCTAACCGCGTGGTCGGCCGTGGGGAAGCTACCGCGCAGGCGATCGCGCTGGCGCAGGAGATCGCGCGCTTCCCGCAGACATGCCTGCGCGCCGACCGCGCTTCGGCGCTGCGGCAATGGGACCTTTCGGAAGAGGAAGCCATCGCCAATGAAATGCGCGGCGGGCTTGAGGTGATCGCTTCCGGCGAGACGTTTTCCGGTGCGGCGCGGTTCGCGTCCGGCGTGGGCCGCCACGGCGCGTTCAGCCAGGATTAGCGCCGAAACCGAACAGTCCGCAAATTTCTGCTTGCGGGCGCGCCGCGGTCGTCTACCAATACCGTCAGGTCAAGGCGTGATGATCTTTTCGTCGCCACGCGTTGTTGCATTAGACATTTTCCGGAAGCCTGTTCCCGCGTTTCGGGATCATGCCCCAAGGGCTGGATTACGCGGTGGCTCGTCCATTTGGTTCGTTGATCCCAGGCATCACAACCGACACGGTCATCAGTGACGTGTTCGGCGGCGCCGCTGCCAGCATCCTGACGGTTGCCTTCGGCCTTTCCTACGCGCTCCTGATCTTTGCCGGGCCGCTCGCGCCCTACCTCGCCTATGGCGTCGCGGCCACCTTCGTTTCATCGGCGATCATCGCGGCGGTGCTCGCCGGCGGCAGCTCGCTCCCGTTTGCGATCGCCGGGCCGGATGCCTCGACCGCGGCAATGACGGGAATTCTGGCGGCTTCGCTGGTCGAGCGCATGGCGGCGGCTCATCCGGCGGCGTCCTTGCTTGCGCCGACCCTGATCACGCTCGGCCTTGCCAGCATCGCAACCGGGCTCGTGCTGTGCGGATTTGGGCTGAGCCGGCTCGGCCGGGCGATCCGCTATGTGCCCTATCCCGTGGTTGGTGGCTTCCTCGGCGCGACCGGCTGCCTGATCCTGCTCGGCGCCGTCAGGGTGATCACCGGCCATCGCCTGCAATTTGCCACCCTCGGTGAGTTCGCCGACGCGACCATCTTGCTGGAACTCGGCGCCGCCATCGCCATGGCGGTTGTCCTCTATTTGACCTGGCATCGTTCGCGCAGCCCGATCGGCCTGCCGGTGATCCTGATCGCTGGCGTCCTGCTCGGCCATCTCGGCCTCCGGATCGCGGGCTTCTCGCTGGCGGACGCGCAAGGTGCGGGCTGGGTGTTCGTTCCGCCACCAAGAGTCATGCTGATGCTGCCGTGGGCCGAGATCGGCCATTATCCCTGGCGCATCTTCGCCGACCTCTCCGTCGATCTCGTTGCGGTGATCTTCGTGACCGCGTCCAGTACGCTGTTCAACACCGCCGGCATCGAGGTCGCAACGCAGCGCGACGCCAATCTGGAGCGCGAGCTCAACGTCACCGGGCTCGCCAACATCGCGTCCGGCGCTTTCGGCGGATACACCGGCTGCGTCTCGATCAGCCGCACGATCCTCAGCTTCAGTGCCGGCGCCCGCGGCCGGATCGCCGGCCTGACCGCCTCGGCGATCGCGCTGCTCATGCTGGCGCAGGCGACCGCCCTGCTCGGCTTCATCCCGAAATTCGTGCTTGGCGGGCTTCTGATCTATCTCGGCGCCGATCAGCTGCACAAATGGATCGTCGCATCGCGCAAGCGGCTGTCGTTCGCCGAATATCTGTCGCTGCTCGCCATCATCGTCATCATCGTGCAATGGGGCTTTTTGCCGGGCGTCCTGATCGGCGTCATCATCGGCTGCGCTACCTTTGCGCTGAGTGCGTCGCGGATCGACTCCATCAAATTCCATTTCGACGGCTCGGAATACCGCAGTTCGCTCGACCGTTCCCGCGACGACCAGGCAGTGCTCTCGGCGCATGGCAACGCCATCCAGGGCTTGAACCTGCAGAGCTATTTGTTCTTCGGCTCGGCCAACCGGCTGTCGCAGCACGTCAAGGTGCTGCTGCAGCAGCACCCGGAATGCCGCTATTTGCTGTTCGACTTCAAGCTCGTCACCGGTATCGATTCCTCTGCCGCCTACAGCTTTATCCAGATCAAGCGCGCCGCCGACGAGCGCGGCGTGAGGCTGGTGCTGGTCCATCTCGCGGCGGCAGCAGAGAAAGCCTTGAGGTCGAGCGGGTTTCTTGCCGGCGACGTCCAAGTCGTGCCGGAGCTCGATCATGCGCTGGAATGGTGCGAGAACGAGATCATCGCGAAGCATCAGGATCGCGCGCAGGAGGAGGCCAGCCTGCGCGACTGGTTCACCAAGATGCTCGGCAATGAGCACGACGCCAACGAGCTGATGAGCCGCTGCGAGCGGGTCGAGGTCGCGGAAGGCGAGACCGTGGTCAGCGCCGGCGCGGCGGCCGATTCCATGCACTTCATCCTCGAGGGCCGCGTCGGGGTGATGATCGCAGGCGAAGCGGGCCGGCTGACGCGGGTGCGCAGCCTTGGTCAGTACACGACGATCGGCGAAATGGGCCTGGTGTCCGGCGCGCCGCGCAGCGCGACCATCCAGGCCGAGGTGGCAAGCGTGCTCTATGTGCTGAGCGCGATGCAGTTCAGCACGATCAAGGCCGAGCAGCCGCAGCTCGGACAGAAGCTCTTGACCTATTTCATGACCGTGATGGCGGAACGATTGACCTTTGCCAATCGCATGATAGCGGTGCTGCGGCGGTAGTTTTTTGGGCAGGGCAATATGACGGCAAGCAGCGATACCGGCGTGCAACATTTCACCACGCGCGATTTCCGCCTGCAGAGCGGCGGCGTGATTGATGACGTGACCATCGCCTATCGCACGCTCGGCACGCTGTCGCCCGCGCGCGACAACGTCGTGCTGGTCACGCACGGCAACACCTCGGGGCCGCAGATGATCGACGCCGGCGGATCGGCCGCCGAGGGCGCCTGGAACGAGATCGTCGGGCCGGGCAAGGCCGTCGACACCAACAAATATTTTGCGATCTGCCCGAACATGCTGGGCTCGTCCTATGGCTCGACCAATGCGGCGAGCATCGATCCCAAAACCGGCACGCGCTACGGGCCGCGCTTTCCCGATATCACCGTGCGCGACATCGTCGCGACCCAGCGCGCGCTGCTCGATCATCTCGGCATTCCGAAACTTGTTGCGGTGGTCGGCCCGTCCTATGGCGGCATCCAGGCCTTTCAATGGGCGGTGGACTATCCCGATGATATGCGTGGCATCGCCGCCGTCGTCACCACGCCGATCGCGTCGCGCGACCGCGTGGAAGAAACTGTGGCGCGACTGCTCGGCGACGCTGTCGCAGGAGGCGAACTGGAACGGCGGCGACTATTACGATCATGGCGGCGTGCACGAGGCCATGACGCAAATCCGCATGGCGACGCTGAAAACCTACGGCATCGAGGCGCGGCTGCGCGACACGCTGTCGGACCCGGCCGAGATCGAGTCGGCCATTCGCAAGGAAGCCGCGGAATGGGCGAAAGGTTTTGATGCGAACTCGCTGCTGATCCTCGCCAAGGCGCTGCGCGGTTTTGACGTGACCAAGCAGTTTTCGAAGATCAAGGCGAAGGTGCTGTATGTGCTGTCACGCACCGACAAGCTGTTTCCGCCGGAGCTTGCGGCAGCCGTGATGCCGGCGCTGAAAATGGCCGGCGTCGATGCGGATTATTTCCTGCTCGACAGCGAGTATGGCCACGTCGCATCGGGGCGCGACTGGCAGAAATGGGCGCCGCGGTTGCGGGAGTTCATGGATAGCCTCGGCTAGCGCCACAACATCGGTGTCGTCCCGGCGCAGGCCGGGACCCATAACCACCGATTTTGATGATTGAGCGCGCTGGAGCTACAGCGTGCCCAGAACTGAACCCTGTGGTTATGGGTCCCGGATCGCGCTCGCTGGTCGCTCGCTTGGCCGGGACGACAGCTTCCTTTCTACCCTCTCCCCTTGTGGGAGAGGGTAAGAGATCAAATCCCCGCCATCATCACGTATTTGATCTCGACATATTCTTCCATGCCGTGATGCGAGCCTTCGCGGCCCAAGCCCGATTCCTTGACGCCGCCGAACGGCGCGACTTCCGTCGTGATCAGGCCGGTGTTGACGCCGACCATGCCGGATTCCAGCGCCTCGGCGACGCGCCAGACGCGGCCGAGATCGCGGGAGTAGAAGTATGAGGCCAGACCAAACGGCGAGTTGTTGCACATCGCAATCACGTCGGCTTCGTCCTTGAAGCGGAACACCGGCGCGAGCGGGCCAAACGTCTCTTCATGCGCGACCAGCGCGTCGGGCTTCACATTCGAAAGCACCGTCGGCTCGAAGAAGCTTCCGCCGAGCGCGTGGCGCTTGCCGCCGGTGACGATTTTGGCACCACCCTTGACCGCATCGGCAATGTGCTTCTCGACCTTGTCGATCGCCTCCATGTTGATCAGCGGCCCCTGCACGACGCCGGCTTCCGTGCCGTCGCCGATCTTCATCGCCGCGACTTTCTTGGACAGCTTTTCCACGAACTGATCGTAGATCTTGTCCTGGGCATAGATGCGGTTGGCGCAAACGCAGGTCTGGCCCATGTTGCGGTATTTCGAGACCATGGCGCCTTCGACGGCGGCATCGATATCGGCGTCGTCGAACACCACGAACGGCGCGTTGCCGCCGAGCTCAAGGCCGAGTTTCTTCACGCCGACCGCAGCCTGCTGATAAAGAATCTTCCCGACCTCGGTCGAGCCCGTAAAACCGACGAAGCGTACGGCGGGATGCTCGCACAGTACCTTGCCGATCGCCGACGAATTGCCGGTGAGGATATTGAACACGCCCTTGGGCACGCCGGCCTTCTCCGCCAGCACAACCAGCGCCAACGCAGTGAGCGGGGTTTCGTTGGCGGGCTTCAGCACCACGGTGCAGCCTGCGGCAAGCGCGGGTGCGACCTTGCGCGTGATCATCGAGCAGGGGAAATTCCACGGCGTGATCGCGCCGCAGACGCCGATCGGCTGCTTGATCGCGAGCAGCCGCGCATCCGACCGCTGCGTCGGGATGGTCTCGCCATAGACACGGCGCGCCTCCTCGGCAAAGAACTCGACATAGGCGCCGCCGATGTCGACCTCGCCGAGCGCTTCAGCCAGCGGCTTGCCCTGCTCGGAGGTCAGGATCAGCGCGAGATCCTCGCGGTTGGCGGCGATCAGATCGAACCATTTTCGCAAAATGTTGGAGCGCTGTTTTGCGGTGAGCTTGGCCCAGGCCGGAAAGGCGCGCTCGGCGGCTTCCACCGCTTGCGTCGTTTCCGCGGTGCTCATGACCGGCACCTTGGCAAGCTCGAAATTATTGACGGGGTTGGTGACCGGCCGCGATCCCGTGCCGGTCCAGACGCCGTCGATGTAGCACTGCTCGCGCAGCAGCGAGGCATCCTTCAGGCGGTCGCGCAGTGAAGGCGCAGCAGTTTGGGTGGCGCGGGCGGCAGCAGTGGGGGTCATGGGCGTTGCTCCTCGGATTTTTTCGGGATTGGTCCGAGTATAGGCCGAAACCGGCCGCAATGCATCGGCCGGTGGCCTCAAGGTAACTTGAGAATGTTTGTTGTTTCAGTCGTCATTCCGGGGCGATGCGCAGCATCGAACTCCGGAATCGATTCCGATGGCAATTCGATCCAGGTTCGCCTCTTCGAGGCGCCCCGGAACGACAGTGCGAAATCAGGCCGCGCCGCTCATATACGTCTCGCGCCGGCCGATCATGCGCTCGGCCGCAGCCTTCGCATCCGCGCGCGAGGACGTAGCACAGGTGCGGTATTCGAGGTCTGGCAGCGACGCCGGGTCGCGGCGGCCGAACCAGGAGCGCGAGCCGATCTGCAGCATCGCGAGCGCCTGCGCGACATTGTCGACCGCGTCGAAAGAATGCAGCGCACCCGAGCCGGCAATGCGAACTTCATAAATGCCGGGGGTGATCGGTGCTTCGATATTCTCGCCGCGACCGGGCCGCGGATAGCGCTTCCACTCGCTCCACTTCGAGATCATTGCCTACCCCTGTAACGTCAATTCTTTGCAATAGGTTGAGCCGGGACGCGCCAGTCCCGCTGCCACGATTTGTGCTGTAATCTGAATACCTTACCCAACAATAACGCCGCCGCATCAGCACGAGCGAAACGATACAAGCTCAGATACGCGCGGTCACCGATCTTGCAACTCGTCCACCGCAAAATGTGGCGAAGTGTTGCAGTTTGGCCGCGCCAAAGCCCCACATCAGCTGCTCCATCACGAGATCGCGACTGCGGCGGCCTCGCAGCGCTAGTTCTTGCCGGCGCTTTCGAGCGGGAGGAAGATCGCGCACTCCAAAAAACCACCGAGGGAGCGACCCCATGCAAAGCAAAGCTCAAATCGACCAATTGCTGCGCCAGAAGACCGACGCGAAGGAGATTCCCGGCGTCGTCGCGATGGCTGCCACCGGCAACGAGGTGATCTACCAGGGCGCGTTCGGCAAGCGCGACCTCGGCAAGGACGATGCGATGACCACGGACAGCGTGTTCTGGATCGCTTCCATGACCAAGGCGATCACGACTGCCGCCGGCATGCAGCTCGTCGAGCAGGGCAAGCTCTCGCTCGATGAGCCCATCGCAAAGCTGTTGCCCGATCTCGCCGCGCCGCAGGTTCTGGAAGGTTTTGACGCGAGCGGCAACGCGAAACTGCGGCCGGCCAAAGGCGCGATCACGCTGCGCCAGCTGATGACGCACACTGCGGGCTTTGCTTACGACATGTGGAACGGCGACATGGTGAGGTACCTGGAGAAGACGGGAACGCCGGGGATTACCACCTGCCAGAACGCCGCGCTGAAGACGCCGATCATGAGCGACCCCGGCACGCGCTGGGAATACGGCACCAATATCGACTTTGTCGGCAAAGCCGTGGAAGCCGCCAGCGGCAAGAAGCTTGATGCCTATCTGCGCGACAACATTTTTGCGCCGCTCGGCATGAGCGACACCGGCTTCAAGATCGGCGAGGCCCAGCGCAAGCGGCTGGTCGGCATGCACCTGCGCGCGCCCGAAGGGCTGGCGCCGCTGCCGTTCGAACTGGAGCAAAATCCGGAATTCCACATGGGCGGCGGCGGCCTCTACGGCACGGCGGCCGACTACATCAAGTTCACCCAGATGATCCTCAACAAGGGCAAGGGTAACGGCAACCAGGTGCTGAAGGCTGAGACCGTGGCGCTGATGGGCGAGAACCACATCGGCGCGATCGAAGTCGGCAAGCTGCCGACGGCGTTACCGATCTATACCAACGATGTCGACCTCTTCCCCGGCATGTCGAAGAAATGGGGGCTGAGCTTCCTGATCAACACGGCGAAGACGCCGGAGGGCCGCAGCCCGAACAGCCTGTTCTGGGCAGGTCTTGCCAACACCTATTTCTGGATCGACCCGGCGCGCAATGTCTCCGGCGTGATCCTGATGCAGCTGTTGCCGTTCGCCGACAGGCTGTGCCTGGAAGCCTTCGCCGGCTTCGAGCGCGGCGTCTATGCCGGGCTGGACGCCGGCAGCGGACAGAAGGCGGCGTAGCAGCTTCGTCCCACAAACAACGTCGTCATGGCCGGGCTTGTCCCGGCCATCCACGTCTTTGCGGCAAAGGAAGTCGTGGATGCCCGGGTCATAGGCGAGCGGAAGCGACGCCGTCCTTCGGACGGCTAAGCCCGGGCATGACGAAGTGTGATAGTATCCCCGCGCCTTAATGCACGGAGAGCCCAACGTGTCAGTGAAAGAAGACAGCTACGTCTGCGGCATTTCCGATGCGCCGCTGCTCGGCGATACGATCGGGCACAGTCTCGACAAGGCGGTGGCGCGCTGGGGCGACCGCGAGGCGCTGGTCTCGCCGAGCCATGGCGTGCGCTGGACCTGGACGCAATTCGCCGAGCGCGTCGATGCGCTCGCGGCGGGTTTTCTCGCGCTCGGGCTGGAGCGGGGCGCGCGTATCGGCATCTGGTCGCTGAACCGCCCGGAATGGACGCTGACACAATTCGCGGCTGCGCGGGCCGGATTGATCCTCGTCACCATCAACCCCGCCTACCGGCTGAGCGAGCTCGAATTCGCGCTCGCCAAGGTCGGCTGTGAGGCGATCGTCGCGGCGACAGCCTTCAAGACCAGCAACTACATGGAGATGCTCAACACGCTGCTGCCGGAACTTGCGGCGTCAGAGCCCGGCCAGCTCCGCGCCGCGCGGCTGCCTGACTTGCGCGCGGTGATCCAGATCGGCGGGCCGTTGTGCCCGGGCGCGTTGGCGTTCGAGGACGTCACTGCGATGGGCGGCGCGCGGCACCGCGAGCAACTCGCCGCGCTCGGAGAGGCGCTGCAGTTCGACGATCCGGTCAATATTCAATTCACCAGCGGCACCACCGGTTCGCCCAAGGGCGTGACGCTGACCCACCACAACATCCTCAACAACGGCTATTTCGTCGGCCGCGCGATGCGCCTTGGCGAACGCGACCGCATCTGCATTCCCGTGCCGCTCTATCACTGTTTTGGCATGGTGATGGGCAACCTCGCCAGCGTCACGCTCGGCGCCACCATGGTCTATCCTGGCGAAGGCTTCGATCCGCTCGCCACGTTGCAAACCATCGAGCAGGAAAAATGCACCGCGCTCTACGGCGTGCCGACGATGTTCATCGCCGAGCTCGACCATCCCGAATTTGCGCGGTTCAACCTGAAATCACTGCGCACCGGCATCATGGCGGGCGCGCCCTGCCCCGTCGAAGTGATGAAGCGCGTCAACAACGAGATGAACATGGGCGAGGTGACGATCGCCTATGGCATGACCGAGACGAGCCCGGTGAGCTTCCAAAGCGCGGTGGACGATCCGCTTACAGCGCCGCGTTTCCACCGTCGGGCGCATTCATCCCCATGTCGAGGTCAAGGTCGTCGACCTCGAGGGCCGGATCGTGCCGCGCGGCGAACGCGGCGAACTCTGCACCCGCGGCTACAGCATCATGCAGGGCTATTGGGACGAGCGCGAGAAGACCGCCGACGTACTCGATGCCGACGGCTGGATGCACACCGGCGATCTCGCCGTCATCGACGCCGACGGCTATTGCAACATCGTCGGCCGTATCAAGGACATGGTGATCCGCGGCGGCGAAAATCTTTATCCGCGCGAGATCGAGGAGTTTCTCTTCCGCCATCCGAAAATCCAGGACGTGCAGATCTTCGGCGTCGCCGACGACCGCTATGGCGAGGAATTATGCGCCTGGATCAGGACGCGGCCGGGCGAGACGTTGACGTCGGACGAAGTCCGCGCCTTCTGCCACGGCCAGATCGCGCACAACAAGATTCCGCGCTACGTCGAATTCGTCGACGAATTCCCGATGACCGTCACCGGCAAGATCCAGAAATTCGTGATGCGCGACGCGGTCGAGGCGCGGCTCGGATTGAAGGCGGCGAAGACGGCGTAAGAGAAATTCTCTCCTTCCCTTCTCCCCTTGTGGGAGAAGGTGGCGCGAAGCGCCGGATGAGGGGTTCTCTCCGCGAGCACCAGCGAGAGCCTTAGGGACGCCGCGTTTCGCGGAGACAGACCCCTCACCCGTCCGCGATGCTGCGCATCGCGTCCACCCTCTCCCACAAGGGGAGAGGGTGCAGCGGAGTTCGCCGCCAGAATTAAACCGGCAGCCCGTTCTGCTGCGCCAGCTCCTTGAGCGAGACCTGCGGCCGCGCACCGATATGCTGGATCACTTCGGCGGCGGCGAGCGCGCCGAAGCGGCCGGCGTAATGGTAGCCGGCATCGCGCACGAGGCCGAACAGGAAGCCGGCCGCGAACAGATCGCCGGCGCCCGTCGTGTCGACCATTTCCTTGATCGGGAAGGCCGGCACCGCCACCACGCCGTCTTGCGAGACCGCCACGCAGCCCTTCTCGCTGCGGGTGACGACGCCGAGTTTTGTGTCGGCGCGGAGCTGCTTGAGCGCGGTGTCGAAATCCGAGGTCTGGTAGAGCGAATGCAATTCGGCCTCGTTGGCAAAGATCAGATCGACCGTGCCCTTGCGCATCAAATCGAGAAATTCGTCGCGGTAGCGGTCGACGCAAAAGGAATCCGACAGCGTCAGCGCCACCTGCCGTCCCGCGCCATGCGCGATGGTAGCGGCCTTCACAAAGGCTTCCTTCGCGTTCTTGCGGATCCCACAGATAGCCTTCGAGATAGACGAAGCGGGAGGCCGCGACCTGCGCGGGGTCGATGTCGGCCGAGCGTCAGATCCTGCGCGGCGCCGAGATAGGTGTTCATGGTGCGCTCGCCGTCGGGCGTCACCAGAATGTAGGAGCAGCCCGTAGCGGGGCCGCCGGAGGCGGGCTTCGTCTCAAACGCGGCGCCGGCGGCGCGGATGTCATGGCTGTAGAGCTTACCGATCTGGTCGTCCTTGACCTTGCCGACAAAGGCCGCGCGCGCGCCGAGACTGGCGAGACCGACAATGGTGTTGGCGCCCGAGCCGCCCGACATTTCCGTGGCCGGGCCCATGTCGCGGTAGATCGAGGAAGCCCGTGCCTCGTCGATCAGCGCCATACCGCCCTTGGTCATGCCGTGATCGGCCAGAAATTTCTCGTCGGTGCGCACCAGCACGTCGAAGATCGCATTGCCAATTCCGAGCACGTCGTATTTTGCGTCAGCCATTAACCCTGTCCCGCCTTCCAGATCGCGGCTCGCGGTTATCACGTTCGCCTGCGTGGCAGCAAGGCTCGCGGCTTACGCCGCGTTTCGCTATGCTCGCGGGATGGCCCGGATTCCCCCCGATAACGCCGCGAAAAGCGGCTGGATCATTTGCCTGGTCGGCTTCCCCGGCGTCGGGAAGCTGACGATCGCGCGCGCCCTGGCCGGCATCGTCGCGGGCACAATTGTCGACAATCACTGGATCAACGATCCGGTGTTGCGGCTATTGCCCACGAGCGATGCGGCGGTGCCGGAGGCGGTCTGGCCCCAGGTGGCGAAGGTACGCGACGCCGTGCTCGAAACCATCGCGACGCTGGCGCCGCGCGAAAGCAACTTCATCTTCACCTATGCTGGCGCAAACGAAGACCAAGCCGATCGCACGGCGTTCGATGCCTATCGCAACGTTGCAACGCGCCGCGGTGCGCGTTTCGTGGCGGTTCGCCTGCTGTGTGGCGAAGACGAACTGGTCCGACGCATCCAAAGTCCGGAACGACGGGGCCGCAAGCTCACCGACCCGAACGAGGCGATAGGGAATGTGCGGGGTTTTTCCCCGCTCGATCCTGTACTCCAAACAGTCTCACGCTCGACGTGACGGATCTGTCCGCCGAACAGGCCGCGGCCCGCATTGCCGAGCATCTCCGTCAGACGGCGCAATGATCCGCTCCTTCCTCACGGTCTCCACGGGAACGCTGGCCTCACGGCTGCTCGGATTCGTGCGCGATGCCATGGTGGCGGCGCTCTTGGGCGCAGGCCCGGTGGCGGACGCCTTCCTGGTGGCGTTTCAACTCGTCAATGTGGTGCGGCGGCTGCTCACCGAGGGCGCGCTGAACGCGGCGCTGGTGCCGGCCTGGCTGCGGCTGCGCGACACCGAAGGTGCGGCTGCGGCGGCGGCTTTTGCCGGAAAACTGCTGGGCACCGTGAGCGCGGCGCTGATCGCGGCGACCGCACTGCTGGCGCTTGCCATGCCGCTCGTCATCGCCGCGCTTGCGCCGGGCTTTGCCGGGCACGCGACGCTGCAGATGGCCGTCCACGATGCGCGCCTGATGCTGCCTTATCTTGCCTTCGCCGGGCCGGTGACGGTGCTGATGGCGGTGATGAACGCGCAGGGCCGCTTTGCGCTGTCAGCCTTCTCGCCGCTGTTGTTCAACATCGCGCTGATCGCTGTCATGGCGGTGCTGTTGCTATGGCGGCAGGATTCTGCCTTGGCCGCATTCATCATGGCCGGCGTCATCGGCATCGCCGGGCTGTTGCAGCTCGCCATGCTGGCGTTCGGCCGTGGCGAGGGCACGGCGACGCCGTTGCGGGTCAGCTTCGATGCCGAAATGCGCGGCTTTTTCGCCAAAGCCTTCCCCGGCATGATCGCAAGCAGCGGGCCGCAGCTGTTGATGGTCACGGCTGCGATCATCGCCTCGACGTCGCCATCAGCGGTGTCGTGGCTCTATTTCGCCAACCGCCTGATCGAGCTGCCGCTCGGCATTGTCGGCGTCGCCATGGGCACCGTGCTGATCCCGGAATTGTCGCGGGCCGTGCAGAGCGGCGATGCGTCCGCCGTATCACATGCCGAATCGCGCGCGCTGGAGCTCGCCGCGGGGCTGGCGCTGCCGGCAACGCTCGGGCTGATCGTGCTGGGCGAGCCGATCGTGCGGCTGCTGTTCGAGCATGGCGCGTTCACTGCCGCTGATGCCGCGTCCACCGCGCGCATATTGGTGTGGCTGTCGTTGGGCTTGCCTGCGCATGTGCTGTTCAAGGCGCTGGCGCCCGCCTTCTTCGCCCGCGACAACACGACGACGCCGCTGATTGCGGTCGCCAAGGGCATCGCCCTGGCGCTCGCAACCGCTTTCCTGTTCGGGCATCTGTTCGGCGCGGAAGGGATTGCGGCCGGCATCGCGCTCGGCGCCTGGGGCAGCGCGCTCGGTCTCCTCCGTGAAGGCGCCACAAGGTTCGGCTTCGCTGTCGATGCCGACGCTCGCCGCAGGCTGCCGCGCATCGTTGTGGCAGCGCTGGTCATGGCCGCTTCGATCTGGCTCGCGCAACGATTGCTGCCGGTCGCGGGACCCGCCGGCCTGGTGCAGGCCGCAGCGCTTGCCGTCCTGATCGGCGGCGGCATCGCCATTTACGCCGTCGCCTTGCAGCTTTTCGGCGTCACCGGCTGGCGCGAGGCGGTTAACGCCCTCAGGAACGCACCACGCGACTTGCGGAAATAGCCCCAAAATGGCAAACGACCCGCCAAACCAGCTATTTTTCGGGAAGTAACGACCATGGCGTTCGTGGAACGGGTTTTTTCAGGCGTCCAGCCGACAGGCAATCTGCATCTCGGCAATTACCTCGGCGCGATCGTCAACTTCGTAAAACTGCAGGACACGCACAACTGCATCTATTGCGTCGTCGACATGCATGCGATCACGCACGGCGTCGACGTCTGGGGCGGTCCGGCCGAGCTTGCCCACAACACCCGCGAGGTCACCGCGGCGTTCATCGCGGCCGGCATCGATCCGAAGAAGCACATCGTGTTCAACCAGAGCCAGGTCACGGGACACGCCGAGCTCGCCTGGATCTTCAACTGCGTGGCGCGCGTTGGCTGGCTCAGCCGCATGACGCAGTTCAAGGAGAAGGCCGGCAAGGATCGCGAGAATGCATCTGTCGGTCTCTATGACTATCCGGTGCTGATGGCGGCCGACATTCTCGTCTACCGCGCCACGCACGTGCCGGTCGGCGAGGACCAGAAGCAGCATCTGGAGCTGTCGCGCGACATCGCGCAGAAATTCAACAACGATTTCGCCGACTCGATCCGCGCCAACGGCTTCAACGACGGCCTGTTCTTCCCGCAGCCCGAGCCGCTGATCACGGGACCGGCGACGCGCGTGATGAGCCTTCGCGACGGCACCAAGAAGATGTCGAAGTCCGACGCGTCGGACAATTCGCGCATCAACCTGACCGACGATGCCGACACCATCGCGCAGAAGATCCGCAAGGCGAAGACCGATCCGGAGCCGCTGCCGACCGAAGAGAAGGGCCTCGATAGCCGTCCCGAAGCCGACAACCTCGTCGGCATCTACGCGGCGCTCGCCGGCATCTCCAAGCAGGCCGTGCTGACGGATTTCGGCGGCGGGCAGTTCTCCAACTTCAAGAACGCGCTGGCCGAGGTGTGCGTCACGAAACTCGCGCCGATCGCCGGCGAGATGAAGCGCCTGGTCGCCGATCCCGGCCATGTCGATGCCATCCTGGCCGACGGCGCCAACCGTGCGCGCGTCCTCGCCGACGAAACCATGCGCAAGACCAAGGACATCGTCGGCTTTATCCGCCAGGCGTGAAGCGGAAGAAGCGCGCGGAACCGATCCTCCCTCTCCCAAAGCCGGAGGGAGTGTGGCAGCATGCGCCGGTTTGGCAGCACCGGGACATGCATGACCAGCCAGCGACGCGCTTACGAATCGGGTCACAAGCCAAAATGCCTTGTCATCGTCGACGACACCGCGGAGTGGGACCGCGCGGTGTACTATGCCAGCCGCTGGGCGATGCGGGTCGGCGGCGGCGTGGTGATGCTGCGCGTGATCGAAACCGAGGACCAGAACCAGCAATGGCTGGGGGTGGCCGACATCATGCGCGCCGAGGCCCATGAGGCCGCCAATGAGGCGCTCGACCGCGCCTCCGGCCGCGCCAACGGCATTGCCGCCATCACGCCGGAACGGGTGATCCGCGAGGGCGATCCGGGCGAGCAGATCCTCGACGTCATCGACAAGGACCCCGACATCTCGATGCTGGTGCTGGCGGCCAATCCCGGCGCCGAGGGGCCCGGGCCGATCATCATCAACCATGGCCAAGACGGTCGGCGAATTCCCGATTCCGCTGGTTATCGTGCCGGGGGCGCTGACCGACGAGGAAATCGACGGATTGTCGTAGCCGGCCAGCCGCTTAAGTGGTTGATGCGGTGCGGAAATAGGTGGCTTATAGCTCCCTTGCGTCCCTTGACCGTGCGCCGCGCAGCGCCATCTGTTAAAGCACGACCCACGCGCCGGCCTTGAACCGGCGACGCCGGAGAAAGCCATGTTCATCCAGACCGAAGCCACGCCCAATCCCGCCACCCTTAAATTCATCCCGGGCCGCATGGTGCTCGATACCGGCACCATGGAATTTTCCAGCCGTGAAACGGCCGCGCGCTCGCCGCTCGCCGCGCGCCTGTTCGAGGTGCCCGGCGTTGCCGGCGTGTTCTACGGCGCCGACTTCGTCACCGTGACCAAGGCGGACGGCGACTGGCAGCACATCAAGCCCGCGATCCTCGGCGCCATCATGGAGCACTACATGTCGGGCGCGCCGCTGCTCGCCGATGGCTCCGCGGCCAACGACGAGGAGGCCGACGAGGCCGACGAGTTCTTCAATCCTGACGACGCCGAGACCGTCGCGCAGATCAAGGACCTGATCGAGACGCGGGTGCGCCCTGCCGTCGCCAATGACGGTGGCGACATCACCTTCCGCGGCTTCAAGGACGGCATCGTCTATCTCAACATGAAGGGCTCCTGCGCCGGCTGCCCGTCGTCGACGGCGACCTTGCAGCACGGCATCCAGAACCTGCTGCGCCACTTCGTGCCCGACGTGGTCGAAGTCCGGCCGATGTGAGAGGGGCGAATGGCGAATAGCGAATGGCGAATCGCGGATGCGCTTTGCATCTCCCATTCGCTATTCGCCATTCGTCATTCGCTAACCTCGCCATGCTGATCCTCGCCATCGATACCGCGCTTGACGCCTGTGCGGCGGCCGTCGTCGACACCCGCAACGCCAAGGTGATCGCGCAGGAATCGCAGGCCATGAAGCGCGGCCATGCCGAAGCGCTGATGCCGCTGATCGCGCGGGTCATGAAGGACGCCGGCACAGGCTTCGCAGCGCTCGATCGCATCGCCGCAACCACCGGCCCCGGCAGCTTTACCGGCTTGCGCGTCGGTCTCTCGGCCGCGCGCGGCATTGCGCTTGCGGCCGCAAAGCCCGTGGTCGGCGTCACCACGCTGACCGCCTATGCCGCGCCCGTCGTCACCGAGCACGGCGAGCATCCGATCATCGCCGCGATCGACGCACGGCATGATCATGTCTACCTGCAGGTCGTCAGCGGCAATGGCGGTTCGCTGGTGACGCCGCGCGTGGCGCCGATTGCCGAAGCGCTCGCCGCGTCGCGTTTCGGCGCGCCGCATCTGGTCGGCAATGCCGCAGGGATCATCGCCGAGCGCTGGGCAAAGGACGCCGCGCCGCCGTTCAAGGTCGAGCCGCAGCCGGCGCCCGATATCGTCTGGGTGGCGTGGCTTGCCGCCGCGGTCGATCCCGCGGTGGCAACGCCGCGCCCGTTCTATCTGCGCGCGCCCGATGCCAAGCCGTCGGCCAATGCGTTGCCGCGCGCCGCCGAGCAGCCCGCGACATGATCGGCTGGTTGTCGGACTGGTGGAGCGGCGGCACCGCCGTCGTCGAGCCGGCCACCTTGCGCGACGCGGCGCGGCTCGCGCAATTGCACGGCGCGTCATTTCATCGCGGCTGGGGCGAAGGCGAATTCGAGGTCATGCTGAGCGAACGCAACACGCTGGTGCATCGCCTCAAGCTTGGACGCAAGGTGATCGGCTTTGCCGTATCGCGCATGGCTGCGGATGAAGCCGAGATATTGTCGATCGCGGTCGATACGACCTACCGCGGCCGCGGCCTGTCGCGCAGCCTGCTGCTTACCCATCTCGGCCATCTCGCCGGCCGCGGCGTCCGCAGCATATTTCTCGAGGTCGAGGAAAATAACGCGCCGGCGCGACGGCTCTATGAAGGGACCGGATTCGGCATCGTCGGCCGCCGCGAGCGGTATTACAAACAGCCCGGCGGGGAACAGTTGAATGCGCTTCTGATGCGGCGCGACTTGTCGTAAGCTGTACGGTTGGTGGCAAACCATCGCCATCGCTTCCAGGGCCTGCCCATGACCGCACTGAAACCCTCGTCCGCGCATTCTCAGCCCACATCGAAGGCCTCCGGCATCGAGGCGCGCTGCTCAGCCACGGGCATGCGCATGACCGAGCAGCGCCGCGTCATCGCGCGCGTGCTGGCGGAAGCCGAAGATCATCCCGACGTCGAGGAATTGTATCGCCGCTGCGTGGCGGTCGACGACAAGATCTCGATCTCGACGGTGTATCGCACCGTAAAGCTGTTCGAGGATGCCGGGATCATCGAGCGGCACGATTTCCGCGAAGGCCGCGCGCGCTATGAACAGATGCGCGACAGCCACCACGATCACCTGATCAACCTGCGCGACGGCAAGGTGATCGAATTCACCTCGGAAGAAATCGAGAAGCTGCAGGCCGAGATCGCCCGCAAGCTCGGCTACAAGCTGGTCGATCACCGGCTGGAGCTCTATTGCGTGCCGCTCGACGACGACAAAGCATAGCGTTTTCAAGCGAAGTGGGCACCGGTTCGCGTAAAGAAAACGCGTCAAAAAAGTAGAGCGCATCCCCTCAGTGAACCTCGATCTCGTCATTTTCGATTGCGACGGCGTGCTGGTCGACAGCGAAGTCATTTCCTGCCGCGCCCATGCCGCAACGCTGACGCGCCATGGCTATCCCATCACCGACGAACAGGTGCTGCAGCGCTTCCTCGGCGTCTCCGACCGCGAGGCGCGCCTGATCATCGAGACCGAGATGGGCCGCAAGTTGCCTGACGATTTCGACGCACAGGTCAAGGAAGCGACCCTGAAATTCTATGCCGGCGATCTCAAGGCAATCGCGCATGTGGCTGATGCGATCGCGGCGATCGATCTGCCGAAATGCGTGGCTTCAAGCGGCACGCCGGAAAAAATCCGCCACGGGCTGGACTGCGCCGGGCTCTACGAGCAGCTGGCGCCGCACATTTTTTCGGCAGCGCAGGTCACGCGCGGCAAGCCCGCGCCCGACCTGTTCCTGTTCGCCGCCGAACAGATGCGCGCTCAGCCAGCACGCTGCCTCGTGATCGAGGACAGCGTGCCCGGCGTCACCGGCGCGGTGGCGGCGGGGATGACCGTGCTTGGTTTCCACGGCGGCAGCCATTGCCAGGCGGGCCATGCCGACAAGCTGGCCAAGGCCGGCGCAGCGCTGGTGTTCGACGATATGCGGCAATTGCCGGATTTGGTGCGGCGACGTCGGTGCGGCTGAGGTGGCGAGCTAACTCTCACCGTTCGTCATTCCGGGATGGTGCGTAAGCACCAGACCCGGAATCTCGAGATTCCGGGTTCGATGCTCCGCATCGCCCCGGAATGACGGTGCCAAATCGCTGGCATTTCCTCCGCTTTAAGCTATATTTCACCCCTGCGGCGCGGATGGCGCCGCTTGCTCCCGATCAGGTTCCATGACGACGCCGCGCAAGCTGCATATCAAATCCTATGGCTGCCAGATGAATGTCTACGATGCGCAGCGCATGGTGGACACGCTGGCGCCTGAAGGCTTTGTCGAGACGGCCAGCGCCGAAGACGCCGACCTCGTCATCCTCAACACTTGCCACATCCGCGAGAAGGCGTCGGAAAAGGTCTACTCCGAACTCGGCCGGCTGCGCGCGATGAAGGACGACGCTGCGCGCAACGGACGGCAGATGAAGATCGCGGTTGCCGGTTGCGTGGCGCAGGCGGAAGGCGAGGAGATCATCCGCCGCGCGCCCGTGGTCGACGTCGTGGTCGGCCCGCAAAGCTATCATCACCTGCCGCAACTGCTGGCGCGCGCCAAACGCGACGGCCGTGCGCTGGAAACCGAGTTTCCGCTCGACGACAAGTTCGGCTTCCTGCCCGCACCGAAGCCGGAAGCGATCCGCGCCCGCGGTATTTCCGCCTTCGTCACCGTGCAGGAAGGCTGCGACAAGTTCTGCACCTTCTGCGTGGTCCCATACACGCGTGGTACGGAAGTGTCGCGCCCGGTCGCCAGGATCATCGATGACGTCAAGCGCCTCACCGATAACGGCGTCCGCGAGCTCACGCTGATTGGCCAGAACGTCAACGCCTATCACGGCGAAGGGCCGGACGGCCGAAGCTGGCCGCTCGGCAGGCTGCTGCACACGCTCGCGGAGATTCCCGGCGTGGCGCGGCTGCGCTACTCGACCAGCCACCCGCTGGACGTGGAAGACAGCCTGATCGAGGCGCATCGCGACCTCGACGCCCTGATGCCGTTCGTGCATCTGCCGGTACAATCCGGCTCCGACCGCATCCTTGGCGCCATGAACCGCAGGCATACCGCCGCCCAATACCTCGGGGTCATCGACCGATTCCGTGCTGCGCGCCAAGACATTGCATTTTCATCGGATTTCATCGTCGGCTTCCCCGGCGAGACCGAGGAAGATTTTGCCGCCACCCTCGCGCTTGTCACGCAAATCGGTTACGCTGCCGCGTATTCTTTCAAGTATTCGCCGCGGCCCGGCACGCCGGCGGCGGACATGCGGGAGACGGTGTCAGCGGCAGAAATGGACGAACGGTTGGAGCGGCTCCAGAACCTGATCGACAGCCAGCAATCGGCCTTCAACCTGGCCGCCATTGGCACGACGGTCGATGTGCTGTTCGAGCGCGCCGCGCGCAAGGAAGGCCAGATCGTCGGCCGCACCGCCTATCTGCAACCCGCGCATGTGATGGCTTCACCCGACATCATCGGAAAAATCCTGCCCGTGACAATCGAGAGCCTCGAGCGCTACAGCCTGCTCGGCCATCTCGCCTCGCCACCACCTTCCGCACATCGTGCACCCTCCCGGATGACCACTGGAGCCTGAACCCTTGCCAAAAAGCGCATCGGATTCGCCTTCGCTTGCTCCCAGCCGCAAACTTGACCGCGACATGCAAATTCCACCTGAGACGCAAGTCGTCATCGACTTCGACGACAACCGCGCGGTTTCCGCGCTCGTGGGCCCCTACGGCCAGAACCTCGCGCTGATCGAGCGCCGGCTCGGCATCGTGGTCGATTCCCGCGGCAACCACATCACCATCGCCGGCTCCCGCGACGCCTGCGACGCCGCGCGCCGCGTGCTCGAGACGCTGTATGCGCAGGCAACGCAAGGCCACGAACTGGCGCAGGGCGACGTCGAGGGCGCGATCCGCGCGGTGATCGCGCAGGGCTCGCTGTTCGAATACGACGCCAAGGCGGCAAAGTCGCAATTCGAGACCATCAATCTGCGCAAGCGCCCGGTGCGGGCGCGTACCGCCGCGCAGGATTCCTACATCCGCGCACTGAAGCGCCATGAGCTCGTGTTCGGCGTCGGCCCCGCCGGTACCGGCAAGACCTGGCTTGCGGTCGCCTATGCCGCGCAATTGTTCGAGCGCAAGGAAGTCGATCGCATCATCCTGTCGCGCCCGGCGGTGGAAGCGGGCGAACGGCTCGGCTTCCTGCCCGGTGACCTCAGGGAGAAGGTCGATCCCTATCTGCGTCCGATCTACGACGCGCTCTACGACCTGATGGATGCGCGCACTGTCGAGCGCGCGCTGCAGGGCGGCGAGATCGAGATCGCCCCGCTCGCTTTCATGCGCGGCCGCACGCTGACCAACGCGGTGGTCATCCTCGACGAGGCGCAGAACACCACCACGATGCAGATGAAGATGTTTTTGACGCGCCTCGGCGAAAACAGCCGCATGATCGTCACCGGCGACCCCACGCAGGTCGACCTGCCGAACGGGCAGGCTTCGGGCCTGGCGGAGGCCTGCAAGCTGCTCGACGGCGTCGATGGCATCGCGCAGGTGAAATTCACGGCCGAGGACGTCATCCGCCACGAACTGGTGGCGCGGATCGTCGCCGCCTATGAGGGGTTGCCGCGAAAGCCGGCAACCGGCAAATCTTGACCCATCACACTACCGCCGCGAAGCTGCTGCACGCAGCTTCCGGACGTTACAGAAATCCCGGAACGATGGCGCGCCCTGCCCTTCCCGCAACCGAAGTTCTCGTCACTGCCGATTGCTGGCAGGCCGAGCCCGGCGCCGAGGCCGTGATCCATCGCGCGATCGAGGCCGCGGCCGAAATCGTCGACGCCGACACGGCCGATGCCGAGCTTGCGGTCATGCTGACGGACGATACCGGCATTCGCACGCTGAACAGGAACTGGCGCGGCATCGACAAGCCGACCAATGTGCTGTCGTTTCCTGCACTGCAGCCGGTCGGCGCAAGAGGGCCGGACGATGCGCCGCCGATGCTTGGCGATATCGCGATTGCTTATGAGACGATGCGGCGCGAGGCCGACGAGGAAGCAAAGCCGTTCGAGCACCATCTGAGCCACCTCGCGGTGCACGGCTTCCTGCATCTGGTCGGCTATGACCACGAGAATAACGACGACGCCGAAGCGATGGAGGCTCTCGAACGCGAGGTCCTCGCGCAACTCGGCATTCCCGATCCCTATGCGGGAAGCGGGAACGGGTGAACTGAAATGCCGGATTCCGAATCATCCAATCAGGACAACGCGCAAGGCAGCGCGGCCAACCCGCGCAATCTGCCGGTGGTGGTACAGGAAGGCGAGGTACTGCGCCCGGCTGCCGACAGCTGGCTGTTGCGCGCAATCCGTACCCTGTTCGGCTGGAAAGCCGGATCGGTGCGCGACGATCTGCAGGTGGTGCTCGACGCATCGACGCCGGACGAAGTCGGCTTCTCCGCGATCGAGCGCACCATGCTGCGCAATATCCTCTCGCTGAACGAACGCCGCATCGCCGACGTCATGGTGCATCGGGCCGACATCGTCGCGGTCAAGCGCGACATCACGCTCGGCGAATTGATGAGCCTGTTCGAGAGCGCGGCGCATTCGCGGCTCGTGGTCTACAACGAAACGCTGGATGACCCCGAGGGCATGGTGCACATCCGCGACCTGCTCGCCTTCATGACCGCGAAGGCGCGCGTCGGCGAGCCGGGCAAGACGCGGCGCAAGAAGCCGTTTCCCGCAGGACTTGATCTGCGCGCCGTCGATCTCGCGCTGCCGCTCGCCGAAGCCAGCATCATCCGCAAGCTGCTCTACGTGCCGCCCTCGATGCGGGCGATCGACCTGCTCGCGCAGATGCAGGCCTCGCGCATCCATCTTGCGCTCGTGGTCGATGAATATGGCGGCACCGACGGGCTGGTATCGATCGAGGACATCGTCGAACAGATCGTCGGCGAAATCGACGACGAGCACGACAGCGACGAGGCGCCGTCGATCGTTCGCCAGGCCGACAATTCCTTCATCGCAGATGCGCGCGCGAGCCTCGACGATGTCCGCGCTGTGATCGGCGAGGACTTCGTCACCGGCGAGGCCGGCGAAGAGGTAGAAACGCTGGGCGGATATCTTGTGTCCCATGTCGGCCGCCTGCCGGTACGCGGCGAATTGATCTCCGGTCCCGGCAATTTCGAGGTCGAGGTGCTCGATGCCGATCCACGCCGGGTCAAGCGGCTGCGCATCGCACAGCGCAAGGAGCGGCCCGCCGCGCGCACCCAGCGCGAACGCAGCCGCCGCGAGGCGGGCCCCGAGCAAGGCCAGGCCGCCAGCAACGACAATACGACGCCGTCACCCGGCGACGGAGCCGCTTCGCAGTGAGCATCAGCGACAAACTGCGCGCCGCCGCTCTTTCGATCATCCTGACCTGGGGATGGAAGCGCGCACTGATCGCGCTCGTCGCCGGCTCCGCATCGGCGCTGGCGATGGCGCCTTTCAATGCCTGGCCGGTGCTGTTCCTGACTTTTCCGGTCGCAGTCTTCCTGATCGACGGCGCGGCCGCCGGGAAATGGCGCGGCATTCCGGCCGCGGCGCTGTCGGGCTTCTGGTTCGGGCTGGGCTATTTCGTGCCCGGACTTTACTGGACCGGCTACGCCTTCTTCGTCGACGCCCAGACTTTCGCCTGGCTGTCGCCGTTCGCGGTGCTGGGCCTGCCCGCCTATCTCGCGCTGTATCCCGCGCTCGGTTTTGCGCTGGCGCGGCTCTTGTGGACCCACGATGCCTCGCGCCTGCTGGCGCTCGCCGCAAGCCTCACCATCAGCGAATGGCTGCGCGGCCAGCTCCTGACCGGCTTTCCGTGGAACGCCTTTGGTTACGCGCTGTCCGAACCGCTTGCACTGGCGCAGGCCGCGTCGCTGGTCGGGCTGTGGGGCATGACGTTCCTAACGGTCGCAATCTTCGCGAGCCCGGCCGTGCTGATCGACAGCAACGCGCGCGGCCGAAAGCCATGGATCGTGCCGGCGGCGGCGCTGGCGTTGCTGCTGGCGATGGGCGTCTTCGGCGCCATCAGGCTTTCGCTGCAGCCGACCAGGATGGTGGCTGACGTCAAGCTGCGCATCATGCAGCCCAACCTGCAGCAGGACGTCAAATTCAATTACGGCGCCAAGCAAGAGGTGATGCGGAAATACCTGACGCTGTCGGACCGTGCATCCGGTCCGCAATCGACCGGCGTGCGCGACGCCAGCATCCTGATCTGGCCGGAATCGGCGTTTCCGTTCTTCCTGACGCGCGAGGCCGATGCGATGGCTGAGATCGCCGACCTGCTGCCGAAGGGTACGGTGCTGATCACCGGATCGGTGCGCGTGCCCGACGATACGCCGCCGGGTGTGCGGATCACGCGTGCCTACAATTCGATCTATGTGATCGATCACGACGGCAGCGTGCTTTCGATCTACGACAAGCTGCATCTGGTGCCGTTCGGCGAATTCCTGCCATTTCAGGACTGGATGGAGAAGGCCGGCTTGACCCAGCTCACCAAGGTGCAGGGTGGATACATTGCTGGCACGCGCCGGCGTTCGCTCGACATACCCGGCGCGCCACGCGCACTACCGCTGATTTGCTATGAGGCGATTTTTCCCGGCAATGTTGCAGAGCGCGACGATCGGCCGGGCTGGATCGTCAATCTGACCAATGACGGTTGGTTCGGTATCTCAACTGGCCCCTACCAGCATTTGCAGCAGGCGCGAATGCGCGCAATCGAAGAGGGCCTGCCGGTGGTACGCGCCGCCAATACCGGAATTTCAGCCGTGATCGACCCAATGGGGCGAATCGTCGCGCGACTAGGCCTTGGAATCGAAGGTGTACTGGATGCCAGCTTGCCGGCCGCGGCAGCGCCGACGGTGTATGCCCGCTTCGGAAACATTTCTGCCGCAATTCTGGTCGCGATTGCCCTGACCCTTGTGCTGCGACGCCGGTTGTCGCGCCAGAACTTCTGAAGGCCAGGTTAAATAAAATTAGAATCGCTTGAAGTTCGGCCTGTTGACAGACTGAGGCTGCAATTCGCATTGTGCGCGCCGAATTCACCCGGTCAGTTCATTGCTCGACCTATCGGAATCTCCACCTCCTCCGAGCAGGCTTTGACAGTATCCCGGGCGCGAAGCATTGCTTCGCACCGTCTGGTCCAGGCGTGTTTGCCTTAAGGAGTGTTTGAGATGTCGATTAAAGCGCCGAACCCTGTTGACAAATATGTCGGCAGTCGCGTGCGGATGCGCCGCATCATGCTGGGTATGAGTCAGGAGAAGCTCGGCGAAGCGCTCGGCCTCACCTTCCAGCAGATCCAGAAATATGAAAAAGGCACCAACCGCGTCGGCGCCAGCCGTCTGCAGCAGATTTCCGAGATCCTGCAGGTGCCGGTGTCGTTTCTGTTCGACGGCGGACCGAGCGGCATCGTAAGCGGCGAGCACTCCGCCGAGAATGCATCCCCGGCCTATATCTCCGATTTCCTCGCGACATCCGAGGGCCTCGCTCTGACCCGCGCCTTCACGCGCATCGCCGATGCAAAGCTGCGGCGCAGCATCGTCGACCTGGTCGAGCGGATCGCGGCGCGCGAAAGTTCGGACGCGGCCTGACAACGGGCTTAAAATTTCCCTGCAGCCACGGACCAGCGCGCCTTGTCGCCCCTCCTTGAGGTCGCTCCTTGACGCCGCTCCTTGACGCCCCTTGGGGCGCGGGCGCATGACATCGGGCGAATTGTCACATCAACCCGATGACATCAGATGGCAACGACCTCTTCCAATCCCTTCGATGCGGCCGGCATTCTCGACGGCATCCGCCGCTGGGTCGAGATCGAGACGCCGACCGAGGCTCCGGCCGAGGTCAACAAGCTCGCCGACCTCGTCGCGTCCGGCTATGCCGACCTGCCGGCGACGGTCGAGCGCATCGCCGGGCGTGACGGCTGCGGCGATCATCTCGTCGTGCGCTCGGCCTGGGGCCGGGAATCTCCCGGCATTCTGGTGCTCAGCCATTACGACACGGTGCACCCGATGGGATTCATCGCGCGGCTGCCGTTCAGGATCGACGGCGACAGCGCCTACGGTCCCGGCATCTACGACATGAAGGGCGGCGCCTATCTCGCCTACCATGCGTTTCGCCGGATTTGCGCCGAGCCTGCGCGCGCGCCGCTCGGCATCACACATCTGTTCGTGTCGGACGAGGAGATCGGCAGCCCGACCTCGCGCGCGCTGATCGAGGCCGAGGGACGCAAAGCCAAATATGTGCTGGTCACGGAGCCCGCCCGCGACGGCGGCAAGATCGTCACCGGGCGCAAGGGCGTCGCCCGCTTCGACGTATTCGTGAAGGGCGTGCCGGCGCATGCCGGCTCCCGGCCGCTGGACGGCCGCAGCGCCATTCGCGAGCTCGCCAACATCATCCAGACGCTGGAGGCGATGAACGATTTCAAGCGCGGCGTCACCGTCAATGTCGGCGTGATCAGGGGCGGCACGCGGCCGAACGTGATTGCGGAAGAAGCCTATGCCGAAGTCGACATGCGCGTGCCGACGCTTGCCGATGCCGAAGAACTGGTGCCGAAGATCCTCAATCTGCAATCGCGCACCGAAGGCGTCACGGTGAAGGTGACGGGCGAACTGAACCGCCCGCCCTACGAGAAGAGCAATGCCGGCGCGGCGCTGTTCGAGCATGCCAAAGGCCTTGCCGCCGAACTCGGCTTCGACCTCGACGACATCTCGACCGGCGGCGGCTCCGACGGAAATTTCACCGCGCCGCACACCGCAACCCTCGACGGCCTCGGCGTCGACGGCGAAGGCGCGCATACCCATTACGAGCAGATGTACATCTCCTCGATCGAGCCGCGGGCGCGGCTGCTGCATCGGCTGTTCCAGACGCTGCGATGAGACGCCCTTCCAATCCCGACCGCGAGCACGTGCACGGCCAAGGCTTGCAGGGCCAAGGCTTGCAGGGCCAGGGCTTACACGGCCAAGGGTCGTTCTTCGGACGTCGCAAGGGCCACAAGCTGCGCGCATCGCAGGCCGATCTGATCGAGAGCCTGTTGCCGCGGCTTGCGCTTGACATCGCCACACCTGCGCCGGCGGATCTCGCGGGACATTTTCGACCGGTCGCTCGACGATTTCAGGCTGGAGATCGGGTTCGGCGGCGGCGAGCATTTGATCGCCGAAGCGCTGGCCTTCCCCGACACCGGCTTCGTCGGCTGCGAGCCTTACGTCAACGGCATGGCAAAAATTCTGACGCAGATCGAAGCGCACAATGTCGGCAATATCCGCCTGTTCGCCGGCGATGCCGCCGAGCTTTTGGCATGGGCGCCGGCGCGTTCATTGTCGCGCATCGATTTGATCCATCCCGATCCGTGGCCGAAGCGGCGGCACTGGAAGCGGCGCTTTGTGCAAGACGCAACCGTCGCGGCGATGGCGCGCGTCATCAAGCCGGGCGGCGAATTCCGCTTCGTCAGCGACATCGACGATTACTGCGCCTGGACGCTGGCGCATCTCGTGCGCGCGCCGGATTTCTTCTGGCTCGCCGAGCGCGCGGTCGATTGGCGAGAGCCTTGGGACGGCTACACCATGACGCGCTACGGGAAAAAGGCCGAGCGCGAAGGGCGGGTGGCTGCGTATTTGCGGTTTCGCAGGGCCTCATCCTGAGGAGGCCGCGCAGCGGCCGTCTCGAAGGATGGCCACAGGCGACATCGGGGCCTTCATGGTTCGAGACGGCGCTACGCGCCTCCTCACCATGAGGAGTGAGAGCGCATCGCGGGGCTCTACTGCCCCGCGCGCGTCTTCCTGGCGTCGGTGGCTTCCCACACCATGCGTTTGCCGCGCTCGCGCCCCAGCAGTTCGATCGGATCGTGATTGTCGATGTGGCCGAACTGTCCCTTGTAGACGCTGTAGCCGCACAATTCCTGCAGCCGTCGCGGAAAACGGGTGGCGGTTTCGCGGGGAATGCCGAGCTGCAGATTTTCCTGCTGGCGCATCCAGCCCCAGCAATAGGCACATGAGAAAGCGTAGCGCCGCGCGTCGGATGTGTTGGCGCCGCCGCCATGCCACAGCGCGCTGTCGAACAGCATCACGCTGCCGGCCGGCATCGTCGCAGTCACGGCGTCGTAGTCCTTGCCGTATTCCGGCGCGGAATCGAACTTGTGGCTGCCAGGAACGATCCGCGTCGCGCCGTTGTCGTCGCGAAAATCGGTCAGCGCCCAGATCGCGTTCACCGTGATCGGGATGTGCGGCCGCGGCAAGCGGGATCAGTTGCGTGTCCTCGTGGATCGGCTGCGCCTCCTGGCCGGGACCGAGCACGAGCGAGCAGAACGACGACAACAGACATTCCCGGTCGAGCACGCGCTCGACCACCGGCAGCACGTTGTCGTGCAGCGGCACCTCCCAGAACATGTCGTCATAGGTCAGGAGGTTGTTGATGCGAACGGTCTTCAAGCCCTCGAACGAGGTTTTGGCGTAGCCGAGCTGATGCTCGCGCTCGATGCGGTCCATCGCCTGAAGCAGTCCGGTCACCAGTTCGGGGCTCGCGGCCTGCTCGATCACGGTAAAGCCATCGTCGCGGATGCGGTTCGCATGCGACTGGACTGGCAGCGTCCGTCAGCATTGTGGTCTCCCCGGTGGCGCTTTCAGCGTGCCTTGGCAAAGAGCATAGCGTGCGAGGTTGCTGGAGGAGAAGTCCTTCCGTTGAAGCAAGGCTCCCGTAACCCGCCCCGTCATTCCGGGGCGATGCGCAGCCGCGAACCCGGAATCTCGAGATTCCCCGAGCGCAATTCGCACTGCGGTCTGGCGCATCGCACCATCCCGGAATGACCAGCCAGCCGTAAGCCGCCTGCCGCGATTTCCAGAACGTCACCACCCGCTCGGCGGTGGACGGCATCAGCCGCGCAAAATTGACGCGGGCGCCTTCGATGTCGGCCGGTGACGGCACCCGGTTGGGGCCGAGCCGCAACAGGATCAGCGCACGCACGGTCACCCATTCAAGCCCGATGGTCTTGCTGACGATCAAGATGGGATCGTAGCGGTCGCCTGCGATCAGCCGGTCGAGCGTTGCGATCTTGACGCCCGACATCGCCGAGAGTGCTGCCACCGATTCCTCGTATTTGTAGGCCTTGGCGAATCCGAGCAGCGCAGACTCATCGAGTTCACCGGCGGCATGCAGCGCAAGGATCGCACGCTGCGCCGGCTCGAAATTCCTGCGACCCTCAACCGGCGCCATCATGCCGGAGATGTCGGTCATCGCCTGCCGGATCGCCGTCTGCCGCTCGGGCTTGACGACATCGAGCAGGCGGCGACGGATCACGTCGATCGAGCCCGCGACAAGCTCCTTCAACTGCTCGGCGGAAAGATCGTCGCGTTGGCCGACGGTGAGCGTGAGCACGCCGTCCCGGCCGGCACGCCTGATCAGCGTCGCATAGCCCGTTTGCGAGAAGCTTGCGCCTGCATTGCCGGCGGTGCGGCGAACGACCTCGCGATCACCGCGGCCGATGATGACGTCGGTGAGACCAGGCGACAGCGCGGGCCGCTCGGTCATCGCCAGCAGATGCTCCTGGCCCTTGTCGCGCGCAATATCGATCAGCGCCTGCTCGTCGATCACGGGCGAGCGGCGCAGCAGCGGACCGGCAATGACGATCTCGTCCTCGCGCGCGAGGTGGCCGACCAGGTTGCGTGGCGCGTTCGCAACCGACGACAGCCGCTCGGCGATGTCGGCGCGCACGGTCAGTTCGGTATGGGGGACGAGGCCGATCAGGATGCCGTCGAACAGCTCGACATGTTCCGGCTGGAAGCCGCCTGCACCTTGCAGAAACAGCTCAGCGATGCGTCGCGCCGCGTCGGCGCGGCGTTTGGGATCGTCACCCCTGACGATTTCCTCGAGTTCGGGGATCAGCGATGTCGCGAGAGCCATAAACCTTACTCAACCAGCCCTGCATGACGGGTGTTTTCAGGCAATCTAGGCCGGCGGAGTGAATGAAGGGTTAGGCAAGACGGCCCGAAGCGGGCGCAAAATGGCGATCAAGGTGTCCCTCGGGCCTTGCCGGACCACGGCAAAACCGCTATATCGGCAGCAACTTAATCGTCTCATACGATCGCGTATTGAGAGTGGGCCCCCCGGGACCCGCTCTTTTTATTACCCGCATGAGGCGGACCCCGGCCGGTCGCCGGCCCAGCCTCCGGGAACCCGGCCGGACCTCGCTTAAGGTCCTGTAAAGACTTACGAAAAAGAGCGAAATTGACGCTGGATATGATCGATCGACCCGCTGCTTCAGTGGACACCGACCTGCTTGCCGAGCCGCGCCTTGTGGTCGAGCCCGGGGTGGCTGCGCGGGTGTCGGCGGTCGCAGCCCCGGTGCTCGAGGGCATGGGCTACCGGCTGGTCCGCATCCGCATTTCGGGCGAAGCCGGCTGCACCGTGCAGATCATGGCGGAACGGCCGGATGGAACCATGCTGATCGAAGATTGCGAGGCCGTCTCGCGGGCGCTGTCGCCTGTGCTCGATGTCGCCGACCCGATCGACCGCGCCTATCGCCTGGAGATTTCCTCGCCCGGCATCGACCGGCCGCTGGTGCGACGCTCCGATTTCGAGCGCCATGCCGGCCATCTCGTGAAGATCGAAATGGCGGTTACCGCTCACGGCCGCAAGCGCTTTCGCGGCAAGCTCGCCGGCGTCGAAGGCAACGCGGTGCGCATCCATCGCGACGACGCGCCTGCCGGCGAGGCGACCGACGTGCTGCTCGTGATGGAAGACATTGCGGATGCGCGGCTCGTGCTGACCGACGAACTGGTTGCCGAGTTCGATGCGGCGCGGCAAAGCCGCCGAGCGCGAACTCAAGCAAAATCTCGGCCTGGCGCCGCCACCGCCGCCGCATGCCAGGAAAAGCGATCCGGCGAAAAGCAACAAGCCGAAGCCGAAGCCGCAGAACAAGCCAATCCCGAAGAACACCAAGAAACACCGCCTCGCCGCGCAAGGATTGCCCGGCGGCGACATCGATCCGACTGAAGGAGACTAGACCATGGCAGTCAGCGCCAACAAACTCGAACTGCTGCAGATCGCAGACGCCGTTGCGCGCGAGAAGTCGATCGACCGCGGCATCGTGATCGCGGCGATGGAAGACGCCATCGCGAAGGCGGCGCGCGCCCGCTACGGCAGCGAGACCGACGTCCACGCCGAGATCGACGCCAAGAAAGGCGAGCTTCGCCTGTCGCGCCATATGCTGGTGGTCGAGGTCGTCGAGAACTCCGCCAACCAGATTTCGCTGATCGACGCGCAGCGCGCCAATCCAGGCGCCCAGGTCGGCGACACCATCGCCGATACGCTGCCGCCGCTGGAGTATGGCCGCATCGCCGCGCAGTCCGCCAAGCAGGTTATCGTGCAGAAGGTGCGCGAGGCCGAGCGCGACCGGCAGTACCAGGAATTCAAGGACCGCATCGGCGACATCGTCAACGGCGTGGTCAAGCGCGTCGAATATGGCAGCGTGATCGTCGACCTCGGCCGCGGCGAAGCCATCATCCGCCGCGACGAGATGCTGCCGCGCGAGGTGTTCCGCAACGGCGATCGCGTCCGCGCCTATATCTTCGACGTGCGCCGCGAGACCCGCGGCCCGCAGATTTTCCTGTCCCGCACCCATCCGCAGTTCATGGCGAAGCTGTTCGCGCAGGAAGTGCCCGAGATCTACGACGGCATCGTCGAGATCAAGGCGGTGGCGCGCGATCCCGGCTCCCGCGCCAAGATCGGCGTGATCTCCCGCGATTCCTCGGTCGATCCGGTCGGCGCCTGCGTCGGCATGCGCGGCTCGCGCGTGCAGGCCGTGGTGAACGAGCTGCAGGGCGAGAAGATCGACATCATCCCGTGGTCGCCCGACATCGCGACCTTTGTCGTCAACGCGCTGGCGCCGGCCGAAGTCGCCAAGGTCGTGATCGACGAAGACCGCGAGCGCATCGAGGTCGTGGTGCCCGACACCAACAACCAGCTTTCGCTGGCGATCGGCCGCCGCGGCCAGAACGTCCGCCTCGCCTCCCAGCTCACCGGCTGGGACATCGACATCCTCACCGAACAGGAAGAGTCGGAGCGCCGCCAGGCCGACTTCGAGAATTCGACCCGCGCCTTCATGGAAGCGCTCAACGTCGACGAAGTCGTCGGCCAGTTGCTGGCGTCGGAAGGCTTTACCTCGGTCGAGGAACTGGCGCTGGTCGACGTGCGCGAACTCGCCGGGATCGAAGGCTTTCGACGAGGAGACCGCCAACGAACTGCAGAGCCGCGCGCGCGAATATCTCGATCGGCTCGAAGGCGAACTCGAGAGCCGGCGCGTCGGAACTCGGCGTCGCCGATGACATGAAGGATGTCCCCGGCATCAATTCAAAGATGCTGGTCAAGCTCGGCGAGAACGACGTCAAGACGGTCGAGGATCTCGCCGGCTGCGCCACCGACGATCTGTCCGGCTGGGTCGAACGCAAGGAAGGCGCCGAGCCGGTCAAGCATGCGGGCTTCCTCGACGGCATCGAGGTCTCCCGCGAGGAGGCCGAAGCGCTGATCATGCAGGCACGCGTCAAGGCGGGCTGGATCACCGAGGCCGACCTCGTCAAGCCGATCGAGGAGGCGGAAGCCTCCGAAGATCAGCCGGCATAGTAGGAGATGCCCACCGCATGCTCAGCGTCGCCGACCCGGCACTCGACAACGGACCGCGGACCGACAAGTCCGCGACGACGCGGATGTGCGCGGTCAGCCGCGAGGTGCGCCCGGTCGACGAGCTGATCCGCTTCGTCCTCTCGCCGGAAGGCGCGGTGGTTCCCGACCTCAAGCGCAAGCTGCCGGGCCGCGGCCTGTGGGTCACGGCGACACGGGCCAGGGTTGCAGAAGCGGTCCGGCGTAACCAGTTCAGCCGAGGGTTCAAACGGGACGTTCGGGCCGCCGCGACGTTGGCCTCCGATACCGAGAAGCTGCTGGTCCGCGGCGTCACCGAGGCGCTGGCCATGGCGGCCAAGGCCGGCCAGGTGGTTTCGGGCTTCGGCAAGGTCGAGGATGCGCTCCGCGAGGGGCAGGCCAAGTCCGGGGTATCGGCCCTGATCCACGCCTCCGACGGGGCGCCGGACGGAATCCGCAAATTGGACGCCATCGTCAGGCAAAGGGGCGGGAATCCTGATGAATCAGGGGTTTTCCCGATCGTCACCGCGCTGACATCGGAAGAATTGGATTTGGCACTAGGGCGGTCAAATGTGGTACATGCTGCGCTGCTCGCGGGCCCGGCGGGCAAGACCTTCCTGTCACGTAGCCAGTTCCTGGTTCGATACCGGATGGCGGACGACGACAAGATGGCCGGGGCGGCAAAGAATTCTGACTGACGACACGCTGCAATGAAAGTGCGTATCGCGCACAACGAACGAGATTAGGACTGCTGAATGGTTGATACCAAATCGTCTGGCGACAAGACTCTGAGCATGCCGAAGACCTTGACGCTGAAGCCGCGCGTCGAGACCGGCACCGTGCGCCAGAGCTTCAGCCATGGCCGAAGCAAGCAGGTTGTGGTCGAGAAGCGCGGTAAGCGCCGTCTCCCCGGCGAAGCTGCAGCGCCCGCCGCGGAAGCCCCCGCAGCCGAACCTGCCGCCGCCAAGCCCGCGACTGCCAAGGCCGCGACCGCCAAGCCCGCAACCGCCCGCGGTGCCGGTGCCCCTGCTGCTCCGCGCAGCGGTTCCGGCGTCGTGCTGCGCACGCTGACCGAGGACGAGCGCTCCGCTCGCGCCAGCGCACTCGCCGACGCCAAGGTTCGCGAGGAAGAAGAACGCCGGATCGCCGAAGAGGAAGCCAAGCGTCGCTACAGCCGCGAGGGCGTCGAGCAGGCCGAACGCGAAGCCGCCGAAGCCCGCCGCAAGGCCGAGGAAGATCGCCACCGCCTGGAAGAGGAAGCCAAGCGCAAGGCCGAACTCGAAGCCAAGCGCCGTTTCGGTGAAGGCGAGGCCGCAAAGCCCGGAGCAGCAGCCAAGCCTGCGACCACAACGCGTACGCCCGCGACCGTCGCCAAGGCGCCGGGCGTTGCGGTGGAAGCCGAAGAGGACGAGGGCCCGCGCCAGATCCGTCGCGGCCCCGGCGGCGCATTGCGCCCTGCCGCGCCGCCGAAGACCACCCACCGGCCCGGTCCGCAGAAGCAGCGCGGACGGCTCACCGTCGTCACCGCGCTCACCGCCGATGACGTGCGCGAGCGCTCGATCGCATCGTTCCGCCGCCGCACCCAGCGGCTGAAGGGCCATGCCTCGAACGAGCCGAAGGAAAAGCTGATACGCGAGGTGGTCATCCCCGAGGCGATCACCATCCAGGAACTCGCCAACCGCATGTCGGAGCGAGCTGTCGAAATCATCCGCATGCTGATGAAGCAGGGCGCGATTCACAAGATCACCGACGTGATCGATGCCGACACCGCGCAGCTGATCGCCGAAGAACTCGGCCACAGCGTCAAGCGCGTCGCCGCCTCGGACGTCGAGGAAGGCCTGTTCGACGCGGTCGACAATTCCAGCGACACCGAGCCGCGCTCGCCTGTCGTCACCGTGATGGGTCACGTCGACCACGGCAAGACGTCGCTGCTCGACGCGCTGCGCCATGCCAATGTGGTGTCGGGCGAAGCCGGCGGCATCACCCAGCATATCGGTGCCTACCAAGTCACCTCGCCCGAGAGCGGCAAGAAGATCACCTTCATCGATACGCCCGGCCACGCCGCGTTCACCGCGATGCGTGCCCGCGGCGCCAAGGTCACCGACATCGTCGTGCTGGTCGTCGCTGCCGATGACGGCGTGATGCCGCAGACGGTGGAAGCGATCAATCACGCCAAGGCGGCCGGGGTGCCGATGATCGTGGCGATCAACAAGATCGACAAGCCGGACGCAAGAGCCGAGCGCGTGCGCACCGAACTGCTGCAGCACGAGGTGCAGGTCGAATCGCTCGGCGGCGAAGTCGTCGACGTCGAGGTCTCCGCCAAGAACAAGACCAATCTCGACCGCCTGCTCGAAATGATCGCGCTGCAGGCCGACATCCTGGATCTGAAGACCAATTCGGAGCGCCCGGCTGAAGGCACCGTGATCGAGGCCAAGCTCGACCGCGGCCGCGGTCCGGTGGCTACCGTGCTGGTGCAGCGCGGCACACTGCGTGTCGGCGACATCATCGTGGCCGGCGCCGAAATGGGCCGCGTCCGCGCGCTGATCTCCGACCAGGGCGACAATATCGAGGAAGCCGGCCCCTCGGTACCGGTCGAAGTGCTCGGGCTTCAACGGCCCGCCGGAAGCGGGCGACCGCCTTGCGGTGGTCGAGAACGAAGCGCGCGCCCGCCAGATCACCAGCTACCGCTCGCACCAGAAGCGCGAGAATGCCGCCGCCAGCACCTCGGGCATGCGCGGCTCGCTCGAGCAGATGATGTCGCAGCTCAAGACCGCGGGCCGCAAGGAATTCCCGCTGATCGTCAAAGCCGACGTGCAGGGCTCGCTGGAAGCGATCCTCGGCTCGCTGGAGAAGCTCGGCACCGATGAGGTCGCAGCCCGCATCCTGCATGCCGGCGTCGGCGGCATCTCCGAATCCGACGTGACGCTCGCCGAAGGCTTCAACGCGGCGATCATCGGCTTCTCGGTCCGCGCCAACAAGGAGGCGGCCGCAGCAGCCAAGCGCAACGGCATCGAGATCCGCTACTACAACATCATCTACGATCTCGTTGACGACATCAAAAAGGCGATGTCCGGCCTGCTCGCGCCGACGCTGCGCGAAACCATGCTCGGCAACGCGCAGATCCTGGAGATCTTCAACATCTCCAAGGTCGGCAAGGTCGCCGGCTGCCGCGTCACCGACGGTACCGTGGAACGCGGCGCCAACGTGCGCCTCATTCGCGACAACGTCGTCGTGCACGAAGGCAAGCTGTCGACCCTGAAGCGCTTCAAGGACGAAGTCAAGGAAGTCCAGTCCGGCCAGGAATGCGGCATGGCGTTCGAGAACTACGGCGACATGCGCGCCGGCGACGTGATCGAATGTTACCGCGTAGAAACCATCCAGCGCAGTCTGTAAGTCTGAACCTTACGGCTTCGTCAGGAGACCATTGAAATAGTTGGCGTCATGCCCGGACTTATCCCGGGCATCCACGCCGAAGAATTCAACCGAAAGAAAGACGTGGATGGTCGGGGTAAAACCCGGCCATGACGCGTGATTTTGAGAGCACGATTATGCCTCGCCACCATCAGAAGAAAGGTTCCGCCCCCGGCGGCTCGCAGCGGCAATTGCGCGTCGGCGAGCTGGTGCGGCACGCGATTGCCGACATCCTCGCGCAAGGCATCGTGCATGACGCCGACCTCGAGGGCCACATCATCACCGTGCCGGAGGTACGGATGTCGCCGGATCTCAAGCTCGCGACCATCTATGTGATGCCGCTCGGCGGGCGCGACACCGAGATCGTGCTGACAGCACTCGAGCGCAACAAGAAATTCCTGCGCGGCGAGATCGCGCATCGCGTTAACCTGAAATTCGCACCTGAAGTTCGATTCCACGCCGACGAACGATTCGACGAAGCGGAACGTATCGAGAAATTACTGCGAACACCTGCGGTGCAGAGAGACCTCGCACCCGGAGAAGGCGAAAAAGAATGACCGTGAGCACGGCAAACGGTCCGGCGGCTGCGCAAGATACGCAAACGCCGGACGCGAACGAAAATATTTTTTCCGACGCACGCAATGAACCGCGCCGCACCAACAACGATCCGCGCGCCAACAAGCAGCAGCAGGTGAAGCGCGATCGCCGCGACGTCCATGGCTGGGTCGTGCTCGACAAGCCGATCGGCATGACCTCGACGCAAGCGGTCGCCGTGGTGAAGCGCCTGTTCAACGCCAAGCGCGCCGGCCACGCCGGCACGCTCGATCCGCTGGCGTCCGGAGGCTTGCCGATCGCGCTCGGCGAAGCCACCAAGACCGTTCCCTTCGTGATGGACGGCCGCAAGCGCTACCGCTTCACGGTGTGCTGGGGCGAGGAACGCGACACCGACGACACCGAAGGCCGCGCGGTCAGGACCAGCGAGTTGCGCCCGACCGCCGAGGCGATCTCCGCGCTGCTGCCGCGCTTCACCGGCCTGATCGAACAGGTCCCGCCGCAATATTCGGCCATCAAGGTGCAGGGCGAGCGGGCCTATGACCTGGCGCGCGACGGCGAGAAGGTGGAACTGGCTCCCCGCCCGGTCGAGATTCACCATTTGTCCCTTGTAGAACAAGAGGATAGCGACCGGTCGGTGTTCGAAGCCGAATGCGGCAAGGGCACCTATGTCCGGGCGCTGGCCCGCGATATCGGACGGATTCTGGGCTGTTTCGGCCATATCTGCGCGCTCAGGCGCACCCTGGTCGGCCCGTTTACCGAATCGGACATGATTCCGCTGGAAGAACTGGAGGCTTTGTGTAATAGAGCCGCGTCCGGCGAGGGAAGCCTCGCTGACGCACTACTGCCCGTTGAGACCGCGCTGGACGACATCCCGGCACTGGCCGTCACACGGGCGGATGCGGCAAGGCTCCATCGGGGCCAAGCCGTTTTGTTGCGCGGACGGGATGCGCCCAATAGTAGCGGCACAGTCTATGTCACGGTGGCAGGCCGGCTTTTGGCGCTTGCCGAGATTGGCAATGGCGAAATCATCCCCAAGCGCGTGTTCAACCTGACCGGGCTGGTTGCCAGTTCCGGTCGCAACGAAGAAAGCATGTGACGATGTCGATTGCCGCAGAACGCAAAGCGGAAGTCATCAAGAACAACGCCACCAAGGCCGGCGATACCGGCTCTCCCGAGGTGCAGGTGGCGATCCTGTCGGAACGCATCAACAACCTCACCGACCATTTCAAGACCCACGTCAAGGACAACCACTCCCGTCGTGGCCTGTTGAAGCTGGTCTCGACGCGCCGCTCCCTTCTCGATTACATCAAGAAGAAGGACGAGGCGCGTTACAAGGCGCTGCTCGAAAAGCACAACATTCGTCGCTGAGCACGTCGAGGCGCGCGCTTACCTTGCGCGCGTTTTCGCATGGCCTTCCGGAAAACTCCGGCTTTCGATTCCCGAAAGCGGTCATGCGCAAGGGCACGATCCCCAAAAGGACCGTGCGAGTAAGCGTCCAGCAGCAATCCGGCCGCTGGGCGGGGCAAGGTGCCCGAGACTGACGAGAGGATGGACGCCATCCGAAATTCAAGGACCATGGCAGGATCGCCGGATGCTGATCGGCATGTTCGATCAGCATCCCGCCATCTTGCGATGGTCTTTTTGTTTTAGGGCGCGCTGTTCTTTCGTGAACCATGAAAGAAGACCCATATGTTCAATAAGCATTCCGTCGAGATCGACTGGGGTGGACGTCCCCTCAAGCTTGAAACCGGAAAAGTCGCACGACAGGCCGATGGCGCCGTGGTGGCGACCTATGGCGAGACCGTCGTGCTCGCCACCGTGGTGGCCGCCAAGACGCCGCGCGAAGGCGTCGACTTCCTGCCGCTCACCGTCGACTATCAGGAAAAGACCTACGCCGCGGGCCGCATTCCCGGCGGCTATTTCAAGCGCGAGGGCCGGCCGACCGAAAAAGAGACGCTGGTCTCCCGCCTGATCGACCGCCCGATCCGTCCGCTGTTCGTCGACGGCTGGCGCAACGAGACCCAGGTGATCGTCACCGTGCTGTCGCACGACATGGAGAACGATCCTGACATCGTGGCGCTGGTGGCGTCGTCCGCCGCGCTGACGCTTTCCGGCGCGCCCTTCAAGGGCCCGATCGGCGCCGCGCGCGTCGGTTTTGCCAATGACGAGTTCATCCTCAACCCGACGCTCGACGAGATGGTCGACACCCAGCTCGACCTCGTCGTCGCCGGCACTGCGGACGCGGTGCTGATGGTCGAATCGGAAGCCAAGGAGCTCAACGAAGACATCATGCTCGGCGCCGTGATGTTCGGCCACCGTCACTTCCAGCCGGTGATCAAGGCGATCATCGAGCTCGCGGAGAAGGCGGCGAAGGAGCCGCGCGACGTCACCGTGATCGACAATTCCGCGATCGAAAAGGAAATGCTCGGCCTGGTCGAGAAGGAGCTGCGCTCCGCTTACGCGATCCCGGTCAAGCAGGAGCGTTATGCCGCTGTCGGCGCCGTCAAGGAAAAGGCGCTGGCGCATTTCTTCCCCGAAGGCCAGGAGCCGAAATACGACAAGCTCCGCGTCGCCGGCGTGTTCAAGGAACTGGAAGCCAAGATCGTTCGCTGGAACATCCTCGACACCGGCAAGCGCATCGACGGCCGCGACTCCAAGACGGTGCGCAACATCGTTGCCGAAGTCGGCGTGCTGCCGCGCGCCCACGGCTCGGCGCTGTTCACCCGCGGCGAGACCCAGGCGTTGGTCGTGACCACGCTCGGCACCGGCGAGGACGAGCAGTACATCGACGCGCTGTCGGGAACGTATAAAGAGACGTTCCTGCTGCACTACAACTTCCCGCCCTACTCGGTCGGTGAAACCGGCCGCCTCGGCGGCACCAAGCGGCGCGAGATCGGCCACGGCAAGCTCGCCTGGCGCGCCATCCGCCCCGTGCTGCCGCCGCACCATGAGTTCCCCTACACGACCCGCGTCGTCTCGGAGATCACCGAGTCGAACGGCTCCTCGTCGATGGCTTCCGTCTGCGGCGCGTCGCTGGCGCTGATGGATGCCGGCGTGCCGCTGAAGCGGCCGACCGCCGGTATCGCCATGGGCCTGATCCTCGAAGACAAGCGCTTTGCGGTGCTCTCCGACATCCTCGGCGACGAGGATCATCTCGGCGACATGGACTTCAAGGTCGCCGGCACCGAGCAGGGCATCACCTCGCTGCAGATGGACATCAAGATCGAAGGCATCACCGAAGAGATCATGCGGGTTGCGCTCGGCCAGGCCAAGGACGGACGCATCCACATCCTCGGCGAGATGTCGAAGGCCCTGACCGCCGCGCGCGCCGAGCTCGGCGAGTACGCGCCGCGCATCGAGACCTTCAAGATTGCCACCGACAAGATCCGCGAAGTGATCGGCACCGGCGGCAAGGTGATCCGCGAGATCGTGGAAAAGACGGGCGCCAAGATCAACATCGAGGATGACGGCACCGTGAAGGTCGCCTCCAACGATGGTGAAGCGATGAAGGCCGCGATCAAGTGGATCAAGTCGATCGCGTCAGATCCGGAAGTCGGCCAGGTCTACGAGGGCACCGTCGTCAAGGTGATGGAGTTCGGCGCCTTCGTGAACTTCTTCGGCGCCAAGGACGGCCTCGTTCACATCAGCCAGCTCGCCGCCAGCCGCGTGCAGAAGACCTCCGACGTCGTCAAGGAAGGCGACAAGGTCAAGGTCAAGCTGCTCGGCTTCGACGACCGCGGCAAGACGCGGTTGTCGATGAAGGCGGTCGATCAGGCCACCGGCGAGGACCTCGAGAAGAACAAGGTCGACGCCCCGGCGCCGCGCGAAGCCGCCGGCGAGTAAGCTCGACCCAAGGCAGAACCACGAAAGGGCGGCCGAAAGGCCGCCCTTTTCATTTGTGCAAATTTTCGTGAACGGCGCGATCGCGAACGGACGCCTCGCCCTATTCGACGATCTTGAAGAAGGTATCCTTCAGCAGGATCATGTTGTCGCGAAAGGTGAAGAGGTCACAGCCAAGCCAGTCCTGCTTCACGCCGCTGGTTGTTGTCGTGGTGCGGTGCCACTCGGCGACGCCATGATTACCCGAGACGTATTCGGCCGTGGTGCGCCACTGGATATTCGGATTGCTCGCAAACAGCTTCTCGAAGCAGGCGCGGATTTCCTTTCTTCCCTTGTAGGTGATGCCAGCTCCGTCCGAGCCCATGGCGTTGCGAAAGACGCCGTCTTCCGCAAAGGAATTGACGATGAAATCGATGTCGTGGCGGTTGAAGGCCGCGCCGATCTCCTGCACGCGCTCGAGGGAAACACCCGTGGTTCCGTGCATCTTTTCGTTCTCCCGGTTGCAGTTTCTTATTGTTGCCATCCTACCTTGATCCCGCTGCTGGCGAAAGGGTGGCCGGCAACGCCCGTTTGTGCCCTGCGTCATGATGACCGGGGCTGAACCGGGCGCTTTCCAGCCACGTAACTCATCGCGCAATCGCGCGTTGTCCCCAACGCCTGCCCTCAGATCAGGAGAGAAACAAATGCAGTCCATGTCCCGACGTCATCTCATGCTCGCCGCAACCGGCATCGCCGCCGTTGCAGCGGCTCCCCGCCTCGCCTTCGCGCAGGCTGCGACCCCGGCCGCAGCGCCCGGCCCGTTCACGCTGCCGCCCCTCACCTATCCGACCACGGCGCTGGAGCCGCATATCGATGCCAAAACGATGGAAATTCATCACGACCGGCATCATCAGGCGTTCATCACCAACCTGAACAATTTCGCCAAGGACAATCCGCAGATCGCCGCCAAGCCGGTTGGCGAAGTGCTCGGCAGTCTCAATGATGTGCCGGAAGCGATCCGCACCGGCGTGCGCAACAACATGGGCGGCCACGCCAACCACACCATGTTCTGGCAGATCATGGGCCCGAACGGCGGCAAGGCTGACGGCGAGGTGCTGGCCGCGATCGACCGCGACCTCGGTGGGCTCGAGAAGATGCAGACCGACTTCAATGCCGCCGGTGGCCGCGTGTTCGGTTCGGGCTGGGTGTTCGTCACCGTTGCCAAGGACGGCAAGCTCGCGATCGAGACCCGTCCCGGCCAGGACAATCCGATGATGGACGGCAAGCGCGCGCTGCTCGGCAACGACGTTTGGGAGCACGCCTATTACCTGAACTACCAGAACCGCCGACCCGATTATCTCAAGGCCTGGTGGAACACGGTGAACTGGAAGGCGATCGGCGAACGCTATGCGGCGGCGAAGGCCGGCACGCTCGGCGTCTGATACAAAACGCGCCGCCAAAACAAAACCGGGTGCAGGTCGCCCCTGCACCCGGTTCGTTTGTCGGCAACACGCCCCTTGGGCAACAACTTCTTTAGGATCGCATCGCTCAGGCGACGTCGAACCGATCCGCGTTCATCACCTTGGTCCAGGCCGCGACAAAATCCCTGGCGAATTTTTCCTTCGAATCCGCGCACGCATAGACTTCCGCGAAGGCGCGCAGCTGCGAGTGCGAGCCGAAGATCAGGTCGACGCGGGTGGCGGTCCACTTCACCGCCTTGGTCTTGCGGTCGCGGCCTTCATAGGCGTTGTCGCCTGACGGCTGCCACTCCGTGCTCATGCCGAGCAGGTTGACGAAGAAGTCGTTGCTCAACGTGCCCACCCGCTTGGTGAAGACACCCTGCTTCGACCCACCGGCACTGGCACCGAGCACGCGCAGGCCGCCGACCAGCGCCGTCATCTCCGGTCCCGTCAGCCGCAGCAATTGCGCGCGGTCCACCAGCGCCTCTTCCGGCTGCATGAACTGATGCTTCTTGCTGACATAGTTGCGGAAGCCATCAGCACGCGGCTCGAGCGGCGGCAAAGGACTCGACGTCGGTCTGCTCCTGCGAGGCGTCCATGCGGCCCGGCTTGAACGGCACCTTGACGTCGACGCCGGCAGCCTTGGCCGCCTTTTCGACCGCCGCCGCGCCGCCGAGGACGATCAGGTCGGCAAGCGAAACCTTCTTGCCGCCCCTGGCCGCCTTGTTGAAGTCGGCCTGGATCGCTTCCAGCTTCTTCAGCACCTTGGCGAGGTCAGCGGGATTGTTCACCTCCCAATCCTTCTGCGGGCTGAGGCGAATGCGCGCGCCGTTGGCGCCGCCGCGCTTGTCCGATCCGCGGAAGGTCGATGCCGACGCCCAGGCGGTCGAGACCAGTTGCGGCACCGACAGTCCGGCGAGCAGTTTTGCCTTGAGCGCAGCCGCGTCCTTGTCGTTGATCAGCGGGTGACCGACGGCTGGAATCGGATCCTGCCAGATCAGCGTCTCCTTCGGCACGAGCTTGCCGAGGTAGCGCACGCGGCGGTCCCATGTCGCGGTGCGTGAGCTTGAACCAGGCACGGGCGAAGGCGTCCGCGAACTGATCTGGATTCTCGTAGAAGCGCCGCGAGATTTTCTCGTAGGCTGGATCGAACCGCAGCGAGAGGTCAGTGGTGAGCATCATCGGCACATGCTTCTTCGAGGGATCGAAGGCATCCGGAATATCGGCCTGCGCATTCTTGGCTTTCCACTGCTTCGCGCCGGCCGGGCTCTTGGTCAGCTCCCACTCGTTTTCGAACAGGTTCTTGAAGAAGTGGTTGCTGAATTTCGTCGGCGTCTGCACCCAGGTGACCTCAGGACCGCCGGTGATGGCGTCGGCGCCGATGCCGGTGCCATGCTTGCTCTTCCAGCCGAGGCCCTGATCCTCCAGCGCGCCGCTTTCCGGCTCCGACCCGACCAGCGAGGGATCGCCGGCGCCGTGAGCCTTGCCAAAGCTGTGGCCGCCCGCGATCAGCGCAACTGTTTCCTCGTCGTTCATCGCCATGCGGAAGAACGTTTCGCGGATGTCTTTGGCCGCAGCAATCGGATCCGGATTGCCGTTCGGCCCTTCCGGATTGACGTAGATGAGGCCCATCTGCACGGCGCCGAGCGGCTCGGCGAGCTGGCGTTCGCCGCTGTAGCGTTCATCGCCGAGCCACGTGCCCTCCGGGCCCCAGTAGAGCTCTTCGGGCTCCCACACATCGACACGCCCGCCGGCGAAGCCGAATGTCTTGAAGCCCATGGATTCGAGCGCGACGTTGCCCGCGAGGACCATCAGATCGGCCCAGGAGATTTTTCGGCCGTACTTCTGCTTGATCGGCCACAACAGGCGGCGCGCCTTGTCGAGATTTGCGTTGTCGGGCCAGGAGTTCAGCGGCGCGAAGCGCTGCTGCCCGGCGCCGGCGCCGCCGCGGCCGTCCGTGATGCGATAGGTGCCGGCGCTGTGCCAGGCCATGCGGATCATCAGGCCGCCGTAATGGCCGAAGTCAGCCGGCCACCATTCCTGCGAATTGGTCATCATGGCGCGCAGGTCCTTGACGACGGCATTGAGGTCGAGGGTCTTGAATTCCTTGGCGTAGTCGAAGGCCTTGCCCATCGGGTCGGACAGATTGGAGTTCCGGTGCAGGACCGAAACGTCCAGCGACTCCGGCCACCAGTCCCGGTTTGCGTGTCCGCGCGAGCCCGTGAACGGGCATTTGGTCACATCATCCATGATCGTCTCCTTGATGGTCTTCCCCAACCTGATTGGCGGCAATCTAAGCAGCGCCCTCCATCAGGGGAAGTTGATTTTAATGATCGGTGCGATAAGATAATCTGATGATCAATCTTTCGCTGCGCCAGCTCCGCTACTTCGACGCGCTGGCCCGTCATGGCCATTTCGGACGCGCCGCGGCCGCATGCGCGATCTCGCAGCCGGCCCTGTCGATGCAGATCAAGGAAATGGAAGAAGCGCTCGGCGGGCCGCTGCTCGAGCGCAACGCACGGCAAGTGTCGCTGACCCGGCTCGGGGAGGAACTGATCGAACGTGTCCGCGACATCCTCCGTTCGGTCGATGAACTCGGCGATTTTGCCCGCGCTTCGCGCAACCAACTGGTGGGCCGGTTGCGCATCGGCATGATCCCGACGGTCGCACCCTATCTGCTGCCCAGCATCATCGGTAATCTGACGCGGGTCCACCCCGAACTCGATATCCAGGTGCGCGAGGCACTGACGCCGAAGCTGATCCAGGAACTCGATGAGGGCCGGCTCGATACCGCCATTCTCGCTTTGCCGGTATCGGAGCGTTCGCTGACCGAGGTTGCCCTGTTCACGGAAAATTTCCTGTTGGTGCGTCCGCGCAAGGATGAGGGAACGCCGGTGCCGAGCCGCGAGATGCTGCGCGAAATGCGGCTGTTGCTGCTGGAAGAGGGCCACTGTTTTCGCGACCAGGCGCTGTCGTTCTGCAAGATGCATTCCGGCCCACGCGAACTGCTGGATGCGAACTCGCTGTCCACGCTCGTCCAGATGGTGAGCGCCGGCGTCGGCGTCACCCTGATCCCCGAAATGGCCGTGGCGGTCGAGACCCGCTCGGCATCGGTGTCGATCGCGCGTTTCAAGAAGCCACAGCCTTCGCGGACCATCGGCATGGTCTGGCGCAAGACCAGTCCGCTGGCGCGCCAGCTCACGCAGATCTCCGACGTCGTGTGCGTGGCGGCCGGCAAAGCCCGCCGACGGAACACGAACGGATCGCTGCCGCGCAATCAACGGACCTGACAACGGCTGGATGATGCCTACCCCGACAATCCGCCCCGCACTGCCCCACGAATACGACGAGGTCGCGCGCGTCTGGATGGAAAGCTGGGTTTCGATTGGACTTGCGGAAGCGAGCAATTTCCTGCTCGCCAATTTGCGCGCCCGGGTTCGGCATGAGATCGAGCACGGCTGGAGCCTGTTCGTCACCGATGATGACGGGACTTTCGCGGCGATGCTGGCGCTGCATCTGCCCGACAAATATCTCGACCAGTTGTTCGTGGCGCCGGAATATCAGGGCAAGGGCCTCGGGCGCCGGCTGCTTGCCTTCACACGGCAACAATTGCCCGATGAAATCCGCTTGCGCTGCGTGCGCGAGAACGAAAAAGCCTGGCGCTGGTACGAGCGCGAAGGTTTCGTGTTCGAGAAGGAAGAGATTGCTCAAGCGACGGGATTCATGATGAAGCACTATCGCTGGAAGAAACAGGAAACGATCCCATGATGAAACTCTACTGGTCACCGCGCAGCCGTTCGTTCACCACGCTCTGGCTGATGGAAGAGGTCGGCCAGCCCTACGAGCGTGTGCTGACCGACATTTCCACCGGCGCACAGCGCAAGGCGGAATATCTCGCCGTCAATCCGATGGGCAAGGTGCCGGCGCTGCAGGACGGCGACGCCACGATGGCGGAAGCAGCCGCAATCTGCGCCTATGTCGCCGAGCGCTATCCGGAGGCGAAACTCGCCCCGCCGGTCGGCGATCCCCTGCGCGCAAAATATCTGTACTGGCTGTTCTTCAGCCCGGGCTGCATCGAGCCCACGATCGTGCAGCTCGCCACCAAGATCGAGATGAATCCGGTCGCGGCCGGCTGGGGCGACGCGCAGCGGGTGATCGACGTGCTCGACGCGGCCTTGCAGAAGGGTCCCTGGCTGCTCGGCGAGAATTTTTCCGCCGCCGACATCGTGATCGGCTCCGGACTGAATTTCGGCGTGCGGCTATTCAAGATGATCCCGGCGCGGCCATCCTTTGATGCCTACATCGCGCGCTGCATGGCGCGGCCGGCGTTCCAGCGCGCCGAGAAGATCGCGGCGGGCTAGCTGCGGCTCACGCTAATTTTTTTGTTTGAGCATGATCTTTCCGGAAAACCGCTTCACACTTTTCCGGATCATGCTCTAGCCCGGCACGACGCGCGGATCGACGTCCTGCGCATAGTCGACGCCGTCGATGCCAAATCCGAACAGGCGCAGGAATTGGGCTTTGTATTCCGCAAGGTCTGCCAATTCGCCCAGCGTTTCCGTGGAGAGCAGCGGCCAGCGTCTCAACACTTCCTTTTGAACTTCGGGCGAAAGCTCCCGGTCGTCGAGCCGGAGGCGCTGTGCCTCATCGACCGGGGCACCCGGACCTAGACGCGTCCGGAACAGGCGGTCGATCTGTTCGATGCAACCTTCGTGCAGCCCGAGTTGCTTCATGACCTTGAACAACACCGTCCCATAGAGCGGCACCACCGGAATGGCCGAGCTCGCCTGGGTAACCACGGCCTTCAGCGCCACGACACGGGCCGCATCCTGGCCAAGCCGGTCCCGAATCTCTTCCGCCTTGCGGTCGAGATCGGCCTTGGCGCGGCCGAGCGTGCCGTTCCAGTAGATCGGCCAGGTCAGTTCGCTGCCGATATAAGTGTAATTGAGCGTGCGGAAGCCCGGCGCAAGAACACCGGCGTCCGCGAGCTGGTCGATCCAGCGCTTCCAGTCATCGCCACCCATCACCGCAACCGTAGCGGTCGCTTCGTCCTCACTCGCGGGCGCAATGGTCGTCTCAAAGACCTCGCCGGTTTCAGTGTTGAGCGTCTTGATTTCGACGGGGGCGCCGAGTGGCTTGATTGCCGAGCGATAGGTCTTGCCCGTGTCCGGATCTGTCCGGACCGGAGCGGCCATGCTGTAGACCAGCAAGTCCAGCTGTCCGAACTTCTCGCGCACGCGCTCGATGAAGGTTTTCTTCATGTCGTGGGAGAAAGCGTCGCCCTCCAGGGTGAGCGGCGATCGTCCGATCCTCTCGGCTTCGATCTCGAATGCGCGGTTGTTATACCAGCCGGCGCTGCCGGATTTGGTCGCCGATGCCTCGCGCTCCAACGATACCCCGATGGTATCCGCGCCCCCGGCGAAGGTCGCAACGATGCGGCTCGCGAGCCCGTAACCCGTCGAACACCCCAGCACGGCGACGCGCTTGGGAGATTCCGGAATCGATCCCTGGCGAAGAACATAAGCGATCTGCTCGCGGACGTTCGTGGCACAACCGACCGGATGTGCCGTCGTGCAGATGAAGCCTCGCACGCGCGGTTCGATAATCATGCCAACCCCATTTTGGATCGAAGCGAACTACGCATCCAGCCGCTTGAACACCAGCGTGGCGTTGGTGCCACCGAAGCCGAAAGAATTCGACAGCACGGTGCCGAGCTTCGCATTGTCGATGCGCTTGCGCACGATCGGCATGTCGGCGAACACGGGATCAAGCTCGGTGATGTGGGCGCTTTCGCAGATGAAACCGTTGTTCAGCATCAACAGCGAATAGATCGCTTCCTGGACGCCGGTGGCGCCAAGCGAATGGCCGGTCAGCGCCTTGGTCGCCGCAATCGGCGGACACTTTTCGCCGGCGCCGAACACCTTTCGGATCGCCTCGATCTCGGGTGGATCGCCGGCCGGGGTCGAGGTGGCGTGCGGGTTGATGTAGTCGATCGGCGTCTTCACCGTTTCCATCGCCATACGCATGCAGCGCTCGGCGCCTTCACCCGACGGCGCCACCATGTCGTAGCCGTCGGATGTCGCGCCATAACCGACGACCTCGCCATAGATGCGCGCGCCGCGCGCCTTGGCGTGCTCGAGCTCCTCCAGCACGACGACGCCGGCGCCGCCGGCGATCACAAAACCGTCGCGGCTGATGTCATAGGGGCGCGAGGCGGTCGAGGGCGTGTCGTTGTATTTCGAGGACATCGCGCCCATGGCGTCGAACAGGACGGACAGCGACCAGTCGAGCTCCTCGCAGCCACCAGCGAAGATGACGTCCTGCTTGCCGATCTGGATCGTCTCATAGGCGTTGCCGATGCAATGGTTCGAGGTCGCGCAGGCGGACGAGATCGAATAGTTCACGCCCTTGATCTTGAACCAGGTCGCCAGCGTAGCGGAAGCAGTCGACGACATCGCCTTCGGCACTGCAAACGGACCGACGCGCTTGGGGCCCTTGGTGCGGGTGGTATCGGCAGCTTCCACGATGGTGCGCGCAGACGGTCCGCCCGAGCCCATGATGATGCCGGTGCGGATGTTGGAGACCTCGGAGGGCTCGAGGCCCGAATCCTGGATCGCCTGCTCCATCGCGATGTGGTTCCAGGCGGCACCTTCCGCCAGGAAGCGCATGGCGCGACGGTCGATCATCTCGGCGGCATTCACGGTCGGCGCACCCTGCACCTGCGAACGGAAACCAAGCTCCTTGTATTTCGCGGCGTGCGTGATGCCGGACTTAGCCTCATGAAGGCTCGACAGTACTTCCTGGGTGTTGTTTCCGATGGACGAGACAATCCCCATCCCCGTGATGACAACCCGCCTCATGATCGCCTCATCCTGTCCGTTAGTTTTTCGTGTGATGCGTTGAAGATAAGTTCAATTGCCGGGCTGAGGTTCGCTGCCCTGCTTGAACAGCCCGACCTTCAGGTCCTTCGCGCGATAGATAATCTCGCCATCCATGGAAAGCCACCCGTCGGCAATGCCCAGCACCAGCTTTCCACGCATCACGCGCTTGATGTCGGTCTGATAGACGACCTTCTTGACGTGCGGCAGCACCTGGCCGGAAAACTTGAGGTCACCGAGCCCCAGCGCCCGGCCGCGGCCCTCGCCGCCGACCCAACCGAGGTAAAAGCCGACCATCTGCCACAGCGCATCGAGCCCGAGACAGCCCGGCATGACCGGGTCATTCTTGAAATGGCAGCCGAAAAACCAGAGATCCGGTTTCACGTCGAGCTCGGCGCGCACCAGCCCCTTGCCGTATTCGCCGCCGCTGTCGGATATCTCGCTGATGCGGTCGAACATCAGCATGGGCGGCAGCGGCAACTGCGCATTGCCGGGACCGAACATCTCGCCCCGTCCGCAGGCCAGCAAATCCTCGTACTCGTAGCCGTTGCGCCGATTGAGCATCGCCTCAAAAACCTCTCGAACTCCCGATGGGTGCGTTTCGAGCGGAATGGGCCATCCCGCGGGCGAAGCGTCCCGTTATCCCATTGTCGCTGCGGCTCAAGATAGCCCTGCGGCGACCAGCACTCGCCACTGCCAAAATCGCATAGCTAGGCCGGCCGCTCTCTAACATAGGCCTTACCGGGCGGCAAAGCACGGCCACGGGCTAAATAGCCGCGCCGGGCATATCGTTCCCCCTTAACCGTGGTCGGGTTCTAGTTGCGAAAAACTTGCATCTAAGGCATTTCCCTCTATATTCCATGCAAGTAGATGGAATTCGCGAGTACAGGCCTGACCTCGATATGAACGACGTGACACGCTCCAACGAAGACGTGGCCGAGACCGGTGTACGCCCTGCCGGGCATCAGCCGGCGCTGACCGGCTGTCCGTGGCATGACGTCAACGAAATGCTCCAGGCCGCAGGTCTGCGCCCGACCCGCCAGCGCATGGCGTTGGGCTGGCTCCTGTTCGGCAAGGGCGCGCGCCATCTCACCGCGGAAATGCTCTACGAGGAAGCCACGCTCGCCAAGGTTCCGGTGTCGCTGGCCACTGTCTACAACACGCTCAATCAGCTCACCGATGCGGGCCTGCTGCGCCAGGTCAGCGTCGACGGCACCAAGACCTATTTCGACACCAACGTCACGGCGCACCACCATTTCTATCTCGAGAACAACCACGAGCTGGTCGACATTCCCGATCCGCATCTCGTGCTCTCGAAGATGCCCGACGTGCCCGAGGGTTACGAGATCGCGCGCGTCGACATGGTCGTTCGGCTGCGCAAGAAGCGCTGAGAGCCAAAACAAATTGCTAGATTTTCGTCATGGCCGGGCTTGTCCCGGCCATCCACGTTTTTGGGCCTGCGAAGAAAGAAAAGAACGACGTGGATGCCCGGGCATAGGCGAGCGGAAGCGACGCCGTCCTTTGGACGGCTTTGCCCGGGCATGACGGCCCGCGCCAGGGACGTCGGCGGAGATCACTCCACCTTTTCGTCGGCATAGACGCCCCACAGGCGCTGCTGCTCGATCCAGCCGTCAAAACCGTTACCGGTGATGCGGCACCAGCCGTTCGTGCATTTCTTCACCTGCGTGACCACACCGGCTTGCAGCCGCGCGGCGACCGCGCTGTCGGGATCGGCACGATCATACAGCGGCGCAAGTTCATCCCGTGACTTCATGGTCACCACCGCAGTGCGGCGGCCCGACAGCATGGAGTGATACACCCAGCCCTCGGCGCCTTCGGAATCGCGCACCCGGCGCCAATTCTCGAATTCGGCGGTGATCTCGACCGGCAGGCCCGCGCGGGTATAGACCCAGGCCACGTCATTGTCCTTGGTCGGGCCGGCCCGCACGTTCACATGATCGGATTTGAGGCTGACATAGCGCGGGATCGGCAGGCCGCTTGTGGTCGTCACCGAATCCTTGACCGCGTGTCCCGTGCCACCGAGGGCGCCCAGCATCGCAGCCGCCAGCACCGCCACAGAACAGATACGCCCCAACGCCATCAACTCGTCTCCCGCCGAGAATACGACAACTCAACTTCTTTGAGCTGAACCGCTTTTCTTGCGCCCTGAACCCCAAAACCCCTTTGCAGCGGCGGAATCGCAACCAGGCTTGTCAGTTCCTTGGTTCTTGTCTTGGCCCCGCCTTCTGCTAGAGAGGACGGAACGCCGCAACGGCCGAATTTTCCCGGAGAAATCCGGGCGAAATGTCGGGGAACCCAAGGAAGCGCCGGGGACCGCACTGCAAGATTGCAGTGTCGAACACCCGGGTTAATGAGGTCTGAACGGCAGGCTTTTGTTAAGCTCAGCCTCATGAGAGCAGGAAATGTCGGTTAAGAAAAAGCCTCTCGTTGTCGTCACGCGCAAGCTGCCGGACTCGATCGAGACCCGGATGCGCGAACTGTTCGACGCGCGGCTCAATCTCGACGACACGCCGATGACATCGGAGCAGATCGCCGAGGCCGTCCGCACCGCCGACGTGCTGGTGCCCACCGTCACCGACGAGATCACCGAGGAACTGCTCAAGCAGCCGGAGTGCAAGGTCCGTCTGATCGCCAATTTCGGCAACGGCGTCGACAATATCGACGTCACCGCGGCGCATGCGCGCGGCATTACCGTCACCAATACGCCGAAGGTGCTGACCGAGGACACCGCCGACATGACCATGGCGCTGATCCTCGCCGTGCCCAGGCGGATGATCGAGGGCGCTTCCATCCTCACCGAGGGCAAGCAGCACTGGTCGGGCTGGTCGCCGACCTGGATGCTCGGCCATCGCATCGGCGGAAAACGTCTCGGCATTATCGGCATGGGCCGCATTGGACAGGCCGTGGCGCGGCGCGCGCGGGCCTTTGGCCTGCAGATCCACTATCACAACCGCCGCCCTGTCGCGCCGCACATCGCCGAGGAATTGGGCGCTACCTATTGGGAAAGCCTCGACCAGATGCTGGCGCGGATGGACATCATCTCGGTGAACTGCCCGCACACGCCGGCGACCTATCATTTGCTCTCGGCGCGGCGGCTGAAGCTACTCCGCAAAGAGGCCTATATCGTCAACACCGCGCGCGGCGGCGTGATCGACGAAGACACCATGATCAAGCTGATCGAGAGCGGCGACATCGGCGGCGCCGGCCTCGACGTCTACGAGCATGAGCCTGCGGTCAATCCAAAACTGGTTCGGCTCGGCAAGGCCGGCAAGGTGACGCTGATGCCGCATATGGGCTCGGCCACCATCGAGGGCCGCGTCGACATGGGCGAGAAGGTCATCATCAACATCCGAACCTTCCTCGACAATCACAAGCCGCCGGATCGCGTGCTGCCGAGCATGCTGTGAGTATGGCAGCAGGCCGGAGCTAAAACTGCGAAAACAACCCCATGCAAAGTAGAAATGGGGCGCCCTACCGGTTGCTCGCGCGCCTTGCCGAAGCAATCACTGCCCTCCATCCCGACCGGCGCATCCGCGTCGCCATCGATGGCGTCGACGGAGCCGGCAAGACGATGTTTGCCGACGCGCTGGCGCCGCAGGTTGCCGCCAAGGGCCGCGCCGTGATCCGCGCCTCGGTCGATGACTTTCACAACCCGCGCGCCATCCGTTATGCACGTGGGCGGCATTCGCCCGACGGCTTCTTCCTCGATTCCTATGACTACGGGTCATTTCGCCGGCTGTTGCTCGATCCGCTCGGGCCCGAAGGTTCGGGCCGCTACATGGCGAAGCATTTCGATCATCGCGCCGACCGACCGGTCGCGCCGTTGCCAGCAGCAGGCGCCGCCATCTGCCGCGCTGATCATCGACGGCATTTTCTTGCACCGTCCCGAATTGCGCGCTTGCTGGGATCTCTCGATTTTCCTGCACGTCACGACCGCGGTTTCGCTCGCTCGTAACGCGGCGCGCGACGGGATAGCGGGACAGCCTGATCCGGATACGCCGGCCAACTGGCGCTATGTCGGCGGCCAGGCGCGCTACCTTGCCGAATGCACGCCCGCGCAGGCCGCCGATATCGTCGTCGACTACAATGATTTCAGCGCGCCAATCGTGTTGAAATGGCCGCGCAGCTAGATGCTCGGCGGGACCATAGTCCCGCCGCCTATCCCGATACGACGCTCAACTCTTTGCGCGCATGCGGATCATGAAGCTTTCGAAGGAATATTCGGCGACCTGCCACCACAGATTCGAGTTGTTGCGGAATTCGCTTTGCGATTCCAGAATCTTCTTGAAGTCGGGATTGATAGCCGAGGTCTCGGCGTTGATCTCGTTCGATGCCTTCCAACAGGCCTCCATGATCGCCGGACTGAACGGGCGTAGCTGGGTCCCGGCCGCCACCAGACGCTTGATCGCCTGCGGATTGCGCGCGTCATATTTTGCCTGAACGTCCATATTGGCGTAGCCGCAGGCAAGCGTCAGCAGCGACTGATAGGCCTTCGGTAAGCCATTCCACTTGTCCAGATTGATGAAGAAGTGCTGCGTGGCGCCACCTTCCCACCAGCCGGGGTAGTAATAGTATTTTGCGATCTTGAAGAGGCCGAGTTTCTCGTCGTCATAGGGACCGATCCATTCGGTCGCATCGATGGTGCCCTTTTCCAGCGCCGGATAGATATCTCCGGCCGCAATCTGCTGCGCAACGACGCCGAGCTTGGCCATGGTCTTGCCGGCCCATCCGCCGATCCGCATCTTGAGGCCGCTGAAGTCGTTGACGCTGTTGATCTCCTTTCGAAACCAGCCACCCATCTGCGTACCGGTATTACCGCCGGCCATGGCATAAATTTTGTGCTTCTTGCCGAACTCATTGAGCATGTCCTGACCGCCATGGTCCTGATACCAGGCGCTCTGCTGGCGCGAAGTCAGGCCAAACGGAATGGCGCAGTAGAGCGCAAAAGTCGGATCCTTGCCGATGAAGTAATAGGCCGCGGTGTGGCACATTTCGACTGTGCCGTTTTCCACGGCGTCGGCCACCTGCAACCCAGGAACGATCTCGCCGGCGGCGAAGCTTTGGATCTGGAATTTATTGTCGGTCGCTTCCGCGACATATTTCGAAACCGTCTCTAAAGCGCTGTAGGGAACGTCGAGCGATTTCGGCCAGCTCGCGGTGCAGCGCCACTTCAACTCAGGCATCGATTGCGCGATGGCCGGCGCCGCAATCGTGGTGGACGCGGCAAGCCCCGCGCCGGCTGTTGTCAGAAATTCTCGACGCTTCATGACGAATCCCCCTTCTTGTTTTTTGTTTCGGAATCGCCGGCCCGCTTGATCAGGAGATCAAGACATGAAGTTTTCGCCGATACCGATTTCCTTGAAGGTATCATCGGACGTCTCACAGACGCTATTGGAATCGACGAAGATACAACCTCAGGTCATCTGATGTCTTTCTTCCTTGCGCGTTTGCGCCACTGCGCGACGAACGCCACGAAGGCGGCGAGCGCGGGCGGCGGCTGGCGCCGGCTCGGGTAATAGAGAAACGGTCCGGGGAATGGCTCACACCAGTCATCGAGCACGCTGACGAGCGCGCCGGCACGGCGCGGCGGCCAGCGCGCGCTATCCGCAAAGCCAGCTCGTCCACAAGGACAGCGAGAAGCGTGCGTAGAAACCGCTCAGCGATGCCCGCTCAAATCGGCGATGGTCGGGGCATCGCCATTGAGCGGGTTTTGTGGATCGCGCGCATAGCGCAGTGTCTCGAAGCGCATCGACATCGCATCGATCATCAACAGGCGGCCAACCAGCCCTTCGCCGAAGCCGACGATTTCGCGGATTGCCTCCAGCGCCATCATCGATCCCAGAATGCCGGCGAGCGCGCCCATGACGCCGGCTTCCTCGCAAGTCGGCACGGTGCCTGATGGCGGTGCCTCCGGAAACAGGCAGCGATAGGTCGGGTTGAACTCGCCCTTTTCGTTGCGCTCATGGGCGCGCAGGGTCGTTAGCGAGCCGTCGAACATGCCGAGCGCCGCCGTGATCAGCGGCTTGGCCGCGAGATAGCAGGCATCGGAAACGAGATAGCGGGTCTCGAAATTATCGGAGCCGTCGAGCACGAGGTCGTAGCCGCCGATCAGCGTCATCGCGTTATCGGCGTTGAGCCGCACCGCATGCGCCTCGAACAGCACGTGCGGATTGAGACGGTGGATCTGCTCGGCCGCACTGTCGACCTTGCGCCGGCCGATCTCGGGCGTGGTGTGGATGATCTGGCGCTGCAGGTTGGAGAGCGAGACCTTGTCGTCGTCGACCACGCCGAGGGTGCCGACGCCGGCGGCGGCGAGATACATCAGCGCCGGCGCACCGAGGCCGCCCGCACCGATGACCAGCACGGACGCCTCCTTCAACGCGGCCTGGCCGGGGCCGCCGACCTCACGCAACACGATGTGGCGGGCGTAGCGCTCAAGTTCCTTGGCGTTCAGCATCTCTTTCCCTCCCCTCATGGTGAGGAGCGCGGCTTCGCGCGTCTCGAACCATAAGGCCCGTGGCCCATCCTTCGAGACGCGGCTTGCGCCGCTCCTCAGGATGAGGTTGGTCCGAACCGGCGTCCGGTTGTTGCCGACCAAGCAGATGTGCATAATCGGCAAACCTGCAATGCCCGGGATTTGTCATGAGAACGGTGCTTTCGGCAACATGGTTGGTGACGGCGATCGTAGCTTTCGCTGCCGATTCTGCCTCCGCGCAGACGACCTTGGCGCAGATGACGCCGCCTGCCACCGCGGGCACCAGGCCAAAGCCGGTTGCGACGACCCCGGTGCGCCCGCCGCCGACGCAGACCCCGGCCGATACCGCCAATGCGATGGCGACGGCCGAGCGGCTGGCGCTGCAATCCGACCTCGCCTGGGTCGGGGAATATAACGGCGCCATTACCGGCGAAGTCTCGGAGCGCATGGTCGCCGCGATCAAGGAGTACCAGAAGAGCCGCGGCGCGCGGCAGACCGGCGCGCTCAACCCGCAGGAACGCGAAGGCCTCGCCGACACCGCAAGGCGGCGCCGCGAGAATGTCGGCTGGAAGATCATCACCGACGCCGGCACCGGCGTACGGCTCGGCATCCCGACAAAACTGGTGCCGCAGCAGGCCAGCGATGCCAGCGGCTCGAAATGGACCTCGCCGACCGGCACGGTGCAGGTCGTGCTGACGCGGCGCAAGGAGGCCAACCCGACCACCGCAAAACTCGCCGAGCAGGAGAAGAAGGCGAACCAGCGGACCATCGACTATAACGTCGTGAAGCCGGATTTCTTCGTGCTGTCCGGCCTGCAGGGCCTGAAGAAGTTTTACCTGCGCGGCAGCTTCAAGGGCGACGAGGTCCGCATTCTCACCATCCTCTACGACCAGGCGGTCGAGAACACCGTCGAGCCGGTAGTGATCGCGATGTCGAGCGCGTTCAACGCATTCCCAACCGGCGCGCAGGCCGCCGGCCCGCCGCCACGCAAGAACGTGGAATACGGCACCGGCATCGTCGTCGCCGACGACGGCAGCATCGTCACCGACCGCCAGCTCGTCGACAGCTGCATCGCCATCGCAATTCCAGGCTACGGCAATGCCGACCGTGTCGCCGAGGACAAGGAGCGCGATCTCGCGCTGCTGCGCATCTATGGTGCGCGCGGCCTGAAGCCGCTGAACCTCGCAGGCAGCGGCGGCAAGACGACCGTCGACGTGGCGGGGATCGCCGACCCGCAAGGCCAGGGCGGCGGCAGTGCCGTGAGCACCGTCAAGGCATCGGTCAACGGCGCCGATCTCACGCCCGCGCCCGCGCCCGGCTTCTCCGGCGCGGCTGCGATGGACGCCGACGGCAAGTTCGCAGGCCTCGCGCAGTTGAAGCCGGTGGTGGTCGCAGGCCCTGCCAATGGCACGGCCGCGGCGCTGGTGCCGCCAGACGTGGTGCGTGATTTTCTCACGGCCAATAACGTCAACGCGTCCGGCACCTCGAGCGATGCCAAGGCATCCGTCGTGCGCGTGATCTGCGTGCGGAAGTAGTTTCCCTTACCGCAGCGTGAACCGCACCCCGGCGCGCGCGAGGCCGCCGGCCATGCCGATCGGCGTGCCGTCGGCGCGCCAGCAGGCGGCGCCCAGCATGCTGCCGTCCTCATTGAAGGCGATGCCGTTCATGCCGCCGGCAACCGTTGCCAGTGGCGCGATGCGGTGTCCCATCGCGGCGAGTTCTGCACGCACGCTTTCCGGCACGGCAAGCTCCACCTCCAGCGCATTGCCTTCGGTCCAGACCCGCGGCGCCTCGACCGCCTCCTGCAAGGTCATGCCGTGGTCAATCAGATTGAGCAGCGCCTGCAGTGCGCTCGGGAAGATACGCTTTCCGCCGGGCAGACCCAGCGCGTAGCGCAGCTTGCCGCCGTGGAGCGCCATCATCGGTGACATCGAAGTGGTGACGCGCTTGCCCGGCGCCAGCGACAGCGCATGCCCCGGACGGGGATCGTAGAGGTTCATGTAGTTGTTCGGGATGGTCCCGAGGCCGGGGATCAGGATTTTCGCGCCGAACAGATTGTTGATGGTCTGCGTGGTCGCGACCACGTTGCCGAACGCGTCTGCCGCCGTCATGTGCGTGGTGTGCGCGCTTTCGAGCTGTTTGACGCCCGCACCCCAGGCCTGTGCTTTGGTGTTGTCGATCGCGCAGCGGCGTTCTTCGGCATACGTCTTCGAGGTCAGCCGCTCCACCGGCACATTGATATAGGCGGGATCGCCGCTTGCGGCTTCGCGATCGGCAAAGGCGATCTTCAGCACTTCGGCGAGATAGTGGATGGTCTGCGCGGTGCCGAAGCCGAGTGCGGCGATGTCGTAGCCCTCGAGGATGTTCAGCATCTGCGTGATGTGCACGCCGGATGCAGCCGGCGGCGGCGGCCCCAAAATGGTCCAGCCGCGATAGTCGGCGCGGATCGGCTGGCGCTCGACAGTTTTGTAGGTCTTGAGGTCCTCGTGCGCGATGAAACCGCCCTTGGCTTTCATGTAGTCGACGAGGACGTTGCCGAGCAGGCCATTGTAGAGCGCATCCGGGCCGTGCTGCGAAATATAGCTCAGCGTCTCCGCATATTCCGCCTGCACCACGCGCTCGCCGGGCTTCAGCGGCGCGCCCTTGGGCAGATAGATCGCCGAGATCGGCTTGTCCTTCAACATCTCGGCCGCGCCATCGCTGATGCATTCATGCAGATAGGGCGTCACCGCATAGCCGCGCGCGGCATGCTTGATCGCGGGCTGCATCACATCGGCAAGGCTCATGGTGCCGAACCGCGCCAGCGTCTCGCACCACGCCTTCAGCGAGCCCGGCACCGCAACCGCCTTCGGCCCGTTGAGGTTCTCGTCGTCGACGGTGTCGAACACGTCATGCGGCGATCCCGGCTTTGATCTGTACGTATCGGGCTTCACCGCTGCCGGCACCGTGCTCTGGCCGTCGATGAATCTGTGGCTGCCGTCGGCCAGGCGAATATGCGCCATGCCGCCGCCGATGATGCCGACCATCATCGGCTCGACCACGGTCAGCGTGAACAGCGTCGCGATCGCAGCGTCGATGGCGTTGCCGCCCGCCGCCAGCATCTCCGCACCGGCGGCTGATGCCAGCGGATGATTGCTCACCACCATGCCGCGGCTGGAGATGGCGGGTTGTTTTTGACATTCAAAGACCGTCGCCTGCGCGGTCGCGCCAGTTTCCACCCATCGCCATTCTTTTCTCGTTTTGTGATGCGATGGCAGATGTTCTCCGGCCTTGGGGGCGCGGTCAAGCCATCGCGACGGTGTTGTAGGGTGGGCAAAGCGAAGCGTGCCCACCTTTACGCGCACGGTTCAGGAAAGGTGGGCACGGCGCATTCGCGCCTTTTGCCCACCCTCTTCTTGTCCCGCCCCAGCCAGCTCTCCCGCGTCACCCTCCACCGCTCGGCTTTGCTTTCGCCGTTATGATGCGGCAGCTCGATGTGGTCGACGAATTCCGCGCCGGTCTTCTGCTTGACCCGGCGTGAGCCGACGTTGGAGATCACGTTGCAGACGTGGAAGCTTTCCAGGCCGAGCGTGAGAAACGCAAAGTCGTTCACCGCCGTGATCGCTTCCGTCATCAGCCCCTGGTTCCAGTACGGCTCCGCGAGCCAGAAGCCGCGATTGCCCTTTGCACTGTCGGCGCGCGGCCGGAAATTGATATTGCCGATCGCCTCGCCGTCACCTGATCGCAGCACCAAAACCCATTGGTAGATTTCCTCGCCGGCGGCGATCTTGCCGAGCTCGCGTTTGACAAAGGTCTCGGCACCGTCATCGGGATAGGGCCAGGGCACCACCAGCGCCAGATTCCGGATGATGTTCCAGTTGTTGAAGTGGCGCTGGATTGCCGGCGCATCCGACAGCGCGATCGGCCGCAGGATCAACCGTCGTGTCTCAAGACGCGGTGTCTCCATCGCGTGCCAGTTATTTCTGGCACTTCGGGCACCAGAAGGTCGAGCGGCCGTTCTGGTTGAAGCGGCGAACGGTGCCGCCGCAGCGCCGGGTCTGGCACTTCTCGCCCTCGCGGTCATAGACCTGGAACGAATGCTGGAAATAGCCGAGTTCACCCGAGGTCTGGCGATGGTCGCGCAGCGACGAACCGCCGGCCTTGATCGCCTGGTTCAGCACCGCGTGAATCTCGTCCACCAGATACCGCGCATGATCGGTGGTTTCGCCCTTTTTGGTCGAAAGGGTCGCGGCGAGCCGGCGTGGCGACAGATGGGCGCGGTAGAGCGCCTCGCAGACATAGATGTTGCCAAGTCCCGCCACCACGCGCTGGTCGAGCAGCGCCGCCTTCAGGCTCGTCTTCTTGTTGTGGCAGGCGCGCGCCAGGAGGTCGGCGTCGAACTCATTGCCGAGCGGCTCGGGGCCGAGCCCTTGCAGCAACGGCTCGTCCTCGATCTCATTGCGGGCGATGATCTTCATGTAGCCGAAGCGGCGCGGATCGTTGAACACGACCGAGGCGCCCGAGGACATGTGGAACACGACGTGATCGTGGGCGCGGTCTTCGCTGCGGGGATAATGAAATTCGCCTGGAGTTTTGCTGCCGTTGACGTTTCCGCTCCCTTGCACGATCCGGAAAGAGCCCGACATGCCCAGATGCATCAACAGCACATCCCCCGAGATGAGGTCGGCCATCAGGTATTTGGCGCGGCGGCCGAGCCCGGTCACGGTCTGGCCCTGCAGGCGGGCGGTAAAATCCTTTTGAAAGGGAAAGCGCAGATCTTTGCGCCGGGCCTCGGCCTTGACGATTTTCGCCCCCTCCATGACCGGTTGCAGGCCGCGGCGGACGGTCTCGACTTCGGGTAATTCGGGCATCGGGTCATTCACCTTATGGAAGCCGTGTGATAGCCCCATTACGGCGGCTGCGCTATGGTCCGCCTGATGGGCAAGAGTACAGTCAAGAGTACGGTAGAGTGATGGATCGGCCGGACCAAACCACGCATTTCGGCTTCAGGGACGTGCCCCTGGGTGAAAAGCAGACGCTGGTGAACGAGGTGTTTCACAGCGTCGCCTCGCGCTACGACCTGATGAACGACCTGATGTCGATCGGCCTGCACCGGGCCTGGAAGGACATCATGGTCACCACGCTGAACCCGCCGAAGAACGACGCGCCGTTCGCGCTGCTCGATGTGGCCGGCGGCACCGGCGACGTCGCCTTTCGCGCAGCGAAAGCGTCAGGCGCAGGTTTCCGCGCCACCGTCTGCGACATCAATGTGGATATGCTGGAGGTCGGCCGCAACCGCGCAAGCTGCGCAGCATCTCGACGACCGTGTCGGCTTTGTCGAGGGCAATGCGGAGCGCTTACATTTCCCGACCGCAGTTTCGACGCCTACACCATCGCCTTCGGCATCCGCAACGTGCCGCAGATCGACCTGGCGCTGAAAGAAGCCTTTCGCGTGCTGCGGCCCGGCAGCCGTTTCCTGTGCCTGGAGTTCTCCACCGTCGACGTGCCCGGGCTCGACCGGCTTTATGAGCTGTTCTCATTCCGCGTCATCCCGCCGCTCGGCCGCGCCATCACGGGCGATGCGGAATCCTACCAGTATCTCGTCGAATCGATCCGCAAGTTTCCCAAGCCCAATGCTTTCGCAGACATGATCCGCGCCGCCGGCTTCTCGCGCGTCAAATGGCAGAGCCTGTCCGGCGGCATCGTGGCGCTGCATTCGGGCTGGCGTTTGTGATTTCAGCAACGACCCACATTGCAAGGCTAGCGCGCGCCGGTTTCGTGTTCGCGCGCGAAGGCGTGTTCGGCGTCATCGATCCGAGCCTGGTGCCGCCGCCGGCGCAACTCTTGATGAAGCTGGCGCGGCTGATCGAGCGGCCCGGCGCCAAATCCGGGCCGCGGCTGTCGCGCGCGCTGACCCGGCTTGGACCTGCGTATCTGAAACTCGGACAATTTCTGGCGACAAGGCCCGACGTGGTCGGCGTCGCCATGGCGCGCGACCTGGAGAATCTGCAGGATCGCCTGCCGCCGTTTTCGCAAGCCGAGGCCGAAGCGGCGATCGCACAGTCGCTGGAAAAGCCCGTAGCGCAGGCCTTTGCGAGCCTCGGTCCTTCGGTGGCCGCGGCCTCGATTGCGCAGGTTCATCGCGGCGAGGTGCTGCAGAATGGCGAACACAAGCACGTCGCGGTCAAGGTGCTGCGCCCCAACGTCGCCGCGCGCTTCCGGCGCGATCTCTCCGATTTCTTCTTTGTCGCACACAAGGCTGAAGCGCACTCGGCGGACGCGCGCCGGCTGCGGCTGATCGAAGTCATCAACACCATGTCGCGCTCGGTCGCGATGGAGATGGACCTGCGGCTGGAGGCGGCCGCGCTGTCGGAGATGGCGGAGAACACCCGCGACGATCCGGATTTCCGCGTGCCGACCGTGGACTGGGACCGCACCACCCACAACGTGCTGACGATGGAATGGATCGACGGCATCGCGCTCAACGATCACATCAGGCTCGAACAGGCGCATGTCGACCTGCCCGAACTCGGCCGCAAGGTGATCCAGAGTTTTCTGCGCCACGCGCTGCGCGACGGCTTTTTCCATGCCGACATGCATCCCGGAAATCTTTTCCTCGACGACGCCGGCCGGCTGGTCGCGGTCGATTTCGGCATCATGGGACGCCTCGGCCTGAAGGAGCGGCGCTTCCTCGCCGAAATCCTGCTCGGCTTCATCACCCGCGACTATCGCCGGGTGGCCGAGGTGCATTTCGAGGCCGGCTATGTGCCGGGCCATCACTCGGTGGAGAATTTCGCGCAGGCCATCCGCGCCATCGGCGAGCCGATCCACAACCGCACCGCCGAAGAAATCTCGATGGCGAGGCTGCTGACGCTGCTGCTCGAGGTCACCGGTCTCTTCGACATGCAGACCCGGCCCGAACTGATCCTGTTGCAGAAGACCATGGTGGTGGTGGAAGGGGTCGCGCGCGGTTTTGATCCAAAGCTCGACATCTGGAAGGTCGCCGACCCCGTGGTGCGCGAATGGATCGAGCGCAATCTCGGTCCGATCGGCCGCATCGAGGGCGCGATGGCCGGCGCCGGCGAACTCGGCAAGGTCGCGGCGAGCCTGCCGGCGATGGCCGGGCGCGCGGTGACCGTGCTGGAGCACCTGGAGAAGATGGTGCGCGAGGGCGTGACGCTGTCGCCCGAGACCATTGCCGCCTTCAGCCGGGCCGAAGCCCGCAAGGACCGCTGGCGCACGGTGGCGCTGTGGATCATCGCGCCTGACCTTTATCGGGATCCTCTGGGCGGTCCGGCAGCTTGTGATTGCAAAGCACGCAAAGTATGCTAGCATTGCTAGCATCCGAGTTGCCATGAGGGCCTCGCCATGGCCAGTCTGACCATCCGAAAGCTCGACGACGCCATCCGCGACGAATTGCGGCTGCGCGCCGCCCGCAACGGCCGTTCGGTCGAGGACGAAGTGCGGGTGATCCTGCGCGACGCCGCCCAGAATCACATGCCGGCTGTGCCGCGGGGCCTCCCTGCCCGCTCGCTGCGGGCAGCCGGGCGCCTCGGAGGATGCCGCCAGGCGCCGGCCGCGCGTTACCCTGATCATCGGCGGCGGCATCGCCGCCTTCAAATCACTCGAACTGATCCGCCGGCTGAAGGAGCGGCAAGATCGAGGTGCGCTGCGTGCTGACCAAGGCCGCGCAGCAATTCGTCACACCGCTGTCGGCCAGTGCGCTGGCGCATGAGCGCGTCTACACCGACCTGTTCGACCCCGAGAGCGAGTTCGACGCCGGCCATATCCGGCTCGGCGCGCGACTGCGACCTGATCGTGGTGGCGCCCGCCACCGCCGACCTGATGGCGAAGATGGCGCATGGCCATGCCGACGATCTCGCCAGCGCCATCCTGCTTGCGGCCAACAAGCCGATCCTGCTCGCGCCCGCGATGAATCCGCTGATGTGGAACAACGCCGCCACGCGCCGCAATGTCATGCAGCTGCGCCGCGACGGCATCCATACCGTCGGACCCAATGCCGGCGAGATGGCGGAAGCCGGCGAAGCCGGCGTCGGGCGGATGTCGGAGGCGACGCGAAATCGCGGCTGCCGCCGAGCACATGCTGCGCCCGCCACGGCCGCAACCGCTCGCGGGAAAGCGCGTGCTGATCACCGCCGGCCCCACCCATGAGCCGATCGATCCCGTGCGCTACATCGCCAATCGCTCGTCCGGCAAACAGGGATTTGCCATTGCCGCCGCGGCGCAGGCGGCCGGCGCCGACGTCGTGCTGGTCACCGGGCCTGTCGATCTGCGCGATCCCGCAGGTGTCAACGTGATCCGCGTCGAATCCGCGCGCGACATGCTGCACCGGGTGGAGGCGGCGTTGCCGGCGGATATCGCGATCTTCGCTGCTGCGGTTGCCGACTGGCGCGTCGCCAGCGAGGGCGCGCAAAAGCTGAAGAAGACGCAGCCGGCATGCCGCCGCTGCAGCTCGTCGAGAATCCCGACATCCTCGCCACGATCTCCAAGCTGAAAGATAAGCGCCCGCCGCTCGTGATCGGCTTTGCCGCCGAGACCGAGCACCTGATCGACAACGCCAAGGCAAAGATCAAGCGCAAGGGCTGCGACTGGATCCTCGCCAATGACGTCTCGCCCGAAACCGGCGTGATGGGCGGCGACCGCAACACGATTCATCTGCTGACGCGCGACGGCGGCGATATCGCCGTCGATTCCTGGCCGGTGATGACCAAGGAGCAGGTCGCAACCGAACTGGTGGCGCGCATCGCGAAAGAAGTGGGAGCAAATCGTGAGCGGCAAGATCAAGGTCGAAATCCGCCAATTGCCGCATGGCGAAGGCCTCGCACTGCCGGCCTATCAGAGCGCGGATGCGGCCGGCCTCGATCTGCTCGCCGCGGTGCCGGCCGAGGCGCCGCTGATCCTCGCGCCCGGCATGCACGCGATGGTGCCGACCGGGCTCGCGATCGCGCTGCCCTCGGGCTTTGAAGCGCAGGTGCGCCCGCGCTCGGGGCTCGCGGCGAAACATGGCGTCACCGTGCTCAACTCTCCGGGCACGATCGACGCGGATTATCGCGGCGAGATCTCGGTGATCCTGATCAATCACGGTCGAGGCGGCGTTTACGATCAAGCGCGGCGAACGCATCGCGCAGATGGTGATCGCGCCCGTCCTGCAGGCGCAGCTCGTTCAGGTCACCACGCTTTCGGCGACCGACCGCGGCAGCGGCGGATTCGGCTCGACCGGGCGCTAACGCCCTCACCCCGGTCGATACCAGGGCAATTGCGGAAAGTTTTCGAAAACGCGCCGCAATTTTCCACGACCGGATTCACGTTCACGGTCTGGACTCTTACCCCTGGAGTCACCTTGGGACTATCCTCTTTCGATTCGCGCGCCGGTGTGGGGAAGCACCGAGCGTCGAGTCGTGCGTTCCTTGGGGCAAATCATGTCAGGCGTAGTCGCGGCGATGCGTCGAACCCTGCTGTCGTGCACCTCACTGGCGCGCCACGGCCTGATCGGACTCGTCTCGACGCTGGCTCGCGGGCGGAACCGCATCCGCCGTCGAGCTTTCGCTCGCGGAAGCCGTTTCCGCCCTCAATCACCAGGAATTCGCGGTGCTGACCACCGCGCTGGCGCTGCTCGGCTTTTCCGTGGTCGCCGCGATCCTTCTGATGCGCACCCGCACCCGCGCGGCCAAGAACGAGAGCAAGCTCAAAAGCGAAATCGCCGAGCTGCAGGCCCAGACCGACCGGCTGCGCGCGCTGCTGTTCGCCGAGCCGCAGGTGCTGATCTCCTGGCCCGCCGGCGAAGACCGGCCGCGAATCAGCGGCGACATCTCGCTGCTGTTGCCGCAGGACCAGCAGCAGACGCCGCAGCGCATCCTCGCCTTCGGTGCCTGGCTGCCGCCGGAACCCGCGCTGCAGATCGATCACGCCGTCGATGCGCTGCGCGAAAAGGGCGAGGGGTTCCTGCTCAACCTCTCCACCTCGACCGGGCGCGCGGTGGAGGCGATGGGCCGCGCCATCGCCGGCCAAGCCATTGTCCGGATTCGCGAACTCTCCGGCGTGCGCCGCGAACTCGCCGAAGCCAACCTGCGCTACAGGACGCTGCAGGAGGAAACCGAGCTGTTGCGCGACTTCGCCGCCGCGGCGCCCTGGCCGATCTGGGCCAAGGGCGCGGCGCGGCGAGCTGCGCTACGCCAACGCGGCCTATGTGAAGGCGACCCAGGCGGCCAGCGTCACCGACGTCCTGCAGCGCAATCTCGAACTGCTGGAATCCGACCAGCACGGCGACATGAGCCGGGCGCTCAACGACAACGGCGGCCTATGCCGCGCGACTGCCGGTCGTGGTCGGCGGCGAACGGCGCACCTATGACGTGCAGGCGCTGAAATTCGGCAGCGGCAGCGCCGCGATCGCCGTCGACGCCAGCGAGGCGGTGGAACTGCGCGCCGCGCTGACGCGGATGAGCGAGGCGCATCGCCGCACGCTCGACCAGCTCTCCTCGGGCGTTGCCGTGTTCGACGCCAGCCGACGGCTCGCCTTCTACAACGAATCGTACCGCCGGCTCTGGGGCCTCGATCAGGCCTTCCTCGACGGCCATCCGGACGATTCCAGCGTGCTCGACCGGCTGCGCGCCAACCGCAAGCTGCCGGAGCAGCCCGACTTCCGCGCCTGGAAGGCCAAGCTGCACGAGGCCTATCGCGCGGTGGAACCGGAGACCTACACCTGGTTCCTGCCCGACGGCCGCGCGATCACCGTCGTCACCACGCCCAATCTCGAAGGCGGCGTCACCTATCTGTTCGACAACGTCACCGAAAGCCTCGACATGGCGCGGCGCTTCGACGGGCTGATCCGTGTCCAGCGCGAAACGCTCGACAATCTCACCGAGGCGGTCGCGGTGTTCGGCAGCAATGGCCGCGCGCAACTGTTCAATCCGGCCTTTGCCAAAATGTGGAAGCTCTCGCCGGAGCCGATGCGCGAGCAGCCGCATATCGAGACGGTCGAAGCGCTGTGCAGGCCGCTGTTCGACGATGCGCTGACCTGGCGCGCGCTGCGCGAGGCCATCACCGCGATCGAGAACCGCGCGCAGGTCGCGCAGAAGATCGAGCGCAAGGACGGCAGCGTGCTGGAATGCATGACCATGCCGCTGCCCGACGGCGCGACCATGCTGACCTTCCAGGACATCACCGACACCGAGAATGTCGAGCGCGCGCTGCGCGAGCGCAACGAGGCGCTGGAAGCCGCCGACCAGATGAAGGTGGATTTCGTCCACCACGTTTCCTACGAGCTGCGCTCGCCGCTCACCACCATCATCGGCTTCGCGCATTTCCTCAGCGATCCCTCGACCGGGCCGCTGACGCCGAAGCAGGCCGAATATCTCGACTACGTCACCAAGTCGACCAACGCGCTGCTGGCGCTGACCAACAACATCCTCGATCTCGCCACCATCGACGCCGGCGCCATGAAGCTCGAGCTCGGCGCGGTCGACATCGGAAAGGCGATCCAGGCCGCCGCCGAAGGCATCCAGGATCGCCTCGCCACCGACCGCATCACGCTGAAGGTCGACATCGATCCAGCGACATCGGCACCTTCACCGGCGACTGAACGCGCGCGTGGTGCAGGTGCTCTATAACCTGCTCGCCAACGCCGTCGGCTTCTCGCCGCACGACGCGGTCGTCACCGTCAGCGCGCGGCGCACCGACACCCATGTCGTGTTCAAGGTCGCGGATTCCGGCCCCGGCATTCCGCCCGAGGCCAAGGACAAGGTGTTCGACTGGTTCGAGAGCTACGTCCAACGGCTCGCGGCATCGCGGCGCCGGGCCTCGGCCTGTCGCTGGTGCGCTCATTTGTCGAACTGCACGGCGGCGAGGTACGCTTCGATCCCGATGTCGCCAAGGGCACGACCGTGATCTGCGAATTCCCGCTCGACCGATCCGCCCAGCGTCACGCCGCGGAATGACCGCACCAGCCACATTCTCGCTCGCGCTTCCGAACGAGACCGCGACCGCGCATCTGATGGCCGATCTTGCGCTGCTGACCGGCGCCGGCGACGTCATCACGCTGTCGGGCGATCTCGGCGCCGGCAAGACCGCGGCGGCCCGCGCCATGATCCGCTATCTCGCCGACGACGACGAGATGGAGGTGCCGAGCCCGACCTTCACGCTGGCGCAGACCTACGACTTGCCGTCGTTCCCGCTGATCCATGCCGACCTCTACCGCATCAACGATGGCTGCGGAGCTGGAGGAGATCGGCCTCTCGCCGCTGCCGGAGGCAACCGTCGCGCTGATCGAATGGCCGGAGCGTGCAGCCGACGCAATGCCCGCCGATCGCATCGACATCGCGCTCAGTCATCGCCCCGCGCTGGGCTCGACCGCGCGCGCCGCCGAGATATCCGGCTTCGGCCAGGGCGCGGCGGTCGTTGAGCGGCTGAAGGCATTGCGCGCTGTTCCTGGATGACGCAGGCTTCGGCGACGCGCGCGCGCCAGCGCATGCCCGGCGATGCCTCGATCCGCTCCTACGCGCGGCTGGTCCGCGACGACAGGATCTTCATCCTGATGAACGCGCCGAAGCGCCCTGATGGACCGGCGATCTATGACGGCAAGTCCTACAGCGCTGCGGTGCACCTCGCCGAAGACGTCAAGCCGTTTGTCGCCATCGCCGGCGGGCTTCGTTCGCAGGGTCTTTCCGCGCCGACGATCCACCACGCCGATCTCGATGCGGGTTTGTCTGATCACCGAGGATTTCGGCACCGACGGCGTCATCGAGGGCGATCCGCCGCGCCCGATCGCCGAACGCTACGAAGCCGCGACCGACATGCTGGCAGCGCTGCATCGCGCGCCGCTTCCCGGACACGCTGCCGCTGGCGCCGCACATCACCTACACGATTCCCGCCTTTCGACACCGACGCGATGCTGGTCGAGATCGGGCTGATGCCGGAATGGTACTTGCCGGATCGCGATGCGGTTCTCAGCAGCGAGGTGCGCGAAAAGTTCCTTGCGATGTGGCGCGAGCTTCTCGACCGCAAGATCGCCGTCGCCCCAAAAACCTGGATGATGCGCGACTTCCATTCGCCCAACATCATCTGGCTCGACGACCGCGAAGACATCAAGCGCGTCGGCATCATCGACTTCCAGGACGCCGTGCTCGGGCCGGCGGCCTACGACCTGGTTTCGCTGTTGCAGGACGCGCGCCTTGACGTGCCGGAGCAGCTCGAGCTCGCGCTGTTGTCGCGCTACATCAAGGCGCGGCGCGCGGCGGACGAGAATTTCGATCCCGCCGGCTTTGCCGAGCTCTATGCCATCATGTCGGCGCAGCGCAACACGCGGCTGCTCGGCACCTTTGCGCGGCTGAACCGGCGCGACGGCAAGCCGCAATATCTGCGGCACCAGCCGCGGATCTGGACCTACCTCAACCGCTCGCTGGCGCACCCGATCCTCGCCGAGTTCCGCGACTGGTATGCGGCGAATGTGCCGCCACCGGTTCCCTGATTTACCACTTGTTAGCCATCCTGCCGCTAAGCTCCAGGAGGGGCCGCACATCGACGTGCGGCCGAACTGCCTGGGAAATGGAAATCGAGCCATGGCGTCCACGACAGAGCGGCGCAGGGGCGAGCGCATCGTATTCGAGCGGGGCATCCCGGCGCACATGATGGGTATCGACGGCACCTGGCGCCGTGATTGCGTCATGGAAGACGTCTCCGAGACCGGCGCCAAGCTGACGGTGGAAGGTTCGGTCGAAGGACTGCATCTGAAGGAGTTTTTCCTGCTGCTGTCGTCGACCGGCCTTGCCTATCGCCGCTGCGAGCTTGCCTGGGTCAACGGCGACCAGATCGGCGTCAATTTCCTCAAGCCCGGCGACAAGAAGAAGAAGGCTTCGCGGCGCGCCGCGGCCGAGGCCTGAACCTGACCCCGTCGCACGGCCGTCATATCGGGTCACTATGGCCTGATGAGCACAGCAGGGGCCGAATCGCCGTGATATGATCGGCCTGCAAATTCGAGACTTTTGAAGAGATGCCCGTCCACCCCACCAAAGCCATGGTCCTCGCCGCCGGATTCGGCCTGCGCATGCGCCCGCTCACCGACAAGATGCCGAAACCGCTGGTGCGCGTCGCCGGCCAGCCGCTGCTCGACCACGTGCTCGACAAGCTCGGCGCCGCTGGCGTCAGCGATGCCGTGGTCAACGTGCATTATCTGCCCGACCAGATCATCGAGCACACCAAAGGCCGCAGTCACCCGAAGGTGACCATCTCCGACGAGCGCGATTGCGTGCTCGGCACCGGCGGCGCCGTGGTGAAGGCACTGCCGCTGCTCGGCAACGCGCCGTTCTTCCACGTCAACGCCGATACGATGTGGATCGACGGCGTGCGGCCCAATCTGGCGCGGCTTGCCGAAGCCTTCGATCCTGCGCGCATGGACATCCTTCTGCTGATGGCGCCGACCACCAGCAGCATCGGCTATGGCGGCCGCGGCGACTATTCCATGCTGCCCGACGGCGCGCTGCGCATACGGCGCGAGCTGCAGGTGGTGCCGTTCGTCTATGCCGGCGCGGCGATCATGTCGCCGTCGCTGTTTGCCGATGCGCCGGCCGGCGAATTCTCGCTGACCAAGATGTTCGACCGCGCCAATGAACAGGAGCGCCTGTTCGGCCTGCGGCTCGACGGCGTCTGGATGCATGTCGGAACCCCCGACGCCGTCCAGGCCGCGGAAGAGGCGTTTCTGGAAAGCGTGGCTGATTGCTTGTCATCGATGCCAGGCCGACCCGGATCGATTCCGGGTTCGATGCTGCCGCCGCCCGGAATGACCGCTCCTCCCTCCTACCCATGCCATGATGCCGCCCGATCCCGAATCAGGCAGCTCATGCGCGTACTCAGCGTTCCCGTCTCCGTGCCGTTCCTGCGCACCGTCATCGCCGCGCTGGTCGATGGCGAACTGGTCGGGGGGTTCGAGGCGCGCCGGGAACCGGAACGGCTGGCGCAGGCGACGCTGTACCTGCCGACCCGCCGCGCCGGGCGCCTTGCGCGCGAAATCTTCCTCGATGTGCTCGACGCCGATGCCGCGATCCTGCCGCGCATCGTCGCGCTCGGCGACATCGACGAGGACGAGCTGGCCTTCGCGGAGGAATCCGATATCGGCGGCAGCGCTCCGCTCGACATTCCGCCAAAACTCGGCGAGCTCGAACGTCGCCTGACGCTGGCAAGGCTGGTGGCCGCCTGGGCCAAACGCCCGGTGCTGTCACCGCTGGTGGTCGGCGGCCCGGCCTCGACGCTGGCTCTGGCCGGCGATCTCGCGCGGCTGATCGACGACATGGTGACGCGCGGCGTCGACTGGGACGCGCTCGATCGGCTGGTGCCGGATCAGTTCGACAAATACTGGCAGCACACGCTGGAATTCCTGCAGATCGCCCGAAAGTTCTGGCCGGACTACCTCGCCGAGACCAACCGGATCGAACCCGCGTCGCGTCGCGACCGCCTGATCGACGCTGAAGCCGCGCGCCTCACCCAACATCATGACGGACCGGTGATCGCCGCAGGCTCCACCGGCTCGATGCCGTCGACCGCAAAATTCCTGCATGTGGTCGCAAGACTGCCGCAAGGCGCGGTAGTGCTGCCTGGGCTCGACACCGACCTCGACGAGGAGGCCTGGAAATCGATCGGCGGCGTCAAGGATGCGAAAGGTATCTTCACCACGCCGCCCGCCTCCAACCATCCGCAATATGCGATGCATGCGCTGCTTGCGCGCTTCGGCATCAAGCGGCGCGATGTCGAGATTCTCGGGCGGCCTGCACAAGGCGGCCGCGAGGTGCTGGCATCCGAGGCGATGCGGCCGTCGAGCGCCACAGCGGAATGGCACGACCGGCTGAAACGACTGGATATCGCTGCCCAGATCGCAGCCGGCATGGACAGGCTCGCCGTGGTCGAGGCGGCCAATCCGGAAATGGAGGCGCTGGCGATTGCGGTTGCCATGCGCGAGGCGCGGCATCTGAATAAATCGGCGGCGCTGGTGACGCCCGACCGCGCGCTGGCGCGGCGCGTGATGGCGGCGCTCGGCCGCTGGAATCTCGAGTTCAACGATTCCGGCGGCGATGCGCTGATGGAAACGCCGGCAGGAATTTTCGCGCGGCTGACGGCTGAAGCCGTCACAAGCGGGCTCGAACCGCCGACGCTGCTGGCGCTGCTCAAGCATCCGCTGTTGCGGCTCGGCCACGCGCACAACGCGCTGAATCGTGGCATCGAGGTGCTGGAGCTTGCGCTGCTGCGCGGCACGCGCCCGCAAGCCGGCAGCGACGGGCTCGCCCGCGACTTCGCTGGTTATCGCGAGGAATTGCGTAAGCTGCGCAACCAAGAGACATCGATGCTGCATCCCGCCGAGCCACGGGCGCGCTTGCGCGACCCTGACCTCGATCAGGCCGAGCTCGTGATCAAGGCGTTGCAGGCGGCGCTGGCGCCGCTGGAAGGCCTCGCTTCGTCGGCGGACTATGATCTCGCCGAACTCGCCCAGCGCCATCGCGAAGTGCTGATCAGTCTTTCGGCCGATCATCACGGCGTCGCCAGGGCGTTCGAGGGTCCGTCAGGCCTCGCGCTCGCCGACGCCTTTGACGATCTGATCGGCCGGCAGCAGCGCGTCGGTCTGATGACGCCGCTTGCCGACTATGCCGAGCTGTTTCAGACCGCCTTTGCCGAGCGGATGGTGCGGCGGGCCGAGCTTGCCGACGCAAAGCTCCATATCTTCGGTCAACTCGAAGCGCGCCTGACGGAGTCCGATCGCATCATCCTGGGCGGCCTCGTCGAGGGTGTCTGGCCGCCGGCGCCGCGCGTCGATCCCTGGCTGAGCCGGCCGATGCGCCACGAACTCGGCCTCGATCTGCCGGAACGGCGCATCGGTCTCTCCGCCCATGACTTCGCGCAGCTGCTCGGTCATGACGAAGTGATCCTCACGCATGCGTCAAAAGTCGGTGGCGCGCCCGCCGTCGCCTCGCGCTTCCTGCACCGGCTGGAAGCGGTCGCAGGCGAGGACCGCTGGAAGGCAGCGAAAGCCATCGGCGACAAATATGTTCACTACGCAAGCGCGATCGACCAACCGGCAAAAGTCGAACCGATCAAGCAGCCCGAACCCAGGCCGCCGCGCGCGACGCGGCCGACAAAACTCTCGGTCACTGCGATCGAGGACTGGCTGCGCGATCCCTACACCATCTATGCCCGCCACATCCTGCGGCTCGATCCGCTCGATCCAGTCGACATGCCGCTGTCGGCGGCCGACCGCGGCTCGGCCATTCATGAATCGCTCGGCGAGTTCACCAAGCAATATGCCGACGCGTTGCCGGCCGATGTCGTGAGCGTGCTGCGCGCGATTGGCGAGAAGCATTTTGCGCCGTTGATGGAACGGCCGGAGGCGCGCGCGCTGTGGTGGCCGCGGTTTTCGCGCATCACGCGCTGGTTCGCCGACTGGGAAGCCGAGCGCCGCGGCGAGACCGAGACAATCGCCGCCGAGATCAGGGGCGAGATCAAGATCCCGCTCGACAATGAGCGGACATTTACGCTCTCGGCGCGTGCCGACCGCATCGAACGCCGTCGTGACGGCAGTTACGCGGTCCTCGATTACAAGACCGGGCAGCCGCCGACCGGCAAGCAGGTGCGGATGGGACTGTCGCCGCAACTCACGCTGGAAGCGGCGATCCTGCGCGAGGGCGGCTTTGCCGATATCGCCGCGGGCGGTTCGGTGACCGAGCTCGCCTATGTCAGGCTGAGCGGCAACAAGCCGCCGGGCGAACACAAGACGCTGCAATTGAAGATCCGGCCCGGCGATACGCCGCAACCGCCGGACCAGGCGGCCGACTACGCGCGGGCGCAGCTCGAGGCGCTGATCCGCAAATTCGAGGATGAGAACCAGGCCTACACCTCGCTGAACCTGTCGATGTGGACCGCCCGCTACGGCAACTATGACAACCTCGCCCGCGTCAAGGAATGGTCAGCCGCGGGCGGCATCGCGCTGGAGGAATGGTGAAGAAACCGCGCACCATCCCCTCGCCGGTCCGCGACGCGCAGGCGCGCGCGTCCGATCCCACGGCTTCGGCCTTCGTCTCGGCCAATGCCGGCTCCGGCAAGACGCATGTGCTGGTGCAGCGGGTGATCCGACTGCATGCTGTCAGCCGTGCCGCCGGAAAAGATCCTGTGCCTCACCTTCACCAAGGCGGCAGCGGCCAACATGGCCGAGCGCGTGTTCACCACGCTCGGCCACTGGGTGACGCTCGACGACACCGCGCTCGACGCCGCGATCCGCGACGTCGGCATCGCGCATCCGAACGCCCGCTTGCGCAAAGCGGCGCGCGAACTGTTTGCCTCCGCCCTGGAGACGCCGGGCGGATTGAAGGTGCAGACCATCCACGCGCTGTGCACGCGCCTGCTGCAGCAATTCCCGTTCGAGGCCAATGTGCCGGCGCGCTTTGCCGTGCTCGACGACCGTGACCAGACCGAGATGATGGAGCGCGCCAGCCTTGCCGTGTTGCTCGACGCCGCGCGCGCTCCCGACAGCGCCATCGGCCGCGCGTTGCTGACGGCCATGGCGAATGCTGCCGACGTCACTTTCAAGGAAGTCGTACGCGAGGCCTGCCTCAGCCGCGATCATTTCATGGCCTGGACCGATGCGGCCGGCGGGGCGGACGCCGCCGCGCGGCAGATGGCCGCCGCGCTCGGCGTTTCCGCCAATGATCGTATCGAGGAGATCGAGCGCGATATCGTCGACGGCCCTTACCTGAAACGATCGGGATGGGAGGAGATCGCCGCCGCGCTCGAGACCGGCAGCAAATCGGATTGCGAACAGGCGGCGCGGTTGCGCGAGGCGAAGGTTTCAGCGGATAGCGACCAGGTCGACAGATATCTCGGCCTGTTCCTGACCGAGGAGCGCGCGCCACGCAAATCGGTGGTGACGAAGAATTTCGTTCGCGACAATCCCGCTATCGGGCGACTGTTCGACGCGGAAATTCTGCGCGTCGGCCCGCTGATCGAGAAGCGCCGCGCCGTCATTGTCCGCGACCGCACCGAAGCGCTACTGCATATCGCAACCGCGGCCGCGGCGAACTATCGCCGCGAGAAGCTGGAACGCGGGCTGCTCGACTATGACGATCTGGTCGACAAGACGCTGGCCCTGCTGGAGAGCGGCGCGTCGGGGTGGGTGCATTACAAGCTCGACCGCGGCGTCGATCACGTGCTGATTGACGAGGCGCAGGACACGAGCCCCAGGCAATGGGACATCATCGCCCACATCATCTCCGAATTCACCGCCGGCGCCGGCGCACGCGACAGCATGCTGCGCACCGTGTTCGCCGTGGGCGACGAGAAGCAGTCGATCTTCTCGTTCCAGGGCGCGGCACCGCATGAGTTCGACGCAAGGCGGCGCGCGCTGAAGAAGAAGTTCGAGGATGCCGGGCTCAAATTCGATCCGGTGTCCTTTACCTACTCGTTTCGCTCGGGACCCGCGATCCTGCAATCGGTCGACCATGTGTTCCGCGAGCAGGATATTTATCGCAGCATTCACTCCGTCGACATCGGCTATCCCATTCATCACGCGCTGCCCGATGCAGGTCCGAGCCAGATCGAGCTCTGGGAGCTTTCGGAAGCCGACGACAAGCAGGATATCGAGGGCTGGCGCGCGCCGTTCGACGGAGTGTCGGTGACATCAGCCGAGGTCAAACTGTCCAAGCGCATCCAGGCCGGGATCAGGCAGATGGTGACTGAGGGCACCATGACCGGCCGCGACGGTGACCGCAGGCGCCTCAGCTATGGCGACGTACTGGTGCTGGTTCGCCGGCGCGGTAACCTGTTCGACGCCGTGATCCAGGCGCTCAAGCATGCCGGCATTCCCGTGGCCGGCGCCGACCGCCTGAAACTCACCGAGCACATCGCGATCATCGACCTGATGAACCTTGCGGACGCCCTGCTGCTGCCGCAGGACGATCTGGCGCTGGCGGTGGCGCTGAAAAGCCCGCTGTTCAACCTTGGTGAGGACGACCTCTTCACGCTCGCCTGGAACCGCAAGGGCTCGCTGCGCGACGCATTGACCGCGCACGCCGCTGATAGCGGCAGGTTGAAGGATGCGCTCGACCGTCTCGTCGAATGCGAGCGGCGCTTCAGAAGCGAAACCCCGTTTGCCTTCTATGCCTGGTTGCTCGGCGGCGACAATGGCCGCGCGCGCATCCTGCGCCGGCTCGGGCACGAAGCCAACGATGCGCTCGACGAATTCCTCGAACTGGCGCTGGCCTACGAACGCAAAGCGCCGGCCTCGCTGCAGGGCTTTATGTCCTGGCTACGCGCGGCCGACACCGAGGTCAAGCGCGACATGGAGATTTCGCGCGACGAGGTGCGCGTGATGACCGTGCACGGCGCCAAGGGGCTCGAAGCCTCCGTCGTGATCATGGCCGACACCACGACATCGCCATCGGACACGCAACGGCTGCGGCTGATCCATCTGTCGCAGGACAATGGCGGCAAGGTCGTGGTCTGGGCCGGCCGCAAGGCGGATGATCCACCTGCCGTGGCCAGTGCGCGCAGCGCGATGCTGGAGGAGACCGAGCACGAATATCGCCGCCTGCTCTATGTCGCGATGACGCGCGCGGCCGATCGCCTGATCGTCGCCGGATGCCAGCCCGGTAACATGAACGGCGTGCGCAAAGGCTCCTGGTACGATCTGGCGCGGCGCGGCCTCGCCGGATCGGGACTGGCGATCGAGGAGATTCCGGCCGGCGACGGCGTGGTGAAGCGCTACCGGCGCGCTGAGGAAGCCGCGCCGCAAGCCGGTGCAGCCTCCGATGTTCCGGCAAGCGCGCCAACGGCACTGCCGCCATGGCTGCTCACGCCCGCCGCGCCGGAAAGGCCCGTCGACCGCCGTCTGCGTCCATCCGATCCCGACGAGAATGCCGGAAAGGCCGTTCGCGGCGGAGAGGCGATCGCGCTGCGCGCCCGTGCGCTGCAGCGTGGCGTGCTGGTGCATCGCCTGCTGCAGTCGCTACCGGATCTCGCAACGGAACGCCGCCGCGAGCTCGCGCAAAATTATCTCGGCCCGCAATGCCGAGGACTGGACCCCCGAGGAGCGGACCGCGCTGGTTGGTCAGGTGCTGCAGCTGATCACGGACGCGCGTTTTGCCGCCGTGTTCGCCGCCGGCAGTCGGGCCGAGGTGCCAATCGTTGGACGCCTGGAGCGGCCTGGCGGCCCGCCTGCGCTGGTGTCGGGCCAGATCGACCGCCTGGTGGTGACGCCGGCCGAAATCCTCATCGTCGACTTCAAGACCAACCACGCCCCGCCGACGGCCGCCGCCGACGCGCCCCAGGGCTATGTCCGCCAGCTCGCCCTCTATCGGGCGATACTTGCCAAACTTTATCCCCAGCGGGCCATCAGGGCCGCGCTGCTCTGGACCGAAACGCTTGATTTGATGGAGATTTCGTCGCCCGCGCTGGACGCCGGGCTGGCATCTCTATCATCTCACCGTGAGCCTGCTTGACCCGGCAAGGAGCCGTTCATAGGTTGGCTGCATGCTTTCTGGCGCGATTCTCTGCGCCCTTCATCACTTAACAGTACGAGGTATCCCGATGGCCGTTGGCAAGGTTTCTGACACCGATTTCGAAGCCGAGGTGCTCAAGGCGAACGGTCCTGTCGTCGTCGACTTCTGGGCCGAATGGTGCGGCCCGTGCCGCATGATCGCGCCTGCGCTGGACGAGATTGCAGGTGCGATGGGCGACAAGGTCAAGATCGTCAAGCTCAACGTCGACGAGAGCCCGAAGACCGCGTCGAAATACGGCGTGATGTCGATCCCGACCCTGATGATCTTCAAGGGCGGCGAAATGGCCTCCCGTCAGGTCGGTGCAGCGCCGAAGGCGAAGCTGCAGCAGTGGATTTCCGCTGCGGTCTGATCGACCCGAAGCATCAAGATCGCATTACGGCCGGCGTTTCGCCGGCCGTTTGTTTTTGGCGTCGGCCATTTCGGCCTCCGCCTCGCCGCGTTCGCTGCCGTCGACCAGCGCCTGAAACATCGCCACCAGCCGCGCCGTGTCACCAACCAAGGGGGCAAAGAACGCTGCGTCGTTCTCCTCCACCACTACGACCGCCTTGCGCGCGAGTTCGCGGCCGGCGCGCGTCACCACGATCGACTTGGCACGGGGATCGGTGGGGTGATCGCCGCGCTCGATCAGTGCTGCCGCCTCCAGCGCGCGCAACACCTGCGACGTCGTCATCGGATCGATGCCGGTGAGTTGCGCAAGCCGCGCCTGGGTCAGAGTTTCCGAAGCACCGAACCACGTCGCGGTCGCCAGCATCACGAATTGGGAATGGGTGAGCCCATGGGGCTGCAGTGCGTCACGCTGTCGGCGCTGCCACGCATTGGAGATCTTCCAGAGCAGGAAACCCGGGCTCTCCGCCGGACCCGCCATCCGGCTCGGCAGCGGCGGCGCGCTCTCCTTGCGCTTCATGGCACGCCAGCGAAATCAGCGACCGCTTCGTGCGCCTTCATGGCTTCGGCAATGACGGCAAAATCCGAAGCCGAAAGCGGCAGGTGTCCGCGGCGCAGCGCCATCCCCCAATTTGCCTCAGCGCAGAGCATCAGCCGGTCCTTGATCATGTCGAGCGGCACATCACGGGCGTCAACATAGCGAACATTGCGACGGAACGGAACGAAGCCGCCACCCATGTCATGGGAGTAGACATCGCCCTGCTCGACGCGGCCGATCGCCGTAAAAGCCCGCAGCGGTGCGTCGCCCATCTCGACGGTCGGCGAATAATAGACCAGCCAGTCGCCGCCTTGCATGCGACGCAGCGGTTGCGCCTTGCCATGGCACAGTTGGGCGAAGCCGCCGGCTACGCCGCGCCGGACGTGGGCGCGGCTGACCACCCCGAGCCAGGCCTTCACGATGCCCTCGCTTCGGCAAACGCCGCGAGAGCCGCAAGCACATCGGGAAAATCCGACGACACTGCAGCGCCAATCCCGGCTGCGTCAGGGCCAAAGGCGTCGACGGCGTAAGTAATCCGGGTGCGTCCGCCCGCGAGCGGCGTGATGCGGTGCGCCACCTCGACAGTGAGATCGCCGATCTCGGTCCTGTCGACGAAACCGGCGTTCTCGCGCACCTGCACCAGTTGCGAGCGCAGCGGCGCTTCGCCTGGCGGCTGCATGGTCAACCACGTGCCGTCGGCAAATGGACCATCGATGGCGATACTGGCAATGCCGGCGTTCCAGCGCGGCCAGCCGGCAACATCGCGGAAAAGCTGCCAGATCGCCTCGGCCGGCGCTGCGGTTTCGATGCTGTGCTCGACATGCCAGTTCGGGGAATAACTCATTGGGTCGCGCTCCATAGTATGTACGCTTATAATAAGTGCACATACTATAAATGTCAAGCGCCGGCGAGAGGTCTCCCAACCCGCCCGGTCGCGAGCGCGGATGCGGATTCCGGGTCGCCGTTGCGGCGCGCCAGTACCGCCATCGCCTCGTTGTCGTAGGGCACGTGCCGGAAGGTGACGCTCCAGCTTCCCGATTTCAGTTCCAGGATCGCGTAGCGGGCATCGGGCGTGCCGGCCTCGATCACGTGCGGATACGGAACGTTGTAGGAATAACCGGGGCTGCCGACGCTGCCGGGATTGACCACCAGCCGCCCATCGCCAAGCCTGACCGCGCGCGCGACATGGGTATGGCCGCAAAGGATCAGCGACTGCGGAATTCCCGCCGCTTGCTTTTCGATTGTCTCGAGCGGCGCCATCGTGACCGCGCCTTCAGGCGTTACGGCCTCCAGCCAGTAGACGTTATCGTCCGCAGGCGTCGCGTGGCAGAGAAAGACCTGATCGCGATAGACGCGCGTCATCGGCACCGTACGCAGCCAGTCAAGATGCGCGCTGTTGAGTTGCGCAAATGCGGGGCGTTCCCACGACCCCATCTTCTCGATCGGCCGGTCGATCAGCCAGCGATCGTGATTGCCGAGCACGTGAACGATATCGAGCGCCATCAGCATATCCATGGTCTTGCGCGCATCGAGCGGCCCGCTCGCCATGTCCCCGAGATCAACGATGTCGGTGATGTCATGCGCGCGGATGTCGGCGAGCACCGCCTCCAGCGCCAGATGGTTGCCATGGATGTCGGCAATCGCGGCAAAGCGCATGGATTACCTCGGCGATGTGCCGTTTGACGCCAGCACATGGCCGGCCAGATAAAGCGAGCCGGTGATGAAAATGCGCGGCGGCGCTTCGTAGGCAAGACGCGCCAGTGAGACAAGCGCCGCCTCGACACCGTCCGAGATCTCGACGCGCATGCCGAGCTGGCGCGCTGCGTCGGCCAGCCGCTCCGGCGGCATCGCCTTGTCTTCGCCCGGAATCGGAACCGCGATGATGTGACGCGTCAGACCGGCGAAATTGGCGAGGAAACCGCCGGCATCCTTGTTTGCCATCATGCCCGCGATGATGACGAGCTGGCGCGACACGCGCTCTTCGAGATCGCCGAGTGCCGCTGCGGCGACGCGGCCGCCTTCCGCATTGTGTCCGCCGTCAAGCCAGAGCTCGGAGCCCACAGGCGCGAGCTCGATCAGCCGGCCTGCGGTGAGGCGCTGCATCCGCGCCGGCCATTCCGCACCGAGGATGCCGGCCTCGAACGCCGTATGGCTGATCCTGAACGCGTCGATCGCACGCAATGTCGCGACCGCCAGCCCCGCATTGTCGAACTGATGGCGGCCGAACAGTTTTGGCGCGGGCAAGTCCATCAGGCCGCGCTCATCCTGGTAGACGAGGCGGCCGCGCTCGACCGAGACATGCCATTGCTGGCCGGCGGCAAACATCGGCGCGCGCAAGCGCTGCGCCTTCTTCTCGATCACGGCCATGGCCTCCTCGGTCTGCTCGGCGCAAACCACCGGCGCGCCCGGCTTAATGATTCCGGCCTTCTCGCCGGCAATCGAGGCCAGTGTGGGGCCGAGAAATTCCACATGGTCCATACTGATCGGCGTGATCACGCTCGCCAGCGGCATCTCAATCACATTGGTCGTATCGAGACGGCCGCCGAGCCCGACCTCCAGCAACACGACATCGGCGGGATTGTCGGCGAAAAGGCAGAAAGCCGCCGCGGTCTTGCTCTCGAACACCGTGATCGGCGCCCCGGCGTTTGCCGCCTCGCAGTGCTCCAGCGCCGCCTGCAACTCATCGTCACCGACAAGCGTGCCGCCGCCGACGCGACCGAGGCGGTAACATTCATTGGCGCGCACAAGATAGGGCGAGGTGTAGACATGGACGCGAAGGCCCGCTGCCTCCAGCATCGCGCGCAGATAAGCGACCGTCGATCCCTTGCCGTTGGTGCCGGCGACATGGATCACCGGCGGCAGCTTGCGTTCGGGATGGCCGAGCTTGTCCAGCAGGCGCTGGATGCGCTCGAGGCTGAGATCAATGGTGGCTGGATGCAGTGCCGACAGCCGCGCGATCACGTCGGCGAGCGGTGACGGCGGACTGGCCGCAGGCGCGTTCACGCGTGCGGCGCGGCCGGCAGCGATTCCGGTGCCGATACGATCTGGACGGGATCGGTGACCGGGTCGACCGGCTTCGACACCGTCTCCAGCGCCGGCGATTTGGTGAGGAGGCGGCAGAGCCGCGCCAGCGTCGGCCGCATCTCATGGCGATGCACCACCATGTCGACCATGCCGTGATCGCGCAGATATTCGGCGCGCTGGAAACCCTCCGGCAGTTTTTCGCGGATGGTCTGCTCGATCACGCGCGCGCCGGCAAAACCAATGAGCGCGCCGGGTTCGGCGATCTGCACGTCGCCGAGCATGGCATAGGACGCGGTGACACCGCCGGTGGTCGGATTGGTCAGCACGACGATGTAGGGCAGCTTTGCTTCGCGCAGCATCTGCACGGCAACCGTCGTGCGCGGCATCTGCATCAGCGACAAGATGCCTTCCTGCATGCGCGCGCCGCCGGAGGCCGCAAACACGATGAAGGGCGACTTCTTCTCGAGCGCAAGCTCGAGCCCGCGCACCATGGCCTCGCCCGCGGCCATGCCGAGCGAACCGCCCATGAAATCGAAATCCTGCACGGCGATCACCGCGGCGGAGCCTTCCAGCTTGCCGTAGCCGACCTTGATCGCGTCGTTCAACCCGGTCTTGGCGCGCGCATCCTTGATGCGGTCGACATATTTGCGCTCGTCGCGGAATTTGAGCGGATCGGGGGTCACCTCGGGAAGCGCGATGTCGTACCAGGTCTCATTGTCGAAGACCGACTTCAGCCGTGCGGTTGCGCCCATGCGCATGTGGTAGTTCGAGCCGGGAATGACGAACTGATTGGCCTCGACGTCCTTGTAGAATACGAGCTGTCCGGAATCCGGGCACTTGATCCACAAATTCTCCGGCGTCTCGCGGCGCAGGATGTTGCGGATCTTTGGCCGGACGACGTTGGTGAGCCAGTTCATGGTTCGCTCCGAAATGCGGGTGGGTACGCAATCGCCATTTGCTTGCCGCAAGTATATTCCGTCTTGAAGCTACTATATGGCGGCCCGGCGCCATCCCGGCAAGCCACCATCGAAAGCCCAGTTGGCAGGCAATTGTGGCTTATTCAGCCGCCTGCCTGGCGCCGCGCACGCCCTGCGCGAGCGACGCCACGAGATCGGCAACAGCCGCGACCGTTTTTGTGGTGGCCTTGCCCTGCGTATCGAGACTGTCGCGCAAGGCGTCGACCAGTGCGGTGCCGACCACCGCGCCATTGGCCTTCTCGGCCATCGCGCGCGCGGCCTGCGGCGTGCGGATGCCGAAGCCGACACAGACCGGCAGTTTGGTATGCCGCTTGATGCGCGCCACCGCGTCGCCGACGGCGGCGGAATCAGCGGCTGCCGCTCCGGTGATGCCGGTGATGGCGACATAATAGACAAAGCCCGAAGTGTTCGCGAGCACGGCCGGCAGGCGCTTGTCGTCAGTGGTCGGCGTGGCCAGGCGGATGAAGTTCAGCCCCGCCTTCAGCGCGGGAATGCAGAGCTCGTCGTCTTCTTCCGGCGGCAGATCGACGATGATCAAACCATCGACACCGGCGGTCTTGGCATCAGCGAGGAATTTGTCGACGCCATAGATGTAGATCGGATTGTAGTAGCCCATCAGCACCAGCGGCGTGGTGTTGTCGTCCTTGCGGAAGCCACGCACCATCTCGATCGTCTTTGTCAGCGTCATGCCGCCCTTGAGCGCACGCAGGCCGGCGGCCTGGATCGAAGGGCCGTCCGCCATCGGATCGGTAAAGGGCATGCCGATCTCGATGATATCGGCGCCCGCCTTCGGCAGCGCCTTGACGATGTCGAGCGAGGTTGCAGGATCCGGATCACCCGCCATCAGGAAGGTGACGAAGGCGGCGCGGCCTTCCTTTGCGAGTTCGGCAAAGCGGGCGTCGATACGCGTGGTCACAGCTTCCTGCCTTTCAGAATCTCGGTGATCTGCGGAATATCCTTGTCACCGCGGCCGGAGAGATTGACCACCATCAGGTGATCCCTCGGGCGCTTCGGCGCGAGTTCTTTCACCTTGGCGATCGCGTGCGCCGATTCCAGCGCCGGCGGGATGCCCTCGAGCCGCGACAGCAGCATGAAGGCGTCCAGCGCCTCGTCGTCGGTCGCCGAAAGATAGGTGACGCGGCCGGTCTCGTGCAGCCAGGAATGCTCAGGCCCAATTCCGGGATAATCGAGGCCGGCCGAGATCGAATGCGCGTCCTGGATCTGGCCGTCCTTGTCCATCAAGAGATAGGTGCGGTTGCCATGCAGCACGCCGGGCCGTCCGCCGGCAATCGAGGCCGCGTGCAGTTGCGTCAGGCCGTGGCCAGCCGCTTCGACGCCAAAGATTTCGACAGAGGGATCGTCGAGGAAGGGGTGGAACAGGCCCATCGCATTGGAGCCGCCGCCGATGCAGGCAATCAGCGAGTCCGGAAGACGGCCTTCGGCCTCCTGCATCTGCTTGCGAGTCTCATCGCCAATGATCGACTGGAAGTCGCGCACCATCATCGGATAGGGGTGCGGGCCCGCCACCGTGCCGATGCAATAGAAAGTGTTGTGCACATTGGTGACCCAGTCGCGCAGCGCCTCGTTCATCGCATCCTTCAGCGTGCGCGTGCCCGATTGCACCGGAACGACCTTGGCGCCCAGCATCTCCATGCGGAACACGTTGGGCGCCTGCCGGGCGACGTCGACCGCGCCCATATAGACCACGCATTCCAGGCCAAAGCGCGCGCACAGCGTCGCGGTAGCGACGCCATGCTGGCCGGCGCCGGTCTCGGCGATGATGCGCTTCTTGCCCATCCGCCGCGCCACCATGATCTGGCCGAGCACGTTGTTCACCTTGTGCGAGCCGGTGTGGTTGAGCTCCTCGCGCTTCAGATAGATTTTCGCGCCGCCGAGATGCTCGGTCAGCCTTTCAGCGAAATACAGCGGCGACGGCCGGCCGACATAATCCTTGAGGTAGCCGTTCATCTCGGCCTGGAAGGCCGGATCGGCCTTCGCAGCCGCATAGGCCTTTTCCAGGTCGAGGATCAGCGGCATCAGCGTTTCCGCGACGAAGCGGCCGCCGAAATTGCCGTAATGTCCGCGCTCGTCGGGCCCGCTGCGGAAGGAGTTGGGGAGATTACGATTCATCGAACCATCAGTTCTTCGCTGGCGCGCGCGGCGCGGATGAAATTGCGGATCATCTCGGGATCCTTGACGCCGGGCGCGCTTTCGACGCCCGACGAAACGTCGACGCCGCCGGCGCGGGTGACGCGAACGGCTTCCGCGACATTGCCGGCATCCAGGCCGCCCGAGACCATGAAGGGCAGCTTGAGATCGAGATCTTCAAGCACATGCCAGTCGAAGGTCGCGCCCAGCCCGCCGGGACGGGTGGCGCCCTTCGGCGCGCGCGCATCGAACAGGATGCGGTCGGCAACCGCGGCATAGCCGGGCAAGGCGGCCAGATCGGCCGCGGCCTCGACCGGCAGTGCCTTCATGACCGGCAAGCCGAACTTCTGCCTGATGTCGCGCACGCGCGCGGTGGTTTCCTTGCCGTGCAGCTGCAGGATGTCGGGCTCGCAGCGAATCGATGATGTTCTCGAATGTCGCATCATCGGCATCGACGGTCAGCGCCACTTTTGTCGCGCGGCCTTTAGCCAGGCGGCCAAGCTCGCGCGCCCGCTCCAGCGAGAGATGCCGCGGCGACGGCGGGAAGAACACAAAGCCCACCATGTCGGCGCCAGCCGCAAGCGCGACGTCGAGCGTCTCGCGCGTGGACAGGCCGCAAATCTTGACGAGCAGGGACATGGTTCCTTCGGGCCGCAAAAACGTGGAGTTTTGACTGGACTGACGGGGCGGGTTCTACAACGTCGCGCCCTGCTTGTCTCGCCCGGCGGACCCGTAAATTCCGCCTTGACCCGCCTTGACCGCCCGGGGACAGCGCCGGAAAGCGCTGCTGCGGTTCGCGGGCGATCTGGGAGCGCAAGTCGGCCAGTTGGGAGCGGGCCTTTCGGGCCTCCGCCTCATGCTGGCGGGCCGCACGGCGCCATTTACCCTGGCGGAACCAGCTCGCCATGCCGCCGGCCAGCACGCCGAGCATCGCCACCGCAATGATCACCACGAACAGCGGCATCGTCACCGCGACCGTAGGCGTCACCGAATTGAAGGGATCGAACGAGACCGTCACCAGATGGCGATTGGCGACCGCGAAGATGATGAAGAAAAGTCCCGAGGGGAATGACGACCAGCGCGGTGAAGAACTTTCGCATGACCATCTCTCGTCTAGAATCGCACGCCGGCGCAATCCGCGCAAAACCGCGCTAAAATGCCGCGATATCCGCTACGAACGCTTACGCGCCGCCCTCGGGCGCGCTGTCGCGGTTGAGCCGCTCGCGCATTTCCTTGCCGGTCTTGAAGAACGGCACGCTCTTCTGATCGACCGGCACATGGGCGCCGGTGCGCGGATTGCGTCCGGCGCGCGCCGGGCGATGCTTGACCGAGAAGGCGCCGAAGCCGCGCAGCTCGACGCGGTCGCCGCGCGCCAGTGCAGCCACGATCTCGTCGAGGATCGCGTTCACGATATTCTCGACATCCCGCTGGTAGAGATGCGGGTTGTGCTCGGCAATGCGCTGAACGAGTTCGGATTTGATCATCGAGGAATGGCACCCGGGACCTTGCGGACAACCATTTCCGTGAAAATGCCTTGAACTGTCAAGACGCTAAATCAAATTTGGGCAGCCCGAAATGAGGTGACGAGCGGCCCCGAGTCGGGTCTGCACATTACCCGCAATGCGGGAGCAGCGTGCCTTCAGCACCCCATCTGACGGTCAGTTCGAGGCCGCCGGCTGCCATAATGCCAGCAGGCCATCCATGGAGAGGCGGTCGACCGCCTGGCTGACGCCGGCCTGCTCGATATGGCGGGCAATGCGTGCTCAGGCCGACCGCGTCGAGCGTGATCGAGGCGGCCGTGCGCAGGAACGGCAGGTCGGAAAAGCGCGGCTGCAGCTTGTAGTCGCGCACCGGCAGGTCTTTCTTGACGTTCTTCTGCGTAACCAGCCATTCGACCGCCGTCTTCTCGTCGCCGAGCGCGTCGATCGAGCTTCAACTCGACGGCCTGCCGGCCGGTGAACACGCGTCCGTCGGCAACCTTGTCCAGAAGCGTGTCGTCCATGCCGCGGCGCTGCTTCACGAGGCCGCGGAACCAGGCGTAGGAATCCTTCACCAGCGCGTCGATCGCCGCGCGCGCTTCGGGGCTGGTCGGCTCAAAGCCGTTGGGCGCCGCCTTCAGCGGCGAAGACTTGATTTCCTCGACCTTCACGCCGACGGTCTTCAGGAGCTCGGTGAAATTCGGGAACTGGAACAGTACGCCGATCGAGCCGACCAGCGAACTCTGCTGCGCCACGATGTGATCGGCCGCAATCGCTGCGATGTAGCCGCCGGAGGCGGCAAGTCCTTCGACGACGACGACCAGCGGCTTTTTCGCCTTCAGCCGCATCAGCGAATCATAGAGCTGCTCGGAACCAGCGGTGGTGCCGCCGGGCGAATTGATGTGCACGATGACGGCGGCGGCCTGCGACTTCTCCAGCCGCTCCAGCGCCTCGACACGATCATGGTCGCTGCGGATCAACCCGTCGATCTTGACGCGCGCGATCGAGCCCGACGCGGTGAGGCTGCCGCGGCTGCCGGGGTGTCGCCACCAGGGCAACGGCGACGATGGCGCCGATCGCCACCACCGCCGCGGCCACGCGCCAGAAGGTCAGCTTGCGGCGAATCCTGCGGCGATCGACGATCACGTCCGAATCCAGCGACATCGAATTCTCCTGAAAATCAGTCCCGCGCTTTTGCCGCGACAGCATCACTATCGGCTTATCCGATTACCATCAATTGCGATGCAATTTGAACAAAACAAGGCCTGCGCCTCGTTTTGTCGTGCCGCCCGAGGCGATTTGCCGAAGGCGACCGCAACCGGCATTGACCACGCTGACTGCCATAGCCGGGTGGCCTGGCTGTGCAACGATGGTGCCTCCCCGGAAGGTGCCGAACCACCGCCGGACCGGCACATTTGCGCGAGACCAACGGCGTGGCCTTCCTATCGACCTTTTTCGACACGGCGCATTTCCTCGCCCGCTGCATGCGCTACCGGCTTCATACCGAGAAGCTCGAGATCAAGACCCTGATGCAGCTCGATCTCGACGGCGCGGCCGCGCTCGACATCGGCGCCAACAAGGGAATCTACTGCTTCTGGATGCTGCGCGCCGTCGGCCGCTCCGGCCGTGTCATCGCATTCGAGCCGCAGCCGGAAATGGCCGAGGCGATCAGGCAGAAGCAGGCACGGTTCGATTGGGCCAACCTTGAGATCGTCGATGTCGCGCTGTCGGACGCCGAAGGGAAATTGAACCTCGCACGCGACAGGATCGGCGATGGCAGCGCGTCGCTCGAAACCTCGCGCCATCGTGCAGGCCAGGACAGGCTCGATGTGGCAGTCACCCGCCTCGATGCGCTGCCGGCAGACATGCTCGCCAATGCCAGGTTCATCAAATGCGACGTCGAGGGTCACGAACTCAGGGTGTTTCGCGGAAGCGAGCAGACGCTGCGGCGATGACGGCCAGTCGTGCAATTCGAGAGCACCGTTGGCGACGCGCAGACATCGCAAATCTTCCAGTTTTTCCGCGACCTCGGATATTCCGGCGTGCTGCTGTTGGGGGACCGCTACCTTTCTCCCCTTGTGGGAGAAGGTGGTGCGGACGCAGTCCGCGACGAATGAGGGGGTCTGTGTCCGCGGATGGAAACCTCACCCGCCTCGCTTCGCTCTGCAGCCTTCTCCCACAAGGGGAGTGGTAAAAAAAGGCCCCGGTCGAAACCGGGGCCCTGTTGGTTCGCCTGATGGCGGCGAGGCTTACTTGTCGGTGCCGCGGTTCTTCAGCGCGGTGCCGAGAATGTCGCCCAGCGTCGCGCCCGAATCGGAGGAGCCGTACTGCGCGATGGCTTCCTTCTCCTCGGCCACTTCCAGCGCCTTGATCGACACCTGGACCTTGCGGGCCTTCTTGTCGAACTGGATGACGCGCGCATCGACCTTTTCGCCGACAGCAAAGCGTTCGGGGCGCTGGTCGTTGCGATCACGCGCCAGCTCCGAGCGCTTGATGAAGGTTGAGAAGTCGGTGCCGGCGATCTTCACGTCGATGCCGCCTTCCTTCACTTCGGTGATTTCGCAGGTCACGACGGCGCCCTTCTTGACGTCGCCGGGTTCTGCGAAGGGGTCGCCTTCGAGCTGCTTGATGCCGAGCGAAATACGCTCCTTCTCGACATCGACGTCGAGCACCACGGCCTTGACCATGTCGCTCTTCTTGTAGTTGTCGATGACCTGCTCGCCCGGCTGCTTCCAGTCGAGGTCGGAGAGATGGACCATGCCGTCGACGTCGCCATCGAGGCCGAGGAACAGGCCGAACTCGGTCTTGTTCTTGACTTCGCCCTCGACGGTCGAGCCGACCGGGAATTTTTCGACGAAAACTTCCCAGGGGTTGCGCATGGTCTGCTTGAGACCGAGCGAGATGCGGCGCTTGACCGAATCGACTTCCAGCACCTGCACTTCGACTTCCTGCGAGGTCGAGACGATCTTGCCGGGGTGCATGTTCTTCTTGGTCCACGACATCTCCGAGACGTGGATCAGGCCTTCGATGCCCGGCTCCAGCTCGACGAAAGCGCCGTAGTCGGTGATGTTGGTGACGCGGCCGGTGAAGCGCGCATTGAGCGGATACTTCGCCTCGATGCCCTGCCACGGATCGTCCAGCAGCTGCTTCATGCCGAGCGAGATGCGGTGGGTCTCGTGGTTGATCTTGATGATCTTGACCTTCACCGTCTGGCCGATGGTGAGCACCTCGGTCGGATGGTTGACGCGACGCCAGGCGATATCGGTGACGTGCAGCAGGCCGTCGATGCCGCCGAGGTCGACGAACGCACCGTAATCGGTGATGTTCTTGACGACGCCGTCGATCACCTGACCCTCTTCGAGGTTCTGCACCAGCTCCTGGCGCTGTTCGGCGCGGGTCTCTTCCAGGACCGTGCGGCGCGACACCACGATGTTGCCGCGGCGGCGATCCATCTTGAGGATCTGGAACGGCTGCGTGTTGTTCATCAGCGGTGCGACGTCGCGGATCGGACGGATGTCGACCTGCGAACGCGGCAGGAAGGCGACAGCGCCATCGAGGTCGACGGTGAAGCCGCCCTTGACCTGGTTGAAGATGACGCCGTTGACCTTCTCGTTGTTCTGGAACGCCTTCTCGAGCTTGCCCCAGCTTTCTTCGCGGCGCGCCTTGTCGCGCGACAGCACGGCTTCGCCGAGCGCATTCTCGATGCGGTCGAGGAACACCTCGACTTCGTCGCCGACCTTGAGGTCGCTCTCACGGCCGGGGCCGGAAAATTCGCGGAGAGCCACACGGCCCTCGGTCTTCAGGCCGACGTCGATGACGGCCATGTCCTTTTCAATTGCGACGACAATGCCCTTGATGACGGAGCTTTCCTGCAGATTGCCGCCGGCAAAGGATTCGTCGAGCATCGCCGCGAAATCGTCGCGGGTGGGAGTGAGGGAAGAAACAGTAGTGGAAGCCATTTGTTCTCCAGATGCGGGATACTTGCCGGTGTTCGGGTTGATGGGCGCATCGGAAATGCAGGGCCGGGTTCCGCAAACCCCGACGACCGCTCGTTGCGCAAAGCGCAAAAGCGGGCCGGCAGCATGCCTGCACGTCAGATACGTGATTTTTCCGGAAGCCCTGGACGTGCCGGCGGATCATGCCGGCGTGCAAGACGGGGAGCGGGCTTTTCCTCCAATGACGGCAGGGTGTCGAATTCCCTGAACCGGCCCGCTCGGACGCCCTGATCTCATCGGGGGCAGCCCGGAACCGCGCTGATATAGCCCCTCGGCACCCCCGCGGGCAAGCCGGAAATGGCCCGTTTACGGGGCCTTAACGCTGGACCGCCCGAAGTCCGGTCCCTCGCTTTCAGGGGTTGTTGACCGCGTTCGGCAAAGGCCCTTGCACACGCCTTTCATGGAACCCGGCTTTAAGCATGCATCCCACACAATGGCACCGTTACAAGAAACAGGGGGAGTTCCACCATGAAGAGTTTGATCATCCTGGCCGCCGTCGCCCTTCTCACCGTCAACGCCGTTGCGGCGATGCCGGCGACGTCCAGCGAAGGCCACCGACAAATCCGCCCAGCCCGTCATCATGATGGCCGAGCAGGAACTGCCGTTCGATCGCTACTGGTCGAAGAACTGAGGGTTTTGCGCGCGGGTTATCTTCCCGCGCGCACTTTCTCGACGATCGCAATGGCCGCGCGAACGCCGGCCTCGATATCGAGATTGGAATTATCCAGCGTGTGCGCGTCCGGGGCCGCCCTCAACGGGGCAACAGCGCGGTTCTGGTCGCGCTCATCGCGTTTGATGATATCGGCGAGTACCTCGGCCTCATCCACCGTCTCGCCGCGGGCCCGCGCTTCCAGCGTCCGCCGCCGCGCCCGCACCTGCGGGTCGGCCACGACAAAAATCTTCACCTCCGCATGCGGGCAAATCACCGTGCCGATGTCGCGACCGTCGAGCACCGCGCCGGGCGGACCGGCCGCAAACTGGCGCTGAAATTCGACCAGCGCCTCGCGCACCCGGGGAATGCCCGCCACCACCGAGGCCGCTTCGCCGATGCGCTGCGTCTTCAACTCGGGATGGCCGAACCTTTCCGGATCGAGTTCCATCGCAACCGCAACGGCGGCCGCTTCATTGGTGAGCGCGACGCGGGCATCGAGCAGTGCCTTCGCCACCGCGCGATAGATCACGCCGGTGTCGAGATGGCGGTAGCCATAGTGATGGGCGAGCCGCTTGCCCAGCGTGCCCTTGCCGGAGGCTGCGGGTCCGTCGATGGCGATGATCATGAGAAGCCATGTGCGACAGAGCGGCCATGATGGTCAAGGCCGTCGGCGGAGGCCTGCTGGACGAACCGCGAAGCCGCGTTTCCCGGGGATGGCGGCATCGCGCGCCCGAGGTGGCAAATTCCGCCACGCGGGCGGATGCGTCCAAATGTCCTCGGCCGTGCCGTTGACCGCGTCAATTCTGATGCCAGCCTTGCGCTGGTTCGACATCTGACCCGCGGGGAGACACGATGAGCGCCATTTCACGACGTCACTTTATCGGCAGCGCCGCGGCCGCCACGGCGATCCCGCTGATCGGATCTGCGGCCCACGCGCAGCAGACCGACTGGCCGAACAGGTCCATCAAGATCATCGCCGGCTATCCGGCCGGCGGGCAGACCGATTTGTTTGCGCGCACCTATGGCGAACACATCCGCGCCGAGACGGGCCAGAGCGTGACGGTGGAGAACAAGGCCGGCGCCTCCGGATCGGTGGCCGCGGTCGAAGCCAAGCGCGCCGCGCCCGACGGCTACACGCTGATGTTCACGATCTCGACGACGATGATCATGAACCGCCTGCTGATCAAGGACATCCCCTACGACACCGACAAGGATTTCGTCATCGTCTCGATCATGCCGGCGGGCAGTCTGCCGTTCGTGGTCGGCGAGAAGACCGGCGCCAAAACGCTCGCCGAATTTGTCGCCTATGCGAAGAAGGCCGAGAAGGTCAACATCGGCACTTACGGCGCGGGCTCCTACGCGCACATGGCGGTTGCCGAAATGAACAAGCTGTATGGGCTCAAGATGGAGGCGGTGCATTATCGCGGCGAAGCGCCGATGTGGACCGATCTTGCCGGCGGCTTCATCGACGGCGCCCATGGCAGCTACGGTGCGGCGCTGTCCGTCCTGCAGAGCGGCCGGGGGCATGCGGTCGCCGTCTCGCGCAAGCGCATGTCGACACTGCCGGATGTCCCCTCGTTCGCGGAGCTGGGCGTAACCCCGCGCCTGTTCCAGCTGACCGGCTTCCAGTGCTGCGCCGTGCCGATGGGAACGCCGCCCGACATCATTCAGAAGCTGTCAAAACTGCTGGTCGCCGCCGGCAAGACCGACAGGATACAGCAGCTCATGAAATCATTCGGCGTCGACGACACCGCAATGACCTTCGAGGAGACGCAGAAACTGTACAAGGACGAAACGCCGGTCTGGCTCGAGGCGGTGGCAAGTCTCGGGCTGACGCCGTCCTGACGCGCGCGGAGCCTTCACGAAAACTCAGCGCCGAGCGAGCGCATCATCGGAATGAAATCCGGAAAGCTCGTCGCGATGAAGGCGGTGTCGTCGACCTTGACCGGCTTGTCGGCCGCGCAGCCCATCACCAGCGCCGACATCGCGATGCGGTGATCCATGTGGGTTTTGACAAAGCCGCCGCCCGGCACGTGCCCACGGCCCTCGACGATCAGATCGTCGCCCGATATCTCGACCTTGACGCCGTTGACGCGCAGCATGTCGGCGGTCGCCTCCAACCGGTCGGATTCCTTGACGCGCAATTCCTGCAGGCCGCGCATGATGGTCGTTCCTTCCGCAAAGGCGGCGGCGACCGCGAGCACCAGATATTCATCGATCATCGACGGCGCGCGTTCGGCCGGCACCTCGACGCCGCGCAGTTTTGAGGCGCGCACCCGCAACTGCGCCATCGGCTCGCCGGCATCGCCGCGAACCTCGCTTTCCTCGATCGCAGCGCCCATCTCGCGCAGCGTCGTGAACAGCCCGGTGCGCAGCGGATTGGTCATCACATCCGACAGCACGAGATCGGAGCCTGCGGTGATCAGCGCCGCCACGAGCGGAAATGCAGCCGACGACGGATCGGCGGGCACCACCACGTCAGCGCCGTGCAGCTCGGGCTCGCCGGTGAGCGAAATCTTGCGGCCGTGCGTGCCCTCGCGCACTGATGCGATATCGGCGCCAAAATGCTTCAGCATCAGTTCGGTGTGATCGCGGCTCGCCTCGCTCTCGATCACGGTGGTGACGCCGGGCGCCGCAAGGCCTGCGAGCAGCACGGCGGACTTGATCTGCGCGGACGCGACCGGCGTCTTGTAGGTGATCGGCACCGGCTCGCGCGCGCCGTGCAAGGTCAGCGGCAGCCGGCCGCCTTCTTTCATGGCGCCGGCCCTGGCGCCCATCAGTTCGAGGGGATCGAGGATGCGCCGCATCGGCCGGCTGCGCAGCGAGGCGTCGCCGTCGAAGATCGCCGTCACCGGACAACCCGCCACCGCACCCATCACAAGCCGGCAGCCGGTGCCGGAATTGCCGAAATCCAGCGCCTCGGCCGGTTCGGCAAAGCCGCCGACCCCGACGCCGGCGACGGTCCAGGCAAACGGCCCGGTCCGCTCCACCCTGGCGCCCAGCGCCCGCATGGATTTGGCGGTGTTGAGCACGTCCTCGCCCTCGAGCAGGCCGGAAATCCGGGTCTCGCCGACCGCCAGCGCCCCCAGGATCAGGGCCCGGTGCGAGATCGACTTGTCCCCGGGCACCCGGACCTTGCCGCTCAGCGGGCCGCTGGCGCGGGACTTCGAGGGGGGAAGGTGCGGCGGAATGGGTCAAGATTGTGTCCTTTCTCGCGGCCCAGTAACACATGCACCCCAAGCCGTCACTGAGGGTCGTCACGCGAGCCCGGATGCCTGAAAAGCGCTATTGACAGCAGCCCTTCAACTAGCCAAGTGAAGCACCGTTTTTCGACAAATTCCCAGGATCCGCACGTGGCCAAATCCGATCTCGGAACCAAACGCATTTGCCCGACGACGGGTAAGAAGTTCTACGACCTGAACAAGACCCCGGTGATCTCACCCTACACCGGCGAGGTGGTGCCGATCGCGCCTGTCGCTCCGCCGCGCGCGAGCCGCGGAGCGCAGACCGTTGCTCCCACCATGGCCCCCGAGGCGCCCGAGCCGGCGGAAGCAGCCGAGCTGGTGTCGCTGGAGGAAGCCGACGCCGAGGAGAACACCGGCAAGGTCAAGGCCGCTGTTCCCGAGTCCGTCGACGACATCGAGATCGACGAGACCATCGAAGACGATGACGACGATGATTTCGACCTTCATCGCCGACGAAGAGGAAGGCGACGAGGACGTCACCGATATCATCGGCGATGTCGGCGGCGACGAAGAGACTTGAGATAAGCCCTGAACTGTGGTGTTCAGGTGTTCTAGAAACCGGCGCGTCGCCCAGACATGCCGGCACAAATGATCCGGAAGTGAAGGACGTCAGCTTCCGAACGGATCAGGCTTAAGGGGCCATAGCTCAGCTGGGAGAGCGCTTGCATGGCATGCAAGAGGTCGGCGGTTCGATCCCGCCTGGCTCCACCAGCCTTCGCTCGCTTCGCGAGCTACGGCTGGTGCCAGGCGTAATCTCGAGCGACGACGAACTCAGCTCATCATTCGCTACTGATCCCCGATCACCGCATTCAGCCGGTCGCGCAGCTTCACGATTTCATCTCTCATCGCAGAGACCTCGCTGAGCGAACATTGCGCGGCAGCGAGGATCGACTGCGGCAGCGTGCGTGCCTTTTCCTTCAGCTCATGTCCCTGCGCGGTCAGCGCGACCAGCACCTGGCGCTCGTCTTCGGTCGAGCGCGTGCGTTTGACGAGGCCCATGCCCTCCATGCGCTTGAGCAGCGGCGTCAGCGTGCCCGAGTCCAGGAACAGGCGCTCACCGATGTCCTTGACCGGGATGCCGTCGCGCTCCCACAGTACCAGCATCACGAGGTACTGCGGGTAGGTCAGGCCGAGCCGCTCCAGCAGCGGCTTGTAGAAGCGGTTGAAGGCATGCGCCGTGGAGTAGACCGCAAAACACAGCTGGTCGCCGAGCATCAGGGGCAGCGGCAGGTCACTCGTGCCTTTGGTCATCGCAGAACTTTCTCGCTCAATCGGTATTTCCAACAGAATCCGAGCGGTAATCTGGGCCGGATCGGCCGCATAATCAATTGCGGACAATTAAATGTTACCCCATATTTTTATACTTGTACACAATTAGATTGTGCGCTATCAAACAAACACTAAACGGCAGCAAGGGAGAACCACCATGTCCGTTAAAGTGCTCTACAAGACCACCGCGAAGGCCACCGGCGGCCGCGACGGCACCGCCTCCACGCTCGACGGCGCGCTCAACGTCAAGCTTTCGACCCCGAAAGAACTCGGCGGCGGCGGCGGCGACGGCAACAACCCCGAACAGCTTTTTGCGGCCGGCTACGCCGCCTGCTTCATCGGCGCCATGAAGGCCGTGGCGGCCCAGGGCGGCGGCGTGAAGGTCCCGGCGGATGTTTCCGTGACCTCCACCGTCGGTATCGGCCCGCGTTCGGAAGGCGGTTTCGGTCTCGACATCGATCTCGCCGTTTCGCTCCCGGGCGTCGCCAAGGCTGACGCCGAGGCGCTGGTGCAGAAGGCGCACCACGTGTGCCCCTATTCCAACGCCACCCGCGGCAATGTCGACGTCCGCCTGACGGTCGTCTGACGACCACGCAACGACCAAACGAAGCGGCCGGCCGCGGATGTCGCGGCGGGCCGTTTCCGCTTGCATCATACGGCTGTGCGCCGGGAGGCATTGCTGGCGCCGGTGAAGCCCGCTAGCTCTGGGACACTCCCTCCGAGCAGCGAAGGTTTTTCCATGAACTGCCCAGCCGTATCCGGTGCAATGACGGGCTTGCGCGTGATCGATCTCACGCGCGTGCTCGGCGGTCCCTACTGCACGCAGATCCTCGCCGACCACGGCGCCGACGTGATCAAGGTCGAGCCGCCCGCGGGCGATGAAGTGCGCGACTGGGGCCCGCCCTTCCACGAAGAAGACGCGGCCTATTTCGTCGGCATCAACCGCAACAAGCGTTCGATCGGGCTGGACCTCGCCTCCGAAGGCGGCCGCGCCGTGCTGATGAAGATGCTGGAGACCGCCGACGTCCTGATCGAGAATTTCAAGCCGGGCACGCTCGACAAATGGGGCATCGGCAACGACGTGCTGCGCGCGAAATTTCCAAAGCTCGTGCATTGCCGGATTTCCGGCTTCGGCGCCGACGGTCCGCGTGGCGGCAATCCCGGCTATGACGCCATCATCCAGGCGATGACAGGCATGATCGCGGCGACCGGCTCGGCGGAAAGCGGCCCGATGCGCATCGGCGTTCCCCTGGTCGACATCACGACCGGACTTTATGCCGCAATCGGCATCCTGATGGCGCTGTCGGAGCGGCAGCGCTCGGGGCTCGGCCAGTTCCTTGAAACCACGCTGTATGAAACCGGCCTCGCCATCATGCATCCGCATGCAGCGAACTATTTCATGCACGGCAAACCGCCCTCGCTCACCGGCAATGAGCATCCGAACCTTGTGCCCTATGCGGTCTTCCCGACCAAAACCGACAACATCTTTATCGGCGTCGGCAATGACGGCACGTTCCGCAAACTCGCCAAGGAAATCGGCAAGCCCGAGCTCGGCACCGATGTACGTTTCGCCCGCAACAAGGACCGCATCGCCAACCGCGACGCGCTGCGCGCCGAACTCGCCGCCGTGTTCAGCCAGCATGAGGCCGAACCGCTCTGCAACCGCCTGCTCGCCGCAGGCCTGCCGGCCGGCCCGGTGCAGAAGATCGACCAGGCGCTGACCAATCCGCACACCATCCACCGCGGCGATATCATCGCCAAGGATTGGTACAAGGGCGTCGCCTCGCCGATCCGGCTTGAGCGGACCAAGCCCGGCCTGCGCCGCACCCCGCCGAAATTTTCTGAGCACACCACCGAAGTGCTCGGCGAGTTCGGCTATTCCAAGGGCGAGATCGACGCGCTCGTCGCCAAGGGCGCCGTCTGCGGGTCGGAGCGGAAGCGGTAGCCCCGAAGTCGTCCCGGCCAAGCGAAGCGAGCCGGGACCCATACGCCGCGGCCTCTCGGCTAAAGTACGACGCCAACTGCCTTCGTCACCACGGACGCCGGTGGTTATGGGTCCCGGCTTTCGCAGGGACGACGAGGAATTGGCGCGTGCGACGCGGCAAACAAAGCGCCGCACCCCCAAAATTTCCGGCTTCCCCTAAGGTTCACTTCCCCCCTACGATTGGCTCGCTTATACGGTCATTTGCACGTCATCCGCTGCTGTTAGCGCAAACAAGATGATGACGGTTCCAACCGGGAGGAATTTGATGGCTCTTCGACAATTCGGCACGGCTGCCGCCGTTGCGGTTTCGCTTGTCTTCGCCGCCTCGCCCGCGCATGCGGCGATCGAGATCCAGTGGTGGCACGCCATGACAGGCGCCAACAACGACGTGGTCAACAAGCTCTCCGAGGAATTCAACGCCAGCCAGTCCGACTACAAGGTCGTGCCGTCCTACAAGGGCAACTATCCCGACACGATGAACGCCGGCATCGCCGCGTTCCGCGCCGGCAACGCGCCGCACATCATGCAGGTGTTCGAGGTCGGCACCGCGACCATGATGGGCGCCACCGGCGCCATCAAGCCGGTCTACCAGCTGATGAAGGACGCCAACGAGCCGTTCGACCCCAAGGCTTACCTGCCGACCATCACCGGCTACTATTCGACGTCGAAGGGCGACATGCTCTCGTTCCCCTTCAACTCGTCATCGATGGTGATGTGGGTCAACAAGGACGAGTTGAAGAAGGCCGGCGTCGCCGATATCCCCAAGACCTGGCCGGAAGTGTTTGCGGCCGCCAAGAAGCTGAAGGCTTCCGGCCACGACAACTGCGGCTTCTCCAACGCCTGGGCTTCTTGGGCCCATGTCGAGCAGTTCTCCGCCTGGCACAACGTGCCGATCGGCACCAAGGCCAACGGCCTCGATGGTTTCGACACCGTGCTGAAATTCAACTCGCCGCTGCATGTGAAGCACCTGCAGAACCTCGTCGACCTGCAAAAGGACAAGACCTACGACTACAGCGGACGCGACAGCAAGAACGAGGCCCGCTTCTCATCCGGCGAATGCGCGATCTTCCTGACCTCGTCGGGCTACTACGGCACCGCCAAGGCCACCGCCAAGTTCGACTTCACCTCGGCGCCGATGCCCTATTATCCTGACGCCGCCGGCGCACCGCAGAACTCGATCATCGGCGGCGCTTCGCTGTGGGTGATGGGCGGCAAGAAGCCGGACGAATACAAGGGCGTGGCCAAGTTCTTCACGTTCCTGTCGGATACCAACCGCCAGGCCAAGCTGCATCAGGAGTCCGGCTATCTGCCGATCACCAAGGCGGCCTACGAGAAGTCGATCAAGGACGGCTTCTACGAGAAGAACCCGATCCTGCAGACTCCGTTGAAGGAGCTCACCAACAAGGAGCCGACCGAGAACTCGCGCGGGCTTCGCTTCGGCAACATGGTGCAGATGCGTGACGTCTGGGCCGAGGAGATCGAGGCGGCGCTGGCGGGCAAGAAGACCGCCAAGGAAGCCCTCGATACGGCGGTGGAGCGCGGCAACGCCATGTTGCGCACGTTTGAGAAGACTGCAAAATAGGCCGCTATGACCGGAGGGGGTCGTCATTGCGAGCGAAGCGAAGCAATCCAGCGTGCGGCATAGCGGACAGCTGGATTGCTTCGTCGCTTACGCTCCTCGCAATGACGTAAAGTGGTAAATGGAAAAGTCCACCGTCTTCAACAACCGCCTGCTGCCCTATTTGCTGCTGTTTCCGCAGCTCGTCATCACCGTTGTCTTTTTCTATTGGCCGGCAAGCCAGGCGATCTGGCAATCCTTCCTGCGCGAGGATGCGTTCGGCCTCGTCTCCGAATTCGTCGGCTTCGAAAACTACACGGCGCTGTTCGCCCAGCCTGAATATTACAAGTCGATGGGGGTGACCGCGATCTTCTCCGTGCTGGTTGCCTTTCTGGCGCTTTCGATTGCGCTGTTGTTCGCAAGCCAGGCCGACAAGAACCTGAAGGCCGCCGGTGCCTACAAGACGCTGATGATCTGGCCCTATGCGGTGGCGCCTGCGGTCGCCGGCGTACTCTGGTTTTTCATGTTCCAGCCCTCGCTCGGCATGCTCTCGCGTCCGTTGCGCGGCATGGGCATCGACTGGAATCCGCTGCTCAATGCCAATCATGCCCTGATCCTGGTGGTGATGGCGTCGGTGTGGAAACAGATCTCCTATAATTTCCTGTTCTTCCTCGCCGGCCTGCAGTCGATCCCCAAAAGCGTGATCGAAGCCAGCGCCATCGACGGGGCGCGACCGATGCGCCGCTTCTGGACCATCGTCTTCCCGCTGCTGTCGCCCACCACCTTCTTCCTGCTGGTCGTCAACATCGTCTATGTCTTCTTCGATACCTTCGGCGTCATCGACGCCGTTACCGGCGGCGGGCCTGCCGGCGCCACCACCACCATGGTCTACAAGGTCTATGCCGATGGCCGCCTCGGCGGCGATCTCGGCGGCTCGGCCGCGCAATCCGTCGTGCTGATGGTCATCGTGATCGCGCTGACAGCGATCCAGTTCCGCTATGTCGAACGCAAGGTGCAGTACTGATGGTCGAGCACCGCCCGCTCTCCGATTTCATCGCCTACGCCATCCTCACGCTTGGCGTGTTCATCGTCGTCTTCCCGGTTTATCTCGCGTTCATCGCATCGACCCATGACGCGGCGACCGTGGTCGGCGGCCACATGCCGGCGACACCGGGCAGCCACACGTTGGAGAATTACTACCGGGCTATCTTCGTCGGTGGCTCGCGCACCAGCCGCGAGCCGGTCGGCAACATGCTGATCAATTCCTTTGTCTCGGCGACCGGCATCGCGCTCGGCAAAATCTTCATCTCGATCCTGTCGGCCTATGCGGTGGTCTACTTCCGCTTTCCGTTCCGCAAGACCGCGTTCTGGATCATCTTCGTCACCCTGATGCTGCCGGTCGAAGTGCGCATCTATCCGACCTACAAGGTGGTGGCCGACCTGAGGCTGCTCGACACCTATGCCGGGCTGATCCTGCCGCTGATCGCATCCGCCACCGGCACGCTGCTGTTCCGCCAGTTCTTCATGACCATCCCGGATGAACTGCTGGAAGCCTCGCGCATCGACGGCGCCGGCCCGTTCCGCTTCTTCTGGGATACACTGCTGCCGCTGTCGGTCACGACAATGGCGGCGCTGTTCGTGATCCAGTTCATCTATGGCTGGAATCAGTATCTCTGGCCGCTGCTCATCACCACCAAGGATTCGATGCAGACCATCGTGATTGGCATCAAGAAGATGCTGGTGGCGCAGGACGAGCTCGCCGAATGGCAGCTCGCGATGGCGACCGCCGTGCTTGCCATGCTGCCGCCGGTCGCGGTGGTGATCTTCATGCAGCGGCTGTTCGTGCGCGGCCTGGTCCAGACGGAAAAGTGAAATGGCCAACGTAACCCTACGCGACGTCCGCAAGACCTACGCCGGCGGCTTCGAGGCGATCAAAGGCATCGACTTCGAGGTCGGCGACGGCCAGTTCTGCGTGCTGGTCGGCCCGTCCGGCTGCGGCAAGTCCACGCTGCTGCGCATGGTCGCGGGGCTCGAGACCATCACAGGCGGCGAGATCGATATCGGCGGCCGCATCGTCAACGAGGTCGAGCCCGCCGATCGCGACATCGCGATGGTGTTCCAGAACTACGCGCTCTATCCGCATATGAGCGTCTACAACAACATGGCCTATGGCCTGCGCAACCGCGGCATGGCCGAGGCCGAGATCAAGACGCGGGTCGAGGAAGCCGGGCGCATCCTCGAACTCACCACCATGCTGGAGCGCAAGCCGCGGCAGCTCTCCGGCGGCCAGCGCCAGCGCGTCGCCATGGGCCGCGCCATCGTGCGCCAGCCAAAAGCGTTTTTGTTCGACGAGCCCTTGTCGAACCTCGACGCCAAACTGCGCATCGCCATGCGCGTCGAAATCCGCAAACTGCAGCGCCGGCTTGCGACGACGTCGATCTACGTCACCCACGACCAGCTCGAGGCGATGACGCTCGCCGACATTCTCGTCGTGATGAATGGCGGCCAGGTCGAGCAGATCGGCAACCCGCTCGACATCTACCAGAAGCCGACAGACCACCTTCGTCGCCTCCTTCATCGGCGCGCCGCCGATGAACCTGATGCCGCTGCAGTCGGACGAATTGAAATCGCAGTTGCCGTCGAGCGAGGCCGGCATTTTGGGAATCCGCCCCGAGGATTTTGTCATCACCAGCGACACCGTTTCCGGCGGCGTCGCGCTCAACCTCACGGTGGAGGCGATCGAAAAAGTCGGCGCGGAAACCTTTGTCTACGGCTCACGCCAGAACGTCGCTCAGGGCGTCGCCGCCAATCCCGGCGACCTGCCGCCCGGCGAGGTCATCGTGCGCATCCCCGGCGCGGTCGGCCCAGCCATCGGCGAGCGAATTCGGGCGGTTGCGGCGCGCGACAAACTGCATCTGTTCAGTGCGGACGGGCGGAAACGGGTCGAAATCTAGGCCTTCCAGCCCAATTCCGGCTGGTTCCAGAGCCACTTGAACCCTCACCCGCCCCTCGCCATATTGTCTGTTGTCCGCCGGCAATGTAAGTCGCCGTCGGGCATGCGCCACGGGTGCCGCAAGGGCCCAGGGCGTCAAAGTCGCTTCGAGAGGACTTTGTAATGTCACGTGTTCCTTCGCTCTCCAGTCCGTTTCTGCTCGGATTCGACGAAATCGAGCGTGCGCTCGATCGCGTCGTGAAGGGCGCGGACGGCTATCCTCCCTACAACATCGAGCGGTTTGACCGGTCCAACGGCCAGCCCGAACGGCTGCGCATCACGCTGGCGGTGGCGGGTTTTACCCGCGACCAACTCGATGTGACCATTGAGGAAAATCAGCTCGTCATCCGCGGCCGCCAGCAGGACGACAAGACCCGGCAGTACATCCATCGCGGCATCGCCGCGCGCCACTTCCAGCGCACCTTCGTGCTGGCAGAAGGGATGCATGTGCTGGGTGCGGATCTGAAGAACGGGCTGTTGTCCATCGACCTCGCCAGGCCGGAACCTGAAAAGGTCGTTAAGACAATTGCTATCAATGAGCACGAATAATGGAACGAGGAGCGGACTCGACCGCTTGTCTCTAGAGGAGTCGAGACCATGAGTGACGTGAGTGTGACCACCGAAAGGGTGTCATTGGAGGCGTTGGCCCATCTTGGTGAAGGCCATATCGCCTATGTGAAGCAGGTACGTTCCGAGGATGTGCCGGGGCTCTTCCCCCAGGCGCCGAAGATCGCACCGGGCCTCAAGCTGTTTGCGCTGCATGCCGCCGACGGCACGCCGATCATGCTGACCGATAGCCGGGAAGCAGCGGTCGCCAACGCCTGGAGCAACGAACTGCAGGCCGTCAGCGTCCACTGACGCGGGCGCTGAGCTAGCCAAGCGAGATTCTCGCGGCAGAAAGTCGCCGCTGGACTGATTCAACCATACGCGGGTGGTTTCCGGATTCGGAGACTGCCCGCGTTTTCGTTTGGGCGCTGACATTCGTCATGCCCGGGCTTGACCCGGGCATCCACGTCGTTGGCCCTCAAGGGTAGGGAAGTCGTGGATGGCGGGCCATAGGCGGAGCGAAGCGACGCCGGCATCCACGTCTTTTGCGCGGACGAAGGACGCCGTGGACGAACAGCTATAGGCGGAGCGAAGCGACGCCGTTCTTCGAACAGCTATGCCTGGCCATGACGAGTCACCATAGGGTGAGGGTCACGCGACACGGGGGCGGTGATGCAGGGATCGCTGGGAGAGAAGATCGGTGAAGGCGCCTACTCCGAAGCCTACGCCTGGGCGCCCGGTCAGGTCGTCAAACTGTTCAAACCCGGCGTCCCGCGGCGGATGCCCCGGTTCGAGGTGCGCATGATCCGCGCCGTGCTGGCCGCCGGCGTCCCGGTGGCGGAGGTGTTCGGCGAGGTGACCGCTGGACGGGCGCTTCGGCATCGTGCTGCAGCGGCTCGACGGACCGACCCTGCTGCAACTGTCGCGGACCGGCGCGGTGACGTTCGAACAGGCGGGCGCGATTGTCGCCGCTCTGGCCATGTCCATTCACAAGACGACGCCGCCACCGGAGGTCCTCTCCATGCGTGACTATATGGAGGACTAGTTGCGGTTCGACGACGGCAAGCTTCCGAAGCACATCGCCACCGATATCCTCGCACTGATCGATCGCCTGCCGCCCGGCGACGGGCTTTGCCATTGCGACCTTAGCCCCGGCAACGTGATCATGACAGACGAAGGCCCGATGCTCGTCGACTGGGTTAGCGCGATGCGCGGGCCTGCCGCCCTCGAACTTGGGTTCTTGCATGTCATCCTGTCCGAGCTCGCGCCGGAAATCGCCGACAATCCGGAGCGGCCGCGCGCGACCAATGCGGCGGCGCAAACCGAATACGCGCGGCTGGCCGGCATATCTCGCGCGGAGCTGACGGCGGCAATGGAGCCGTATTTGCCCATCGTCCGCACCTTCGTCGTCCTCGGCGACGTGGTGCCTTCCTTAAGGGGGCGGTTGATCCAGCGCATCGAGGCGGGCCTGCGCCCGCAGGACTGAATCGCAGCGTGCATCATGACGACGTCAACGACACGTCGATCGAAGCGGTGATTGTCGTTCTGGAAAACTCAGGCCGCGCTGGCCGGCGGCAGCGCCAGCACCGAATAGATCGCCTGCGCATCGCGCGAGGCGCGCAGCTTTTTCGCCACGTCCTGGTCGCGGAGCAGCCGGGCGATTCGCGCCAGGGCTTTCAGGTGGTCGGCGCCGGCGCCCTCGGGCGCAAGCAGCAGGAAGACGAGATCGACCGGCTGGCCATCCATCGCTTCAAAGTCGATCGGACGCTCGAGGCGGGCGAACAGGCCGAACAGCTTTTCGAGCTTCGGCAGCTTGCCGTGCGGAATGGCGACGCCGTAACCGACGGCGGTGGTTCCAAGCTTCTCACGCTGCAGCAGCACCTCGAACACCGAACGCTCGTTCTGTCCGGTCAAAACAGCCGCTTTCGCCGCGAGTTCCTGAAGCGCCTGCTTCTTGCTGTTGACCTTCAACGTCGGGAGAATCGCCTCTGGTGCGACCAGATCGGTAATCGTCATTGGGCGTTCCGAGGTGAATTGAACCGTCAGGTTGCGAGATAGTCTTAAGGCGCCAGGCGTCAAGAAGATGAGGCGGGAGGCGGGTTTAGTCCCGGGTCCCGATTGCCGGGGCTTCTACCCCAACCCTTGCCCGGTGCCAACTCCCGGATTGTACGGTTCCGGAGGGTTGGCCGAAGGGCGGCGGACCATATGGGGGGCCCAAGGGGGCGTCAATGTGGTGCGACATAGATGTCAGGGGGTAACCGCCGGGGGGTCGACCCAGCCCACATTGCCGTCGGGGCGCCGGTAAATGACGTTAATCCGGCCGCTGGAGCCGTGCTGGAACACGAGGCAGTTCGCCCCGGTGAGATCAAGCTCCATCACGGCCTCGCTGACCGAGAGCCGCTTCAGCGACTTGCTGGTCTCCGCGATGATCACCGGATTGTAGGTGGCGTTCTCATCCTCATGGGCCGGCGCCTCGATGACGTAGCTCGGCGCGTCCAGCACCGGCGCTTCCATCTCGGCGTAGGCGGCATTGGCGACGTGAGTCTTGCGGGCCGATCGATCCTTGAGCCGGCTCTTGTAGCGGCGCAGCCGCTTCTCGATCATCAACAGCGCCTGGTCGGCGCTGGCATAGGCATCGCTTGCGCTCGAATTCGGCTTCCAGCGTGATGCCGGAATCCAGATGCAGGGAGCAATCGGTGCGGAAGCTAAACCCGTCCTTGGACAGCGTGATGTGGCCGGAATAATTGCCGTCGAAATATTTTCGCAAGACTTCATCGGTCCGGTCGCTGACGCGGCCGCGCAGCGCCTCGCCGACGTTGATGCTTTTTCCCGAGATCCGAAGAAGTCATGGTCGATGCCTCGAAAGGTTTCTGGGACAAATGAGCCTAGCGCGATTTGGCGCTGATGCAATCAGGCCGGCGCGGTATCGCGGGACCGGTCGGAGGATGCGGCGGGGGCCGAAAGGGCATTGCCGATCATGCTCTGCTTGTCGCGGCGGCGTTGCACCGAGGAAGGAATGCGCATCGCCTCGCGGTACTTGGCGACGGTGCGGCGGGCAATATCAATGCCCGTGGCGCGCAATCGTTCCACGATGGTGTCGTCGGAAAGAATCGCCGACGGGCTCTCCGCGTCGATCAGCTGCTTGATGTGATGACGCACCGCTTCGGCCGAATGCGCTTCCCCGCCGTCGGCCGACGCGATCGAGGCGGTGAAGAAATATTTCAATTCAAAAGTGCCGCGATTGGTCGCCATGTATTTGTTGGCGGTGACGCGCGACACCGTCGATTCGTGCATCTGGATCGCATCGGCAACCGCTTTCAGATTGAGCGGCCGCAAATGCGCCACGCCATGGGTGAAGAAGCCGTCCTGCTGGCGCACGATCTCGGTCGCCACTTTCAAAATGGTGCGGGCGCGCTGGTCGAGCGCGCGCACCAGCCAGGTCGCGTTTTGCAAGCAGTCGGTGAAATAGGATTTGTCGCCGTCCTTGCGGATCGTCTTCGACAATTGCGTGTAATAGATCTGGTTGACCAGCACCTTCGGCAGCGTGTCGCTGTTGAGTTCGACATGCCAGCCACCGTCCGGACCCGGCCGCACATAGACGTCGGGCACCATGGTCTGCGTGCGCGAGGTGCCGAATTTCAGGCCGGGCTTTGGATTGAGGCGGCGGATCTCGCCGATCATGTCGGTGATGTCGTCGTCATCGACGCTGCAGAGCTTGCGCAAAGCTGCGATGTCGCGCTTGGCCAGCAGGTCGAGATTCTCCACCAGCGCCTGCATCGCGGGGTCGTAGCGGTTGAGCTCGCGGAGCTGAATGGCAAGGCACTCGCTCAAATTCCGCGCACAGACGCCGGGCGGATCGAATTTCTGCAAGGCGGCGAGAACCTCAGTGACCGCCGCATCCGTTGCGCCGAGCCGTTCGCCAACCTGGCCGAGATCGGGCGGCAGATAGCCGGCTTCGTCGACGAGGTCGATCAGATATTGCCCGATCATGCGCTGCGCCGGCGCTGCGAAGGCGACCGCGAGCTGTTCGGCGAGGTGATCGCCTAGCGTCAATTCGGCGGCGACGAAGGCCTCGAGATTATAGTCCTCATCGGCAGAAGCGCCGCCGCCCCATTCGGTGTAGACGCTCGGCGCCTGATCCTGTGCGGCGCGCGCAGCCGCTTCCGCGGGCTCTTCGGTGAAGACGTTGTCGAGGGGCGTATCCAGCGTCTGCTCGATCTCGGCGCGGGTGCCGAGGTCGCGGTTCATCCATTCTTCCTGGCCGGGCTCGAAGGCCTCGCCGGAACCGCCGCCAGCCTCCTCGGCGAAGCCTGAGGCATCACCCGAATCGGAGAAATCGGCGGCCTCGTCAGCCCGCCCCAAGGTGTGATCGGTGGCGTGGTCAGGCACCGCTTCGCCCGCGACCGGGGCCTCGGGGCCGTCATTGGCCCGCTCGAGCAGCGGATTGCGCTCCAGCTCATCCTCGACGAAGGCCGACAGATCGAGATTCGACAGCTGCAGCAGCTTGATGGCCTGCATCAGCTGCGGCGTCATCACCAGCGACTGCGACTGGCGGAACTCTAATCTCTGCGTCAGCGCCATGAGGGCAAGAAATCGTCCAAAGTTGGTCCGATTCTTGCTTAAACTAGTCCAGCGCCCTTGTACACGGCTTGACGTATGCAAAATTTGGGCTAGAGGCGTAATCCACACAGGTGGTTACCGCACTGCAACAGCCTACAGCCGGAATTCCTCGCCGAGATAAAGCCGGCGCACGTCGGGGTTGTTGACGATCTCGTCCGGGCTGCCCTCGGTCAAAATCTCCCCGGCATAGACGATATAGGCGCGGTCGGTCAGCCCGAGCGTTTCACGCACATTGTGATCGGTGATGAGCACGCCGATGCCGCGGTTGGTGAGATGGCGGACGAGGTCCTGGATGTCGCCGACCGCGATCGGGTCGATGCCGGCGAAGGGCTCGTCGAGCAGCATGTAGTTCGGGCGCGTGGCGAGCGCGCGGGCGATCTCGACGCGGCGCCGCTCGCCGCCGGACAGCGCAATTGAAGGCGATTTGCGCAGGCGGCCGATGTTGAATTCGTCGAGCAGCGCGTCGAGTTCTTTCTCGCGCTTCTTCTTGCTCGGCTCCACCACTTCAAGCACGGCGCGGATGTTCTGCTCCACCGAGAGCCCGCGGAAGATCGAGGCTTCCTGCGGCAGATAGCCGATGCCGAGCCGCGCGCGCTGATACATCGGCAGCTTGGTGACGTCGTGGCCGTCGAGTTCGATGGCGCCGCGGTCGGCCTTGATCAGGCCGGTGATCATGTAGAACACGGTGGTCTTGCCGGCGCCGTTCGGGCCCAGCAATCCGACCGCCTCGCCGCGGCGGACATAGATGCTGACGCCGCGCACGACCTGGCGGGTGCCGAAACTTTTTTCCACGCTATGCACAGCCAGGAAGCCCGGCCGGCGCAGCAATTGCGGTCCGCCGCCATTGGCCTTCTTCGATCTCGGCGTTTGATTGGGCGCTTGATTGGACGCTGGCTTGGCCTTGCCGGGCGCCAGCGGGTGCTGTGTTCGCGCCGGAGCTGGCGCCGGGGGCGGCAGGTCGATGGCAGCCACGCCATCACGGGCGATCGGCGGCGCATCGCGCACCGGGTTCGACAGGATGTCGCCGAAGGAATCGCCGAGCGCGGTGATGTCCTCGCGCGACCGCGCAAAGCCCGAGGGCCGCTTGGCCGGGCGTCGCCGGAACATGCCGAGAAGATCCACCATCCCGCTTCGCTCAGCCTTTCAAGCCGATCTCGCGCAAAACGCCCGGCGAGATTCGATTCGCCCCTCGCGAACCATGAATGAATGGATGCCCCTTGCCCAGCGCGACCCCTTTTGCAAAGGCGCCTGTTCCCCATCCGGCTAGATACAGGCTCCGGCGGCGAGCTTCAACCTCGCCGCTGTCGCCTTACAATCAAGTGATTGAATTTACTTCTGTTTTCCCGGAAGCAGCGACGGGATCCCAGGCGCGGGCGCGGGCGGCGTGCCCGGCGCCGCGGGGCCGCAGCCCTCCCCCTGCATGAACAGGCCCTGGACTCGGCCAGAGCCAGAGTCGGATTCGACCCGCGAGGTGCCGGTGGTCATGTCGACCAACAGGCGATCGCCCTTCAGCACGTTCTTGCACTGGGTCAGCACCACCCCGCCCGTCATGGTCATCAGGTTGGCCTTGGTGTCGAAGACGGCAAGTTCGCCGGTCACCACCTGCTCCTTCTGCTTCACCACCACATTGCCGCGCGCTTCCAGCCGCTTGATCGAGGAACTGCCGGTCGGGCCGGGCTGCGCCTGCTGGATCGGCGCACCCGGTGCGCTCTTGGCGCCCTTCTGCTTGGCGGCCGGCGCCGGGGCTTCCGGCGGCGCGCTCTGGTCGTAGAACACCACCAGTGTTTTCGAGCTCATGGTGGTGTCGCCCTGCACCACCTTCACATTGCCGGAGAACACCGCTTCCTTTTTCTTGTCACGCACTTCGAGCGACGCGGCCTCGATCTGGATCGGCTGGTCGCGGTTTTGCGAAAAGCCCTGCATCGCATTCGGCACGCCCTGCATCGTGCTCTGCGCACGCGCTTCGATCGCGGCAAAACCCGGCACGAGGCCGAGCGCCACCACGAGCGCGCATGCAGTCGACCAGATGCGCCGAAAAAGGCTGCGGGGAAAAGACTGCATTGGCACGGTCACTTTGCGCCGGCGGGCTTGGACGGCGAGATCGAGCGCGTTTTTTGCGCTTCCTTGGGCACCTCTTTGGGCGCCTCCTTCGGCGCATCCAAAGGATTGCTGGCAGCGTCCGGCTGATCCATCACGAGGTTCATCAGCACATTGCCCTCGAAGCGCACCACCTCGCCGCCGTTGAGGATCCGCAGCTTGTCGGCGACCAGCGTGCCGTTCAACAGCTTGACGTCGACGTGCTCGTCCGATGTCACCGTGCCCTTGTTGATGTCGACATAGGCTTGCGACATCTTCGCCTCGTAGCCGGTGGAGGATTGCAGGAAAATGTCCTTCCGCAGATCAAGCAGCTGCTGCTTGCTGTCGTAATGGCCGGTGCGTGCATCGAGCGTCACGGTGGAGCGGTCTTCCATCGTCACCTTGGCGCGGATGGTATCGAGCTCGACATGATCGGGATCGGTGAGATCCTGCGTCGCTGCCTTGGCCCACAAGTCGTAGGGGCGACGGTCGGTCGAGAAGCCGGTCAGGTGCGGTGATTCCATGGTGATCTTGCTGCCGGAGACGACGAGATTGCCGATATCGACCGGCAGTTTCGGCATCATCATGCGGAACGGATTGAAGATCGACACCGAGACAATCGCCGCCAGCGCCAGCAGCACCGCCCCCGGAACGGCGACGCGCAAAATCCGCACCATCCGGCTGTGCCGGGCGGCCACGGCAAAACGCGCCTCCAGGCCAGCGTCAAAGGTGGGGTTTTGGACGAAGTTCACTTCTTCTCCAGCAAAGGGAACGGGCCCGCGCGAAACACGAGACCCGCCAATTCCGGCTATTCTAGCCCGCCTTGGCTAACAATGCAGCCACCCCCGCACGGCTCGGTCGTTCACCAAAGTGACCGAAACAGGGCGAATCCGCCCTGCCGCGCATCAACTCACGAATGCGCGAAAATGTCCTCGGCTTCCCAGCCGCCGAGATCGAGCTTCGCCCGCGTCGGCAGGAACTCGAAGCAGGCCTTTGCAAGCTCGGTGCGGCCCTCGCGCGCCAGCATCGGATCGAGTTTTTCGCGCAGGGCATGCAGGTGCAGCACATCGGAGGCGGCGTAGGCGAGCTGCGCCTCACTCAAGCCGTCCGCGCCCCAGTCGCTCGATTGCTGCTGCTTCGACAGATCGATGTTGAGCACCTCGCGCACGAGATCCTTCAGGCCGTGCCGGTCAGTATAGGTGCGCGACAGCCGCGAGGCGATTTTCGTGCAATAGACCGGCTGCGGCATCACGCCGAAGGCATGATAGAGCGCGGCGAGATCGAAGCGGGCGAAGTGGAAAATCTTGACGATGTTCGGATTGGCAAGCAGCGCCTTCAGGTTCGGCGCATCGCGATGGCCCTTCGGCACCTGCACGACGTCGGCAGAGCCGTCGCCGTTCGACATCTGCACCACGCAAAGCCGGTCGCGATGCGGATTGAGGCCCATGGTTTCGGTATCGATCGCAACCGAGGTGGTGTAGCGCGAAAGATCGGGCAGATCGCCGCGATGCAGGCGGATGGTCATGAAGTGGGGCCTTGTTGTTTCAGGTCGATTCGACTTGAAACAACCTAACCTCCAAACGCGCAAGAGGCGAGCGGCGGCCGATCAGGTCGCCCGTCATTCGCGCGCCCGCCGCCAGAGCAGCGCGGCTGCGATCAACAACACCACCAGCGCAATGGGATGAAACGCCGGTGGCGTCACGCCGTTTTGTGACAGCACCGCCATGTCGAAGATCGGCAGCAGCGCCGTCGCCGAGATGAGGATCGCCAGCGCCTTCCACATGCGCAGGAACAGGAGCGCCGCGGCCGCGATGACGATCACGAGGTTGCGCGACAGATAGACCTTGTAGAACAGGGCCCCGGGACTGTCCGACACGGCGGTGCCGAAGCGCGCCGACGCGCCTTGTGGGTCCAGCAATCCGCGCAGAGCCAACACGGCGAAACCAAGCAGCAGCAGCGCCGTCAAAATGGGTGCGGCGAGATCGAGCGACTTTTTCATGTGATTCCTCCCGGCTGAGCCCAGCCGCGTTTGCCTGATGAAACTATGTATGTCATCCTACATATTATGTAGGTCGACATACTGACTGGCAAGTGGTAATTCGCGGCTATGGCAAAAGCTACTGATTCCAAAGGGAAAACCTTGGCCGCCGCGGCGCTTTTGTTCCGCCAGCAGGGGTTTCACGGCACCGCGCTACATGACGTGCTGGCCGCTTCCGGCGCGCCCCGCGGCTCGCTCTATTTCCATTTTCCCGGCGGCAAGGAGGAAATCGGCGAGGCGGCGCTAATGCTTGCCGGCGAAGCCGTGCGCGCGCGAATCGCGCACGCCGCCGAGGCCAGTGGCAGCGCGGAAATTTTCCTGACCGGCATCGTGCGGGCGATGGCCGCCGATCTCGAAAAATCCGGCTATCGCAACGGTTGCCCGATCGCGACCACCGCGCTGGAGACGGCGGCGCAATCCGAAGTGCTGGCGCGCGCTGCACGGGCCGCGTTCGAAAGCTGGGAGCAGGAGATCGCGCGCGGGCTCGTGCGCTTCGGCGCAAAGGAAGACGATGCGGCGATCGCAGCCACGACGATTTTAAGCCAGGTCGAGGGCGCGCTGCTTCTGGCGCGCACCTATCGCAGCATCGAGCCGCTGCGCCGTGCGGAAATAGCGGTGAAGTTACTGGCGCGCATCGCGCGGTCGTGATTACGAACGCGTTGATGCAACTGCAATCCACAATTACCTGCCCGCACTGCGGCCACGCGCGCGTCGAAACGATGCCGACCGATGCCTGCCAGTTCTTCTATGACTGTCGAGGTTGCGGGCGGCGGCTAAAACCCACACCGGGCGACTGTTGCGTGTATTGCTCCTACGGCTCCGTGCCATGTCCGCCGGTTCAAACCGACGGGCGTTGCTGCCACTGAAGCCTGATCGCAAGCGTTATGGCTGGCGCAACGAGACCATCGGCCATCTGCATTTCCACGTGATCGGGCAAGGGCAAGTGGTGCCCAGGAAAGGACTCGAACCTTCACGGCCGTGAAGCCACTGGCACCTGAAGCCAGCGCGTCTACCAATTCCGCCACCTGGGCCCGGGCGGGTTACTAAGGACGCCTTGCGTGATTGTCAAATCGGCGGATTGCGGTCCAAATGCGCTGTACAGGAATGGCATGATGGCGTATCGCGAATCCGCTAAATACAGCCATCGCTTTGGCTTTTGACTGCAGGAAACGCCCTCATGCCATCCAACCAGGAAACGCTCGTCACGGTGTTCGGCGGCTCCGGCTTTTTGGGCCGGCACGTGGTGCGGGCGCTGGCCAAGCGCGGCTACCGCATCCGCGTCGCCGTGCGCCGGCCGGAACTGGCGGGCCATTTGCAGCCGCTCGGCCGCGTCGGCCAGATCCACCCCGTGCAGGCCAATTTGCGCTACCCGGCCTCGGTCGCAGGCCGCGATGCGCGACGCCGGCGTCGCCGTCAATCTGGTCGGCATTCTGACCCAGAGCGGCGGCCAGACCTTTGACGCCGTGCAGGCCAGGGGCGCCGATACGGTGGCGAAGGCGGCAGCCGGCGCCGGCGCGCGCATCGTGCACGTCTCGGCGATCGGCGCCGATGAGCGCTCTTCCTCGCAATACAGCCGCGCCAAGGCCGCCGGCGAGAAGGCGGTGCTCGCGGTCGCGCCGTCGGCCACGATCATGCGTCCCTCGCCTGATGTTCGGCCCGGAAGACCAATTCACCAACCGCTTTGCGGCGCTGGCGCGGATGTCGCCGGTGCTGCCCCTGATCGGCGGCGGCGAAACCAGGATACAGCCGGCTTTCGTCGGCGATGTCGCGACCGCCATTGCGGATGCCGTCGACGGCAAGACCAAAGCCGGCACGTACGAACTCGGCGGGCCGGAAGTGCTTTCCATGCGCGAGATCATGCAGTTCATCCTCACAACCACCGACCGCAACCGCATGCTGGTGTCGCTGCCGTTTGGCCTGGCGAAGTTCCAGGCGTTCTTCCTGCAGTTCGCGCCGGGCGTGCTGAAGCTGACGCCCGACCAGGTCGAGATGCTGAAGTCAGACAATGTGGTGTCGGATGCCGCCAAGGTCGCTGGCCTGACACTTGAAGGCCTCGGCATCGCGCCGGATTCGATGGAAGCGGTCTGCCCGCAATATCTCTGGCGCTTCCGCCCGATGGGCCAGTTCCAGCGCAAGAACGCGTGAGGTCCCTTCAGCTTCGCTGTCGTCCCATGCTTTCGCAGGCGACGACGGCAACTACCGCCCCAGCGCCAGCGCGACCAGGCCGAGGGTGCCGACGATGACGCGCCACCAGGCGAACAGCACAAAGCCGTGACGGGTGACGTATTCGAGAAACGTCTTCACCACGATGATTGCGGTGATGAACGACACCACGAAACCGACGGCGATGATGCCGAGATGATCGAGCGTGAAGTCACCGCGGTTCTTGTAGAAGTCGTACGCAAACGCGCCGACCATGGTCGGGATCGCAAGGAAGAAGGAGAATTCCGCGGCCGAGCGCTTATCCGCACCCAGGAGCATCGCCGCGACGATGGAAGCGCCGGAGCGCGACACGCCGGGGATCATCGCAAGGCACTGCGCGATGCCGATCCAGAGATACATCAAAAGCGGAAAGCGCGTGGCTTCGTGTTCGCGCGGCTCGAGTTCGAGCTGGTCGACCCAGAGCAGGATGGCGCCGCCGACGATCAGCGAGAAGCACACCACCCACGGATTGAACAGATAGCCCTTGATGAATTTGCCGAACAGAAGCCCGAGGATCACCGCGGGCAGGAACGCCACCAGCACGCCGATCACGAAACGGCGCGCGTCGGGATCACTGAACACGTTGATCGCGATACGCCACAGCTTTGCGAAATACAGCACGACGATCGCAAGGATGGCGCCGAGCTGGATCAGGATGGCAAAGCTCTTCCAGAAATCGCCCTCGCCGAGATCAAAAAATCGTTCAGCCAGCAACAAATGGCCGGTCGAGGAAACGGGCAGGAACTCGGTGACGCCCTCGACGATGCCGAGAATCACCGCCCGCAGCCAATCAGACATCATGATATTGTCCGTTATGATCGATATCGCCTGGAAAGCCCGGATGTTCTCGCTTATTCGACCCTGAGCCGCAATCGCAAAAAGCGCAAAAACACAGGTTGCCTGATCCGTGTGCTTAGGTACCCTTGCCTGGTAAGCGTTGCCTCCTGTTGCGATTGAGAATTTGTTAAGCCATCTGGTGGAGTGGATTCTCCCACTCACATCCAACCGGCCGCGAACCACCGGACTTCCTCAAAGGGCTGCATGTTCACCCTGTTTCATCACGCCTTCTGCCCGCATTCGCGCTTCGTCCGTCTCGTCCTCGGCGAGTACGGCTTCGATGTGCGGCTGGTCGAGGAGCGGGCGTGGGAGCGGCGCGAGGCGTTTCTCGCACTCAATCCCGCGGGCACCACGCCGGTGCTCTTCGCCGAAGGCATGCCTGCCATTCCCGGCGCAGGCATCATTGCCGAGTACATCGACGAGGCCTACGGCGCCGAGATGGACGCGCGGCGGTTGATGCCCGCAAGCCCCGGCGAGCGCGTCGAGGTGCGGCGGCTGATGGCCTGGTTCAACGAAAAATTCTTCGAGGAATCCACCAGCCCGCTGGTCACCGAGCGCATCTACAAGCGCTTCATGAACGAGCAGGATGGCGGCGGCGCGCCGGCCGCCGACGTGCTGCGCGCGGCCAAGGCCAATGTGCGCTATCATCTGGCCTATATCGGCTGGCTGGCGAAGACGCGGAATTTCCTCGCCGGCGACCGGCTGACCTATGCGGACCTCGCCGCCGCGGCGCATCTTTCGGCGATCGATTATCTGGGCGATGTGCCATGGTCGGAAGACGACGCGGCAAAGGCGTGGTACGCGCGGGTGAAATCCCGCCCGTCGTTCCGTCCGCTGCTGAGCGAGTGGCTGGCGGGCGTGCCGGCCTCGCGCACCTACGTGGATCTCGACTTCTGAGCACGACGACAAAACTTTCGCCGACTGAGCTGAAGACCGCACTCGCGCGCGAGGCGGCTTCACTCGGCTTCGACTGCATCGGCGTCACCGATCCCGGTGTGCTCGGCAAGGCCGGCGCGCATTTCCGTGACTTCCTCGAAGCCGGCGGCCATGGCGACATGGACTGGCTCGCGCAAAATCCCGAACGGCGCATGGATCCGCGCGTGCTCTGGCCGGGCGTGCGTTCGATCGTGATGTTCGGCGTCAATTACGGGCCGGACGAAAATCCGCTCGCGCTGCTGGCAAAGCGCACGCGCGGCGCGATCTCGGCCTATGCCCAAGGCGACGATTATCACGACGTCATCAAGAAGCGGTTGAAGGCGCTGGCGCGCTGGCTCGCAGCCACGACTGGCGACGAGGTAAAGGTGTTCGTCGACACCGCCGCCGTCATGGAAAAGCCGCTGGCGCAGGCCGCCGGGCTCGGCTGGCAGGGCAAGCACACCAATCTCGTGTCGCGCGAGTTCGGCTCATGGCTGTTTCTCGGCGCGATCTTCACCGCATCCGACCTGCCGCGCGATGCGGCCGATGTCGATCATTGCGGCACTTGCAATGCCTGCCAGGAGATTTGCCCGACCGCGGCTTTCCCCGCTCCTTACAAGCTCGATGCGCGGCGCTGCATCTCGTATCTGACCATCGAGAACAAGGGAGCAATCCCGCGCGAATTCCGCAAAGCCATCGGCAACCGCATCTATGGCTGCGACGATTGCCTTGCCGTCTGTCCCTGGAACAAGTTCGCGCAGGTCGGCCGCGAGACAAAACTTTCTGCACGCGCCGAGCTGCGCGAGCCATCGCTTGCCGAACTCGTGCGGCTTGACGATGCCGCGTTCCGCGCGCTGTTTGCCAAATCGCCGGTCAAGCGCATCGGCCGCGACCGCTTTGTCCGCAACGTGCTGATCGCGATCGGCAACTCCGATGATGCCGGTCTCGCCGATGAGGCGAGACGGCTGCTTGGCGATGCCAGCCCGCTGGTGCGAGGTGCTGCGGTATGGGCGCTGTCGCAACTGTTGGGGCGCGATGCGTTCAATGCGCTCGCTCAAAGCTTCGGTGACGAAGAATCGGATGTAGAGGTTCAAAACGAATGGCGCAGCGCTTCTTAGCACCCTCTCCCCCTGTGGGAGAGGGTGGCGCAATCGAGCGAAGCGAGATGAAGCCGGGTGAGGGGTCTCTATCCGCGGAGACAGACCCCTCATCCGTCGCGCATCTGTCGATGCGCGCCACCTTCTCCCACAAGGGGAGAAGGACGCTTGATTTCACCGCACGGGTTCCCCCACAGTCGCCAGCCATGAAAAAAGAACCCTTCTTCACAAGGCGCGGCGACGCCTTCATTCCCAATCCCGTCTGCAACGGCCCCTGGGACCCGAACTCGATGCACGGCCGCGTCGTGATCGGCCTGCTTGCCCATGTCATCGAGGAGCGCCACGGCTCGGCCGATTTCGTGCCGGCGCGGCTGACGGTCGACATGTTCCGGCTGCCCGACGTCATGGCGCCGATCGAGGTCACCACGAAGCTGATCCGCGACGGCAAGCGCATCAAGGTGGCGGAAGCCGAATTCGTATCCGGCGGCACCGCAATGGCGCGCGCGTCGTGCCAGTTGTTGCGCCGGACGGAAAATGCGCCGGGCAATGTCTGGTCGCCGCCGAACTGGGATGCGCCGCTGCCGGACACGATTCCCGCGCCGACCGATCCAAAGCTCGGCATGAACGGCAAATGGACGACGCGGCCGATCGTCGGTCGCATGGGCTCGCTCGGCCCGCGGCGGCTGTGGATGAGCGAGGTGCGTGAACTGGTCGAGGGCATGCCGATGTCGCCGTTCGTGCATGTCGCAACCGGCGCCGATTTCGCGAGCCCCTTTGCCAATGCCGGCGATCAGGGGCTCGGCTACATCAACAGCGACGTCACGCTCTATCTGCACCGTCTGCCGGTGACGCGCTGGATCGGTTTTGACGTGGTCAATCACCAAGCCAGCGACGGCATCGCGATCGGCGAATGCTGGCTCTATGACGAGCAGGGTCCGATCGGAACGTCGACAGTGGCCGCACTCGCGCAGCGCAAGCCGATGACGAATGTCCCGCCGCCATGAATTGCACCGTCATTGCGAGGAGCGAAGCGACGAAGCAATGACGAGTGGCGAGATTTATGCAAGATGCCTTCGCATCTCCGGTCGCGCCTTCAGCGCGGCGCCCTGCCTGGCGAAAATCTTGGCAATGCGCTCCGGCGCAAAATTCATGTCGACAAAGGCCGGCGCCGTATTCGCAACCTCGTGATACTCGAGAATTTTCCCATCGCGCAGTTTCATCATCGCCACGCCCTCGAACATCACGCGCGCGCCCTTGGCTTCCGGCAAGGTCGAGCGGTAGCTGAAGGTGTAATGCGCATACAAGGTCTTGCCGTCGCTGACAGGCGAATGCATGTCCCAGCGGAAATCAGTCGCGGTGCGATAAAAAACGTCGTCGATCATCTCGGCGATTTTGGCGTGACCCTTGAAGGCGCCGTAGAACACGTCGTGATAGACGCCGTCCTCGGTGAACAGTTCCGCAAACGCCTTGCCATTGTGCGCTTCGACGGCGTCGCAAAATGCCCGCAGCAATCCTTCGGTGCTCATGATGGTCACTCCCTATTTGCCGAAGCTTAGCCGAACTCCGCCACCGCGGCCATGATGCGCGCGATGTCCTGCGGACGCGACAGGCGGTGGTCGCCGTCCTGGATCATGGTCAGCACCACGTCCTCGCTCGGCAGCCGCTGCGCCAGCGCAAAGGCGTGCTGCCACGGCACGTCGGGATCCTGCGCGCCCTGCAGGATGCGCACGGGGCAGCCGACCTCGATGGCGGCGCCGAGCAGCAGATGATTGCGGCCCTCCTCGATCAGCGCGCGCGTGATCGGATAGGGATCGCCATATTGCGAGGGCCGGTGCCAGACGCCCTTGGTCATGATCTCCTCGCGCACTTCGGGCGCAAAGCCGTTCCACATCAACAGTTCGGTGAAATCCGGCGCCGGCGCAATCAGCACGAGGCCGGCCAGCGAGGCGTTCGCGTCGGCGCCGCGCCGTGCAAGCTCGCGCGCCAAGAGCAGCGCCATCCAGCCGCCCATCGACGAGCCGATCACCACCTGCGGCCCCCGGCAGCATTGCGTGAACACCGCAACCGCTTCCTCGAGCCAGCGCCCGATGGTGCCCTCGGCAAATGTGCCGCCGGACTCGCCGTGACCGGAATAATCGAACCGCACGCAGGCGCGGCCGCGCTCGGCCGCCCATTCGTCGAGCGCCAGCGCCTTGGTGCCGCGCATGTCGGAATTGAACCCGCCAAGCCAGAACAGGCCGGGCGCGTGGCCCGCACGGCTGCGCACCGCAATCCGGCGGCGGTCGCCGCCGATTTCGATCAAAACTGGTTCCTGTGGGCCGGCGGAATCGGTCATGGAAATGTCACCCGTTGCGAAACGCTTTTCGGTGACGGGCGAGAAGAGGTCAATAATGCGCGCATTGGCGACCTTGCGGGACAGATCGACGCAGAATATCTGCCGGACGTGGCCAAAATGCCGCGCATTTGACGGTTTTGACGCGGCAAACTGCGAGTTCGCTTGCTCGTTGCCGCGTATTGCTTCAAAATAACGCCTTCCTTTCACAACCTTGGAGAACTACCCATTCGCCGTCCCAATAGAGCCCCGCCCGCAGTCGCCAAAGACGGGCCGCGCATCAATGACGACATCCGCAACGCAGAGATCCAGCTGATCGACCAGGATGGTACCAACCATGGTTCCATCGAAACCGTGGCCGCCATCAAGATGGCCATGGACGCGGGTATGGATCTCGTCGAGATTTCGCCGAACAACAATCCTCCCGTTTGCAAGATCATGGACTACGGGAAGTTCAAGTATTCGGCGCAGAAGAAAGCCGCGGAAGCCCGCAAGAAACAGAAGGTCGTCGAGATCAAGGAGATCAAGCTGCGGCCGATGATCGACGATCACGACTATGACGTGAAGATGCGCGCGATGCAGCGTTTCTTCGAGGAAGGCGACAAGGTCAAGATCACCTTGCGCTACCGTGGCCGCGAGATGGCCCACCAGGAGATCGGCACAAAGTTGCTCGACAAGGTGAAGGCCGATGTGGCCCAGTTCGCCAAGGTGGAGCAGGACGCCAAGTTCGAAGGCCGCCAGGTGGTGATGGTGCTGGCGCCGCGCTGATTGGCGCGCGCTGCCGCGGTCGAAATCCCGATACAGAAAACGGCCCGCGAGGGGCCGTTTTCATTTTCGAAGGGCGGTGACGCTAGCTCCGCGTCGCCTGCCAGGTGCCGCTGCAGCGGTCGCCGGTGATGATGCCGCTCCAGCGGCCATAGCCGGCATTGCCGACCAGCCGGCCGCCGCCGTTGGCGTGCGAGGCGCCGACGGAAACGGCCACCGCGACGCTGCCGCCGCGGCCGACGCGGCCGGAGACGCGGCCGCCGCCCGCCGACAAAACCCGGGTGCCGCTCACCAGGAAGGGTACGCTGTAGCCCGAGGAGCAATTGCCCCGGCTGGTGGCAAACACTGTCGTCCAGGTGCCGTCATAGGTACGGGCCCGGGCGGCGGAGGCGTCGGAGACGCCAAGCGACGTCAGCGCGGCAACGGCAAAGAGGGATTTGGCGCAAACGCGCGGGAGAGCGGCGAAATATCGAGAAATGATGGGAAATGGGGTCATTTTCTTCCTGCCCTGGAGCCTACCATCGAATGATGACAGCCCTTTCGTCACAGTAGGCGGTTCGGCGGTTCATCGTTGCCAAAATTGCCGTGTTCTGCCATAAGCCCGACCTTCATCGCCCGGCTGATCAAGGGCTGCCGTGGCGATGACCCGTGCAGGTTTATTTCATTTGGAAAAAATCTAGCACTTTCAACGCTCTAACGAGCATTTCAGCCTGCCGGACGCCCCTCGCGGGTGGTTTCGTGCGTGGCCACTAAGGAGAGCCAAATGCCCAAGTTGAAGACCAAGTCCGGCGCCAAAAAGCGCTTCAAGGTGACGGCCACCGGCAAAGTGATGCACGCCCAGCGCGGCAAGCGCCACGGCATGATCAAGCGGACCAAGAAGCAGATCCGCCAGCTGCGCGGCACCCGCGTGCTGTTCAAGACCGACGGCGACAACATCAAGAAATATTTCTTGCCGAACGCCTGATCGTATCCGCTTCGTCGAAGCCGCGGCACACGCGGCAGAACCGTCACCTCTGAACAAGGAATTTCGTCATGTCTCGCGTCAAACGCGGTGTGACCTCCCACGCCAAGCACAAGAAAGTCTACAAGGCCGCCAAGGGTTTTTATGGCCGCCGCAAGAACACCATCCGCGCCGCCAAGCAGGCGGTCGAGAAGGCCGGCCAGTACGCCTTCCGCGATCGCAAGCGCAAGAAGCGGACTTTCCGCGCGCTCTGGATCCAGCGCCTCAACGCCGCGGTGCGTCCGTTCGGGCTGACCTACAGCCGATTTATCGACGGCCTGTCGAAGTCGGGCATCACGGTCGATCGCAAGGTGCTGTCGGATCTCGCCATCAACGAGCCCGTGGCGTTCCAGGCGATTGCCGAGAAGGCAAAGGCTGCGCTCGCAGCCTAAAGCCGGCCGGCGCTACTTGGCGCCTGCGGCCTTGCGCATCTCCCGCTGATAACGCCGGGCAACCTCCGCCCGGCAGAACGCGGTGAAGGAGATGCACATGGTGCCGGACTGGTTCCGGTACTTGCGGTCGCAAACGCCAGGTTCGCGCTAATAGGCTGCTTTCGACGCGCCCGCCTCATCGAGGAAGTCGGAAACGCACTTCTTCTCGACCACTCCGCCGAATTGAGCGTCGCCGCTGGCGCCGTCCGCGCAGCGGCCTTTACGCAAGCAGGGGACGAAAACCGTGTCCGACCTCACAACGCTTGAAAAATCCATCCTCGAGCAGATCGCCACTGCCGGCGACGAGGCCGCGCTCGAATCCGTCCGCGTCGCAGCACTCGGCAAGAAGGGCTCGATCTCGGCCCTGCTCGCCACACTCGGCAAGATGTCGCCCGACGAGCGCAAGACGCAAGGCGCGGCCATCAACCTCGCCAAGGACAACGTCACCCAGGCGCTTTCCGCACGCCGCGATGTCCTGAAGTCCGCCGCACTCGATGCGCGGCTTGCGTCCGAGACCATCGACGTGACCTTGCCCGTCCGTGATGCGCCGGCAGAGACCGGCCGCATCCATCCGCTGAGCCAGGTCTGGGACGAGCTCACCGCCATCTTCGCCGACATGGGATTTTCCGTCGCCGAAGGTCCTGACATCGAGACCGACGACTACAACTTCACAAAACTGAATTTCCCGGAAGGCCATCCGGCGCGGGAGATGCACGACACCTTCTTCTTCAATCCGAAGGAAGATGGTTCGCGCATGCTGCTGCGAACCCACACCTCGCCGGTGCAGGTGCGCACGATGCTGAGCCAGAAGCCGCCGATCCGCGTGATCTGCCCGGGCCGCACCTATCGCATCGATTCGGATGCGACGCACACGCCGCAGTTCCACCAGGTCGAAGGCCTGGTCATCGACAAGAGTTCGCATCTCGGCCATCTCAAATGGATCCTGCACGAGTTCTGCAAGGCATTCTTCGAGGTCGACCACATCAACATGCGCTTCCGCCCGTCGTTCTTCCCGTTCACGGAGCCGTCGCTGGAAGTCGACATCCAGTGCCGCCGCGACAAGGGCGAAATCCGCTTCGGCGAGGGCGAGGATTGGCTCGAGATTCTCGGCTGCGGCATGGTGCACCCGAACGTGCTGCGCGCCTGCGGCATCGATCCCGACGTCTATCAGGGCTTTGCCTGGGGCATGGGCATCGACCGCATCGCGATGCTGAAATACGGCATGAGCGACCTGCGCCAGCTGTTCGACAGCGACGTGCGCTGGCTGTCGCATTACGGCTTCAAGCCGCTCGAAGTGCCGACGATCGCCGGAGGACTGAGCGCGTGAAGCTGAGCGCCGTGCCCGAACAATATCAGGGCTTGCGGTCGTTCGCGTTCGGCGACGGGCCCGCGCTTGCCGACGAATTGCTCGATCTCGTCATAAAGGGCATCAAGACTGCGACCTGCAGCACCGAGGACGAACCCAACACCTCAACGCCAGGCGAGCGCTGGATCGTGCTCGACGGCAAGGGTAATCCGCGCTGCATCATCGAATCGACCGAGGTGACTTATCGTCGTTTCGGCGAGGTTGATGCCGCGTTCGCTTATGAAGAAGGCGAAGACGATCGCAGCCTGCAGTCCTGGCGCGATGCGCACCGCAATTATTTCGGCCGGCAAGGCAAGTTTCGCGAAGACATGATGCTGATGTGCGAGCGCTTTCGCCTGGTCGAGGTTTTTGCACCGGTGGGGCAATCCTCATGAACGAGATTCGCAAGGCACAGACGGTCAGACTCCCTCTCCCGCTTGCGGGGGAGGGTTGGGGTGGGGGTCTCTCCGCATCGGAGGTGTCGATGGCCGAACCGAAAAGCCCGGCCTGGAAAGTCGCTTCCAAGCTGCGTTCCAACGCGCGCACCTTACGAAGAAATTCGACCGATACCGAACGCATTCTTTGGTCTGAGCTGCGCGATCATCGGCTGAACGGAGCAGGCTTCCGCCGTCAGGTCCCGATCGAAAACTACGTCGCAGACTTCATCTGCCACGCCGCAAAGCTGGTTGTGGAAATCGACGGCGGTCAGCATTTTTCCGATCAAGCTGAGCGGGCTGACGCCGCACGCTCTGCCGTGATCGAGGCAAAGGGATTCCTGGTTCTTCGTTTCACCAATCACGACGTGACGAAGAACCGCGTAGGTGTTCTCGAAGCAATTGCCGCTGCCGTTGCGGAGAGAGCCCCCACCCTAACCCTCCCCCGCAAGCGGGAGAGGGAACAAAAGAAGCAACCACAATGAAATTCACGCTCTCCTGGCTGAAGGAACATCTCGACACCGACGAGCCCTTGGACAAGCTCGCCGACAAGCTCACCATGATCGGGCTTGAGGTCGAGAACATCGAGGACAAGGCGAAGGCGCTTGCCGCCTTCTCCATCGCGCGCGTGATTTCGGCCGAGCAGCATCCGAACGCCGACCGCCTGCGCGTCTGCATGGTCGATACCGGCGACGGCGGCGCGCCGGTGCAGGTGGTGTGCGGCGCGCCGAATGCGCGCGCGGGTCTCATCAGCGTGTTCTCGCCGCCCGGTACCTACATTCCCGGCAAGAACATCACGCTCGGCGTCGGCACGATCAGCGGCGTCGAGAGCCGCGGCATGCTGTGTTCGGCGGCTGAACTGCAGATCTCCGAAGACCATGACGGCATCATGGAGCTGCCGGCGGATGCGCCGGTAGGCAAGAGCTACGCGAACTGGGCCGGCATCGGCGATCCCGTGATCGAAATCAACCTGACGCCGAACCGGCAGGACTGCGCCAGCGTGCACGGCATCGCGCGCGATCTCGGCGCCGCCGACATGGGCAAATTCAAGGAAGGCGCGATCAAGCCCGTAAAGGGCGAATTCCCCTGCCCGGTCCAGGTCAAGGTCGAGGACGCCATGCTGTGTCCGGGCTTTGCGCTGCGGCTGGTGCGCGGTGTCAAGAACGGCCCGTCACCGGAATGGCTGCAGAAACGCCTGACCTCGATCGGCTTGCGGCCCATCAACGCGCTGGTCGATATCACCAACTTCATGACCTATGACCGCGGCCGCCCGCTGCACGTGTTCGACGCCAAAAAGGTGACGGGCCATCTCACCGTGCGCCGCGCCCAGGATGGCGAGAGCCTGCTCGCGCTCGACGGCCGCACCTACAAGCTCGATCCCTCGATCTGCGTCATATCGGACGAGCATGGCGTGGAATCGCTCGCCGGCATCATGGGCGGCGAGACGTCGGGCTGCGACGAGAACACCACCGATGTGCTGATCGAATTGGCACTGTGGAACGAAATCAACATTGCGCAGACCGGCCGCAAGCTCGGCATCAATTCCGATGCGCGCTATCGCTTCGAGCGCGGCGTCGATCCGGCCTTCATGGTGCCGGGCCTCGAGCTTGCAACCCAGCTCGTGCTCGACATGTGCGGCGGCACGCCGTCGGAGAACATCGTGGTCGGCAATCGCTTCGGCGACGACCGCCTGATCGATTTCCCGACCGGCGAGGTCAAGCGGCTCGCCGGTCTCGAGGTGCCGGTCGTCGAGATGAAGCGTATCCTCGCCCGTCTCGGCTTCATGGTGGCCGGCAGCGGACCTGTGGTGAAGGTCGCCGTGCCTTCCTGGCGCACGGATGCGCAGGGCAAGGCAGACATCGTCGAGGAGATCGTTCGCATCTTTGGCGTCGACAAGGTGCCGGAGACGCCGTTCGAGCGCGGCGATGACGCGCGCAAATCGGTGCTGACGCTCGATCCAGTTGCGCACCGTCAGAGCCCGTCGCGCGCTTGCCAGCCGCGGCATGGTGGAGGCCGTGACCTGGTCGTTCATCACGAAGGCGGCGGCCGAGCTGTTCGGCGGCGGCCAGAAGGAGCTCACGCTCGCCAATCCCATCGCCGCCGATCTCTCCGACATGCGGCCGAGCCTGCTGCCGGGACTGATCGCGGCGACGCAAGGCAATATCAATCGCGGCTCGTCCGACGTCGCGCTGTTCGAGGTCGGCCAGGTGTTTCGCGGCGACAAGCCCGAGGACCAGTTGATGGCGGCCTCCGGCGTGCGCCACGGTTTTGCATCGTCGAAGGGCATGGGGCGGCACTGGTCCGGCGCGGCGGAAGCCGACGCGCTGGATGCCAAGGCCGATGCGTTCGCCGTGCTGGCCGCGGCCGGCGCGCCGATGCAGGCGCTGCAGATCGTATCGGGCGGACCAAAGTGGCTGCATCCCGGCCGCTCCGGCACGATCCAGATCGGGCCGCAGAACGTGCTTGGCTATTTCGGCGAGCTGCATCCGCGTACCCTTGAAGCGCTCGGCGCCGACGGCCCGTTGATGGCGTTCGAGGTGATCCTCGACCGCATTCCCGAGGCCAAGCAGAAGCCGACCCGTGCCAAGCCCGTGCTGGAGCTTTCGGCGTTCCAGCCGGTGTCGCGCGATTTCGCCTTCATCGTCGATCGCGCCGTCAAGGCAAGCGAGCTCGTGCGCGCTGCGCAGGGCGTCGACAAGAAGCTGATCACCGGTGTCAGTGTGTTCGACCTCTACGAAGGCAAGGGCATCGATCCCGGCAAGAAGTCGCTCGCGATCGCGGTGACGATGCAGCCGCGCGAAAAGACCATGACCGATGAGGAGATCGAGGCGATCGCGGCCAAGATCGTCGCCGAGGTGAGCAAGAAGACCGGCGGCGTGTTGCGGGGATGAGCCTGTTTCGGCCTCATCCCCACCGACCTCTCCACGTCAGCGGCGATCGCGATCTGCGCAATTGCCTTCGTCTCGGGAACATCGCGCGGATTTTCCGGTTTCGGCGCCGCTCTGATCTTCATGCCGCTGGCGAGCAGCATGGCCGCACCGCAGCTGGTGGCTCCGCTCCTGCTCATCATCGACTTCGTGGCCGCGTCGCCGCTGCTTCCTAATGCCTGGAGGAAGGCGGACCGCAAGGCGACCGCTGTGATGGCTGCGGGCGCGCTGATCGGCGTACCCGTCGGTACATATTTCCTGACCCGGCTCGAGCCCGTCACCACGCGCTGGATCATCTCCTGTTTCGTCACCGCACTGCTCGTGCTGCTGCTCTCCGGCTGGCGCTATCGCGGCAAGGAATCACGCAGCGATCTCCGTCGGAGTCGGCGAGCGTCGCCGGGTTTCTGCAGCGGGCTGGCGCAGACCGGGGGCCCGCCGATCGTCGGCTATTGGCTGGGCCGGCCGATTCCTTCGGTGATCGCCCGCGCCAATATCATGCTGTACTTCGGCGTCTCCGGATGTTCTTCTCTGCAATCTCCTATTCGGTGACTGGCCTGATCAATGCGGATGCGCTCAAGTTCGCTTTGGTGGTCGGGCCAGTCTATGCGATCGGCGTCTGGTTCGGCGCTTCGCTGTTCGGCCGGCGAGCGAGTCGGTGTTTCGCGCCATCTGCTACGCCCTGATCGCAGCGGCGGTGATCATCGGACTGCCTGCGCTTGATGGCGTGCTTCGCGCGTCGTGAGCAGGAGATCGCAATAGGCGTAGCCGTCGCGCTCGACACGTTCGCCGGTTGCCACATCGAGCCGGCGCGAAAACATCGGCCCCGCCACCACGCAGGTGTGGAACTCACCGTTCTCGCCGCAGGGATCGATCCCCGCAGGCAGGTCGGCCAGCAATTGCGCGTCGAATTTCCGTCCGGCGAATTCGGCCGGCAGTTTCTTCAGATCGACGGTCGCAAGATGCGCTTCCAGCCCGCTTGCGATCATCGCCTGCGCCAGCGCCGGCGTCGGGCGGTCCCACAGCGGGAAGACCGGGGTGATGCCGGTGCCGGCGAGCTTCGCTTCGCGGTAGGCCCGGATATCGGCGAGGAAGAGGTCACCGAAGATCATGTGGGTGATGCCATCGCGCACCGCGGCTGCAACCGCCTCACCCATCCGCGCCTCGTAGATTTCGTTCGGGCAGGGATATGGGATCGGCACGATCCGCTGCGGCAGCCCGGCTGCCTCGCACTGCGCGCGAAGAATCTCCTGGCGCACACCGTGGATCGATACCCGCTCGAAGGTTTCCGTGACGGTCGTCAACGCTCCAACCACCTCGAAGGCGCCGGCACTGCGCACCTCGTGCAGCGCGTAGGCGCTGTCCTTGCCGCTGGACCAGGAGATCAGCGCCCGCGGTCGGGCCATCAGTTGATCCGGGGCCCCGGCGGCCCGGCGCGGCGGCGCTTGCTCCGCGCTGCGCCGCCACCGGCTCGTCCCGCAACGCGCCGATCCGGCGCAGCGCTGCCTCCGCCGCACGCTCGCCGCTTTCCCAGGCGCCGTCGACAGTGCCCCACAGGGTTTCATGGGTGGCTTCGCCCGCGAAATACATGCAGCCGACCGGCTCGCTCAGCGCTCTTCGCGACGGCTGCGCGCCGGGCGGAGCCACCGACATCGCACCCTGCACATAGGGCGAGGCGTTCCAGCGGGTGGCGCTCGACTTCTTCACGGCCTTGGCAAGGTCGCTGCCGAACATCTTGGTCAGCCACTCGATCGCAAAGGCGACCATCGCGGCTTCGCCCTGGGCTGAGAGGTCGCGGCCAAAGGAGCCGCCGACATCGATCGAGCACAGCGAAGACGAGCCCATATTGGCATAGAGCAGCGCCGTGCGCGTCGAATTGCTCTGCTCGATCAGGATATCGTCGCGCGCAAGCCCGAGTGGATTGCCCGACAGAAGCAGTGCGATGTGGTCGTAGCTGCCGAGGCCCAGTTTCGCTGCCGCATCGAGCGTGCGCTTGGGAATATCGGGCGCGAACTTGATGTTGCCGCTCGCAAGCACATTGCTCGACACGGTGATGATGGCGGCGCGCGCCGTGATCTTGCCGGCCGGCGTTTGCACGATCGCGTCGCGATTGCCCCATTCGATACGGCTGGCCGGCGTCGACAGCGACAACGGCAGCGGCTCGGCGAGCTTTGCGATCAGCGTGCCGAGCCCCTGCCGGCAGGCGATCGCGGAATTGCGGTCCTGTGCGCGGACCTTGTCGACGGCCGAGACGTCCTTCAGGTCCTTGCCTGCGAAGTTCGCGCCGAGCACGAACTCGGCGGTTCCCGACCAGTCGCCGAGTTCCTTCGGCATCACGGAAGCGCAGGAGACATCGACCCTGCCGCGCGCGGCCTCGTCGATGGCACGGTTGGCCTTGACCAATGCAGCCAAAAACTCCTCGGTCTCGCTGGCGCGGGCGTTGCGGCGGCCGATGCGGATCTTCTGCCCGGTCGGGGCCGGCATGATCTCGAGCCCGGCGGCGCGGCCGAGCTTGATCATCGGATTGGTCTCGGGATTGTGAATCCAGCGCGCACCGCGGTCGAACGGCACGTCGAAGGTCGAGATATCAGTCACGCAGCGACCGCCGACCTGGCTTGCCGCCTCCAGCACGATGACCTTGCGGTTGGCGGCGACGATGCGGCGCGCCGCCGCAATGCCCGCCGCGCCGGCGCCGATGACGACGATATCGGCCTCGCGCGGCAGCGGCGCCGCCCATGCCGGCCGGCCGACCGCCGGGGCGGCGGCCAGTGCCGCGGACGCCGACAGGAAGGCGCGGCGCGTCATTGTCATGTCATGGTTTCCGCGGGCTTGAGGCCAAAGAGAACATGTTGCGAACTTTGCCGGATTCATACCGATGCAGCAACCACCATGGTGAATCAATCATGATTGATTGGTTGCGTCGATGAACTAAATTGCAACAGCTTGGGACCATGCTAAGGAACACAAAAAGCGGTCTACAAGCCGCGGGGGGAAGTTTCTAATGGGCGTAATGCTCGACACCGTCGGCAAGCTGCTTGCGAGCTACCTGCAGAAGGAAGTTCCGGGCTATGAGCCGTTCACGCCAAGCGATCCGGACCATCTGCGCGGCGTCATTCAGCCCGGCGACGTCCTGCTGGTCGAAGGCAACAACCGTATTTCCGGCATCATCAAATACCTGACGCAGTCGACCTGGTCGCATGCGGCGCTCTATGTCGGGCCGGTCGATGGCGCCTGCGAGCCCGATGGCGAGCCGCACGTGCTGATCGAAGCCAATATCGGCGAGGGCGTGACTTCGGCGCCGCTGTCGAAATACTTTCCGTATCACACCCGGCTGTGCCGCCCGGTCGGGCCTGTCCTACGAAGACCGCCACACCGTGTGCCGCTACGCCATCAACCGGATCGGTTTCGGCTACGACACCAAGAACATCGTCGACCTGATGCGCTTTCTGATTCCGCTGCCGATCCCGCAGCGCTGGCGGCGGCGCATGATTGCCTTCGGTTCGGGCGATCCAACCAAGATCATCTGTTCCGCGCTGATCGCGCAGGCCTTTGACGCGGTGCGCTATCCGATCCTGCCCAAGATCACGCAGGCCGGCTGCAAGACGCGCCCGCCGCGAGATTCTGCACATCCGCGATTCCTCGCTCTACATGCCGCGCGATTTCGACATCTCGCCCTATTTCGAAATCGTCAAACCCACCATCGTGCACGGTTTCGACTATTTGAGCCTGCACTGGGCCGACAAGCAAAAGCCGCTCGAGGAGGTAGCGGGCGAACTCGGGGTCTTTCAAGACGCGGTCTGGTCACCGCCGCTCGTTCCTGAGGAGGTTGACGAAACGACGTCGCCTGAAGCTGAGGAAGTGACCGCGGTCGCCGTCGCGGCGACGCTGGTCGAGCGCGTCAGGGTCACCGAGCATTTCCTTGCGGTCGAATATGTTCCGGTGCGCGTTCCCGAGCGCCGCAGCCGGCCGCGGGTTTTCCACGCCGAACTGATGGCCTGACCGGCTTTTCTCATGCGCGGGCTTGACGGCATTCGTTCGCTTGAGCATGATCAGTCCGCGGAGGCCTGGATTGCCACGTCGCGCTACGCGGCCTCTCGGATGCGAGGATGCGTAGCCCTAGCGGTCCGAGCGGCCGATCACATCCATCAATTCCGAAATCTTCTGCGCGCTGATCGGTCTTGTTGCCGCTCGCGATCGCGTGCTCGACGCAATGCGCCACGTGATCCTTCAGCACCTCTTCCTCGACACGGCGCAGCGCGGCGCGCACCGCCGATATCTGCGTCACGATGTCGATGCAATAGCGGTCCTCGTCGACCATCCTCGAGAGGCCGCGGACCTGGCCCTCGATGCGGCTCAGGCGTTTCTGAACGGATGCCTTGATGTCTTTCCTCATGCGCCCTATATACCCCTACAGGGTATAGGTTTCAAGGCCGGAGAATTGTCCGATGAGCGGAACGGACGACGTGGCGGGGCGCAGCCGAAGGGCATGCTGCGGAGGACATGGCGGCCACGCCGGACATGGCCACGCATCATCACGCCCACGCCAAGCGCCGGCGTTCTCGATCCCGTCTGCGGCATGACGGTCAATCCCGACGACCTCAAAGCATCGCTTCGACCATCGACGGCAGACCTATCCATTTCTGCTCGGCCGGCTGCCGCACCAAATTCGCCGCCGATCCCGCAAAGTATCTCGACAAGCGACGGCACGCCGCCGGCTGATGTGCCCGAAGGCACGATCTACACCTGCCCGATGCATCCGGAGATCCGCCAGGTCGGCCCGGGAAGCTGCCCGATCTGCGGCATGGCGCTGGAGCCGGAGGTGGCGAGCCTCGACAGCGGACCCAATCCCGAACTCGCCGACATGACGCGGCGGTTCTGGATCGGCGCGCTGCTCGCCGCGCCTGCGGTGGTGCTGGAGATGGGCGGCCATCTGGTCGGCGGTCACGGCTGGGTCGATCCGACGCTGTCGAACTGGATCCAGCTCGCCTTCGCGACACCCGTGGTGCTGTGGGCGGGTTGGCCGTTCTTCGTGCGCGGTTGGCAGTCATTGCAGACGCGCAATCTCAACATGTTCACGCTGATCGCGATGGGCACCGGCGTGGCCTATCTCTACAGCGTGATCGGAACCGTCGCGCCGCAGATCTTTCCGGCGACTTTCCGCGGTCATGGTGGCGCGGTATCGATCTATTTCGAAGCCGCCTCCGTCATCACCGTCCTCGTGCTGCTCGGGCAGGTGCTGGAACTGCGCGCGCGCGAGGCGACCTCGGGCGCGATCAAGGCGTTGTTGCGGCTTGCGCCAAAGACGGCGCGGCGGATCAGCGACGACGGCCATGAGCACGAGGTCGAAATCGACGGCCTCGTGGTCGGCGACAGATTGCGCGTGCGGCCGGGCGAAAAGGTGCCGGTCGACGGCGTGATCGTCGAAGGCCGCTCGGCGCTCGACGAATCCCTTGTCACCGGTGAGTCCATGCCGGTGACCAAGGAGGTGGGCGCGCGCGTCATCGCCGGCACGCTCAATCAATCCGGCGGCTTTGTGATGCGCGCCGACAAGGTCGGGCGCGACACTTTGCTGTCACAGATCGTCAAGATGGTCGCGGACGCGCAGCGCTCGCGGGCGCCGATCCAGCGGCTGGCCGATCAGGTCGCAGGCTGGTTCGTGCCGACGGTGATCGTGGTTGCGATCGCGGCCTTCGCCGCCTGGGCCTGGTTCGGACCGGAGCCGCGGATGGCGTTCGGTCTCGTCGCCGCCGTCAGCGTGCTCATCATCGCCTGCCCCTGCGCGCTTGGGCTCGCAACCCCGATGTCGATCATGGTCGGCGTCGGCCGCGGTGCGCAGGCCGGCGTGCTGATCAAGAACGCCGAGGCGCTGGAACGGATGGAGCGCGTCGACACGCTGGTGGTCGACAAGACCGGCACCCTGACCGAGGGCAAGCCGAAGGTGGTCGCCATCGTGCCGGCGCGCGGATTTGCGGAGAGCGAGATCCTGCGCCTTGCCGCCAGCGTCGAGCAGGCCAGCGAGCATCCGCTGGCTGATGCCATCGTGCGCGTCGGCGAAGGAACGCGCGCTTGCTCTGAGCCAGGTGGAAGGCTTCGATTCCCCGACCGGCAAGGGCGCGATCGGCAAGGTCGACGGCAAGACGATTGCGCTCGGCAACGCCAACTATCTCGCTTCGATCGGCGTCACCACCGCCGCGCTTGATGCGGAGGCCGAACGACTGCGCGGCGATGGCGCCACCGTCATTAATCTTGCCGATCGACAGCCAGCTCGCCGGCCTGTTTGCCATCGCCGATCCCGTGAAGGCTTCGACGCCGGAGGCGCTGAAAGCGCTCGCCGCCGAGGGCATCAAGGTGATCATGCTGACCGGCGACAACAAGACCACCGCGCAAGCCGTGGCGCGCCGGCTCGGCATCGCCGACGTCGAAGCCGAGGTGCTGCCGGACCAGAAGAGCGCGGTCGTAGCAAAGCTTCAGAAGGCCGGACGCGTCGTCGCGATGGCCGGCGACGGTGTCAACGACGCGCCGGCGCTGGCTGCGGCCGAAGTCGGCATCGCCATGGGGACCGGCACCGATGTGGCGATGGAGAGCGCGGGCGTAACCCTCTGAAGGGCGATCTTGTCGGCATCGTGCGCGCACGAAAATTGTCGCAGGCAACCATGCGCAACATCCGCCAAAACCTGTTCTTCGCCTTCATCTACAACGCCGCCGGCATCCCGATCGCCGCGGGCATCCTCTATCCCGCCTTCGGCATCCTGCTGTCGCCGATCATCGCGGCAGCCGCTATGGCGCTGTCGTCGGTAAGCGTGGTCGGCAATGCCTTGCGGCTGCGCGTGACGAAGCTTTAAAAGGATCAGGCCGCCTTCGCCGCGCTGCCACACGGCAGCCCCGCGCGCGCAAGCCCGCCATAGAGCGATTCGTCCGGCATTTCCGCGCGCAGGATCGAGCGCACCGCGATCAGCTTCTCCAGATCGATGCCGGTCGGAAATCCCTTGCTCTCGCACAGGAACACCAGGTCCTCGAACACGACGTTGCCCGTCGCGCCGGGCGCGAACGGGCAGCCGCCGAGGCCGCCGAGCGAGCCGTCGAGCACCCGCGCGCCGGCATCGAGCGCGGCCGACGCGTTGGCAATGCCCATGCCGCGGGTGTCATGCAGATGCACGCAGACCGGCTTGGAGCCGGCGATCTTCACCACGGCGCGGGTGAGATCGCCAACTTGTTTGGGCCCGGCATAGCCGACGGTGTCGGCGACCGCGACCATGTCGACGCCGGCGTCATAGAGCTTTTCGGCAATCCGGATCACCTCGTTCGGATCGACGTCGCCGGTAATCGAACAGCCCAGCGCCATCGAGATCGCGGCGTTGACGACCGGCTTGTGCGCGCTGGCGTCGCGCAGATCGCAGAGCCGCTTGATGTTCGCGATCGCGGATTCGCGCGAGCGGTTGGCGTTGGCCTGGCTGTGCTCCTCGGTCGCCGACACGACGGAGGCGATTTCGGCGACGCCCGTCTGCAGCGCTTCGTTGACGCCGCGCTCGTTCAGCGCCAGCGCCACGCCATGCGCGCCCGGCAATGCGGCAATCGTCGCGACGATCTCGCGCACGTCGACGAATTGCGGAAAGGTCTTTGCGGGCAGAAACGAGCCGACCTCGAAATGCCGCACGCCTGCGGCATATTCGTCGCGGATCCAGTGCTGCTTGGCGACAGTCGAGGGAAATTTCTTCACGAGCTGCAGGCCGTCGCGCAGGCCCACTTCGCGCAAGATGACGCGATCGCGAGGGGTAGACGTCCTGATAGCGGGTCATGAAAACCTCACGCGGCGTTGTCGGTTGATTTCGGTTTGGCGAGTTCGGCGCGGACGGCCACGGTGTCGGCGCCGAGCACCGGCACCTTCAGCCCCTCGCCGATATTGCCGCCGTTCCACTCGATCGGCAGCGCCGGGACGCGGAACGGTTTTCCGTCAGCGTTGACATTGTTGACGAGCCCGCCCGGCCGCAGCACATGGGCATCAACAAGCAAATCCTCCGGCCGGTTGATCGGCGAGAAGCAGATGTTGAGCAGGTCGAGCCGCTCGGAAAGCTCCGCCATGTTCCAGCGCCGGATCTCCTCCGCCACCCGCGGAATGATGCGCGCACGCGCGAGGATGCGGTCGGTGGTGGTGCGCAGCGACGGGTCGTCGAGAAACTCTTGCAGGCCGAACTCCTTGCAGAAGCTCTGCCAGTGCCCTTCGGTAACGACGCCGATGAAAATGCGCTCCTCGCCCGCGGTGTCAAAAATGTCGTAGATCGGCCAGGCGTGCTCGCGCTCGGGCATCGAGCGCGGCTTGTTGCCCGTCATCTCGTACTCGACCATGTGCTGGGCCACCAAAAACAGGCAGTTCTCGAACAGGCCGATGCGGATGTCGGCACCGTCCTTGGCTCCGCCGCGCTTCTGGTAGAGCGCGGCCAGGATCGAGATCGCGCCGAACATGCCGCCCATGATGTCATTGGCGGAGGAGCCGACCCGCTGCGGTTTTTCGCGCGTCCCGGTCATGGCGGCGAGACCCGACATCATCTGCACGACCTCGTCGAGCGCGGGACGATGCTCGTAGGGACCGGACAAAAATCCCTTGTGGCCGCAGACGATCAGTTGCGGATAGCGCTTGCGCAGCTCGTCCGGGCCGAGGCCCTGCTTCTCGAGTTGCCCGTCGCGAAAGTTTTCGACAAACACGTCGGCGCTTTCGAGCAATGAATGCATGGTGTCGCGGTCTTCCGCCTTGGCGAAATCCAGCACCACGCTGCGCTTGCCGCGGTTGAACAGCGGAAAGAACGAGACGCCCATGCCGCCGAGGCTGCGGGTCTTGTCGCCCTGCGGCGGCTCGACCTTGATCACCTCGGCGCCGAGTTGCGCCAGGATCATGCCGCAGGTCGGGCCCATCACCATGTGGGTCATCTCGATGACCCTCACGCCCGCAAGCGGTAATCCCGTCCCGGCCATCGGCTTCTCCCTGTTCAGCACGGGTTCATTGAAGCCCAGAATAGGCCCTTGAGGGAGGTCCTGAAAACATATTCCATCAGCACAAACGCATGGGGAACAGTCCCTCGACGCCCTTGCCGAAGCGCCCCGGCATCTCTACCTCTCGCGGGGGCTTTTCCGGGAGAGGTTGAACTGCCATGTTGGACGCCGCCGTCAAGGCGCTCACGCAAATCCTGTCGCCGCCGATGCGCTCGATCCTGTGGCGCTCGATCGGGCTCGCGCTGGTACTCGTCACCGTGCTCGCCGTCGGCCTGCAGCGGCTGTTGAGCTGGTTTGCCGTCAATGGCGAGGTCTGGCTGGAGGCGTTGCTCGGCCCCGGCTTCCACACCTCGATCAACATCCTCGCCTGGATCGTGTCGATCGCCGCCGGCCTCGGCGTCGTGCTGGGCGGTATTTTCCTGATGCCGGCGATCACCTCGCTGGTGGCGAGCGTGTTCGTCGATGACGTCGCCGAGCATGTCGAGCGCGAGCACTATCCGGCCGAACGGCCCGGCACGGCGTTGCCGCTCGGCGTTGCCATCCCCGAAGGCATCAAGACGGCGCTGCTGACCGTGCTGGTCTACCTGATCGCGCTGCCCTTCGTGCTGTTTGCGGGCGCAGGCTTTTTGATCTTCTTCTTCGCCACCGCCTGGCTGTTGGGCCGCGAATATTTCGAGCTCGCCGCCATGCGGTTCCGCCCGCCGGCGGAAGCCAAGGCGATGCGCAAGCATCACGCGGCAACCGTGTTCACCGCGGGACTGATCATCGCGGCGTTCGTGTCGATCCCGATCGTCAATCTGGCGACGCCGCTGTTCGGCATGGCGCTGATGGTCCACATGCACAAGCGGCTGTCGGGACCGCGGCCGGAACTGATCGAGCCGGCAAGGAAGGGTGTGCCGGTGGCTAGCCCTCATGGTGAGGAGCCGCGAAGCGGCGTCTCGAACCATGAAGGCCCCGATCTCGCCTGCGGCCATCCTTCGAGACGGCGCTGATGCGCCTCCTCAGGATGAGGACTGCGCAGTCGCCTACACCGTCTTCTCCGGCCAGCGGCAGAGGTCGTTGATCAAACACACCTCGCAGCGCGGGCCGCGCGCCAGGCAGGTGTAGCGGCCGTGCAGGATCAGCCAGTGATGTGCGTGCAGCATGAACTCGGACGGAATCACCTTCTCCAGCCCGAGCTCGACTTCCAAAGGCGTCGTTGCCGGGCGCAATTCCCGTGCGGTTGCCGACGCGGAACACGTGGGTGTCGACCGCCATGGTGTGCTCGCCGAAGGCCATGTTGAGCACGACATTGGCGGTCTTGCGGCCCGCGCCCGGCAGTGACTCGATTTCCGCGCGCGTGCGCGGCACTTGGCTGCCGAACTCCGCGATCAGCTTTTCCGACAGCGCGATGACGTTCTTTGCCTTGTTGCGATAGAGCCCGATGGTCTTGATGTAGTCGCGGACTTTTTCCTCGCCGAGATCGAGCATCTTCTGCGGCGTATCGGCCACCGCAAACAGCGCCCGCGTCGCCTTGTTGACGCCGGCGTCGGTTGCCTGCGCCGACAGCACCACGGCCACCAGCAGCGTGTAGGGATTGAGGTGTTCGAGCTCACCCTTCGGCTCGGGATTGGCCTTGCGAAACCGGCTGAACGCCTCGTAGACCTCGGCCGCCGTCCAGGGCCTTGGTTTTGAAGGTTTTGGTTTTGAAGGTTTTGGCTTGGACGTCTTCTTGGGCGTCTTTTTGAGCTTCGCCTTTGCAACGGCCTTCTTTGCCACCTTCTTCAGTGGCTTGGCGGGCTTCGCGATGGATCGCGCCTTGCGGATGATTTTGGCCATGATCGGGGTATACTGACAGGCCATGACCGCAAGCAACGCATTTGAGCTGGACGCTCCACAGCCGGAGTTGTTTTCCGCGCTGCTGACGCCGCACCGCTCGCTCAACCGCACCGGCTTCCTGGTGCTGATGATTGCGCTGTGCGCGATCAGCTTTGTCGCCGGCATGGTGTTTCTGCTGATGGGCGCCTGGCCGGTGTTCGGCTTTTTCGGCCTCGACGTGCTGGCGATCTGGTGGGCGTTCCGCCTCAATTTCCGCTCCGCCAAGGCCTGCGAAGAGATCACCGTGACGCATTCGGAATTGCGGGTGCGGCGGACCAGCCACCGCGGCCATGTCGTCGAGTGGGTGCTCAATCCGCTCTGGGTTCGCCTCGACCAGAAAAAGGACCCCGAATTCGGCATCGAGCGGCTCTATCTGGTCTCCAGGGGGCGGCTGGTGTCGGTCGGCAGCTTTTTAGGGCCGGACGAGAAAGCTAGCTTTTGCCAACGCCTTACTGGCCGCGCTGCTGGCCGCCAAGCGCGGCCCAACCTACAATCCCAGTCACATGAAACTTGTCGGGAAACGGGTGGTTGGAACGTCGCATGCCCACTAAATCAGAGAGCATGATGACACTCGCCATACATGACCAGCGCCTGACCAAGCCGGGCCCCCAGAACGCCGCGCTGCGCGACTACGACTCGGTGCGGCGCGCCATCGCTTTCATCAGCGAGCACTGGCGCGCGCAACCGACCATCGAGGCGATGGCGGATGCGGCCTCGGTCACCCCGGATGAACTGCACCATCTGTTCCGCCGCTGGGCCGGGCTGACGCCGAAGGCCTTCATGCAGGCGCTGACGCTGGACCACGCGAAAAGCCTGCTGCGCGACTCCGCCAGCGTGCTCGATGCCGCGCTCGACTCCGGCCTCTCCGGACCGGGCCGGCTGCACGATCTCTTCGTCACCCATGAATCGATGTCGCCGGGTGAATGGAAGAACGGCGGCGCCGGCCTTACCTTGCGCTACGGCTTCCATCCCTCGCCGTTCGGAACGGCGATCGTGATCGCCACGACGCGCGGGCTTGCTGGCCTTGCCTTCGCCGATCCCGGCGGGGAACAGGCTGCGCTCGCCGACATGACGCGGCGGTGGCCGAACGCGACCTGTGTGCAGGACAATGAAGGCACTGCCGGTCTCGCCAAACGCGTCTTCGATACAAAAATGTGGCGGCCGGACCAGCCGCTGCGGGTGGTGCTGATCGGCACCGACTTCGAGGTGCGGGTGTGGGAGACGCTGCTGAAGGTCCCGATGGGGCGCGCGGTCTCCTATTCCGACATCGCCTGCAAGATCAAAAACCCGAAGGCATCGCGGGCAGTGGGTGCGGCGATTGGACGTAACCCGGTGTCATTCGTGGTGCCGTGCCACCGCGCACTCGGCAAGAGCGGCGCGCTGACCGGCTATCACTGGGGCATCACCCGCAAGCAGGCGATGCTTGGCTGGGAAGCGGGCCAGGTGGGATTGCATTGAAATCGTAGGGTGGGCTAAGGCGCGCTGGCGCCCTGCCCACCTTTCTGGCCGTGCTCGGCACGCTTCGCTTTGCCCACCCTGCGAATGTTTGCCGGAGTTCAAAATCGTGAAAACAACCCCATGCAAAGTAGGATCGTAGCAGTTATCCCGCTGCGAGATCGAGCTTCGACGCCACCGTCGAATCCGCATTGAGCCGGTAGATAACAGGCGCACCTGTCGCCAGTTCGCGCTTCAAAATCTGCTCCGGCGTCAGCTTCTCCAGCACCATGATCAGCGCGCGCAGCGAGTTGCCGTGCGCGGCGACCAGCGTTCGCTGGCCGCGCAGCACTTGCGGCAGGATCTCCTGCACGTAATAGGGCAGCGCGCGCGCCAGCGTATCCTTCAGGCTTTCGCCGCCGGGCGGCGGCACATCGTAGGAGCGGCGCCAGATCAGCACCTGATCCTCGCCCCATTTCTTGCGCGCATCGTCCTTGTTGAGGCCCGAGAGTTCGCCATAGTCGCGCTCGTTCAGCGCGAGGTTCTGCTGCGTCGGCAGCCCCGTCTGCCCGATCTCGGCCAGCATCAGTTTCAGCGTGTGCTGGGCGCGCGTGAGGTCGGAGGTGAAGGCGAGATCGAACGACAGGCCCTGCTCCTTCAGCTTGCGTCCGGCGGTCTTGGCTTCCGCAATGCCCTGTTCGGTGAGGTCAGGATCCTTCCAGCCGGTGAACAGGTTTTTCAAATTCCAATCGCTCTGGCCGTGGCGCACGAGCACGAGAAGACGGTCGCTCATTTGGCTGTCCGTTCGATGCGAAGATTTTTCAGTTCTAGTCGGCAAGGCCGAGCACGTCGGCCATGGTGTAGAAGCCGGGCTTCTTGCCATGCGCCCACAACGCCGCCTTCAGCGCACCGTGCGCGAAGATCATGCGATCCTCGGCGTGGTGCGCCAGTGTGAGGCGCTCGGAGGGACCGGCAAAGATCACGCTGTGATCGCCCGCCGCCGTGCCGCCGCGCAGCGAGGCAAAGCCGATGTCGCCGGGCCGGCGCGCAGCCGGTATGGCCGTCGCGGCCGCGCGCCGAACGCTCGGCGAGCGTAACGCCGCGCCCGGCTGCGGCGGCTTCGCCCAGCATCAGCGCGGTGCCGGATGGCGCATCGATCTTGGACTTGTGGTGCATCTCGACGATCTCGATATCGAAGCTCTCATCGAGCGACTGCGCAACGCGCTTGACCAGCGCCGCAAGCAGATTGACGCCAAGGCTCATATTGCCCGACTTCACCACGATGGCGCGCTGGGTGACGCTCTTGATCACGGCATCATCCGACGCCGACAGGCCGGTGGTGCCGATGACGTGGACGAGGCCGCGTTCGGCGGCGATCGCGACATTGGCGATGGTCGCGCCCGGCACGGTGAAATCCAAAATGCCGTCGGCATTTGACGACAGCGACCAGAGGTCGGCGGACAGTTTGACGCCGTTGGCGGGCAGGCCCGCGAGCATGCCGGCATCCTTGCCGAGCAGTTCGGAACCCGGCGCTTCCAGTGCACCGGCCAGGACGGCTCCCGGCGTCTCGGAGATGACGCGCGTCAGTGCACGGCCCATCCGGCCGCCGGCTCCTGCAACGATCAAACGCATATCGGCCATGGCAATACCTCTTTACGCCCTAATAGCGGTCGGAGGCCGTTCCGGCAACCAAGCAGTCCTCAACCACTGGTCATGGCCGACTAGGGCTGCGCGCCGTCATAGCCCTCGATGACGATGATATCGGCAATCGAATGCGGTTGCCGCAGCTTGATGTTGGCCTGATATTCCGGCGAGTTGTAGCAGGCGAGCGCCGTCGCATAGTCGGCAAACTCGATCACGACATTGCGCGTGCGGCTCTGTCCCTCGACGGCCGTGAACTGGCCGCCACGCACGACATAGCGCCCGCCGAATTTCTTGAAAATCGCGGGGTTGGCTGCCGCATAGGGCTTGTAGCCCTCGTCACTGTGAACGTCGACGCGTCCGATCCAGTAGCCTTTTGCCATTTGCTTTTCCTTCCCTGTTCAAACCAGTGCCTGCTTGATCTCTGCCTGGATTGCCTCCGCGGCCGCTTTGGGATCGGTAGCCTCGACGACCGGCCGGCCGACCACGAGATAGTCGGCGCCAGCGGCAATCGCGCGGCCCGGCGTCATGATGCGCTTCTGGTCGCCAGTCGCAGCGCCCGCGGGCCGGATGCCCGGCGTAACCAGGCACATCTGGTGGCCGACAATCTTGTGAATGTGCGCGGCTTCCTCCGCCGAACAGACGATGCCGTCGACGCCCAGCACCTGCGCCTGCTGCGCGCGTGCTTCCACGAGATCGGAAACGTTGAGGCGATAGCCCGCGGCATGCAGGTCGCCGTCGTCATAGGATGTCAGCACGGTGACCGCGAGAATTTTCAAGTTCGGGCCACGCGCCTCGACGGCCGCCTTCATGGTCTGCGGATAGGCGTGCACGGTGAGGAAGGTCGCGCCGAGCTTTGCGACGTTCTCAACGCCGCGCGCGACCGTGTTGCCGATGTCGTGCATCTTCAGATCGAGAAAAACCTTCTTGCCGGAACCGGCGAGCTTTTGCACCAGCGGCAGCCCACCGGCATAAGCGAGCTGGTAGCCGATCTTGTAGAAGGTGACGGCATCGCCGAGCTTGCCGATCATCGCTTCCGCTGCCTCGACGCTGGGCAGGTCGAGCGCGACGATCAGCCGGTCGCGGGGAGCTATCTGTGCAACCTGCATGTCACCTCACATCATGCGTTGGGAGAATTCGATCAGCTGCCGCACCATCGCCGTCATCGCCTCGATGTCGGCGGGCTGCTTCAGCCGTTCCATGTCGTCATAGGCGTCTTCCGCAAAAGAAAGCGCGAGCTGGTTCGGCACGACGGTCGCATGACAGGCCGACAGGATCAGCCGCAGCGCCGCCAGGGCGCGCGTGCCGCCGAGCCGGCCGCCTGAAGCCGCCGCAATCGCAAAGGCGCGTTCACGAAACACTTGCCCGCGGCTTTCGTGCGGGTCCTGCACCCGGCTCACCCAGTCGATGGTGTTCTTCACCAGTGCGGGGACCGACGAATTATATTCCGGCGTCACCACCAGCACGCCGTGATGGGCGCCGATCATCCGCTTCAGGTTGACGGCTTGCTTCGGCACGCCGGAGCGCGACTGCAGGTCGCCGTCATAGATCGGCAGCGGAAAATCCGACAGTGAGATGCGCGTGACTTCGGCGCCGGCTTGCGCGATCTCATGGGCAGCAACGGCGGCCAGCCTCGCATTGAGCGAGCCTGTTCGCAGCGATCCCGGGATCACGAGGATTTTCAGCGCGGACATATCTTGAAATCGCGATCAGGAGATGCCCGTCGCTGATGGCGCCGGGCGGCTTCAGCCCTTGCGATACACCCAGACCCGGGCGGGCGGAAGGTTCATCCAGATCCGCTCGGAGGCTTCTGTGGACACGCCGGGCAACGATTTCGGGATCGGCGGAACCACGGCGTAGGTAAACTGCACAAAAGGCGCGCCCGGAGACAGCGCCGAAAACGCGTCGCGGATCAGTTTGAGCCGCATCATCATCGGTTTTGTGACCAGCGGCAGGCCCGACACCACGGCCGAGGCCGGCGCTTTCAGCACGCCTGCCAGCGAGTCACGCAGCGCATAGGCATCACCCTGCACCACGGTCGCCTGCGGATAACGGTCGCGCAGCAGCGAGCAGAAGGAGGGATTGTATTCGACCAGAACAAGCCGCCTCTGATCGACACCGTGGTCGATCAGCGCGCTGGTGATCGCGCCGGTGCCGGGGCCGAGCTCGACCACCGGTCCATCTGAGTCAACGTCGACATATTGCGCCATGGTGCGGGCAAGCAGCTTGCCCGACGGCATCACCGCGCCCACATGCAACGGCTTTTCGATCCATGAACGGAGAAACCGGACTTCGTCGTCGAGACGGAGAGGTTTCTTCAACGCACGCGCGGACGACTGCAAAGGCATTTCGCTACCAGGCGGGGCCGCGACTAAGCGGTGAATGTCAGAAAACAGTCACAAAGACGTATAGGTCGAAGGCCTTACGGTCAAGCGGTCCGCATCTGCTTCAATTTGTGCCCTTGCCGAAGAAGTCCTTGACCTTGGTGAAGAAACCCATGGATTCCGGCTGCGTTGCGCCTGACGAAAGCTTCTCAAACTCGGAGAGCAATTCCTGCTGTTTCTTGGTCAGATTCTGCGGCGTTTCGACCATGACCTGCACGTACATGTCTCCGGTCTGGCGCGACCGCAGCACCGGCATGCCCTTTGATGCAATGCGGAATCGACGGCCGGACTGGGTGCCGGCGGGCACTTTCACCCGCGTCTTGCCTTTGTCGATGGTCGGAACCTCGAATTCGCCGCCGAGCGAGGCCGCCACCATCGAGATCGGTACCCGACAATGCAGGTCGGCGCCGTCGCGCTGGAAGAACTGGTGCGTTGACAGCGACAGGAAGATGTAGAGATCGCCGGGCGGGCCGCCGCGGACGCCGGCCTCGCCCTCGCCAGCGAGACGAATGCGCGTGCCGTCCTCGACGCCTTGCGGAATATTGACCGACAGCGTGCGATCGCGCGTCACGCGGCCCGACCCCGAGCAGGACGGACAGGCGTCCTCGATCATCTGGCCGCGGCCCTGGCAACCCGGACAGGTCCGTTCCAGCGTGAAAAAGCCCTGGGCCTGACGGAGCCGTCCGGCGCCGCCGCAATGCGCGCAGGTCTTCGGTTTGGTGCCGGCCTTGGCGCCGATACCCGAGCAGGACTCGCAGGTGACGGAAACAGGAATCTCGATCTGCGCGGTCTTGCCCTGGAAGGCTTCCTCCAGGGTGATCTCCATGTTGTAGCGCAGATCAGCGCCGCGCTCGCGGCCGCCGCGGCCGCGCTGGCCGGCCATGCCGAACAGGTCTTCGAAAATGTCGGAGAAGGATGAGGCAAAGCCCGCGCCGAAACCTGGACCGCCGCCGCCCGCGCCCTGCTCGAAGGCGGCGTGGCCGAAGCGGTCATAGGCGGCGCGCTTCTGGCCGTCCTTGAGAACTTCGTAGGCTTCGTTGATTTCCTTGAAGCGGACTTCGCTCGCGGCATCGCCGGGATTCTTGTCCGGATGCCATTTCATCGCGAGCTTGCGGAAGGCCGCCTTCAGCTTGCCATCGTCGGCGGTGCGTTCGACTTCCAGGGTCTCGTAATAGCAGCGCTTGGTGGACATCGGTCAGTTCCGAATTCGCGGCAGTCCCATCGGGGACGCGTTTCGAAGATGCAGCGTTCGGCTTAACGAAAAATGACCCCCACTCCCTGAGACACGTCGTGTGCTCTCCGGCGTGGGGGTCATGATCGCAAACCCGCTTCTAAGCGGACTTCTTGTTGTTCTTGTCGTCGTCGACTTCGGTGAACTCCGCGTCGACGACGTCATCCTTGGCAGCGTCCTTGGCGGCGGCGGCTTCGCCTTCCGCCTGCTGCTTGTACATGGCCTCGCCGAGCTTCATCGAAGCCTGCGCCAGCGTATTGGTCTTGGCCTTGATGGCCTCGGCATCGTCGCCCTTCAGCGCTTCCTTGAGATCGCTGACGGCGTCCTCGATGGCGCGGCGATCGCCTTCCGGAATCTTCGAGCCATGCTCGGCCAGGGCCTTCTCGGTCGAATGCACCAGTCCGTCGGCGTGGTTCTTGGCGTCGACCGCCTCGCGGCGCTTCTTGTCCTCGACCGCATTGGCCTCGGCGTCCTTGACCATCTTCTCGATGTCGGCCTCGGACAGACCGCCGGATGCCTGGATCCGGATCTGCTGTTCCTTGCCGGTCGCCTTGTCCTTGGCCGAGACGTTGACGATGCCGTTGGCGTCGATGTCGAAGGTGACCTCGATCTGCGGCATGCCGCGCGGCGCCGGCGGAATGCCCATCAGGTCGAACTGTCCGAGCACCTTGTTGTCGGCCGCCATCTCACGCTCGCCCTGGAAGACGCGGATGGTGACCGCGCTCTGGCTATCCTCGGCGGTCGAGAACACCTGGCTCTTCTTGGTCGGAATCGTGGTGTTGCGGTCGATGATGCGGGTGAACACTCCGCCCAGCGTTTCGATGCCGAGCGACAACGGCGTGACGTCGAGCAGCAGCACGTCCTTGACGTCGCCCTGCAGCACGCCGGCCTGGATCGCAGCACCGATCGCCACGACTTCATCCGGATTGACGCCCTTGTGCGGCTCCTTGCCGAACAACTGCTTCACCACTTCCTGGACCTTCGGCATGCGCGACATGCCACCGACCAGCACCACTTCGCCAATCTCGCCGGCGGTGAGGCCTGCATCCTTCAGCGCCTTGCGGCAGGGCTCGACGGTCTTCTGCACGAGGTCATCGACCAGCGCCTCGAACTTGGCGCGGGTGAGCTTCATCGTCAGATGTTTCGGACCGGTCTGGTCCGCGGTGATGAAGGGCAAGTTGATCTCGGTCTGCGTCGTCGACGACAGTTCGATCTTGGCCTTTTCAGCGGCTTCCTTCAGACGCTGCAGCGCGAGCTTGTCGTTGCGCAGGTTGATGCCCTGTTCCTTCTGGAACTCGTCGGCGAGATAGCCGACCAGGCGCATGTCGAAATCTTCGCCGCCGAGGAAGGTGTCGCCGTTGGTCGACTTCACCTCGAACACGCCGTCGCCGATTTCGAGAATGGAGATATCAAAGGTGCCGCCGCCGAGGTCGTACACCGCAATAGTGCCGCTCTTGGTCTTGTCGAGACCATAAGCCAGCGCAGCCGCGGTCGGCTCGTTGATGATGCGCAGCACTTCGAGACCGGCGATCTTGCCGGCATCCTTGGTGGCCTGACGCTGGGCGTCGTTGAAATACGCGGGCACCGTGATAACGGCCTGCTCAACCTTCTGGCCGAGGTGGGCTTCAGCGGTCTCTTTCATCTTCTGCAGGATGAAGGCGGAAATCTGCGAAGGCGAATAAGTCTTGCCGTCGGCTTCGACCCAGGCGTCGCCGTTCGATGCCTTGACGATCTTGTAGGGGACGAGCTTCTTGTCCTTCTCGACCATCGGGTCGTCGTAGCGGCGGCCGATCAGGCGCTTCACTGCGAAGAAGGTGCGCTCTGGATTGGTGACTGCCTGGCGCTTGGCCGGCTGACCGACAAGGCGTTCGCCATCGTCGGTGAAGGCAACGATCGACGGTGTCGTCCGCATGCCCTCGGCATTCTCAATGACTTTCGGATTTTTGCCGTCCATGACGGCGACGCACGAATTGGTCGTGCCAAGGTCGATACCGATGACCTTACCCATGATGTTTTATCCTCTTGTCTGCGGCAGGTTGGTCGGGCCCATAGCGGCGCTCCGGACCGAACCCCCAGGAGTTCAAATACGCGCGATGATGCGACGTTGAGCCTCATATAGGAGGGGGGGTAAGGCCCGCAAGGACTGTAAACAACCTTAGTCCATGAAAAGCCTGACGTTTGAAAGATAGTGTCAGCCGCAGGCGGGCAAAGGTTCAGCCCGATCTCGCTTTCCGGAATTTACGGAAGCGCCCTGTGCCGCCATCCGCGAGAACATTGCCTGAACCTGCGGGCCGGTCATTTGGCAGGATCACCGGAACGAGAAGGCCCCTGCCCTGTTGCCGGGACAACAAACCGGCTAAAAGCGTGCCGGCCGAACCGCCTCCGAACCGGACGCCTCGCGGACCTGCCGACCACAGAACGGCCTCGTTGCAACCCCAGTAGACCCTGCATGACCTCCATTCGACGAATTTTCGCGGCCGCGCTTTTTGTTTTCACCGCGACCACCCTTGCGCAGGCTGCCGACCCCGTATTCCCGCCCGGCGCCCGGGTCGGCATGGTGCCCCTGGTCGGACTGGTCCGCGCCAAAACCTTCATCGGATTCGAGACGGAAGATCAGGACGTGAAGGTCGTCGTCGCCGACCTGCCGCCCGACGCCTACAATGAGGTCGTCAATGCCTTCAAGGCCAATCCAGGCGGCGTCGGCGGCGTCAAATCCGAAAGTCTCGAGACCGGCGCGGGCCTCGGCTACTACACGGTCGAAACCGCCAAGGCCGGCACTACCAATGTGCGGCGCTACTCGATGATCCTGCCGGGCATGGGTTTCTCCGGCTATGTCGCCGTGCAGGTGCCGGAAAATGCCTGGAAGATTTATTCCGACGACGCCGTGCGCCAGATGTTTGCTTCCGCCGTCGTGCGCAAGGAGGTTCCGGCCGACGAACAGCTCGGACTGTTGCCGTTCAAGGTGAGCGACCTCGCCCAGTTCAAGAACGTGCGAACGCTGGCGCCGGGTGCAGCCATCATCGTCGCCGACGGCGACGAGGCGACGGGGTTCGAGACATCACCGTTCATGATCGTCGGCATCATCGGCCAGACCGCCGCCACGCCGGAAGATCGCGGCCGCTTCGCGGCGCAGATCGTGAGCTCGATCCCCGGCGTCCGTGACGGGCGCATCACGATGTCCGAGCCCGTGCGTATCGACGGGCAACCGGGCTTCGAGACGCGGATCGATGCGGTGAGCGGCAAGGACAACACCCCGGTCACGATCGTGCAATGGCTGCGCTTCGGTGGGCAGAGCTCGCTGCGCATCATCGGCAGTTCGCCGCGCGACCAGTGGGCAAAGGCTTTTCCGCGCTTCCGTGCCGTGCGCGACGGAATCCAGCCGCGCGGCTGA
>CAWFLW010000023.1:0-80788 GCA_963816655.1 uncultured Alphaproteobacteria bacterium | reverse complement strand
GTGATCCCTCCGCTGATCCTGTTCCTGGGCGTCGATGATGCACTCAAGATATTCGCAATCTCTCTGGCTACTTTTTTCCCCGTCTTTACCAATACCTTTGCCGGCGTGGCCACGGTCGACGACACGCTGATCCAGACCGCACGCACCTTCCGCACGAGTTGGGTGAGAACGCTGCTGAGAGTGATTCTTCCGGCAACATTGCCCGCCATTGCCGCCGGCTTGCGAACGGCGACGAGCCTTGCGCTGGTGGTCGCCGTGGTATCGGAAATGATCGCCGGCTCAAGCGGGATCGGATACTACCTGGTTGAGATGCAGTACGCGCTGCGGCCGGACCTGATGTATGCCGCCGTGATGTATCTGGCCATCACCGGTTATGCCGTCAACAGGCTGTTTCTCGTCGCGGAAGCGCGCCTCATCCCCTGGATGGGGAAAACCTGACACCCTTGTCGAAGGAGACAATGTGCGGGCTAGGCAGCCGGAAATTTGCTCGCGGGCAGCGCGGCGCAATGGTCGTAGATCGCCGACGGCCGGGTGAACCAGACCTTTTCCTTTTCCGGATGGCTGACGATGTGCTGCAACGCCTCGCGCAGCATGCGGAGCCGGTAGGGCTGACCTACGATCATCGTGTGCAATGCGATGCCACATACCAGCGGCTGCTTTGCCGACTGGCGCAACAGCTCCTCAAATTGACCGATGATGAAGTCGCGGAATTGTTCCGGCGAATGATGCCTCACCAGAATCTGTGGGCTGTCGTTGATCTCGATCGGGTACGGGACGCTCATGATGGGACCGGAGCGCGTCTTCATCCAGAGCGGCTGATCGTCGGCCGGCCAGTCCATCAGGAAATCAAAACCGACCTCCTTCAAGAGGTCGGGCGTGTGGTGCGTCGACGCCATCCATGGCGCCATCCAGCCTCTCGGCGGCTTTCCGGATGCGCGTTCGATCGCGTCGCGAACCTCCTGCAGGAATCGCCTCTCGTCGGCTTCCCACATGTGGCTGTGACGCTCCGCATTGGTGCGGCCGTGCCCGATGAATTCATCGCCGCGCGCCTTCAATGCGTCGACGATCCGCGGCGCATAGTCGAAAACCGCCGTGTTGATCAGGTGAGCTGCCGGAAGGTTCAATTCATCGAACAGTTGGAGGCAGCGCCAAACGCCGACCCTGTTGCCGTAATCCCGCCAGGCGAAGGTCCGGGGATCCGGAGCTGCTCCTGCTACGGTCAATAAATGACCTTCGCCCGCACCGAACGCGAAGTGCTCGATGTTGAGGCCGAGATAGACTGCCAGCCGCTTGCCTTCGGGCCAGGAGTAGTCCGGGCGGTCAACGATCGGCGAATAGGCATAACGATCATGATACGGAAGCTGCATATCGGTCTCCCCGCAAATTGAGATTCGATTGGCTCTTGACGATGCGCTCGCGTCTCGATCATCCGAAGCGAGTTGGCGCATAGGGTGCGATGTCAATGGATGGCCTGGCGCCGGTGATCAGTTGCGAGACGATCTTGGCGCTCGGTGGTCCACCCGTCATGCCGAAATGGCCATGGCCCATCGCAAGGAACAATCCCGCCTGTCCCGGCATCTCGCCGAGAATCGGCAGACTGTCGGGCGTCGAGGGACGAAATCCCATCCACAGGCGGTATTGCCTTGTGTCCACGTCGGGGAACATGCCCTTGATATGCTCGAGCAGAACCTTGGCGCGGGCTTCGTTCGGCGGCGCTTCGAGGCCGGCGATCTCGACCGTACCGGCGACGCGCAGCCCGTGCTCCATTGGCGTGACACCGAATGTCCTGGTCTTGTTGGAGATCGGCATTTTCAGCTCGATGCCGGGGGATGTCAGCATGGCATGGTAGCCGCGCTCGGTCTCGAGCGGCAGGCGAATTCCGAGGGGACCCAGCAGTTGCGACGACCATGCGCCGGCGGCGACGACAAGCTCCTTTGCGGGATGCCAGCCCGTATTGGTCATCACCGTATAGCCGCCGCCTTCGCGCGGGATGATCTTCATGACACGCTCGGAGATGATCGTGCCGCCCGCATCCGTCAGGAGTTCGGCCAGGGTCTGCACCAGCCGTTGCGGATTGACCGTAAAGCCGTTGCCTGGAATGAGCAGGCCTCGCGACACCGACCGGCTGATACCGGGAAATAGCTGACGGAGGTCGTCGGCGGTCAGCCGCTCGGTGCGAATGCCCTGGCGTTCGCGCAAGGCTCGCTCCAGCGCAGCACCGGGCGTTTCCTGTTCGGTTTCCCAAACATGCACCTGGCCCAGCGGGCGGATGAGATCGTGGTAGCGAGTGGGTCCGAGCAATTCCTTCCAGCACTCGAAGGTCTGACTGTGCATCGCCCGCATCGCGTCAGAAATCTTCAGCACCCGCGGCATCCGCCCGGCTTCGATCCACCGCAACAGCCATGGCAAGGCTTTCGGAAAATAACGCGGGTCTACCGTCAGGGGACCCAGCCGGTCCATCAACCAACCCGGCACCTTGCGCAGCATGCCCGGCAGGGCGATCGGCACCGAGGTGTCGGCGCTGATCAGGCCGGCATTGCCAAAGGACGCGCCACTCCCGGGCGGTAACGCATCGATCACCGTCACCGAACGCCCGGCGCGCTGCAAATAGAGGGCGGTCGAGAGCCCGACAACGCCGGCGCCGACAACGAGGATGGGTTGGTCTGAAGAGGTGGCAGCCATCAATCATGTTCCTGGTGCGAGATCGGTGCGATCTGAATCTTTGCGGAGGCGGCTAAGGGCGTCGCGGACGAGCTTTGCGCCCCGATAGAAATTGTTCATTGCCGTGTACTCGCCGACACCCGGCCGCGGATACCGCGGATAACGCCGTCGAGCAGCAAAACAGCACCGGTGACGGCGATCAGGAACGCGCTGACGGCCGCGACCACGGGCTCGATGTCCAGATGCAAGCTGTTCCAGATGCGCACCGGCAGTGTCTGCGCGCGAACGCCGGCAAGGAACAGCGAGATGATCAGCTCGTCAAACGATGCGAGGAAGGCGAAGAGCGCTGCCGACGTGATGCCGGGGAAGGCGAGCGGAATCACGACCCGCCTGAACACGTAGAAGCGGCTGCCGCCGAGGCCAAGGCCGGCCCGCTCCAGGTTGATGTCCACCGACTGCAGCGATGAAAGCAGAATCAGCAGCACCACCGGCAGCGTCACCACCGCGTGGCAAAGCCCGATCCACAGGATATTGCCGACAAGGCCGAACCGCGCCGTGAGGAAATACATCGCGATTGCCGTGATCACGTGCGGAACGATGACCGGTAACAGCATGAAGGAGAGCAGGAATTTCTTTGCCCGGAATTCGCCGCGCACCAGTGCATAGGCCGCAAGAAAGCCGAGGACGGTCGAGATGGCGCCGGCGATCAAGGCAATGACGACACTCGACCACAACGATTGACGCCAGCGTCCGTCGCCAAAGAAAATCGAGAACCATTTGAGAGAGAACGATTGCGGCGGAAACCGCAGATATCCGTCGCCGCTGAAGGCCAGCACACACACGATCACGATCGGCGCGATCATGACGAGACAGGCGATGCCGATGTAGAACGGTAGCGCGAAGCTTTGCCGGGTCTCCACCTCAGGCCCCCATCATCTGGCGCACGTCGGTCAACCGGTAATAGACGCCGTAGAGGACGAGAGTAACGACCAGCAGCACGATCGACATGATCGCGGCGGTCGTCCAGTCCAGCGTGATCTCGACCGATCGCTCGATCAGCATGGCGATCATCACGTCGCCCGGTCCGCCCATCAGCGCCGGGGTCAGGAAAAATCCGATGGCCAGGATGAACACGATCAGGGAGCCGGAGATCACGCCATGCAGGCTGAGTGGAAAGTAGACCCGCCAGAATGTGTAGAGCCGGCTGGCGCCGAGCCCAAACGCCGCGCGGGTCAGGCTTGGATCGATCCCGCGCATGGCCGCATAGAGCGTGAGGATCATGTAAGGCAACAGGACATACGTCATGCCGATCAGGATGCCGAGCTTGTTGTAGAGCAGCGGGATCGGCACGTCGATCAGCCCGGTCGACTGCAGCGCCTGATTGATAATGCCGTTGCGACCGAGCAGCACCATCCACGAATAGGTCCGCACGATCACGCTGGTGAAATAGGGCACGATGATGCAAAACAGCACCAGCGCGAAGCGCCAGCCCGTCCGGTTCGCCATGTAGTAGGCGATGGGATAGCCGATCACGAGCGAAAGGGCCGTCACCAGCAGGCATATCCAGTTCGTCGTGATCAACGCGGTCATCACCGGACGGGACGTCAGCACCTCGACAAAGCGCTCGGCCAGATCGGATAGGCTTTTCTCCCGCAAGAACACGTCGGTGAAGAACCAGAACAGCGGCGTTATGAACAGCAACGCCAGCATCGCGATCGCGGGCGTGAGCAGCAGTATCGGAAGCCGGCGCGCGTTCATGAACTTTTCTCGAGAAGCAGGCTGTCGTTGACAGCCCACGAGAGCGTGACGATTTGATCGACGGCGAACCGGTTCGATCCGGAATTCTGGACATCCACCATGAATTCGGCGCCGTGAACGTCGATGGCATAGCGCACGATATTGCCGAGGAAGGACATCCGGCGGATGCGGCCCGTCGTTTGGTTGGTCTCGGTTGCCGCAGAGCCGCCTGCATTGGCGTGCAACGAGATGCGTTCAGGCCGAACAAAGAAGCTGGGAGCGGTGGAGGGGGCGGCCTTTACCCGCGCCCGGAAGGTTTGACCGCCGGCCATCGCAAACGTGCCGGTGCCCCCGGAAATCCCTTTCAACTCACCCTCGATCAGATTTGCCTGGCCGAGGAAACGCGCGATAAAAATGTTGGCCGGCTCCTCATAGATCGCCAGCGGCGTTCCTACCTGCTCGACCCGTCCGCCATTCATGATGCCGATCCGGTCGGACATGTTCATGGCCTCTTCCTGATCGTGGGTGACGTACACGACCGTCATTCCGAGGCGGCGCTGGATGTCCTTGATCTCGACCTGCATTTGGTATCGCAGGTTCTTGTCGAGCGCGCCAAGCGGCTCGTCCATCAGTACGACCCTGGGGTCGAACACGATCGCGCGCGCGATCGCGACGCGTTGTTGCTGGCCGCCGGACAACTGGCGGCCGAACCTTTCGCCGAACCGGTCGAGGCGCACCAATGCGAGAGCATCGGCCACACGCCGGTTGATCTCTTCCGTGGAAATGCCGCGGGCCCGCAGCGGAAAGGCCACGTTCTCAAAGACGTTCAGGTGCGGAAAGATCGCATAGTTCTGGAACACCATTCCAAAACCGCGTTTTTGCGGCAGTTCGCCGGCGATGTCGATGCCGTCGACCTCGATCTGTCCTTCGTCCACGCTGGCAAAGCCCGCGATCATCATCAGCGTGGTGGTCTTGCCGGAGCCGGATGGACCGAGCAGCGAGAAGAATTCACCGGGCTTGATGTCGAGGGAAACGTTGTCGACGACGCGTTCCGCGCCATAACGCTTGGTCACCGCTCGCAGCGAGATGGCTCCCTTTGCTGCCGCCGCGGGAGGGGCCGTGCTCATGGGGTTCGAGCCCGCAGATCGAGGATCGAGGGCAGGGATGTCATGCCGCTCACGAACCGAGATAGGCATGCGCGATGATTTCGACCCGCATCGTCGGACCCATCAGTTCCTTCACGACAACCGTCGCGCGGCTGGGATAAGGAGGCGGGAAAAACTCCTTGTAGACCTCATTCATCCCGGCGCCGTCGGCGGCGTCGACGAGGTAGACCAGAACCTGAACGATGTCGGTCAGCTTGCCGCCGCCGGCTTCAATGGCCTGCTTGAGGTTGGTCAGGGTCTGGCGCATCTGCACCTTGATGTCGCCACCGGTCATCTCGCCGGTTTTCGGATCGCGGGGCACCTGGGCCGTGTAAATCATGTTGCCCGCCCGCACGGTACCGTTGACCGGCGCCTTGGATTGCGCGAGGCCGGTATCGACAACTGTAAACATGAGTTCTCCCTGCTTTTCTTGTCAACGAACGCGCTAGCCGACGATCCACTTGGACCAGGCAGTATTCACCCGGCTGCGGTTCTCGGCCCACCATTCGATGTTGCGATTGAAGCCCGATTGGGTCCACGGCTGGTTCGTTTTTGGGTCGATCAGTTCGGGGGCGGTGGCTCCATAGGCTTTCTTGTTGACGGGCACTGCCTTGTAGGCGCGCATCCAGTTCGACTGGATGTCGGGTTGCAGGCTGAAATCGATGAATTGCTGGGCCGCCTGGACATTCCGCGAGCCGGTCGGAATGCCGTAGGATTGCACCAGCTTCATGTTCTGATTCCACTGCGCGCCGAGCGGCGCACCCTTGTCGATGGCGACGCCAAGACGCGTGCTCCAGAGTGTCGCAAGCACGACTTCCTTGTCGGTCAGCATTTGGGTAGAGAGCGCGCCGGTGTCCCAGAATTTGGTGACGGCAGGCCGCACGCGCGACAACGCCTTGAAGGCGCGATCGACATCGATGGGATAGACCTGATCCATCGCCACGCCATCGGCGATCAGTGCGAACTCGAGATTGGGCGAGCCCGATGCCATATCCGGCATGGTGCGCTGGCCGGGAAAGGCCTTGATGTCCCAGAATTCAGCCCAGGATTTCGGTTCTTTGCCTTTGGGGTACGCGTCGGTGCGGAAGCCCGTAACCATCGCGTAGACGAAATTGCCGACCTGCTCCTTTCGCTTCACCGACGGGGTCGAGATCGTCGGGGTTGGTCAGCTTGAAGGCGCCGTAGTCGATCGGCGCCAAAGCGCCGGCACGATGCAACTCGAGCAGCGTATCGTCACCGGTATCGATCAGATCAACTTCCATCTGGTTTGCCCGGTGCATGGCAAGCAACTTGGCGACGGTGGCAGCGACCGGAACGATCTCGATCCCGGTCGCCTTCCGAAATGGTTCATAGACATGCTCGCGTTTGACTTCGTCGAAGCTACCGCCGGGGGTGCGGACCGGCAGTTGCTGGGCGGCCCAGGCGTGCCTCGACCACACATAGGGCGCGGCGAGAATCGTGCCGCCGATCGTGGCGATCATCCTGCGACGAGAAAGAGCGTTGCGTTTCGCCATCATGAATCCCCTGTGGTTGTCGTTCGAAATCATTGTTCTGCGCGTGCGAGAAATCTCACCATATCATCTACCGGCCCGACTTTGACGAAGGCGTGGACCTTCGCCGCTGCGCGAGCTTGTCCTGCATGCTCAGCCACCCGAACACCGCCGGCATGAACCAGGGCTTGCCATTGAACAGCGGAACTGCGGGAGGCGGGCGGAAATCCAGCGCTGAATTGGCCGATGCCTCGCCAAGGATTTGCCGCGCAGCCTTGTCGCCGGCCCAGCGCGCCCAAACGACGCCCGAGCCGCAATATCCTGCCGCATACCGGACACCGGATTTCGAGAAGATGCGCGGCACCATGTCGCGGTTCATCGCGACATTGCCGAACCAGCTGTGCGAGATTTTGGTCTGCTCGAGCACCGGAAAGATGTCGACCAACGCCCGGCGAAGGCTTTCGGTCGGCCAGTCCGGATCGCCGGCGATGGTGCCGTCGCGGCCGCCGAACAGGATCCGGTCGCCATCCGGCGAGGGCCGGTAATAGTAATGCAGCTTGCGGGTTTCACTGCACATCATGCGTCGCGGCATCAGTTCGCCCATCAGGTTCGGCGACAAGGGTTCGGTGGCGATGATGCGGCTGCGCACCGGAACAAGCCGTCGGCGCAGCCAGCGGTCGGAGGCATCGGCATACCCGTTGACGCCGACGATGACATCGCGCGAACGAACGGTACCGCGGGCGGTCTTGACCTCGAATCCGTGACCGTCGCTGCGAATGCCGAGGACGGCAGTTCGGGCGTGCACCGTCGCACCCGCGGCGATCGCGACGTCCAGCATGCCCCGGTGCAGCTTTGCGGGATGCAGACCGCCAATATCCATGCGGACCGCGCCGCCGAAATAGTAGTCCGTTCCAAGCACCGACCGCTGATCCGCGCGAGGGACCGCATAGGCCTCGATGCCCAGGGTTCGGTTCAGCATCTCGGCCTCGCGCGCCAACTTCTCGTAGTCGGCTGGTGCAGAAGCTCCGCCGAAACGTCCGGTAAGGGCGAAATCGCAGTCGATCTTTTCCTCGTCGATAAAGCGATAGAGGTCTTCGCGTGCGGCCTTGGATTCCGCGACCAGAGCCGACGCGCGCTGCTCGCCGAAGCGCTGGCCCAATTCCGCAAGGCTTGGGCGGAGATTGCCGCTGGTAATTCCGCCGTTGCGGGTAGAGGCGCCTTCGCCGGGAAGCTCGCGATCGAAGATTTGAACCGAGCGGCCGGCGCGTGCAAGCCGGATGGCCGCACTCAGGCCAGTATATCCGGCACCGACGATGACGACATCGGCGGCAGGCGGCACGGACACCTGTTCCAGTGTCCGGAGCGGCGCCGCCATCCACCAGAAGACATCGTTCTTCTTCATTTTTGATCCGCTTTTCGGGCGCGACGGCAAACAAGAAGGCTCGACGGCTCACTTAGTTGGAACGCCGCTCCAATGGCAATGGCATGCGTTCCCAAGCTATCGTATTGCGATCTCAGTAGATCGCTATACAGTTACCGTGTCAACGATAGGGGATTACGCGGTGCTGCAGGAAACGAGCCGAGAGCGTCAAGTAGCAACGTCGGAGTTGACATGATCCGAACCCGGCAGGTCCGTTTCAAGGCAGCGCGCCGCCGCGCGGCGTCGTCCGACAGCGAAGATGCCGACAACGGATTGTATGTGGCATCGGTCGAGAAGGCCTTTCGCGTCCTCGAGGCACTTAACCGGGTCGGACGGCCGGTTGGGCTATCGGAGGTTGTGCCGCTGACAGGCTTTGGCCGAAGCGCGACACAGCGTTTCCTCTTTACGCTCCGGGCATTGGGATACGTCAATCAGGACACGACCACCAAATCGTACAACCTCTCGCCCAAGATGCTGGAATTCGGGCGGGCCTATCTCAGCGCCGACTTCATTCGTGATCAGGCCAGACCGTTCCTCGATGCCGCAAACCGCGAGTCAGGTGAAACCGTAAATCTCACGGTGCTGGATCGCGAAGACGTCGTCTACGTTCTGCGGTTTCCGAGCCGACACGTCGTCAGCGTCAATCTCGCAATCGGCTCGCGTCTGCCTGCCTATTGCACGGCGCCGGGGCGGGCGATCCTCGCCTACATGGAACAAGGCGAGGCAGAGGCGATCCTGGAGAATTCTCCCCGCGAAAAGATGACGCCACACACCGTGACCGCAAAATCCGCGCTCCTGAAAATTCTCAAGGACGTGCGCAAGCTTGGCTTCTGCATCAACAATCAGGAAGCCTTCATTGGCGATTTGTCGATTGCATCGCCAGTATTTGGTCATGCCGGCCAGGTGCTCGGGAGCTGTCAATATCGCCGTTCCAACTCCGCGCTGGACGGTTACGCAGGCGAGACGAGATCTCGTGCCGATCGTCGTGCGCGCCGCACAGCAGATTACCGAGACGCTCGCCACACAGACAGCCGTGTCGTAGCGTGTCCACTCGAGCGCCAAGGCCTTGGTCTTCAGGGGGAGCGTGACGGGGAGTGTTGCAAATTCAACACGACGGGCAAATCACAATTCCGGTTTCCATAAGGCATGTCAAGCCCCGAATATTAAAAATATTTCGCTTTTCAGAATACCCAAATCAGTGGCATACACTTCCCCGTTCCGGTCCGTCCAAAGGGGACGTATCGCGCGATCGTCACGCACGTCGGGCCGGAATGCGATGGACGCAGCAATGCGGCGCTTTCTTCTAGCGCGACGACCGCAAAGCTGCGTACGGCGAAGTCGTGTGGTCCTGGCGCCGCGACCGTGGCGTCTATTTTGCCCGCCTGGTATCCCGCAGACAACGGTGACAAAAAACGCCGCTCACCGGGGAGAGCACGAAGCAAGCCGTCAAACCATTGCGCGGGGAAAGCCGGTGTGACTGGCTGAACCTCGTGGTGGACTTACTGGTGGGCTTGTTTTTTGTTGCCCCCCAGGCTGCGGGTGCGGTTAGCGCCCGGCTTTCCCTGCGCCCTCTGTTCAAGTGAGGGACAACGAGATTGCAGAACTCGGGCGAAATCATGTCGCGAGATCACCCTCTGCTGTCATCGCCCGGCTCGACCGGGCGATCCAGTATTCCAGAGACAACAGTGATGGAGTCGATAGGCCGCGGCGTACTGGATCACCCGCTTGCCGCCTTCGCTGAAGCTTCGGCGGGCCCGAGCACCTTAACGCCCGTCGAAGCCCTCGCGAAGACGGGTCGCGGGTGATGACGAGTTGAGTACGCCGGCCGCCTTCCTGGCCTGCCGTCATCAGCCGCAGTGGTGATCGTCCTGACGCCCGGTTGATCCGAAACGAGGACGTCGGGTATGGTGTCCTTGCTTCGTTGTCTCTCTCATCCCACATAGCCTCACATGACAGACCAATTGCTGGGCCGCAGCATCGACCGCCTGGAAGACGAACGTTTCGTGCAGGGGCATGGGCGCTACGTCGACGATCTCGCGGCGCCAGACGCGCTGATCGGCATTGTCGTCCGCTCGACGCACGCACACGCGCGCATCGCCGCAATCGATGTCAGTGCGGCGCGTCAGATGAAGGGAGTTGCCGGTGTTTTTACCGGGCAGGAGCTGGCCGCGGATGGCATAGGACCTCTGCCTTGCGCGGCGACCCACGTTGCGATGGCGACGCCCCTCGTCGTCCCGCCCTGTTTTGCGCTTGCGCGCGAAGCCGTTCGCTATGTCGGCGAACCCGTCGCATTCGTCGTTGCAGACAATGAAGAGTGCGCGCGTGACGCCGCAGAAGCTGTGGTCGTCGACTATGAGCCGCTGGCGCCAGTCATCTCGGTCGTGCAGGCCATTCTGCCGGGAAGTCCCGTGATTTGGCCGCAAGCCCCTAATAACGTGGCGTTCACATACAACCGCGGCGAGATTGATGCGGTGGAGGCGGCGATCCGCGATGCCGCTCATGTCGTCGAGTGCGAACTGGTCAACAACCGCGTGGTGGCGGCGTCACTGGAAACCCGCGGCGCGCTTGGCGTATTCGATGCGGCAAGCGGCCGCCTGCACCTGACAGCGTCGGCCGCGGGCGCACATGCGATCCGCGATCTGCTCGCCGACGCCGTGTTCAAAATTCCACGCGAAAAACTGCGTGTCAGCATTCCCGACGTCGGCGGCGGCTTCGGGATGAAGAACGTGCTTTATCCGGAATGGGTGCTGGTGCTGTGGGCGGCGCGCCGGCTTCGTCGCCCGGTCAAATGGATCGGCGACCGCAGCGAGGAGTTCGTGGCTTCCGTGCACGGCCGCGACAGCCTGGTTCGTGCCCGGCTTGCGCTCGATGCGAACGGCAAGTTGCTGGCGCTCGAGGCCAAGGTGCTGGCCAACATGGGCGCCTATGTTTCCACGGTGGCGCCGGTCGTGCCGACCATGGCGATGGGCAGCGCAATGGGCGGCGTCTACGACATTCCGCTGGTTGCGTTCCAGACCAGGGGCGTCTTCACCAACACCACGCCGGTCGACGCCTATCGCGGTGCCGGAAAGCCCGAGGCCAACTACCTGATCGAACGCTGCATCGACATCGCCGCCGGCCAACTCGGGATGGACGCGCTCAAGCTGCGGCGCAAGAACATCGTTCGCCGCTTTCCGCATCGCTCCGCGATGGGTCTGTCGCTCGAGCAAGGCAGCTTCGGGCAAGCGATCGATTTTGCGGTCGCTGCGGCCGACGGGTTCAAGACGCGCCAACGCGGTTCCCGTGCACGCGGAAAACTTCGCGGCCTCGGCTATGCCTGCTTTCTCGAAACGGCGCGCGGCCAGCCCAATGAGGTAGCGGAACTGCAGGTTGGCGAGGACGGCCGGATCGTCGTCAGCGTCGGCACCCATTCCAATGGCCAGGGACACGAGACGACCTACGCACAGATCGCCGCGGATGTGCTTGGCCTGCCGCTTGAGCGTTTCGCGTTTCGGCAAGGCGACACCGACGATCTCGAGCGAGGCGGAGGCCACGGCGGCGCACGCTCCATGCATCAGGGCGGCACGGCCGCTGGTGATGGCGGCAGAAGGCTTGATCGAGAACGCACGCAAGCTGGCTGCGCACCTGCTGCAGACCGGCGTCGAAGCCATCGCCTATGATGCCGGGACCTTGCGCGTGGCGCGACGGGGCAGGAGATCAGCCTGCGGAGGTGGCGCGCGCTTCTCAGCAGGTAACCAGCGACGACATCGCACCCGGCCTCGCGCACAAGGCGACGCACTTGTGCGACCTTTATACGTTTCCGAACGGCTGCCACATCGCCGAAGTGGAGATCGATCCTGCGACGGGCGAGGTGACGCTCGATCGCTACGTTATCTTCGACGACTATGGTCGCCTGCTCGATCCGCGCCTGACGCTGGGCCAGGTTCATGGCGGCGTGGTGCAGGGCATCGGCCAGGCCCTGTTCGAGCAGGCGCACTTCGATGCGGAAACCGGCCAGGTCCTCGCGGGCTCACTGATGGACTATGCGCTGCCGCGCGCGGACGACATTCCGTCATTCGAAGGCAGCCTGTCGGCCGAATTTCCAAGCCGCGCCAACCGGCTGGGTGTGAAGGGAAGTGGCCAGGCCGGCGCGATCGGCGCACCCGCCACCGTCATGAACGCGGTGATGAATGCACTGGCGCCGCTCGGCGTGCGGCATCTCGACATGCCGGCAACACCCGCCCGGATCTGGGAGGCGATACGCGCAGCGCAGGGCTCAACCGCGCGCTAACACCGGATCGATCGATCGGTGCGCCGCCCGCGCTCGCCGGCTTGACAGAGTAAGTAAAAACATTATTACAAAAATGCGAAGAGGGTATTGGCATGTTGCAGACCAAACGAAGCTATGGCGGCATGGTGACGGCGCCGCATCATCTGGCGGCGCAGGCCGGGCTTGCCGTACTTGCGGAAGGCGGCAATGCCATCGAGGCGATGATCGCTTCCGCCGCAACGATTGCGGTGGTCTATCCCCACATGAACGGGCTCGGCGGCGACAGTTTTTGGCTGGTCGGCCGCGCCGGCGCGCCGCCGGTTGGCATTCAGGCGTGCGGCCGTGCCGCGATGGCGGCGGATCGCGCGTGGTATCGCGCGCAGGGGCACAACACCATTCCAAGCCGTGGTCCGCTGGCGGCGCTCACGGTCGCCGGCACGGTCGACGGCTGGCAAAAAGCCTATGAGCTGAGCCGCAATCTCCATGGCGGGAAGTTGCCGCTGTCGCGCCTGCTCGAGCCGGCGATCGCGCATGCCACCGATGGCGTCGCGGTGAGCCAGACGCTGCACACCAACGCGAGCAACAAGCGTTCGGAGCTGCAAGGCATCCCAGGCTTTGACGAGGTCTACCTTCCGAACGGTGCGCCGCCAACTGTCGGCTCGCGGCTGAAGCAACCGCGCGTCGCCGAGACGTTGAAGCGGTTGGCGCAGGCCGGCCTGGTTGATTTCTACCGCGGCGATCTCGCACGCTCGATGGCATCAGATCTCGAACGGCTCGGCAGTCCGCTTCGACTCTCCGATCTGGAGCGGCATCAGGCTTCGCTGGTGACGCCGCTGTCGGTCGACGTCGCAGGCCACAAGGTTTTCAACATGCCGCCACCGACGCAGGGCCTGGCGTCGCTGCTGCTGCTCGCGCTCTATGCGCGGCGCATGGCCAACGCCGCCGACGGCGTCGACTACCTGCACACGCCTGGTGGAATGCACCAAGGCCGCGTTCCGGGTGCGCAACCGATACGTCACCGACCCCGATCGCATGGCGCGGCCGGCGGCCGATTTTCTCACCGAGGATGCCATCGCCGCGCTGGAGAAGACCGTGTCGGTCGATCGTGCCGCGCCCTGGCCTGATCCGGCGAAGCACGGCGACACGGTGTGGCTGGCTGCGACCGATCGCAGCGGCCTTTCCGTCAGCTTCATCCAGAGCGTCTACTGGGAGTTCGGTTCCGGCGTGATCCTGCCGCAGACCGGGATCACCTGGCAGAACCGCGGCACCAGCTTTGGCCTTGGTGACAACGACGTCAACCGGCTCGAGCCCGGACGACTGCCGTTCCACACCATCCAGCCCGCGATGGCGCAACTCAGCGACGGCCGCCTGATGTCCTGGGGCACGATGGGCGGGGAGGGGCAGCCGCAAACGCAGGCGGCGCTGTTCTCGCGCTATGTGTTGCACGGTCAGGAACTGCAATCCGCGGTCACCGCGCCGCGCTGGCTGCTGGGCCGCACCTGGGGCGAGGCGAACAACAACCTCAAGATCGAATCCCGCTTCGATCCCGCCGTCATCGACGCCTTGCGCAAGCTCGGTCACGACATCCAGACGGTCGGCCCGTTCGAGGAAATCATGGGACACGCCGGCGCGATCGTCTGGCATCCGGATGGCCTGCTGGAGGGGGCGAGCGATCCCCGCAGCGACGGCACGGTCGCCGCGCGCTGACGGCCAGCCCCAGGGATCGTTTGCGGTCAGGCTTATCGCTTTTGATTCTTCGCGCCCGATGTCAGCCAGGTGAGGATCATGTCCTGCGCATGCGCGCGGCGCAGTTCCAGCCACTTCGCTTCGCCCAGATCCTTGTCGAACATTGCCGACAGCGTGTGACGGTTGGAGACGTGAAAATAGCTCATCGCCGTGATCGAGACGTAGAGCTGGATCGGGTCGACGCCGCTGCGGAACAGCCCGGCCGCCGCGCCGCGCCGCAGGATGTTTTCGATGCTCGCAACCAGCGGCAAGGTGAGGTCGGCGATCTTGCGTGACTTGCGCAGATAGCGCCCGCGCTGCAGGTTCTCGTTGTTGATGAGCGCGATGTAGTTCTGGTGGCCTTCAAAGAAGTCGAAGGTGAAATTGATCAGTCCGCGCATGGCCGCGATCGGCTCGAGGCCGTCGAGATTGAGTGCCTGCTCGGCCGCGCGGATTTCGGTGTAGACGTGCTCGAGCACCGCGAGATAGAGCCCGTTCTTGTCGCCGAAATAGGCGTACAGCAGCCGCATGTTGGCCTTCGCGCGCTGCGCGATGGCTTCGACCCGGGCTCCGCCGAGGCCGTTGCGGCAGAACTCGAACGTCGCCGCACGCAGGATGGATTCCTTGGTCAGCGCGGAATCGCGCGCGCGTCTGCCGCGTGTGGCGTTGCGGGCCGGGCTGGCTGGTGCGGTCATGTCGGTCACGGGGCAACCTTGGGCTTGAACTTCAGCGCTTCCGCGCGGGGCGACTCGCATCCCGTCAGGTGGCGGGATTGAGATCGTGATTGCAGCTACGCGTCAAGGGGGCATACTTCCTCACCCTTCCTCATTGGTTGCGGGCGGATTTCACGACCGCGCCGGCGCGCGCGACGAGCCGTCCGTTCTTGTAGACGTCGCGCGGCTTCGGCCGGGCCACGACGGCTTCCTGGACATGCTGCGCATCCAGCACGAGGAAGTCTGCCGCGCCGCCTTCAACAAGGCCGTAATTGGCAAGGCCCAGCGCGCGTGCCGCGTGTGTCGTCACCATGTCTAGCGCGGTGGCGAGTTGCGCGTCGGTGTTGAAGCCCGAACGGTAACCGACGATCATGGCGCGTTCGAGCAGATCGCCGTCGCCATAGGGCCACCAGGAGTCCCTGATATTGTCGTTGCCGGCGAACACGTTGACGCCGGCTTCGCGCAGCAGCAGCACTGGCGGAAACGCATGCGCTCCCGGCGCATTGGTCAAAATCGCCACGCCAGCCTCCGCCAACAAATGCGCGGTGCGCTGGACAATGTCGCGGCTCACCTCGCCGAGCGCGTAGGCATGGCTGATGGTGACCTTGCCGCCCAGTCCCAGCGCCTTGGTGCGCCGCGCGATGTCTTCGATTTCAGAGATGCCGGGCAGCCCGCCGTCATGCAGGTGGATGTCGATGCCGACGCCCCGGCGATCGGCGATGCCAAAGATGACGTCGAGATGTCCTTCAGTGTCGGCATCGTAACCGGCCGGATCCAGTCCGCCCACGAGATCGGCGCCGGCCCGAACCGCCTCGTCCAGCAATTCGGCGGTGCCGGGCGAACTCGATATGCCGCTCTGCGGAAATGCAACCACCTGCACCGACACCTTGTCGCGATGCGCCTCCCGCGCCACCAGTACCTGTTCGAGATGGGAGAGCCCGATTCCAGCGTCAACATCGACATGGCTGCGCATCTGCGTCGTGCCATGGGAGACACAGAGGTCGATCATCGCCGCCGCGCGCGTCGCGATCGGCTTTGCGGTGGCAAGCGCCTCCTTTTCGAACTGCACCCGCTCGCGCACGCTGAAGCCGGCGGTGCAGGGGCGGTGCGACTTCCAGGTGTCGCCGACAAAGCCTTTGTCGAGATGGATATGGCCATCGACCAGGCCCGGCAGCACCAGGCGCCGGCCAAGATCGTAGATTTGGCCAATCGCCGCATGGTTTTGCGACGGTCCAATCGCTACGATCCGGCCGCCGCCGACCGCGATGTCGACAATGCGTCCGTCGGCCAATCGGGCGTTGCGGAAGAGGGTATCGATGGCGGTCAAAGCCAGTCTCCGGGTTTGTTCTTCGTCGGGCCGCGGCACTGCCCTCGGGCGGGTGGTCCGCCTCTTGCATCGCCCTTGGCGCCTGTTTGTGCATGAGGTGAGTTCTGTGGCGGTGCAGCAGTGCTGGGATCGCCGTCCATGGGAAATCTCCTCGGCGTCAGCGGGCGCCGCTTGACATTCCCGGATTTGTGAAGAAAGTTTTTACTTCCGTCAAGACCGGGTTAGTGGCGGCAATGGTTAGAAGGCGGCGTCCGATGTCGTGACAGCCGTCGTGAGCTGGAGGACTGCAGAATGAGCCATCTGGATTTTGCCTTGACTGGACTTGTACGTCGCCGCGCCATCCTGGCGACGGCCATTCTCTTCGGCGCGCTGCCGTTTGCGACAGCCGCGCAAGCAGCCGATCCGATCAAGATCGGGTTGGTCACCGCATTGTCGGGCCAGTCGGCGCGCGCGGGCGAGGCGATCACCCGCGGCGCCACCATCGCAATCGATGAAATCAACGCCAAAGGCGGCGTGCTCGGACGTCAGCTCGAACTGGTTCGCCGTGATGACGAATCGCAATCCTGCCAAGGGCCTGACCGCGGCGCGCGAGCTGATCCAGCGTGAGAAGGTGGCCATCCTGATTGGCGGTCTCGACACGCCGGTGCAGCTTGCCATCGTGCCCTTTGTCAACAACGCCAAGTTCCCGTTCATGGTGCCGTGGGCTGCGGGCACCAACATCACGCAGAACGGTGCGCCGGACAATTACGTGTTCCGCGTCTCCGCCATGGACGAAGAGGTCGATCGGGCGATTGTCGCCTATTCGCGTAAGAAATACGACGCCAAGAAGCCCGGGATGATTCTCGTCAACAATCCCTGGGGCGAATCCAACGAGGTTGGCCTGAAGGCCGCCTTGAAGACGGCAGGTATTGAACCCGCCGGCATCGAGAAGTTCGAAGGTAACGACGTTGACGTTGTTTCGCAGCTGTCGCGGCTGAAGCAGGCGGGCTCTGACACGCTGTATCTGGTCGGCAATGTCGGTCCGTCGTCGCAGGTGGTGAAGTCGCTCGACCGCATGAGCTGGTCGCCGCCGATCGTGTCGCACTGGGGTCCTGCCGGCGGCCGCTTCACCGAACTTGCCGGCCCGAGCGCGAAGAACGTCATCTTCGTCCAGACCTACAGCTTCTTCGGCGACCTTTCGCCCGTCGGCAAGAGGGTCATGGCCGCTTTGCAGGCCAAATACGCTGACATCAAGGGTCCGGGCGACGTAACTCCAGCGGTTGGCGTCGCCAACACCTATGACAGCGTCCTGTTGATCGCCAAGGCGATCGAGAAGGCCGGCAGCACCGATCCGACTGCTATCCGCGACGGCCTCTACGCCATCGACAAGGTGGAAGGCCTGATCAAGACCTATGAGAAGCCGTTCGCCAAGGACAATCATAATGCGCTGTCGGCGAACGACTACATCTGGGCGCGCTTCGAGGACAACCAGATCATGCCGGTCAAGAACTGACACGCGCAGTTCGTCCAGCAAGAAGGATCGTCATCGATGTCGTTTCTTCCCGCGGTGATAACCGGCTTGGCGCTTGGAAGCATGTACGGGCTGCTCGCGCTCGGCTTCCATGTCACCTATGCCGTATCCGGCACGGTCAACTTCTCCCAGGGCAGCTCGATGACCCTGGGAGCCGTCGCCGGATACTTCTTCCTGGTGCTGTGGGGCTGGCCGGCCGCGGTCGGCATCCCCATGGTGCTGCTGGTGTGCGCGATCTATGGGCTCGTCATCGAACGCTTTGCGGTCCGCCCGTTCGTGCAAGCGGGATCTGACAACTGGCTGATGGCGACCGTCGCCGTCGGCATCATCGTCGACAATCTGATCATGTTCGTGTTCGGCAAGGAGCCGCGCAGCTTCCCGTCCTCGCTTGCAACCAAGCCCATCCAGATCGTGCAGGACGCCGGTGTCTACCCGCTGCAGCTTCTGATTCCGGTCGTTGGTCTTGCGCTGGCGCTGGCGCTGCATCTCATCAGCCGCCGTACGCGGCATGGTGTCGCCATGCTCGCGGTGGTGCAAAATCCCAACGCCGCGCGGTTGATGGGCATCAACGTCAGCGGTGCGATTGCCGCGAGCTACGCGGTGTCGGCCGTGCTTGCCGGCATCGCCGCGCTGCTGATCGCGCCGCTGTTCAACGTGTCCTCCGAAATGGGTACGTTATTCGGCATCAAGGCGTTCGCAGCCGCCATCATCGGCGGTCTTGGCAGCGCCTGGGGGGTGATGCTGGCGGGACTTTGTCTCGGCCTGATCGAGGTGTTCGCGACAAACTATCTCGGTTCGGTCTACACCCAGATCATCACCTTTGCTTCCGTGATCATCATTCTTGTCGTTCTGCCCCATGGGCTGCTCGGCCGCGCCGGAGTTAAAAAGGTATGACGTCGCGCGCTTTCCTTCTCGTTGCGGCCGCGACGGTAGCCGCTGTTCTGGCCTATGCATCGGTTGCCGACAGCTACGCGGTGTTCCTGATCGCGACAATTTCGCTGACGGCGATTGCCTGTATCGGCCTCAACGTCCTGCTCGGCCTGGCCGGCCAGATCTCGCTCGGACATATCGGCTTCATGGCGATCGGCGCCTACACGACAGTGCTTTTGATGGAGAAAGCCGGCTGGCCCTATCTTGCGGCGACGGGCGCTGCCATCGTGCTTGTCAGCGTGGTCGGCGGCATCCTTGCCATGCCGGCTCTGCGCGTGCGCGGGCCTTATTTGGCCATGGTGACCATTGCGTTTGGCTTTATCGTCGAGCACGGCACCATCGAGTGGCGCGACCTCACCGGCGGCGGCAACGGGCTGATCCTGACCGTGCCGCCGTCCGCTTTCGGCTTTCAGCTGTCGGAACGTGCGCTCGCGCTCGCGGGCGTCGTCCTTGTCGTCGCGAGCCTCATCCTGTTCCAGCGGCTAAAGCGCAGCGGCTGGGGCTATGCGATGCGCGCCGCCCGCGATAGCGAGGTGGCGACCCGCTCGATCGGCATCGATCTGGTGCAGGTGCGGACCGTGGCTTTCGTCATCTCGGCGGCCGCCATGGCGCTGTCCGGTGCATTGTTTGCGCCGGTGCAGGGTTACATCAGCCCGAGCTCGTTTCCGTTCCTGCAATCGATCCTGCTGCTGTTCGGCGTGATGGTCGGCGGCGCCGGGTCGGTGCTCGGCCCCGTGATCGGCGCTGTCATCGTGGTGCTGCTGCCGGAGTTGCTGTCCAGCCTCGCCGAATACCGCCTGCTGGCGTTCGGCGTGCTGCTCTTTCTCGTGCTCCGCGTCGCGCCGAGCGGCATCGTCGGTCTCGTCGAACAACTGGCCGCAAAATTCCTGCCGGCAAAGGCATCTGCGCGCGCCGGAGATGCGGCCGGTGACGTCACCGAATCCGTCACGGAGTTGCATCTCAAGCCCGCCAGTTCATCGCGCCTCGACGTCGCCGATCTATCGATTTCCTTCGGCGGCGTTCGCGCGGTGCAGGATGTATCCTTCGCCGCCGCGCCCGGCGAGGTGACCAGCGTCATCGGCCCCAATGGCGCCGGCAAGACCAGCGCGCTGAACCTGCTGTGCGGTTTCTATCGCCCGAAGGCCGGCACGGTGAAGCTCGGCGAGCGCGACGTGACGGGAATGCCGTCGCACGCGCTTGCGCGGGTCGGCGTAGCCCGCACCTTTCAGACCACGCAATTGTTCGGCTCGCTGTCCGTCCTCGAGAACGTCCTGCTGGCGGAGACCGCGGGCAAGCTCGGCGGCATCGTCTCGGCGCTGCGCAGCGATGCGACGGAACGCTTCGCGCGGTCGTTGCTGCGCTTTGTCGGCGTCGACGGCGACCTCAATCGTCCGGCGGATTCGCTGCCGCACGGCGAGAAGCGGCTGGTTGAGATTGCCCGCGCGCTCGCGCTGCGGCCGAAAATCCTGCTGCTTGACGAGCCGGCGGCCGGCCTTTCCAAGGGCGACAAGCAGCGGCTGTCGGGGCTGCTTCGTCGCATCGCCGATCTCGGCATCGCCGTCATTATCGTCGAGCACGACATGCCGATGATCATGGCGCTCAGCGATCTCATTGTCGTGCTCGACGGCGGCAAGCGCATCGCGATCGGCGATGCTACCGCGATCCGCAACGATCCGCTGGTCCGCAAGGCCTACCTTGGCGATGCGACCGCTGGCGAAGGCAAGCGCGCGCCGCGTCCGGCCCGGGAAGGCACGGCGCTTGCGGTCAAGGGGCTCGATGCCTCCTACGGGCTGTCGCGGGCGCTTTCGGCGATCGAACTTTCAGTCGCGCCCGGCGAGGCGGTTGCCGTGCTCGGCGCCAACGGCGCGGGAAAGACCACACTGATGCGCTCGATTGCGGGCCTCGAGCCGCCGCGCACGACCGGCGAGATCCTCCTGGCCGACGGCCGCATCGACAAGCTGCCCGCGCATATCCGCGCTCGCGCGGGCGTCGTACTGGTGCCCGAAGGACGCCAGGTGTTCCCGGAACTGACGGTGAGGCAGAACCTCCAGCTCGGCGCCTATGCGCGCAAGGGCCTCGATCTCGACGCCGAGATCGAGAAGATGCTGGTCCGGTTCCCGCGCCTGAAGGAGCGCATCGAACAGCGGGCAGGGCTGCTCTCCGGCGGCGAGCAGCAGATGCTGGCGGTCGCCCGCGGGCTGCTCACCGCGCCGAAAGTCCTGATGCTTGACGAGCCGTCGCTGGGACTGGCGCCGTTGGTCGTCGACGAACTGTTTGCCTCGTTCGAGCGGCTGCGTAGCGAGGGGCTGACTTTGATTGTCGTCGATCAGATGGCTGGCCAGGCGCTTACCCTGGCTGACCGGGCCTATTTGCTGGAGACCGGCGTCATCATCAAGAGCGGGCCGGCTGAAATCATCGCCGGGGATCCGTCGCTCGAAGCGGCCTATCTCGGCGGCGAGGCCGAGCCAGATGCCGCACGTCGCTCTGCCGCGTTGGCATCCTGAGCCATGGATTGCAGTAGCGACATCCCCGTGACCGTCTCCGCGCCGGCTGTGACCGAGCTGGGCGTGCTGGCGCAGCGCGCGCTTCGCCAAGGGCGATACGGCCGCATCGCGGCGGTGTTCGATCGCAGTCTCTATGCCGTATTCGACGACGACTGGATCTGCATCGGCTCGAAAGCGATCGGCTCTGGCCCCCTGAATGTGCTTTGCGAGGGAATCGCTGCAGGTCGGTTTTCGCGCGGGCAGCAAATCGCGATCACTGACACGGCGCTTCTGTTCGCCAATGTCAAAGTGACCGGCCTCGACGTCGCACCGGTATGGTCGCCCGCGCCTCCGCCGGATTGGACGAAGGAGAGCTTGCAGGCGGGAATCCTCGCGGTCGATAGGGTGTGGCACGTCACGCCCACCGAGGAGGGATTGGCTGCGTCGGGATGTGTGCAATTTCCTCCGGCGCCATCGCGTGTCCTTGCGGCAGCCATGCCCGGGATTGCCGCGCTGAAGCGATTGATCGAGGCTGGGATTGGCGGGCATGAGGCCGCGCCGGCTGACGGTACGGACACGATCGGGCTGATCGGGCTCGGCCCGGGGCTGACGCCGTCCGGCGACGATCTCCTGGGCGGCGCGCTGGTGGCGCTGGCGAGCCTCGGCTTCTCGGACGCGTGCGCTGCGCTGTGGAAAGTCCTTTGCGGTCATCTCGATCGCACCAACGACATTAGCGCCGCGCATCTGCGTAGCGCTGCGACGGGCTACGCCGCTTCTGCGTTGCACGAAGCCATCGACGCAATAATGAGCGGTCGCATTGGTCGCATCGCGCCGGCATTGGCCGCCGTCTCTGGCATCGGGCACAGCTCCGGAAGGGATGCGTTCGCAGGCGCGCTGATCGTCCTTCGCGTGGTCGAGCGCTGTGGCAATGGCGCCGTGCAGCAAGTGATTGCGGCGGCCCGAGCTGCCTGACGTCATGCTTTAAAAGAAGGTGTTGCGTGCGGCAGGGAATTTGACAAAGTAAGAATTTTCTTACTAATGTCGATGGTCGGATATCAGGGAGATTGCTGTGGTCATCAAGCAGGAAGAGGTCGCCGTACCAGCGTCTGCTGAGCGGTGACGTCAAGGTCGCGAACGTCGGGCTGGAAGGTTTTGTCGGCGACCTCAGGGATTGCGGCATCGAGGTCGTGCATGTCGACTGGTCGCCCCCTGCAGGCGGCGATGCCAAAATGGCGGCGCTGCTCGCCAAGCTCGGTACCTGAGGGCGCACCCCATGAAGCTGATTGAAGACGCCAATAAGGAGGCGCTGGCGCGCATCGTCGAGGGCGAGCCCAGGCTGACCGACATCGTTCCAGCGCGTGAGGTGCTGACCGGGTTGAAGGAGCGCATGGTTCTGCACGCCGGTCCGCCGATCGAATGGGAGCGGATGTGCGGCCCGATGCGCGGGGCGGTGGCCGGCGCCATCGTGTTCGAGGGCTGGGCGCCTGATTTGCAATCGGCCACTGAATTGGCGGCAAGCGGCGGCATTGCCTTTCATCCCAATCATCATTTCGGCGCGGTCGGCCCGATGACCGGCATGACCACGCTGTCGATGCCGCTCTTCGTCGTCGAGAACAGGAAGTTCGGCAATCGCGCCTACTGCGCCATCAACGAGGGCCTCGGCAAGGTGATGCGCTTCGGCGGCAACGACGAAAGCGTGCTGGCGCGCCTGGCGTGGCTGCGCGACGTGTTCGGCCCGGTCCTCGGCAAAGCAATCCGCGCCCACGGTGGCGTCGATCTCAAGGCGATCATCGCGCGCGGCCTTTCGATGGGCGACGAGATGCATCAGCGCAACCTGGCCTGCTCCAGCGTGTTGCTGCGCGAGGTCGGGCCGTCGCTGGCACGCACGTCGACCGATAACGCCGTGCTCGCCGACTGCATTGCCTTCATGGCGCAGAACGACCAGTTCTTCCTCAACATCGCGATGGCGATGGGCAAGGCGATGACCGATCCGGCGAGCGGCATTCGCGGCTCCACGGTAGTGACCGCCATGTCCCGCAACGGCACCGACTTTGGCGTGCGCGTCAGCGGCCTCGGTGACCGCTGGTTCACCGCGCCCGTGGAAATGCCGGAAGGACTCTATTTCCCCGGTTATTCGCGCAAGGACGCCAACCCTGACATGGGCGATTCCGCGATCGTGGAGACCGTCGGGCTCGGTGGTTTTGCGATGGCGGCCGCGCCCGCGGTTGCCGGATTTATCGGCGCGGGTTCGCCGTCGATGGCGGGCAATTTCACCCGCGCCATGGGCGAGATCACCGTTGGCCAAAATCCGGAATGGACGATCCCCGCGCTCGACTTTGCCGGCGTGCCGACCGGCATCGATGTACGGCTGGTGGTGGAGACGGGGCTTGCGCCCGTCATCAACACCGGCATTGCGCATCGTGAGCCCGGCATCGGCCAGGTCGGCGCCGGCGTGGTGCGGGCGCCGATGGCCTGCTTCCAGCAGGCGGTTGTCGCGATTGCCGAAGATCTGGGGGTGTCATGAGCGCGTATCTGCTGAACGAAGTTCGCAAGGGCTTCTATCTCGATTCGGTGGCGTTGATGCGCCTGTCGCGCGAGATCGGCTCCGCGCCCGGCGTACGCGAAGCCGCGCTGATGATGGGCACGCCGTCCAATCAGGCGATCATGCGCAACGCCGGATTGCTTGGTGAGACGGCGACGGCACAAGGCAACGATCTCATCGTCGCGATCAAGGCCGAGAACGAGGATGCCGCGCGCGCTGCGCTTTCCGAGGCGCTGAAGGCGCTCGACAGGCCGAAGACGTCAGCATCGGGCGAGGCGGCATGGCGGCCGCGCACTCTCGCAGCCGCCGTCAAGGCTCTGCCTGCTACAAACCTGGCGCTGATTTCCGTTCCCGGCGAATTCGCAGCCGCCGAAGCGCGCAAGGCGCTGAACCGCGGCCTCCACGTGCTGCTGTTCAGCGACAACGTCTCGCTGGCGGATGAACTGTCGCTGAAGCAGCAGGCGCGCGAGGCTGGCCTGCTGATGATGGGGCCGGATTGCGGAACCGCGATCATCGGCGGTGCGCCGCTTGCTTTCGCCAACAAGGTGAAGCGCGGCAGGATCGGCATCATCGGCGCGTCCGGCACCGGCACGCAGGAGGTGTCGTGTCTCATCTCCGAGGCAGGCGAGGGGATTTCCCATGCCATCGGCGTCGGCGGGCGCGATCTCAAACAGGAGATCGGCGGCATCACGACGCTGATGGCGATCGACGCGCTCGACGCGGATCCGGAGACCGACCGCGTCGTGCTGATTTCGAAGCCGCCGCATCCGGATGTCGCCAAATCCGTCATCGCCCGGATCGGCAAGAGCCCGAAGGCCTATACGGTCTGTTTCATCGGCGCGGCCTCGGCTGACCTGCCGCCGAACGCACGCTTTGCGGCAACACTGAAGGAAGCCGCGGAGAAGGCGCTGGGTGGCGAGCGGCGGATCGGTGCGAGCTTCGACCCGATCGCCGCGACCTCGCGCCTGTCGCGACGGCGCACGACTGCACGCCGCATCGAGGGGCTGTTTGCCGGCGGTACGCTGTGCGCCGAAGCGCAGGTCATCCTTGCCGCCGGCGGCCGCAAGGTGACCTCCAACGCCGCCGTTCCCGGCGTGCCCCATCTCGACGCACCGGAGGCGGCCGGTCGCGATCGCATCATCGATCTCGGCGCCGACGAATACACACTCGGCCGACCGCACCCGATGATCGATCCTTCCGTACGCGACGAAGCGTTGCGCGCCGCGCTGCGCAATCCTGAGGTCGCCGTGATCCTGCTCGATCTCGTGATCGGCTACGGCGCGCATGCCAGCCCCGCCGCGCATCTTGCCAGTGTCGTGGCCGATCGCGCTGCCGACGCGCCGGTCCTTGTCGCCTCGGTGACAGGCACCGAACTCGACCGCCAGGTTCGCTCGGCGCAGATAGCGCTGCTGGAGCAGGCGGGGATCGTGGTGGCGCCTTCGAACGCGCAGGCCTGTGAACTTGCACTGGCATTGTCCGACCACGACGTCAGGGTGCCGCGCTATGCGAACAATTAATGATATTCCGCGCCGGCTCGTGATCGCGATCGGCGGCAATGCGGTTCACCCCGAAGATATCAGGGGCACGTCGGACGAGCAGAAGGATGTCGCGCGGCATACCGCTGAAGCGCTGTTGCCGCTGGCCGAACTCGACAACGAGCTGGTGATCACCCACGGCAACGGGCCGGTTGTCGGCAAGATCCTGATGCGCCAGATGCTCACCATGAACCGGATTCCACCGATGTCGATGGACATCTGCGTAGCGCACAGCCAGGGTGGCATCGGCTATCTCCTGATGCAGGCGATCGAGAATTCATTGCGCGAGCGCGGCAACGGCCGTCATGTCGCAAGCCTCCTCACCCAGGTCGAGGTCGACGCCAACGATCCGGCGTTCACCAACCCGACGAAATTCGTCGGGCCGTTCTTCTCGGAAGAGGAGGCGAGCCGGATCAGCACCGAACTCAACTGGAAAATGCGCGAGGATTCCGGGCGCGGCTGGCGTCACGTCGTGCCATCGCCGAAGCCGAAACATGTCTGCGATATTTCTCTTGTCGATGCGCTGATCAGGCGCGGTACCATCGTCATTGCCGGCGGCGGCGGGGGCATGCCGGTCGTCCGCGACGCGCGGGGTGTGCGCACCGGAGTGCCTGCCGTCATCGACAAGGACCTGACGTCGGCGCATATCGCCAATGTGCTCGGTATCGACGAGCTCCTCATCCTGACTGCGGTGCCGCGCGTTGCCGTGAACTACGGCAAGTCCGACCAGAAGGAGCTGGCAGAGGTCAGCCTTGAGGAGATCAAGGCCTTCCATCGCGAGGGGCACTTCCCGCCCGGCAGCATGGGTCCCAAGATCGATGCCGCGATTCGCTTTCTCGAAGGCGGCGGCAAGCGCGCCATCATCAGCCATCTCGATCATGCAGTGCCGGCCTTGCGTGGCGAGACCGGGACCCACATCGTGCAGTAGGCAGGCCGGCAGTTACGCCGCGCGGCGATGCATTTGCCTTCGCCTTCGCCGACCGCTCAAGCATCGCTCGACTGAATCGTGCGGAGCGTAGTCCGGGAGCTGGTAGCGGAAAACCGCTGCCAACTCTCTTTTTCCGCGAGGCAGCGCGCGTAAAGGGACTGTTACTTCCGCGGACTGGCAAGGCCCAAGATCGTGTTGATGGACGAGCCGTACGAACCGGTGATCGTGGGTTACGACAAGGGTATGGCCCTCGCTGCCTATATCTGGACCGGTGACGTCGGCCGCGCCCATCGCGTCGCCCAGAGCGTCGAGGCCGGCATGGTCTGGGTCAATTCGGAGAATGTGCGGCACCTGCCGACGCCGTTCGGCGGCGTCAAGGCGAGCGGAATCGGCCGGGATGGCGGCGATTACGCCTTCGAGATCTACATGGAGCAGAAAAATATCGCCATCGGGCTCGACAAGCACCGCGCGCCGAAGATAGGTGTCTGACAAACGGAGGAAGAGGATGCGCAGCCGCCTGCCGGGTTTCGATGCCGCCCTGTTTGCCACAATCGGGTCGGATGCCGAAAATCTTCGAACTGTCGCACGCGATGGCGCCGTCGATGCCGGTGTACCATCAGCATATTCCCTATAGTCTCGCGCTGCATCGCCGCCATGGCGATCCCCATCCAAAGCCGCGCGAGGACGGATCGAGCTTTGCCAATGAGGTGATCGTCACTTCCGGTCACTCGGGAACGCATATCGACGCGCTCGGGCATTTCTCGCGCGACGGCTGCCTGCACGGCGGCATCAGGGTCTCCGAGGTCGAGACGCGCGACGGCTACCGCGAGCTCAACGCGGCCGATATTCCGCCGATCCTGCAGCAGGCGGTGGTGCTCGATGTCGCGGCGGCCAAGGGCGTCGAATGCCTGGGGCCGGCGGAAGAGATTTCGATCGCCGATCTCGAAGGTGCACTCGCACTCTGCGGCGGCGAGATCCGCGTCGGCGATGCCGTCTTGATCCGCACCGGCTGGTCGAAATACTGGACCGATGCGGAAACGTTCATCGGCCGCCGCGGTGGCATGCCGGGTCCGGGGGAGAAAGCGGCGCGATGGCTGGTCGCACACGGCGCCACGCTGGTCGGCTCCGACACGCCGGGCTTCGAATGCCTGCCGACGCCGGGCGTCTCCGTTCACGCCATCATGCTGGTGGACGAGGGTATCCATATCATGGAGAACCTCAATCTCGAGGAGATCGCGCCGCTGCGCAAAGCGCGCGCGATGTTCGTCGCGCTGCCGTTGCGGCTTGCCGGTAGCACCGGCTCGCCGATCCGGCCGATCGCGATTGCCTAGATAGGAACAGCCCGGCCGATTGCCCGGATGACTCCGTGAAGCCGAGCGGCTAGGCTTTGCTGTCACGGCAGGAATTCGGGCGGGGCGTAATGACCGGCACCAACACAGCAAATCAACGTGTCGCCATCGCCGGCTTCGGCGCCATCGGCATGCGTATCGCGCGCGCGCTCGATGCGGGTATTCCCGGCTACGCGCTTGCCGCGGTCTCCGCGCATGATCGGGAAAAGGCGAAAAAGCGCCTTTCCGGCCTGTCGCGCACCGTGCCGGTGGTGTCGATCGAGCAGCTGGAGCCGCTCGCGGATGTCGTGGTGGAATGCGCGCCGGCGGCGCTATTGCCGTCGATCGCTGCGCCCTTTCTGCGCAATGGCAAGACCGCGATCGTTCTCAGCGCTGGTGCGCTATTATCGAACGAAGGCTTGATCGAGCTTGCGAAAAATCACGGCGGGCAAATCGTGGTGCCGACTGGCGCGCTGCTCGGGCTTGATGCCGTGACGGCGGCCGCCGAGGGCGAGATCAGGCGCGTCACCATGATCAGCAGGAAGCCGATCGCGGGGCTGCTCGGTGCACCGCACCTGGTGGCAAACGGAATCAACATCGAGGGCATCACCGAGCCGCTCCGCGTGTTTCGCGGCACTGCGCGTGAAGCAGCGGTCGGGTTTCCCGCCAACCTCAACGTCGCGGTCGCGCTTTCGCTTGCCGGCATTGGTCCCGACCGGACCATGGTCGAAATGTGGGCCGACCCGGCGCTGACGCGCAACACCCACACCATCCAGGTCGAAGCCGATTCCGCCAGCTTCTCGATGTCGATCGAGAATGTGCCGTCCGAGAACCCAAAGACGGGCATCATCACGGCGCTGTCGGTGATCTCATACCTGCGCAAGGCGCGCGCGGCACTGCGCGTGGGCTCGTGATCACGCCGCGCGATTGCGCCCGCCGGCTTTCGTCTTCGCGCCGCCCTGCCGCGCCGCATCGGGTCGCGCGCCGGGGCCGGGCCGCGTGATCACTTCCCTGGCGAGCAGCGGTTCCCGGCACTCCGAGCACACCATCACGGGATCGAACAGCTTGCCGCACTTCTTGTGCTCGTGCAGCAGGGGCCGGCCGCGCTCGTCGAGCATGTGGGTATCGCCCCAATGCACCAACGCCATCAGGATCGGATAGAGATCGAGGCCCTTCTGGGTCAGGATGTATTCGTGCCGCTTCGGCAATTCCTGATAGGGGATGCGCCGCAACACACCCATCCGCACCAGCTTCTTCAGCCGCTCGGCAAGCAGATGCCGGGTGATGCCGAGCGCCGACTGAAAGACCTCAAAACGGCGGGTGCGCAGAAAACATTCACGCAGGATCAAAAGCGTCCAGCGGTCGCCGATCACGCCGATGGTGCGGGCGAGCGAGCACGGCTCCTCTTCCAATGTGTCCCACTTCATCCTGTTCTCCGGGTCGCGATGGTCCGCGTCGAATCGGTAAAGGAGGCTGACCAAGTCCATTCTAAATAGGTACTGAAAAACCTACAATCGCCTCGAAACGGCGATTTCCTCCGAAGGATAGCCTATGCCTGCATGGATTGACAGTTCTTTTTTAGAACTGTAAACGTGAACTACGATTGGGATGCTGCCGCCGCGGCCACGTTGAAAACCAGTCTGCTGGCGAGGAGAAGCCGATGGCAAATCCGTTGAAGGTGGAATTCCAGTTCGATTTCGGCAGCCCCAACGCCTATCTCGCCGAACTCGTCATTCCCTCGATCGAACGCCGCACCGGCGTGAAGTTCGACTACGTGCCGGTGCTGCTCGGCGGCGTCTACAAGGCGACCGGCAACATGTCGCCGGGCGAGTCGCTGCGCGGCATCAAGAACAAGCCGGAATTCCAGGAACTGGAGACGCAACGCTTCCTGCGCCGTCACAACATCACGACCTTCCGCCGCAATCCGTTCTTCCCGGTCAACACGCTGATGCTGATGCGCTGCGCGGTTGCCGCGCAATTCGAGGGGCAGTTCGAACCATACTTCCGCGCCGCCTATCATCATATGTGGGAAGCGCCGACCAAGATGGACGACGTCGAGGTTTTCCGCGCGGCGTTCCAGAGGTCCGGTATCGATATCGAACGCCTGATGGCGCGGGCCCAGCAGGATGACGTCAAGAAGCGGCTGATCGAGTTGACCACAGACGCGGTCAACCGCGGCGCCTTCGGCTCACCGACCTTCTTCGTCGGCAGCGAAATGTTCTTCGGCAAGGACCAGTTGCGCGATGTCGAAGAGTCCATTCTCGCGCAGAGCGGGCGGGTGGCCAAAACCGTCAATTCGTGACAGCTTCATCAACCCTTGCGCGGAGAACTCCCTTGCAAAAGAGAAACGCAACCGCAGCCGTGATCGGCGCCGGCGACTTCATCGGCTCGGAGATCGCCAAGAAATTCGCAGCCGAAGGCTTTAGCGTCTTCGCCGGCCGGCGCAACGGCGACAAGCTGGCGCCGCTGGTCAAGGAAATCGAAGGCGCGGGCGGCGACATCCATGCCCGCTCGCTCGATGCGCGCAAGGAAGAGGAGATCGTCTCTTTCCTCAATGATGCGGACAAGCACGCGCCGCTCGAAGTCTGCATCTTCAATGTCGGCGCCAACGTCAATTTCCCGATCCTCGATACCACCGAACGCGTCTTCCGCAAGGTCTGGGAGATGGCTTGCTATTCCGGTTTCCTGGCCGGCCGCGAGGCGGCGCGGCTGATGTTGCCGCACGGCAAGGGCAACATTTTCTTCACCGGCGCCACCGCTAGCCTGCGCGGCGGCAGCGGCTACGCGGCCTTTGCCAGCGCCAAGTTCGGCCTTCGTGCGGTTGCGCAAGCCATGGCGCGTGAACTGGGGCCCAAAAACATCCACGTCGGCCATCTCATCATCGACTCCGGCGTCGATACCGAATGGGTGCGGCAGCGGCGGCTCGAGGCGCTGGGGCCGAATGCGCTTGATGATCCTGACCTCTTGATGCCGCCGGCCTCGGTTGCCGAGTCCTACTGGCAGCTCTACCAGCAGCCGAAGAGCGCCTGGACGTTCGAGCTCGAGATTCGCCCGTTCGGCGAAAAGTGGTAAGGGTGAGAGACGCAGTCAGGCGCTGTTGAACCAGATCAGCCACAGGGCAGGGAATACATGAAAACCCGCATCACGGAATTGTTCGGCATCAAGCACCCCATCATCCAGGGCGGCATGCATTTCGTCGGCTTTGCCGAGCTTGCGGCTGCGGTATCGAATGCCGGCGGTCTCGGCATCATCACCGGCCTGACGCAGAAGACGCCGGAGCTTCTCGCCAAGGAGATCGCGAAATGCCGGGGCATGACGGACAAGCCGTTCGGCGTCAATCTCACCTTCCTGCCTGCATTCAGCCAGCCGCCTTATCCCGAATACATCGCCGCCATCAGGGAAGGCGGGGTCAAGATCGTCGAGACGGCAGGGCGAAGCCCCGAGCAGTACATGCCGGAGCTGAAAGCCGCCGGCATCAAGGTCATCCATAAATGCACCTCGGTGCGGCACTCGCTGAAGGCCGAGAAGATCGGCTGCGACGCGGTCAGCGTCGACGGTTTTGAATGCGGCGGTCATCCCGGCGAGGACGACGTCCCGAACATGATCCTGTTGCCGCGCGCCGCCGACGAATTGAAAATCCCGTTCGTCGCCTCGGGCGGCATGGCCGACGCACGTAGTCTCGTCGCGTCATTGGCGATGGGCGCCGAGGGCATGAACATGGGCACGCGCTTCATGGCCACCAAGGAAGCCCCGATTCATGAGAATGTGAAGAAGGCGATCGTGGCGGCATCCGAGCTCGACACCCGCCTGATCATGCGCCCGATCCGCAACACCGAGCGGGTGCTGAAGAATGCCGGTGTCGACAAGATCATGGAGATCGAGCGCGAGAAGGGTGCCAAGACCACGATTGCGGATGTGCACGATCTCGTCGCCGGCATCTATCCGCGTGTCATGATCGACGGTGACATGGATGCCGGCGCCTGGAGCTGCGGCATGGTCGCAGGTCTCATCTACGACATCCCGACCGTGAAGGAGTTGATCGACCGCATCATGGCGGAAGCCGAGCAGCTCGTGCGCAGCCGCCTGGAGCGCATGCTGGCGGCGTGATCGTGGCTGCGATTGGGCCCGGCAGGCTGGTGCTGGTGGTCGGTCCAAGTGGCGCCGGCAAGGATACCTTGCTGGGTCTCGCGCGGGCGGCCTGCGCCGATGATCGCAGCATCGTGTTTCCGCGCCGCGTGGTGACGCGGCAGGCGTCTGCCGCCGAGGATAACGATCAGATGAGCGCCGAGGCGTTTCGTCAGGCCGCCGCGCAAGGTGCGTTCGCCATCAGCTGGGAGGCGCACGGCCACGCCTATGGCCTGCCGCGCTCGATTGACGACGACATCCGCGCCGGACGCACGGTGGTCGTCAATGTCTCGCGCACGGTGATCGCGGCACTGCGGCGCAGGTACGCCAACGTCGTCGTGGTGTCGGTCACCGCACCGGCCGATGTGCTCGCCGCCCGCGTCGCCATGCGTCAGCGCGATAGCGACGGCGACGTCGCTCACCGCCTTGCGCGCGCAGTCGACGGCACTGGCGCGGCGCCCGATGCGATCATCGTCAACATTTCCAGCGCCGAGTATCACGCCCAGCAATTGGTGCGGATCATCGCGGGCGAAAACTGGGACAAGTAGTTCGGGTAAAATCCAGTCGCGAGAATGAGGACATATGTCTCCCCGTCATTGCGAGCGAAGCGAAGCAATCCAGCTTCCTTCGCTGTGGCAAGAAAGCTGGATTGCTTCGTCGCTACGCTCCTCGCAATGACGGCTTAGGGGAAAGTCGCCCTCACGCCGCCTGCGCACCGCGCTGCCGTTCCGCGACCCGCCGCACCATCGCCGCACAGCGATCTGGCACCGTGATCGGCAGCATATGACCGCCTTCCATCACTTCGAGATCGAGCGCCGGGCAAGTGACCTTCATCGCATCGCCATGGCGGCGATAGTCGAGCAGCCGGTCGCCCTTGCCGTACAGCATGGCCATCGGAATGTTCAGCGTCTTGTAGCGCGCGATATAGCCCGGCAGCACGTCGGTGACCGCCATGATGTCGGAGGAGGTGGCGTAGAAGGCGCTGGGCCGCAAGCCCAGCAGGCCGCCGGCGCGCATCGGAAAATCGGCGGGCGCAGGCTCCGGCGCGAACACTTCCGGCACCAGTTTTGGTCCGCGCCAGATGCCGAGCGGCACGGCCAGCGTCAATGCGATCGCCTTGCGCACCAGCGGCGAGGCGACGACGACGCCCTTGAATACCTCGGGCACCTCGTCCTGGGCGTGGGTCAGCGGCGCGATCAGCGCGAGGCCGCCGACGCAATCGGGATGGTCGAGGGCCATCGCGAGCGACAGCGCGCCGCCGAGCGAATGACCGACGACGAGCGGCCGCTCGAGCCCGAGCCGGCGGATCAGGGTCGCGATGGTTTTGGCCTGCGCAGTCAGCGTGGCCGGTGCATCGTCGGGACGGGTCGAGTAGCCGGAGCCGGGACGGTCGACGAGGATGACGCGAAAGTCGTTGGAAAGCTTGTCGGCCATGGCGTAGCCGAAATGCAGCAGGTTGCCGCCGAGCCCGTGGATCATGACGACAGGCGGCTTGCTGCCGCCCGAGTCGACATAGTGGATGCGCTGGCCGTCGATGTCGATGAACTGGCCGCGCGGCGGCAGCAACGCCTCGACGCGACGCGCTGTCCTGGCCGAGAACCAGACCAGACCGGCAATGACGAGCGCGAGGAGCAGGATCAGTCCGAACAGGAAGGCCATGGAAAACTCCCTTCAGCCGAGTTCAATTCGAGCAATCAGTCTTGCCGGCGCGGCAAGGGCGCCTCAGCCACGCGCGCGCTTTGCGCCCGCGTCTTTCCGGCTGAACACCAGCACGCCATCATCGACCTTGCCGAACCGCAGCGCCATCACGTCCTTGGCGTAGTTCTGGTAGAGCTTCCACGGCCGCTTCGAGCCCTGCTTGGGCATGACGTCCTTGGCGCGCTGCATGTAGCCGGAGGACAGCGGCGGCGTGGCGTCGGGTGTCACATCGGGATCGACATTGCGCGGCGTGCAGTAGGCATAGCCCTCGCGATCCATCTTGTTGAGGATGCGGCAGAGATATTCGGCCGTCAGGTCCGCCTTCAGGGTCCAGGAGGCGTTGGTGTAGCCGAAGGTGGAGGCAAGGTTCGGGATGTCGGAGAACATCATCCCCTTGTAGTTCATCGTCATGCCCGGATTTATCGTCTTGCCATCGACGACGATCTGCGCGCCACCCATCATCCGCATCACGAGACCGGTCGCGGTGATGATGATGTCGGCGGGAAGCTCTTCGCCGGAACGCAGCTTGATCCCGGTCTCGGTAAAGCTCTCGATCTCGTCGGTGACGATGGAGGCCTTGCCCTCGCGGATTACCTTGAACATGTCGCCGTCAGGCAACAGGCACAGCCGCTGGTCCCATGGGTTGTAGCGCGGGGTGAAATGTTTCTCCATGTCGATGCCGTCACCGAGCTCGGCCTTCGCCATCTCGATCAGGCGCTTCTTGGCGCCTTCGGGCTTCTTGCGCGCGAGATTGTAGAAATACATCTGCAGCAGCACGTTCTTCCAGCGCGTCATCCAGTAGGCCGTGCGGTCCGGCAGCCTGGCGCGGAGCCAGTTGGCGATCGCGTCCTTGGCGGGGCGCGACACCATATAGGTCGGCGAGCGCTGCAACATCGTGACATGCGCGGCCCTGTCGGTCATCGCCGGCACCAGCGTCACCGCGGTCGCGCCGCTGCCGATCACCACGACGCGCTTGCCGGCGTAGTCGAGATCCTCGGGCCATTTTTGCGGATGGATAGTCACGCCCTTGAAGCGCTCCATGCCCGGCCAGCCCGGCATGTAGCCGCCGTCATAATCGTAATAGCCGCTGCACATCTGCAAGAAGTTGCAGGTGAAGGTGAGGGGCCCGCCGGGGCCTTCGACATCGAGCGTCCAGCGCGCGTCCGCCGTCGACCACGACGCACGCTTGACCTTGTGATTGTAGCGGATCTTGCTGTCGATGCCGTATTCGCGCGCGGTGTCGTTCAGATAGGTGAGGATGGACGGGCCGTCGGCAATCGCCTTCTCGCCGCGCCATGGGCGGAAGCGGAAGCCGAGCGTGTTCATATCGGAATCGGAGCGGATGCCGGGATAGCGAAACAGGTCCCAGGTGCCGCCAAGCGCCTCGCGGCCTTCCAGGATGACATAGGATTTCTTCGGGCAGTCGCGCTGCAAATGAAAGCCGACGCCGATGCCGGACAGGCCCGCGCCGACGACGATGACGTCGAAATCGGTCTGCTCGTTGCGCTTGAAGGCGGTGACGTTGGAGGCGCTGTCGGGAGCCTGCTGGCCGCGGGCCAACATTCCTTCGGACACGTGCTCCTGCATAGGTTCACTCCCTTGAGCAATCAGGCTAAGCGTGTCCCATTATATTGTTATTGTTTTCTGACACGTGGTATTGTCAGAATAAAGCATCTGACAATATGCTATGTCAAGCGGCCGGTTTGGGACAATCATGACGACAGCGCGGGCAAGGAATTACGCAGGTTTATCAGCCGAGGAGCGGCGGGACGCCCGGCGCGAGCGGCTGATCGAGGGGGCGATCCGCGCCTATGGCGAACTCGGCTACCGCAACACCACGGTGAAGGCGGTTTGCGAGGCGGCCGGGCTCACCGAGCGATATTTCTACGAGTCCTTTGCCAACAGCGAGGCGCTGCTGGTCGCAGCCTTCGAACTCGGTGTCGCGGCGGGTCTTCACGTGCCTGGAGCAAGTGCGGAAGGAGCACAGCGGGGCAACGGCCGAGGAGCGCGGTCACGCCGTGCTGCGGGCGTACTATCAGACCCTCAAGGACGACCCGGACGGGGCGCGGCTTTTCGTGATCGAGATCGCCCGGGTCGGGCCCGCGGTGGACGCGGTTTGGGGCGCGCTGCTGCCGGAGTTCGGCGAAGTGCTGTCGCGCATGGTGGCGCCGGACAGCGATATCAAGCCGAAGCCCGGCGAACTGGTGCGCGCTGGCGTGGTAGGCGCCGTCGTGCAGATCGCCAAGGAATGGATCAGAAGCGGCTATGCGCGCAGCGTCGATGCGGTCGCAGCCGACGCGCTGAAAATCTGCCGCGTGCTGGCGGCATAGCTCCACACTCGATCTCGCCGGCCAATGCGGCTACGCTTCGTCCGAAACATGGCGGAGGCGCTCGGAAGAATGTCTGACAATCCCACAGGCTGGAAAGTGGGCCTCGTCGGCTACGGCGAAGTCGGCCGCATCCTGTCCGAGGATCTGCGTAAGGCAGGCGTTGCCGTCGCCGCCTACGACATCAAACTCGATGGCGAGCAGGCGGCATCTCTGCGCGAGCATGCGGCGAAGTACGGTGTTGTCCTCGCCAAATCGCACGCCGATCTCGCGGGCCAAGCCGATCTCATTGTTTCCGCCGTGACTGCCAGCCAGGCTGTTCCAGTGGCGAAAGCCTGCGCGCCCGCAATCCGGCAGGGCACCTGGTACCTCGATTTCAACTCGGCATCTCCCGGCGCCAAGCAACGCGCCGCCGCGCTGATCGACGCTGCCCATGGCCGCTATGTCGAGGGCGCCGTGATGACATCAGTGCCGCCCTATCGCATCAAGGTGCCGCTCTTGCTTGGCGGCGGTGGGGCAAAGGAACTGGCGCCGCTGCTGGTCGCGCTCGGCTTCGATGCCAAGGTCGCGAGCGAAGAGCTTGGCGTCGCGTCGGCCGTAAAGATGTGCCGCAGCATCATGATCAAGGGCCTGGAGGCCATGGTCATCGAAGCCTTCACGACCGCGCGCGCCTACGGCGTGGAAGATGCGCTGCTGGCGTCGCTGAAGGAAACCTATCCCGGCATCGATTGGGAAAAGCAGGGCGCCTACTACTTCCAGCGCGTGATCGAACATGGCCGCCGCCGCGCCGAAGAAGTGCGCGAGGTTGCGGACACCGTGCGCGAGGCCGGGCTCACGCCGTGGTCTGCGAAGGGCACGGCGGACCGGCAGGCGTGGGTCGCCGACCTTGCCGATGATGGGCTGTTCGGTCCAAAGGGAACCAAAGAATTTGCCCGCAGTGCGGATTGGCGGACCGAGGCGGATCGCATCCTCGCCAATCGCAAGCGCGGCGAGTGAGGGAATTCAGATCATGACCGCCGCCATCACGCCCTATCGCATCGAGGTTCCGGATGCTCTGCTCGATGACCTCAAGATACGTCTGCGCAACACGCGCTGGCCGGAGGCAGAGCTGGTCGACGACTGGAGCCAGGGCGCGCCGCTCGCATGGATCAAGGACGTCTGCGCCTACTGGGGCGAGGGCTACGACTGGCGCAAGCGTGAGGCGGCGCTCAATCGGTTCAGTCAGTTCACCACCGAGATCGATGGGCTTCCCATCCACTACCTGCATGTCCGCTCGCCGCACCCGCAGGCGATGCCGCTGATCATCACCCACGGCTGGCCAGGCTCGGTGGTCGAGTTCCACAAGGTGATCGAGCCGCTGGTCGATCCCGTTGCCCATGGCGGCAACGCTGCCGATGCGTTCCATGTCATCTGTCCGTCGCTGCCCGGCTTCGGCTTCTCCGGCGAAGCCAACCACGACGGGCTGGGGCATCGATCGCATCGCGCGGGCGTGGGCCGTGCTGATGGATCGTCTCGGCTATATCAGTTACGGCGCGCAAGGCGGCGACTGGGGGTCTGCGGTGACCACGGCGCTCGGTGCGCAAGACGGTCGCGCATTGTGCCGGCATTCACATCACGCTTGCGATGTCGGCGCGTCCCAATGTCGAGGGACAGCCGACATCGGAAGAGGCGCGCGCGCTCAAGGGCATCAAGCATTACGCCGATTGGGATTCCGGCTATTCCAAGCAGCAATCCACCCGGCCGCAGACGCTCGGCTATGCGCTGACGGATTCCCCGAGCGGTCAGGCGGCGTGGATCCTGGAAAAATTCTGGGCCTGGACCGACTGCAATGGTCATCCCGAAAACATCTTCACCCGCGACGAGCTGCTCGACAACGTCATGCTGTATTGGGTGACGGCGAGTGCGGCGTCGTCGGCGCGTCTCTATTGGGAAAGCTTTGGGCCGAAGAAGCGGACCGCGCACACCGTAAAGGTACCGACCGGCGTCGCGGTGTTCCCCAAGGAGATCGTGACGCCTGTGCGCAAGTGGATGGAAGCGGGTTATGCCAACATCATCCATTGGAACGAGATGCCAAAGGGTGGCCATTTTGCCGCGTTCGAGCAGCCTGACCTGTTCGTCGCGGAAACGCGGGACTTCTTCCGGAAGATTCGCTGAACTGCCGCCGACACAAGAACCTGAGGACAACATCCATGGCTGACGCATTGATCATCGACGCATGCAGGACCCCGCGCGGCGTAGGCAAGGCCGGCAAGGGCGCGCTGTCGGGCATTCACCCACAGCAGCTCGGCGCCACCGTGCTGCGCGCGCTGGCCGAGCGCACCGGCATCAACACCGCCGATGTCGAGGACATCTTCTGGGGCTGCAGCGCCCAGGTCGCCACCCAAAGCGGCGATCTCGGGCGCATGTCGGCACTCGATGCCGGTTATGACGTGCGTGCCAGCGCCGTCACGCTGGATCGCTTTTGCGGTTCGGGCATCACCAGCGTCAACATGGCTGCCGCCTCGGTCATGGCCGGCGCAGAGGATCTCGTCATTGCCGGCGGCTGCGAGATGATGTCGATGGAGGGCCGTCGCGGTGGCGGCCCGATGATGATGGATGCCGGCAATCTTCGCCTCCGTGCCCGGCATCCGCAATCGCATCAGGGCGTCTGCGCCGATGCGATCGCGACCATGGAAGGCATTTCGCGGCAGGACGTCGATGCGCTCGGGCTGGAAAGCCAGAAGCGTGCGGATGCCGCGATCAAGGGCGGCCATTTCAAGAAGAGCCTCGTCCCCGTTTACCGCGAGGACGGCAGCCTTGCGCTCGAGCGCGAGGAATATCCACGGCCGCAGACCACGATGGAAGCGCTGTCCGGGCTGAAGCCGGCGTTTCCCGCCATTGCGGACTACGCGCTCGACGACAAGGGCACGACCTATCGCAAGCTCATCCTCGACAAATATCCCGGCCTCGATATCAACTTCGTGCATCACGCCGGCAATTCTTCAGGCGTCGTCGACGGTTCGGCGGCGATCCTTTTAGCGTCGCCCGCCTATGCGAAGAAGCACGGGCTGAAGCCGCGGGCGCGCGTGGTGGCGACCGCCAACATGGGGAATTCGCCGACGCTGATGCTGAACGCGCCGGTGCCGGCGACGCGCAAGGTGCTCGCCAAAGCGGGCCTGACCATCGACGACATCGACCTGTTCGAGATCAACGAGGCCTTTGCGGTGGTGGCCGAGAAATACATCCGCGACCTCAAGCTCGATCGCAACAAGGTCAACGTCAATGGCGGGTCCATTGCGCTTGGTCATCCCATCGGCGCCACCGGCTCGATCCTGATCGGCACGGTGCTCGATGAGCTGGAGCGGCGCGACCTCAAGCGTGGTCTCGTGACGATGTGCGCGGCCGGCGGTATGGCGCCGGCGATCATCATCGAGCGGGTCTGAGCGCGGCGTTTCCATCGACTAGGGTTCGGGTCGTATGTTGACCCATCACGCTCTGTTGGGTCGCCCGGCGCCGGACGGGCCTAGCGGGGTGCCGCACTCCTATGCTTTGATGGCATCGGGCCAAAGGCCCGAGAAAAGCCGCATCAAGCGGCCAATAAAAGGGGAGGCGCGCCTTGGAAAGATCCGGCCGCACCATGCTGGCCAAGATCTGGGACCAGCATGTCATCGCACGGTTGAGTGAGGATACCGATCTTCTCCATGTCGATCGGCATTTGCTGCACGATCTCGGCGGCTCGCGTGGGCTGCTCGACATCAAGGGCCGTGGGCTCGCGGTCCACAATCCCGAGCTGACCTTTGCGACGCCCGATCACGCGATATCGACCGCGCAAGGGCGCGCCGGAACGATCAAGGTCGGGCAGGAATTGCTGGCGGCGCTGCGCGCGGAAACGGCGGCAAGCCACATCAAGATGTTCGATGTCGACGAGCCCGGCCAGGGCATTGTCCACGTCATCGGTCCGGAACTGGGCTTGAGCCTGCCGGGCTGCCTCATCGTCTGCGGCGACAGCCACACCTGCACGCATGGCGGCCTCGGCGCGCTCGCCTTCGGCATCGGGTCGAGCGAGCTTGCGCATGTACTGGCGACGCAGGCCCTGATCCAGCGTCGGCCAATGACCATGCGCGTGAGGTTCGAGGGCAAACTGCCGCTCGGCGTGACCGCCAAGGACATGATCCTGGCGCTGATCGGGCATGTCGGCGCCGCCGGCGGCACCGGCTATGCAGTCGAATATGCCGGCAGCGCGATCCGCGAGCTGCCGGTCGACGGCCGGCTCACCATCTGCAATCTCTCCATCGAGCTCGGCGCCAAGATGGGCATGGTCGCGCCGGACGAAAAGACGTTCGAATTCCTGCGCGGGCGTCCCTATGCGCCGGATGGCGAGATGTGGGAGATGGCAGTCAAGGCATGGCGTGAATTGCCAAGCGACAAGGACGCCGTCTTCGACAAGGAAGTTTTGATCGACGTCACAAAGATCATCCCACAGGTAACGTGGGGAACCTCGCCCGAGCACGTCGTCGGTGTCGATGGCCGCATTCCCGATCCGAGCACGATCGACGATCCCGCGCGGCGCGCCGCAGTGGAGACCGCGCTCGACTATATGGGGCTGAAGGGCGGGGCGCCGATCGCGGGCACGCCGGTCGATTGGGTCTTCATCGGCTCCTGCACCAATAGCCGCCTGAGCGATCTGCGTGCGGCGGCGGAAGTCGCGCGCGGGCGCAAGGTCGCGCCGGGCGTGCGGGCCTGGATCGTGCCGGGCTCGGAAAACGTCAAGCGCGATGCGGTCGCCGAAGGGTTGGACAAGGTCTTTATCGAGGCGGGCTTTGAATGGCGCGAGCCGGGTTGCTCGATGTGCCTTGCCGCAAATGGTGAGACGGTGGCGCCCGGCCAGCGCTCGGTCTCGACGTCCAACCGCAATTTTGTCGGCCGCCAGGGGCCGCGCGCGCGCACCCATCTGGCAAGCCCGGCAAGTGCAGCGGCCGCAGCGATTGCCGGCGCCATTGCCGACGTGCGGACGATGGGGCGCTGACATGGCAAAGCCGTTCAACAAGCTCTCTGCGATCGCAGCGCCGATCATGCGCGGCAATATCGACACCGACGTGATCATCCGCATCGAGCGGCTGGTCGGAAATTCCTCGCGCGGCACGCTCGGCAAATGGGCCTTTGGCGCGCTGCGCTATCTGCCGGACGGATCGGAGAATCCGGAATTCATCCTCAACCGCGAACCGTATCGGCAGGCGGAAATCCTGGTGACAGGCCCGAATTTCGGCTGCGGCTCCTCGCGCGAAGGTGCGGTGTGGTCGCTGCAGGAGCTTGGCATCCGCGCCGTGATCGGCTCGAGCTTCGGCGATATCTTCTTCGCCAATTGCTTCCAGAACGGCATCCTGCCCATCGTCGTCGACAAGCAGACCGCCGACGGCCTTGCCGCCGAGATCGAGGCGACCCAGGGCGCCGGCCGCGTCGGCATTGACCTCGAGGCACAGACCATCACGACGCCGGAGGGCAAGACGCTGCGTTTCGAGATCGACCCGCGGCGGCGTGAAGGCCTGTTGCAGGGGCTCGATGAGGTGATGATGACATTGCAGCGCGACCCTGAAATCCGGGCGTTCCAGGAAGCCGATCGCGCCGCGCGCCCGTGGATACATTTTGCAGGGAAATTGGCATGAACAATCGCTCCAACATGGTCAAGATCGCCGTCGTCGGCGGCGAAGGCATCGGCCCCGAGGTGACGGCGCAAGGGCAACGCGTGCTGAACTGGTTCGCGGCGAAGCGCAACGTGCCGATGACGTTGCGCGAAGGGCAATACGGTGTCGTACCCTATTTGGCGACCGGAAAGGTTCTTCCCGACGACACCGCCGAGGCGATGGAAGAGGCTGACGCCATTCTGTGGGGTGCGACCGGCGGGCCCGAGACCAAGGAGGTGCCGTCTGCGGCGCGCAAGGCCGCCGGCCTGCTCGGCCTGCGCCGCAAATACGATCTTTACGCCAATTTGCGGCCGATCGTCGCCCATCCCGCGCTTTCGGATGCCGCGCCGCTGAAGGCGCACGTGCTCAAGGATGTCGACTTCGTCATCATCCGCGAGCTCACCAGCGGCATCTATTTCGGCGAGCCGCGCGGCATCGAAACGCTGCCCGACGGACAGCGCCGCGGCTTCAACACGGAACAATACACCACAAACCAGGTCCGCCGCGTGGCGCGATCGGCGTTCGAGCTGGCGCGGACACGCCGCAACAAGGTCTGCTCGGTTGACAAGGAAAACGTGCTGGAGACCAGCGTGCTCTGGCGCGAAGAGGTGATCAAGCTGCACCGCGAGGAATATTCCGACGTCGAGCTGACGCATCTTTATGTCGACAACGCCGCGATGCAGATCGTGCGCGCTCCGGCGCAGTTCGACGTCATGGTCACCGGCAACATGTTCGGTGATATCCTGTCCGACTGCGCGGCGATGACCTCGGGCTCGCTCGGCATGCTGCCCTCGGCCTCGCTCGGGCCGGTCGACAAGTTCGGCCGGCGCAAGGCGCTGTACGAGCCGGTGCACGGCAGTGCCCCCGATATCGCAGGCAAGGGCATCGCCAACCCGCTCGGCTCGATCCTCAGTGTCGCCATGATGCTGCGGATGACGATGAACCGGCCCGAGGATGCGGATCTGCTGGAGAAGGCCGTGGCCGCAGCGCTTTCCTCCGGCGCGCGCACGGCCGATATCGCAGAGCCCGGCGCGCGGAAATTTTCCACGGTCGAAATGGGCGACGCAGTGCTGAGCGCACTGGAGAAAGTCGCCGGCAAGGAAAAGGAGCACGCGTGATGAGCCTATGTCAGCAGACGTTCGGCGCTCACGATTATCGCAGGCGGCGCTACGCTTGCCGCCGGCCGGACACGGGCGGCCGAGCCCATGCAGGGTCGGGCGGTGTATCCGGTCGCAACCGCGCTATACCAGACGCATTTCGTGGCCGATCGCATCGGCTACTTCAAGGAAGCCGGGCTCGACTGCAAGCTGCTCCAGGGCGGCAGCGGCGTGAAGACCCGCGAGATCATCGCCTCCCAGCAGGGTGACGTCGGCATCGGCGATATCACCCATCCAATGCAGCTTTCGAATCGCGGCCGCAACGGGCGAGTATTGATGCCGATCGATACGCGATCGGGCGCGGTGATCTTCATCATCCGCAAGGATCTGCACGACCAGGGCATCAATACGCTGGAGAAGTTCGCCGCATGGAAGCGACCGGATGACCGCAAGCCGATCGTCTCGGTGTCTTCGCTGGGCGGCACCAACCATGTCTGGTCGTCCTACTACATGGAGGTCATGGGGTTCGACACCAAGGTGACCTGGATCGGCACTGGCAACGTCGAGACGATGCTCGGCTCGCTCAAGACCAAGCAAGTCGACGTGCTCGTGAGCGGGATTTCGCTGTACAAGGATTCCGTGGACCACGGATGGGGCGCGCTTCTGTTCGATGGCACCGACGAGGCCATCTGGAACAAGCATATCGGCGGCAAGGTGCCGGTCACGGCTCAATTCACGCTGCAGGCCACCATCGACAAGGATCCGCCGAAGATGCAGGCCTTCGTCACCGCGATGTGGCGGGCGGCGCAGTGGATCAAAACGCATTCGCCGGAAGAAATCCTCGACGCGATCGAGCCGTATGTCGGCAGCACGTCACGCAACTCGAATCTCGCCGAGATCGCCGAGTTGCAGAAGGTGGCCGACTATGACGGAACCATCGATGCGGCTGCATGGGCGAGGGGAGAAAAGGTCTGGTTCCGTGAGATGACCGGCATCAAGCCGCTGACGCCGGCCGACCTTGTCAGCCCGACTTTCCTTGAGGCGGCCAAGAAGGCGTATCCAGCTTGAACATTCAAGGCCTGTCCTCGATGCCTGCAAGTGCACGCCGATGACGTCAGGCGCATCGACGTCAGGGGATTGAGCAAGACCTTTCAGCTTGGCGGCGCAAGCATCGAGGCGGTGAGCGACGTTTCTTTCGGCGTCCGCCGCGGCGAGTTTGTCGCGTTGCTGGGCCCGTCCGGTTCCGGCAAGAGCACGGTCCTCAACATGATCGCGACGCTGATCAAGCCGACCGGCGGCGAGATCCTGATCGACGGCCGGCCGGTTATCGCCGGCAAGGCGACACCAGGCGTCGGCTACGTGTTCCAGCGCGATACGCTGTTTCCCTGGCGCACGGTGGCCGACAATATCGGCTATGGCCTGCAGCTTGCCGGCGTGGCCGACGCCGAACGAAGAGAGCGTGTCGCGGCCTCCGTCGTCCAGGCGGGCCTGCAGGGCTTCGAGGACGCCTATCCGTCCGCGCTGTCGGGCGGCATGCGCCAGCGCGCGGCGTTGATGCGGACGCTGGTGGTCGAGCCGCAAATCCTGTTGATGGACGAACCGTTCGGTGCGCTCGACACCCACACCAAGATCGACATGCATGACGTGCTGCTGCGGATCTGGGAGCGCGAGAAGCAGACCGTGATTTTCGTGACCCACGACCTCGGCGAGGCGTTGACCTTGGCCGATCGCATCATCCTGCTCTCGGCGCGTCCCGGGCGCATCAAGGACATGTTCGAGGTGGATTTTCCGCGGCCGCGCGATGCCGTGAAAGTGCGCGAGACGCCGCGTTATGCCGAACTGTTCCAGCACATCTGGCATTCGCTGGGCGAGGAATTTATCCGGGGGCGTGCGTCATGAGGACATCCCGGCATCGCGGTAGTACGCTCGCCTGGCAGATCGGGATCTGCGTCACCGTGCTTGTGGTCTGGCAATGGGGATACGACCTGCACAAGAAGGTGCCGTGGCTGGTGCCCGATCTGCTCGATCCGTATTTCGTTTCGAAACCGTCCGACATTTTCGAGCACTTCCTGATCCTGAGCTGCCTCAAGTCGAAGCTCGGCGTGTTCAATGGCTGGTTCAACGGCGACTTCGCCAAGTGCATGGCGCGAAATGAAAACAATCTCTGGATCGCCACCGCGGTGACGCTGAAGAACACGTTCTTCGGCTTCGTCTTCGGCGTGACGTCGGGATTTGCGGCGGGCCTGCTGCTCGGCCGTTCCGATCGCCTCAGCGCCATCTTCCAGCCGTTCATCACTGCGGTGAACTCGATCCCGAGGATCGCGCTGGCGCCGATCATCGTGCTGGCCTTCGGGATCGGCGACACGTCCAAGGTGGTGACGTCCTGGATCGTGGTGGTGTTCCTGGTGTTCTTCAACACCTTCGAAGGTGCCCGCTCGATCGACGAGGGCTTCATCAACTCGGCGCGACTGCTTGGCGCCAGCGAGTGGCAGATCACCCGAACCGTGGTGATCCCGTCGACCATGGCCTGGGTTTTCGCCTCGCTGTCGCCGGCAATTTCGTTCGCGCTGATCGGCGTCATCGTCGGCGAGTTCATCGGCGCCGAACGGGGCATCGGCCGGCTCATCATCGAATTGGAGGCGCGCGCAGAGGCGTCCGGGATGATGGTGGCGGTGATCGTGCTGATGGTGGTCGGCGTGGCACTGTCGGCGGTCATCTGGAAGCTGCAGGCCTATTTGCTGCGCTGGCAGCAGCACAATATGGCCGAATAGGCATGCAAGTGCATCACGGGCATACCAGCCCCGTGACTTGATCGCCTGACATCCCGCGATAGACTGCGTCCGCCCGGCCGAACCGCGCCGGGCGAGGAAGCCCAAATGGCCGGAAAAAGCCGCAAGCCGGATGTCCGCCTGGTCTCCGGACAGGGCATGGACAGCCATGCTGCCATGGTCGACCGCGCGCGGTCGCTCGTTCCCAGGCTTCGCGAGCGCGCCTCCCGGACCGAAGAACTGCGGCGGCTGCCACCGGAGACCGAGCGCGAGCTGCATGAGACGGGCCTGTTCCGCATCGTGCAGCCCAAGCGCGTCGGCGGCTCCGAACTCGATTATGTCGCGCTGGTCGATTGCGCCGATGCGCTCGGCCAGGCCGATGCGTCGGTGGCGTGGAATTTCGCCAATCTTGCCAGCCACCACTGGATGCTCGGCATGTTCGATCCGCGCGCGCAGGATGCGGTGTGGAAGAAGGATGCCGACGCGCTGATCGCATCCTCGTTCATCTTTCCCGCCGGACGGGCCCGAAAAGCCGATGGCGGCTACCGGCTGACCGGCCACTGGCCGTTCTCGTCAGGCGTCGAGTCCTGCGAGTGGAACATGCTCGCCGGCGTGGTCGCCAGCGATGACGAGGCCGATGGCATCGAGTACCGCATCTTCCTGCTGCACCGTGACGACTACAAGATCAACGACACCTGGAACGCGACCGGCCTGTGCGGCACCGGATCGAACGACGTGAAGGTGGCGGATGCCTTCGTGGCCGAGCACATGTCGGTTGCGATCAGCGATCTGACCGGCGGGCCCACGCCGGGCAGTGTCGTCAATCCGAATGCGCTTTATGCGCTGCCGGTGTTCTCGCTGTTTCCCTACGTGCTGTCAGGCGTCGGGCTCGGCAATGCGCAGGCCTGCCTCGACGATTACATCGAAGTCGCCAGGCGCCGCGCCTCCACCTACAACCGCGCCAAGCTCGGCGACATGCAGACGACCCAGATCAAGATCGCGGAAGCCTCCGCCAAGGTCGACGCGGCGCGGCTCCTGATGCGCACCAACTGCATCAATGCCATGGCCGACGCGCGGCGCGGCCATATTCCCGACATCGCCGCAAAGACCCGGCTGCGCCGCGACGGCGCCTTTGCGGTCAACCTCTGCACCGAAGCCGTTTCCCTGCTGTTTACCGCCAGCGGTGCCCGCAGCTTGTTCAGCTCCGGTCCGCTGCAGCGGCAGTTCCGCGACGCGCACGCGGTCAATTCGCACCTTGCCTTCAATTTCGATGCGGCGGGCACCAATTACGGCCGCGTTGCGCTCGGCCTGCCGTCCGAGAACCTGACGCTTTGAGGATGCCGGATGTCTGATGCCCCCAAACATCCGGCCGATCCGGCCAACGAACTTGCCAGCGACAACTCGCCGATCGATCCGCGGGATTTCCGCAACGCGCTCGGCACTTTCGGCACCGGCGTCACCATCGTCACGGCGATGACGGCCGACGGCATGCCCTATGGCGTGACCTGCAACTCCTTTGCGTCGGTCTCGCTCAATCCGCCTTTGGTGCTGTGGAGCCTCGGCATGTTCTCGCAGGGGCTGTCGACGTTCCAGAACGCCAGCCATTTCGCAGTCAACGTGCTCGACGTGTCGCAGCAGGCGCTCGCCCTGCAATTTGCCAAATCGTCGGGCGAGAAGTTCGACGGCGTCGAATGGAAACCGGGGCTCGGCAACGCACCTATCATCGCCGGCACCGTTGCCCAGTTCCAGTGCCGTGCGGTGAGCCGCTATTATGGCGGCGATCACGTCATTTTCCTGGGCGCGGTCGAGGCCTATGCCTATAACCGGCAGGAGCCGTTGTTGTTCGCGCGCGGTGGTTTCGGCCGGTTCGTCGGCGACGAGGGCAATTAGCCGCTACATCTTCGCCATTTCGGCGCGATACCAGTCGCCGATCTCGCTCGCCGTCATCAGCGCGACGCCGTCGTGGCCGATGACATAGTCGAGCAACGCCTCCAGATATTTGATCCGGTGCGGCACGCCGGTGATGTAGGGATGGATCGAGATCGCCATGATGCGCGCATTGTCGGCGCCTTCAAGATAGAGCCGGTCGAACTGGTCGGTGCAGCGTTTGAGAAATTGCTCTGATGGCAGATGCTGCAGCGCATGGATGACGATGTCGTTGGTTTCGACGGAATAGGGAACCGTGGTGATGATGCCGTGCGGGGTCGCGATATCCTGCGGCAGGTCGTCGATCACCCAGTCTGCAACGTATTCGATGCCGTTGAGGCGAAGCAGATCCAGCGTTTCCTCGGTCTCGGTGAGGCCTGGGCTCTCCCATGAGCGCGGCGGCTTGCCGGTAAATTGGGCGATGGCCTCGACCGCGCGCTTGATGGCATCGCCCTGGTCGGCAAGCTTGTGCATCGGGCCCCTGCTGGAATCCATGGCCCATGAATTCGAAGCCGGCCTCCCGCGCGGCGGAAGCGACGCGCGGATAGGCGCTGCAGACATTGCCGTTGATTGCGAGCGTCACCTTGAAGTTGCGCTCGGTGAGCGCCTTGAACTGGCGCCAGAAGCCGGCGCGCATGCCGTATTCGTGCCAGGACCAGTTCGGCACGTCGGGCAACAATGGCTGCCCCATCGGCGGCGACAGCACCGTCCGTGGCATCGCGTTTTCGATCCGCCATTCCTCGACATTGAGGATGACCCAGACGGCGAGCTTCTTGCCGCCGGGCAGCCGCAGCCTCGGCCGGTCGACCTGCGCCAGATAGGGAATGCGATCCGAGAGAGCCATGGTGTCCTTGTCCGTCAGCCCGCCGCCTTGGTGCATCCGGGCGCCGCGGCATTGATGCGCGGCATGACTTTTTCCGCCATCAGGATCATGGATTGCCGGCCAAGCTCGCGGTCCTTCCAGTCCTTGCCGGCGTAGAGCAGCGTGCCGAAGCTGCCGACCTCCTGCTGGAACGCCAGCAACTGGTCGGCGACACTTTCCGGCGTGCCGTGGATGATCAGCCTGTCGCAGATCGACTCGAGCGTCACCTCGTCGTCGGGCTGGTCGCGGCGGGTCTTGAACAGTTCAATGCGGCCGCCCTTCTTCAGCTTGGTGAACAGCGAGCGGTAGTAATAAACGTATGGCCCGTTCGGATCGGTGGCGTAGGCTTTTGCGGTTGCGGCATCCTTCGCCACGAAGACGCTCTTGGCGACCCGCCAGTTTGCGGGATCGACGGCGCGGCCAGCGCGTTCGCAGCCTTCGACATATTTCGGCCAGTGGCTCTTCACCCAGGCCGGCATCAGGAAGTTGGCCGAGATCGGATCCCAGCCGCGCGCGGCGGCCTCCGTCACGCCCTTGGAAAACGGCGCCACCGCCGTCACCACGATCGGCGGGTGCGGTCGTTGCAGGGGTTTTGCGATAAAACCCTGGCCGATGTCCTCGATCCGGGTCTTCTCGACCGAAATGTTCCAATACTTGCCGGCGAGATTGTAGGGCGGCTTGCCCTCCCAGATCGCCAGCACCTGGTTGATCGCCTCCAGGAACATGGCGTTGCGGTCGGCGTCGAGATTGCCGAATAATTCGGCATCCGAGAGCAGGCCTCCCGGGCTGATGCCGAAGATCAGCCGGCCGTCGAGCATGTGGTCGAGCATGGCGATCGAGGCGGCGACGGTGGCCGGATGGGTGTTCGGCATGTTGACGGTGCCGGTGCCGAGCCTGATCTGCTTGGTGGCCGCCGCCAGCCAGGCGATGAAGGCGATGGAGGACGTGATGTTCTCGGCCCTGTCGGTGACGTGTTCGCCGACATAGCCTTCCGAGAAACCCAGTTCATCCGCCAGCAGGAACGCTTCCCGGTCTTCCTTCAGGGACTGCCGCCAATCCTTTTCCAGGGGATGGATCGGCATCGTGAAGAACCCGAGCTTCATGGTCTAACGCGCCTCCCCGGGGCGGGCCATTCTGGTCGGCGGCAGCGTGCGTCGGCAGGGCGATCAAGACAAGTCCAAAAGTCGAAAGGGCTGCAAAATCAAGCACCTTGACCTTTGAAATCTCCGACCCTCTAATCCCTGCAAAGCACAAATACGGGCTGGGGAGGGCTCGCCTGCATGAAAGCCGCGGCGTTCGCCTATGCCCGCGCGACCAGCGTCAGCAATGCGCTGGAGTTGCTGGCGTCGCATGGCGAGGGCGCAAAGCTGCTGTCGGGCGGCCAGAGCCTGATGCCGGCGATGAATCTGCGGCTGGTGTCTCCCCGAATTGATCGTCGATATCGGCGGGCTTGCCGAATTGCGCGGGATCTTGCTGAGAGGCGAGGTGCTCAGCATCGGTGCGCTGACGCGACATGTCGACCTCCTGAAATCACCTGAGATCGCCAGCCACGCGCCGCTGCTCGCGGCCGCGGTGGCGCATGTCGCCCATCCCGCGATCCGCAACCGCGGCACCATCGGCGGCAGCCTCGCGCATGCCGATCCGGCCTCCGAACTGCCGGCCTGCATGCTGGCGCTAGGTGCTATGATCATCGCGCGCGGTCCGCGCGGCGAGCGGCGAATTTCGGCGGAAGAATTCTTCACCGGCATCTATGAGACGACGCTTTCGCCGGACGAATTGCTGGTTGCAGTGGAATTGCCAGTGGGGCGAAAAGACTCCGCGTATTTCTTCCATGAATTTGAGCGCCGGCACGGCGATTTTGCGATCGTCGGCCTTGCCGCTCAGGCTGTGCTGCAGGGTGAGACGTTCGCGGACCTGCGACTTGCCTATTTCGGTGTCGGCGACAAGCCCGTGCTGGCTGCCGCCGCGCACAAGCTGATCGGTGTCGCGATCACGCCCGTCGCGTTGGCGGAAGCCGCAGCCGCGCTTGGCGAAGCGCTCGCGCCGCATGAGGACCAGCAGGCCACACCCGCGATGCGCCGGCACCTCGCAAAAGTCCTGCTGGCGCGGTGCGTGGCTAAACTCCTCAACCGCTCCGACCTCAATGCCGGAGGCGCTGCGTGACGGCTCCGGTGTCGATCTCAATGGAAGTCAACGGCGAGCGTGTTGAAGCGCAGGTCACGCCGCGGCTCAACCTCGCGGACTTCTTGCGCGAACACCTCCAGCTGACCGGCACGCATGTCGGATGTGAGCACGGGGTGTGCGGCGCCTGTACGGTACGTGTCGATGGCGAGATCGTGCGTTCCTGCCTGATGCTGGCGGTGCAGGTCGACGGTGCGGCGGTTCAGACGATCGAGGGGTTGTCGGATTCAGGAGAAATCTCCGATCTGCAGGCCGCCTTCCGTGATCGCAATGCGCTGCAGTGTGGCTTCTGCACGCCCGGCATGCTGATGGCGGCGCAGGACTTGCTGCGGCAGAACCAAACGCCGGACCGCGAGCAGATTCGCGCGCATCTCGCCGGCAACTACTGCCGCTGCACCGGTTACCAGGCGATCGTCGACGCCGTGGAAAGCACCGCACAGGCGCGGGCGGGGCGCTCGGCATGACCTCAAGCAAAACCGAAACACTCTCCGTGCTGGATCGACCGAACTCCTATATCGGCAAGACCGTGCCGCGGCCCAACCTCGACCGTCTGCTGCAGGGGCGGGCGCAGTATGTCAGTGACATGGAACTGCCGCGCATGGCGCATGTCGTGTTCGTGCGCTCGCCGCATGCGCATGCGAAGATCCTCAGTCTCGACGGGGCCGTGGCGCGGCGCATGCCCGGTGTCATAGCCGTCGTTTCAGGGAAAGAGCTCGCCGAAATCATCACGCCCTGGGTCGGCGTGCTTTCGCATCTCAAGGGACTGAAATCCGCGCCGCAGAATGCGATCGCAATCGATCGCGTCTGCTGGCAGGGCGAGGCGGTTGCAGCCGTCGTGGCGACCAGCCGGGCAGCCGCCGAGGATGCCGCGGAGCACGTCGCTGTTGCCTATCAGGAATTGCAGGCGGTCACCGACATGGGTACGGCGCTCGATCGGGACACGCCGGTGATCCACGCTTCGCTCGGCGATAATCTCGCATTCGAGCGCATCCACACCGCCGGCGCTGTCGATCAGGCCTTCGCGGAGTCAGATGCCGTGGTCGAGGCGGACTTCATTTTCGGCCGCCACACCGGCGTGACACTGGAGCCGCGGTCCGTTGTCGCCGACTGGAACGCGGCCGAGGCGCGGCTCACCATTTACCAGGGCACCCAGGCGCCGCATATGGTGCAGAACATCGCCGCACTCCATCTCGGCCTGAGAGAATCTCAGGTGCGGGTGGTCTGCAAGGATGTCGGCGGCTCCTTCGGCATCAAGGTGCACATCTACGCCGACGAAATGGCGACCTATGCGCTGTCAAAGCTGTTGCGACGGCCGGTCAAGTTCGTCGCTGACAGGGTCGAAAGTTTCAACACCGACATTCATGCCCGCGATCACCGCTGCAAAGGCAAGATCGGCGTCAAGCGCGACGGCACCATCACCGCCTTTGAGATCGACGATCTCACCGGTATCGGGCCCTACTCGATGTATCCGCGCACCAGTGCGATCGAAGCCAACCAGGTGGTCAATCTGGTCGGTGGTCCCTACACCAACAAGAACTATCGCGCGCGGGCGCGGGTGGTGTTCCAGAACAAGAATGTCATGTGCCAGTACCGCGCGGTGGGCCATCCCATTGCCTGCTCGGTGACGGAAGGCCTGGTCGATCTCGCCGCGATGAAGATCGGGATGGACCCACTCGAGATCCGTCGGCGCAATCTCATTGCCGACGATGCTTATCCCTGCGCTTCGCCGTCGGGCCTGCGCTTCGAGCAATTATCGCATCACGCGGCGCTGAAAAAGCTCGTCGGGATGATGAACTACGACGCGCTGCGTGCCGAACAGACGGCGTTGCGCAAGAAGGGTATTCATCGCGGTATCGGGGTCGCGAGTTTCATCGAGGTGACCAACCCGAGCGCGGCGTTTTATGGCGTTGGCGGCGCAAAAATCTCGGCACAAGATGGCGTTGCGGTGCGGCTCGATGCGCAGGGCTCGGTGATCTGCCAGACCAGTATCACCGAGCAGGGGCAGGGTTCGGAATCGTTGACGGCGCAGATCGTCGGCAGCGTGCTCGGGGTTTCCATGGATCGGGTGCGCGTCATTCTCGGCGATACCGATATGACGCCTTACGGCGGCGGCACCTGGGCCTCTCGCGGGGCCGGCATTGGCGGCGAGGCCGCATTGCAGGCGGCGAAGATTCTGCGCAAGAACATCCTGGATGTTGCCGCCGCCATCCTGCAGACGATGCCGGGTGAACTCGACATCGTCACGGACGCGATCGTGAACGTCAGCGATGGCGCGCAACGGATCGAGCTGAACGAACTTGCGCGCATCGTCTATTTCCGCCCCGACACGCTGCCGCCGGGCATCCAGCCGGAACTGATGGCAACGAAGCATTTTGTGCCGCGCGAATACCCCTTTGCATTCACCAACGGTGTCCAGGCAGCATGGCTCGAGGTCGACACCGACACCGGGTTCATCAAGCTATTGAAACACTGGGTGGTCGAGGACTGCGGCACAATCATCAATCCGCAACTGGTCGACGAGCAGATCAGGGGCGGGGTGGTGCAGGGGCTCGGCGCTGCGCTGTTCGAAAAATGCGTCTATGACGAGCGGGGACAGCTGACCAATGCCAATATGGCGGACTACCTGGTGCCGATGTCCGGCGAGATGCCCGACATCGATGTCGGACATGTCGTGTCGCCGACGCTGGAATCGGAGCTGGGCGCCAAGGGGGCAGGCGAGGCCGGCACCGCCGGGGCGGCGGCTGCGGTGAGCAATGCGGTCAACGACGCGCTGAGACCTTTCGGGACGATAATTACGGAGATTCCGCTGACGCCGCAGGTCATCCTGACGGCTCTTAGGCGAATCTGACGAGGGACGCCGCAGGCAAAACCACATACAATCGCGTAAAACAACAACGCCAAGGGAAGGAAAACAGCCTATGTCGCAGAAGTCCGGAACGATTTCCCGCCGCCGCCTGCTCGCAAGTGCGAGCGCTGGTGCCGCGCTTGCCGCCTCGCCATTCGGCAGCAACCTCCTGCTCGCGCAGGGCGCGCCGATCAAGATCGGCATGAGCATGCCGCAGACCGGCGGCCTCGCCGGTGGTGGCAAGCCTTCGCTGCTTGGAATTGAGATCTGGCGCGACGATGTCAATGCCAAGGGCGGGCTGCTCGGCCGCAAGGTCGAGCTTGTGGTCTATGACGACAAGTCGAGCGCTTCGGAGACACCGGCGATCTATTCCAAGCTGATCGACGTCGACAAGGTCGATCTGCTGTTCGCGCCCTATGCGACCGTGCCGACGGCGCCGATCATGCCGCTGGTCAAGCAGCGCGGGCTCTTGCTGATCGGCAACTTCTCGTTCCAGGTCAACAGCAAGGTCGGCCACGATATGTGGTTCAACAATGCGCCGTGGGGGCCGCCGGACAGCTGGGCGTCGTCGTTCCTCGACATCGGCCAGAAGGCGGGCGGCAAATCCATGGCGTTGCTGGCGGCCGACCAGGAATTCGCGCAGAATCTGGCAAAGACCGCGAAGGACGTTGCGGCCAAGCGCAACATCCCGATTGTCTTCGATCAGTCCTATCCGCCGAGCACGGTTGAGTTCTCGGGCATCATCCGTGCGCTCAAGGCCGCCAAGCCAGATATCGTCTACGTCGCGTCCTACCCGCCGGATTCGGCGGGCATCCTGCGTGCCGTGAACGAGATTGGCATCGGCGACAACGTCAAGGTGTTTGGCGGCGGCATGGTCGGCCTGCAGTTCGGCGCGGTCATGGAGAATCTGGGTTCGCTGCTCAACGGTGTCGTCAACTACAACTCGTGGCTCCCGGAAAAGAGCATGTATTTCAACGGAACCAAGGAGTTTTTCGAGAAGTACACCAAGCGAGCCATCGAGGCTAAAGTCGATCCGCTGGGCTATTATCTCGCGCCGTTTGGCTATGCCAGCGGTCAACTCGTTGAGGGCGCCATCAACGCGACGAAATCACTCGATCAAAAGGGACTTGCAAAGTATCTGCGCGAGAACACGCACCAGACGATTGTCGGTCCGATCGCGTTTTCGGCTGACGGCGAGCGCAAGGAAACCGCGGTGTTGCAGGCCCAGTTCCGCGGCGTCGCCGACAAGAACATCGAGCAGTTCCGTACCTCCGGCAAGCAGGTGATCCTGTTCCCGGAGAACCTGAAGTCGGGCGAACTGGTCGCGCCATTCGAGGCTGCCCGGAAGTAGACGGAGCAATCGCGCCTGCCCGGGATCGCGCTATGTCCCGGGCAGTCATTGAATAGTCCGGCATCCGCTGAACGGGGAAGCGGCCCAAGCCGGGTCCAAGGGGGCGTCATTTGTTTTCAATGGACCTGCTGCTCGACGCGGTGGTGATCGGGGTACTGCTCGGCTGCTTCTACGGGGCGGTCAGCCTCGGCCTGTCCGTTTCGTTCGGCCTGCTTGACGTTCCGCACGTCGCACATCCTGCCTTCCTGGTGCTGGCGTCCTATGGCGTGTACATCCTCAATGAGCACTATGGTGTCGACCCGCTGGTCGCAGGGCTCCTGATCACGCCGCTATTCTTTGTATTCGGTCTCGTAGCCTACCGCCTCTACTACGAAACATTCGAAAGGCGTGGCAGCGACGCCGGCGTCCGCGGCATTGCGTTCTTCTTCGGCGTAGCCTTCATCATCGAGGTGCTGATCATTATCCAGTTCGGTGTGGACCAGCGCTCGGTCACCGCCGAATATATCGGCAAATCGTGGCGCATCGGCGACATGCGGATTCCATACCGGATGCTCGTCGCTTTCGGGGTTGCCACGGCATTGACCATATTGCTGACGCTGTATCTGTCACGGACGTTCATGGGACGTGCGATCCGCGCTGTCGCGCAGGATCAGGAGGCGCTGCGGTTGATGGGAGCAAATCCGATCAAGGTGAAGCAATGGGCGTTTGGTATCGCGACCGCCGTGCTGGGGATCGCAGGCGCCTTGCTGATCATTGTTGCGCCGGTCGATCCGACACTCGACCGCGCCTATATCGGGCGTACTTTTTGCGTGGTTGTCATGGCGGGACTCGGCAGCATGAGCGGTACGCTGGTCGCCGCCGTCATCCTCGGCGTCGCCGAGTCGATCGTGCTCACGATGTTCGGCGCCTCCTGGGCGCCGGCGATTTCGTTTGCGATGCTGCTCGGCGTTCTCGCTGTGCGGCCGCAAGGCTTGTTCGGTAGGCGATCATGAAGCGCAGCGGGGCAGCTTTCTGGATCGGGGCGGCCGTATTTCTCGGCGCTGCCTTCGTCATGACGAAGGTCGTCGGAAACCAGTATCCATTCTTTGCCGGCTACGTGATCCTGCAGTTCGTCGCGCTTGCCGTTGCCTGGAGTATCCTCGGCGGATATGCCGGCTATGTGAACTTCGGCACCAGCGCTTTCTTCGGTGTCGGCGTCTATTCCTCGGTATTCCTGGTCAAGGCGTTCGGCGCACCGCTGCCTCTGCAAATCCTGATCGCAGCCGCCATTGGCGCATTCATGGGCTTCGCGCTCGGCCTGCTGACGCTGCGGATGCAGGGTATCTTCTTCTCGATCGCGACGATTGCACTGACGATCATCATCGAGACGACAATCATGAATTGGCGCTACGTCGGCGGTGCCGCCGGCATACAGATTGCGCGTCCGGAAGTGACGCCGCCCTTCGATAATTATGTGCAGATGCTGTTCTTCGTTCAGGCGCTGCTGGTCGTCGTGGCTGTCGCGGCCTCGCGGTACATTCAAAACTCCTGGATCGGCCGCGGCCTGCAGGCACTCAGGGACGACGAACTCGCTGCCGAATGCACAGGCGTCCCGACGCTTCGGCTAAAGCTTCTGGCATGCGTGATCTCGGGTGCGCTACTGTGCGCTGTAGGTGCCCCATCGGCGATGTATCTGCAGTTTGCGAACCCGGAATCCGCATTCAATCTCAACTATTCCGTTTCGACCCTGGCGATGTCACTGATCGGCGGAACCGCGCACTGGTCCGGTCCGATCATCGGTGCGATCCTGCTGAGCACGACGCAGCAATTGCTCACCGTCACGATATCGTCGGAAGTCAACGTCCTGGTGCTCGGCGTGATGCTGGTGCTGTTTGTGGTCGGTGCACCGGAAGGAATCATCGGCCTGATCCGAAGGTTGCGCGGCTATCGCAAGGAGGGCGGGTCGTGATGGCTTCGGAAGCTCCGGCACCGCTGCTGCGGATCGTTTCGCTGACCAAGCGCTTCGGCGGCTTCACCGCAGTCGACAATATCAGCATCGACATTCGTCCGGGGGAGCGGTTCGGCCTGATCGGTCCGAACGGCTCTGGCAAGACCACGCTGATCAACTGCATTTCCGGCGCGTTCCGCACCGAGCCGGGCACCGTTCTGTTCCGCGACGAGGACATCACGACGTTGCAGCCGCATGTGCGGACGCGCCGGGGCATTGCGCGAAGTTTTCAGATTCCGCGGCCGTTCAGGAGCATGACGGTTGCCGAGAATCTCATGGTCGCGCTCGACTTTGCCGCGCATGAACACGTCTCGGTGGCAGAGCGACACGACACAATGATGTCGATCCTGACGCAAATGGGCCTGGCGTCGAAGGCCAATGCCTCGACCATCCAGCTCAGTCAGGTGGAATTGCGCAAGATGGAGCTTGCGCGCGCGATGGCGACGCAACCGAAACTACTGATTTCCGACGAGGCAATGGCCGGTCTATCCAGTTCAGAGATCGATGAAGTGCTTGATCTGCTGATGAGTCTTGCCGGTCGGGACATCACGATCATCATGATCGAGCATATCATGCAGGCAGTGATGCGCTTCTCGGACCGCGTGATGTGTCTCGACGCCGGCAAAATCATCGCGCTCGGCACGCCACTTGAGGTAATGGCCGATCGGCGCGTGCAGGAGGCCTATCTTGGCACTTAGCCTCGTCATCAATGACCTTGATGCGGGTTATGGCGCCGTAAAGGCGCTCCGCGGCGTCTCGTTGCATGTCGAGGCCGGCGAGACAGTTGCTCTGCTCGGAACCAACGGCAACGGTAAGAGCACGCTGATGAAGTGCGTTGCCGGCCTGGTGCGCCCGCAACGCGGCAGCATCTCGCTCACGATCGACGGAACGGCGCATGATCTGGCTCGCTTGTCGGCCGAAGAGATCGTAGATCTCGGCGTGGCGATGGTGCCGGAGGGGCGGAGGTTGTTTCCCCGGCTGACCGTGCTGGAAAACCTGATGCTCGGGGCTTTCCGCAAGGCGGCACGGCGTAACATTGATCACAATCTTGCGGTCGCGTTCGAAACATTCCCGGTCCTGAAGGAGCGGCGAGGCCAGCTCGCGGGTACCATGTCCGGCGGACAACAGCAGATGCTTGCGATTGCGCGCGCGCTAATGTCGTCACCGCGGCTTTTGCTCGTTGATGAACCGTCAGTCGGACTGTCGCCGCTTCTGGTCTCGCAGACCATCGCCAAAATCGGCGAGCTGAGTCGAGAACCTCGGCCTGACCGTGCTGATGGCGGAGCAGAATTTCAATCAGGCGATCCGGATCGCCAATCGCGGTTACATCATCGTGCACGGCGAAATCGTTGTGGCGGCGGAGTTCGTCGACGAGCTTAAGGGCAATGACATCGTCAAGCAGCTCTATCTCGGCGGGGTAGTTTGATACCTGCACATTCTACTTTGCATGGGGTTGTTTTCGCGATTTTGTGTCCCGGCCCTGTGCCGCTGGCCGAAGGTTGCTACGTTCAGGCTGCCTTGCTTGAGTTCTATTCCGCGGCGCTCGCGACCGTGGCCACCTGTCCGTTGGTCACGACCACCTTGATCGCATCATCGACCCGTTCGCGCGCATAGCGTAGCGCCGTCGGCAGGTCTGCGAGCGGGAAGGTGTGGGTGTGAACCTTGGTCGCATCAAACCGCTTTTCCGCCATCAGCGCCATCGCCCGGCGGGTCGCGCTGCGGCCTTCGCCGCGAATGCCGTAGGCATAGATGTTGTTCTTGACGAGATGGGCGATATCCAGCGTGACGGGCTCGTGCGGAAACGCGGCGAGGCAGATTTTTCCGCCGCGATTGGTCATGTGGACAGCCTGATTGAGGGTCGCCTCGGAGCCCGCGCATTCGACGACGTAATCGGCGCCGATGCCGCCGGTCAGTTGCTTCACGACGGCAACCGGATCCTCGTCGTTGATGTTGATGACGCGATCGGCGCCCAGTTCCTTGCCGATGGCAAGCCGCCTGTTGCGGGTGCCGGTCAGGATCACCGGGCTTGCGCCGATGGCCTTGGCCACGGCGACTGCGAGCAGGCCGATCGGGCCCGGGCCGATCACAACCACGCTTTCACCGGCAACCAGCCCTCCGAGTTCCGTCAGTCCGTACATCGACGTGCCGGCGGTGACGACCAGCGTCGCTTCGGCATCGCTCATGCTGTCAGGCACGCGGGCAAGCGTGTTGATGTGGTTGACCGCATATTCCGCAAAGCCGCCGTCGGTCGTGAAGCCGTTGGCGCGGTGCCCTTTCTCGGGCTTTCCGTAATTGAGGCATGAGGTGTACATGCCCTGCCGGCAGCGCTTGCACTGGCCGCAGCCGGCGTGGATCTCGACGCTGACGCGCTCGCCGATGGCGTATTCGTCGACATCGGGCCCGAGCGCTGCGACCGTGCCCATATATTCGTGACCCGGCGTAAAATTCTTGTTGAAGGGCAGGCCGCCCAAGATGCTGGCGGGCGAACCGGAGTGAATGATCTCGAGATCGGTCGCGCAGATTGCGACCGCATCGATCCGTACCAGCACCTCGGCACGGGCGGGCACCGGCACCGGCTTGTCGCGAAGGAACAACTCGTCCGGGTTGCCCAGCACCCAGGCCTTCATCTGCTCCGGAACAGGATGGTTTGTCGAAGTGCGGACGCCGGGCGGCTGATACATCGGTTGGTGTCCTGATTGAGGGGAAACTGTAGCCGAACCGGCGGGATTTGTCAGATGGCCTAGTTCCAGAATTCCCCGCTGCGGCGCAACTTGTGCGCAGCCTTCTCGGCCGCGGCCAGCAGCTTTTCGGTCTCGCTGCGCTCGGTGCCAACGACGGCTCCCGCGGCAAAGGCGACCGGCTGCGATTTCCGCTCGGCGATATCGGCCCGCAGCCTCGTCATCATCCGCTGGTGCACCGCGATATCGTTGAGCGCACCGAGGCTGTCCTGCAGGCTGGCGAGGCAAGTCTTGTAGCGGGCCAACACCTTGGCTGCGGCGCGATTGTCGAACAGGCCCTCGAAGAAATAGATGCTGTAGCGCAGCTTCTTCATGGCGATGCGCAGCTTGTGCCGATCGTGCACGTTCAATCTGCCGATGTCCTTGGCGCGCTTCTTTGCCTTGGCAATGCGGCGGGCGAACAGTTGGACTGCGAACGGTTTCACCGGCTGGTCGCGGTGTGTAGATCGCTGCTTCAGCCAGACGCCGTCTTCGATCCATTCCAGCGCGTTGAGGATCAGCAGCCGGTAACGCGCGCTGGCGATCGCCGTTTTTGCAGCTTCAGCGGCCACCGCGCGACGGTATTCCAGTTCGGCAACGAGATCGGCAAGGCCCGCAATCGGCGGATCGGCGGTTTCCAGCTGCTTGACCTGCGTGCTCAGGAACACGTCGAAGTCGCGCACCGGCCCCAACTTCCCGGCGAGCCATTTGAGGTCCTGCCTGATCGTTTCCGTCTGCCGGCAGCGCAGCAGGTCCGAGAAAACCCAGATCGCTGCGCGCAAGCGCCGCACGCCGACCCGCATCTGGTGCACGCCGTCGGGATGGCCCGCAAGCACCGCCGGCTCGTTGGCGGCGATGTGATGCAGCACCGAGCGGCCGATCGCCTGGAAGGCAGCGCCGAGCGTCGCCTTGCGCGGCAGCTCGATCCGGGATCCGGAGACCTCCGCCATCGGCTGGTCAGCGATCAGGTCGTAACCCTGCTCGGATTTCGCCTTCAGCGCGAGCCGTGCCGGCACGAGCTGCGCCACCGTGCGCGCCGTCTTGAACAGGTCGCTGATCGCGCCGCTCTTGAGTTCGAGTTCGACCTGCGCCAGCGGGGTGGAATAGAGCCCGGCGCGAATATGCCCCTCGTCAAGCGCGAGCTCAACGCGGCTGTTGCCCGGCCGCAATGGCACCAGCGTGCGGTGGACGTGGGTTGCGAACACAGCATCGAGCTTGCGGCGCAACCGCTTTGAAATCAGCCGATGCAGCGGCGTGCCGCGCGCGGCGCGCAGGTCGGGCTCGTTGCCGTCGATGCGCTTCTCCCATTCGCCGCGCTCGACGGCCACGCCGTTGGGTGCGGTCTTGATGGTCTGGATACGTTTCTTGCCTGCCTGCCGCACGCGAAGCGATATGCCGTGGCGCTTGAGGGTGTGGTTGGGGGTGTCAAAATAGGTGGAGATCAGGTGCCGGTGGCGGACCAGTTGCCCGTCGCTCGGACGCAGGCTGCGCGAGGCGGCCAGTTTCTGCAGATCGCTCGGCGAGACTTCGAACTTGATTTCGGTCTCGATGCCCATGGTCGTCCGCTCGACGTCCTCACATCGCCCGCATGCGCGGTGGTTCCGACGCGGCCACTCCGATTGTCATGCGGCGGTCGACCACTGCGTGGTGAAATTGATCCAGCGCGAGACCGATGCCGGCAAGGTCGCCTTCCTCGATCGCGCCGTCCTCATAGCACTCGAGCGTCTCGCGCAGCATCTGGTCGGCCTCGTCTTGCATCGCCGCAATTGCTTCCGGCGTGTCGGCCTGACGAACCTTGGCAATGAGATCGAGCAGATTGTCGCGATGCAGCTCGTACTGCTCACGTTCATCGTGCTTCAAGTAGTGGCGGAGCCATGCGCCGACCGAACCGAGTCCAGAGAGGACGAGGATCACGCCCCAGATGTAGTCGGTGTATCTTTCGAGGAAGGTGCGCTCGTTGCCGTCGAAATACGCCGCCGCGCCGTCATGTGCCGGCAACGCGGCGTCCTTGTCGGTATCCGGCTTCTCGATCTTCGGGACGTTGGGCAATTCCCTGGCCAATTGAGGTCGCGCCGTGATCAACTGCCGGGCAAACGCACCGACGGTTGCATCCGAAAGCGACTTCGGCGCGATGATCAGATGATTGACGCTGACGGTGTCGATCTTGTCATCCGGCCGCGCCGGCGACGAGCTGAAAATGCTGCCGGGAATCTCTTCGGATTCGTAGAGCGGATGCTTCTTCGCGATCGTTTCCGAAAGCTCGATAGGCAGGAATTTCGGTTCGCCGCGGCTTGCCGCGGTTGCCGCGATGGCGTCACGCGTGATCTTGCTGTCGAGTGGTCCGACGGTCATGAAGGCATCGAGCGACATGTCGCGCGCCATCTCGGCGATCTGATTGGTGGCGAACTGGGTCACCGCGACCTTGTCGGCATTGACGCCGGATTCGGTGAGGATCACGCGGAGCAGGGTGACATTGGCCTGCGTCCGGCCGATGACGCCGACGCGATGTCCGGCCAATTCGTCGAGCGACTTGACCTTGGGCGCTGGCTGCCGCTTCGAACCCTTCGGCGGCAAACCGGACGGCGCCCACAGCACGACGACGTTCTTGCGCAGAATGACGACGGATTGCGCGTTGGCCGGCAGATTCAGATCGCCGCGCGCAACGGCGAGCTCGGCCTTTCCGGCGGAAAGCAGTGCGATGCTTTCCGTCGCCCCTTCGGTGGTGATCGGCGTGAGGCGGATCGAACTGCGTTCGCGGGCGAAGATCTGGGCGAGGGTCTGCACCAGCTTCTGGTCGTCGCTGCCCGGCGGCCCGACTGCGATACGCAGGATGGTCGGCCGCAGGACCAGATACAGCGAGCCGGCAGCGGCCCCGAACAGGAAAATGCCCGCTGCCAGGATCAGCAGCGAATAGCGCCTGCGCTTGCGTCGCCTGCGGGCAATGCCCGGATTTTCATCGGTTTCTGACATCGTTCTGTCACGTTACACGAAAAACCACCGTAACGGTTCGAAAAAGAACCTTACATATCGATGACGTCACACGCCTGAAATATCCATATCCGAACCTTGGGATTGAGAATCACCTGCAATTCCCGAGGCTCAAGACATGCGGATACTGATAGCGACGGACGCCTGGCATCCGCAAGTCAATGGCGTCGTCCGGACACTGACCTCGCTGGCCGAGAGTGCAGCCGGGCTTGGCGGCGAAATCGAATTCCTGACCCCGGAGGGGTTTGCCTCCGTGGGGGTGCCGACCTATCCGGGGTTGCGGGTGGCGCTGCCGAATGGCGCCGAGATTGCCCGCCGCATCGAGGCGGCCTCACCTGAGGCGATCCACATCGCCACCGAAGGCCCGATCGGATGGGCGGCGCGAGCCTATTGCCGCCGCCACGGGTTTGCCTTCACCACGTCCTACACCACGCGTTTTCCCGAGTATGTCTCGGTCCGGACCGGCATTCCGCTCGCGCTCGGCTACGCGGTGATGCGGCAATTTCATGCGGCTTCGTCGATGGTCATGGTCGCCACCGACTCGCTGCGGCAGCGAACTGGCCGGGCGAGGATTTCGCAGGCTCGGCTTCTGGACGCGCGGCGTTGACACGAATCTGTTCCGCCCGGATGAGCCGGCCGAACTTGATCTGCCGCGACCGATCTTCATGACCATGGGCCGCGTGGCCGTTGAGAAGAATCTCGAGGCGTTCCTTGCGCTGGATCTGCCGGGCACCAAGGTCGTGATCGGGGACGGCCCGCAGCTGACGAATGCTGCAGCAAAAATATCCGGGCACGGTCATTTCTCGGCGAGAAGAAGGGCCGGGAGCTGTCCGCGCATCTCGCGGCGGCTGACGTTTTCGTCTTCCCGAGCCTCACGGACACGTTCGGTGTGGTGCAGCTCGAAGCACTCGCATGCGGCGTTCCGGTGGCTGCATTTCCCGTGACCGGTCCGCTCGACGTCATCGCCGACCGTCCGATCGGCGCGCTGAGCGAGGACTTGCGCGCTGCCTGCCTGCGCGCGCTCGAAATGTCGCGTGAGACCTGCCGGAATTTTGCGCTGGAGCGTTCGTGGGAAAACAGCGCGCGGCAGTTCATGGCTAACCTGACGGCGCTGCAGCCGAGCCGCGTGCTGCGGCCAGTGCGCCGTGTTGCCGGCGAGAGCGCCGTGCAGGGCTGATTGAACATTTGCGACAAGGAAGGCAGACCAACACCATGGCAGAAATCCTCAAGCTCGACGACGCAAGGCAGATCGATCTCGACCGCGACATGGTCGAGCATGCCTACGACCGCTGGGCTCCGATCTACGATCTCGTGTTCGGCGGCGTGTTCAGGAAAGGCCGCAAGGCCGCCATCGCGGCCACCAACAAGATGGGCGGAAGGGTGCTCGAGGTCGGCGTCGGCACCGGGATTTCGCTGCCGCAATACGCGCCGCACCTGCGCATCTTCGGCACCGATATTTCGGAGGCGATGCTCGAAAAGGCGAGAAAGCGGGTCACCGAGTTCGGACTGAAGAACGTCGAAGGACTCGCGGTGATGGACGCCGAAAAGCTCGAATTCCCCGACGATTCCTTTGACGTCGTGATGGCGCAATATGTCGTAACTGCCGTGCCGAACCCGGAGGCTGCGCTCGACGAGTTCGCGCGTGTCGCTGCGCCCCGGCGGCGAGCTGATCATCCTGACACGAGTCAGCGCCGATGCCGGCATGCGCCGCTTCATCGAACAGCGCCTGCAGCCGGTGGTGCGCCCGCTTGGCTTCCGCACTGCCGAATTCGCCTGGTCGCGCTATGCCAAATGGCTGGAAGGCGCACGGTGCCATGGAGCTGGTGGAGCGCCGACTGGTGCCGCCGCTCGGCCACTTCTCGCTGGTGCGCTTCCGCAAGATCGACATCGCAGCCGCCGCCTGACCGCGCGGCCGTCTGTTGCGTCAACGCGTCGCTCGCACTTCGTCATATGTCATTATGATGATGTCACACGCCGGACATCGAATCCGTGTACACAGAATCACGAAAGACCTTGGGGAGACCAGATGATCAAGAACTTCCTGCAGGAATTGCGGACCCAGCGCTGGGACGACCATCGCTACTATCACCACAGCCGGATCAACCAGAGCCTGCACTTCGTCAGCGCGGTGAGCTTCCTGATCGCCTACGTCATGCTGTTCATCGATCCCGTGGTGTCGGCGCTGCTGGGCTGGCTGGTCTCGATGACGACCCGTCAGGCCGGCCATTTCTTCTTCGAGCCGAAGGGGTACGACCACGTCAACCAGGCGACCCACGAGCACAAGGAAGAGATCAAGGTCGGCTACAATCTGCAGCGCAAGGTCGTGCTGATGACGATCTGGGCGCTGTCGCCGCTGGTGCTGATGCTCGATCCGACCCTGTTCGGCCTGTTCAAGCCCTGGGCGACGTTCACCGACTTCGCCCGTCAGGTCGCCAAGATCTGGCTCGCGGTCGGCATCGGCGGGCTGCTGTTCCGCACCGTCCACCTGTTCTTCATCCGCGACGTCGAGACCGGCCTCGTCTGGATGACCAAGATCATCACCGACCCCTTCAACGACTTCAAACTTTACCGCAAGGCGCCGCTGGCCCTGCTGAAGGGCGAGTTGATCGACCCCGGCCTCGAGAAGCACGTCAAGCACGCGTAAGATGCGTATGCGACTGAAGCAGCGGCTGCGGTCTACCGCAGCCGCTTTCTTGTCAGCATCTCCTTGAGGATCTGGCGGCGGATGGCCTTGTTGGTGAGCGCCGCATCGTGCCACCACCAGCCATCGGCCTTCATCTTGCCGGCAGCGGCGACGAAGCGTTCGGCCACCGCGTCGAAGTCGGCATCGCGTGTAGTTCAGGCTGAAGATCAGGCGGCCGGTGCCGACCCAGCTCAACGCCAGCCCTTCGGCGCGCAGATAATATTGAAGCATCCAGTTGTAACGGGACGGCTCGGTATAATGGACCATCCAGATCGTAGAGAGATTGCTGACGCGCACCGGCAGACCGGCCGCCGTCAGCCTCTCGTTCAGCTGCCGCGCCCGCGCATTCCAGCGCTCATCCAGTCCGTCATAGACCTTGCGGAATTCGGGATCGCCGAGCCGGGTGAGGAACTCGTCCATCGCGGTCATGACGTAGGGATGCGAATTGAACGTGCCGCGCGCAAAGCAGACGTCGGCGGGACGATCGTCGCGGAAGCGGCGCATCAGATCCTTGCGGCCGCAGACCACGCCGACCGGCAGGCCGCCCGCAAGGCTCTTGCCGTAGGTCACCATGTCGGCGCGGACGCCGAAATATTCCTGGGCGCCGCCGGCGGCGAGACGGAAGCCGACGAAGACTTCGTCGAAGATCAGCACGATGCCGCGCTCAGTGCAGACCTCGCGCAGCGACTTCAGCCAGGCGGTGTAGGCGGCGCGGTCGTAGTTGGCGGTCGCGGGAGCTGTCGACCAGCGCGGAATTGCCGGGCGCGTTGCTGTTGGGATGCAGCGCCTGCAGCGGATTGACCAGCACGCAGGCGATGTCGCGGCGGGTCCGCAGCACATGCAGCGTCCGCTCGGACATGTCGGCAAGCGTGTAGGTCTCGTGCGGCGAAACGGGATTGCCGACGCCGGGCTGCACGTCGCCCCACCAGCCGTGATAGGCGCCGGCAAAGCGCACCAGATGCGAGCGCTTGGTGTGATAGCGCGCCAGCCGCACCGCCTGCATGACGGCTTCGGTGCCGGACATGTGGAACGAAACCTCGTCGAGCCCGGAGATCTCGCACAGCCGCTTTGCGTTGTCGGCGACGGTCGGGTGATAAGAGCCGAGCACCGGGCCGAGCGCATGCGCGCGCGCCTCGGCGCCTTGGCGATGCACTCCTTGTAGAAGTCGTTGCCGAAGATGTTGACGCCGTAGGAGCCGGTGAGGTCGTAGAAGACATTGCCGTCGACGTCGGTGACGGTGACGCCGGCAGAGGATTCCACGAAGGCGCTGGTGCCGAGATATTCCTGCACCAGGCGGCTGTACTGGAACGGCACCCGGTAGGCGCGGGTGAACTGCAGGTCGGAGATGCGCTCGCGGCCTCCGAGGTCAGCGCGCGGCCCTTGGGGTAGCGCTCGGCATAGAGGCGGGCGAGCCGGAAGAAGCCGTCCTGGCGCTGGGCGGCGACATCAGCCGGCGCGCCGTCGGAGCGGAAGAAATCGTCGATGTCGAATTCGTAGTGCGGGATCAGCCGCGCGACGGCGCGCGACATCTTGGAATGGCCGGTCAGCGACCGGTGCTTGGCGCGCGACAGCGCAAGCCGCGCGTGCAATTTCGGGAAGGCCGCGGCGGCAGCCGTCGCGGCGGTGGACAGGGAGAGAATCAAAGTGGGCGAATCCATGCCAAACAGCGCTAACCAGTCCTGCTGACAGATTCATGACAGTCAAAGGCCTTATCTCCAGCCTCACCCAGCAGGAAGACCTCAATTTCCTGCTGACCAACCGCATCCCGCGGGCCGCCCTGACCCGCTTCATGGGCTGGTTCAGCAAGATCGAGAACCCGCTGGTGCGGGACCTCTCGATCGCCTGCTGGCGGCTGTTCTCCGACCTCGATCTGTCCGAGGCCAAAAAGACCGAGTTCAAGAGCCTGCACGATTGCTTCACCCGGGAGCTGCAGGCCGGGCCTGCGGCCGGCCGATCCCGATCCCTGCGATCGTGGCCAGCCCCAGCGACGGCATCGTCGGCGCGTTCGGGCGGATCGCCGATACCGAGCTGTTCCAGGTCAAGGGCGCGCCGTATTCGCTGCTCGACCTGCTCGGCGATCCCAGGCTCGTGGAGCAGCACCGCAACGGTAGCTTCATCACCTTGCGGCTGACGTCGAGCATGTATCACCGCTTCCATGCGCCGCATGATGGCCGTATCGAGCGCGTCACCCTGATCCATGGCGACACCTGGAACGTCAATCCGATCGCGCTGAAGCGGGTCGAGCGGCTGTTCTGCAAGAACGAGCGCGCGGTGATCCGGACCCGCCTGCGGACCGGCGAGGCGCTGACGCTGGTGCCGGTGGCGGCGATCCTGGTTGCCAGCATCCGCCTGCATTTCCTCGACCTCGTCCTCAACGCGCAGACCAGGGGGCCGACGGTATTTCCCTGCGACGTCGAGGTGCGGAAGGGCGATGAACTCGGCTGGTTCGAGCACGGTTCGACCATCATCGTGCTGGCGCCCGGCGATTTCGAGTTCTGCGACAATATCGCGGAATCGGCGCGGATTCGCGCCGGCGAGCCGTTGATGCGAAGGCCATCGGCGGATTAGACGAGTGCCCAGCGCCTGTCGGGAGAAACAGCGATGACGGTTGTCACGACCATCGAACAGCTCGAAGCGATCTACGGGTTTCCCAACGACGCTTCGACGGTCAAGGTCGCCGATCGCGTGACACCGCCCTATCGCACGCTGATCGAGAAATCGCCGTTTGCGGCACTCGCGACCTGCGGGCCGGAAGGACTGGATTGCTCGCCGCGCGGTGATCTCGCGGGCTTCGTTCGCATCCACGACGACAGGACGCTGATGATGCCGGATCGCCGCGGCAACAACCGCGTCGATTCGCTCCGCAACATCGTGCGCGATCCGCGCGTCGCGTTGCTGTTTCTGATCCCCGGATCAGGCACGACGCTGCGCATCAACGGGCGCGCCCATTTGTCTGTCGATCCCGACCTCCTGGATTCCTTCAGGATGGAAGGCAAGGCGCCGCGCACGGTGATCGTGATGACCATCGAGGAGATGTACTTCCAGTGCGCCCGCGCCATCGTGCGCGCCGACCTCTGGAATCCGGACAAGCGCGTCGATCCCAAGACCCTGCCGACGCCCGGCCATATCCTCGCCAGCATGAGCGACGACAAGGTCGGCGGCGAAAAATACGATCGCGAATGGCCTGAGCGCGCCCGCCAGACGATGTGGTAACTTAGTTAAGACGCCCACCCCACATCTCTAGCCGCTGCGCACGCTGGAGCCGCCGTCCACCGGCAGCGTCACGCCGGTGATGAAGCTTGCTTCGTCGGAAGCGAGGAACAGCGCGGCGTTGGCGACGTCCCAGCCGGTGCCCATCTTCCTGCGCAGCGGCACCTTGCTGTCGCGCTCGGCTTCGACCTCGGCGCGGCTCTTCTTGAACTCGCGGGCGCGGGTATCGACCGCCATCGGCGTGTTCATCAGGCCGGGCAGGATGACATTGGCGCGGATGCCGTATTCGGCGTTCTGGTAGGCGAGCTGTTCGGTGAACGCGATCATCGCCGACTTGGTCGCCTTGTAGGCGACGTAGGGATAGGTCGTGATCGCCGCCATCGAGGAGATGTTGATGATGGCGCCGCTCTGCTGCTGGCGCATGATCGGGATGACGTGCTTGGCCGCGAGGATGCAGCTCTTGAGGTTGATCGCCACGCAGCGGTCGAAGGCTTCTTCGGTGATCGCGAGCAGCTCGGCGTCGCCGCCGCGAGAGGCTGACGCCGACATTGTTGTGCAGCACGTCGACGCGACCCCAGCGGCCATGCGCGTCGGCGACCATGGCCTTGATGTCGGCATCGCTGGTGACGTCGGCCTTGAAGGCGATCGCGGTGCCGCCCTTGGCCGCGATCATGTCGACCGTCTCCTGGGCGGAGGCGAGATTGTGATCGACGCAAAGCACCTTGGCGCCTTCGCGCGCGAAGGTCAGCGCGGTGGCGCGGCCGTTGCCGATGCCTTCGCCCGGGCTCTGCCCGGCGCCGACGACGATGGCGATGCGATCTTTCAGGCGCATGTCAGTTCACTCCCGGAATCGGGTACTGCTGCAGTACCTCTTTGTAATAGGGTTCGTTGTCGATCTTCATCGTCGCCAGCACGCGCACGACGGCGCAATAGAAGGCGATGGTGAGCACGAGGTCGGTCATGTGCTCGTCGGAGAGCTCGTTCTTGATCTCGGCGAAGGTCGCATCCGACATGGCGAGGTTCGCGCACCATCTCGCGCGCGCCCCTCAGGATGGCTTTCGCCAGCGGCTCGAGCTTCGACGGCTTGCCTTCGGTCTCGGCCATCAAGGCCTGCGATGTCGTCGTCGGTGACGCCGAATTCCTTGCCGATCTTGACATGATGGGTGAACTCGTATTCCGATCGCTCCAGCCAGCCGACCTGCAGGATCGCCAGTTCGCGCAGCCGCGGATCGAGCTTGCTCTTGAAGCGGATGATAGCCACCGACGCCGTTGAAGGCGCGGGCCATGTCGGGAGAGTTGACCAGCAGCTTGTGCAGATTGGTATTGCGCTTGAGCATGTCGCGATATTCGGGCGCGACCTGGTCGGCCTCCAGATAGGGCAGGCGGGCCATTCGTTTCTCCCCGATCGTGCTCTTTGTGAGCCATTGTTGCAGGAGAAGTTGAGACATATCCCGCGCCTGCCGTAAAGACTGACGGCGCAGGGCTGCCACCTGCATCTTGCCAAGGGGCCGGGTGCTGCTCGAGGGTTTCGGTCCGACGATGGCTGTTAGGTCCATCCAGCCTCACGCGGCGACGTCGAGCAGACGCGATGAGCCCCGGATCAACACCTTGCGTCCCCGTGTCGTGAGGAGTGGCAAATCCTCCACATGACCACAAGGTCTAGTGCGACCAGACCCGCCAGTTGACGACGGATAGTCCCGGGCGGCATGCGCGGCCGGCGAGCGCAGGGCCTTCAGCGTTTCCCACTGGTCCGGCGTGAGATCGTAGTCGAATTCCGTGTTCATGCTGCCTCGCCCAAATCACAATCCTCTTCTCTGGCGTCTCTTACGAGCGCCGCATGAAGATGGTGCGACCGAAACGAGTCGGGATTTGACGCGGCCGCTGATGCGCGGTCACGCGCGCGTCACTTCAATTTGATGATGGAATTCGTCAATCCGCCGACGATCGTCGTTGTCGTCGAGCGTCTCGCTTTCGTGCGGGAAGCATGCTTGCGAAGATCGCGAACATGATCGACGCGTGCGGCTTGGAGGTCGACTTCCTCCGGCTCGACCTCGGGCAAGGCGGCCTCGGACAGAATATCCGTCGGTGACGTCCTCGACCGACAAGTCGACGATTTCGTGAATGAAGCTGATGTTCCGGTACTCACCGGAGGCAACGCGGGCGACGACCTCGCGCCGGGTGATCTCGGGATCAACGATGGCCTCGCGGCCCTGTCGGCCGTAGTCGATCATCACAACGAAATACTGCATCCGGCGCGCGGCCGTGGGAGCAATTGTTAGGCGGCCAATATTGCCGAAAATCGGAACAAAGTCAAGAAAGAATTCCGAAAAATCGAAAAGCGCCGCGGCTTGCGCGAGCGCCTCCGTTTCGGCGAATTCAGCGGGGTCGGTTACCGGCCGTGTTGTCTCGGCCGACCGGTGACCCCTGCGACCCTTCTTGTCCCGCTTGGCCGCCTTGGCGCGCAAGCGACCGATCTGGCCGCGCGGCAGTGTGACGAAGATCTCGCCGATCCATTCCGGCTTCACCCCATTGATCGCCTTGGCGTTAAAGCTACTAGATTGACCAGTTCGGCGATTTTCCCCGCTCGATCGTCTTCAGATAGCGCTCTCCGGTCTTCAGCCGCACCACGGCCTCCTCGCCAAAGAAGGCTGACAACCGGATGGCGCTGGTCGCTGTAAACCACGATCACATCGCCGTTTTCGTATTTCGGCAGCATCGAATCGCCGAGACCTCGAAGGCGATGATGTCGTCGTCGATCGGGAAGGGCAGCTCGACCTCGCCGAGGCCTTCCGGCGGCACCTGCTCATACTCGGGCTCGATCGTGGCGCCGGCGCCGATCCGTCCCATGATCGGGATCGAATTCAGCTCAAGTACTCCAGATCGGCGGAACTTCCGAGGCCTTGATCAGTCGGATTCCCGAGAAGATTTCCGATACGGCGCCCGGCCGCACGCCCATGGCGGCGGCGAGGCCGCCCTTGGTCTTTCCCGGCCGCTTCAGGCCCCGTTCGATCATCTTGACATCACAGCATGGCGTTCTCCCCTTCCGAATTCCGAATACATTCCGAATCTCGAAAAGATACTAGCAGTTCTGATTGTCAGAAATAAGCTTGACTTTTCATTCCGAATATCGTAATAAGATGCTGCAGGGCGCTGGACGACGAAAAAAAGGGAAGCGACAAGTGGAACCAGCAATCTGGGCGCCCGCGCATTGCGCGGCGTTGAGGAAGTATGCCGCACAAGGGCATGTCCTATTCGGAGATTGCCGACGCCATCAACCTGAAATTCGGCACCACCTATTCCCGCAACGCGGTGATCGGGCGTGCGAGGCGAATGGGGCTTGGACGAGCCGCCGCGCCCATCCGGTGCCGAGGGCGACCGCAGACGCGATCTCGCCGGTGAGTGCCATCCAGCAACCCGATGATTTCGCGTGCCGAGAGAGGACGCCGAGGCTCATTCTTCGCATACCCGTCCTCGCCCGTGTCGAAAGGACACCGCTTCGCTGTGCGGACTCGATCCGCGCCAGGTCGAGTTCATTGACCTTGGACGGAGCGATTGCCGCTACCCGTTCGGTGGGCGACGAGAAGGTGAGCAGATCACCTTCTGCGGCCATCCCCGGCGCAAGGGGTCGAGCTATTGCACGCCGCACTTTCATCTGACGCAAAACCCGATCGAGGCGGAGCGCCTGGCGGGCCAGACAACGCTCCGATTGGTCGCAGCGGTCTAGGTCGCAAGCTCATCAGGCATCATCAGTAAAAGGAGGCAATCAGAATGCCACGCGCGAAACGCAGGAAGCCGCAAAACCCGGCGCACGACCGTCGTCTGCAGGATCTGCCCTACAATGCGCAGGTTGCTGCCGTCGAGGTCGACGACCCCTACGGAACCGAGCCTGGCGACAGGATCGTAGCCTTTCGTTCGATCCGCACCGATGTGCTGGCAAAGCTGCACACGCACCGCCAGATCGACGAGGCGCAGTACAAGGGCGGTCGCGCCTTCCAGAACGACTGGGAAAAGGCCGAACGCGGTCCGCGCGCGGTCGACCCGACGCGAGAGCGAGTCGACGGCGGGCAGTCGCGCGAGCCGATCACGGAGGCGCAGCGCAGCGCTGTCGCTGCGGCTCAACCGTATCGAACGCGAGCTGGGTGCGGATGGCACCGTGCTCGTCCATGAGGTGTTGATACTCGGCATGAACATGGAGCAGATCGGAGCCCGGCGCGGACTCAAGACCCAGCGCTGGAAGGACTATTTTGCCCGGCGCTTCCAGGAATGCCTGGACCGCCTCGCGCTGATCTATGGGTTTGCCGCTCCGGCGCGCATCCCGGTCAAAACGGTCCCGCGCTGAAGCGAAGCGGCTGCACCACGTCGAAGGCCGCCTTGGTCATCGGCACCGCGTAGTCGACCGTCAACGCGCCGAACGGCGATGCCCAGGTCAGGCCGACACCCACGGAGGATCGCACCACATTGGAGTTGGCAACGTTGATGGACTGCGATGAGCCCGGAAATGTCGTCGGGCCGGCGTAGCGAAACACGCTGCCGGCATCGACAAAGGCGGTTGCCTTCAGGCCGTATTCGTCGGGAACGCCGGGAATCGAGCTCTGCAACTCCGCCGTCGTCGCCCAGTACATGCTGCCGCCGACATTATCCATGGTGCTGCCGGGTGTCAGGTCGCGGGGACCGAAACCGTTGGGGGCGAATCCGCGTACCATGGTCGGCCCGCCGAAAAAGCTGTTCATCAGTGGCGCCTGCTGGCCGCCCCAGCCGGTGATGTAGCCGCCTTGCGTCCGCACCATGCCGGTCAGGTCGCTGCTGAGCTGGTGGTAGTAACGGACATCTTGCGTGGTGCGCAGGAATTTGACGTCGCCGCCGAGGCCGGCAAGATCCTGGCTCAGCTGCGAACGCACGCCGCTGGTCGGGCTCTTGTTGTTGTCGAGCGTGCTGTAGGTCGCCGTGCTTCCCGCCTGCGATACCCAGGCCCGTCCTGCGGCTGCGGCCTGCTGCACCACGAGCGATGGGGTCAGGCCGTTGGTGGCCGGTACCAGCTTGATATTCTGGTTGTAGAGCGAATAGCGCCATTGCACGCCGAGCTCTTCGGTCAACGGCGTGCCGAACAGCAGTGACGCACCATAGGTGTCGCTGCCATAGGATTGATAGCTGTTGGCTTCGGTTTGCCGGCCGAACAGCTCGATGCCGGCCGCCACCCGCGTGCCGAGGAAATACGGCTCCGACGCCGACAGATTGATGCCGCGCGCGTATTGGCCGAAGGTCGTGGAGGCCTTCACGTCATAACCGGTGCCGTAGAAATTGCGATCGCCAACCTTGACCTCGACCATTGCAGCCATCGACGGTCGAGTAGCCGCCGGAGATGAAAAAGTCGCCGGTGTTCTGATCGACGACCTCGACGTCGAGCACGACCCGATCCTGCGACGAACCCGGTCGGTTCGAGATTTTCACGGTCTTGAAGTAGTTCAGGTTCTTCAGGCGGCGTTCCGCCCGATCAACCAGTGTCTTGTTGTAGGGATCGCCTTCGCCGATGTCGAATTCGCGGCGGATGACATAGTCGCGGGTGCGCGTGTTGCCATGGATTTCGATCCGCTCCACATAGGTGCGCGAGCCCTGCTCGATCACGAACGCCACGTTGATGCGCCGTGCGGCCTGGTCGCGGCCAAGGCGGGGGACCGCATGCGCAAAGGGATAGCCAAGCCTGGAAAGCTCGATGGCCAGCGTCTCGGCGGATTTGTCGAGCGCATTGCCGTCAAACGTCGCGCCGTCGCGTATCGGAAGTGAGCGTCGCAGGGTTTCCGGGTCCATGCCGGCGACGTTGCAGACGACGGCGATGTCGCCAAACTGGTAGCGCGGACCTTCGTCGATGGCGAACGTCAGCGCAAATCCCTTTTCGGCCGGATCGTATTCCACCTTTGCCGCCGCCACGCTGACATCGGCAAAACCCTTGCTGCGATAATAGAGGCGGAGCTGTTCCTGATCCTGCGCGACGCGGTCGGGATCGTAGATGCCGCCGCCGGTGAGGAAGCTGAGCATGGTGCTTGCAGAGGTCTTGACGATCGCACTGAGCTGCCGGTTGCCGAAGGCCTGGTTTCCGGTGAAGTCGATCCGGCGCACCGGCGTCTTCGCGCCCTCCGCAATCGAATAGACCAGATCGATGCGCCCATTGCCGTGGTCGATGATCTCGGGTGTGACGCGAACCTCGCCGCGCGCGGCGCGCCGGTAGGCTTCGACAATGCGATTGACGTCTGACTGCACGACGGCGCGTTGCAAGGTACCGCGCGGCTTGGACTCGGTCGCGGCGACAAGATCGGCGTCCTTGATCTTCTTGTTGCCTTCAAAGGCGACGCGGCTGAGAACAGGCGCTTCCGTGACACGGACGACAAGCCCGTCGCCGGTGCTGTCGATCGAGACATTATCGAACAGGCCGGTGCCGATCAGGGCTTTCAACGCAGTATCGCGCGCGGCTTCGTCGAAGCTCCGGCCGGACGAGCGGATGAAAATACGAGCGAATGGTTTCCGCATCGACGCGGCGATTGCCTTCGACGACGATGGCGTCGCGCGATGCGTTCTCGGCTGCCATCGCGATCGACATCATGGCCACCGTTGCAGCCAGTATCCCGCCCATCGCCAGTAGGCGCTGCGCGCGCCGTCGCTGCGTACTGCGTCTGGTGCTCACGTCGCTATCGGACTCCTGCCCATCCGCCTGCAATGCAAATGTCGGCGCCGGGCAAAAGAATGTCTCTCTCAGGGAGAGTTGCGGGCTGAAAGCGGAACGTCGCCACAATTTGAACGCCAAGCTTAACGTGCGCGTTCTCAGAATTGTCGCAATGGCCGCTTCATCTCGGCGCTCAAAGGAGCCCGAATGCTGGCGCCGTGGCGCCAACACTCGCGAGGAGCATCACATGCGTTATGCAGCTATCGCCGCGGTGGCGTTCATGCTGGTACAACCCGCACGCGGCGAGAAGGCACCCGAGGTCGATCCACGTGCCTCGCTCGGCGTCGTGCAGCAGTGGATCTACAACTATCGCGCCAAGCCGGACTACGCACATGTGCCCGCCGCGGTGCGCGTGCTGTTTCACACCCAGACCTTCAAGGAGCCGGAGAATGCCGGGATCTATCTCGGCTTCATCGCCGGCGCGATCGGATCAAACCCGGCCAAGGCCGAGAAGCTGATCGCGAGCTTCTTTCCGGTGGCGCCGGAAGATGAATGGGTGATCGTCCGGGCGATTGCCTATTCAGGATTGCCGGATTGGCGCAATGCGCTGCGTCGGGTGGCGCCGCGCATGCCGGCGCGTCGGGTGATGATCGACAGCTATCTCGCCGGCAAGCTGCCGGTCCTGAGCGACATTCCGCTGGAGGAGACCCGGCCCGGAATGATGGACAAATTGCGGGGCGCGTTCACCCGCAATCCGTTCGCCAAGGAAGAAAAGAAGATCAATACGACGCTGACCTTTGCCAGCAACCAGGATCTGCTCGATACGCTGTGGGGTTACTACTTCGCGACCGGATCGCACATGCCGATCAAACGGATCGAGGAGATGCTGCCCTGGAGCAAGAGCCGCGACACCATCGACAAGCTGACCGTCGGCAGCATGGCGCGCTACACGCTGGCGAGCTATGCGGTCCGCGACGCCAGCTTGCGCGAATTCCTGCGCAGCGAATTGTCGCGGCAGAAGGAGCAGGTCAGGGTGCCGCTCGCCGAGGTGGTCGAGGCCGCCGACACGGTGCAGATTGGCGCGTTGCGCCGGGATGCGCTCGCGGCCGTCGATGAGTTGAAGACCAAGGGCTCGGATACACGCCGCAATCTCGACTTCTGGGGCCAGGTCGGCGTCGGCGCCGTGGCGCTGGGCTGCGTTTCCGCCGCCGCGCTGGGACAGGTCGCAGTCGGAATCCCCTGCGTGATCGGAGGCTCCGCCTCGCAGGGGTTGTTGTCGTTCTGGCAAAAGCAACAGCAGTGACCGCCCGCAGCCGGTCAGTAACCGTTCGCTGATCAACGCATCGATCAAAGGGCAGGCGCTGCCGGACGATGGTGGCAGCACCGTCACCGTCCCGCGCTCTGTTTTCAGGCCTCGGATGCCGGATTCTGCCGGCATCGGCCCAGCTATGCCGGGCACAGGTCCGGCCCTGCAAAATCCGGGTTTGGCCTTGTGCGCAACCTTCCGGTAAAAACGCCCCAAAGGCGCCGCAGGGCCAGACCAGGGGGAAATGCCCGATATGACCGCAGGACCGCATTTGCCGGAACGGACGCCGCGTACGCCCGGCACAGCCTGCGGCCCTCGACGGGCTGTTGGTGGTCGATTTCACGCGGGTGGTCGCCGGGCCGGCCTGCACCCAGACGCTGGCCGATTTCGGCGCCGAGGTCATCAAGATCGAGAATCCTGATGGCGGCGACGATACGCGGGCTTACGAGCACGCCGAGATCGGCGGCGAGAGCGCCGCTTACCTCAGCCTCAACCGCAACAAGCGCGGCATCGCACTCGATTTCACCAATGCGAAGGCGCTGGAGGTGGCGCGCGCCCTCATCGCGAAGGCCGATGTGGTGGTGGAGAATTTCTCCGGCGGCGTGATGAAGAAGTTCGGCCTCGACTACGCGTCGGTGGCGGCATCCAATCCGCGCCTGATCTATTGCTCGATCTCGGCCTACGGCCGCAAGGGACAGTGGGCGCTGCGGCCGGGCTTCGATCCGATCACGCAGGCCGAAAGCGGCTTCATGTCGCTGAACGGTTTTGCGGATGGCGAGCCCGTGCGCACCGGCCCGCCGATCGTCGACCTTGCCACCGGCATGTCGGCCTGCAACGCCATCCTGATGGCGCTCCTGGCGCGCGACAAACTCGGCCGCGGCCAGCAGGTCGAGGTGGCGCTGATCGACACTGCGGTCGCCATGACCGGCTTCTACGGCATGGCCTATCTGATCAGCGGCAACAATCCGGGCCGTTTCGGCAACTCGCCGAACGGATCACCCACGGTCGGCGTCTACCGCGCGTCCGACGGACCGCTGTACATGGCCTGCGCCAACGACCGCCTCTATCGCCGCCTGGTGACGGAGGTGCTGGATCGGCCGGATCTCGTCACCGATCCTGATTTCGCGCATCGCCGGGCGCGCACCGCCAACAAGGAAAAGTTGCGTGCCATCATTGCCGGTATCTTTGCCAGCGACAAGCTCGAGAACTGGATGGCGAAGATGAAGAAGGCCAACATTCCCGTCGGCTATCTGCGCACGGTGGAGGAAGGCTTCAACGCGCCGGAAGTGCGCGAGCGCGATCGCCTGAGCCGTATTCCGCACCCGACCGCAGGCTTCGTTCCCAATATCGAAACCCCGCTCAACATGAGCCTCACGCCGACCATCGATCCCGTGGCCGCTCCGCTGCTCGGACAGCACACCAAGGACGTGCTGCGCAAGACGCTCGGCTATGACGATCGCCGCATTGGCGAATTGGCCGAGGCCGGCGCGTTCGGCAAGGCGTCACCCACGACAGGCGGTACGGACGAGTGAGCAATCGATGGCGCGGATAATCGATCGAGACAATGGAGCAAGACGATGAATGACGGCACGCCGGCTCAGCCGACAGCGCGAAATGTGGAGCTCGGCGCCAGCGGCGAGGAATTCCAGAACCTGCATGAATTCGTGCGCAAGGCCCGCGCCAACCTCAACCAGAACGCGTGGGATTATATCGTCGGCGCAGCCGAAACCGAGACCACCCTGCGCCGCAACCGCATGGCGCTCGATGAAATCGCGTTCCGCCCCCGCGTGCTGCGCAACGTCATCCATGTCGACCCGTCCGTCGAAGTATTCGGCCGCAAGTTGCGCCTGCCCGTCGTGATTGCGCCCGTAGGCGCGCTTGAAATCTTCGATCCCGATGCCGCCGCGGCCGTTGTGCGTGGTGCCGGCACGTTCGGCGCCTCCCACATGCTGAGCTCGGTATCGGAGCCGGGGCTGGAGAAGACGGCGCAGGCCGCGCCGGATGCGCTGCGCTTCTATCAACTCTATGTTCGCGGCGACGCTGCCTTTGTCGAGGATACGGTCAGCCGCGCGGTTTCCAACGGCTATGCCGCGTTCTGCCTGACAGTCGACACCGCGCATTACAGCCGGCGCGAACGCGACATCGCCAAGCGCTACGTCCGTGACAGCCGCATCCGTGCCACCGGTGGCGATTTCCAGAAGGGGCTCGACTGGAGCACCGTGAAGCTGATCAAGGACAAGTTCAAGATACCGCTGGTGCTCAAGGGCATTGCCACCGCCGAAGACGCCAGGATCGCGCTCGACCACGGCGTCGACTGGATCTACGTCTCCAACCACGGCGGACGGCAGCTCGACCACGGCCGCGGCGCCATGCATGTGCTGCCCGAAATCGTCGATGCGGTCGCCGGCCGCGCCAAGATCATGGTGGATGGTTCGTTCTGCCGCGGCACCGACATCGTCAAGGCGATCGCCTCCGGTGCCGACCTCGTCGGCATCGGCCGGCTGCAGTGCTGGGCGCTGGCCGCCGCCGGCGAAGAGGGGATCGTGCGGATGCTGGAGCTGCTGGAAGACGAGGTGGTCCGCTGCCTCGGCCTGCTCGGCGTGACCCGCTTTGCCGAACTCGACAAATCCTTCGTGCACCCGGCAACCGCGACCAATCCGCCCGAGCGTGTTCAGCGCCTATCCGCTGCTCGATATCGAGCCGTACCGGTACTGACTGCCATCCGCTGCCAGGCCGATGAAGCACCCGAGGCCACGCGGCGTCGGGCGTTCGCTTTGCTGAAAATGGCGCGCCACATTCCGGACACGATCGGCATCTGGTCCATCCCGAGACGATGCATTTCATTTGATTGGCGAAATTTCGCATGACGCCTTTGCGCGGGAGGAGGGCGCGACGGACCGCGCGCAACAAGTTCCCCGGGATCGTCGTCAAAACGAGCCAAGCGCTGACGTTTTTGGCCACATTCCAAATCGATCATCGAACCCATGCAAACGCTGGCTGTCATCTCGATTCTCGCGCTGCTTACGATCTCAGGAGCTGCCTATACGGACCAGCTGCTGACGCGCGAGCAGCACATGATGATGCAGCGGGGGAATTGACGCCGGTCGTGGGGGCCGGGGTCGGGGATTTTTGGGGGCGAACCATGCTTTCGGTGGATCAATTTCTTCGGCTCATCAGCGTGCCGGCGGTTCTTCTGGCATTCCATATCGCAGCCCAGGTGACCGGCGGCTGACGCCGGGCGGTCGGCCGTCCCGCCTGCGCCGGTTTGCATCCTGCCGCTCTTTTAAGGGGTGGCGGCGCCCATCGACGGCGATCAATACGGCGCAGACTTTGGCTTTAAATGTGGTAACGTCCTCCCATTCTGGAGGGCGACCATGATTGAACCGAAACTGGAAGTGCCGGCGGAACTGCGCGATCTGGCTGAAAAAACCATCGACCAGGCGGAGAAGGCGTTCGGAATGTTTTTCGACGCGGCCGCGAGATCCGTGTCCTCCGTGCCGGGGCCGGGCAGCGAAATATCCAAGCAGGCGCTGAACTTTACCGAGCAGAACATGAAGGCTGCTTTCGAGCATGCGCGCAAGCTCGTGCACGCGACCGACCTGCAGGAAGCCTTGCGCATCCAGTCGGAATTCTTGCGCAGCCAGTTCACCAATGCCGGCGAACATATGCGCCAGATCACGGGTGACGTGATGACGGCGGCCAAGGACGCGACGACGAGGAAATTCTAGCGGCGCGCCGGTTGCAAATTTGCGGCTTGACACGTCGGGCAAATCAGTGGCATCTGCCCATCATCGCGAAAGCTATCGAAGCCCGCGCCGGAGACGGCCGCGGGTTTTTTCAATGCGACGCCCTTTGGCGGTGAGTGCAGTCCCGGCCTGACAGGACTAGCGCACGCTGACGAACGCGCCCCATACGGCGGCGAGCCCCGCACCAACCAGCACATAGAACGGGTTGTCGCAGAACATGCTGCCGTAACGGCAGACATCCGAACTGTATGAACCGAGTTCGTGATGACCGGCCGCGTAGAACACGCCGGACAACACCAGCAGCACTGCAGCAGCAAAATACATGGCCGTCTCCATTGATGCACGGTGCGCACTCTGGACTGCCTGGCGCTCCCTACGCTAAATCCGAATTATAGCGCTTGACTCGTCGGGCAAATCAGTGGCATTTCGCCATCATCGCGAAGATCACGTAGCCCGCGCCGATGAAACGGCGGCGGGCTTTTTTCTTGCCGCGACTTTAGCGCGAGGCCGTTTCAATTCATCGAAGCCGTCGTGTCACGTTGTTCGCAATTTCTTAACGAATCCTGAAGGATCGCACGACGGCCTAACGTGGCAGCCATCGTCGCAAGAGACTGGGTTCGCGCGGAGACATCCGCGGCGGGCTATTTGTTTGCCTTTCACCAATCGGATGGCGGCCGCACGTCACGACGACACACCTCCCGCCCTGCCTACGCGTCGGAAAGCGAGCCGCCGTCCGCGCTTTGGACAAGAAAGACGTGCGGAAATCATCTCTGGACTTGTCGGGGCGTTGTGGCTGGGCATCAAGGCGATGCTGGGAAAGCGACGCGATGGATGCATGGCCACCTACGCGAGGCCGAAGCCTTGTCGGCCATGATCAATGCCTCGCAAAATGGCGAGACGCTCGTGGTGCTGGTTGTCGCACAATGAGCAAAG
>CAWFLW010000022.1:0-39135 GCA_963816655.1 uncultured Alphaproteobacteria bacterium | reverse complement strand
GCCGACTGCCCGCATTGCGGCAAGCCGATTCCGCTCTGCATCTGCGACAGCGTCACCCCGATCGAGAACCGCATTGCCGTCCTGATCCTGCAGCACCCGCAGGAGCAGGACCGCGCACTCGGCACAGCACGGCTCACCGCGCTTCATTTCAAGAACGCGGCCGTCAAGATCGGCCTGTCCTGGCCGAGCCTCGCAAAGGCAGTTCGCCAGCCAGTGCGCCGATCCGTCGCGCTGGGCCGTGCTCTACCTCGGCTCGGCCAGGGTCAGCGAGCTCGACACCGATGCCGAGATCGTCGCCATCAACCGCAAGGGCGGGATGGAAGAGGGGCAGCGCGGCATCCTGAAGGAGATCGAAGGTATCGTGCTGCTGCGACGGCACCTGGAGTCAGGCCAAGGCGCTATGGTCGCGCAATGCCTGCGATGCTGGAAGTTGCCAGCGCGTCATCCTCGGCCCGAAACATCCCTCGCGCTGCGGCCTGCTGCGCACGGAGCCGCGCCAGGATCGGCCTCTCGACCATCGAGGCCGACCGGCCTCCTGCTTGGCGCCCTCGAAAGACGGCCCGATACTCACCGCCACGCTCAACGCCAGCTTCGAGCGGATGCTGGCGCGCTTCCGCGAGGTGCAGCGTGCGATCCCAGAACTGGCGCGCAAAGCCGAAGAAACGGGATTCTTCGCCGCGACAAAAGGGGCAAGGGCGCCCAAATGCCGCAGCCAGATGAAGCTGGCGAAGGGCTAGGGGGGATCAGTGCGAGGAATCAATCGGTCGGCCCCTTGGCCGCGACAATTTCTTGAGGAGCTTCCGATGCAGTCGCTGGAACCGCATCATGACGAGGTGATCGCAGCCGCCCCAGCGACCGCAATTTCGGGTTCACGATCGCCGCGGTCTTTGCGCTGATCGGCGCTTTCGGGATCTACAAGGAGCTGCGAGCCACGCACTGATCTGGCTCGGCATCGCGGCGCTCTTTGCAGTCGTGACTTTGGCTCGGCCGCAATCGCTCGGACCGGCCAACCGGGCCTGGCTCAAGCTTGGGCTCGCTGCATGTACCAGTTGGCGGTCAACCCCGTGATCATGGCCATCCTCTTCTTCGGCATGATGCTGCCGATCGGATTGTTGATGCGCGCGTTGCCGGCAAGGATTTCCTTCGCTTGGCCCGTCGACCCGTCGGCGCCGACCTACTGGTTGCCAGCGCGACGATCCGAGACCGCAATCTAGAATCAGATGGAACAGCAATTCTCGGGCCAGCCTGATGTCGTTTTCGCGTCGAGTTGCTCGCGTTTATTGTCGCACGCCGCCGAATTCTCGCTGATCCCGATTTCGGCCCTGATGCTTGTGCTTGGTGGACTGTTGGTGCTGACCAAGGGTTCGGCGCTGGCGCCGTTCGTCTGTCGCGCTGTTTCTGAGGAGCTGACGTTGCGCATCCTCGGCATCTCCGCCTACTACCATGACAGTGCGGCGACGCTCGTGTGCGATGGCATCGTTGCCGCGGCGCAGGAAGAACGATTCACGCGCAGGAAGCACGATGCCGGTTTCCCAGACATGCGGTCGAATACTGCCTCAGCGAGGGCCGGGTCAGTCTGCGCGATGTCGACAGAAGTCGTTTTCTATGAAAAGCCATTCCTCAAGTTTGAACGGCTGCTCGAGACCTACGTCGCATTTGCGCCGCGGGGTTATCGGTCGTTTTCAACCGCGATGCCTCTATGGTTTCGCGAAAAGTTATTTCTGAAGGACCTTCTCCGGCAGGCACTGCACAGCATTGATTCGTCGTTTGATTGCAAGGAGCGGTTGCTGTTCACCGAACATCACGAGAGTCACGCCGCAAGTGCGTTTTATCCGTCGCCATTCCGTGATGCAGCTGTATTGACAATGGATGGAGTTGGCGAGTGGACCACAACCTCGTTGGGGATAGGAGAGGACCACCGGCTCGAAATTTTCAAAGAAATCCATTTTCCACACAGTCTCGGTCTACTTTATTCGGCCTTCACCTCCTACCTTGGCTTCAAGGTCAATTCGGGGGAGTACAAAGTCATGGGACTTGCGCCTTACGGAGCGCCCAGGCACGCGCAACTCATCCTCGATCGACTCATTGATTTAAAGGACGACGGGTCGTTTCGTCTCAATCTCGATTATTTGGATACTGCACCGGCCTGCGCATGACCAATGCTAAATTTGATGCCCTTTTTGGTGGTCCTGTGCGCGTGCCAGATCAACCAATCACGCAGCGCGAAATGGATTTGGCGGCATCGATTTAGGTCGTGTCCGAAGAAGCGGTGCTGCGGATGACCCGATCCCTCGCAGCCGAAACCGGCAAGCGCAATCTATGCCTCGCCGGCGGCGTGGCGCTCAATTCCGTCGCAAACGGTAAGGTGCGGCGTGACCGGCACTTTGATGGGATTTGGATACAGCCCGCTGCCGGAGACGCGGGCGGCGCGCTCGGCGCCGCGTTCTGTGGGTATCACCGGTTCAAAGACCAACCACGGTATCTGAATGGATTGCAGGACGGAATGTCTGGAGCCTTTTTGGGTCCTTTGTTTTCACAGGAAGACATTGAGCGGCGCCTATACTCGGCAGGCGCAAATTTCGCGGTCATGAGCGAAGCAGCCCTGGTCGGGGCGGCCGTGGACGCTCTAGCAGCCGGCAGTGCCCTGGGGTGGTTTCAAGGTCGCATGGAATTCGGGCCGCGCGCGCTCGGTGCACGTTCGATCTTGGCGACCCACGTTCGCCGGGGATGCAGACGGTGCTCAACCTGAAGGTCAAGTATCGGCGAGAGTCGTTTCGCCCATTCGCGCCGTCGTATTGCGCGAGGACGTCAGCGACTGGTTCGAATTGGATGACGATAGCCCGTACATGCTCCTGGTCGCTGATGTGGCGCAGAAACGCGCCGTGCAATGACGTCAACCCGAGAAGGCACTGTTTGGAGACGGGAGGTTGAATGTGCCGCGCTCGGAAATCCCAGCCGTCACGCATGTCGACTATTCGGCGCGGATCCAGACCGTACACGAAGAGACGAACCGACGTTCATGATGCCCTGATCAAAGCATTCAAGGAACGCACGGGTTGTCCGGTTTTGGTCAACACCAGCTTCAACGTGCGTGGGGAGCCGATAGTGCGCACGCCCGAAGACGCATTTCGCTGTTTTATGGGCAGCGATATCGAAGTGCTGGTGGTCGGTAACTGCTATCTCAGCAAGGAGGATCAGCCGACCTCACTCAAGCTCGATTACAAGGACAGGTTTGAGCTCGACTGATCCGGCCACCAGGGCAGGGCGCGGGGGAGGTGACCCGCGATGCAAGGCCGACCATCATGTTCTTCGGCGATTCCTTGTCTGGGGCCTCGATGCCGAAGCCGATGAGCGTTTCACCGAACCGGAGAAGCCGCGCATCGCGGACAGCAAGAATTTGGCCGCGGGCGTGTCGGGTTACGGGACCGACCAGGAATATCTGCTGCTGAAGAAGTTGTGGCCGCAGGTCAAGCCGGCCGTTGTCGTCCTGATCTTCGGCACCGATAACGACCGCCTCGATAACAGCCGCGGCCGTCGCGCAAGTCCTCGGTAGCGGAGTAGTTGTCTGGCGCCGACATCGAGGTTCCTCCCGCTCTCAAACAAGGCCGACGATCGATTGTGACGGTTTGATTTGAATCAAGTCGTCAGTCCCTTGAGTCGATTGCCGAAATTTAGTGCGACCGCCACCGCGCCCGTCCGCCGCGGATTGACCTAAATCAACGAGCACCGAACTTGGACGGCCTTCAATTCCCGCTTGGTGGAAGGATCCGCAATAATGTCTCCTGATAATCTGCAACTACCGGGCGGCGCCATGTCCGGCCTCGTCGCCAAGGCCGTGGAATATATGGTCGATGCCGGGCAGCGCAGCGTGCTGTTCCTCGACATCATGCGCCAGCGCGGCGACCAGTACCGCGAGCATGTCGCCCAGACGGCGCCGCATGTCCTGAGCTACGCCGCGGAACTGATCATCGACGGCCGCAAGCTGGAACAGCCGGTCAACTACGTGCTGGTGCGCATCATCCCGCCCAAGGGCGTCGAGATCGACCTCAAGCGCCGGCCGTTCGTCGTGGTCGATCCGCGCGCCGGCCATGGCCCCGGCATCGGCGGCTTCAAGGCCGACAGCGAGATCGGCGTTGCCATGAAGGCGGGCCATCCCTGCTATTTCGTCGGCTTCCTGCCCGAGCCCATGCCCGGCCAGACCATCGAGCGCATCGCGCGCGCCGAAGCGATCTTCATCGAAAAGGTGATCGAGCGGCATCCCGAGGCCGACGGCAAGCCCTGCGTGATCGGCAACTGCCAGGCCGGCTGGGCGGTCATGATCCTCGCCTCGCTGCGGCCGGAGCTGTTCGGCCCGCTGATCATCGCCGGCGCGCCGCTGGCCTATTGGGCCGGCGTCCACGGCAAATATCCGATGCGCTATTCGGGCGGCCTGCTCGGCGGAAGCTGGCTGACCGCGCTGACCGGCGACCTCGGCGCCGGCAAGTTCGACGGCGCCTGGCTGGTGCAGAATTTCGAGAGCCAGAATCCCTCCAACACGCTGTGGACCAAGCAGTACAACGTGTACTCCAAGGTCGACACCGAGGCCGACCGTTACCTCGAGTTCGAGCGCTGGTGGGGCGGTCACGTCAACCTGAACGCCGAGGAAATCCAGTTCATCGTCGATGAGCTCTTCATCGGCAACAATCTCGCCGCCGGCCGCATCAAAATGTCCGATGGCGCCGCGGTGGACCTTGCGCAACATCCGCTCGCCGATCCTGGTGTTCTGTTCCGAGGGCGACAACGTCACCCCGCCGCAACAGGCGTTGCACTGGATTCTCGATCTCTACGCCGACGTCGACGAGATCAGGACCTATGGTCAGACCATCGTCTACACCGTGCATGAGACGATCGGTCATCTCGGCATCTTCGTCTCAGGCGGCGTCGCCAAAAAGGAGCATGCCGAATTCTCCAGCAATATCGACCTGATCGATGTGCTGCCGCCCGGCCTCTATGAAGCGACCTTCGAGGCAAGGGGCCCTGACACCCTCCATGACGAGCTTACGGTCGGGCAGTGGGTGATGCGCTGCGAGGCGCGGACGCTCGACGATATCCGCGCCATGGGCGGCAATTCGCCGGAGGACGAGCGCCGGTTCGAGACCGCCAAGCGCGTCTCGGAAATGAACCTCGCGGCCTACCAGAAATACCTGCAGCCCTGGATCAAGTCGATGGTGACGCCGCAGATGGCGGAGTTGATGCACAAGTGGCATCCGCTGCGGCTGCAGTACGAGGCGTTCAGCAGCCAGAACCCCTTCATGAAGGCGGTCGCGAATGCGGCCGACAAGGCGCGCGAGGAACGCAAGCCGGTTGCCGCGGACAACCCCTTCGTCGCGTTCCAGGAGCGGATGTCGAAGCAGATCGTCAGTTCGCTCGATCAGTGGCGCGACTCGCAGGAGGCGCTCAGCGAGGCGATGTTCCTCGCCGTCTATGGCTCGCCCGCACTGCAGGCCGCGGTCGGCGTCGATCCGCAGTCTGCGCCGTCGCGCCGTCGCGAGATGGACCCGAAGCACCGCGAGCTGTTGTCGGCCCGCGTCGCGGAGCTGAAGTCGAAGATCGGGACCGGCGGGTTGAGAGAGGCCGGCATCCGGGCGCTGCTCTATGTCGGGTCGGTTCGCGGCATGGTGGACGAGCGCAGCCTCGAGGCGCTGCGGCGGCTGCGTCAGGCCGACGAGTCGGCACGGATCACGCTTGCGGAGTTCAAGATGCTGGTGCGCGAGCAGTTCTTCATGCTGCTGCTCGACCGGGATGCTGCACTTGCCGCCATCCCCAAACTGCTGCCGGCGAACATGGATGAACGCCGCAAGGTGTTCGCAACCATTCAGGAGGTGCTGTCGGCAAGCGCAGAGATATCCGGCGAGGCGGCAAAGCGACTGAAGGAGGTCGCCGGCCTGTTCGGGCTCGATGCAGCAGACACCTCGAACGTCAGGCCGTTGGGGAGCAAGGCGTCTTAGACTCGCCTGCGGACGATGTCCTCTGTGGATGGCTCCCGCGTTGCAAGGGTTAAATTGACGCAATGGCATTGGTCGGGTGCAGTCTTCTGTCCGGCCTGTTGATGCAGTCGGTTTGAGACTGCTGGCCCTGATGGAGTTCGCGAACAAGGTCCCATTCTGTTCATCAGGCTATTACGCCTTGGACATCGGTTGGGTTGTCCCTGTTCCCGGTCTGACCGGTCTGCCATCACATCGCATCGCGCTCGCAACCTCGTGAAGCTGATCTCCTCTTCAGCTAAATCCTGTATCGTTTATGCGGCCAGTGTCGGCCGGTGACCGGCACGATAGGTCTCGCCACGTGACATGATCGCCCAGATGACCCGCGCGGTCTTATTCGCCATCGCGACGGTGGCGACCCTGGTGGGTTTTCGCGCCAGCAGATCCGCCAGGCGTCGATCGACCTTCCCGGGACTGTATTTTGCGCGACGCACAAGTGAGGTCATGCCGACAATGAGCAGCTTGCGCAGGTATTTGTCGCCCATCTTGCTGATACGACCGAGCCGTTCTTTGCCACCGCTCGACTTCTGAAGTGGCGTCAATCCCAACCAGGCAGCGAACTGCCGCCCCGAGCGGAACTGATGCGGATCGGTTACCGATGCGGCAAGTGCCGAGGCGCCGATCGGCCCGATGCCGGGGATAGTCATGAGACGACGTGCAACATCGTTGCTACGTAGCCAGATGGCCAGATCGCGGTCGATCTCGCGGAGCCGAACGTGGGTGTCGAGCACCTGCTGCGACAGTGTACTGACGATCTTGGCAGCTTCGAATGGCACCTCAGGTGGCTTACCATCGACGATCTGTCGCGCCATCAGCAACGCCCGCTCCAGCCCCTTGGGGATGTCGATGCCAAACTCGGCCAGTAGACCGCGGATCATGTTGATCAGCTGCGTGCGCTGCTTGACCAGCAGATCGCGCGTCCGGTGCATTGACAGCGCCGCCTGCTGCTCCGGCGACTTGACCGGCACGAACCGCATCGTAGGCCGTGTCACTGCCTCGCAAACCGCTTCCGCATCGGCAGCGTCGGTCTTCCCCCGCTTCACATACGGTTTGACGTAAGCTGGCGGCATCAGGCGCACCTCATGGCCGAGCTTGAGCAGCTCGCGCGCCCAGTGATGCGACGTGCCGCACGCCTCGATGCCGACCAGGCAAGGCGGCAACTTGGCAAAAAATGGCAGCATCTGCGACCGCCGAAGCGACTTGCGAACCACGACCTGGCCGGTCGCATCAACGCCGTGGACTTGAAAAATGCTCTTGGCCAAGTCGAGGCCAATCGTGGTAATCTTCATAGCGGATGGCTCCCATTTTGCTCGTGAATGCCTGACGGCCTTCACACCTTGGCACCTAGATGCCGTGAGCGGGAGCCATCCACCTCATCTGTTCTTGGGGGTGAAGCAGGCTTCGCCAAGTCGCCCCCCGATGTCGCCGTCTGACCCGAAGCGGACATCCCGAATCCATTCACCGCGGGCCTTCTGTCCAGCCCGGCTCGCGATCAACCCGCGCCCTTGAGAAACGATGCAATGCGCTCGGACCGAACGGTTGCGTTGCCCATGTCGGCAAAACCTGCGAGGTCACGCGGTGCTGCAACTAGCCCGGTCCCATCGACGTCGTTGAGGCGAGGCGCCCATACTTGGCGGGTCTCCAAAAGGTAGACGCCGTAGACCGCGCGTATTTCTGTCTGCTCGCTGGCTTCGAACTCCTGCTGTATCGAATAGGCCGCCAACGCCGCATTGGTGAGGATCGATGCCTCGATCAGTGCTTGCCGGTATCCTGGATTGCGCACCACGTCAGGACCGAACGCCGAGTGCAACTTGTTTGCAGACGCTCGAACAACAAGAAGTGCGCGGTCGAGAATACCGCGAAGCGAATGCTCGGTAGCAAGTGTCAGATAGTCGTCCGGGTTGAGGAACATATCGGCGGCGGTCGTTAGAGCCCCGCAACCGCTATGCCCGAGCACAACAATAAGCTTCAAAGTGCCGCCCAAATGTTCCACCGCATATTTCAGGCTGCCTATAACCTCCGTGCCCAGGCCATTACCTGCCACGCGGACGACAAAGAGATCGTTTGGCCCCTCGTTGAAAATGAGTTCGATCGGCACGCGCGCATCCGAACAGCCGAGTATGGCTGCGAACGGACGTTGTTTTGGTATGCCGTCGCTCGCCACGAGGCCCAGATCCCGCGCATCGACCGGGATGATCTGCTCGATCACGCCACTGGTTTCCTTGACATGGTCAAGGAGCGCGGCGAAGTCTCGATTTCCGTCGTTCAGCCTGAGGAGGGCTGCATTGCTATCGGGTGGCAGACGCCTTGTCGGAGTATCGCCCGCCCCATACCGGTAGATGATGTCGACAGATTTCACGTTGGCCTCCGTTCGCGGTGCGCCACATTTCTGCGATGCACCTCAGTCTTTGCGATCATTCCACCCGTGGGTTGGCCTAAACCGCCTCATTCTTTCGCAGATAGATAAACCAATAGACGGCGCCGACCATGATAGAGCCCCCAATGATGTTGCCGATCGTCACCGGAACCAGATTTGCGAGAAAATTCTCCCAGGTCAGGGCTGGAAAATCCGCTGGAGTCTTTCCGATCGATTTCCAGAAAGCATCGGGCGCTCCGGCCTTGATCAACAGTCCCATCGGAATGAAATACATATTGGCGACGCAGTGTTCGAAGCCCGCCGCCGCAAAGGCCGTTATCGGCGGAACGATCGAGACGATCCTGTCGATCGTCGTGCGCGCCCCGTAGCACATCCATACCGCCAGACAGACCAGCGCGTTGCACATGATGCCGAGCGTCAGGGCCGGCACGAAAGCAAGTGCCGCCTTGGAATTTGCGGTCGTCAGAGCCACCAGACCCACTGAACCGCCGCCGAATGTGTATTGGGTCGTCAGGAACATCAGGCCGGCTGTGCCTATCGAGCCGATGAAATTCCCGATGAAAGCAATGACCCAGTTGAGCAGCACCGCCCGCGTTTTGATCTTGCCGCTGGCCCAAGCCATCACGATCAAGGTGTTGCCGGTGAACAACTCTGCCCCGCCGACAATCACCAGGATCAGGCCCACGCAAAAGACCAAACCTGTCAGCAGCCGCGCGATGCCATAAGGCAAGCCGGCCGAAAGCGCCGCAGCGCCGTCCGGCGCCGTGATGGCGGCGCTCCCCGCGGTCACAGTCGTCGCGAAGATCGCTCCAAACGCGACGAAGGCGCCTCCCAACACGCTCAAAACAAGAATCGTCAACGGATCGGTTGAAGCCCGCTTGACTCCGCTCTCCTCGGCTCGGGCGGCCATCGCCGCCGGCATGACCGCATCGAACGTGACGACCTGCGGCAGCGATGGATCGTCGTCCGGACGGGATGGCCGATCGTTCATTGGATCAGCCTGAAGCGAGGAACAGCAGCCCGACGATCTGCACGGCGATAACTTTGACGATGGTCATCGAGGGGAAAATCATCGCGTAATTAATGTCGGGGCGTTCGGTCGGCGCCATCCGGGTCGAGTAGACCAGAATGGCGGGATTGCCGGTTGCGCCGGAGGCCACCCCGACCAGATCGTCGTACGGGATCTTCATCAGGTAGTAGCCGACCAGCAGCACGATCAGCACGGTTGTCAGGAGCACGGCGACGCCGATGAACAGCATCGTCAGCCCGGATTCGGATACCGTCTTTACGAACGGCTGTCCTGCGTTGATGCCGACCGCTGCAAGGAAAATCGCAAGGCCAAAGTTTCGCAGCACGATGTTGGCGGGCAGCGGCAGCGTCCAGAGCATCGGTCCGGTCCGCCGCAGCTTGCCCAGGATCAGTGCGACGATCAGTGGGCCGCCGCCGATGCCCGAGCGTAACGGTCCCGACGCCGGGGATCGGAATGGGGATCAAACCGAGCAGAACGCCCATCACCATGCCGAGGCCGAGCGACACGTAGCTGAATTCCGCTGTGGCCTTCACGGTGTCGCCGAAGTGCTTCCGGATGTCTTCCTTGCGATCAGGCGGCATCAGCACGCCGACGCGATCGCCGAACTCCAGCATCAAGTCGGGTGTTGGCACCAGGTCCACGTCGTAGCGGCGGACATGCAGGAGATGCGACGGAAAGCCGGCCGGCATGGGCAATTGCGAGAGCGGGATACCCACCATGGCTGCCTTGCCGACAAAAACGCGGATGAAGTCGAGGGTCGAGCGATCCTTGACGATGCGCCCGGGCTCGAGGCGTCCAAGCCTCGCCGCCGCGGTATCGAGCGCCTCCTTCTGATCGGCAATGACCAGCAATGCGTCACCGGGAGCGAGAGCGATCAGCCCATCCGGCACAACGTTCTGATTGCCCTTTCGGACCATCGTCACCTGCACACTGTCGGGAATATCCTTGAGGATATCGCTCAATGTCTGTCCCGCGCAGCTCTCGCCGAGCACGATCTCGCCCATGTGAAACTGCTGGGCCTTCGCGGGAAACTTCGGCTGGACCCTCCGGGTCATGAAATAGATGCACAGGATCGGGCCTATGACGCCGAACGGGTACGCGATCGAATAGCCGATCGACGGATCGCTGTTCTTCATGACATCGAGCGCAGCCTGCAGCGTCGCCGTGCTGGTCATGGAGCCGGCAAACATCCCGAGAGTGTGGCCGATCTTGATTCCGAACGCTTTCCCAAGTCCGAGGGCCACGACGAAGTCCGGCCAGCACAGCGACAAGCGCCAGGACATTGGCTTTTATCCCCGCGGGTCCGGCCATCCCCTCGAAGAACTGCCGGCCATAGAGAATGCCGATGCCGTAGAGGAACATGATCAGGCCGGTCAGCCCGATCGGCCCCACGATCGATGCCTTGGGAGCGAACGCGCCGATGGCGAGGCCGACGAACAGAACCGCTCCGACGCCGAGCGAAAATCCGCCCAAATTGATCTGGCCGACCAGGTAACCGACGCCGATGGCGAGAAACACCGCGAGGATTGGCTGGGTGTTCAGGATTTCGCGGGCAAGATCTAACATGATGAAATTCCCCCAAGAGCGCGACTAGAACTGTGATCCGCAGTCACCGGGCGCGACAGCCTGCGTCGCGAAACTGGCCGATAACCCTGCTCGACCAGTTCGCGGGTGGGAGAGGGCGTATCGTGGTGCTTGTATTCGAGGTCCATCGCCTTCCACTTGAATGAACCCATCTGATGGAATGGCTGCACCTCGACCCATTCGACGTTCTTCATGGGTGCGACGAACCTGGCGATGCCTTCGACATTGGCGGGATCGTCGGTGGAACCGGGCACGAGCGTGAAGCGGACCCAAACGGGCTTTGACATCGCGGCAAGGCGTTCGGCGAAACGCAGGGTCGGCGCGATGTCACGGCCGGTCACCCGGCGATAGGTGTCGGGATCGGAGCTCTTGATATCGAGCAGGACAAGGTCGACGTCGGAAAGAAAGGCATCGTCGGCGCGAGTCGCCGAGGAATCCGGATGTCTCGATCGCTGTATGCAGACCCATTGCCTTGGCGCCGGAGAGGATGCGGCGGGCGAAGGCAAGCTGCACCATCACTTCGCCGCCCGATATGGTCAGGCCGCCACCGAGCGTCGCGCAGCGCCGGCGCGAAGTCGCCAAGGCGTTTTAGCACATGGTCTGCCGAAACGTAGGTTCCGTCCTTGAGATGCCAGGTATCGGGGTTGTGACAATAGGTACAGCGCAGCAGGCAGCCCGAAAGGAACAGCACGATGCGCAGCCCCGGACCGTCGTAGCGCGACGACGTCTCGTAGGAATGACAGTATCCGAACGAGCCCACTTCGTCCTTGAGCTTGTCTTCGTCAGGAGCATCGGGCGAAATCCCCACACGGATGTCATAACGACTTCCGGATTCCAGCGGCTGCACCGTGGACATGGCAGCACCTCGTCAGATCTGGCCGTGGAACGTACGGCTGATCACGTCCCGTTGCTGCTCCGGTGTCAGACGAACGAAGTTCACGGCATAGCCTGACACGCGGATGGTCAGCTGCGGATACTTGTCCGGATTCTTGATCGCGTCTTCCAGCGTCTCCTTGTCGATCACGTTCAGGTTCATGTGGAAGCCGCCGCGCCCGAAATAGACGTCGAAAGCCTTGGTCGCCTCGTCGATCAGCTGGGTTTCGGACAGATGCGCCTTCTGCGGAGCGACGGACACGGTGTAGCTGATGCCATCGAGCGAGTCCTTGTAGGGCAGCTTCGCGACCGAGAGGCACGACGCGAGCCAGCCATGGCTGTCGCGGCCATGCATCGGGTTCGCGCCCGGCCCGAATGGCTCGCCCTTGCGGCGGCCGTCCGGCGTGTTGCCGGTTGCCTTGCCGTAGACGACGTTCGAGGTGATGGTGAGCACGCTCTGCGTATGTGTCGCGTTCCGATAGGTCGGATGCTTGCGGATCTTCTCCATGAATGTGGTTACGAGTTCCGCTGCGATCTGATCGACGCGGTCGTCGTTGTTGCCGAACTGTGGCGTCGATGCGTTTCCTTCGTTCTGGTAGTCGACGACCAGCCCGGTCGCATCGCGAACAGCGCGCATCTTTCCGTATTTGATGGCGCTGAGACTGTCGGCGACCACCGACAGTCCGGCGATCCCGAACGCCATGGTGCGGAGGATATCGCGATCGTGAAGCGCCATCTCCAGCCGCTCGTAGAAGTACTTGTCGTGCATGTAGTGGATGCAGTTCATGGCATGCACGTAGGTTTTCGCGAGCCACTCCATGGTCGCGTCGAACTTCGTCATGACGTCGTCGTAGTCGAGGAAATCGCCGGTAACCGGCGAGGTGCGGGGCGCAATCTGATCGCCGGAAACCTCATCGCGGCCGCCGTTGATGGCGTAGAGCAGGGCCTTTGCGAAGTTCACCCGGGCGCCGAAGAACTGCATCTGCTTGCCGAGCCGCATGGCCGAAACGCAGCAGGCGATCGCATAGTCATCGCCCCAGTACGGGCGCATCAGGTCGTCATTCTCATACTGCAGCGACGACGTGTCGCGGCTGACCTTGACGCAGAAGCGCTTGAAGGTTGCCGGCATGTGGTTGGACCACAGCACCGTGATATTCGGTTCCGGGGCGGGGCCGAGAGTGTAGAGAGTGTGCAGCATGCGGTAGCTGCTCTTGGTCACCAGTGTGCGGCCGTCGAGATCCATCCCGCCGATGCATTCGGTCGCCCAGTAGGGGTCGCCGCTGAACAGCGCATCATAATCGGGCGTGCGCAGGAAGCGCACGATGCGGAGCTTTTGCACCAGTTGGTCCCACAGCTCCTGCGCGCCTGCCTCGTCGAGGACGCCTTCCTTCAGGTCGCGCTCGATGTAGATATCGAGGAAGCTCGAGATGCGCCCGATCGACATCGCCGCGCCGTTGGCTTCCTTGATCGCGCCGAGATAGGCAAAATAAGTCCACTGGAACGCCTCCTGGGCATTCATCGCGGGCTGTGTGATATCACGGTCGTAGAGCTTCGCCATCGATGCGAGGTCTTCCAACGCACGCATTTGCTCTGCGAGCTCCTCGCGCACGCGGATGATTTCATCCGTCGGCCACATGTCGTCGATTTGGGCTCGCTCCTGGCGCTTGACCTCCAGCAGCCGGTCGGTTCCGTAAAGAGCGACCCGGCGATAGTCGCCGATGATGCGACCGCGGCCGTAGGCATCGGGAAGCCCGGTGATGATGCCGGACCTGCGGCAGCTCATGATCTCCGGGGTATAGGCGTCGAACACGCCGTCATTGTGCGACTTGCGATACTTGGTGAAAGCTTCGTGCACCTTGGCGTCGGGCTCGAACCCCGCTGCCTTGAGGCCCGTTTCCACCATGCGCAGGCCGCCGTACGGAAAGATCGCCCGCTTGAACGGCTGGTCCGTCTGCAGGCCGACGATGACCTCGTTGTCACGGTCGATGTAGCCGGCCTGGTGCGCCAGCAGCGTCGATGGATTTTGCGCATCGACGGCAAGGACGCCCTTTTTCCGTTCGTCGGCAAAGTACGGCTGCAGCTTGGCCCACACCGCCTTGGTGCGCTGCGAGATCGCTGCCAGGAATTTCTCATCCCCCGCATAGGAGGCAACATTGCGGACGATGAAGTCTCGCACGTTGATCGAAGTAGACCAGTCGCCCGGCTGGAAAGCTCTCCAGCTGTCCGCCTTGGCATCCTTCTTGAGCGCTGCGGTGCCCTTCATGACAAATCTCCCTAGCCACACGATCTCGTTGGCCTGGTTCGGCATCCGATCCTGCTCATTGTATCGGCACACACCAGGCTATCCGCCATGTTTGAGGCGACGGGCCCGCGCTCACGTTGATTTATGTCAAGCCGTTCGCAGCCTGACCGCAGTTCGGCTGAAAATTTGTGCGGCGGCGATCGCTTAGAGACCGCAATCGGACAGAAGCGCCCCCTTTGACCTAGATCAAGAGCCCGGCGGCGGCGCCCGCTTCAATGAATGGCTCACGATGGGTCGAGGCTGCGAATGCCGCGAGGGATTTCCCTTTTCGATCCGATTTCCGGGGCGTCGAAGTCCCCTTAGCTCAAGGATTCGGAGCGCGCCAATGAGTGTCATGCCAGCCACAGCGAGTGGAACACAGCCGGGATCAAAGTACGACCGGCTAATCTTGACCGCCAAGGGCGTTCCCACCGTATCGACCATTGTCGTGCATCCCTGCGATGAAAGCTCGCTGCGCGGGGCGATCGAGTCGGCAGAGGCCGGGATCATCAAGGCGATCCTCGTGGGTCCGGCGGCCAGGATCAGGGACGTGGCTGCCCGGCACAGCCTGAACATTGCGGACTACGAGATCGTCGACACTCCGCCCACCGAGGCGGCCGCCGCCAGCAAGGGTGTTGAGTTGATCCATGAGGGCAGGGGCGAGGTCCTGATGAAGGGCAGCCTGCATACCGACGAGATCATGCGTGCGGTGACCGCCAAGGTCGGCGGGCTGCGGACCGATCGGCGCATCAGTCACGTCTTCATCATGGATGTGCCCGCCTATGCCGAGACGGTGTTTGTGACCGATGCGGCGATCAATATTTTCCCCGACCTCGACGTCAAGCGCGACATCATCCAGAACGCCGTCGATCTCTTCAACGAGGCAGGCTTTGGCACGACACCACGGGTCGCCATCCTTTCAGCGGTCGAGACCGTCACCTCTAAGATACCGTCCACCATCGAAGCCGCTGCGCTCTGCAAGATGGCCGACCGCAAGCAGATCACCGGCGCATTGCTCGACGGGCCACTCGCCTTCGACAACGCCATCGACATGGAGGCCGCACGGATCAAGGGCATCAAGTCGGAGGTCGCGGGCCGGGCGCAGATCCTGGTCGTGCCGGACCTGGAATCCGGCAACATGCTGGCGAAGAATCTCACCTATTTCGCCAAGGCCGACGGCGCGGGCATCGTGCTTGGCGCACGCGTGCCGGTCGTGCTGACGTCGCGAGCAGATTCGGCGCGGTCACGCATGGCGTCCGCCGCAGTGGCAGCTCTCCTCGCCAACGCCCGCCGGCGCAAAGCGCCAATAGCCGCAGCGTGATCGCCATGGACACGATCCTCGTCGTCAATGCCGGCTCCTCCAGCGTGAAATTCCAGGTCTTCGCGGTGGAAGGCGAAGGCGTGCTGCGGCGGCAGATCAAGGGCCAGATGGATGGCATCGGCAGCCGTCCGCGATTGCGCGCCAGCGGCCCGACCGGCGATCCCCTGGCCGACCGGGCCTATCCGATCGAGGCCGTTGCGGATGTTCCAGCCGCGATGGCGGTCGCCGGCGCCTGGCTGCGTGACGAACTCAACATCAATCCGATAGCCGTCGGCCATCGCGTCGTGCATGGCGGTCCGGATCATGCGCGCCCTGTGCTGATCGATCATGCCGTCGTGACGCGGCTGGAGCGCTACGTCTCGCTGGCGCCGCTGCACCAGCCGCATAATCTGGCGCCGATCAGGACGCTGCTGAACAAGTTCCCGACGCTGCCGCAGGTCGCCTGCTTCGATACCGCGTTTCATCGCGATCATGATGCGCTCGCAGACCACTATGCGATCCCGCACCAGCTGCATGCCGAGGGCATCAGGCGCTATGGATTCCACGGACTGTCCTACGAATACATCGCCAAGCGCCTGCCGCAGATCGCGCCCGACATCGCGAAGGGGCGGGTCATCGTCGCCCATCTCGGCAGCGGCGCCTCGATGTGCGCCATCAAGGACGGAAAGAGCGTCGAGAGCACCATGGGCTTTACCGCGCTCGATGGCCTTGCGATGGGAACGCGACCTGGGCAGCTTGATCCCGGCGTCGTGCTCTATCTGATCTCGGAAAAGGGCATGTCGGCGACGAATGTGCAGAACTTCCTCTACCGCGACTGTGGACTGAAGGGCCTGTCCGGCGTCAGCAACGACATGCGCGAGCTCGAGACCAGCGCGGACCCGCGCGCGGCCTTTGCGATCGACTATTTCGTCTACCGGATCGGCCTCAACGCCGGGATGCTGGCGGCGGCGCTGCAGGGCCTCGACGCCTTCGTGTTCACCGCGGGGATCGGCGAGAACTCGGCGTCGATCCGCGCCCGCATTGCCGACAAGCTGGCCTGGCTCGGCGTCATGCTCGATCCGGCCGAGAATGCCCGGCACGCCGGCAAGATATCGCGCTCCGACAGCCGCATCCCCGTCTATGTCATGCCCACCGACGAAGAACTGATGATTGCGCAGCACACGCTGACGCTGCTCATGAACCGGCAATCGCCAAACCCCAAACGCGCGAGAGTGTCATGAACATCCCGGTGTTCCCCGAGACCAAGGTCGCGCTGAAGGGCAAGAAGGGGCTGATCGTCGGCATCGCCAACGATCAATCGATCGCATGGGGCTGCGCCAAGGCATTCCGCGCGCTGGGGGCCGATCTTGCCGTCACCTATCTGAACGAAAAGGCCAGGAAGCACGTCGAGCCGCTGGCCAAGGCGCTGGAATCGCCGATCTTCATGCCGCTCGACGTCATGGTCGAAGGCGAAACCGAGAAGGTGTTCGAGCGGATCGAGAAGGAATGGGGTCAGCTCGACTTCCTGCTTCATTCCATCGCCTTCTCGCCGAAGGGCGCGCTGCATGGCCGCGTGGTCGATGTCGACCGCGAAGGTTTTCAGAAGACCATGGACGTGTCGTGCTGGTCATTCATGCGGATGGCGCATCTGGCCGAGCCATTGATGAAGAATGGCGGCACCATCTTCACCATGACCTATTACGGCAGCCAGATGGTGGTGAAGAACTACAACGTCATGGGTGTCGCGAAAGCGGCCCTCGAGGCCGCCGTGCGCTACATCGCGGCCGAACTCGGCCCGAAGGGCATTCGGGTCCATGCCATCTCGCCCGGGCCGCTCGCGACCCGCGCGGCATCAGGCATCCCCGAGTTTGACGAACTGATGGACAAGGCGCAGTCGCAGGCGCCGGCGCGCAGCCTGGTCAGCATCGAAGACGTCGGCAATGCGACCGCATTCCTTGCGCTCGACGGCGCCAAGCTGATCACCGGCAGCGTGCTCTATATCGACGGTGGCTATCACATCATCGATTGAAGGCGGGGATTGGCGCCGCCTCAGCTGTAGTGCAGCCCGATCACCTCGGCGACGCAAGCCGGGCGCTGGCCGCCCTCGATCTCGATCGTCACGCGATAGTGCACCCGCAAGCCATTGGGCGGCACATCCTCGGCCTCGGCGATGCTGACGCGGCCGCGCAGTTTCGAACCGGCCGGCACCGGCGACAGGTAGCGGATGCGGTCCGCACCGTAGTTCAGCGTGTTCTTCAGTCCCTTCAGGCCCATCACCGAGCGCATGAACATCGGCGTCAGGCTCAGCGACAACAGGCCATGCGCGATCGTCTTGCCGCCGGGCATCTCCGCTTTGGCGCGCTCCTGGTCGACATGGATCCATTGCTCGTCACAGGTCGCTTCCGCAAACTTGTTGATGCGATCCTGCGTCACCTCGATCCAGTCGCTGACGCCGACCTCGGTGCCGACAGCGGCCTTGAGTTCCGCAAACCCGTCGAATATGCGCATGGCCGTCGTCCGCGTATTCAAAGCTTCATTTCCGGCACCTTGTCCGGAATGGCGAGTTCGGCTTCCGTCACGGCCATCACTTCCCCGACTGACACGCCGGGAGCGGTCTCCAGAAGCGTTGCCTTGCCGCCGGGAAAGGCGATGACGGCCATGTCGGTCACGACGAGGTCAACCGACCGCGACGAAGTCAGAGGCAGGTTGCACTTGGCAACGATCTTGGATTTGCCCTTGGCGGCGTGCTGCATGGCGACGATCACGCGCTTGGCGCCACTCACCAGATCCATCGCGCCGCCCATGCCCGGCACCATCTTGCCGGGGATCATCCAGTTGGCGAGGTGACCGCCGGCATCGACCTGCAGGCCGCCGAGTACGGTGACGTCGACGTGGCCGCCGCGGATCAGGCCGAACGACATCGCGCTGTCAAACGTCGCTGCGCCCGGCAGCGCGCTGATCGGCTTGCCGCCGGCGTCGGTCAACAGCGGATGCGCCATGCCCTGTTCGGGGATGGGCCCCGTGCCGATCAGTCCGTTCTCGGATTGGAAGAAAACGTGCAGCCCGGCAGGAACGTAGTTCGCAACCAGCGTGGGGATGCCGATCCCGAGATTGACGAGATTGCCGCTCCGAAGTTCCTGCGCGACACGCCGCGCGATGATGGTTTGTGCATCCATGGGTCACCCGTTCGCGACGAGATAGTCGACCAGCGGTCCCGGCGTCATGACATGATCGGGCGCGATGACGCCGACCGGAACGATGTGCTCGGCGGTGACGATCACCGTGTCCGCGGCCATCGCCATCACCGGATTGAAGTTGCGGGCGGTGAGCACGTAGGAGAGGTTGCCGTTATAGTCGGCGAGGAATGCGTGCACCAGCGCGAAGTCGGCACGCAGCGCCGTCTCGAGCAGATACGGTTTGCCGTTGACCTCGATCTTCTGCTTGCCTTCTTCGACGAGCGTGCCGACGCCGGTCGGTGTCAGCACGCCGCCGAGGCCGCAGCCGCCGGCGCGAATGCGCTCGACGAAGGTGCCCTGCGGAATCAGATCGACGTTGATCTGCTTGCCGAGCATCTGTTGCTGCGCCTTCGGGTTCAGCCCGATATGGGTGCCGATCATCTTCGACACCTGCGCGCCCTCGAACAATTTGCCGACGCCCTTGCCGGGCGTGGCCGCATCGTTGCTGATCAGGGAAATGCCCGACTTCTTCTGCCGCACCAACTCGTCGAGCAGGCGCTCCGGCGTGCCGACGCCCATGAACCCGCCGACCATGATGCTCGCGCCGTTGGGAATCATCGCGACAGCTTCTTCGACGGAAACGGACTTCATGATCGGACTCCGGCAATCGATCGAAGGCTGAACGATGAGAAATGTTGAGCGCGCTGTCCGGTCATGCCCTTGATCTGGGTCAAGGCCGCAGACAGGTTGACGTTTGCGCAATCCCACGGCTCGATTGAGATGGCGCATTGTTCATTTCATCGCGTCGAGAGTACCCTGTAGATAGCCCTTGAGGTAATTGACTCGTCTCCTCATCGCTTGCGATTGCTCATCCGACCCCATCCCTGCTTTTCCAGCATCGTCATCCGTCGGCGTCCCGTGATGCCGATGGTTTCGAGCAGTTCGGTCCACAATTTGCGGACCTGCCGGTGACGCCGTTCAACTGCGGCATTTACCGCGTCACGCGCCGGCTTGAGGTCGTCGCTCTTGAGGAACAGGATCTGCGCCTGGATCAGGCGGCTGCTTTCGAACTCGATCCGGCGCAACGCCATCACAAAGGGATCCCCGGCGCCTGCTTCAACCGGCAACAGCGCCGCCGGCCGGATTGCGCCATGCACGGCATGCCCGAGCGCGGCGATGTCGATTGGTCGTCGCCTGCCTCTGGTCGGTAACCCCGGCAACGGGCTTTGGCACCCACGCGGCTTCCCAGGCGAGTGCGCGGTAGGGCAAGCTGAAATCCGGCACCCAGGAGGTTGCGCGCATCAGAAGGGAGACGATTTCCGCTTCGCGATATAACTGCGCGTTCAGTTCGGTTTGCCAGCCCGCATTCATTTGACCGGGCAGGGCCATCGCGAGCTGCCGGGCCAGCGCACCGTGCGCCGAGATCAGGAACGACGCGACGCTGGTCTGCTGCAGCGGGGGAACGCGCCCGGTGGAATCAAGTGGGCCCAGGAAGCGGCTCATGACGCCGTCCTCTTTACCGGGATAGCGCGCAGATGGTCGTAGCCGTCGGGAAACGGGATCATCTCCCCGCCGGGCTCGTCGGGCGCGATCCAGACCGCCTTGTTACCCTGCCAGCGTTTGGCCAGAACGTCATCGGCGAAGCGCGCCAGCAGATCTGCGGTCAGTGCCGCCTTTTCCAGCGTGAAGGCGTGGTACGCGTTCGGAACAATTATCAGCGAACTGTCGGGAATCCCGACCCGCAGCGTTTCGTGCAGCGATCGCGGGGTAAGGAAATCGAACTCACCGTTCAGGATCATGGTCGGGGTCTTGATCGAAGAAAGAAGCGGCGTCAGCGGCTGGAAATCGAGAAAGGACTCCATCAGGTTCTGCAGCGCGTAGACGTCGTTGACCAGCCAGCCTTGCCGCTTGACCGCGTCGAGATTGCCGAGCAGCGGCTTCAGCCAGGCATCCGACAGGTTCATCGGCAGCAGCAAGTCCTGCAGGTAGCCGGTGCCGCCCAGGATGAGGCCCGTTCGCAGCGCATTGCCGAGCAGCATCAGCTGCGGCGACAGTTCGGCGAAGGCGCTCATCGGCACCAGTCCCGCAAGCTTTTCGCCACGCTCGATCGCATAGCGCAGCGCGATCAGGGCGCCGAAGCTGATGCCGCTCAGGAAAATCGGGCTGTCGCCGAGCTCGCCGATAAGAAGCCCGAGCGCTTCGACCTGATCGTCCTGGCTGATGAACAGCTCCGGCTTGTCGGAGGCGCCCTGACCAAGCAGGTCGAAGGTTGCAACCCGATATCCCTTGCCGATCAGGGCGTCGCGGTAGGCCGCCCACAGCTCGGAATATTGCGTAAGCCCATTAACCAACACATAGGCCGGAGCATCCGTCGGGCCGTCCAGCTCATAGCGGATGCGGTGCGAGCCATGCATCAGGAACGGCATTCAGTTCACTTGGTCTGTGACTCCCAAGCTCAACTCTGGAATGCGTGGCGAGCCAGTCCTTTGAGTTAAATCAATGCCGGGTGAGGGCGTCAGGTGGAAATTTTCCCAAAATTCCGATCAGGGAGGCTTTCCATGAAGCGTCTTTTCGTCAGCCTGCTGCTGCTCGCTGTGAGCGCCTCGATCGCAACCGCGCAGCCGTTCTCGCGGCGCTCCTCGCAGGAAAAGCATGACGGCCTGAAGCAGTACTACGAAATCGCCAACTTCAAGCTCGGCGGCAAATACGACCTTGCCAATCCTTCGAAATGGGAGAACGGCGGCGAGGGCGGCGTGACGCTGGAATCGCTCGGCGGCGGCAAGCTGCGCACCGCCTATATCGCGGTCGGCACGCCGCGTAAAAACGCCGCAGGCGAAATCACCAATGCGATCGTCATCAGTTCCTACTACTCCGGCGACTCCACCGACATGTACGAGCAGTGGTTCAAGGGCGCCGCGCTCTCCGGCACCGTGCCGATCATCGGACCGGGCCGCCCGATCGACACCGACCGCTATTATGTCGTGATGGTCGATCCGCTCGGCACCTGGGGCGCCAGCAAGCCGTCCGACGGGCTCGGCATCAAGTTCCCGCAGTACACCTATTTCGACATGGTGCAGGCGAACTACCGCATGCTGCGCGACCATCTGAAGATATCAAAAGTGGCGCTCGCCACCGGCGTCTCGATGGGCGGCACCCAGACATACGTCTGGGGCGTCATGCATCCGGAATATGTCGGCGCGATCATGCCGATCGGCGGCACCACGCAATCGGATGCCGGCGACCCCGTCGGCAACTGGACCTTCCAGTTGATGACGGCGGCGATCGAGTCCGACCCGGTCTGGCAGCAGACCAAGGGCGACTACTACAAGCTGCCCAAGGAAAAGCATCCGCTGATGGGCATGGCGTTCGGCTGGTCGGTGCTCGGTTTGACCGGCTACGATCTCGATTACCGATCCACTCAGGCCTACACCTCGGTGCAGCCGGAAATCTTCTACTGGAATCCGCCGAACGAGAAGGCCGCACTCAGCGTGATCAACCGCTCCAAGCTCTATGACGCGGTCGATCTCGTGTGGCGCAACCGCGTCGGCGAACTCCACAACATCAACGCCGACCTCGGCCGCATCCAGTCGCGCACGATGGTGATGCACATCAAGAATGACCTGTGGCTCAACTTCAAGCTGGCGGAGAAGGCGGTCGACAGCATTCCCGGCGCCGACCTGATCGCCGAGGAGAGCCCGGTCGCGCATTACGGCGTGTTCTCGATCATCAATCGCCGCAAGAACGATCCGAAATTCGTGTCGTTCATGGATGACGTCGCAAGCCTCGACAAGGCCCAGCAGTTCGTCGACAAGAACTACCGCGTGCCGGGCGTGGCGTCGGACGATCGATCCGAAGAAATCCTTCTGGAAGGACTATGTCACCTATCCCTATCCGGTGAAGTACGCCAACGCCAAGGATGCCAAGGGCACCACCTGGCAGATCGGCTACATGGACGAGTACAACGGCACCGACAAGGATCCGAAGGTTCTCGTCATCATCCACGGCAAGGGCGCATTTGCCGGCCACTACGGCAACGTCATGCAGTATGCGCTGCGCAGCGGGCTGCGCGTGATTGCGCCGGACCTGCCGCATTACGGCATGTCCGGTCCGGGCAACCTCGACAAGAGCCCGGCGCGGACCATGCAGGACATGCGCGAGGTGGTGTATGACCTCGTCGTCAACCAGCTCAAGGTCAAGCAGGCCACCTATCTCGGTCATTCCCTGGGCGGCCAGCATATCCTGGGTTATGCGCTGACCTATCCGGATGCGGTGAAGAGCCTGGTGCTCGAAGCGCCCGCGGGTCTCGAGGAATATCCGCGTGAGGTGACGATCGCCCCGGGCAAGACCGCAAAGCTGTTCGACGCCTCCTTTGCGCGCGACTTCGACAAGTGGAAGGAAGTCTGGGGGCCGACCCAGGTCCTTTCGAACGAAATTGCCCGGCCGGAGCAGAACATTCGCGAGTTCTTCTATTTCAAGAAGCGCGATCCGGTCACCGGCGTGGTGGGCCGCAGCAAGAGCGGCTACTTCATGAACGACAGCGAGTATGCACGGCTGCATACCGAACAGCGGGTCGGCCTGACCAAGGGCAATCCGAAAGAGTTGGAGCAGTGGGCCAATGTCTACATCTTCGACATCTACACCATGGTGGCGGAGTTGCAGCAGGATGATCCGAAGAACCTCTATCGCCGCCTGACCGACATCAAGGTGCCGATTTTCCTGGCCTTCGGCGACAAGGAACCCTTCATCCCCGGCACCGCTTTCAACGGGTTGAAGGACCTCGGCCGCGACATCATCTCGCCGTTCATGACAAGGATGACGCGCGCCAACAACCGGCCGATCCTGAAGATCTATCCGGACACCGGTCACTTCATCCATACCGACAACCCGGTGGAGTTCGCTGCTGACGTCACTGACTTCGTGTCGACCGGCAATCTCGACACCAGTTCACCGCTCGAGATCGACCGAGTGATCAACGGCGTTGTCGCATCGGGAATACCGGTCGCGCCGACGCCGGACGGACCAAATCCGACGGCTGGACTGAACAAGTAGGCACGAATGCGCAAGGGTGCGTGCGGGAGAAGTCAGTCTCGGCTGGCGAGAGTGGGGGAGCGGCGACATCACCGTCGTCTTCCTCCACGGCAATCTCGCCAGCAAGGACTGGATCGAACTCGCCGCGCCGCTGTTTCCGAGCGACCTGCGGGTTGATCGGGATCGACTGGCGCGGCTGTGGCGACAGCGACCGGCCGCCGGCAACGCAAGACTATTCGAACTATTCGATGCAGCAGCACGCGCTCGACATGCTGGCGGCGCTGGATGCGCTGAACATCCCGTTCTGCCATCTGGCGACCCATTCCACGGGCGGTATCATTGCCGCGCGTATGCTGCTGAAGCAGCCGCAACGCTTCGGCAGGGTTTTCGCGCTCGATCCGGTGACGCCGCTCGGAATGTCGTTCAACACCGAGCAGATCGCACTGTTCCGCGCGATGATGGCGAGCAGGGAGCTGACGCGCGCGGTGATGGCGACAGCGGCGTCCTCGCTGTTTCTGCCGGAGAGTCTTGCGCCCAATACGATCCCGCGTTTCCGCGAGGGCCTTGCGGAGATCCAGGCGTTGTTCGAACGCATCCTGGAGCAGACCTTCGGCGTCTCGGAAGGCATCTGGATCGGAACACCCGTCAATCTAACCCGGGAACGGGAAAGCGGGGAGCTTGAGCGGCGAATGGCCGAACTCCACCATCCGCACCTGGTCCTGTGGGGCGAGTGGGACGGCTGGATCGCGCCGGCTGATCTGAAAACCATGGCAGCGGCCATGCCTGACTGCCGGCTCGTTCTTGTGCCGCGCGTCGGACATTCGATGAATCTGGAACTGCCTGCACTTTACGCCGGTTATTTCGGCGCCTGGTTCGGCGGACTTGAGAAGTAGCACTAAAGGGAGAGACCCATGCCTGAGACCCCCCTGTCTGCGGACAATGTCCGCGCCATGCTGACTGAGAACCTCGGCAAGATCCGCAAGGCCAGCGCCGAGTATTTTCAGCTGCTGGAGAAGAGCTCGTCGCAGTTGCCGATCGCCGATCAGGCCAGGCAATTCACCGAGCATCTGCAGCGCAATGTCACGGCCTCGTTCGATCTCTGCGACAAGCTGATCAAGGCCAATGACGCGCAGGATGCAATGCGGATTCAGGCGGAATTCTTCCAGGCCCAGATGAGCGCCATGACGGAGCAAGCCAGGAGCATCGGTGAGTCCGCCATGAAGGCCATGACTGGCGCCTTTACGCCCAAACGCTGATGGTAGAGGCGAGCCTTTGTCGCTACGTCGGCAAATGCGCGAACGGCTATCATCGGCATGAACTGAGGCCGGTCGTCACCGGATAACGATGGGGGCTCGGCCGCTTCAATGCCGGACGATCGCCGATCGGCAAATCACGACGGCGCGTTGACCGCGGGGAAACGGAGCGCGCAAGCCAGTTTCAGAAACGAGCCCGGGATCGAGTTTCAGAACTTGGAGGGTCGAGGATGAGGACGGTTGCCCAAGCCCTTGATCGTCTGTATTGATCCGCCCGATGGGGCCACGTGGCGGAGTGGTTACGCAGCGGTCTGCAAAACCGTTTACACCAGTTCAATTCTGGTCGTGGCCTCCATTCATATAATCAATGGCTTAGCCGGATTATATGAGAGGTCGCGGGAACTTGCTCAGCAGGCGGCGTTCCAGCCTTCCGGAAACGGGATCAGCGGCCAGGCGGTGCGGTTATCGTTGGCGGCGCGCGGCAGCGGCTGACGAAGCGGCAATGATTGAGCCAAAATATCCTCCCCAATAGGCGCAATGGCCGTTTGCACGGCGTCCAGCAATAGATCGAACTCAACTTCACTCATCGCGCTCTCCCGCTCGTTGAGGCGGAAGATCGCAAATCGGTCTTGGTGTCGGATTGAGCGGATCGTTCGAATTTTATCGATCCGGCGGTCGAGGCAATTCTGGTTACTAAATGCTTACTTTCCCTTGTGTGGAACCTAGTCGGGCCTTGCAGCGGCCAAATGTGCGAAAAATCACATTCGGCGAAATAAATTTCCGGTATCCGCCGTGAATAGCAAAGGCGCCGCGCCGGCGCCAGCCCGATCCGGGGAGACGTCGCATGAAGACGAAGCTGGCACGAATTTCGAGCCGCGCGCGATCAAGCGGCATGCTCGGGCTGTTCATGTCCGTATTCGCAACCGCCGCCTTCGCCCAATACCAGGGCACGCCCGATCAACGGCGGGCCTGTACCCCCGACGTCTACCGCCTCTGTGCCGGCGAAATCCCCAACGTCCGCGCCATCACCGCCTGCCTGCGCCGCAACAAGTCGAACCTCAGCGACGCCTGCCGGGCGGCATTCGACCAGGCGCAGCAATAGGTTTCACCCCCGCCTGGGACGGCGAGCGATTAGCGGTCGCGTCGCTACGCGCAGATCAGAGACTCCGACGGACGCTAAGGAACCATCGAGGCCGAACGGCGTTTCGCGCTGAAGTGGAGGCCTCCCATGGATAATGATCGGAACAGCCCCCGTACCGTACTCGTGCTTTTCGCCGTTGCGACGGCACTCGCCGTCCTCCTGGCCATCGTCACAACACTCGAGCGGGTCGACACGAGGACGGCGAGCAACGAAGCCCCGCCCGGCACCACCGGCCTTGCCAGGCCGCACCCGCCGCTGGACCGCGCCCCGGGTCAGCCGCTGGGCCATTGAGCAAACTCGCACGTGTGTGCCGCCCGCGTTCGACGGCGCGTTCATAGTCAGCCTGATCGCGACGGCCGGTGTCGCGGACGATCCGTGCGTCGGCGTTGATGATCCATTGAGGCTGCAAGATACAGTTGGTGCTGATCCGCCCCGCAGCCCCCGATCGGGCGACGGGAGAGCCCGCAAAAGGTGTTCGGGGAAGTTCGCTGAAAAAGGGGTGGATGGCTCCCGGAGCTGGATTCGAACCAGCGACCATTCGATTAACAGTCGAATGCTCTACCGCTGAGCTATCCGGGAATAGGGCGAACGATGTTCGCAAGCCGGGTGCGTATAACAAAGGCCCCGGCCAATGCAAAGGCCGAATTGGTCCGTTCCGGTACGGCTGCGGGCCGGGGCGGAAACCGGGCGCGATCAAGTGTTTGCCGGGATTTCCTGCGGCCGGCTCGAGCGTGTTCCGCACCCGACCATCCGCTGGCCTGATGCGGAGGCCGCCAAATCGACCCAATCTCGCCCGAGCCTGCAGTGCCGGGCTTTTACGGGAGCTGATTCGATGCCAGTCATCCAGGCCGAGCTGAGACCGATACCTTCCATCGTGCCGATCGATATCCCCGACATGACCGACGATGAGTGCCTCGCGCGGCTGGCGCGGGTGGTCGAAGAACAGGATTCCGGGCATCTCGACGAAGTCGCGCAGTTAATCGCGCGGTTGGCGGTGACAATCGAATAATCCGCAGGCAACGAGGCTCCATCCTCGGCCGCCGCCATGTTGCGTTTTCACCTCGCTTGTACCAAAAGGTGGGCGGTTTTCGTTACGGGGTCCCTGCCATGACCGGCTTTTCAAACGCGCGCCAAAAAATGGTCGATGGTCAGGTGCGCACCAGCGATGTCACCGACATCCGCATCATCGACGCCATGCTGGAAGTGCCGCGCGAGGCGTTCGTGCCTGCCGACAAGCAGGCGCTGGCCTATCTCGACCTTGACCTCGATGTCGGCGGGGGCTGTCTGGTCAAGGCGGTGTTGACGGCGAAGTTGCTGCAGGCTGCGGAGATCAAGGCCACCGACAAGGTGCTCGTGGCCGGCGCGGCCACCGGCTATGCGGCGGCAGTTGTCGCGAAGCTGGCGAATGAGGTGGTTGCGACCGCAGGCGACGCCGCGCTGGCGGGCCGAGCGACAAGTGTGCTGGGTCAGCTCGGTTGTGGAAATGTTTCGGTTCGCACCGCTGTGGCGGCGGATGGCGACGCCACGGGCGCGCCGTTTGACGTCATCATCCTCAACGGCGCGACCGAAGTGGACCCGGAGCGGCTCCGTGGACAGCTCGCCGAGGGCGGCCGGCTGGTTGGCGTGTTTGCGACGACAAATCCGTCTCGGGCCATGATCGTAACGCGATCGCACGGCGATTTCGGCCATCGAACGCTGTTTGATGCGGCGGCGCCGACGCTACCGGGGCTTGAGCGTCGCCCGGAGTTCGTGTTCTAGGTGCTTTTCAGCCCCCGGTAGGCGGTAAAAACCCATTCTAAATCAGAAGTGTGGCCGGATTGTCCCACGTGAAGAGTTTCGACCGTCCCGGCTTGTCCGGGTGTTCCGTCGCGCCTAGCTGCGGACTAAGGTGAGCCGGGACTCACTCGGTTTGAGGTCGCCAGCCTAGGCGCTTGGGCAGGCGAAAGAAGAATGATTGGAATGCGGGGATGCGTGGCGTGAAGGCCTTAACCGGAGCCGCGGCTTCGGCCCTTCTGTTGGCTCTTTTGGGTCCGACGCCTGCTTTGGCGGACACGATCGAGGCTGCGCTGGTGCGCGCCTATCAAACCAATCCGCAGCTCAATGCGCAGCGCGCGCAGGTGCGCTCGACTGACGAGAACGTGCCGCAGGCTTTGTCGGGATATCGGCCGAAGGTTGCGGTCACCGCGAGCGCCGGCGTTCAATATACCGACACGCTTACGACCGCAGGCGGTACCGCGACTAACCTGGTGCGCACTGTCACCCACGGCGTCAACGCGCCGCGCACCGCGGGCTTGACCGTGTCGCAGACGCTGTTCAACGGCCAGCAGACCGCAAATAGGACCCGCGCGGCGGAAAGCCAGGTCTCAGCGGCGCGCGAAGCCTTGCGCGTGCTGGAGCAGACCGTGTTGCTCGCAGGGGCAACCGTCTACATGGACTATCTGCGCGACTCTGCGATCGTCGAGGTGCAGAAGAGCAACGTGCGCGTGCTCGAACAGACACTGAAGCAGACCAAGGACCGCTTCAATGTCGGCGAGGTCACCCGAACCGACGTCGCGCAATCCGAAGCGCAGCTCGCCGCCGGCAGAACCCAGCTCACCACGGCGGAGTTGAACCTGGTGACGACCAAAGCGAACTTCCGCCGCATCATCGGCAGTGAGCCGGTGGCGCTGGCGCCGGGCTCGCCGGTCGATCGCTATCTGCCACCGTCGCTGGCCGCGGCCGTCGAACTCGGGCTGATCCAGAATCCGAACGTCACTTCCGCAATGTTCGGCATCGATGTCAGCTATCTCCAGGTCAAGGTCGCCGAGGGCGCGTTGTTCCCGACGGTGACATTCCAGACCTCGGTGCAGCAGTCCTACGAATCGACGATGACGCTGCAGCGTTCGTTCGGCGCGTCGGCGCTTACCCAGCTGTCGATGCCGATCTACCAGGGCGGTGCCGAATATGCGCTGATCCGCCAGTCCAAGGAAACGCTGGCGCAGCAGCGCCTCGTGCTGGAACAGACCCGTGATCAGGCGCGCGCCAACACGGTGCAGGCCTGGGGCCAGCTCGACGCCGGCAAGGCTTCGGTGCAGTCCGCACAGGCGCAGGTCACCGCATCCGAGATCGCACTCAACGGCGTGCGCGAAGAAGCCAAGGCCGGGCAGCGCACCACGCTCGACGTGCTCAACGCCCAGCAGGCGCTGGTGAACGCGCGCGTTGCGCTGGTGACCGCGCAGCACGACCGCGTGGTCGCTTCCTACTCGGTGCTCAATGCGGTCGGTCGGCTGTCGCCGATCGTGTTGAACCTGCCCACCGAGGTCTACGATCCCAGCGTTCATTACCATCAGATCCGCGACAGCTGGGTCGGTGTGCGCACGCCTTCCGGCCAGTAACCATCCGCGCAGATCCCCGTATGATGCAAGGCCTGCCCTAAGACCGGCCGCGCTTGCTTGCACAATTGCCGACATGACGTAGCCTTGCTCGTGGAGCGGGGCGATTCGGGTCGCGACTTTGCGTCGACCGGCCGTCATGATTTGAGGTCATGACAGGGCAGGGCGCCGGGCGGGACAGCGCGTCGCGTTTGATCTGGGGACAAGTCAGGCGCGCGCAACGAAATTCCCGCACCTCCACACCCGGAACCGGCCAATCGGCTGTGGCTTGGTGTAAATTCGCCGTTGATGATGTGGAGTCGGAGATGACGCAGCCTGCGAAGGTCCAAGAACCCTCGATGGAGGAGATTTTGGCGTCGATCCGTCGCATCATTGCCGATGACGAGGCCAAGCCTGGCGACAAGGCCGCAGCCGCGGCATCCGCTGCTGCCGTGCCCCCCGCCAAGCCCGCGATGAAGGACATTCCGCCGTCGGCAATTCCGGCAGCACAGCCCGCCAAGGCTCCAGCGGCGGCTGCCCCGGCCCCGGCGCCAAAACCCGCGCCGCCGCCAGCGGTCGCTGCGCCCAACAGCCAGGACGACATCGACGCCATGCTGGCGAGCCTCGAGGAGGCGACTCCGGAGGAAGAGGTGCGGCCGCCGCAGCCCGACGGCGAGGTGTTCGAACTCACCGACGAAATGGCGCTGCCGGAACCTGAGCCGGCATCTGCGGCATCCACGTTCCACAAAGTCGATCCGCAGGACGATCTCGAATTCACCGAAGCCGTGGCCGCCGCCAGGGCTTCGCCGCGCGCGCCGGCGTCAGAACCGCCGGCCATGGAGATGGCGCTCCAGAGCCCGATGCTGTCCCGCACGACAGTCAATGCGGTTGAGTTCAGCCTTCAACACGCTTGCCAACACCGTGCTGTCAAACAATGCGCGGACCTTGGAAGATCTGGTGAAGGAGATGCTGCGGCCGATGCTGAAATCCTGGCTCGACGACAATCTGCCCGGGCTGGTGGAGCGCATCGTCAAGGCCGAGATTGAGCGGGTTTCCCGCGGCCGCTAGCCACTTATTCGGGGCCAAGCCCTGATTCAGCCATCCATTCGGGCTTAATCCGGTCCTTTCAGGGCGGCGGTGTGTTGACTCGGACCGGCCTGACGGCTTTTTACCCGTTCACATCCCAAAACCCCGCTTGGTCATGATCGAAAAGAACTACCAGCCCGCCGATATCGAAAGCCGCATGTCCCGGATCTGGGAAGACAGCGGCGCGTTCCGGGCTGGCCGCCCCGAGCGCAAGGATGCGACGCCCTTCACCATCGTGATCCCGCCACCGAACGTGACGGGCTCACTGCACATGGGCCACGCGCTCAACAACACCCTGCAAGACATACTCTGCCGCTTCGAGCGCATGCGCGGGCGCGACGTGCTGTGGCAACCGGGCACCGACCATGCCGGCATCGCGACGCAGATGGTGGTCGAGCGGCAATTGATGGAGCGGCAGGAGCCGGGCCGTCGCGATATGGGCCGCGCAAAATTCCTCGAGCGCGTCTGGCAGTGGAAGGCCGAGAGCGGCGACACCATCGTCAACCAGTTGAAGCGGCTTGGCGCCTCCTGCGATTGGTCGCGTGAGCGCTTCACCATGGACGAGGGCCTCTCGCGGGCCGTCATCAAGGTGTTCGTGGAATTGCATCGCGAGGGGCTGATCTACAAGGACAAGCGGCTGGTCAATTGGGACCCGAAGCTGCTCACCGCGATCTCCGATCTCGAAGTGCAGCAGATCGAGGTCAAGGGCTCGCTCTGGTACCTGCGCTATCCGATCGAGGGGCGCAGCTTTGATCCCGCCGATTCCACATCGTTCATCGTTGTCGCCACCACCCGGCCCGAGACGATGCTGGGCGACAGCGGCGTCGCCGTGCATCCCGACGACGAGCGCTATAGAAATCTCGTCGGCAAGCACGTCATCCTGCCGCTGGTCGGTCGCAAAATACCGATCGTTGCGGATGAATATTCCGATCCCGAAAAGGGTTCGGGCGCGGTGAAGATCACGCCCGCCCACGACTTCAACGATTTTGAAGTCGGCAATCGCCATGGCTTGGCGCGCATCAACGTGCTCGACAAGGAAGGCTCTCTTTTCCTCGTCGATAACGAGGACTATTTGCGCGGGCTGCCCGAAGGCGCCGCGCAATTCGCCGAAGAGTTCAACAATGTCGATCGCTACGCCGCGCGCAAGCAGCTTGTCACGCGGCTGGAAGAGTTCGGCTTCCTCGACAAGATCGAGCCGAACACGCATATGGTCCCGCATGGCGACCGCTCCAACGTGGTCATTGAGCCGTACCTGACCGACCAGTGGTACGTCGACGCTCACACGCTGGCGCAGCCCGCGATCGCGGCGGTGCGCTCGGGCGCGACGACTTTCGTGCCGAAGAACTGGGAAAAAACCTATTTCGACTGGATGGAGAACATCCAGCCATGGTGCATCTCGCGCCAGCTCTGGTGGGGTCACCAGATCCCCGCCTGGTACGGGCCCGACGGCAAGGTTTTTGTCGCCGAGACCGAGGAAGAGGCGGTCGGCAATGCGCTCGGCTATTACGTCGAGCAGGAAGTGATCACGCCGGAGCAGGGCGCCGAGATGGCGCGCGACCCGGCCAGGCGCGAAGGCTTCATTACCCGCGACGAGGACGTGCTCGACACCTGGTTCTCATCCGGGCTGTGGCCGTTCTCCACGCTCGGCTGGCCGGACGAGACGCCGGAAGTGCAGCGCTACTACCCGACCAACTCGCTGGTGACCGGTTTCGACATCATCTTCTTCTGGGTCGCCCGTATGATGATGATGGGCCTTCATTTCATGAAGGAGGTGCCGTTCTCGACCGTCTACATCCACGCCCTCGTCCGCGACGAGAAGGGCGCCAAGATGTCGAAGTCGAAGGGCAACGTCATCGATCCCCTGCATCTGATCGACGACTACGGCGCCGATGCGCTGCGCTTCACGCTGGCCGCGATGGCCGCGCAAGGCCGTGACATCAAGCTGTCGACCCAGCGCGTCGAGGGGTACCGCAATTTTGCGACCAAGCTGTGGAACGCCTGCCGCTTTGCCGAGATGAACGGCTGCGCGTTGACGGCTGGATTCGATCCGTTCGAGGCGAAGGAAACGCTGAACCGCTGGATTGCGCATGAGGCGTCGCGCACCACCCGCGAAGTTTCGGAGGCGATCGAGGCCTACCGGTTCAACGATGCGGCGGGCGCGATCTACCGCTTCGTCTGGAACGTCTATTGCGACTGGTATCTGGAACTCGCAAAGCCGGTGCTGCTCGGCGAGGAGGGGCCCGCCAAGGCGGAAACCCGCGCCATGATCGCCTGGGCGCGCGACGAGATATTGAAGCTGCTGCATCCGTTCATGCCCTTCATTACCGAGGAGCTGTGGGCGGTGACGGCGAAACGCGATGGCCTCCTGGTGCTGACGCCATGGCCGCGCAAGGTCGTGTCGACGATGGAACTGCTCGCGGATCACGACCACGAGCCCGAGCGACGGGCTGATCCCGCCGGTCATCATGGCGCTTGCCGCCGGCGAGTTTTCCGATCCCGACGCCGAGGCCGAGATCGGCTGGGTGGTCGATCTCGTCACCGCGATCCGCTCGGTGCGCGCCGAGATGAACATTCCGCCGGCCACGCTGACGCCGCTGGTGCTGGCGGCTGCGTCCGACCGAGACCAAGGCGCGTGCGCAGCGCTGGAACGACATCATCAAGCGCCTGTCGCGGCTTGCCGACATTTCCTTCGCCGACCGCGCGCCGAGGGAGCGGTGCAGGTTCTGGTGCGCGGCGAGGTCGGCGGCCCTTCCGCTCAAGGGCGTGATCGACCTCGCCGCCGAGCGTGCGCGGCTGGAGAAGGAGATCGGCAAGGCCGACGGCGACATCAAGCGCGTCGACGCAAAACTCTCCAACGAGAAATTCGTCGCCAACGCGCCGGAAGAGATCGTCGAGGAAGAGAAAGAAAAGCGCGACGCCGCGTTGGCGCGCAAGGCCAAGCTGCAGGAAGCGCTGGAGCGGCTGAAGAAGGCGTCGTAGTGACGGCTCCGCCGTCATTGCGAGGAGCGCTAGCGACGAAGCAATCCAGCTTTGTCGCCGCGGCGAAGAAGCGCGATGGCTTCGCGGAGCCTGTCATCGTGCGCGCATTCGCGCGATCCGTTGGCTCGCAATGACGGGATAGACTAGTCACATGCTCGACCACGTTTCCATCACCGTCTCCGATATCGCCGCCGCCGAGCGCTTCTACGACGCGATCATGAAGGCGCTCGGCGTGGTCAAGGTCGGCCGCCGCGAGGACTGGCTCGGTTATGGCGAGCGGGCGCGGCCGGCCTATCCGGACCGCGTCTACATCTCGATCCGCAAGGGAGCGAAGCCGGAAGATGCCTTCGGCCGCCACTGGTGCTTCAAGGCGCGCTGGCAGAGCCAGGTCGATGCCTTCTGGGATGCCGGCATCGCTGCCGGCGGCACCGACGACGGCCCGCCGGGCCTGCGCAGCTATCACGCCTCCTACTATGCGGCGTTCCTGCGCGACCCCGACGGCAATCGCATCGAAGCCGTCTGCCATCACCCGGTGTAGGCATATGGAGATCGGACGACCGAGTCGAACAGCCTTGGGCGCGGCGATGCATCGCGCCGTGCACCAGACGCTGGAAGGCGGCGTCATCTTTGCCGATCCCTACGCGCTGCAAATCCTCGATGACGAAGCGCGCGCGGGTCTGCCTGCGTTCGCCAGTGACTCCGCGCACCGGTCGATGCGGCTGTTCGTCGCCGCCGCGCAGCCGCTTCTCGAAGAGGCGATGGCGGCCTGCGTCGCGCGCGGCGTGCGCCAGGTCGTGATCCTCGGCGCCGGCCTCGACACGTTTTCGCTGCGCAACCCGCATCCGGACGTCACGGTGTACGAGATCGACTATCCGGCCACGCAGGCCTGGAAGCGCGAACGGCTGCGGCAGGCCGGCGTCGCATTGCCGCCGTCGCTGACCTTCGCGCCGGTCGACTTCGAGCGGCAGGGTCTGGCCGAAGGCCTCGCCGCAGCAGGGTTCCGCAGCGACCGGCCCGCCTACTTCCAATGGCTCGGCGTTGTGCCGTATCTGACGCGCGAAGCCATCATCGCGACGCTCGATTTCATCGCGGCCATCCAGGGCGCCGAGGTCGTGTTCGACTACGCCGAACCGTTCGAGAATTTTCCGCCGGCGATGCAGGCCAATCTGCGCGCGGTTGCCGAACGCTGCGGCCTCGATCGGCGAGCCCTGGCTCAGCATGTTCAATCGCCGCCGACCTGGCCGAACTGATGCAGCCGCGCGGCTTCGCCGTCGTTCGAGGACGTCACGCGCGGCGAACTCGCGGCGCGCTACTACGGCGATCTCGGCGAGGGCCTGCGATCGGGCCCGGGTCCGCATGTCGTACGGGCGGTTTCGCGTTAGGTTGCCGGAAACGGCTTGCTCAGGAATTTCGATCCCTTGAGCCCGTAGCGCCACGGCAGTTCCACCGCCTTCGTGATGCCGATGCGGATGCCCTTCGCGATCTGCGGCTTCTGCGTCCGCGCGAAAAGCGCGATCGGCGGCTTGATCCAGCGGCAGCTCGCTGCGTGCGATGGTGATGCCGAGCGCCTCGCAGAGCTTGCCGGGTCCCGAGCACAGGCGCGCGCTCATCTGCGATGCCGCGACGACGGCGCATGGCGGCGAGCCCATGGGTCGGCTCCAGGGCGCGGATCAGCACGGCGCTGGCCGAGCCTTCGCCTTCGCAGACGAAGTTGACGCACCAGTGGATGCCGTAGGAGCGGTAGACATAGGAGAAGCCGGCTGGGCCGAACATCACCCGGTTGCGCGGCGTCGGTCCGTTGAAGGAGTGCGCGGCGGGTTCGGTGTGATGATAGGCCTCGACCTCGACAATGAGGCCGCCGACGCCGTTGACGAGAAGGTCGCGCCGATCAGGTCGGGGGCGACCTCATGCACGCTGCGGTCGAAGAACGCGCGCTTCAGCGGCTTGCCGAAGGGCAGTAGGGACGACGGCCGCACGGCAGATTCTCAGCCTCTTCTAGCTCTGAGATTTTGAGCCATTTTACGTGAGAATCGGGCGGAACTGCCCTGGGAGCCGCAACCATGCCATGTTCTGCGAACGCGGCGAGCCGGGTTGCGGCGACTTCGCAACCGGATTACCTAGGGATCGACAACCTTCGACGCCATGGTCACCATCGTCGACACAATCTCGTCCACGCCGCTGCGCCGCGCCACCCTGAAAAGGTGCACCGGCCCGACAACGCCTCGCCGCCGAAGCCGGACTGGATCAGGGTGCGCGCGCCGATACCCGCGGCTATGCCGAGACGCCGCAATATCGTCAAAGAAAACGGCCTCGTCACCGTGTGCGAGGAGGCGGGCTGCCCGAACATCGGCGAGTGCTGGAACAAGAAGCACGCCACCTTCATGATCATGGGCGACACCTGCACCCGCGCCTGCGCCTTCTGCAACGTCAAGACAGGCATGCCCGGCGCGCTCGATGCTGCCGAGCCGCGCATGTCGCGGAAGCCACCTTCAAGCTCGGGCTGAAGCACGTCGTCATCACCTCGGTCGATCGCGACGACCTTGCCGATGGCGGCGCCGAGCATTTCGCGCAGACCATCCGCGCCATCCGCGCGCGCTGCCCGGACACCACCATCGAAATCCTGACGCCGGACTTCCTGCGCAAGGACGGCGCGCTGGAAGTCGTGGTCGCGGCAAAGCCCGACGTGTTCAACCACAATCTGGAAACCGTGCCGTCGCGCTATCTCACGGTGCGGCCGGGCGCGCGCTATTTCCATTCGATCCGCCTGCTGCAGCGGGTGAAGGAGCTCGATCCGACCCTGTTCACCAATCGGGCATCATGGTCGGGCTCGGCGAGGAGCGGCACGAGGTGCTGCAGGTGATGGACGATCTGCGTTCGGCCGAGGTCGATTTCCTCACCATCGGGCAGTATCTGCAGCGACCCGCAAGCATCACGCCGTGATGCGCTACGTGACGCCGGACGAGTTCTCCGGCTACGAAAAGTCGCATACCCAAGGGATTCCTGATGGTGTCGGCGAGCCCGCTGACCCGCTCGTCGCATCATGCCGGCGAGGATTTCGCGAAACTGCAAACAGCGCGCACGGCCCAGTCACGCTAAAGGCTGATCGATTCGATGAGCGCGTCTCGTCATGGGGTCATCCGGACCGGCAAGTCGACCTTTGCGCGAAGGCTGTCGGCGATCATGGACTTCCCATCGTGTCGATCGATGCGCTGTTCTGGAAGCCTGGTTGGGTCGAATCCGACAGGGACGAATTCAGCGAGCGCCTCGATAAGCGACACGCCAACCACGCTGGATCATGGACGGCAACTACACCTCGGCCGCAGGGGAACTGCGCCGCGACGTCTGCGATACCGTGATCTGGTTCGATCTGCCGCGCGCGACCTGCATGATGGGCATCCTAACGCGGATCGTGAAGAGCTATGGCAAGGTCCGCCGAACTGGCGGAAGGCTGTCCCGAGAAATTCGATCTCGAGTTCTTCCACTACGTCTGGAATATCGCGCCCAGCAGCGCCGGGTGCTCGAAGTATTTCGAGGCGCTGCGGCTGGATCAATCGCTGATCTGCTTCAACAACGCTCAGGCTGATCGTCATCTGGACGGCTTGGCCGCCACGGCGATCGGTCGAGCGTGCCACCGATGCCGCGGTTCTCCAGCAAGCGCCGGGTGCATCACACGGCACCCCAGATGTTCGATCTCGTCGCCGATGTCGAGCGGTATCCCGAATTCGTGCCGCTTTGCCATCCCCTGAAAATCCGCCAGCGCACGCCAAAACCTGACGGCACGGAAGTCGTGATTGCCGACATGACGGTGTCGTTCAAGCTAGTGAAGGAAACTTTCACCAGCAAGGTGACGCTCGACGGGCGAATCTGAAAATTCAGGTCGAATACCTCAAAGGCCCGTTCAGCAATCTCGAAAACCGCTGGACCTTGAGCCGAAGTCCGAGAACGATTGCGATGTCGGCTTCACCTGACCTACGAATTCAAGAGCCGCATGCTGGGCATGCTGATGGGCTCGATGTTCGACGCCGCGTTCGCGTTTCTCGGCCGCGTTCGAGAAGCGGCGGATGCGATCTACGGGAAGGGCTAGGTATTCCTGCGGAGGTGAAGCATTGAGCATGCTACATCGCGCATCGCAAGGACGGTTGGTGCACTGTTGGTCGCTCCGACTGGAAAAGTGTTGCTCGGCCTGAGGTCGCCGCGAAGAAGGTGTGGCCTTGCCATCGGGATACAATTGGCGGACACGTTGAGGATGACGAGAGCCTCGAAACCGCGCCACCGCGAAGTGCAGGAAGAAGTCGGGGTCACGCCACTCGGTTCGGCTGATCGCGACGGTTCGCGAGCGAGAGCCCGAAGTCTACGGAGACGCATCGCATGATGTTCATGCGGTGACGGAATGGCGGGCGGGATCCGCCAACGTCTGCGACGAGCATACCGAGTTGAAATGGTTCGCGTCGACGAGATTCGCCGGCTGTCAAATATTGTCGATCCCGACTATGCCCAGTACGCGGAAAAGGCCATATCGGATCAAGCGATCTAGCGCCGTCGATGCGGGGCATCGTCAACCCCGTGGCCGGCCGCCGCCGTTCGGCCGTAGCCCGCCGCGGGCTGCGCGCACGCGCACGCCAAGTCTGCTCGCGGCCTCGCGCTGCGGCTTCTTCGCGGCCTGCGGCCCCGCGCCAGCTCCATCAGCATCCGCAGCGCTTCGAATCCACCGAGCGCTGGCGCACGGCGGTGCGGCCGATTGCGCCAAAACGCTGCTCGCGATGGAGGATGCGGCCGTCGCGCGCGGCGACGGCAAACTGCACCAGCCCTGACGGGCTTGCCTGGCGTGGCGCCGCCCGGACCGCAATGCCGGTGATGGCAACCGCTGATCGACGCCGGCGCGCTCCAGCGCACCGACCGCCATTGCGTGGCCGTCTCCTGCCGACGGCGCCGAAGGTCGCGAGCGTGGTGGCTTTCACGCCCAGATCGCGCGCTCGGCGTCGTTGGAATAGGCGACAAAGCCGCGGTCGATGACATCGGACGACCGGGGATGTCGGTCAGGGCGCGGCGACAAGGCCGCCGGTGCAGGATTCAGCCGTTGCGACGGTCAGCTTGCGGATCCGACATAGATCGAGCAGCGAGCGGGACAGAGCGCGGGCGTTGCTGCCGCTCATCGTTACGCACTCCAGCCTTTTATCCGACGACGGCAGACGTATCGTGGCACTGGCGGTCGCCGCAATGCCTTCCTCGCGGCCCGCAAGCCGAGCCGTTCGCTGGTCGTCGCCTTGACGGCGATGCGGAGATGTCGACGCCGGAAATCTCGGCGATCTTCGCCCGCATCACATCGCGCAGCGGTCCGATCTTCGGCTGCCGCAGATCAGCGTCACCTCGAGATTGGCGACACGGCGACTGCGTGCGGTGACGCGATCGACGCATATTTCAGGAAGCGGTCGGAGGAGGCGCCCTTCCACTTGGGATCGCGGCGGAAAGGCGAGCCGATGTCGCCGTCGGCCAGCGCGCCCAGGATGGCATCGACCGCGCATGCAGGCCGACGTCACCGTCGGAATGGGCAAGAAAGCCGCGCGCGCGGCACGCGCACGCCGCAGATCATCACATGATCGCCGTCGCCAAAGGCGTGCACGTCGTAGCCGGTGCCGGTCCTGATGTCGCCGAGC
>CAWFLW010000021.1:0-97538 GCA_963816655.1 uncultured Alphaproteobacteria bacterium | reverse complement strand
CCGGCGTGCCTGCAAGGGTACCGTGGGTTCGAATCCCCACCCCTTCCGCCATAAACTGAGGTCGAGCTTTGGGAGGTTTCAATGCGTCTTGCAGCTTCGATCATGATTGCAATTGCTGCGCTGTTTGTGGCCACGCCTTCCGATGCGCAGACCTATGATCCGCACTGGCCGGTTTGCATGAAGGTTTATGGCGGGGGCATGGACGGCGCGGGCGAATGGGTCGACTGCAGCTATACGTCGATGCCGCAATGCCAGGCGACGGCGTCGGGCCGCGCGGCGATGTGTTTGATCAATCCCTACGGCTCGCTCTCGGACGGGCCTTGGAGGGTCGTTCCGCGCGCACGCGGCAAAGCCAGGTCCTGAGCCAGCAGCCCGTCGATGATCAATCGCCGCAGGTTCTGCGTCGTTTTCAGCGCTGCCGTTGCGCTGATCGCCGCGTCATGGGCAACGCCTGCCGGCGCGCAAGGCGCCAGTGCCGCCCAAGTGGCCAAGCCGGTCACACTGCCTGATATCGCGATCGGCTCGCCAAAGGCGCCGGTGACCATCACCGAATACGCCTCGATGAGTTGCCCGCATTGCGCGGCCTGGGGCGAGAACGTCTTTCCGATGCTGCGCAGCCGCTACATCGACACCGGCAAGGTGCGCTTCGTGTTCCGGGAATTTCCGCTCGATCTCAAGGCCGCCGGGGCCTCGATGGTGGCGCGCTGTATCGCCAAGGGAGATTCTGAAAAGTACATGGCGGTGGTCGAGACCATGTACAAGCAGCTCGATCCGCTCATTGCCCGCACCCGGGAGACCCTGACCCTCATCGGCAAACGCAATGGCATGAGCGAGCCGGAGGTCGCGGCCTGCGCGACCGATCAGGCGATGCTCGACAAGTTGAAGGCGGACGGCCAATACGCGCTCACGACGCTGAAAGTGGACTCCACACCAACCTTCTTCGTGAACGGCCAGATGCTGAAGGGCGCGATGTCGTTCGAGGAACTGGAAGCTATCATCAAGCCGCTGCTGAAGCGCTGAACAGTTCAGCGCTGCCTGTCAGGCCAGCTACGGGATTGCGGGGTCGGCAACCTTCGGCTTGGCCTCGACGCGCTGTGTCACATCGATGAAGGCAAGCCCGACCCGCTTCCCCTGGATCCAGGCAATCTGGCAATCGCGCACGGCGGCGGCGTCGTTTGCCATGACCAGGCGGAATCGCTGCGGAACGAAGGCAGGCTCTTCGACCTCGATGGCGCAGCCCTCCGGCGAGATGTTCAAGACCGTGCAATGCATCACCGATCCGCCCGACGAGACGTAGGCAGGTTCGTTGATTTCGGTTCGCGGAAACTTGCGGCGCTCATCCATCCCGGTACGACCTTGCGGCCTCCTTCAACTCGCCGAACTTAACGCCAAAGATTAAAGAACCGACCAAGACGGATCGCTTCATTGTTCGGATTTGACGGCCCGAAGCACCGATCCTGCATAGTGGAGCGTGAATTCATAAAATGATACAATCTAAAATCGTTTGCAGGCCTGGGTCTTCGAACATCCGCACGCGGCGCGCCGGGTGTTGCTGCCCCGGCGGATAGGATGGTGGTATTACTCGTCGAAGCAGGGCACGACCGATGTACGCCGGGGCCAACGCTACCGAGGGAGAACGTCATGCCATTGGGTGGACTGCAGCACTACACCATCGAGCCGCAGGATCTCGAGCGCACCAGGGAATTTTACGTCGACGTGCTTGGCCTCGAAATCGGCGATCGGCCGCCGCTCGATTTCCCCGGCTATTGGCTTTATTCGGGCGGCCAGCCCACCGTCCATCTGATGGGTACGCGCAAGCCCCGTGAGGGCATTGTGGTGCGCGGCACCGACAAGAAATTCGAAGACACCGGCCGGCTCGACCACATCGCCTTTGCCGCAAGCGACGTCGATGGCATGCGCAAGCGGCTGCAGGATAGGCACGTGAAATTCCGCGAAAGCATCGTGCCGCGGACCGGCGACACCCAGTTCTTTCTCTACGATCCCGATGGTGTCGGCGTGGAGCTTAATTTCCCGAGTCCCTGAATGCACCGCGACGCGTATTCGAAGGCTCGCGTGCAGAAAGTCTTGGTGCGGCCCCCGGTTCGACATCAGTTTGGCCGCCATTTGTCGCGCAAACCCGGCGTCACGATGCGTCCGCGCAACACTTGAAGCCGGAAAGACTCAGTCCCCGACAAGGCCCCAACTCAGCCATCACTCGGGCGCTAGTCGGTCAGCGTTTGATCATGATTGGACGATGATTGAGAGAGCCGCGCCGCTGCGGCAGGATAGCCGGGTGCCGCGCCTCTCAACCTACCCCAGGGCATGCGCGCCCGGCTATTCGCAGCGGCCGCCGGAGAAGCCGACAGCAGCTAATCCAGTCCGCGCTCGTGGCTCAGCCTCACCATTTCGCCGATGAAGTACTGCTTCTGCTTGTCGTTGAGACTCGCAAAGAGCGGCTCGGCGGCATCGGAAACGTTGCGCTGGTCGACGGCGCGGTCGTTGAGAAACTGTGCTTCGTTGCGCATCTGCTCGATGATGTCGTCAGGCGGATCGCGCTGGGCGCGCGCGATGCGCAGGTTGAGCCGCTCTGCGCCGTTGTGACCGAGATAATGCATCGCGCTGTTGAAGGCGCTCCAGTGCTTCTCTTGCTCGGGCGTCAGGTTAAGTTCGCGCTTGATCCGTTCGATATTGGCGTCGCTGTTGGCGACGATCTGCTCGGCGGTCAGCGCCGGGGCGCCGTCCTGCGTCAACACAGCCAGCTGCTTGGCGCCCTTGGCTCCCTTCGCCGTCTTGGACTTGCCATCTGACTTGGAACCATCCGGCTTGGAACCATCCGGCTTGGCTGTGTCGGATTTTGCTGCGTCCTTGGCCGCGGGCTGCGGCGAACCCTTGGTGTTGTTGGTGCCGGTGACCGCGCCGACTACGCCGCCGACCGCACCGACCACGCCGCCGATTGCGCCACCGAGCACGCCGCCAATCGGGCCTGCCGCCTTATTGCCTTCGCGCGCGCCCTTCTGCGCGCCCTGCACCACTCCCTGCGCGTAAATCGTCGCCGGCACGGCAACCACTGCCGCGCCAACCAGGACTGCCGCGAAGGCTGCAGCGGCTAAACGCAATCGCGATGACGCGCGCGCGACCGGTTTGGTGCTGATCATTACTTGGTCTCCTTGGTTGAACCATCGGATGGGGCAGTGCGGAGCCATAGCGGCGAGTCAGACACTATCTTTTTCGCCCCGATTTCGTCCACCGCCTCGCCGCGCTGTCCACGACGGGAAATTCTTGTCGCGCGAAAGAGTTAGGTGCACGCGCGCGGCCTGCGGCGCAATCCCACACCCATGGCGCGACGATTGAAATCCTGTGTGTGCGTCGCAGCATGTTGCGGCCTGATTATTGACGATCGCTTGGGCGGCACCCATCACGACCGACTGCCGACGGTTTGCACACAACGTTAGTTCAATGATGTTGCCCAAGGTGTTTTCTCGACAGATGCAAACAATTCTGCTCTGATCCAACTACGAAATCTCCGCCGCCGCGCTGTTTGATCCGGCGTGAAGCAGGACGGGGAAGAGTAAAACAAGCAATAATCTGGCTCAGCAGAGAGGAAACGCCATGTCTCGTACGAAGCTTTCTCGCCGACAATTTGTTGCTGCTACTGCGCTGACGTCCGCCGCCATGATTACCGCGCCCTATGTGCGCGGCGCCCACGCCGCCGGCAAGCTTTCGATCGGTTTTTGGGACCACTGGGTTCCCGGCGCGAACAAGGCTTCGACCGACCTCGTCAACGAATGGGCGGAAAAGGAAAAGGTCGAGGTCTCGATCGACTACATCACCAGCAACGGCAGAAAGAACGAGATCACGATTGCCGCCGAAGCCCAGGCCAAGGCCGGCCACGACATCCTGGCGATGGCGACCTGGTGGCCGCACGCCAATACCGAGCTGCTCGAGCCGATGAACGACGTCATGACGCAGCTCATTGCGCAGAACGGCAACCGTCAACGACACGGTGCAGTATCTCGGCCAGAATGCCGGCAAGTGGCACGCGGTTCCCTTCTGCATCGGCAGCCAGATCAAGGGGCCCGTGCACGCGCATCGACCTGTTGAAGAAGCATGCCGGCATCGACGTGCAGGAGATGTATCCGGTGGGCGGGCCGTCCAAGGCCGACAACTGGACCACGGACACCTTCCTCAAGGCGGCGGAAGCCTGCCACAAGGGCGGCGTCCCCTTCGGCATCGGCCTTGGCGAAACCTCCGACTCCGTCGACACGGCGGGTGCGATCTTCCAGTCGTTCGGCGCGCAGCTGGTCGACGCCAAGGGGAACCTCACAGTGAAGACCGATGCCGTGCGCCAGGCACTCGAATACTACAAGAAGCTGATCGCCTTCCTGCCTCCGGACGTCGGGGCCTGGGACGACGGTTCCAACAACCGGTGGCTGATCGCAGGCAAGGGCGCGATGATCATGAACCCGCCGAGCGCTTGGTACGTCGCCACGCGCGACGCGCCGCAGGTTGCCGAACAGTGCTGGACCCATGGCTTCCCGAAAGGTCCGAAAGGTCGTTTCGCGCCGTTCCTGCCCTACTTCTTGGGCACTTGGGCCTTCTCCAAGAACAAGTCGGCCGCCAAGAGCCTGCTGCTCCATCTGTCGTCAGCGAGTGCTGCGGAGAAACTGGTCGCGGCGAGCAACGGCTATGACCTGCCGGCGTTCGAGAAACTGACCAAGTTCAAGACTTGGGCCGAGATGGGGCCGCCGAAGGGCACGCTCTACCACTACCCGAACCCCTATGGCGACCAGACGTTGTCGATTGCGGCAGCGCCCGCTCCGCCGAAGATCGCGCAGCAGATTTATGTGCAGGCAACCCTCACCAAGATGTGCCTGCGCTATTATCAGGGCGAGTCGATGGAGAAGACCCTCGCCTGGGCCGAAGGCGAGTGCGAAGGCTTCATGCGAAGCTAAAGCTGAAAAACACGGCGGCCTGCTTCAGTGCAGGCCGCCGTTTCTGCATCCAACCTCATTTGGCGCTATCGGCAGTTAATCTGGGCGTAGCCTGCCGCCGGTGAAACCGGCATAGGGTTTTCGGGGACGAAACCGACAGGGAATATGGACGATGGCTGACGTCGCATTGCAGACGAAGGGTGCAGTTGCTGCCCCAACCGCGCGCAAGAAAAACTCAAGCCTGCAAAATATGATGCGGCGCAAATCGACGATAGCGTTCATGATGGCGCTGCCGTTGATCCTGCTGATCGCGGTGATGGTGGTCTATCCCGCCTTCTATGCGCTGCATCTTGCCACCCTGAACAAGGCGATGACCAAGTTCGTCGGCTTTGGCAACTTCGAATTCCTGTTCAAGCGCGAAACATTCTGGCTGGTCGTCAAGCAATCCTGCATCTTCGCGATCACAGCGGTGCTCTTCAAGGCGCTGATAGGATTCATCGTCGCGCACTTCGCCCACAACATTCCCTCGAAGAAGCAGCGCATATGGCGCGGCATGCTGCTGGTGCCGTGGGTGATCCCGCCGGCCATGAGCACGCTGGCCTGGCTGTGGCTGTTCGATCCTTCCTACAGCGCCTTCAACTACACCCTGGCCACGTTAGGTATCGGGCCGATCCCATGGACCGGAGACGCTGCGTGGGCGCGTTTTTCGGTCATCCTGGTCAACATCTGGTACGGCGCACCCTTCTTCATGATCATGTATCTGGCGGCGCTGAAATCCGTGCCGGAGCAGCTGTATGAAGCCGCAGCCATCGACGGCGCCAATTGGTGGCAGCGCATCTGGTACGTGACGCTGCCGATGATGCGCAACATCATCGCGATCACGACGCTGTTCTCGCTGATCGTCACCTTCGCGAACTTCGACATCGTTCGCATCCTGACGGCCGGCGGCCCGCTCGATCACACCCACATCTTCGCAACCTGGGCATTCCGGGTCGGCATCGAGGGCAGCGACATTCCACTTGGCGCCAGCGTCTCTCTCTTTATGGCGCCGATCCTTGCGATCGCAGCGATCTTCATCCTGCGCGATGTCAACAAACGCGGGAATGAAGCCTGATGACCACAGTCACGATCGATAAGGCCGGACCGACCCGCAAGGTCGCACTGCGCAGCATGAGCCGCGACCGCACATGGGCGCTCCGCTGGTCGTATTTCTTCCTGACGATCTTCGCGATCTTCTCGCTGCTGCCGCCGATCTACATGCTGATCACGTCGCTAAAGACCAGCGCGGAGATTTCGGCGGCGACCAACCCGTGGTGGGTGTTTCATCCGACGTTTGCAAACTACGTCGAATTGCTGACGTCGAACCAGTTCCTGCGGTTCTTCTGGAACTCGGCGCTGGTTTCGATCTTCGTGGTGACAATCACCATGCTGATCAGCGTGCCGGCCGCCTTTGCCCTGTCGCGGATGCGGTTCTGGGGGTCGGCGACGCTCGCCACCGGCGTATTCCTGACCTATCTGATCCCGGACACGCTGCTTTTCCTGCCGCTGTTCAAAATGTTTGTGACGCTCAGTCAGTGGACGGGAATTGAGCTGATCAACAAGTGGTACGTCCTTCTGTTCATCTATCCGACGCTGACGGTGCCGTTCGCCACCTGGATCATGATCGGCTACTTCGCTTCGATCCCGAAGGAACTCGACGAGGCCGCCATCATCGACGGCGCATCCTGGTTCCAGACCCTGACCCGCATCTTCATCCCCGTCGCCCTGCCCGGCATTATCGCCGCGACGATCTTCGCTTTCACGGTCTCCTGGGCGCAGTTCCTGTATCCGCTGGTGTTTACCACCTCGACCAGTCAACTGGTTATGCCGGTCGGCATCATCACCACGTTGATCAAGGGCGACGTGTTCAACTGGGGACAGATCATGACCGGCGCCCTGCTCGGCGCCGCGCCGCCGCTGATCATCTACGCCTTCCTGATGGACTACTACATTGCCGGCCTGACCGCCGGTGCCACAAAGGGTTGAGGTTGAATTCATGGCTGAAGTGAATCTGCGTAAGGTAATCAAGAAGTATGACGAGGTTGAAGCGGTGCGTGGCATCGACCTCGACATCGCCGACCATGAGTTCGTCGTCCTTGTCGGTCCGTCCGGCTGCGGCAAGTCGACCACGCTGCGGATGATCGCAGGCCTCGAGGACATCACCGGCGGCGACATCATGATCGGGGGTGACGTCGTCAACGACGTGCCGCCGAAGGACCGCGATATCGCGATGGTGTTCCAGAACTACGCGCTCTATCCGCACATGACGGTAGCCGAGAACATGTCGTTCGGGCTGCGGCTCAAGAAATATCCGAAAGCTGAAATCAAATCCCGCGTCGACGAGGCCGCGCGCATGCTCGACATAACCGAGCTGGTCGACCGCAAGCCGAGGCAGCTCTCCGGCGGCCAGCGCCAGCGCGTCGCGATGGGCCGCGCCATCGTGCGCAATCCAAAAGTGTTCCTGTTCGACGAGCCGCTGTCCAACCTCGACGCCAAGCTGCGCGTGCAGATGCGCATCGAGATCAAGAAAGTGCACCAGAAAGTCCGCACCACAACGGTCTACGTGACCCACGACCAGGTCGAGGCGATGACGCTGGCCGATCGCGTGGTGGTGATGAACCACGGCCGCATCGAGCAGATCGGCACGCCGAACGAGCTCTACCACAAGCCGGCAACGCGCTTTGTGGCGAGCTTCATCGGCTCGCCGGCGATGAATTTCATCCCCTGCCAGCTCGAGGATGTCGGCGGCAAACAGCAGATTCGCCTGACCGACAAGATCGCTTTCCCGCTCCCCCCGGCACGTGCGGCGCGTTACCAGAAGGTTTCGCGGACCGACAAGTTGCTGCTCGGCATTCGCCCCGAGCATATCACCGAGGCGAGCGCGCATGCGGAGGAGCCCGGAGTCGAAACCTTCGACGCCGTGCTCGACGTCACCGAACCGATGGGCATGGAGACGCTGATCTATTTCCCGATGCAGGGCGCGCAGATATGCGGCCGGGTCAATCCCAATGCCGGCGCGCAGGACGGGGCCCCGCTCCGATTGGCGGTAGACCTCAACAACATGCATTTGCTAAACGAGGTGACCGGCGTCGTGATTTGACGGCGCAATAAGAAGTCACCAAGGGCAGGAAATGGCGTCCAACAAGAAGAAGATTTTCATCACCGAGTCGTTCTCGAAGGCCGGCCGATCGCTTCTGGGCGAGCGGGACGACATCGAAATGGTCGAGTTCTCCAACATGATCTCGGCCGGCGATTTTCAGGCCAAGCTCAGGGAGCATGCCCCCGTCCATGGCGTGGCGCTCGGCGGCACCCGCTTCGGCGAAACTGAGCTCGAAGCGTGCGGCGACATGAAGGTGGTGACACGGATCGGCGTCGGTTTCGATGCCGTCGACGTTCCCGCACTCAGCCGCCGCAAGGTGCCGCTGATGGTGGCGGGGACTGCAAATTCTCCTTCGGTCGCCGAGCAGGCGCTGTTCATGATGCTGACGCTCGCCAAGCGGGCGACCGAAATGCATTCCATCGTCACCGGCAACAAGTGGTCCGCCCGGCTCGGTGCCCTGCCTTATGACCTCTACGGCAAGACTGTGCTGATCGTCGGCTTCGGTCGCATCGGTACCCGTACGGCCAAGCGCTGTCAGGCGATGGAAATGAACGTCCTGATCTACGATCCCTACAAGGCGACCGCCGACATCAAGGCGGCCGGTTGCGAGCCGGTCGCCGATCTCGACGCCGCGCTGCCGCGCGCCGACTTCGTCAGCATCCACTGCCCGAAGAATCCCGAAACGGTGGGCATGTTCAGCGCTGCGCGGCTGAAGCTGATGAAGCGGACCGCCTACCTCGTCAACACCGCGCGCGGCGGCATCGTCGACGAGCCGGCTCTGTATGAGGCGCTGACATCCGGCAGGCTCGCCGGCGCAGGCCTCGACGTGTTCGAGCAGGAGCCGCCGCCCGCCGGCCACAAGCTGCTCTCGCTCCCCAACGTCATCACGGCACCCCATGTCGCCGGGGTGACGGTGGAGGCCGTCGACCGCATGAGCGCGCAGACCGCACGCAATATTCTCAGCGCCCTCGACGGCGAACCGATCCGCCAGAACGTGATCAATCAGGACGTGCTCGGCTGAACGTTTACATGGCTTGCGCCCGGCCTCGCCGGGCGCTTTTGTCAGTGGGTGGATGATGGGTCTCAAGGAATACGGCCAACATGATGCGGTCGGGCTTGCCGAACTCGTCCGCAGCAAACAGGTCAGCGCACAGGAACTGCTCGACGAGGCGATCGCGCGCACCGCAAAGGTCGATCCGCAGATCAACGCTGTCGTGGTCAAGCACTATGACCACGCAAAGCAGCAGGTCGCCAAGGGATTACCCGCCGGCCCCTTCGCCGGCGTGCCGTTCCTCCTGAAGGATCTCGACCTCCTGCAGGGAACGGTGACTACTTTCGGCGCCACCATCTATCGTAACAACGTGGCCGATCACACCGGCACCCTCGCCCAGCGTTTCCTCGACACCGGTGTCGCGATCTTCGGCAAGAGCTCAAGTCCCGAATTCGGGTTGATGCCGACCACGGAATCGCGACTGTTCGGTCCGACCCGCAATCCCTGGAATCTCGATCACTCCTCCGGCGGGTCGTCCGGCGGGGCAGCGGCCGCTGTGGCGGCGCGGATATTGCCGATGGCCCACGCCAGTGACGGCGGCGGCTCGATCCGGATTCCTGCGTCGGCCTCCGGCGTGTTCGGCATGAAGCCGAGCCGCGCACGCAATCCGCTTGGCCCCGATCGCGGCGAAGGCTGGGGCGGCTTTTCTTGCGGCCATGTCGTCAGCATCAGCGTGCGCGACAGCGCCGTCATGATGGATGCCATTCACGGGCCGGAGACGACGAGCCTTTACGTGGCGCCGCCGCCGGAGCGGCCGTTCTCGCAGGAAGTCGGCCGCGACCCGGGCCGCCTGCGCATTGCCTTCACCGATCGCTCGCCCTACGGCGATGCCATCGACCCCGAGGTCGCGGCTGCGGTGCGCGACGTGGCGGCGATCCTGGGCAAGCTCGGTCACCACGTCGAAGAGCGCGCGCCGCCCCTGGCAGCGGATCCGGCCGCGGTGATGGCTACCATCGTCGGCGCCAATACCGCGCTGACGGTTCGAATGACGGAAGCGGCATTCGGCCGTCAAATGACGGATCAGGATTTCGAAGTCCTGACCCTGGCGATGAGCCACAACTCGCAGCGGACCAGCGCTACCGACTATGTCGCAGCCCAGCTCGATGCCTTCCGCATTGCGCGTGCGCTCGCCGAGTTCTTCGAGACCTGCGACGTTTTCCTGTGTCCGACCTTGTGCTTGCCGCCGGTGAAGATCGGCGAGCTCAACAGCATGGCTGGCGATCTCTCGCACATCCCGCCGATCCTGCGTGACTACATTCCGGGCACTTCGATGTTCAACATGTCGGGACAACCCGCCATGAGTGTGCCACTGGCCTGGAACAAGGCGGGATTGCCGCTCGGCATGATGTTCTCGACCAAGCTCGGAAACGAGGCTGTTTTATTCCGCCTGGCGGGCCAGCTCGAGCAGACGCGGCCGTGGAAGGACAAATTGCCGCCGGTATGCGCGTAGGCGCGCGCCTTTACTGACAAAACTCAGCCTTATTCGCCTTGCAAGGAGTGGGAACCGGGCGGCACGGGGACACCGATTCCGCTAACGGCATTCTTGTCCGGAGGCTGAATCGTGAGCAGCATCGATCCGACCGACAGCGCGCTGGCGGCTATCGCCAGCATTCGCGACAACCCGCAAGAGAGCGATCCGTCCGCGCACAGCGAGGCCGAGAAGACCGCGCTTGCTGCCATCGAGGAGGCATCGCTAGCCCCCGAGCAGGCCGCCGACCCCGACAGCTACGTCAAGATTGGGCCGGGGCCGATGGCCGCCGTCCGTTTCAAATGGTCGCTCCGGCGCAGCGATGACGGCGACTATTTTGTCGACGAGACCATCGGCGAGAACTCCGCACCGGTGACTTCGGGTCCGATGAGCCGGGAGGCTGCGATCCAGCTGGTTGACGACCGCGAAAGCGAGGCGCGGCGCCGCTTCGATGATCTGCGCAGCGAAATGGCCGGGCGTGCCGCCATCGCCGGCGTGCTGCGCGACGATCGTGACGGCGAAGCCTAAAAGCGCGATGAGATCGCGCTTTTGATTCTTGTATGGGGATGATCTCCGCGCAAACGCTTCGCGTTTGTCGCGAGGGAAAACCGCTTCACACTTTTTCCGGATCATGCCCTAGCTTTTACGGCCTGCGCGGCGGTCCCAGGAAATCCTTCTTGGCGAGATCGACGCCGGCGTGACGCAGGATGTCGTAAGCCGTTGTCACGTGGAAAAAGAACTGCGGCGCTGTGAAAGTCAGCAGCAGCGAGCGCCCGGTGAATTGGCGCTGTGCGCCGCTCCTGAACGTGAACGTGACCTCCTTGTCATCGGCCGCATCGATCGCCTCGCGCGGCAAAGCTTCGATGAAGGCCACAGCGGTTGCGATCCGCGATTTGAGTTCGGCAAGGTCGGGCTCAACGTCGGCGAAGGCGTGCGGTTCGCGGCCGGCCAACAGCGCGCAGCCGATATTGGCATGGCGGACGGCTTCACCAACCTGCTGCCTGAGACTGTACATGTTGGGATAAAGCCGCATGCCGAGCAGCAGCGCGGGATCGATGTTGCGCGCGGCGGCGTGGGCCGCCGCGTGATCGAGCAATGCGGACAGGTTGCGCAAGTAAGGCACGAAAACGCCGACCGAGGCTTCGTGAAGTGAAATGGTCACCGGTTGCGATTCCTCCAGGTGTTGGGCTCAGACGCGCGCGGGTGCGCCGGGAAGATGGTTGGTCGCTGGTTCCTGCGATTTTTGGTCAAATTGACCGCCGATTGGGCGGCAAACTAGACTGGCTGAAGACAGGATTGAACCAAAGCCGTGGGATGACGACTTATGGTTTGAAAGTGACCTAGGTCACGTTGACCGGGCCTGCGAAAGCTTAGAGCTTCAGGACCGGGATTCCCTAGGAGGCCGTTATGAGAAAGCTCTTGGCTGTCGCTGCTCTGATGCTGGCGAGCACCGCGGCGCAGGCCCAGTACACCTTCGAATATGGCGGGAAGACCATCCGTGTCGACCCTGACCGCGGCACGGTGCACATTCCCGGCGTCTACGACAACACCAAGAAGTCGAAGAAGGACGACAGTCCAGCCAAGGCGAAGCAGGACAGCGCCAAGACCAGCTCCGGCGCCGACGGTGGCTGCCCCGGCACCTGCCGCTGATCCCGCGCCGCCTCCGGCCGCGGTGGCAGCGCCTGCGCCAGGCGTTGCGCCCTCCATCCAGGTGCCGTTGCCACCCGCGCTTGCGACGACCGGCAATCAAACGACGACCGCGACCGCGCCGGCAGACGTGGCCGTGCCTGCGACCATCGCGCCGCCTCCACCGCCCCAGCAAAGCGTTGCGCCGCCTCCGCCGGGAACCCAGCAAAGCATCGCACCGGCCCCGCCGCCGGCGCCTGCCCCCGCAGTGGCCGCCGTGCCGCCTCCCGCTCAGCCGGCACCGCCACCCGCAAGGCCTGCCGTGGCCTCCAACTCACCGATCGGCGTGTGGCTGACCGAGGAGAAGGAAGGCAAGGTCCGCATCGAGCAGTGCGGCGGCAATTTGTGCGGCTACTCCGTGGACAAGAAGACCAACCAGAATGGCGAGCAGGTGCTGATCAACATGAAGCCCGGCAAGGACAAATGGACCGGCCGCATTCTCGATCCGGGCACCGGCAGTACCTATGATTCCACGATCGCCATGAAGGGCACCGACAATCTGCGCGTGCAGGGCTGCGCCTTTGGCGGGGTGTTCTGCGGCGGCCAGACATGGACGCGGGTGAACTAGCGATTTCAGCCCGACTTTCCCAAGGCCTCGCCCTTCCGGCGGGGCCTTTTACGTGCGTGATGGCCATCACGGTGACCCGGTTCCGGGCATGACACCTTCCACCCCGAGGAACACTAATGGGGAAAGGTGACGACCATGAGCACATTGCACAAAGCCAAGTTGACCAGCCTGCTGATCGCGAGCCTTTTGCTGGCAACGCCTGCTGCGGCGAGCACGTCGTTTGACGGCCAGTGGAACGTGCAGATCTCGTCGCCCAACGCGTCATGCACCACGGGTTCGGTCGCGATCGGCATCAGCAATGGTCAGGTCGCATCCAGCACCGCCACGGTAACCGCGTCCGGCCGTGTTGCCGACGCCGGCGCGATCAGCGTCACCCTGAGCACCGGCATGAAGCGCGCAGTCGGCTCCGGCCGGCTCAGCGGCGCATCCGGCTCCGGCACCTGGCGTGCCGCGCTGTGCTCGGGCACCTGGACCGCGCAGCGCAACTGATAGAAACGTAATGGCTAGCCCGGCGCCGTGTTGTACTCGGCGTCGGTGACGTGCTCCATCCACGTGACATAGCTGCCGTCGAGGGCTTCCTGCATGGCGATGTGGGTCATGGCGTTGCTTGGCGATGCGCCATGCCAATGCTTTTCGCCCGCGGGAATCCAGACGACATCGCCCGGGCGGATTTCGCGCACCGGTCCGCCCTTGGCCTGCACGCGGCCGACCCCTGAAATCACGTAGAGCGTCTGGCCAATCGGATGTGTATGCCAGGCGGTTCGTGCGCCCGGTTCGAATGACACGCGGTTCGCTGCCACGCGTGCGGGCGCTTCGGGCTGGATAATCGGATCCTGCAGCACCGTACCGGTGAATGAGTTCCTGCGGTCCGCGGCGCGTCGGCCGGCTACCGGCGAGATGAATTTGCATGGGGCTATGTCTCCTGTTGCGTCTTATTTCTTGCTGGCGGCGTAGCGCGCCTTGGTCTCGGCGTTCATCGGGTAAAGGCCGGGCAGCGGTGCGCCGTTGTTGACCTCATTGACGATCCAGGCCTCCATCCGCTCCTGCTCCGGCCCTTCAGCCAAGATAGTGTCGAGCTGCGCCTGCGGAATCAGCACCGCGCCATCCTGATCGGCGACGATGATGTCGTTGGGGAAGACGGCGACACCGCCGCAACCGATCGGCTCGCCCCAGCCGACGAAGGTCAGGCCCGCAACCGATGGCGGCGCCGCATAGCCGTCGCACCACACCGGCAGGCCGGTTCCCAGCACGCCCTCGAGGTCGCGCACCACGCCGTCGGTGACCAGCGCGCTGACGCCGCGCTTGACCATGCGCGCGCACAATATGTCGCCGAAAATGCCGGCATCGGTGACGCCCATGGCATCGACCACGGCGATGCAGCCCGCCGGCATTGCTTCGATCGCAGTGCGGGTCGAGATCGGCGACGACCAGGATTCCGGGGTCGCCAGATCCTCGCGCGCCGGCACGAAGCGCAGCGTAAAGGCAGATCCCACCAACCGCTTCTGTCCCGGCCGCAGCGGCTTGGTGCCGCGCATCCAGACATTCCGCAGGCCCTTCTTGAGCAGGACCGTGGTGATGGTGGCGGTGGAGATGTTGGAAAGCGTTGCGATCTGCTCGGGGGTCAGCGACATCGAGAAAACAGGCTCCAGTGGCGGGGAATTTGCGGCCGCATCTTGCGGTGTGCGCGCGCTGCGTCAAGGGCAGAAGGGTGAACGCCGGGCAGCCCTGCGCCGCGGCGATGCCGTGGATTAGCTTGCTGAAATTGCAAGAAATATCCTGGAGCAGTGAATTTCACTTCGGCGAGGAAACGCGCTAGTTTCGAAGGCGCCAGAGTTCTGAAAGTCCATGCCCGCTAGTCCCCCCCTTCCTCGCCTGCTGCCGAGTGGCGATGCCGCCGTCACCGTGGAGTTTTCCCGCGACATCGACGACGACGCCAACGCGCGGGTGCTCGCCCTTGATCGCGCGTTGGCAAAGATGCCGGTCGCGGGGATCACCGAAACGGTGCCGACCTATCGATCGCTGCTTGTGCACTACGATCCCGTCGCGATCGACTTCGAAACGCTCGGCGCCCGGCTTCGCGCGCTGGCAAGTCTGCCGACACCGGCTGCGGCGGGTGCAAAACGCTGGCGCATTCCCGTCACCTATGGCGGTGAGCACGGCATCGATCTCGAGGATGTTGCGAAAGCGCTGAACACGACGCCTGACGACGTCGTTGCGCGGCATGTTGCCGGCAACTATCGCGTGGCGATGATCGGCTTCACGCCGGGCTGGTCCTATCTGAGCGGGCTCGATGCGTCGCTGCAGATGTCGCGGCGGCAGAATCCACGCCTGCTGACGCCTGCGGGGACGATTTCGATCGGCGGCGTGCAGACCGGCGTGCAATGCCTGGCCGGACCGAGTGGATGGCATTTGCTGGGGCGTACGCCGGTGCGCACCTATCAGTTACACCGCAATCCGACCTTTCTGCTGGAACCCGGTGATTACGTTACATTTTCGCCGATCGATGCCAGAAGCTTCGCGGAGCGGGACCGCGCCGCCGAGGCCGGCGAGATCGTCGCCGAGTTGGTTGCCTGATGCCCAAGCTCGTTGTTGCGTCAATCGGCCCCGCAAGCTCCGTCCAGGACGGCGGCCGCCCCGGTTCGCAGCGCTACGGGCTGACGCCGAGTGGTGCGATGGACCGCCTCGCGCTGGCGGCTGCCAACACGCTCGTCGGCAATGACCAACTTGCGGCCGCGATCGAGATCGGACCGTTTGGCGCCGCGTTCTCCGCGCGTAGCGGGCCGGTTCGGGTAGCGCTTGCGGGGGCGGAACGTAGCGCCGAGATCGCAGGACGGCCGATCGCCTTTGGCAGTTCAGCGACGCTCGCCGACGGCGAGACGCTGACGCTCGGTTTTGCGCGCAGCGGGGCCTTCAGTTATCTCGCGATCGAGAGCGGGATCGCCGGCGAGCCGATGTTCGGCAGTCTCGCCGTGAATGCACGTGCCGGGCTCGGCAGCCCCTACCCGCGACCGCTGCAGGCGGGCGATGAGCTGGAGGTGAGAGCTGCCAGCGGCGTGCCTGAGTGCCGGATCGAATTGCCTGCTGCCGTCGACATGCCGATCCGTGTGGTGATGGGGCCGCAGGATGATGAATTCTCCGACGAAGCGAGGGCGCTGTTTCTCGCCAGCACCTGGAAGATCTCGGCGACCAGCGATCGCATGGGCTATCGGCTCGAAGGCCCCGTCATCAAGCATCTGCACGGCCACAACATCGTCTCCGACGGCACGGTGAACGGCAGCGTCCAAGTGCCGGGCAACGGCCAGCCGATCGTGCTGATGCCCGACCGCGGCACCACCGGCGGCTATCCCAAGATTGCCACCGTCATCTCGGCCGATTTCGGCCGCTTCGCCCAGACGTCCGCCGGCCGGGCCTTCCGTTTCAAGGCCGTCAGCATGGCGGAAGCCCAAGCGGAGACCAAGAAGTTCGCCGCGCTGTTGCGCTCCCTGCCCGACCGCTTGCGGGCACCCGACCATGTGGAATTCAACCTTGACGCCCTGCACAATGCTAATGTCGCAGGCAGCGCGGTGAGTGCAGTCGATGCGCTGACCTGGCAAACTGCGTCGGTCGTTTCGGAAAGCGAGCAATCACCATGAAGACAGTCGATCTCAACTGCGATCTCGGCGAAGGCTTTGGCGCCTGGGAGATGGGAAATGACGCCGCCATGATCGAGCTTGCGACATCGGTCAATGTCGCCTGCGGCTTCCATGCGGGAGATGCCGACATCATGCGGCGGACGGTGGAACTGGCGAAGGCGCGCGGCGTCGGTGTCGGCGCTCACCCCGGTTATCGCGATCTGCACGGGTTCGGCCGCCGCCCGATTCCAGGACTGACGTCGCGGGAGATTGAAAACCTGATGGCGTACCAGATCGGCGCATTACAGGCGATTGCGACCGCGGCCGGCTACAAGGTGACGCACGTCAAGGCACACGGCGCCATCTCCAACGTCGCCTGGGACGACGACATGACGGCGAAGGCGATCGCGAGCGGCATCAAAGCGGTCGATCCGAACCTGATCTTCGTCGTGCAGCCCAACACGAAGCTGGTGAAGGCGGGTGAGGACGCCAACCTGCCCATGGTGCACGAGGTGTTCGCCGACCGCGCCTACGAGGACAATGGCTTCCTGGTCTCGCGCAAGAAGCCTGGCGCGGTCCTGCACGATCCCAAAACGATTGCCGAGCGCGTCGCGCGCATGGTGCAGGACGGCGCCGTCGTCTCGGTGACCGGCAAGGTGATCAAGATGCGCATCGACACCGTCTGCATCCACGGCGATACGCCGGGCGCCGTCGATATTGCACACGGTGTGAAGCGGGCGCTGCAAGACGCCGGAATTGCCGTAGCGCCGTTCAAGAAGCCGAACTGAATCTGGCTGCTACAGCCGGACTCGCCGATTTTGGATGAGCACCGGAATTGCGGCGCCTGCCGGTCATTCAGATTTCGTTAAGAGTCTTCCTAAACCCAAACTTTCGAAATGGTTGATACTTGTGGCTTTCCAAGCCTTAACGTCACCGGGAAATCGGGTCAAAAAGCATGTTTCGCAAATCTGTCTCGCTGTTGATTGCCGCAATGGCGGTTGCTGCACTTCCGAGCACCGCATCCGCCTTCTGTGAGAGCTGCTACATCCCGCCTCCGCAGCCCTGCACCACCTGCTATCAGATGCAGACCGTACCGCCGCAATACCGCGCGGTGCAGGAGACGGTGATGGTTTCTCCGGGTGCCACGGTCGCGCATCGTACACCGGCGCAGTATCGAACGATCATGGTGCCGCAGACGGTGATGGTGGCGCCTGAGGGTGTCGCCTATCAGCACATCCCGCCGCGCTACGCGACCCAGCAGCGCGTCGAGATGGTCTCGCCCGGCTATTCCTATTACGCGCCGGTGGCGCCGCGTTGCGCGACCTGCGGCTACTGAAACACGCGTCAGCGATTGATGATGGAATGAAACTGCCGTCGGGGACATCCCGGCGGCGGTTTTCGCGCATCAGAACGGATGGACGGAAAGCGAGCCGAACACGACCGCGGCGATCAGCGCGAACGCGCTGTAGATCGCAGCCATATGCAGCCTGATCTCTGTCTTCGGGGACAGCAAGCGCGCATGAAAATGGAGGCGGGCTTCCGCCGATAGTTCGCGCATGGTCGATCTCCAACGCATTTGCACCATTATGGAAGATCAATCGCAGCCGGATGCAATATGCCGCCGAAAATAGCGATGCCGGCCCTTTGCAACCCGCCGATCGCAGCGGAAAATTCTCTCGCCCGGAATCGCCTGAGAATAATATTCGGGCGCATTTGTCCCGAATTGGACCCAATCGGCGGCGTGGCTAGGCCTTGCGGCGGCCGATCGGGAACGCCGCGAGATGACCGGCGATGTCGTCGGGATTGAAGGCTGGTCCGGCGAAGGCGCCAATCGGCCGGGACGCTTCCGCGGATCTTCCCAAGGCGGCATCAAAGAGATCAGGACGGAATACGCCGGTGGCGATTTGCAGCGCCTCCGGGCTGTAGGCCGCCTGCCCCCAGCGCACCATCTGGGCATAAAGCCATGCCGCCTGCACCGGCTCGGGCCGTTGCGCCCCTTCACGCCCGACCAGCAGATAGCGGCCGCTCTCGCGCATGGTTCCGTCGGGCGAGATTTTCAGCCGGCCGTCCAGCGTGCGCGGATCACCTCGGCATCGACGCCGAGACGTTCGGGCTGGGAAAGGATTTTCGCGGCCTCGGTCCGATTGTCCGGTTGCTCGATGAAGTCGGCGGCGCGCGACGTCGCGCGGATCAGGGCCGCGAGAACGTCCGGATTTTTCTCCGACCAGTTCTGGCGCACCGCGAGCACCTTCTCGGCCGCGCGCACCAAAATGTCGGAGACGAAATGCAGGATGTGGCCGACGCCGAGATCGACGGCGACCGAATTCCAGGGCGCGCCGACGCAGAAGGCATCGACCTGGCCGCTGGCGAGGCTGTCGACCATGTACGGCGGCGGCAGCACCACGAGGTGGACGTCCTCGTCGGGATCGACGCCGCCCGCCGCCATCCAGAACCGTAGTTGATAGTTGTGGGTCGAGAACGGAAACGTCATGCCGAAAGTCAACGGATCGGCACCGGCCTTGCGCCGTTTGGCGACGACGCGGGCAAGCGCGGTGGCGGTCACCATCGGGTCGAAACGGTCGCCGTCGATTTCACCCATCAACTCCGCGTGCAGCGCCGGCGAGATCGTGATGGCGTTGCCATTGAGGCCGAGATTGAAGGGCGCCGCGATCGGCACCTTGATATGTCCGAGCCCGAGACTGGAGGCGATCGCCACCGGTGCCAGCAGATGTGCCGCATCGAACAGGCCGACATTGAGCTTGTCGCGGACGTTGGACCACGACACTTCACGCACCAAGGTGACGTCGAGGCCTTCGGCCTTGGCAAATCCCTTGTCGACGGCGACGATCAGGGCCGCGGCATCGACCAGCGGAATGAAGCCGATACGAAGGGGCGCGGTCATTTCAGCATCTCCGACGCGGTCAGGATCGACTGGGCGATCTCGCTGATTTTCTTTTTCTCGCGCATCGCGGTGGAGCGCAGCAGCACATAGGCCTCATCTTCGGTGAGGCCCTTCAGTTTCATCAGGATGCCCTTGGCGCGGTCGATCACCTTGCGGTCTTCCAGCGCCGATTTGGCGCGGTCGAGTTCATCCTGCAGCTTGGCGAACGCGTTGAAGCGGGAAATGCAGAGGTCGAGGATCGGCTTGATGCGCTCCTTCTTCAGTCCGTCGACGATATAGGCCGACACGCCCGCCTCGACGGAGGCCTGGATCGAGGCGGCATCGCTCTGGTCGACGAACATGGCGATCGGCCGGCGCACCGCGCGGCTGACCTGGAACATTTGTTCCAGCACGTCGCGGCTGGGGTTTTCGAGGTCGATCAGGATGACGTCGGGATCGACGGCGTAGATCCGCGCCAAAAGGCTCTGCATTTCGCTGATATGAACGACGTCGGTGAACCCCGCCTCCCGCAATCCCTCCTCCAGGATCGCGGCACGGATCGGGCTCTCGTCAACAATGACGATTTTCGGCGACGATTCAGCGCTCATCGTTCACTCTAAAGCCCGGCACTGCTTGCTTAGCCCACGCCGGGCAAAGCCGCAAACGCTTGTAATTGCGACCAAATGGGACTAGCTCCAGCCCGTCAATCCAACATTCGGGTAGTCATGCAAGAGGCCGCCGCGCCCAAAGTCAGCTTTGTTTCCCTTGGATGCCCCAAGGCGCTGGTGGATTCCGAGCGGATCATCACGCGCCTGCGCGCCGAGGGCTATGAGCTCGCGCGCAAGCATGACGGCGCCGACCTCGTCATCGTCAACACCTGCGGCTTCCTCGACAGCGCCAAGCAAGAATCGCTGTCAGCCATCGGCGAGGCCATGGCTGAAAACGGCAAGGTGATCGTCACCGGCTGCATGGGCGCCGAGCCCGAGCAGATCGAGGCCGCCTATCCCGGCGTGCTCTCGATCACGGGACCGCAGCAATATGAGAGCGTGCTGGAGGCCGTGCATCGCGCGGTGCCGCCGGCGCATAATCCGCATCTCGACCTGGTGCCGCCGCACGGCATCAAGCTGACGCCGCGGCACTACGCTTATTTGAAGATTTCCGAAGGCTGCAACAACCGCTGCAGCTTCTGCATCATCCCGAAGCTGCGCGGCGACCTGGTGTCGCGCCCTGCCAACGACGTGCTCCGCGAGGCCGAGCGGCTGGTCAATGCCGGCGTCAAGGAGCTGCTCGTGATCTCGCAGGACACTTCGGCCTACGGCGTCGACATCAAATATGCCGCGAGCCCCTGGAAGGACCGCGAGGTCCGCGCGAAATTCTTCGATCTGGCAAAAGAGCTCGGCGAGTTCGGCGCCTGGGTGAGGCTGCAATATGTCTACCCCTACCCGCATGTCGACGAAGTCATCGGGCTCATGACCGAGGGCAAGGTGCTGCCCTATCTCGACATCCCCTTCCAGCACGCAAGCCCCGAGGTCCTGAAGGCGATGAAGCGCCCGGCGGCGCAGGAAAAGACGCTGGCGCGGATCAAGGCGTGGCGCGAAGCCTGCCCCGAACTGACGCTGCGCTCGACCTTCATCGTCGGCTTCCCCGGCGAGACCGATGCCGATTTCGCCTATCTGCTCGACTGGCTCGAGGAAGCCGAGATCGATCGGCTCGGCTGCTTCAAATACGAGCCGGTGGCGGGAGCAGCGTCCAACGCGATCGGCGCATACCGTGCCTGACGAGATCAAGCAGGAGCGCTGGAACGCGCTGATGGCGCGGCAGCAGAAGATTTCCGCTCGTCGGCTGAAGCGCAAGGTCGGCACACGCCAGCAGGTGATCGTCGACGAGGTCGGCCCCACGGTGGCAAAGGGTCGGTCAAAGGCCGATGCGCCGGAGATCGATGGCACGGTTTACCTGTCGAGCCGTCGGCCGCTGAAAGTCGGCGAAATCGTCACCGCCAAGATCGAGCGCGCCGACGAATACGACCTGCATGGCAGCGTCGCGGGGTTCTGACGCGGCGATCCGCCTGCCTTCAGCGGCCAGAACTTGACAGCGCGCCGCATTCGGCTGTATGAGCCCGCTCCATGATGTCTTACCGGACCAACCGCCGCGCCGCCGACCGCCGTCGTACCCACGACGATGCGGGTGCGCGCCATGTCCGACGACAACGCTGAACAGCTAGATCAGCCAAGTTTTCGAGAAGGCCGCACCCGCAAAGTGCGGCCTTCTTGCTTTTGCGCCTGCCCTTCACCCCAAAAACCCAGAGGAGATCGAGATGACCTATGTTCCCCAATCGTTTGATGCCCTGATGGACATCACCGCGCGCCCGCAGGTCGTGTTCGTCCGCGGCAAGGGCGGCTATCTCTGGGACGACAGCGGCAAGCGCTATCTCGATTTCGTGCAGGGCTGGGCGGTCAACTGCCTCGGCCATTCGCCCGACGTCATCGCCGACGCGCTCGCCGTGCAGGCGACGGCGCTGTTGACGCCGAGCCCCGCCTTCTACAACGCGCCGAGCCTGAAGCTTGCCAAGGCGCTGGTCGAGAACAGCTGCTTCGATCAGGTGTTCTTTGCCAATTCCGGCGCGGAAGCCAACGAAGGCGCGATCAAGCTCGCGCGCAAATACGGCTCGCTGCGCAAGAACGGCGCGCACGAGATCATCACCTTCGAAGGCGGCTTTCACGGCCGGACGCTGGCGACCATGTCGGCTTCGGGCAAGAAGGCGTTCGAGCCGCTGTTCGAGCCGAAGGTCGCCGGCTTCCGCAAGGCCAAGCTGAACGATCTCGATTCGGTGAAGGCGCTGATCACACCGTCGACCGTCGCCGTCATGCTGGAACCGATCCAGGGCGAAGCCGGCGTGTGGCCGGCGACCGACCAGTTCCTCCAGGAGTTGCGGGCGCTGACCAACGAGCACGGCCTGCTGCTGATCTTCGACGAGATTCAGACCGGCGTCGGCCGCACCGGAAAGCTGTTCCACTACGAGCATGCCGGCATTGAGCCCGACATCATGACGCTCGGCAAAGGCATCGGCGGCGGCGTGCCGCTCGCCGTGCTGCTGGCGACCGAACAGGCCTCCTGCTTCGAGCATGGCGACCAGGGCGGCACCTTCAACGGCAACCCGCTGATGTGCGCGGCCGGCCTTGCCGTGCTCGAGCATGTCAGCGAGCCGGAATTCCTGAAAGCGGCGGCAGATGCCGGACTATTCCTGGAGGGCGAATTGCAAAAACTCTCGGCGCGGCACGGGCTCGGCAATGTTCGCGGCCGCGGTCTGTTGCTGGCACTCGACCTGAAACTGCCGATCGGTGCTTCGATCGTGGCGCAGGCGTTTCAATCCGGCCTGTTGCTCAACTCGCCGCAACCGGATGCGTTGCGCTTCATGCCGGCGCTCAACGTCTCACGAGCGGAGATCTCGGAAATGATCGAGGGACTGGACGCGATCCTGACCGAGGCCGGCGTGGCGAGACGGGTGGCGTAACTGTTGGTGTCATTCCGGGATGGTGCGCAAGCACCAGACCTCAGGGGCGCAATTACGCCCCGGGGAATCTTCGAGATTCCGGGTTCTCGCTTCGCGAGCCCCGGAATGACGAGACGATTACGGCCGCATGATCGCCGCGCCCGTGGTCGCCCTGCCCTCGAGCTCGATATGCGCCTTGGCGGCGTCCTTCAGCGCGTAGGCATGGTTGATCGGCACGTGCAGCTTGCCGTTGATGACGGCCGCAAACAACGTGTCGGCGCCCTCGAGCAGTTCCTTGCGGGTGCCGATATAGTCGTTGAGCTTGGGACGGGTCGCAAACAGCGAGCCGTGATTGTTGAGTTCGGCGAGTGCAAACGGCGGCACCGGGCCTGAGGCGTTGCCGAAGCTGACGAACAAGCCGCGCACCTTCAGGCAAGACAGCGAACCCGGGAACGTGGTCTTGCCGACGCCGTCATAGACCACGTCGCACAATTCGTTGCGGCTGATCTGCTTCACGCGCGCGACAAAATCCTCTTCGTTGTAGAGGATGACGTGGTCGCAGCCATTGGCGAGCGCGAGATCGGCCTTGGCCTTGGTGCCGACGGTGCCGATGACATGGGCGCCGAGCGCCTTCGCCCATTGGCTGGCGAGCAATCCGATACCGCCGGCTGCGGCATGGATCAGCACCCGATGGCCGGGCTCGACCTTGAAGGTCTTGTGCAGCAGGTACCAGACCGTCAGCCCCTTGAGCATGAGCACGGCGCCCTGCTCGTAGGTGATGTGGTCGGGCAACTTGACCAGCTTGTCCCAGGGAATGTTGCGCTCGGATGCGTAGCCGCCAAGATTGAAGTAGTAGGCCACGCGGTCGCCCGGATGAAAATTCGTAACGCCTGGGCCGACCGCGGTCACTTCGCCGGCGGCCTCGTTGCCGGCGATGAACGGCAAGCCGGGCGCCTTGTAGAGGCCGGTGCGGTAATAGGTGTCGATGAAGTTGAGCCCTACCGCGTGCTGACGGATGCGGACCTCGCCGGCACCCGGCGGCGGAATGTCCACGCTCTCGTAGGTCAGGACTTCCGGACCTCCGACCTTGTGGACGCGGACTGCCTTGGTCATCGCAGTTTCTCCTTGCGGCTCAGGCAGCCAACCGAAAGCCATCGGGCCAGCCTTGTCAACCGAGCCGTTAGGGCAACGGCAGGGACTGCCTATTTAGCGACCTTCCTGCGCTTGCGCTTGGCGAGCACATTGAAGAATTCGACCGCCGCCGAAAACACGATCGCAAAGTAGATATAGCCGCGTGGAATGTGGAACTTGAATCCATCCGCGACCAGCGCCACGCCGATCAGCACCAGGAAGGCCAGCGCCAGCATCTTGGTCGTCGGATGCTCCGCAACGAAGCGCGCCACCGGCCCCGACGAGACATACATGATGACGCAGGCGATCACGACGGCAGCGACCATGATTTCGATATCCTGCGCCATGCCGATCGCGGTGATGATGGAGTCCAGCGAAAACACCATGTCGATGATGATGATCTGGACGATCACCCAGAAGAACGCGTTGGCAGGCGAGCGGCCCTCGCCGTCCGGGTCATTGGCCTCGACTTCGGCATGGATCTCGTGGGTCGCTTTCGCGATCAGGAACATGCCGCCGGCGATCAGGATGATGTCGCGCCATGACAGCGCAACGCCCTTTACCGCGAGGATCGGTTCGGTCAGTCCGATCAACCAGACCAGGACGCCGAGCAGGAGGATGCGGAACACCAATGCCAACGCCAGGCCGATCTGCCGGGCTCGGGTCGCCTGCGGTTCGGGAATCCGCGCGACCAGCACCGAGAGGAAGATGACATTGTCGATGCCGAGCACGATCTCGAGCGCCGTCAATGTCAACAGCGCCGCCCACGCCTCCGCACTGGTCAGAAGCTCGATCATGCCTTGGACGACTTTATCAGACGGATCACGGCGTCGCTGCCGATGATGTAGGCGGCGATGGCGCAGAGGCCGAAGGTGATGGACGGCCCGACGTTGAAGTCATAGACAAGCGTCATCACGGCAAGCACGGCCCAGGCGCCGAGCAGCCACAGCGTCAGCCAGCGCAGGCGGATGACGCGAAACGGATGCACCACGTGGATCGGCATGAAAGTCAATGCGATCAGAATGGCGACCGCGACCGACGACAGCAGCGGCGGCGGATGCAGCAGGAACAGGTAGAAGGCGACCGCGTTCCACAGCGCCGGAAAGCCGCGGAAGTGATTGTCGGAAGCCTTCATGCGGCGATCCGCGAAATAGAGCGCGCTGGAGACCACGATGCCGATACCCAGCAGCGGCGCTGCGAGCGGCAGCAACAGCCCGCTCGCGGTGATCGCATAGGCCGGCACAAACACATAGGTCAGGAAGTCGACCACGAGATCGAGAATATCGCCGGACCAGTTCGGCTGCAGCCGCACCACATCGAGCCGCCGTGCGATCGGGCCATCGACAGCGTCGATGATAAGCGCGACGCCGAGCCAGGCGAACATGCCGGTCCAATGCTCGCGCACGGCTTCCAGCATCGCGATCAGCGCGACGCCCGCCCCGAGCGCGGTGAAAATGTGCACGGAAAACGCCGCCGCGCGCATCCGCGGCGTGGATTGTGACGAAATGGGTGGGCTGGCCTGGTCCATGGGTCGGGCAGTGCTATCAGGAATCGGCGTGGTTTGCACACCGGCCCTTGCGGCGTTCGGCCGCGCGAATCCATGGAACCATTTGAGCCGTTGGAAGGCTTGAAAATAGCGCCGGGAACGACAATTGTTCTCTTATGAATGACGCTTCCATCACCTACGACGCGGTCGTGGTCGGCGGCGGACCTGCGGGTCTTGCGGCTGCGATTGCGCTCTCGGATGCGGGAGCAAGGACCGCCTTGCTCGCGCGCCGCTCGCCCTATGCGGATAACCGCACGACGGCCCTGCTCGGGGCGTCGGTCGACCTGCTCGACCGCCTCGGGGTCTGGGCCGGCTGTGTCGATCGGGCGGCGCCGCTGAAGGTCATGCGTCTGGTCGACGACACCGGCCGTCTGATCCGCGCGCCGGAAGTGCGATTTTCCTGCGAGGAAATCGGCCTCGAGCAGTTCGGTTACAACATTGATAACCGTTCGCTGATCGCAGCGCTGGAGGCGCGCGCGGCCGAGATGCCCGCGCTTGCCCGCTTTGATGACGATGCGCTGACCGTTACCCCGGACGAGGCCCTTGTTTCACTCACTGCGCGCAACAGTCAGGTGCTGAATGCGCGCCTCGTTGTCGGCGCAGACGGTCGACAATCGATTTGCCGGGAGGCGGCCGGCATCGCGGTAACCAGACGCGACCTGAAGCAGGCCGCGCTGACATTCAACATCGGCCATTCCCGTCCACACCGGGACATCTCCACCGAGTTTCATACGCCGCATGGTCCGTGCGTATTCGTGCCGCTGCCCGGCGATCGCTGCAGCGTGGTCTGGGTCGCCTCGCCCGACGAAGCCGAGCGCCTGATCGCACTTGGCGATGAGGAGCTTTCGCTTGAAGTCGAGAGGCAGTCGCACTCCATTCTCGGTCGCACCACGGTCGAGCCCGGCCGACACAGATTTCCGCTCGCCATCGAAAGACCCGCGCAGATCGCGAAAAACCGCATCGCGCTGGTCGGCGAATCCGCACACGTCGTGCCGCCGATTGGTGCGCAAGGCCTCAACATGGGGCTGCGCGATGCGGCCGATCTCGCCGGTATCGTCCGTGACGCGCTGTCGGCCGGCGAAGATGTCGGCGCGCCGCAAGTGCTCGGCCGCTATGCTGCAGCACGCCGCAGCGATGTCGCGAGCCGCACGTTTGCAATTGACCTTGCCAACCGCTCCCTGCTCTCGGATTTTCTCGCCGTGCAGACGGCGCGCGCCGCAGGCCTGCATGCGCTCAACGCCTTCGGCCCGCTGCGGCGGCTTGCGATGCGCGAAGGACTCGCGCCCTCGTGGCACAGGGTTGGTTAGGGAAGGCAAGGTTGGCTAGGGAAAGACGAGCCGTCCGGACTGGATGAGCCACATCACGCTGGTCAGCGTGACGACGGAAGCAAACGTCCCGATCAGCACCGCGACGGACGCCGGTTCGATCCAGGTGTCGTTCTGCCGCGCGATCACGAACACGTTGAGCGCCGGCGGCAAGGCCGCCATCAGCAGCGCGGTCGCCGCCCACGGTTGCGGGAATGGACCGAACGCCGACATCAACGCGAAGACGATCAGCGGGTGGATCAGCAGTTTTACCGTGATCACGCCGGGCACCTCCCACGGCACCCGTTCGAACGAGCGTAACGCCACGGTGACGCCGAGCACGAACAGCGCCGTCGGCGCGGCCGCGTTCTGCAGGAACTGCAAGGTATTGTTCAGTGCGACCGGAAACTCGATGTGCAGGGCTGCACAGAGCGCGCCGAGGCAGGCCGCCATGATCAGCGGGTTCAGCACGATCTGCCGCGCTACGACACCGAGCGCATGCATCAGCGATGGATGCTCACGATCCGTCATCTCGATGATGAGCGGCACGATCGTAAACAGCAAAATACTGTCGGCGCAAAAAATCAACGCAGTCGGCGCCGCGGCCTTGCTACCGAAAACCGCCAGCGCAAGGCCCGGGCCCATGTAGCCTACGTTGCCATAGGCGCCGGAAAGCCCGGCGATCGTGGCCTCGCGCAGCGTCAGGCCGCCCATCAGCTTGCCAACGATCAGCGCCACCACAAACGCGCTGGTGGTGCCGAGCGTGGTCAGAATCAGAAAACGCGGGTTGTTCAGCTCGGCGAATGGCGTCCGCGACATGATCCCGAACAACAGGGCCGGCAGCGACACATAGAGCAGAAAGAAATTCATCCAGGCGAGGCCGCTTTCCGGCAGGCCCTTGGCGCGCCCGCAGGCATAACCGACGAAGATCAGCCCGAAATAGGGAAGCGCCAGGTTGAGGATATCGATCATGGGGAAAGTGCGTTTTCCTGAATGTTTTCCGAAATTTGGCGGAGCTTCCTGCAGTGGACGCAAAGGTTAATTCGAAGGGCCGCCTCTAGCATCGGCCACAATCATGGTCTATCGACAAGAACATGATCAAAGCGCGTACCGCCAAGTTTCAGATCGGGCAAATCGTCCGCCACCGGGTGTTCTCGTTCCGGGGCGTGATTTTTGACATCGATCCCGTGTTCAACAACACCGAGGAATGGTGGTTGTCGATCCCTGAAGAGGTGCGGCCGCACAAGGATCAGCCGTTCTATCACCTGCTCGCCGAGAATTCCGAAACCGAATATGTCGCCTACGTCTCGGAGCAGAATCTGCTGCCGGACGATTCCGGCGAGCCGATCCGCCATTCGCAGGTCGCCGAGATTTTTGTGAAGGACAAGTCGGGCGGCTATCGGCCGCGCAACCCGTCGCTGAACTAGCCGGCCCCTGCTGCCATCAATCATCACACAAAAAAAGGCGCCCGATCGGGCGCCTTTTTCGCGACTGCATTGCAGTGCTATTTCGCGGCAGGGTTGGCCGGCGCGGCGCCGCCCGGCTGGGTGCTCTCGAGCTTCTTGCGCTGTTCTTCAGCGCGCTTCTGCAGCTCTTCCTGCAACTTCTTCTGGTTCTCTTCAAACGCCTTCGGGTCGGTCGGCGGACCGTCATAGGCCTTGGCGAATTCGCCGGCGAGCGGCAGCGGCAGGGTCAGCGCGGCGCCGTTGGAATTGATCGCCTGCACGACGAGGTTCTGGCCCTTCTTCATGCTGGCGATCATTTCGGGCGTCGCTTCATAGTCGGACATGCAGCCGTTCTGGAAGCAGATCACGTAAGGGGACTGCTGCGGCTGGTTGCTGTCGACGATGATGCGGGTGCCGTGCTGGAGTTGCATGCCGAGCGGCAGCGTCACGCGCAGGATCTTCTTCGGCTCGCCTTCCGGCTCGATGATCACAGCCGCGATCACGGGCTGACCGGACTCGATGCGGCCGTCCTTGCCGGTGAAGCAGACCTGCTTGGCGCCGGCTTCCTGGCCCTTGAGGCAGAACTTCGTCCAGGGCGCATAGATCAGCTGAACCTGCTGCTCCGGCGGCTGGCCGGCGGCGGGCGCCTGGGCAGCCGGCTGCTGCCCGGCCGCCGGGGGAGCTTGCTGAGCCGCAGGCGCCTTCGGGGCTGCCTTGGGCGCAGCCGGCGCTTTCGGCGCCGCTTTGGGGGCGGCAGGCGGAGCAGCCGGGGCTCCGGGAGCCGGGGCCGGCGCCTGGGCAAGCGTCTGGGAGGCCAGCAAGCTGGCCGACAAAGCGGTCGCCGCCAACAGGGCGACAACCCGGCCACGCGGCCGGGCCGGGGCGGCCAACATACGGAAATTCATTGCGGAAAACCCTTTCTGAACCAGGGCGCCCGAACCGCTACGGACACCGAAACCTTGAGCCGTTTTGGGCGGCTGTCTCCGAGTCAATTGAGGCGGATACGTGACCGGTTCCGCCGCGTCCATCAATTGCCCGCCTTCAATACCGCGGCGAACGAAAAGATCAATGCCGACAAGCATCTTTGGTGCGGTCGGGCTGATATGCACTGCCCTATGGTAAAGCTTCGCCGGTGATTAATCTCGAATCAAATTCGCGTCCCGGAAAGGCTCACCGCAGGCGATCCAGCCTTGCCCTCCTTGGCATTGCCATCCTGACTTTCGTCGCGGTCGGCGGCCGGGCAACGGCGGCTGAGAGCCATGCCATCGCCATGCACGGCCAGCCGAAACTGCCGGCCGGCTTCGACCATATGCCCTACGCCAACCCGGCAGCACCCAAGGGCGGACGGCTGATCTGGGGCGTTTCCGGCACCTTCGACAGCCTCAATCCGTTCATCGTTCGCGGCCTTGCCGTGCAGCAGATCAGGGGATTTGTCGTCGAGAGCCTGATGGCGCGCGGTAATGACGAGGCTTTCACGCTGTACGGCCTGATCGCCAAGAGCGTCGAGACCGACGACAACAGGACCTATGTCACGTTCCGCCTCGATCCCCGCGCGCGGTTCTCCGACGGCAAGCCGGTCATGGCCGAGGACGTGCTGTTCTCCTGGGCGCTGCTGCGCGACAAGGGCCGGCCCAATCACCGCCAGTACTACGCCAAGGTCGCCAAGGCAGAGGCACTCGACCCGCTCACCGTGCGCTTCGATATCGCCTCCGCCAATGATCGCGAGCTGCCGCTGATCCTCGGCCTGATGCCGGTGTTGCCCCGCCATGCCGTCGATCCCGCGACGTTTGAGGACACGACGATGACGGGACCGATCGGCTCGGGTCCCTATCGGGTGAGCGCGGTACGGCCCGGCGCCAGCGTGACCATGACGCGCAACCCGGATTATTGGGGCCGCGATCTGCCGGTCAATCGCGGCCTGTGGAATTTCGACGAGCTGAGGCTCGACTTCTACCGTGAGGCCAACGGGCAGTTCGAAGCATTCAAGCGCGGCCTCTACGATTTCCGCGTCGAGCACGAGCCGCTGCGCTGGCACGACGGCTATGATTTTCCTGCTGCGCTCAGCGGCGAATTGATCCGCGACACCATCAAGACCGGCATGCCGCAGCCGTCCGAGTTCCTGGTGTTCAACACACGCCGGCCGGTGTTTTCCGACATCCGCGTGCGCAAGGCGCTGACGCTGTTGTTCGACTTCGAGTGGATCAACAAGAACTACTTCTTCGGGCTCTACCAGCGCACCGCGAGTTTCTTTGCCGGCTCCGAGCTGTCCGCCTGGGAGCGCCCCGCCGACGATCGCGAGCGCGATCTCCTCAAACCCTATGCCACTGTGCCGCCGGATATTTTGGACGGCAGCTATCGCCTGCCCGTCACCGATGGATCGGGCCGTGACCGGGCCACCTTGCGCGGTGCGCTAGCGCTGCTGTCCGAGGCGGGCTACGAGCTCGATGGCGCGGTGCTGCGCAACCGCGCGACCAGAGCGCCCTTCACCTTCGAAATCCTGGCGACGACGCGCGACCAGGAACGCATCGCGCTCGCCTACCAACGCGACCTCAAGCGCGCCGGCATCGAGGCCACGGTGCGCGCGGTCGACCCCGTGCAGTTCGACCAGCGCCGGCTCGGCTACGAGTTCGACATGCTGCAGAACCGCTGGGACCAGTCGCTCTCACCCGGCAACGAGCAGTCCTTCTACTGGGGCAGCGAAGCCGCCGACATTCCCGGCACCCGCAATTACATGGGCGCCAAGGACCCGGCGATCGATGCGCTGATCGCCGCAATCCTGGAGGCGCGGGAACGGCCGGCCTTCATCTCGGCGGTGCGGGCACTCGACCGCGTCCTGATGTCCGGCTTCTACGGTATCCCCCTCTTTAATGTCGGCGAGCAATGGATCGCGCGCTGGAATCGGATAGAACGGCCTGCAGCCGTTGCGTTGTCGGGATATTTGCCGGAGACGTGGTGGCAGAAGCCGGGATCGTTCCAGGCGACGCAACAACCCAAGTGATTCAACAAGAGTTACGCAACCAGAGTGACGCAGCCGACACCGTGACCCACCCCAACGCATCGCCGACCCTCGATGTCCTGTTCCGGCGCATCCTCGCGCGGCAACCGGATGCGTTGGCGCTCGTAGATCCGCCCAACAAGCAACGCATCACCGGCCAGCCGCCAAAGCGGTTGACCTTTGTGCAAGCCGACCAGGCGATCTCGGCGCTCGCCGCCCACTTCATCGAAGCCGGCCTGCCGGCCAATTCGGTGATTGCGGTGCAATTGCCGAATACGATCGAGTTCGCGCTGACCATGCTTGCGGCGCACCGCGCCGGCCTCGTGGTCGCGGCCCTGCCTCTGTTATGGCGCCAGGCCGACCTTACGGTTGCCTTGAACCGGACCGGCGCGCGCGCAGTCGTGACCACCAGCCGGATCGACGGCGTTGTCCATGCCGACGTCGCCATGAACGCCGCCGCAGAATGTTTTTCGATCCGCCACGTCTGTGGCTTTGGCGAGGACCTCCCGGAAGGCATGGCTTCGCTCGACCGGGCCATTGCGGCCGCCTCCTCCACCACGCGCGCGGTGATCCAGGATGGCCGCAAGGCGGCGCTGGTTTCCTTCGACGTGACGACGGATGGCTTTCGTGCCGTGCCGCGCACCCATCTCAGCGTGATCGCCGGCGCGCTCGCGCTGTCGCTCGAAAGCGACGTGTCGCAGGGCGCGAGGATTTTGTCCGCGTTCACGCCGTGCTCCTTTGCGGGCCTTACCTCGTCGCTCGCGATGTGGCTTTTGACCGGCGGCACGCTGGTGCTGCACCATCCCTTCGACCACGATGTGCTGGAGCAGCAGATCAACGAACTCGACTGCGACACATTGGTTGCGCCCGCGCAGCTCGCATTGCGGCTCGATGAGATGGGTCTGGCGTCGACGATGCCGGGCCTGCGCAACGTGATCGGGCTCTGGCGCGCGCCGGAACAGGTCGCCGCCAGCGCGAACTGGAGTACGGGGAGCGCGAGCCTGACCGACGTCTACCTGTTCGGTGAGGCCGGCATGTTCAGCGCGCGGCGTGGCGGGGATGGCGCACCAACCGCCATCAAGCCCGGACCACACGGCGCGCCACGTGAACTGCCAGGCTCCTCCATATCGGGTGAAATCCTGCTGACGCCGCGCGGCACGCTCGGCTTGCGCGGGCCGATGGTGACGGTCGCTGCCTACGCGCCCCCGGCCCCGCCGGCCGACTCGCTGATGTCGTCGGCGCCGCCCCGCGATTATGTCGATACTGATTATTCCGCGCGGCTGGACCGTGCGACCGGCACGATCTACATCACCGCGCCGCCGTCCGGCATCATGGCGGTTGGCGGCTACCGCTTCCTGGCACAGGACCTTCAGGAATGGGCCAAGCGCCTCGGTCAGGGCGCCTTGTTGACGGCGCTCCCGGACCGAATGAGCGGCCACCGTTTGGCTGGTCGCGCCCCCGACAATGGCCGCGCCCGCGAGGCGCTCTCGGAACTCGGCCTTAACCCCTTGATGGTGGATGCTTTTCGCGACCGCTCCCCGGTGACCTGAGCCACTCCCGAGGGACGCATTGACCTCGCATTAAGCCGGCAAACATAGGATCGCGCATCTGTTGCGTTCGATCCGAGTAAAGCCCGATGTCCCAGCAAGGCCCGATCCTCGTCATCTCGGCCACAGGGCGGCCGCCCTTTGCCGAGGCACTGGACGAGACCAAGCTCTTCCCGGTGGTCAACACCGATTGGGCCAATGCCGCGCGTGCCGTCGACCAATTGCGGCCCGGCGCAGTCATCGCCGCAGCATCCGGCGTCGACCAGCCGACGCTCGAGGCGCTGGCAAAGCGCGTCGCCGACCGCGAGCCGTATTTGCCCCTGATTGTCGTGGGCGCCGAGACCCCGCTACCGGAAAGCGCGATCGCCTTTGCTCACAGCGATGCACATCCCGACCGCCTGTTGGCGCGGCTCAGTTCGTCACTGCGCGTGCGCTCCCTGCACGCGACGGTGCTGCGCCGGCTCGACCCCCCGCGGCGTGTGGCGATATCGGATATCGATCCCGTGCGGGATGCGACGGTGCTGCTGATCGGGCGCGGCGGCGCCTATCCTGCGCTGTCCGTCGCGCTCGGTGAGTGCACGGGCGTCGTCGGCGCACTCAGCATCGAGGCGGCGGCAAAGCACCTCAACACCCGCGATATAGACGGCATCGTGCTCGGAGAGGGGTTTGCGCCGCGCGTGGCCGACGCCTTCCTGACGGTGCTGGCCGAGGACGCCAGGTTCCGCAACCTGCCGGTTATTGTGACATCGGCAGTCGGTCCCGCTCACCAGCTCGCCAACCTGGAAATCGACGCCGGCGACCCCTCGCATGTGGCGGCGACCGCCCTGCCGTTGATCCGTCAACACGCCTTCGAGCTGCATCTGAGCCGAACGCTGCGCGCGATTGACGCCAACGGCCTGATCGACGCCCGTACCGGACTTTTGACGCGTGCCGCCTTCGATCGCGATTTCGCAACCGCCCTGTACCAGGCCCAGTCGCGCGGCGGCGGACTGTCGGTCGCGCGTTTTGCCTTCGATCCCTCGCATCCCCGCGCCCAGTTCGACGGCGCGCGGATCATCAGCCGCCTGATGCGGCAAAGCGATTTTGGCGCAGCGCAAGAAGACGGCGCCGTCATCGTCGTGTTCGCCGAGACGGATCTGCGCAATGCACACATGATCGCCCGCCGCCTCTCCGCCGTGATGCGCCACACCAGCCACGGCAAGCGCGACACGCGGGCCGAGCCCGTCGTGACAGTCGCGACGCTCATGCCCAACGATTCCGCAACGTCGCTGCTGGCGCTGCTTCACGAGGACAAGCAGCGCGCGGCGTCCTGAGTTTCGAGGGAACAAGCGTTCCCGCCTTGCATTGTAGTGCAGCATCATCACTACACTGGAGGACAAGATGAAGAAAATTGCACTGATTGCCGCGTCGCTGGCGCTCCTCGCCTCGCCGGCTCTCGCCCAGGAAGCCAAAACCACCGGCACAGCGCCTGCCGAAGCAAAGTTCTCGACCGTCTCGAAGGACGAGATGTTCAGTTCCAAGCTGAAGGGCCTGAACGTCACCAACCAGAAGGATGAGACGGTCGGCGAGATCACTGACATTGCCATGAAAGGCAATCAGGTCGATGCGCTGATCCTTTCGGTCGGCGGTTTCCTCGGCATGGGCGAGCACTATGTCGCGGTGTCGCCGTCATCGGTGAGTATCCGTCGTGACGCCAAGAACGATAAATGGCTGGCCTCGATGAACACCACCAAGGAAGCGCTGAAGGCCGCGCCCGAGTTCAAGTATCCGAAGTAAGTCGTTTGCGTTGAAATGGAGGGTGGGCAATGGCGCTTGAGCGCCGTGCCCACCTTTCGCTCGTGCGGGTGAAGGCGGGCCGGCGGCACCCGGCTCATTCCGGCAGCAGTCCCATGCCTGAGGCAAGGAGCACCAGTGCTTCCATGATCATGTGGGCGCAAAGCTGAGCGGCCATCCCCTGGACATCCTGCGGCGGGCTGACGGTGTTGAAATCCATCGCGACGATGTTCAAGCCGGATAGGCTGCGCAGTAGCTCGATGCCCTCCCGGGCGGACAGGCCTCCCCAAGCCGGCGTGCAAACGCCCGGCGCCACCGACGGATCGAAAACATCCATATCCCAGCACAGGTAAACCGGTCGCCCACCTACGACCTGACTGAACTCGGCAATAGTTTGCGCGAAACCGCGTCGCATCAGCTCGTCGATCGTGACGACCCGGAAGCCGAGAGACCGCGTGTGGTCGAGCACGCCCGGGCAGTACGTGAACCCGCGCACGCCGATGTGCCAGGACCGCGCGGCATTCACCACGCCTTCCTGCGCCGCGTTGGTGAACTGCGTGGCCGCATTGTAGCGGTCGTCGGGCGTATAGGGGTAAGCATCCGTGTGGCTGTCGATGTGGAGCGCCACGAGATCCTTGTGGTGCCGGGCGGCCGCGCGCATGAGCGGAAGGGACACCGAGCCGTCGCCGCCGATCCCGACCGGTACCGCGCCCGTTTCGAGAATGCGACCGGCAGCGGTCTCGATTTTGGCGAAGGCATCGTCGATGCGGCCGGGCACAAGTGCCACATCGCCGGCATCGACCGCGCCCAGCAATGACAGTACGTCGACATCGGCCAGCGAAGGATGATAACGGCGAATGAGTCTCGACTCCCGCCGCACTTCCAACGGGCCCTGTCGGGCGCCGACGCGAAACGGGTGCGTGCCGCAATCGAACGGCACGCCCAAAATGGCGGCCCGGCTGCCGGGCCGCGGCAATCCTGCCGGCAGCCCCATGAAGGTTTCCGGGCCTACAAAACCTGCCGCATCACTCATTCACTGCTCTCTTTCTTTCGGTCAGCATGTCGAAGGCCGTCAACGCGTGCACGCGGGACACGGTCGCCAGTTCGGCAATATCGGCGTATTCGTCAGGGGCACCCATGTTGTGAGGTGTCGGCCCATAGACGACCGTCGGAATGCCGGCCATTCGGAACCAGCGGGCATCGGAGCCGCCGACGCGCATGTTGATGGCTGGCGCGGTGCCGATGATCTCCGCCGCCGCCGCCACGCAGCGTGTGACGATCTCTTCGCCGGGGTCGGTGTGATTGGGTTCAAAACGGCGCAGCACACGCCACGCGATCCCCGGCAGGTCGAGCCGTTGCTGCAACATCGCAAGGACGTCGGCAGAGGCGACGCCAACGGGCAGGCGCAGGTCGATGGCGGCGCGGGCACTGGACGGCACTAGATTTGGCGAGACCCCGCCTGTCACGATTCCGACGTTGACGGTGACGCTGGACAGGACATCGGCCTCGCCTGCGCCGCAGATGGGTTCGGAGATTGATTTGGCACGGGCGATTGCGTCACGGACCGCAGCCGGCGTGGCGACGGCAAACCCTCGCAATGCGCTCACTCTGTCGAGCGCCTCCCGCAAGCGGTCGAGCGCGTTGACACCCAGATGGACGTGCGCGCCGTGAGCCGCCCTGCCCTCCGCCGTGATCTCGAGCCAGATAAATCCCTTCTCACCGAAGCGAAGCACCATCGGTGAACCGGCGTCTCCGATGATCGTGGCATCGCCGGTTGCGTGCGGGACCTCGTCGAGCAGAAATTTTGTCCCGCAGGGGCCCATGCTTTCCTCGTCGCCGGCGAGCGTCAGGACGACTTCACCTGTCCAATGGGCGCGCTGTTCAGCCAGCGCAGCCATGGCAGCCATCGATGCCGCGATGCCGCCCTTCATGTCGGCTGCCCCGCGACCGTACAGGCGGCCCTGCGCTATCTCGCCTTCGGGGCTGACCGACCAGCTCGCGCGTTCCCCTGTAGGATAGGTGTCGAGGTGGCCGTTGAACACGACCCGTCGGCCCGGCGCGCTGCCCCTGATCCGCGCGACCACATTGACGATGTCAGCCGCCCCCGGATGCAACTCGACCTCGACGCCGGCGACATGAGTCCTGAGCAGATCGGCCGCCAGCGCCGCCACGGCGCGGGTGTCGCCTTCCGGATTCGGCGACGGGGTTGCGATCAGCGGCAAAGCAAGGCCCAGGATTTGGCCGGTCCGGTCCTTTGAAATGGCGCGACGCGCGTGATCAACGTCGTGCAAGGCGGGCTTCCCAGATGCGGATCGAGTGGGTGAGCGGCCAACAGATCACGAAGTAAATGATCGCGATGAAGGTGAAGATCTCCAGTGGCCTGAACGTCGACGACGAAAGCTCCATCCCACGCCGCGTTATTTCGCCGACCGATATGACCGACGCCAGGGAGGAGTATTTGATGAGCTGCACGAAGTTCGCCGCGAGCGGCGGCAGCACGCTGCGAAGGGCCTGCGGACCGACGATCCGAACGAAACTCTGAACAGGCGTCAAGCCGAGCACCTGCGCCGCCTCGCGATGGCCGACGGGGACGGTCTGGATGCCGGCCCTGAAGATCTCGGATATGAAAACGGCGGAATAGAGCGACAGGCCGAGGATCGATGCGGTCAGCGCATCGATCCTCAAGTTAAAGACGATCGGCAGCACATAGTAGACCCAGAGAAGCTGCACCAGGATCGGCGTATTGCGCACGATCTCGCCCACCGACAACGCGATGAAGCGCGCGATACGGAAGCGGGACATCTGCATGAGCGCGATGACGAGCCCAAGCGCGGTCGCGATCACCAGCGTCACTGCCGAAATGAACAGGGTCATTTCCATGCCGGAGGCAAGGAAACCCAGATTGTTCGGGATAGTGTCCCAGCGGAAGCTGTAGGTTTGATTCATGGTGCGACGATTGGACCGAGCTTGTTCTTCTCGGCGGCGGCCTTGAGCCGTCCATCAAGCTTGATGGTACGAACAAACAGGTTCACGTAGTTGAGCCAGATCTGGTCTCCCTGGTTCATGACGTAGGCGTACGGCGTCAAAGACAGGTTTTCCGGCGGCGCCACGGTCGTTGACCAGTCGAACTGGACATTCATTTTGATGGAGGCGGGATAGTCGGTCATCATGGCATCGACGCGTTGCGCCATCAGTTCGGCCTGGGTGGTGGCAGGCGGCGCGACAGCCACGGTCTTGGCATTCTTCAGGTAGGAGCGGAGGAAGGGCTCGATGTAGCTGCCAAGCGTGACGCCGACATTGACGCCCGGCTTGTCGATATCGGCCCAGGAGGCGATCGGGCCGCCCTTCCGCACGACGGCGTAAACGCCGCTGGCGAGATAGGGATCGGAAAAAGCCACGGCCTGTGCACGCTTCATCGTTGCACCAACGCCGAACATGCCGAGTTCGCATTTGTTGGCCTGCAGATCGGCGATAAAGGTGCCGAAGGTGGTTTCTACGTATTCCAGCTTCACGCCCATGTCTTTCGCAAGCTCGTTTGAGAGATCGATGTCGATCCCCTCGAACTTTCCGTTATCGGGGTTGCGGAACGAAATCGAATAATACAGAGGCCAGATACAGACCTTGAGCACGCCGCTCTTGGTGATCTCGTACAGCCGCGACTGGGTTTGTTGGGCAGCAACCGGCTGCAACGAGAGAGAGAGCGCGCAAGCAACGAGGAGTGGACGCAGGGTTCGCATGGCCGTTCATCCCTTTTTTGCAGTGGTCATTCGTCGAACTGATTCAGAAATCGCTTGGCGCGTTCGGTGGTCGGATTGTCGAAGAAAGCTGCGGGCGCGCCGTGCTCGACGATCACCCCCTCGTCCATGAACACGACCTGGCTCGCCACACGACGCGCAAAGCCCATTTCGTGGGTGACCACCAGCATCGTCATGCCTTCGAGTGCCAGCGTGCGCATGACCTGCAGCACCTCGCGACGGAGCTCGGGGTCGAGTGCCGAGGTCGGCTCGTCGAACAAGAGGATCTTCGGCTGCATGGCCAGCGCCCGGGCGATCGCAACGCGCTGTTGCTGTCCGCCGGACAGCCGCGCGGGATAGGCATCGCGTTTGGCTTCCATGTCGACTTTTTTCAGCAGGCGCTCGGCCATGGCGATCGCCTCGTCCCGGCCGAGCCCCCGCACGCGAATCGGCGCCTCGATGATGTTTTCGAGCACCGTCATGTGCGGCCACAGGTTGAATTGCTGAAACACCATTCCGATTTCAGGACGCACCTTCCGGGCAGCGCCGCGCACATCCGGCGACAGCCTGGCCTGCGATACCGTTGTCCCTTCCATCACGATGCGCCCATCGGACGGCAGCTCCAGCAAGGCCATGCATCGCAGCAGGGTCGTTTTGCCCGAACCGCTGGGTCCGATGATGCAGGTCGACTGCCCGGGGCCGAGCGCAAGATCCACATTGTTCAGGACCGTGTGGAGGCCAAAGCGTTTGACCACGGCCTCGGCGGCCAGCACTGGCCCGGCGCCTGAACGCGATGCGTTGCTTATGTCCATCAGCAAGCCCTCTGGGTTGCCCGGCTTCTATTCATAACAAACTTTAATGGAAAATATGATCCTGTCAAAGTCCGGTAACGATATTTTGGAGTTTCATAGCAACGGACCAAATAACGAGCAAAAACTGGCCATCTTGGCCCCATTTTCCGAACTTTCTCACGAAAATCATGTATAGATATAAGTTATGGATCGAAGGCTCATCGAGATTTTTCATGCGGTGATGCAGCATCGCTCGGCCACCGATGCCGCCCGCGCGCTCGGCGTGTCGCAGCCGGCCGTCAGTGCGGCACTGAAGCGCTTGGAGGCCGACGTCGGCTTCGTGCTGTTTCGACGGGAGAGCCGGCACATCGTCCCGACGCCGGAGGCGCATCTGCTGCACAACGAAGCGATCCGTGCGCTCGCCGGCTTCGCTGACCTCGAGGACGCTGCCGCGGGCATTTCTGCCGGACAGCGCGGCGTCCTGACCATCGCCAGTCCGGGTATTGCCTGGCTTCCCGGTGTCGTCAGCCGCTTCCAGAGGGAACGCACGTCAACACAAATCAGGCTCCTGACCCGAAGCTCGGAAAACGTACGCAGCCTGGTCTCGGCAAGGGCTTTCGACATCGGGGTTGCGGAGCCGCCGTTCGACCGCACCAACGTGGTGTTGCGCCGTTACAGGTTGTCGCTCGACTGCGTCATGCCTGCGACGCACCCGTTGGCGGGCCACGAGGTCGTCACGCCCGCCCTCCTCGAAAGGCACGATCTGATCGTCACCTCGCAGAGCCGCACCACCTACGCGGCCGTTTCGCGCGCCTTCGAGGCGACTGAGACACCGTTTCATCCCGCCATCGAATGTGAATTCTTCGCCGTCGCGCTCAACCTTGTCATCGATGGCGCGGGGATCTGCCTCGTGGATGCGCTCAGTGCGTCCGAAACCCTCAGGCGCCTGGGCAGCGCAGGCTCCCTCGTCGTTCGGCCATTCGCGCCGTCGGTCTACTACGAAGTCGGTGTGCTCAAGCCGACGATCGGAGAACTCAGCGTTCTTGCCGAGCAATTCCTGAAACTGCTCGACGATCACGTCGCGCCATACATCGCCCGATCCTGATCCGAAGCGTTATGCCGCCTTCTTGCTCTCTGCAAGATTTGCCAGCTGACGCAATATTTCCGTCGTGCCCAAGAGCCGCTCCTCCGGCGTCTCCCAGTCCTGAAAGAACACGACTTTCATGTCGGGTCGCACCTTGGCGGCCTGCCCGTGCTGACGGATGAAGGCGACCAGCCGGTCGGGCTGGGCAAAGCTGTTGTCGCGGAAGGTAATCACGGCTCCCTTGGGTCCGGCATCGACCTTCTCGACATTGGCGCGGCGGCAATAGGCCTTGATGGCTGCGACCTTGAACAGATAACGGACTTCGTCCGGCAGCACGCCGAAGCGGTCACGCATCTCGGCGGCGAAATTGTCGATCTCCTCGTCGGTCTCGAGGTCGGCGAGCCGCCGGTACAACGACAGCCGCACCGAGAGGTCACTGACATAGTCCTCCGGAATCAACACCGGCATGCCGATGGTGATCTGCGGTGACCAGCGGTCGGCAGCGGGTTCGGCGACGCCTGCCTTGAGGTTGATGATCGCCTCTTCCAGCATCGATTGATACAACTCGAAGCCGACCTCCTTGATATGGCCGGACTGCTCCTCGCCGAGCAGATTGCCGGCGCCGCGGATGTCGAGGTCGTGCGAGGCGAGTTGGAACCCGGCGCCGAGGTTTTCCAGCGACTGCAGCACCTTCAGCCGCCGCTCGGCTTGCGCCGTGATCTTCTGCTGCGCAGGCAAGGTGAACAGCGCATAGGCGCGCAGCTTTGAGCGCCCCACGCGACCGCGCAACTGGTAGAGCTGCGCGAGACCAAACATGTCGGCGCGGTGCACGATCAGCGTGTTGGCGTTGGGAATGTCGAGACCGGACTCGATGATCGTGGTCGACAGCAGGACGTCGTATTTGCCGTCATAGAACGCCGACATGATGTCCTCGATCACGGTTGGGCCCATCTGTCCGTGCGCAACCCCGACCTTCATCTCCGGCACGTTCTTGTCGAGGAACTCCCTCACCCCGGCGAGATCCTCGATCCGTGGCACCACGTAGAAGGCCTGGCCGCCGCGATAACGTTCGCGCAGCAGCGCCTCTCGGATCATCAGCGCGTCATGCGGGGCGACGAAGGTGCGCACCGCGAGCCGATCGACCGGCGGCGAGGCGATGATCGAGAGCTCGCGCACGCCGGTTAGCGCCAGTTGCAGCGTGCGCGGGATCGGCGTCGCGCTGAGCGTCAGCACGTGCACCTCGGCGCGGAGCTGCTTGAGTCGCTCCTTGTGGCTGACGCCAAAGTGCTGCTCTTCGTCGACGATGAGCAGGCCGAGATCGCGGAACTTGATCGCCTTGCCGAGCAGCGCGTGGGTGCCCACCACAATGTCGATGCCGCCCTCGGCGAGCCCCTTCTTGACCTCATTGAGCTCCTTGGTCGGGACCAGTCGCGAGGCCTGCGCAACATTGACCGGGAAGCCGCGGAATCGCTCAGTGAAGGTCTTGTTGTGCTGGCGGGCCAGAAGCGTGGTCGGAACCACGACGGCAACCTGCTTGCCGTCGAGCGCAGTTGCGAAGGCTGCACGCAGCGCCACCTCGGTCTTGCCGAAGCCGACGTCGCCGCAGATCAGCCGGTCCATCGGCCGCCCACGCTCGAGGTCCTTCAGCGTGGCATTGATGGCGCCGAGTTGGTCCTCGGTCTCCTCGTAAGGGAATCGGGCGCAGAACTCGTCATAAACATGCTGCTGCACCGGGAATTTCGGCGCCTCGTGCAGCATGCGTTCGGCCGCAATCTTGATGAGTTCGCCCGCAATCTCGCGGATGCGGTTCTTCAGCTTGGCTTTACGCGCCTGCCAGCCGCTGCCGCCGAGCCGGTCCAATTCGACATTGGCCTGGTCGGAGCCGAACCGCGACAACAGTTCGATATTCTCGACCGGCAGGAACAGCTTTGTCTCGCCGGCATAACGCAGCTCCAGGCAGTCGTGCGGGGCGCCTGCGACATCGAGCGTCTGCAAGCCCACGAAACGGCCGATGCCGTGCTCGACATGGACGACGATATCGCCCGAGGAAAGACTCGTGACTTCGGAGATGAAGTTGTCGAGCTTGCGACTGGCCTTGCGCGGCCGCACCAGGCGGTCGCCCAGAATATCCTGCTCGCTGATGAGCGCGACATCGTCGGTCTCAAAGCCCGATTCCATGCCTACTACCGCGAGCATGGTTTCGTTGCGTGGTGTTGCCTGCACCATGCGCCAGGTGTTGACGCTCCTGATATTGGTGAGCTTGTGATCGGCGAGCATGCTCGCCATGCGGTCGCGCGAGCCCTCGCTCCACAAGGCGATCACGACCTTCTTGCGCTGGGCCTGCAATGCATGGACATGCGCCACCACGGATTCGAACACGTTGACGGAGCCATCCGCGCGTTCCGGCGTAAAGTTGCGGCCCTGCCGCGCGCCGGCATCGATCACATCGCTTGCACCGTCCGGGATCGCGAACGGCGTCAGCCGTGCCAACGCGCCGTCGGCAAGATTCTTTTTCCATTCATCGTCGGTCAGGTACAGCCGGTCCGGCGGCAGCGGCTTGTAGATCGCCCCGCCGCCCGGCTGGTCCATCGCCTCGCGCCGCGCCTCGTAGTAATCGAGGATCTGCTTGAAGCGCTCGCGCGCCGCATCCTCCGCCTGCGGTTCGATCGCGATGGTGGCATCGCCGAGATAGTCGAACAGCGTGTCCATCCGCTCCTGGAACAACGGCAGCCAGTGCTCCATGCCGGGATGGCGGCGGCCCTCCGTGACCGCCTCGTAGAGTTGATCGTCGCGCTCCGGTGCACCGAAGGCTGCGACGTAGCCCATCCGGAAGCGACGGATGGTTTCGGTGACAAGCTGGAACTCGGAGACCGGAACCAGGTCCAGTCCGCGCATCTCGACCAGCGTGCGCTGGGTCTCCGCATCGAAGGTACGGATCGATTCCAGGGAATCGCCGAAGAAGTCGAACCGCACCGGCTGATCGAGACCTGCCGGGAACAGGTCGAGGATGCCGCCGCGCACGGCATATTCGCCGGGCTCGCGCACGGTGGATGAGCGGCTGTAGCCGTTGTGCTCCAGCCAGGCGGTAATGGAATCCATCGGCACGACATTGCCGGGGGCGACCGACAGCGCCTGCGCGGCGACGATTTCGCGCGCCGGTACCCGTTGCGTGATGGCGTTGACCGTCGTCAGCACGATCAGCGGCTTGTCACTGCCCGTCAGCCGCGACAGTTTGGCGAGCGTGGTCAGCCGCTGCGCCAGAATGCCCTGATGCGGCGAAACCCGGTCATAGGGCTGGCAGTCCCAGGCCGGGAACTGCATGACCGGCAGGTCCGGCGCAAAGAAGTCCAACGCGCGCGCAAGCTGCTGCATCCGCGGACCGTCGCGGCAGACCACCGCGAGGCTGACGGCCGGTGGGTTCGCCCGTGCCGCAACCGAACGCGCCAGATCCGATATCACGAGCCCTTCGGCGCCCTCGGCCACATTCGCGAAGGTGAGCGCGCGGCCGGGGGTCAACAGCGCGGCAGGCGATTTGGCTAGCGACTTCATATGTCGCTATCCACGACACGAAACGCCTTGATGCGCTCGAACAGCGCGCCGGCATATTCCGGTGCAGGCTCAGCACCTCCGGTCAGTGCGGCATAGAGGTCGGGATCGGGCAATTCGATCAGCCGCTCGAGTTCGCCGAGGTCGGCGTCGGTGAGCCGCGAAATCTCCGCGTCAGCGAAGCGGCCGAGAATCAAGTCCATCTCGCGCGTGCCGCGATGCCAGCAGCGAAACAACAGCCGCTTGCGCCGGTCGTCCAGTCCGCCGCTCGATCTTGTCGTACCCGTCATTTCCGAGCCTTCAAAGCCAAGTTCAATTGAACGCCAAAAGCCCGGACGTGCCGGGCGAGGTTGATATAGACGCTGACATTGCCGATGTCAGCCCTTTCCGGCCTCGAATTATCCGGGGATCGTCATTGCCGGGCTTGACCCGGCAATCCATCCTCTTTGAAAGTTGCATGCGCGGGTTGGGCCCGCGCATGACGGATCGTGTACGACGAGAGATGGATGCGCCCCACCCTGCTCAATCCGCTGTTTGCGCCGGTCACGAGCCTTCCGGGCGTCGGGCCGAAGCAGGACAAGCTGTTGCGCTATCTGCTCGACCGCACCGAGACCCCGCGGCTGGTCGATCTCCTGTTGCACCTGCCAGCCAGCGTAATCGACCGTCGCGCACAGCCGAAGATCCGCGACGCTGCGGCCGGCACCATGGTGACGCTCGAGGTCACGGTCGACCGCCACCGTCCCTCCCCGCCGCGCAATTCGCGCGCGCCCTATCTGGTCTACGCCAGCGATGAGACCGGCGACGTGGTGCTCACGTTCTTCCGCGCCAAGCCGGGCTACGTCGAGAAATTACTGCCGGTCGGCGCCAAGCGGTATGTTTCAGGTACGCTGCAATTCTACGACGGCGTTCCACAGATCGTGCATCCCGATCGTGTCGTCGATGAAGAAGGTTTTGCAAAGCTCTCCGGGATCGATCCCGTCTACCCCCTGACCGAAGGGCTTGCGCTGGGCTCGCTGCGCCGGGCGGTCGGCCAGGCGCTATTGAAACTTCCACACCTGCCGGAATGGATCAGTCCCGAGGTGATCCGCCGCTGCCACTTCCCGCCCGTCGCCGAGGCGCTGCATCGCGTGCATGAGCCGAAGGAGTTGACCGACATTCTCCCGGACGGTCCCTTCTGGTCGCGCCTTGCTTTCGACGAGCTGCTCGCCGGCCAGTTGGCGCTGGCGCTGATCCGTGCGCAGCTCCGCCGTCCGGCCGGCGATCGTAACGCTGGCGACGGCCATCTGCGCAAGAAGATCATCGATGCCCTGCCCTACGCGCTCACGGCCTCGCAGCGCCAGGCCGTCGCGGCCATCACCGACGATTTGCGCCAGCCGGTGCGCATGTTGCGGCTGCTGCAGGGCGACGTCGGGTCCGGCAAGACCGTGGTGGCGCTGCTTGCGGCCGCGGCGGTGACCGAAGTCGGCAAACAGGCTGCGCTGATGGCGCCGACTGAAATCCTGGCGCGCCAGCACATCAAGACGATTGCGCCGCTTGCCGAGCGCGCCGGGATGCGTGTTGCGATCCTCACCGGCCGCGAAAAGGGCAAGGAGCGCCGCGAGATGCTGACGCGGCTGGAAGCCGGCGAAATCGATCTTCTGGTCGGCACGCATGCGCTGATCCAGGATGACGTCGCCTTCAAGGCGCTGGCGCTTGCCGTGGTCGACGAACAACATCGCTTCGGCGTACGCGAGCGGCTGGCGCTCACCTCCAAGGGTGAAGCCGTCGACGTGCTGGTGCTGAGCGCCACGCCCATCCCGCGCACGCTGGTGCTGACCTATTTCGGCGACATGGATGTCTCGGAGCTGCGCGAGAAGCCGGCAGGCCGCCAGCCGATCGATACCCGCACCGTGCCGCTCAACCGGCTCGACGAAGTCGTTGACGGCGTCGGCCGCGCGCTGAAATCCGGCAAGCGGGCCTACTGGATCTGCCCGCTGGTCGAGGAGTCCGAGGCCGAGGGGATCGAACATCTCACCAACGCGACACAGCGTTTCGAGAGCCTGCAGAAGCGGTTTGGCGATGCCGTCGGGCTCGTCCACGGCCAGATGAAGGGCACCGAGAAGGATCGCGTGATGGCGCAATTCGCCTCCGGCGAGATCGGGCTTCTGGTCGCGACCACGGTGGTCGAGGTCGGCGTCGACGTGCCGGCCGCAAGCATCATGGTGATCGAGAACGCCGAGCGGTTCGGCCTCGCGCAACTGCATCAATTGCGCGGCCGCATCGGCCGCGGCTCGGAGGCCTCGACGTGCCTCTTGCTCTACAAGGAGCCGCTCGGCGAGATGTCGAAGGCACGTCTGCAGGTGATCCGCGAGACCACCGACGGCTTCCGGATCGCGGAGGAGGACCTGAAACTGCGCGGCGAAGGCGACGTGCTCGGCATCCGCCAGAGCGGCCTGCCCGGCTACCGTGTCGCGCGTTCCGAGGTGCACGGCCAGCTGATCACGCAGGCACGCGATGAAGCCTTGCGGATCATGAAGGAGAATCCAAAGCTCACCGGCGAACGCGGCGAGGCCTTGCGCTGCCTGCTCTATCTGTTCGAGCGCGACGAGGCCGTGCCGCTGATCGGCGCGGGATAGGTCAATCCACCTTCGCCGGCTGCGGTTGCAGCGAGGCGCCATTGGCGACCCGCGCGGCATTCGCCAGGCCGGCAAGGGCTGCGATCTTCTTCTGGGGATCGGAGCCCGGCTGCACCACGCCTGCCGACATGATCAGGGTGGCGGCGTCCTCGGTCGACATTTCGACTTCGATCACCTTGCTCTTCGGCACATAGAAGAAAAATCCGGTGGTCGGGTTAGGCGAGCACGGCAGGAATACCGAGATGTGCTCTTCATCCCCGGGTAGATGGTTCGACACATCGACGCTTGGCGGCTGCGAGATCAGGACAATCGACCACATGCCCGGCGAGGGAAATTCGACGAGACCGACGCGGCGGAAGCTCGAGCCCTGACCGGAGAACAGCGTCTCGAACACCTGCTTGAGGCTGCGATAGATCGCGCGCACGACGGGCATGCGGCCGACCAGCCGCTCGCCGAAATCGACCAGCTTGCGGCCGACCAGGTTCGCGGTGAGGAAGCCAAGCATGGTCAGGGCGAAAATCGCGATGATCAGGCCGGTGCCCGGCAGGGGGAATGGCAGGTAGGTCTCTGGCCGATAGGCAACGGGTACGAACGGCCGCACCAGGCCATCCACCCAGGTCACGAACCACCAGGTCAGGTACAGGGTGATTGCGATCGGACCTGCGACAATCAGGCCGGTCAGGAAATAGTTGCGGAAGCGGGCCATAAGCCCGCGCTGAACCTCTTCCGGCTGCGACGCAGCGGGGGTGACGGTCGACGGCAATTCTTCGCGGTTCATGTGGTTCCAGGCAGGCCGAACGGCCCTCTCACAACACCAGCTAAGCCATCCTAACAGGTTTTTGAAGGGGCAGCATGACGCCCTACTCGACCGTGACGGATTTGGCGAGATTTCGGGGCTGGTCGACGTCGGTGCCCATAATGACGGCGGTATGGTAGGCGAGCAGCTGCACCGGAACGGCATAGACCATGGGGGTGAAGGCGGCCCCCATGTCGGGCAGCACGATTGTGACAAGCGACTCGATGGTTGCCTCCGCGGCGCCCTTGGCGTCCGTCATCAGGATGATCTTGCCGCCGCGCGCGGCGACTTCCTGCATATTGGAGACCGTCTTCTCGAACACCTTGTCGTACGGCGCGATCACCACCACCGGCATGTTCTCGTCGATCAGCGCGATCGGTCCATGCTTCAGCTCACCGGCGGCATATCCCTCGGCGTGGATATAGGAGATTTCCTTGAGCTTCAGCGCGCCCTCCAGCGCCAGCGGATAGCTGGTGCCGCGGCCGAGATAGAGCACGTCCTTTGACTTGGCGATCTCGCGCGCCAGCTTCTCGATCTGCACTTCCGAGGTCAGCGCCGCCGACATCAGCCGTGGCATTTCTACGAGGCCATGTACGAGCTTGGTCTCGTCCTCGTCCGACAGATGTCCGCGCGCCTTGCCGGCGGCAATGGAGAGCGAGGCCAGCACCATGAGCTGGCACGTGAAGGCCTTGGTCGAGGCAACGCCGATCTCCGGGCCGGCAAGGGTCGGCAGCACCGTCTCGGCCTCGCGCGCGATCGTCGAGCTCGGCACGTTGACGACGGCAAGCGTGTGCACGCCCTGTTCCTTGGCGTAGCGCAGCGCGGCCAGGGTATCGGCGGTCTCACCCGACTGCGAAACGAAGATCGCAAGATCGCCCTTGCGCAGCGGCGCCTCGCGGTAGCGGAATTCGGAGGCCACATCGACCTCGACCGCAACGCGCGCAAAGCGCTCCAGCCAGTATTTGGCGACAAACCCGGCATAGCTCGCGGTGCCGCAGGCGACGATCGAGATGCGCTGAATATCGTTGAAGTCGAACGGCAGCTTGACCGGCATGGTCACGCGCTCGGTCGCCATGTCGACGTAGCGTGCCAGCGTGTGGCCGACCACTTCCGGCTGCTCGTGGATTTCCTTGGCCATGAAGTGGCGGTAATTGGCCTTGTCGACCAGCGCGGTCGCGGCCGAATGCTTGATCGCCTCGCGCTGCACGATGGCGTCGGTCTTGTCATAGATCGTCGCGCCCTTGCGGGTCAGCACCACCCAGTCGCCATCCTCGAGATAGGCGATGGTGTCGGTGAGCGGGCCGAGCGCAATGGCGTCGGAGCCGAGATACATCTCGCCTTCGCCATAGCCGATCGCGAGCGGCGGGCCGTTGCGGGCGCCGATCATCAGATCGTCTTCGCCGGCGAAGATGAAGCCGAGCGCGAACGCGCCGCGCAATTGCGACAGCGTCGCCCGCACCGCCTCGACCGGCTTGACGCCGTTGTTCAGCATGTGGTCGACAAGGTGCAGCACGATCTCGGTGTCGGTCTCGGTCTTGAAGACCGTGCCCTTCTTCTCCAGCGCCTCGCGCAACTCGCGGAAATTCTCGATGATGCCGTTGTGGACCACGGCGACGCGCTCGGTTGAATGCGGATGGGCGTTGTTTTCGGTCGGCTTGCCGTGGGTGGCCCAGCGGGTATGGCCGATACCGATGTGGCCCGGGAGCGGTTTTGCGCTGAGGCGCGCCTCGAGGTTCTTCAGCTTGCCCGCGGCGCGACGCCGATCGAGCTTGTTGCCCTCGAGCGTCGCGACGCCGGCGGAATCGTAGCCGCGATATTCCAGGCGTTTGAGCGAATCCACCAACAGCTCCGCGACCGGAGCGCGTCCCAAAATGCCAACAATGCCGCACATGCGGACCAATATCCCCAAATCGTCGAAAGCTTGAATCGATGAGCGCACGCCTGTCTTAACGAAGATCGGCGCGCTCAAGGAACTCAATATTTGTTGCGTATTGAGACAGGGTTAAGTCGAAAGCTTAATCTCGAGAGAAAAACAAGGGTCCGCGTTCCCGCGGCATGGTTTTCGCCCGGGTTTTGCGATTTTCGTGTCCCTCTCCTGAAGAGAGGGCGCAGGGAAAGCCGGGCGCTTGCCGCACCCGCAGCGCCGTGTGCAAATGATAGAAAAGACGCACACGGATTAGACAGGTACAGCCGAGACATTCCGGCTTTCCCCGCGCAATGGGTTTACGGCTTACTTCGAGCTCTCCCCGGTGAGCGGCGTTTTTTGTCACCGTTGCCGACCCCACACAGGCGGGGCGGATAGACGCCACGGTCGCGGCGCCAGGACCACACGACTTCGCCGTACGCTGCTAGCGTCTCGTCCGGCGCTTATTCACGCCTGACGCCACAGCGTCCATCGCAACCCGCGCCAACGTTCCGTGACGATCGCGTAGCGTCCCCTTTCGAGGGCACGAGCTGGCTGCAGGATAATTCTGATTTACCAAATTGTCAAGAATAAATTCTGATTGGGCGAAACCGACGCCCGGGTGGCGGCCGGGACGGCCTTGCAATTCCTTAGAAACTTCGGCTCCGCCTCAGCCTGCGCCAACGGTCGTTGCTCGCCCTCTCAACCGGCAGGGAGATGCCACTTTTTCCCGAACGGAACCGAAGGCCACTACTGCGGTTCTCTGTGCGAGTGAAAGCGCATTGCGCGGAATGGGCGCACGGGAGGCAAGAGAGTGGCCAATCAATTTCGGCTCTGCAGCGAGCCCATCTCGTGTGTGATCTAGCATGCCCGATCGCGTAAAATCAGGCGGCTCAAAGGTTCGACCGCTCAAACGGAGCGAAGGAACGTCAAGCAGCCCGGAACGAAGACCGCTCCCCTTGGGCGCGGGCGCGCGAATGAACTCGCGGGTCGTGCTTGCCGTGGTGCTGGTCGCACTTGCATTGTGGACCGCTGCGGATTTTCTGCCAGCCCTGATATGGGCCACGATTCTCGCTATTGCCCTGTGGCCGCTCTATATCAAATTTGCGGCACGTTTTCCCTCAGGCTCTTCCAGCCTGTCCGCCTTCATCTTCACCGTCATCGTGGCACTGATCCTCTTCACTCCCATGGCACTTGCCGCCTATCAGATTGCGCAACAGGGCGACGTGATTGTCGGCTGGCTAAAGCAAGCCAAAGAGATCGGGATTGATGTGCCAGAATGGGTTGCCCGTCTGCCGGTTGCAGCAGAAAGTATGCAGAGTTGGTGGCGCGCGAACCTTTCGGATCCCAAAGCTGCGAGCGCCTGGCTACAGACTATCAATGCGGACAGCGCGACTGATCTCTTTAGAAATTTTGGCGGACAACTGATTCACCGTCTGTTCATGCTTCTATTTTCGCTTCTCACTTTGTTTGTCTTGCTCCGCAACGGTCGCGTGGTGGCCAACCGCTTCCTGGAGACCTGCGACCGCCTTTTCGGAGAGGCCGGAGAAGGTCTGTTCGAGAAGATGGTTGGTGCAACCCGCGGTACGGTGAACGGCACGGTATTGGTCGCAGTCGGTGAGGGATTATTGATTGGTGTGGGCTATCTCATCGCCGGGGTGCCAAATGCCGTGTTTTTCACGATTCTAACCACTGCGTTCGCGATGCTTCCGTTTGGCGCCTGGCTGGCATTCTCCGTGGCGGCGATGGTCCTGATCTCCGGCGGTGGCAGCGGAATCGCGGCGGCAGGCGTATTCTGTTGGGGAGCGATCGTTATGCTCGCCGGCGATCACTTCGTGTGGCCGACCCTGGTAGGTGGGGCGGCGCGACTCCCGTTTCTCTACGCCTTTGTCGGAATCTTCGGGGGCCTTGCTGCCTTTGGTCTGATTGGCTTGTTCCTGGGTCCGGTAATCATGGCCGCCTTGCTGATAGTGTGGCGCGAGTGGATATTCCGACCAACGGCGACCGAGAAGACAGCCTAGTCACGGCGCTTTCGCTTATCGGCCTCGCTCCGCTTGGAGCGCTTCGACGAGCTGCAGCCAATGAGTCTTCACGGCCAAACGGCGCGTGATAGGAGCTCGCAAATGCAAGCACTTGGGGCAATCAACGCACCTTACTTGCTAACGCGCACCGCTTTTTTTCGCTCAACGTCGCCAGTTTCGTCATGGGCAATTGCTCGCGTGATTTCCGCACCGAGCAAGAGGATCTGGGATGAATAGAACCCCCAAAGCAGGATCAGGATCAAAGCCCCGGCAGCGCCGTAGCCAGAGCCCGCGGCCGTCGTCCCGAGGTACCAGCCAATCAGGGACTTGCCGACGGTAAAAAGAACGGCGGTGAGAAACGCGCCCACCGCGACCTCCCGCCAGCTTAGTGGTGTGTCGGGCAACACCTTGTAAATCGCACCGAACAGAATCGTGAAGAGTGCAAGCGATAATCCCGTATTGAGAACCGAAAGCAGGACAGTGAATCCGCTCTGGCCGCCAAGATAGTTTCCAAGAGCCGAAACCGCCGCACTGGCGGCGAGCGAGATCATGAGGAGAAAGCCCAGCACGGCGACCAGTCCGAGACTGACCGCCCGCGCACGGATTATGGAAAACCAGGGTTGATCGGAAGTGTTCTCAACTTCCCAGGTTCGGTTCAGTGCCGTCTGCAACTCCCCGAAGACGCCGGAAGCTGTGACAATTACAGTCAGCACGCCCAGAATTGATGCCCAGATACTGCTTTCCTTGTCGGCAGCACGGCTGAGCATAGTCTTGATAAGTTCGCCCCCTTCCTTTCCGATCAGTCCCGAGACCTGATCGACGAGATTGCTGCGAACAAGGTCCTGGCCGAATACCAATCCTGCAATCGCGACGACGACAAGAAGGACTGGCGCTAGCGAGGTGACGGCGTAGAAGGCGATGGCGGCCCCTCGCGTCAGGGCTTCATGAGCGATGTATCCGCGAATTGCCGACTTCAATATCTTCCAGGGGACCATCCATCACCAGCTATTCGTCGGCGATCAATGCCTGCAAAGACCCTTGGTTCCTCCTTGACCGTCACAGCATTCCCAGCGCCTGTAAGGGCGTCAGGCGCGAAAAAGTAATGAGCCGCCTCGAAGGACAATTCCACCGCGAGTCAGTCGGGGAATTTTTCAACACAGCGGTCCGTAGGTGATGCCGGGGTACCCGCTCGTTCCACGCCCGCCGGAGGTGAGGTCGAACACGTTCCAAAGTGGCATCAGGTCCGGCGCTGTGGTCGGATCCTCCTCAGGATCGGCAGGGATGTTCGACCAACTTTTCTGCTAGTTACTGCATGGTGGAGCGGTCATCCATGACAAGGTCTCCTTCGCCACAACCGTTCAAACGCGCAGTCCTGTAGTTCCTTAGGGGAACATTCCTTCCTTTAGCGCGTAGATATCCACGGCAGCGCTGAGGCGGCCAAGGTTAAACCGAGGACGTGTCGAGATGGATAATCCGAGCATCTATGTCGTAATTGCCATCTGGGTAGCGGTGTCGGCCGGCCTTGCCTATTACGCCACCACGCGGGGTAGAAGCGCTGGCAAATGGTTTCTGGCCTCTTTGTTTCTGTCTCCCCTGCTTGCGTATGCGCTTCTGAACAAGGATCCCGACCCCAGGCCATCGGAACCTAAATAGCGTCCGCTGCGGGGTGATCGGTACCCCGATGGTTATTGTGGCGTAGCCGACAAAGGCGACGAATGGTGGTGGGCGATCACCCATCGACCGTCGCGCTTCACACGGCTTATAGGTGCTCTCCCCGGTGAGCGGCGTTTTTTGTCAGCACCGTAATCTTCCGGAATCCACTTGGTGCCTCACATCGGCTAGATCGGGCGCGGGCGAGGGAATTTGATCACCTGAAAATTTGATTTGCCAGGGGCCGCTGACATCACTCAGCGGCCTTTTTTGCGCTCGCTCGGTACAAAAGTGTACAGAACACAGCTTTAACTTTGAGGCATTAGCTTTTAATCATCCGCGGTGAAGACCTGCGGACTAACTTCGGCTGGGCCCCGCCATTTTCAGGTGGCGGGGCTTTTTTTCTGGGCGTGGTTGCGCGAGCTCAAGGAGCGGCAGACCGAACGGGAGCGAGTAGCACTCACCGGCCACTAACGCGCAGATGTGCGAATGAGACCATCAACGATGCCGGAGCCCTCATCGACGAGCTGTTGGCCGCTCATCCAGACATCGCGGCCGGAGATTTTCTTGCGCATCCCGGCAAGCCAGGCCACGTTGACGCCGCGGATGCCGATGTCGCTGCGGAAGAACTCGTCAGTGACTTGTGCCTCGACTATTTTGACGGCTTGCGAGAAGAGGGCTTTCTCGGAGTCGCTGAACTCCTGTCGCTTCATGTTCTTGCTGGCGCCACTGTTCAAGCTGGCCTGGTGAAACATGAAGTAAGCTTCGGGATCGGCCATGCGCTTCGTGCCGGCGAGAAAAATCGGAACGCACATCGAGGCGCAGACGCCGGCCTTTTGGACGAGCGTCTCGATCGCGCGATCACGCGCATGGATCTCGGCGACGACCTTGCGACCGTGTTCGATCGAACCGCCCGGCGAGTTGAGGATGAGGACGAGCCGGCGTTGATCAGTCCTGTAACGATCGAGGGCAGCGGCGACACGCTCGCTCATCGGCTCCTGCACCGGCCCGGACCAGCCAAGCTCGATGCGGTCCGGCTCTTCGCTGATGGACAGGGTCTGTCGAGCTGCCACATCGCCGGAGCCGGAGGGCAACTGGAAATAGCCCCAGAAGAGCAGGATGCCGCAGATCCAGCCAAGAATTTTGAACGCTGACACGGTCTATGAACGTCCCGAGTTGAACGAATTGACCGCACTCCAAAAAAGGAGCAGCGCAACGAGACCAAAAAAAGCAATCAGGCCAGTCAGGGAAACAAACGACAGCGTGCGATTCCAAAGCTTTGTTTCGGCTGCGTAGAAGATCGAGACCGCCGTGCGGTCCTTCGTTGAGCGCACCGGAACGAGTGCCTCCCCGCCACCTCCCGAAAACAGCATCAAGAAACTAACGGTGATCGGCGCTTGATCAGGCCTGGCCACCGATTGGATTTTGGCGCTGCAGGTGGTGAGGACGAAGTTCGTTCGCTCGCACTTTCCATCGACGGGCCGCAAGTCATATGCCGGCTGCCAGGTCCCGGCCAGGCGATGATCGCGCAGGATGTCAGGTCCATAGCTTACCAACAGCCAGTAGAGCCCTGCGCAACACGCAAGGAGCCCCAGGAACGAGCGAAACGGATGGGCGGTGGTCTCGGGCGCGGTCTGGCTTTGTGCGGCCGTCATGTCGACATTGAAAGCTTGTGCAGCGGCACCGGTTTGACGCTTGCCGAACGACATCGTGATCACTCCTGACACTCAAATCGCCTGCTACCTAAGGGTGACTCCCATAAAATTTCGCTAAAGAGCAAAGGCGAATTATCGCGATTCAGAAATCGTTAAGCGCGGGCCGCAGCGCCATCGCAACCCGCGCCAAGGGGTTTATTTTGACGCAGAAGCAAAGGCTGATCGCGACATCGTGACGACCAGCTCGCATTGCGATTGGCGGTTTCCGGAGACTAACTGTCATGGCTGCTCTTGGAGGAGCGAGACGTGAGTGATCGGGAAGACAGCGAAGCAGCCGTTCCGGCAGTTCCAGCATTACCGCCATGTAATCGATGCGGCGCGATGCCCGCTGAATTTCGTACGTTCCTCGACTCGCGCAACGGCAAGTCCGTGAGGCTCTTGAAATGCAAGTGCGGAGACCAGACCTGGTCGGATGACGGATAGTTACCGCCCTGCCCTTGGACTTGGAACGTCGCTGCCATGGTGACGACATCACAACCTGTCGGCCCGCAGCCGCTGGAGGCGGGTCACTTTCCATGGAACGGACACCCGATCTGTTCATTGAACCCGCATGGAACGCATTTTCCTTGTCGTTATTTGTAGTAGCGTCGTCCTGCTGACGACCGCCATTGGCTTGGCATCACCGCCCGCCAAGCACGAAGGCCTGACGCAACGGTTGCCATTGTTGCTGCGGATCGTCCCGTCCTGACGTCAGTGAGTCCGCCGGCCCGACATCGGTGGCGCATAAGCGATCATCTCGTTCTCTCGTCAGATGCAACCGAGGCCAGTGCTTTGGAACAGAGGTCGTGGCCCCAAGTTAAGGAGAAAAGGTCGTCGGTCTCTAGATGAGCAGAGAAGGATGCACTAACCGATGCGCAACCAGTTTCTCACTGCTATCTTGCTGACTGTCGTCACAGCGACGAGCGCCTTGGGGGGCTCGGAATGGCAAAAATTCGCCGTTCCCAGCACCGGGCTAAGTGTTGAGCTTCCTGTTTCGATTTTCACGGAGGATGGAGGGCCGCCTGAAGGAACCGAAGGTCGCACTTTTTTCACGAGGGATCATCGGGCAGACCTGACGGTCAAGTCTGTTCCCAATCCCGAGAACGATTCTCCCGCGGCCTTCCTCGCCAAAATGCAACCGCCCTCGGACATCCAGTATAAACGGGTTACTCAAAACTTCTTTGCAGTTTCGAGCATTCGCAACGGGCGAACCTGGTACAACCGCTGCAACCGCGCCCGTGGTTTTATGAACTGCATCCTCATGAATTACCCGGCAGCGGAAGACCGCCAGTGGGACGCCATCGTCACGAGAATTAGTTTGTCTCTAGCCAAATAACCCTGGTGCTTTCTTCGAGCTGCGTTGCGCTTTCCGGCCTCGTTTCGTTTGGCGACTGCGCGGATCATCCGGCCGACGACGTGACGCCCGCCATCATCTGCTCCCTCCCGACAGGGCTACGCGGCCGCGGCCGGTCCCGCTCGTTGCAAGCGCGCCCGTTCAAGTCGCCGCAGTCTTTGCCGAGCCTTGAACTGAAGGACTACCGCAACAATCATGATGACAAAGGAAATCAGGAGGACGCCCATTGCGGTTCGTTCTCCGATCAGCTTTGCCTCGGCCATCGACATCGGAGCATGCCGTGCGATGAAGATGCCGAACCAGCTCGCACCTGCTTCGGCAAAGAACAGAGAAAGGATAAACCACCCCAGGAAAAGCCGCTTGATCCGGCGGCGAACTTGCCAGGATTTTTTCGCGGCCGCCTCTGCGACTTCATCTCGTTGAACCATGTGGCTCGATCACCCGCATGACAATCTTCAGGGCGTCATCATGAAAAGGCCGACGAGATCGGCGGCGATGACTGATCCGATCATAGCCCACAACAACATGGCCGCCACGATGGCGTAAAGGATTTTCAGAGGAAGGCTGGCGCGACGCCGGTCCATCGGGATTACGCTCCCTGATCGCGCTCCAGAACCAGCCAGAGCTCTCCGTTACTTGATGTGCGGCAGGCGTTCGCCAGCAGGAACATAGCCGCTATCAAGAATGAACAACTCAAGATCCGCTACGCCGCCGTCCCTGACGGGCTGCTTTGCCTGCTGATATGCCGGGCTTTCGTACCAACGCTTGGCTGTGGCCACGTCGGGAAACTCGTACACGAAAGCTGCCTCCAGCGGCCCCATCAACTCCAGCGGGGTGAGAGGTGTGTAGATGGCGAGCCGCTTGGCACCAAAACCCGCAAATGTCGGGGCGGCTGCCTTCCAAAACGCTTCCAGTTTCTGTCGATCATGCACGCCCCGGTTCAGCCCTATCACGTAGGCAGTCATTGCCGGCTCTCCATGTTTCAGGGCTGGCCGCGGTCATTTCCAGCATCTGCTGTGAGGCACAACGACGCGGTCAACAATGTGGCCCATCGCCACGCTTCCTCAGGGCGACAGCGGGCAGCCAGTGCGCGGCGGAGGCCGAGACTGATCTCGAAAAACACCCCGCCGGCCTCGACGGGGTGAAGTTCGGGAGGAACGGCGATACCTGATCGAGGTCGCCGCGAGGTGGATCATGCCATGAGTTGGGCCTTTGAAACTGTGATCCAGCCAACAAATAACATCCTCGCGAAGCGGACATTGACTGCTCCAGCACGGCCGATGGGCCCTTTCAATTTCGCCGTTTGGCACGATACGATGCCCTTGTCCTGAGCTCTCCGGGGGAGACGATGAGACGGCGTGATTTCATTGTTTTGGCCGGTGGCGGGGCGGCTGTCTGGCCGCTTGCCGCGCAGTCCCAGGCGGCGATGCCGGTCATTGGATATCTTGCTGCCGGTTCTTCAAAAGGTGATGAGCAGATCGCGGCGGCGCTTCTCACTGGGTTGGCTGAAACCGGTTACGAAGACGGCAAGAACGTCAGGATCGAATACCGCTGGGCGGACAATCAGTACGAACGGCTGCCATCAATGGCAGCTGATCTCGTCCGCCAAAAGGTCGCCGTGATCGCAGCGACGACAACGCCTGCCGCAAGAGCAGCGAAGGCGGCCACTACAACTGTTCCCATCGTCTTCACCAGTATTTCCGATCCCGTGCAGATGGGATTTGTCGCTAGTCTGAACCGCCCGGGGGGGAATGTGACTGGCGTAACGCTGCTAAGCGTGGAGGTGGGACCGAAGCTGCTGGACCTGCTCCGCGGGGCGGCCCCTTCGGCCACTGTCATGGGTCTGCTTGTTAATCCGACCAACCCCAATGCGGAGAGCCAGACCAAGAATACGCAGGCAGCGGCGCTCAGGCTCGGCCTGCAGCTACAGGTCTTGAATGCCAGCGCCGAAAGCGAATTTGATGCTGCCTTTGTCAAGTTGCAAGAGCTGCGGGTTGGCGGTCTGATTATCGGCCAAGACGTCCTATTCAACACCAAGAGTGCGCAGCTTGCGGCGCTCACAGTCCGTCACGCGATTCCGGCAGTCGGATTGGTGCGCGAGTTCGCCATCGCGGGAGGCTTGATTAGTTACGGCGCGAGCCGATTGGACGCCTGGCGTCAGGCAGGCATCTACGTAGGTCGGATTCTCAAGGGCGAAAAGCCTTCCGAATTGCCGGTCATACAGCCAATGAAGTTTGAATTAACTGTCAACCTCAAGACCGCCAAGGCTCTCGGGCTCGATCTTCCTTACGCGGGTCTCGCGGACGAGGTCATTGAGTAGCAGTTCATTCTGCTGCACCGCACGAGCCCGCTCGTGGCACAAAGCGGACGTGAAGCGCCTGGCCTCTCATGTTTGCTCTCGTGGGAAATACCCGCGGCGGAGGTTGTTCAAAGGTGGCCTACGGGCGGCCCTCCCGTGTGATAGCTTGAACCGGACAAACCCGACTTCTGGGAGCCAAAGGGACCGTGATGCACCGACGCACGTTCATCACGCTCGTCGGCGGTGCTGCAACGGCGATGTGGCCGTCAGCGGCAATAGCGCAGCACGCCGGAGTGATCGGCGCATTGGCGTCCTGGCGGGCGTGGCGGTCGATGATCCGGAAGGACAGGCCCGAACAGCCGCATTCCTGCAAGGATTGCAACAACTGGGCTGGACCGTCGGCCGTAACTTGCAGATCGAGTATCGCTGGGCCGCAGGCAGTGCCGGCGACCACCGCAAATACGCATTGGAATTGGTGGAACTGGCGCCGGAAGTCATCTTCGCCGCCGGCGGGACGTCGCTGGGGGTGTTGCTTCAGGTAACGCGCACCGTGCCGATCGTATTCGCTGTTGTCCCCGACCCCGTCGGCTCCGGTTTCGTCAACAGTCTGGCGCGGCCGGGGGGCAACGCGACCGGGTTCATGCAGTTCGAATACACTTTGAGTGCGAAGTGGCCCGAACTGCTCAAGGAAATCGCGCCGGGCGTGACCCGCGCGGCCGTGCTGTGGGATCCTGGCATCGCCCCGGGGATCGGCCAGTTTGCTGTCCTCCAGGCGGTAGCGCCGTCAGTCGGCGTGGAAGTGACTCCATAAGCGTGCGCGATGGCACCGAGATCGAACGCGCTGTCGCGGAGTTCGCCCGTCTTCCAAATGGTGGCCTGATCGTGACGGCGAGCGCGTTGTCACTGGTTCATCGCCATCTGATCATCACGCTTGCGGCCAGGTACAAACTGCCGGCGGTCTACTTCCAAAGCCAATTTGTCGCCGACGGTGGCCTGATCTCCTATGGGAGTGATTGGATTGACCAGTTCCGGCGCGCGGCGGGTTACGTCGATCGCGTCCTCAAAGGCGAGAAGCCGGCTGATATGCCGGTACAGGCACCGACCAGGTATCAGATGATCGTCAACCTAAGGACGGCGAAGGCGCTCGGCCTCACCGTGCCGCCGACGATGCTCGCCCGCGCCGACGAGGTGATCGAATAGGATAAATTAGCGGACAAGCTGCTTCCGCGTGGCGTTGCTCGAGAAGCGCTGATCCGCGGATGTGCCGGTGAAAATTTGTTCGGAAATGAAATGCAGCCCGGCATGCGTAGTTTTACGGACTTCCGCAGACATTGTGAATTCCGGGAGAACACGGTGTTCCGCTATCGGAACCGGCTTCCAGTTCGGGAATACGCCGGACATCGGGGCGAGGTTGCCTAGCGCGTCGCTCCGCAGCGCGCGCTCGAGGTCAGCGGTCTCGCGCCGCGCACCACCCTAGCCGACAGTGCGCTTCGGATTGCGCCCGGCGAGCACGGCTTCAGTCCATAGCGCGAGGCGCTGTCGCGCCTTGGGTTTGTCGCGCCATTTCTCAGTCGAGGTATTCTCGATCCAGTTAGCCTGCATGATTTCGAAAGCGCCTTGTGGCTCGAGCGCCCCGAGCCTTATGGCCTCGGCTTCCGCTTCTTCTCTGTTCATGGGAATCGTCCCGCGCCCTTACGACGAAAGGCGGATCGCCGGTTCGTTGCCTCGCAGCGTTTAACGACGTGGCGTTACTGGTGAGCTTTATAGAGATGATGGCAGGTCGTCAGTTGACATATATTGTCGTGCCCGCCCGAGATAAAGCGTGGGCAATTGCATTCAGTGCAGGCGCCATCGCCGGCAATTTCCTGCTGATATTGGTTCGAGGTTGATGCGTCCGCGTCATCAAACGTGTCGCAGACAAATCGGTTTCCCGCACGGTCAAGCATTTCCAAGCCCTCCGATTGCGCGAAGGAAATCTTAGTTGAATCCGAGCAGTCCTGCAACTATGCAACCGGTTGTTGAATGCCGTTCTATCGGATGATCTGCTCGCGATAGGCCTGTCATCCCGTCACTCGCCGGTCTTTTGGGTCTTTCCGCCGGTCTTCAGTTCGCGGTAGCGCGTCGCCCCGCCTTCCCGATTGGTCTGCGGGCTGCGCTCGACTGCCATGGCGTTGTCAGGCACGTCCTTGGTGATGACCGAGCCCGAGCCGATGTAAGCGCCGCTGCCGATCCTGACCGGCGCCACCAGCGAGGAATTGGTGCCGATGAAGGCGCCGGCGCCGATCGTCGTCTTGTGCTTGCCGAAACCGTCATAATTGCAGGTGATGGTGCCCGCGCCGATGTTGCTGGCGGCGCCGACATGCGCATCGCCGATATAGGAGAGGTGATTGACCTTGACGCCGGCTTCCAGCGTCGTCTTTTTCATCTCCACGAAATTGCCGACCTTGGTGTTCTCGCCGAGCGTGTTGCCGGGCCGCAGCCGGGCATAGGGTCCGATCTGTGCCTTCTTGCCGATCGTGGACTCCACGATATGCGAGAACGAGTGGATCACAGCACCATCGTCGATGCTGACGCCGGGGCCGATCACCACGAATGGCTCGATGGTGACGTCGCGGCCGAATTTGGTGTCGGCGGCAAGAAAGATCGTCTCGGGCGCAATGAGCGTGACGCCCGCCTCGAGGGCCGCCTTGCGCAACCGCGCCTGCATCACGGCCTCCGCCTCCGCGAGCTGCGCCTTGGTGTTGATGCCGCGCACTTCGTCTTCGCTGGTTTCAATCACGACGGCCTCCAATCCCATGTCCCTGACGATGGTGACGGCATCGACGAGATAATACTCGCCCTTGGTGTTATTCGCATTCCCGATCCTGTCGAGGATCTCGAGCGCGCGGCGCCCGTCGAACGCCATGACGCCGGCGTTGCATAGCGTGACCTTGCGCTCCTCGGCGCTGGCGTCGGCATGCTCGCGGATCGCGACCAGCCGGTCGCCTTCGACGCAGCAGCCTGCCGTAGCCGGTCGGATCGGCGGCGCGAAAGCCCAGCACCGTGAGTGCGGCGCCCTTCGCCAGCGGCGCGCGCATCCGCGCAAAGGTCTCCCCCGAGATCAGCGGCGTGTCACCGAATGCGATGAGGAGATCGTCGGCGCCGCGGGCGATCGCCGGCCGTGCCGCAAGCACAGCATGGGCCGTGCCGAGGCGTTCGCGCTGAACGAAGGTTGCGGCATCCGGCCGGAGCCGCTTGATCTCGGTCTCGACGGCCGCGTGATCGGGGCCGACCACCACGGCAAGCGCGGTTCCCGCACCGTGCGGCGCCGCCTCGAGCACATGCGTCAGCAGCGGCTGACCGGCCACGGGATGCAGCACCTTCGGCAGCGAGGATTTCATGCGCGTGCCCTCGCCGGCGGCGAGCACCACGGTGAGGCTTGATCGGGCAGTCATCCGAATCCTTCGAAACTCCAAAGAAGCGCGCGGCCGTCTTAATGCGTTTTCGCCCGCGATGGGAAGCTGATTTGCCAGCCCGGGAACGTGCGGATTCAAGTCCGGACCCCATTTCCTGTTATCTTTGCCGTTGATTTCGGCAGGCCTTGAGGAGGGCCAACGGTTTTTGGCCAAAAATTCCGACCAACTTGCTGGTTTCGACAGCGACAATACCGGCGGTGTGCTCTCCGGTTTGCTCGCCGAGGAAGACGAGTTCGATCGCCGCGCCTTGTGGCGGCTGGGCACGTGGGGCTTCGCCGCGGTCGCTGCCGTAACGGTTGCCGTCGTGGCGAACCAGGCCCAGCTCGGCTGGCGGCGCGACCAGATGGCAACCCTCGACCTGGTGCAACAGGCCAACCGCCTGCAGAACGTCGCGAAGGAAAGCCAGAACGAGGCGCGCCGGCTTGCCTCCGCCGTCGATACCCTCAACAACGATCGCGACCGGCTCTATTCGCGCGTCACGGTGCTGGAAACGGGCCTGGATTCCGTGACCGGGGCAATTGCCAAGCAAGCCCCCACGCCGGCCGAGACGCCGCCCGCCAGTCAAACGCCACCACCCGCGGTCGCGCCGGTTGCGGCAACGCCGGCGCCGCCCCCGGAAAAGACGACAGCCGCCGCCGCTTCGGCCCCGGCAAATGTCTCCTCCATCTCCAAGGACACGCGTGCAAAGCCCGCCGTGGCGCCGGCAACGCCGCTGATGGAATCGAAATCGATCATGGCGCCGCCTGATCCGGCCGCCGGAAAACTGATAGAGCCGGAAAAGCCGGTATCGGTGATTTCAACCGAGCCGCTTCCGGCGATCGTCGCGGCCGCGCCGATAAACGAGAACGTCGAGCCGGATGCGGCCGAAGCAGCCTTGCCAAAAGTCCAGCGCACAGAATTCGGCGTCGATATCGGCGGCGCCAATTCCGTCTCGGGCCTGCGTGCGCTGTGGCGCGGGTTGCTCAAGTCGCGCGCGAACGCCCCGCTTGCGGCGCTGCAGCCGATCATCGTGATCCGCGAAAGCCGCGGCGGCCTCGGCATGCAGCTGCGGCTGGTGGCCGGACCACTCGGCGACGCTGCGGCGGCTGCAAGGCTTTGTGCAGTGCTGACCGAGAACAATCGGCCCTGCGAGACCGCCGTGTATGACGGCCAGCGGCTCGCCATGAAGGCGGATGATGCGCCTAGCGCCGCAAAGCCTGTTGCGCCCCAGCGCAAGAAGACCGGACAAAAGCGGGCGTCCATGGAGGAGCCGAGGAAACCGGAGCAGGGTTCCGGCTGGTCCTCGTTCATAAGCAAGAAGCTTGGGCAATAAATCCAGCTTTGCCAAAGGCTTGATGTCGAGGTTTGAGATATCGCCGCAACCCGCCATCCGCCTTGTCGCTTAGGCTGATCCCGGCCATATTCTGCGTATGAAGAAGATCCCGTTTCGTCTGACGCCGTACCAGGTGCAGTTCCTGCTCATCGTCGGCTTCCTCACCGTCGGTTACGCGCTCTATTTGCGTTACCTCGCCATCGAACTGTCGACCGTCGCACTGGCCTGCGACGCCGGCCTGCAGACCATGGTCTGCAAGATGCGCCTGCTTGCGACCTATTTGTTCAAGCACTCGGTGTTCGGCACGGTTGCCCTCGTCATCGCAGCGCTGCATGTGCTGCGGCCCTCGATCGCGCTGCTGACCGCCGCATTGGTCGCAGCCGGACTCGGCATCGTGCTCTACAACATCGCGCTGTCGGGGATTGCGATCGGCCTGCTTATTCTTGGCTTCGCGCGACCCGCGCCCGCCACAGCGTGAGCGCAAACACGGCGTACATCACGCAGGTCCAGATCGACTGCCAATTGTCCTTGCCTTCGTTGATGCCGACGTAAACTGCGCATCCACCGATCACGCCGGCAAACACAGCCTCTGCGATCGGCCGCGCGCCGGCCTGCGGACGGTTGAGCAGCATCAGGCCTGCAAAGGGCACCACGGCCATGGTCAGTGAGGCATAGGGGAAATCGCGGTAACGCGGATCGAAAGTAAACCCGAGCGCGGTTTCGACCGCGATCAGCGCGGTGACCGCAAGCACAAGTCCCAGCAGTATCGTCAGTATCGATTTCGTCCTGAGCTCGCGCGGACCGAACAATTCGAGGAAACTCGGCAGCGATCGTCCTGCCATCAACGCATTGGCGCACAGCAATGGCGAAGCGATGGCGGCAGTCAGCAGCGCGCCCCATTGCAGCCAGCCGCCGATGCCGTAGCTCTCGTAAAACATCTTGTCGGCGGCAAGCCCAAGCAGACTGCCTGCCGTCGTGGCCGAGATCGCAACCGCAACCCATGCCGCGAGCCGCGGCGTCCACGGCCGCCGCCGCAGCGTCAGCAGCGCCGCGAGGAAAGTGAAGGCGCTCAGAACCATGCCGCACGCCATCTGCAGTTTCCACGAGGGAACGTTGCTGATGGCGATACCCGGGGGGTATTTCACTTCGCGTCGATAGGCGTCGAACAAGCCCCAATAGCCGCCGACCGTGCCTTCGAGCTGGCGCTTCCAGGGCTGGTCATAGGCCTCGATCAGGTTGACGCGGAAACCCTCGCGCTTGGCCATGTCGAGAATTTCGGACACCACGCGCGCCTGATTGGTGCGCGAGGGCAGCGCGCCTTCGCGCATGCGTCCCTGGCTTGGCCAGCCGGTCTCGCCGATCAGGATTTCCTTGCCGGGAAAGGCGACCGCCATCCGCTCTGCGGATCGAGTCGACATGGCTTGAAGCGAACTTCGCCTTGATCGGCATGTCCTCCCAGTACGGCAGGATATGGATGGTGACGAAGTCGACCGCGTCATAGAGCTCGCGGTTCTTCAACCAATATTCCCAGACATCGGCGTAGGTGACGGGGACCTGAACTTGCGACTTCACAAGCCGGATATTGGCCACGAGATCGGCAACCGTCATCTCGCCGCGCAGCATCACCTCATTGCCGACAACCAGCCCCGTGATGACACCCGGATATTCTTTGGCGAGCCGTATCGCCGTCGAGATCTGCGTGAGGTTTTTCAGCCGGTTGCTGCCGAGCCAGATGCCCTGGATGACCTTGAGCCCTGCCTTGGCCGCAAGCGCCGGCACCTGATCCATCCCCTGGTCGATCGAATAGGTGCGAACGCAATCGGCGACCTTGGCCAACTGAGCCATATCCTGGGCGATCTGTTCGGCGGGAACATGGGTGCTCTCGATCAGCGGCGTCTGCTGGTCGCGGAACGGCGCGTAGGAGACACATAGCAGCTTGGCGTTGGGGTCGATCGGCGCGCGCGGCAAGTTGATCGGCGTGGCCAGCCACCACCACACCGCGGCAATCGTACCAAGGGAGATCACGAGAAGCGCCAGCGGCGTACGAAGTGAAATCGGTTCCATCCTCCGGGCGGGGACCGTCGATTACCTGCTCACCGGCGTTCTGCCAAGAGCCGGGAGAGTGCCGGCTGGCCGCAACCGGCTCCCCGTCCCGCCCCTGCGGTTTTACCACGCGGCGATAAAGTCGTGAGATTGCTGGACAAAAACCGAGATTCACGTCATGGGAATCCGGTGCCGTTTCCGCCCCATTGGGGACCTATTTGAACGGCATCAAGCCCGCGCGCCCGGTCCTGGCGCAGGAAGGTCAAACTATCGGGGAAGGTATGCGTCGCCGGGTACGTCAGTTTCATCGTGTGGTCCTGCGTCACTTCGCCATTGCCGGACTTGCCCTTTGCTTGGGGGCTATCTTGGGGACTTCCCTGGGAGTTGGCAGCGCCTTCGCCCAGAGCGGGGCTCCGGCTACGCCGGATCAGCAGGGCAAGAACCCTCCCGACAGCAAGTCGGCTGACGCCATCAAGGACAGCCAGCGCAAGACCGATGAATTCGTCGAGGCCCAGCAGGCCATCAATGGCCCCGCCGGCAACCCCGAATGCGTCTGGCTGGGCCGCCGCGTGGTCCGCCTGATGTGGCTGGACGACCTGGATACCGCTTTCCGGCACCTCGACCTCTATGACCGCTTCGGCTGCCCCGGTGGCCACGTCCAGGCGAGCTTCCGCTGCCTGACCCGGTTCGGCGCCACCATCGACGACAAGGTGCCGCGCAGCCTCAACGATCGCATCCACGCCTGCTGGATCAACCCGGGCGCCCAGCTCCAGGCTGCGGCCCCGCCCGCTCCGGCGCACGGCCGGCAGTACGGCACCCGCCCCCGCAGCCGCGCCGCGGCGGCTCCGCCGGCTCCTGCCAAGTAGATCGCTCCCGCCAACGGGAGTCTCTATCCCTGCAACGCAGGTGAACGCCGCCTGAACAGGTGCGCCCTTAAAACGCCACGGCGTCATACCAGTTGTTAAATCGCGTGGCAGGATTATCCTGAAGTTGCCGCCGTGTCGGTCGAACCTAGGGGACGGGTTCGCTTTCCCTAAAAATTGTGCCCCGCATGGTTTGGTTCGCGATGCGCGCCGTCGTCGCTGTTCTCCTGTTCGTCACTGCTGCTCACGCCGGACTTTGGGGTCTGCTCCAGGATAAGCAGACGGCGCCCGATTTCCGCGGCATTCTTCCCAGCGTTTCCTATGCGCCATTTGACGGAACCGGCCACCCGGACGTCGACAACATCCCGACCGTCGAGAAGATTCGCGCCGACCTGAAAAAGCTCGCGACAATGACGCGGGCGATCCGGCTCTATTCGTCGACCGGCGGCGTCGAACTGGTTCCGCCGGTTGCCGCCGAGTTCGGCCTGAAGGTCATGGTCGGCGCCTGGATCGACAAGAATGTCGATCGCAACGAGCGCGAGATCGAGGCTGCGATCACGCTGGCGCGGCGCAACAGCAACGTCATCGGCGTCGTGGTCGGCAACGAAGTCATCTACCGCGGCGAGCAGAAGGTCGAAGACCTCATCGAGATGATCAAGCGGGTCAAGAAGTCGGTCAGCGTGCCGGTGACGACCGGCGAAATCTGGCATGTCTGGCGCGAGTTTCCCATGCTCGCCAACTCGGTCGATTTCATCGCCGCGCACGTGCTGCCCTATTGGGAAAACTTCACCGACAAGCAGGCGGTGGATCAGGCGGTCGACCGCTTCAACCTGCTGCGCGACATCTTCCCCGGCAAGCGCGTCGTGATCGCGGAATTCGGCTGGCCGAGCGCCGGCTACAATCTGCTGAACGCCGTTCCCGGCCAGTTCGAGCAGGCCTCCGTGCTGCGCAATTTCGTCGCGCGCGCCGACGCCATCGGCATGGACTACAACATCGTCGAGGCGATCGATCAGCCCTGGAAATTCTTCGAAGGCGGCGTCGGCCCTTATTGGGGCATCCTCAACGCCGAGCGCGAGCCGAAATTCTCGTGGACCGGCCCGATCGTGAACCAGGATTACTGGAAACTCGCGACCATCGCGATCCTCGTCGGCATCCTGATGTCGCTGCCGATCCTGCGGCTCTCGGAGCCCACGGTGATGCAGGCGCTGGTCTTGTCGGCGGCCGCCAACGGCGTCGGCGCCTGGGCTGCTACCGTATTCTCCTACTGGAACACGCACTATTTCGTCTGGGGATCCGCCTTTGCGCTGGGTCTCGGCATGGTGCTCCTTGTGCCGCTGGTGCTGATTGCGATGGCCCGCATCGAGGAGATCGCGGCGATCGCCTTCGGCCGTCACCCGCGCCGCCTGATCACCAAGCCCGAGACGCTGGCGCCCGCGACCATGGGCGACAGCGTCACCTTCCCGAAAGTCTCGATCCACATTCCGGCCTATTATGAGCCGGTCGACATGCTCAAGCAGACGCTCGATGCGGTGGCGCGGCTCGATTACCCGAATTTCGAATGCGTCGTGATCATCAACAACACGCCCGATCCGGAGTTCTGGCAGCCGATCCAGGACCATTGCCGCGCGCTCGGCGAACGCTTCGTGTTCATCAACGCCGAGAAGGTGAAGGGCTTCAAGGCCGGCGCACTGCGCATCGCCATGGACCGCACCGCGGCCGATGCCGAGATCATCGGCATCATCGACGCCGACTATGTCGTGCAGCCGGACTGGTTGAAGGATCTGGTGCCTGTATTCGCCGACCCGCGGGTCGGCCTGGTGCAGGCCCCGCAGGACCACCGCGACGACGGCAAGTCGCTGATGCACTACATCATGAACGGCGAATATGCCGGGTTCTTCGACATCGGCATGGTCCAGCGCAACGAGTTCAACGCCATCATCGTGCATGGCACGATGTGCCTGATCCGCCGCGCCGCCATGGACATGGCCGGCGGCTGGGCCGGCGACACCATCTGCGAGGACACCGACCTTGGGCTGGCCATCATCGAGCATGGCTGGCTCACGCACTACACCAACCATCGCTACGGCCACGGCCTGCTGCCGGACACCTACGAGGCCTTCAAGAAGCAGCGCCACCGCTGGGCCTATGGCGGCTTCCAGATCGTCAAGAAGCACTGGCGGCGGTTCCTGCCCGGCGCGAGCCGGCTGACCCGGGACCAGCGCCGCGAATTCGGCCTCGGCTGGCTGAACTGGCTCGGTGCGGAAAGCCTCGGCGTGGTGGTCGCCATCCTCAACCTCGTCTGGGTACCGATCGTCGCCTTTGCCGACATCGCCATTCCCGACAGGATCCTGACCCTGCCGATCATCGCGGCCTTCATTGTCTCGGCGGTGCATTTTCTGGCGCTGTACCGGCTGCGGGTGAATGTGAAGGTCGCCCAGATGCTGGGGGCCATGATCGCTGCGATGAGCGTGCAATGGACGGTGTCGCGCGCCGTGGCGCAGGGTCTGATCACCGAGCATTTGCCGTTTGCCCGCACCTCGAAGGGCGGCCTGTCGCGGATGTCGATCGAATTCCAGGCGTTCTGGGAAGCCGTGATCGGCGTGCTGCTCCTTGTGGGAGCCGCGGTTCTCATCGTAACCAACGGCACCAAACAGGTGCGCGAGATCTATATTTTCGCCGCGGTCCTGGTGCTCGAAAGCCTGCCCTTCCTGTCGGCGGTCGGCATCGCGATCCTGGAGAACTCGCGCATCAACGAGTTTGCGTTCTGGCGCAACAGCGCGATCCGCGCGGCGGAATTGATCGGGCTGCGGCCGGTTTCGATCCCGAAGGTAAGCTCGCAACCCGTGCCGAGCGAGGTTCATCGGGAAGCGAGCTGATTGGCGGTGGACGAGCGCTGCCGCCGTTTCCTCAAGATCCGCAACTAAACCGTTGGGATCATCAGGATAAATCGGACTTTCCCGACCGCGCCGTTACGGGCCTTTGCGCTATTGACCCGCCGGGGCCCCGCCCCTACACAGCCGGGCTGGAGCATGACCTGCAGATTTGCCTGCGACCATGGTTCCAGGCAGATGACGGCGCAAGATGACCGATCGCAGAGAGGTCATTTGGCACGCGGAGTGAGCGCGTAGCTCAGGCGGTAGAGCACGTGACTTTTAATCATGGGGTCGTGGGTTCGAGTCCCACCGCGCTCACCAACAAAACAAGCGATTTCTTGAATTTTCCCCGCCTGCTGGCATTCGCTGGGGGCGCACTGGGGGCACAAACGACTTAGCCGCCCCCACACCCCGGCCGACGATCGATCACCCAGCACGAGCTATGGAAGAGGCCGAGGCGATCAAACATTACCGCTAGACATGCCGCGACCGCCGTGGCCGCTTTCACCGGTCGACAGGATAGAGACTAGCTGCGTGAGGAAGCCACCGCCGTGCACGATGGAAAGCTCTTCGTCGGTCAGCGCCTCGGTGGGCTCATTCAATTCGACGGTGTGTTCCTGTTCCACGGGGTGTCCCTTCGAGTTTGTTGCCCGGACCACCAATGCCCCGAGCGGATGTGGGCAATTTGCTCAATCTGACGGGCTGGGTCTGTGATCCGGATCACTCAAAACAGGTGTCCAACACGAGCCGGTGAACGAAGCCAATCTTGAACCGAACGAAGCCAGCCTGAAACAATGCTGGGGCAACTTCCTCCCGACCCATCGAGCCACAAGGAGGACATCATGACCCGCGGCCGCAAAACCGAAGTGCAGGAACTCACCCTCGATCAGCTCGAACGCGTGACGGGCGGATCTTCGACGGACGTGGTGAATGCCGCCAAGAACGTGGGCGAGACGCTCTCAAACGTCAGCAAGACACGCTCCGAGATCAGCATGACCTTCGCGCGCAACGCGCGGGCGTAGTCCAATTTGATCCAGTCCCCACCGAAACAAGAGCTGGAGAATGCAATGTCCAAAACTATTCCGAGTACCGAATGCGAGTTGAACGATGCTGACCTCGACCACGTGTCTGGCGGCTTCATGCAACTTCCTTTAGCGGCCGTCAAAGTGCGGGAGGTCGCAGGCGGCGGCGGTGGAGGTGGTGAGCCTGGTGGTGGAAAGAACGATCCGGCCCAAATGTTTCAACAGATTTTGCAGCAACTCACCCAAGGGGGGTAAGCGCAGCTTCGCGCTCGCCGACGTGGGCGCAGCCTCACCCCGCGCAAGCACCGGAGGACGAAATGTCGATCAAACAGGTGGACACGAACAGCGAAGTCCGCGACGAACTTTCCATCGACGACCTCGATCGCGTGACGGGCGGCGGCCATGCCCCCCCCGGTCACGGTAACGGCACGGGTGGCGGGGACGGCCTTGGCTGGGTTCGCAATTTGCTTCGTGGAGTTGTTGGCTCTCTTCCAAGCGGGAATGCTACCCCTTCCCTCAACCATGAAGACCCCCACAGCAGCTAAAGCCATCGCACTGGCAAGGGCCGCCTCAGTTGGCGGCCTCTTTCATTCCAGGAGACCGAAGCCGCAAAAGAGGCCCGCGCAAGCCTGGTTCGACAAGCACGACCCCGAGGGGGTGGCGTTCGCTTATGACGTGATCAAATGAGGGGCGGCGACCCCGCTGAAGGTCGCCGCCTGCACCAATTTGGCTCTCAGTGCCGGCTTTCGCCGTCGTATTCCACACTAACTTGTTCAAGCCCGGTAACCGTGTAACCGGGCACGATAGCCACCCACGTCCCAGCCTGCGGCGTACCGGGGAGGCCGCGTTTCGCAATTCGCTTCTTGCGACCGTTCTCGGTTATGAAAACAAAGAGGTCGTTTCCCTCCGACTCAATGCCAGGCCCGATGTCTTTTAATCATGGGGTCGTGGGTTCGAGTCCCACCGCGCTCACCAACAAGTTCAGCTGCTTGGATCAAAACGGTCAATTGGGTCTGCTAAAGCCCTTTTTGCCGACTACCGCCAATATCGATTGCGGGGATAGACGACACCGGGTCCCACGACTCGGCGGTGCAGAAAACGCGAGTTGACCAGATCGACGGCGATCGCAGTTACATCGCGACCGGTGTAGACGGGATATTCGCCGTGAGTGAAAACTGAATAGCCGGTCCAGGCGCCAGCAGCTTGCGCCGATGACCCCGGCGTCGCGACAGCCAACCCGAGCAACGAGACGGCGAGCAAAACACGCGCAGCGCTCTTCATGCGCTTCTCCTCCTTGGTCCAAACGGTGCCGGAATGATATCCCCCGACCCGGTGGCTTGGCGAGCACTAATCAGCGCCCGGCATTCCTTCCGACGGGGTCAAGTGGGAAACAGGTGCCCTGCTCGATCGCGACCGCCCAGGAAGCGATCATCCGGCCATTCGGTGTTCATCAATCGCCATGGCGGCAACCTTGTCGCGATCACGATTTCCCGGTCTTCTCCGGCAGCTTGATCGGCACATGCCGCGAACTGCTGACGACGCGCGGGCTGTGGTCCGGAGGGGTGTGACTTCGGAGCGTTTCCAGCACCAGAAAGAATTTCTCGGAAAGCATCGTCGCCTCCCACATTTGGATGTCGCTTCCTGTTTGTCTTGGGCAGCTCTCGCGAAATTCGATCACTTGCGCGCGATCCGCATTCCGACTGCGCTGATGGTGCGTTGTTGCGTTGCGGCGGTTCGGAACTGCCTCTTCGCTCTTTCTGATTGCCTTGAAGCTGGGTTAGCATCTCGCCGATCCCGTCTGGCCCTGCCAGCGGCAACCGGCTCCGCTCCGATCTCTGAGATGGGAGGACACCTCGATGTCGAAGAAGGGCATCACCGGCCACGACGAATGGGTTGTCACGGAATCGCTCGCCACGGCACTCATCGCGCTTGAGCAGCTCGACCCCAAGCATCAGCCGGTCAAGCACATGGACGATATCCGCAAGCTCTTGGTCGCCGGCTGCCAGCCCGGCACCGTGAACCTGCATCTGGCGCAGGCGAAATGCCGGCTATTCCCAGGAGAGGACCGGGCTGCGATCTATCGGGAGTATGGACTTGAGGATACCGAGGTCTGATGGCCCGGGCACCTCTTGCGGTGCCCGGGAACGCGTGCCGGGCCGACCCCGCCGCCCAAATAGCCGAGCAATCGCTCTCTGGGGTGAGGTAGAAGGGCGACGCCCGGCTATTGGCCGCGCGGCGGTGCGGCTTTTCTATATAAACACCAGTAGCTTAATTTATTGTCTTCATCTTTGAGTTGAGCGGAGGTTCGCGACCTCGGGCTCAAGGCAAAGGCGTTGAGGGGCCCCGGAACTGGTCTGCCTGGATGTTGCGGGCGGGTTTGGGCGCGCACTCGTCGCACCTTGGCAGCCACAAGGGCCGCGCCGAAATCAGGCGCCGCGGACGGCGCCCTGCGGATCAAATCACCTCAGATGCCGAGCACCCAGACGGCGATGATGGTGGTGAGCACCGCCAGCCCGCTGATCGTCCAGCCGGTGGCATAGGCCGCGCCATCGGACTGCGGCCGGTCCACCATTGAATCATGCCAGTTGGTCATCATGCGACCTCCCAGAGCCTGCCTCTCGTCGATAAGTCCTCGACGCGGGCAAAAGGTTCAAAGGAGGAACGCTCGATCGGGCCGTCCGTTCCCGGGCGGCCGGGCATTTGCGAAGCGGCCTAGAGGCGGACGCCGGTGGTTGCAAAGGCTTCAGAGACCGGCTCCTGCACCTTGTTGAGGAGACCGGCCCAAGCGACCGAAATCACGACCGCTGCGACCAGTGCCAGCAGAAAGGCTTTCATGGCTTATCCCCCATCTATTCCGCTGGTGACGCGGCGGCAGAGCGCGCGCCATTGGCGGCGTCCTGCGCTTTCTGCTGCTCAAGCCAGAGGCTGTGATGCGTCTTCGCAAAGTTGACGTCGACCGTCCCTGTTCCCATCGCTTCGAAGGCGCCTTCCATGCCGATGGTGCCGATATAGATGTGGCCGAGCATGGCCGCGACGAACAGCACGGCCACGATCGAATGCACGACCTGGGCAACCTGCATCCCTTCGATTCCCGAGGCGTAGAACGGGAACATCAGGAGATAGCCGGTCACGGCCACCGCGCCGCCGCCGATCACGACGATCCAGTAGATCAGCTTCTGGCCTGCGTTGAAGCGCCAGGCCGGCGGATGGTCATGGCCGACAATGCCGCCCCCGCGCTTGATCCATTCGACGTCGACCTTGTTGGGGATATTGCCCCCCACCCACATCAGGAAGATCAGGATCACACCGATCGTGAAGGGAAAGCTCAGATAGTTGTGAGCATATTTGCCCCATTGCGACCAGTCGGCGAAGGCCTCGAGCCCGATCAGCGGGATCAGCAGCGGCCGGCCGAACGTGATGTTGAGCCCGGTGATGGCAAGCACGATGAAACAGCTTGCCGTCATCCAGTGTACGAGGCGTTCAAAGGCGTTGAAGCGCACGACGTTGCGCCCCGATCGGCCGCCTTCAAGCTTCACCATGCCGCGGGTGAGATAGAAGATCACCATCGCCGCCAGCATGCCGAGGATGGCGATGCCGCCGACCCAGCGCAATGTCACGTCGCGGAAACTGCGCCAGTCGCGGCCCGCCGGCTGCTCCAGCACGCCGGAACGCTGGTCGGGAATACTGACGCGTCCCTGGATGCGGTTGAGCTCCTGCAGGAGCTGTTGCTCCTTCACCGAGCTTGCCGTCGGGTTGACCGAACTCGGCTGCTGCGCCTGAGCAGGTAGCGCAAGCGCGACCACCAGCCACAATGCGAATACCCCGAAGGCGACCCGCAGATATCTTCCAATCGATGCCATTACGTAAGCTCCTGCTCGCTCGTCGCTCAGGTGTCGATGCCTTCACGATAGGCCGTCTTCCAGCCCCATGCGCCGGAGCCGTATCCGCGCTTGGTGACCCGCTCCTTGTAGATCTTGGCGATGATCTCGCCGTCGCCGGCCAAGCAGCGACTTGGTCGAACACATCTCCGCACAGAGCGGCAGCTTGCCCTCGGCGAGGCGGTTGGCGCCGTATTTCTCGTACTCCGCCGTGCTGCCGTCGGCCTCGGGGCCGCCGGCGCAGAAGGTGCACTTGTCCATCTTGCCGCGCGAGCCGAAGTTGCCGACCTTGGGATATTGCGGCGCGCCGAACGGACAGGCGTAGAAGCAGTAGCCGCAGCCGATGCACAGATCCTTGGAGTGCAGCACCACGCCGTCGGCGGTGGTGTAGAAGCAGTTCACCGGGCACACCGCCGCGCAGGGCGCGTCGGTGCAGTGCATGCAGGCCATCGAGATCGAGCGCTCGCCGGGCTTGCCGTCATTGATGGTGACGACACGGCGCCGGTTGATGCCCCAGGGCACCTCGTGCTCGTTCTTGCAGGCGGTTACGCAGGCGTTGCATTCGATGCAACGGTCAGCGTCGCAGAGAAATTTCATCCGAGCCATGACGCTGTCTCCTTAAGCTGCCCGAACCTGGCAGAGTGTAGCTTTGGGTTCCTGCATGCCCGTCACCGGGTCGAACCCGTAAGTGGTGAGCACGTTGACGCTTTCGCCGAGCACGACGGGATCGGTGCCCTTCGGATAATTGCCGCGCTGGTCGACGCCCTGGAACCAGCCCGCGAAGTGGAACGGACACCAGGTGACGCCCTTGCCGACGCGTTCGGTGACGAGCGCCTTCATCCGAGCCTTGGACGAGTGCTCGGCGCCGGTCACCCAGACCCAGCCGCCGTCCTTGATGCCGCGCTCGGCGGCATCAGACGGGTTGATCTCGATGAACATGTCCTGCTGCAGCTCGGCGAGCCATTTGTTGGATCGCGTCTCTTCGCCGCCGCCCTCATATTCGACCAACCGGCCGGAGGTGAGGATCAGCGGGAATTGCTTTGCGATGCCCTTCTCTACCGCCGCCTTCTGCACGTCGAAGCCGATATTCGGCATGCGGAACTGCCGCGCATTCGGCAGTGTCGGCCATTTGGCGACGAGGTCCGGACGCGGCGTGTAGATCGGCTCGCGATGGGTCGGGACCGCATCCGGCAGGCCGAACGCATTGGCGCGGGCCTTGCCGTTGCCGTAGGGGATGCAGCCGTGCTCGATCGCGACGCGCTGGATGCCGCCGGACAGGTCGATCGACCATGACACCGCATCCGGCGTGGTCGGGTTGACCTTGTTGATGACGGCGAGCTCGGCCTCGGTGAGGTCCTTGTCCCAACCGAGCTTCTTCAGCACGCCGAGCGTAAACTCCGGATAGCCGTCCTTGATCTCGGAATCCTTGGAGTAATAGCCATTGCCGAGCAGGCTGACCTTGCGCTTGCTGCCGTCGGGTAGCGTCTCCTCGCGTTCCACGCCAAAGCGCGCACGGAAGGTGCCGCCACCCTCCTTGATCGAGAGGTTGGTGTTGTAGAGCAGCGGCGTGCCGGGATGCTTGAATTCCGGCGTACCCCAGCACGGCCACGGCAGGCCGTAATAATCACCCTTGTTCGGCCCGGTCGTGGCCTTCTGGGTGAGCATGTCGAAGTCTTTCTGGTTCGCCATGTGCGACTTCAGCCGCTCCGGCGATTGGCCGCAGTAGCCGGTCGACCAGCCGCCGCGGTTGATCTCGCGGGTGACGTCCTCGACGACAGGCAGGTTGTTCTCGACCTTGATGTTCTTGAACATCGTGTCGGCGAAGCCGAGTTTCTTGGCGAGGAGATACATCACCTCGTTGTCGTCCTTGGACTCGAAGATCGGCTTGACGATCTGCTCGCCCCACTGGATCGCGCGGTTCGACGAGGTGCGCGAGCCTGCCGTCTCGTAGCTGGTCGCGATCGGCAGCAAATAGGTGTTGTTCTTGCGCGCCGGCGCCAGCGCAGCCCATGTGGTGGGATGCGGGTCGGCGACGACGAGCAGATCGAGCGCCTCGACGCCCTTCTGCGCGTCCGGCATGCGGGTGACGGTATTGCCGCCGTGCCCGAAGACCATCATCGCCTTGATGCCGTCCTTCTGCGACACGTCCTTCTTGTCGAACAGCGTCGCGTCGAACCAGCGCGTCGACGGGATGCCGGGCGTGTTCATGGTGTTGGTCACCTTGCCGTCCGCCGCCGTCAGCTTGTCGAAGCGGTCGACAAACCACTCGTAAGGAACGTCCCAGACCCGCGACCAATGCCGCCAGGCGCCTTCAACGAGGCCGTAATAGAGCGGCAGCGTCACGATATCGAGGCCGAGGTCGGTGGCACCCTGCACGTTGGTGTGGCCGCGGAAGATGTTGGCGCCGGTACCGGGAGCGCCCACGTTGCCGGTTGCGAGCAGCGCGATACAGAACGCGCGCACGTTGGCGGTGCCCACGGTGTGCTGGGTCGCGCCCATGCACCAGATCAGTGTCGAAGGCTTCTCCGTTGCGAACATCTTCGCAACCTTTTCGAGCTGCGCACCCGGCACGCCGGTGATCTGTTCGACCACGTCGGGTGGGTATTTCTCGACTTCCTTGCGGATGTCGTCCATGCCGTAGACGCGCTGTTCGATGAATTGCTTGTCTTCCCAGCCGTTCTTGAAGACGTGCCACAGCATGCCCCAGATCACGGGAATGTCGGTGCCGGAGCGGATGCGGACATATTCGGTGGCGTGCGCCGCCGTGCGGGTCATGCGCGGATCGATCACGATCATGTTGGCGCGCTGGGATTCCTTGCCTTCCAGCACGTGCTGCAACGACACGGGATGGGCTTCCGCCGGGTTGCCGCCCATGATCACGATGGTCTTGGAATTGCGGATGTCCGTATAGCTGTTGGTCATCGCGCCGTAGCCCCAGGTGTTGGCTACGCCGGCGACCGTGGTCGAGTGGCAGATACGGGCCTGGTGGTCTGAATTGTTGGTGCCCCAGAACGCCGCGAACTTGCGGTTGAGATAGGACCCCTCATTGGTGAATTTGGCCGAGCCCAGCCAATAGACGGAGTCCGCGCCATTCTTGGCGCGGATCGCCATCAGCTTGTCGCCGATCTCGTTGATCGCAACGTCCCAGGAGATACGGGTCCACTGCCCGTCCACCAGCTTCATCGGATAGCGCAGGCGGCGGTCGCCGTGCACGAGTTCGCGTGTCGCCGCACCCTTGGCGCAGTGCGAGCCGCGGTTGATCGGGGAATCCCAGCCGGGCTCCTGCCCAACCCACACGCCGTTGACGACTTCACCGATGACGGTGCAGCCGACCGAACAATGCGTGCAGACGTTCTTCTTTATGACGGCGTTGGCGCTCATCGGGCCGGTCGTTGCCGCCTCCGCCTTGCGGACGCTGCCGAGCGGCAGCGTGCTCAGCGCGGCAAGGCCGCCGCCGGCAAGGCCGGAGCGACGCAGGAAGCTACGGCGGTCGAGGCCGGGGCTTTGGCCGGAAAGCGATTCAGCGATGGTGCCGCGGGAAGCCGTTTCGGAGCGCGGGCGGTTGGTTCTCTTGATCAGCACGGCGACCTCCCTCAGCCCGGATAACGGTTGACGCGATAATACGTCTTGATGTGATCGGTTTCCTTGTAGCGGGCCTTGCGCTTCTCATCGTTGGTTTCGGTGTCGGCGAGCGCGCCACCCGTCAGCGGCGCAGCCACGGCAGCACCGGCGCCAACCGCGCCGATTCCAACCTTGCGAAGAAAATCGCGGCGACCGACTGTCGTTTTCTTTTCGTCCTTCATCGCATCTCTCCGTGACCAGCGTGGTCAGTTGGCGAATGTGAATGCCTCAGATTCGATTTCGAGAAACAGGCGGCCGAGCGAGGCGACCGGCCTGTAGAAATTGGCGGCTTCCGCTTTCTCCAGATCGGCAAACATCCGGCCCATCCAGGGCGCGACGTGCTTCTGGAAGAACTGTTGCTGCTGTTCGTCAGATGCGGCGAAACGGTCATCGGCAAAGCCGGCCATGATCTCGCACAATGTCGCAGCGTTATCCTCAGGCTCCGGATTGTTCTCGGCCCGCTCGATTCCGAACGCCGTGAGATCGGTGCGCAGCCGCGCCAGCGGTCGCTCATGCAGGAAGCCCGTCAGGTAGTAGGAGGCGTAGGGCAGGATTTCGCCGCGCCCGACCCCGATGAACAGGTCGAAATATTCGCGCTCGACCTGAGCTGCCACCGCGTTGGAGGCGGCCTCCGCAAGCGCCGCGTGGGCGCGGCCGAGCGGCGTGTCATCGCCCTCGAGCCTTGCGATAGCGCTCAGCAATTTCTTCGACGGCGGCGCCGAGAGCAGCGTGGCAAGCAGCTGGTATTCTTGGGCGCGGGCGGCATCGACGGGATCGACGGCACGATCGGCTGGCGCTGCGTCGCTTTCATCGTAGAGATCAGGCCGAAGTTCGCGGCGCGAAATTCCAGTGGCCGTCTCGACCGCAATCACACGTTGAGCCGGCACCCGGTTCCAATTGGAAACCGACGGCTGAGCAATGCCTATTTTGCGGGCAAGTTCAGCAACACCGCCTGCCTTATCGATCGCGCGCGCTAGCCCGGAATCCCTCAAATGGACCTCCGTCCCCCCAGTTGCAGTTTGATTGATTCTTTGGATTTATTCTTATTCTAGAAAGACTAATCGCCGCCCGGAACGGGGTCAATCGATTCGAGATAGCCTGTCCCTATAGCCTTTGGTCGCAAGCCTCAGCTGGGCAGCGCACCACCATGCAAGCGCTGCCGTATTGGCGCTTCATCGTCCTCGCCGCCGGAACCCTCTGGTTGCACCGCAGCAATGGCTTGCTCGTTCTCGGCTTGCGTCGTCGCGACCGGGGGATGGGCTTCGGCTTCCGCAGCCTCTGTGGAACTTGCCGTCTCGCTGTCCTCGGGGCGATTTTGGGCTTCGTTGGGGATTTCCGAGGCCAGTTTTTCCGTGGCCTCGCGCACCCCGCCGACGACGCGCTCCACCAGCGAGGCGATCTGCTCCGGTGTGTGTTCGAGCGGTCCGAAACCAGCCATCGCGGTGGGATCGGTGAAGTCCCACGCATTCTCGGCGAGCCCGACGAAGTCGCGGATCGCGGGATCGGCGGCCCAGGCGCGGCGAAGGGCCGCACGGCTCAATTCGCCGGGAATATTCTTGCGAAGGAATGCGGTAATGTCGGTTGCCGCATCGATGGAATCGATCGGCGGCAGTTTTGACAGATCGATCTCAGCCTCGGCTGTCGCTTGCGGGATCGCCGCGACACCTTCTGCTGCCGCGGGTAAAGCCGTCTCCGGCGGGGCCTCGGGCACCACCTTGGCTTCCTGCTTGCGGCGCGACCACCGCTTGAGAAATTCCTCGTCGCTCATTCGTGCCCGCCATCGGGTTGGCGCCGCGCCAGGGCCTCAGGGTCGGCGCGCGTACGCTTGCGTTTGACGAATTCCTGTTCGACGTGGTGCTCGGCGACAAAGCTTTCAACCACCTCGCGCAGCGCATCAGGCATCGCGACCGCTTCGACGAGGTTGGCGCCTGCTTCCGTGAAGGCCTCGCCTTCCGCCGGATCGGCCGTCACGGCCGCCAGCGTGTAGGGCCACTCGCCCTCGGCGGGGCTGAGCACCACCCACAGGCTCGCCTGGCCGGTCGCAAGATTGTCCCGGTAGCGTCCAGTTTCGGAACGATAGAGGTTCACGATCCGGCTGCCCGCATAGAACAAGACGACATCTTCTTCCTCACGCAGGACCGTCCACGGCGCCATGTCGGGTGCATCCGGCAAGGTGCCGACCGCGCGCCAGACATGATCGATCCAGGGCGACGTCGCCTTGCGGCGCTCGACGACCACGCCGACTGCAATTTGCGGAGACGGCGCCGAACTCATGTTGCCGCCTCCAGGTGCCGGATCGGCAGTCCCGTCAGCAGGTTCTGCGGCTTCAACCGCACCAGCTTCTGCGCCGATATCGCCATGATCAGATAAACCGGCTCGCCGCCGATTTCTTCCCGCATCAGCGCAGGATCGGCAAAGTTCAGCCGGAACAGCCCGAGCACGCGGCCGTTGGCTTCCTCGTCGAGCGTCTCGCCGTTCCATAACCGGTCGCCGAGTGCGGTCGCATCGCTGTCGAGCCCGACATACCAGGAGAGCCTGGCATCGCGCAGTTCGGTCACCGGCTCGATCGTCACGTCGACCCCGAGCAGATGGCCGAGCCAGCGCGTCATGACGGAGGCAAGGGCCGCCTGTCCACGCCGACCGGCGGTGAGGTCGAGGCCCATGTCGAACTGGTCGCTGCGATGCCAGTAATGTTCGGCATTCTCCTCGTCGATGACCTCGACGTCGACATCATCGGTGGCGCCGAGCATCGACATCAACGACAGCACCGGCGTCGGGTTGGTGCCGCCGATCACTTCGGCATCACCGAGCAGCACGGAACTTTCATGCAGCATCATCCGCTGCGTCCTGAAAAACAGCTCCGCTGCGCGCAGCATGAACGGATCGTCGCAGCCGTCGAGCGCATTGCGCAGGATGACGTGAACAAGCTGGTTGACGAACAGCGGCGGCAGGTCGACCGAGCCGGCGCGGATCAGCGCCAGATAAGCCGCCTCCAGCGTCGGATGGCGCAGCAGGAGATCGCGGAAGGCCAGCACGAATGTCCAGTTTTCGCGCGCATCCGCGTCCGCGATCGCGGCGATCTCGCCTTCCCCGACCGTGCGGCGCGGATCGGCCAGCAATTCGCGGTGCAGCCTTCGCTCCATATCGCAGGCGTCGTCCGGCGGCATCAGCTCGGGCCGCACAAAATAGGCCTTGAGGAATTCGTCGGTAACCTCGAGCCCGCCGCTATCGTTGCGATCGAGCAGATGGTGGCCGCAGGAGATCCAGAAATCCTTCATCGGCGTGGTGGCTCCAGCGTCAGGTCGGCGAGGCTGAGATCGTGCTCCGGCCCGGAATCGTCCTCCACCTCCATGAACGAAAACGCCTTGCTGTGGCCGCCCTGCCCTTCGCGCAGCTGCAGCCGGCGGAACGCCTCCCTCACTTCACCGTCCTCGGCCGTGCGATGCACCGCAACGAGGCTCGCGATCGGGTGCGTGCACAGGGTTTCGACGAAGGCCACCTCCTCTTCGGCTGCCGGTCGCGCGGTTGCAAGATCGGGCGCACCGAAGCGATCGACGAGCTGCTGCGCGAGAAGTTCCACCAGGTTGCGGCGATCCTCTTCGCTGGCGTGAACGATCTGCACCAAGGTCGACCATCCCCACGAGCGCACGCCGAGGAATCCGCTGCGGAACGCGGACCGATCCTTTCCGGTCAACGCTGCGGCGTCACGATCGTCAGAAGCGGAATGCGCCCGACACCGCCCAGTCACCCGGCTCGGCCGCGACATCGAACACAAACGTATCCGAGGGATCGAGTGCGATGGTCCGCAACAGCTTCATAGCTGCGGCCCTCCGCTTGCGAGATCGAGCCACGACGGTTTTGCGAGCACCTTTGCAAGGCTTTGCGGGCGCGGCCTTTTCCGCACCGATCCGCTGGACGACGAGATCGCCGTTGTCCTCGATGCGCCGGCTGGTCTTACCCTCGCGCGGGAGCAAGGTGAGGTACTGGTGCGCGAGGCTCGCAAACCCATCCGTCTGCCAACGGTCGAAGGCAACCATCAGATGACGCGCAAAGCTCTCCGTCACTTCGACCGCGCCAATCTCGCCAAACCCTTCCTCCTCAAGCGCCGATGCGAGTGGATGCACGCCCGCCTCGGTTTCCGACATCGTCACGGTGCGGATCATGGCGCCGAACACCAGCCACGGCGGCGTCTCGTCTTCGCTCGCGGACGCCGGCCAGCCGAGCCGCCCGCCTCCGACCAGGCCGCCGTCGACACGGATCGCGTCGGGCCAATCGACCGTCACGGGCTTGTTCGGCGGTGCATAGGCGCGCAGCGCATCTGTGAGCGCGACCATGCCGGCATAGAAGGCCCGCCGCGCCGTGTGCAGCGGCTCGGCCGGTTCCAGCACGACGGCGAACTCAGCCAGGTCGAACCGCCCGACATAGACCAGCGTTCCCGCCCCGCTCTCGGGCGCAATCGAAAGCGCATGTGCAAACGCTTCCCCGCCCTCGCGCAGCCGCACCAGCGTGTAGGGCGGCGGCAGCTCGATGCGTTCGGACAGCGTCGCGCGCGTGCGGACGGTTGGCGGCAAAAGGTTGCTCCGGCTTTCCTTTTTCTGCTTAGAATGATTATACGAGCCGGACGACGGGCGCGAGTCCGTCCAAAGTCGTCCTTTAACCGTTGTGAGGAGTTGTTAACCGGGCATGGCGCATCCGCCGAAAAAGCTCCTGATGTGCTCCTGTGAAGACACGATGCGCCTCGATCCGGCCGCCGTTGAACGCGGATGCCGCAGCGGCGAGATCGCGACCTTCCGTCATATGTGCGGGGCCGAGCTCGACCGGTTCCGCGGCATCGCCGGCCAAGCGGGACCGCTGGTCGTCGGCTGCACGCAGGAAGCGCCGCTGCTGTCGGCAATGAAGCCGGCGAGCGTGCGGACAGCATCGAATTCGTCAATTTGCGCGAGACCGCCGGCTGGTCGAAGCAAGGCGGCGAGGCCGGGCCGAAGATGGCGGCGCTGCTGGCGGCCGCCGTCGACGACACTGCGCCCCAACATCCTTTCGTGACGCTGTCGAGCGACGGCGTGATCCTGATCTACGGGCGCGACGAGCGCGCGATCGAGGCCGGCAAACTGCTCGCCGACCATCTCGACGTGACCGTGATGATCAGCAAACCGCCGTCGATCACGCCGCCGGCTGCCAATACGTTTCCCGTGGTCAAGGGAACCATCCGCAACGCCAGGGGCCACTTCGGCGCCTTCGAACTCGTCATCGACGATTTTGCCGCGCCCCGCCCCTCCTCGCGCGATGCGCTGGTCTTTGACGCGGCCCGTAACGGCGCGACCTCGCGCTGCGACATCGTGCTCGATCTCTCGGGCGGGCCGGCGCTGTTTCCCGCGCACGATCTGCGCGACGGCTATTTGCGCGCCGATCCCGGCGATCCGGCGGCGATGTTGCGCGCGGTGCTGAAGGCGCGCGATCTCGTAGGCAGCTTCGACAAGCCGAAATACATCACCTTCACCGCCGAGCTGTGCGCGCATTCGCGCTCGAAGCTCACCGGTTGCCACCGCTGCCTCGATCTGTGCCCGACCGGCGCGATCGTGCCCGACGGCGATCACGTCACGATCAGCGCCGAAATCTGCGCCGGCTGCGGCCAGTGCGCGGCCGCCTGCCCCACGGGTGCCGCAACCTATGCGCTGCCGCCGCCGGATACGCTGCTGCAAAAGCTGCGCGCGATGCTGCAGGCCTATCATCAGGCCGGTGGTTCGAAGCCAATCCTGCTGCTGCACGATGGCGCCCACGGCACGCCGCTGATCGATGCGCTCGCCCGCCACGGCGACGGCCTGCCCGCCAATGTGCTGCCGCTCGCCGTCAACGAAATCACCCAGGTCGGCCTGGAGGCGATCGTCGCGGCATTCGCCTATGGCGCGACGAACTTCCGCTTCCTGCTGCGCGCAAAGCCGCTGCACGACGTCGCGGGGCTGACCCAGACCATAGCGATGGCGGACGCCGTTCTTGCCGGCCTCGGCTTTGCAGGACGGCGCGTCGCGACCATCGAGACCGATGATCCCGATATTCTCGGCGAGATGCTTGACGGTATCGAGCCCGCCGCAGGCGTGGCGCAGCCGGCAACGTTCCGCACCGTCGGCAACCGGCGCGACCTGCTGCGCTTTGCGCTCACCGAACTGCATCGCGTCGCACCCGCGCCGGTCGATATCATTGCGTTGCCCGAAGGCGCGCCGCTCGGCACGGTCGATGTCGACGTCGGCGGCTGCACGCTGTGCCTGTCCTGCGTGTCGGCCTGCCCGACCGGCGCCTTGCGCGACGATCCCGACCGGCCCGCGCTGAAATTCGTCGAGGATGCCTGCGTGCAGTGCGGCCTGTGCCAAAGCACCTGCCCGGAGAAGGTGATCTCGCTGAAGCCGCAGATCGATTTCCGCGCCAGCCGCGCCACCGCCCGCCTCATCAAGGAGGAGGAGCCCGCGCTCTGCATCCGCTGCAGCAAGCCGTTCGGCGTCAAGAGCACGATCGAGAAGGTCGCAGCCAAGCTCGAGGGGCGGCACTGGATGTATCCGGCGGCCGCACCGCGCGCCGATGCGATCCGGATGTGCGCCGACTGCCGCGTCATCACCATGAGCGAGCAGCAGTTCGATCCCTTTGCCGGCGTTCCCGAGCGTGCCGCGCCGCGCACCACGGACGATTATCTGCGCGAACGCGACAAGAAGTGATCACTTCGCCGTCGCGCGGCCCAGGAAATCGGTGAGCGCCTTGCGATCCTCGGCCGAGCCGATGCGCTGTTCGGGCATCTTGGTGCCCGGCGTGTAGGCGTTGGGGCCGACTTCGAACAGTTTGGCGACCGTCTCCGGCGTCCAGACGATGTTCATGTCCTTCAGCGCGTCGGAGAAACGATAATCCGGCAGCGAGGCGATCTTGCGCCCGAACAGCCCCGCCAGGGTCGGACCGGCGCGCACGCCGTCCTTCTCCGACAATGTGTGGCAGGCGACGCAGGCGCGAAACACCTCGGCGCCATGATCCCCCGCAAAGGCTGCGAGCGGATCGCCGGGCGCGCCGGGCTGCGGAGACCCGACGGGGTTGCCGGTCTGCGCGTTCCAGCGCCGGATCGTTGCGTCCGCCCCGCCGGTCAGCAATGTCGCACCGTCTGGCATGAACGCGACCGACCACACCGGAAGCCCCGGCCCGACCAGCGCGCTTGCAAGCGTGCGCGTCTTGCGATCGATCAGGTTGACCGTGCCGCCGATTCCGCCCGCGGCCACGCGCGCGCCATCAGGCGAAATCGCAAGCGCGACGATCGGCGTGGTGCCCGCCTGCACCTCGGCTATCTCCTTGCTGCGGGGATTGAGGAAACGCACCTTGCCATCTGCCCCGCCCGTGACGATCTCGCCATCGGGCGCGATCGCAACCGCGTTGAGCGGCGCCGGCAAGGTGATGATATCAGGCGGCCCGTCGGGCAAAGGCCAGATGCGCACGGTGAGGTCGTAGCCGACGCTGATCAATGACTTGCCATCGGGCGCGAAGGCCACGCCATTGACGTTTTGCGTATGCCCTTCCAGCACGCGCTTCTCGCCGGATCCGAGCGGCCACAGCCGCACCGTGCTGTCCCAGGCCGCCGACGCCAGCGTCGCGCCATCAGGCGACAGTGCCAGCGCCACGATCGGCGCGCTGTGTCCTTCGAGAATATTGTCGGGTTGCTGGGCGTCCTGCGGTCCATATCGCAATCTTGCCGTCTGCGCCTGCGGTCGCCACGCGGCCGTCCTTGAGGAACGCGACGGCATTCACCGCATCGGCGTGGAAACGCAGCACCTGCTCGGCCGATTGGCTTGCCAATGACCAGCGGATCGCGGCGGTGTCGAAACTGCCCGAAACAACGCTTTTGCCATCGGCCGAAATCGCGATAGCGCGCACCGGACCGCCATGGCCTGCGAGTTGCGCACGCGTGCTGTCTGTACCAAGCACCAGCAGGGTTACAACGACAGCGAGAGACAAAATCCGTTTCATCGACGGTCGATCGCAACCTTGCCGGTTTGTTGGGGCGGAACGTGACCTCATATTGCGCAATTTCCGCCTGAGGTGGAAGGGTGCGTCCCGACCGCAGCGATGGCCTGCCCTGCTGCGTCAATAGGCCCGAACGAAGCAAAGCCGCGACGGCATACCTATATGAGCATGTTCCAATCGAGAGAACCCCAGCCACCGTGCTCTATTTCGAACTCGCTATCGTCACCGTCCTGATCGTCATCAACGGCCTCCTGTCCATGTCGGAACTTGCGATCGTCTCGTCGCGGCCGGCGCGGCTCGCCGGCCTCGTCGAAAAAGGCGTCCGCGGCTCGCGTCGTGCGCTCGCGCTTGCCTCCGATCCCGGAAAATTCCTCTCCACCGTGCAGATCGGCATCACGCTGATCGGCGTGCTGTCGGGGGCTTTTTCCGGCGCCACGCTCGGGCAGCGGCTGGCGCAATGGCTGATCGAACTCGGCCTGTCGCAAGGCGTCGCCGACACCGTCGGCGTCGGCGTCGTCGTCGGCTTCATCACCTATGCCTCGCTGATCGTCGGCGAGCTCGTGCCGAAGCAGATCGCGTTGCGCGATCCGGAATCGGTCGCCGTCAAGGTCGCGCCGGCGATGAACGTGACTGGCCAAGGTCTCGCTGCCGCTGGTGTGGCTGCTCGACCGCTCCGGCAAGGCGCTGCTCTGGCTGCTCGGCCATCGCGGCCAAGCCGAGGAGCAAGGTCAGCGAGGACGAGATCCGCACGCTTGGTGGTGGAAGCCGAGCACGCCGGTGTGCTGGAGCCCGGCGAAAAGGAGATGATTGCCGGCGTCATGCGCCTTGGCGACCTGCCCGTCGCCGCCGTGATGACGCCGCGCAACGAGGTCAGCATGATCGACCTCGCCGATCCGCCTGTCGTGATTTTCGCCACCCTGCAGAAAAGCGATCACTCCCGCGCGCGTCGTGTTCGACGGCGAACGTGACAGTGCGCTCGGCATCGTCCAGGCCAAGGACCTGCTCGACGTCTATCTCACCGGCGAGTACGCCTGATATCCGCGCGCTCACCCGCGAAGCGCCGATCATCCCCGAAACCGTGGATGCGCGCGACGTCGTTGCGATCCTGCGCGACTCGCCCGTACATATCGGTCTCGTGCACGATGAATACGGCGTGTTCCAGGGCGTGGTCACGAGCGCCGATATTCTGGAAGCGATCGTCGGCTCCTTCCACACCGAGCAAGGCCCGGCGGAACTCCGCCTACGTCAAGCGCGACGACGGCTCGTATTTCATCTCGGGCTGGATGCCGGCGCTCGCCTTCGCCGATCTGCTCGACATCGAGCTGCCGTCCCCTCGGCCGTACCAGACCTTTGCGGGCTATCTGCTGCAGGAATTCGGCGCGATCCCGGAGGTCGGCGACAAGATTTCGGCCGGCGGCTGGCAGTTCGAGATCGTCGATCTTGACGGACGGCGCATTGACAAGGTGTGGGCCACCAAGCTTGAGGGAACCTGATCCTTAGGGGTTGCCGATCGCGCGCCCGTGAAGCGGCTTCATGTGCTGCACCGCGGCGAAACCGTCCCGGAACCCGCCCGAAGCCATTTCTCGCTGTCCACGAAGGCGGCCCGCAACGTGGCGGTCCTATCCTCATGACTGGTCGAACAACGGGGTTGGATCATGTGGACGCTCATCAGCCTGATCTATCGGATCTCCTGCCGAACAACGCTTCTCGCGATGCGGCGCTATCGCCTCGCCCCGATGGTTTAGCCCCGACCCGTCCTGCCTCCTGTTGATAACCCGGCTAGCCCTATTTCCGCCGACGAAGACATCCGCTTTTGCCGTGCTATCGAACGTGTCCTACTGAACGAGGACGGATAGCATCATGCGGATAACGCTTGTCGGATCCCGCCATTTCGGCGTGACGACCTTCAACATGCTGCGCCAGCAGGGCGTCGAGATTGCAAGAATTGTCGTCCATGACGGCGAAGACCGGCTTGCTGCCGCCGCTAAAGACGCAGGCATCGAGGTGGTCGTGCAGGCCAATCCGAAGCTCGTGGTGGCGTCCGAAATCGCGCCGAAGACGGACCTGATCATCACCGCTCACAGTCACGCGCGGATCGGCAAGGACGCGCTCGCCGCATCGAGGCTGGGCGGGATCGGCTATCACCCTTCGCTCCTGCCTCGTCACCGCGGCCTTGCCGCGATCGAATGGACGATCAAGGAGGGCGACCCGATCGCGGGCGGAACCATCTACCACCTTGCCGAGCGCATGGACGCCGGCGCAATCGCCGCGCAGGATTGGGTGTTCGTCAAGAAGGGTGAAACCGCCCGGGAGTTGTGGGAGCGCGCCCTTGCACCGCTCGGCCTGCGGCTGCTTGCGCGAGGTCATCGCTTCGGCCAAGGCCACCGGCTCGCTTCCAGCCAAGCCGCAGGATGAGCAATTCGCCACTTTGGCGCCCGCACTGGATACCGCCAAACACTAGCCCGAACACCCCGAAAGCACGCCGGACGCGTATTTTTACGCTCCCCGGACGGAACCAAAGTAAACCATAAGTGTTTGGCTCGGTAGGAACTTTCTGTATTGCTGCGCTGCATCAAACTTTGGTCACATTGTTCCCGAATAAGCGCGCCAGCCCCCAATCACCAAGGACCTAGACATGCGCCGCAACCGCATCCGCCGTTTCATTTGTGCTTCCCTGTTCGCCGTCGCCAGCCTCGCCGCGGTCCCCGCCTTCGGCCCAGCAGCCCTATGACGGCCTGTGGCAGGTTACCGTCGTCACCAAATCCGGCAGTTGCGACGCGCAGACGACTTCAACCCTGACCGTCTCCGACGGCAAGATTTCCGGCGGCCCGATCTCCGGCAGCGTCGGCAGCGGGGGTCTTGTGCGAGTCTCGATCAATGGTGCATATGCGAACGGTCAACTCAGTGGCAACTCCGGATCGGGAAAGTGGAATGGCGCATCAGCAGGCGTACCGTGCAGCGGTCGATGGGAAGCGTCCCGTCAATAAGACCGGCCGACTGGCTGAAACCCTCGTTTTTTCGCGGCGGCTTGCATTTGCAGCCGCCGCTTTTTTTGTCGCATCGACCGGCCTCGGTCACGCGCAGTCGGGAGCATTCGCCGGCCTTGCCGGCAGCTGGTCCGGCGGCGGCACCATTACGCTGGATGATGGTTCGCGCGAGCGCATCCGCTGTCGCGCCACCTACCAGGTCTCCGGTCCCAACATGACCATGACGCTGACCTGCGCCAGCGATGCCTACAAGTTCAACCTAGGCGCTCATGTCGTCGATCAGGGCGGCCAGGTCGCCGGCACCTGGAGCGAGTTCGAGCCGTAACATTTCCGGCTCCCTGCAGGGCCGCGGCGGCGGCGGCAATTTCCAGGTCGTCGCCAGCACGGCGGGCTTCAACGCCAACATCTCGCTGCGCACGACGGGCAACAAGCAGACGGTCTCGATGCGCGCCGACAGCCAGTTCCGCGGCGCTGATATCTCGCTGTCGAAGTAACGTCGGGACTTAAGCCCGCGCGCATTTCCGCCCCGGTTCATTCGAGCCGGGGCGTTTTCATTTGCGCAAAGCTGTCAGCTCGTCTTCGGTTTTGCGAGCCGGTCGCCGTTTCCTTGATCGTCTTCGCGATCAGGAGCGCCTGCTCCTTGTTGAACGGCAAAGTCCTGCACGCCCTTCGAGGTGGTCAGCGACAGCACCATGATGTCGGGCTGATGCTCCGGCCAGCCCGTGGCAAAGCCCAGGACGAAATCGGCAGAGGTCTGACGCGCGGTTTTTGTGGGAGTGTTCATGTCGCAAAACTTTCTTCAAGCCGCCGGAACGAAGGCGGTGACTTCGATCTCGACCTTGGCGCGCTCATCGACGAGGCCGTCGATGTAGAGCAGCGTCGAGGGCGGGAAATTCCTCCCAAGCGTCTCCTTCCAGGCCGCGCCGATACCGGCGCCCGCGGCCTGATACTCGCTCTTGCTGGTGAGATACCAGGTCAGCCGCACGACGTGCTCGGGTCCTGCGCCGGCCTCGTCAAGCAGCTTGATGATGCGCTTCAGCGCGCTGGCGACCTGTGCCGCAAGATCGGGCGCGTAGTCGCCCTTTTCGTCACCGCCGGTCTGGCCGGCAAGCATCACCCATTTGCCGGGCCCGTCGACCACCACGCCGTGTGAAAAGCCGCGTGGTTTCGACCATTCGGCCGGTTGCAGAACACGCATGAGCTGATTTCCTCCCGAGAATTGACCGCTTCCTTAGCATCGATCAGGTCCATGATCCCACAGCGAAATTGAGCCCTGCGCAGGGCAGCATCGGCAGATTTGCCCATTGCAATGGCAGGTGAGGTCAAACATACCGCGGCCGATGGATCGCACCCCCTCCAAACCGATGGCCGCGCTGTGGATGGCCGGCTGGCTCGCCCTGATGCTGGTCGTCGCCGTTGCCGGCCGTGAGGCAATGCGCGAGCTCAACGTGTTCGAGCTGACGCTGATCCGCGCCGCGGCAGGCCTCGCGCTTCTCTACCCGCTGATCCATCGCGCCGGCGGTCTGGCCGTGGTCAGGACGCAGCGCCTGCCGCAGCATGTCGCGCGCAACACGATCCATTTCGGTGCACAGCTCTGCTGGTTCTACGCGCTGACGCTGATCCCGATCGGCCAGGTGGTGGCGATCGAATTCACCATGCCGATCTGGACCGCAATCATGGCCGCGATGTTCCTCGGCGAACGCATCACGATCTGGAAGCTCACCGCCATCGTGCTCGGCATCGTCGGCGTGGTGATGATCGTTCGCCCGGCGACCGGCGAGATCAGTTCCGGGCCAGTTGTTTGCGCTTGCCGCCGCGGTCGGCTTCGGCATCTCCGTCGCAATGGTCAAGTCGCTGACGCGCACCGACCAGACGCTGACGATCCTGTTCTGGATGCAGGCCGTGCAGCTGGCGGGAAGCCTCTTGCCCGCACTTTACCTGTGGCACTGGCCCTCGCTCGCAACCTGGGGCTGGGCGATTTTGGTCGCCCTCTGCGGCACGTACTCGCATTACTGCATGGCGCGCGCGATGCTGTACGCGGACGCCACAGTGGTGGTGCCGATGGATTTCCTGCGGGTTCCGCTCACGGCGCTGGCGGGCTGGCTGCTTTATTCGGAACGGCTCGATGCTTTTACGGTATTCGGTGCGGTGTTGATCCTGTCCGGGAACCTGGTGAACCTGCGGCCACCGGCCTCGACTCCTGCCCGTGCTGCGGGCTGAGCCGCTCGCCGCACGAAATGCTCGCCGATTCCGCGGCTGTTTGTGATCCAAATCACGCATGCCCGCGCGCAATGTCCTTAACGTCAACCACGTCAGGTGGCATGGGCTGAAATCGGGGCATTCCGTCCGATTTTTGTGGCGCGAAGCGTGGCTTTTTCGTGTAGCCTGCGCCAAAGCGATAACCACCCAAGTGTTTCGATTCTGCAGGGGATTTTGAGATGCGCTACTTCACCCTAATCCTTTCCCTGATCGTCATGGCCGTGACGGCGAGTTCCGCCCAGGCCGAGCGTCGCGTCGCCTTCGTGGTCGGCAACGGCACCTACAAGAACGTCGCCCCGTTGCCGAACCCGCCGATCGACGCCAAGGCGATCGCCAGCGCGCTGCGCAATGTCGGCTTTGAAGTCGTCGAAGGCACCAACCTGACGCGCGACAAGATGACGGAGCGGCTGCTCGACTTCGGCAAGAAGGCGCAAGGCGCCGACGTCGCCGTTTTCTTCTATGCCGGCCACGGCATCGCGATCTCGGGCACCAACTATCTGCTGCCGATCGACGCCGACATCAAATCCGAGATGGACGTCAAACTCGGCGCCGCCATCAACATCGACCTCACGCTCGACCAGACGATGGGCGATGCCAAGGTCAAGCTGGTGTTCCTCGATGCCTGCCGCGACAATCCGTTCGCCGCCAAGATCAAGTCGAACTCGGCAACCCGCAGCGTCAACGTGCAGACCGGCCTTGCCGAGATGAAGTCCGGTGAAGGCACGCTGATTGCGTTCGCGACCGGTCCGGGCCAGACCGCGCTTGACGGCACCGAAGGCGGCAACAGTCCGTTCACGCGCGCGCTGATTGCCAACATCACCCAGCCCGGCGTCGAGATCCAGCAGGCCATGACCAAGGTCCGCGCCCAGGTCAACGAAGAGACCAACAAGGGTCAGCTGCCCTGGGGCCACACCAACCTGATCGGCTCGGTGTATCTCAACGGCACTCCCGCGCCGGCCGCGCCCGGCACGGCCGCCGCGCCGGCACCCGCACAAGTCGCCGCCGTGCAAAATTCCGAGGTCGAAGTCGAGTTCTGGCGCTCGATCAAAGACTCCAACAAGGCCGAAGAGCTCAGGGCCTATCTGACCAACTACCCGAACGGGCAGTTCCGTTCGCTGGCCCAGACGCGCATCGCTTCCATTGAGCAGGGCACCGCCATCAAGCCCGACGCCACGCGTAACCTGTCTGCCGGCGTCGATCCTGCCGTGTTCACCGAGGATGCGACCCAACTCACCGAGGACCAGATCGGCCTCGACAAGGGCCTGCGCCGCGACGTGCAGCGCCGGCTGAACGGTCTCGGCTTCGACACCAAGGTGACCGGCGCCTTTAGCCAGGATACCCGTAACGTGATCACCCGCTGGCAGGCCGCCCGCGGTTATCCCAAGAGCGGCTACCTCAACAAGCTGCAGCACAGGGCGTTGCTGTCGGAAATCGTCGCGACCCAGCCCGCCACGGCATCGAGCAGCGATGACGATGAGAAGCCCGCGCCGCGCAAGCCGCAGCGTGCCAGTGGTGGTGGCGGCGGAGGTGGCGGCGGCGGTGGCGCAGCGCCTGCTCCGCGCCACAGCGGCGGCGGCGGCGGTGCAGATCCGGCCGCCATGGGCCGCTTCATGGGCGGCGTCGTCGGCGGTGTCCTGCGCTGATCACCCAGTAACGAACAACGAAAAGCCCGGGAACGATCCCGGGCTTTTTGATTCCCGATCAGGGACCGCAGCAGTTATTTCCCCGCGGCCTTGCGCAGCGCGTCGTTGATGCGATCCTGCCAGCCCGGGCCGCCGGCCTGGAAATGCTCCAGCACGTCCTGGTCAATTCGCAACGTCACCTGCTCCTTCGTGCCGGGAACGACATTCTTCTTCGGCGGCGCTTCGGCAACCTTGGCGGTGGCCTTCTTGAACGCGGCCTCCGCCTCGCTGCGAGCGTCATTCAGGGTGCGCGGGCGGCGCGGCGGCTGATCGGCCATGGTCAGATCCCCTCGAACAGTGCGGTTGAAAGATAACGTTCCGAGAACGACGGCACGATGGCAAGCACGGTCTTGCCCGCGGCTTCCGGCCGCTTGCCTACCTGCAGTGCGGCCGCGATCGCCGCGCCCGATGAGATGCCGCCGGCAATGCCCTCGTTGCGCGCCAGCGCGCGCGAGGTTTCGATTGCAGTGGCGCTGTTGACCTTGACGATCTCGTCGATGACGGAGCGGTCGAGGATGTCAGGCACAAAGCCCGCGCCGATGCCCTGGATCTTGTGCGGCGTATGCTGGCCGCCCGAAAGCACCGGGCTTTCCTCCGGCTCGACCGCAATGATCTTCAGCGAAGGCTTTCGCGGCTTGAGCGCCTGGCCGACGCCGGTAATGGTACCGCCCGTGCCGACGCCGGCGATGAAGAAATCGATATTGCCGCCGGTGTCGTTCCAGATCTCCTCGGCCGTGGTGCGCCGGTGGATTTCGGGGTTGGCGAGGTTCTTGAACTGCTGCGGCATCACCGAATTCGGCGTGCTGCGGATCAATTCCTCAGCCGTGGCGATCGCGCCCTTCATGCCCTGCGCGGCCGGGGTGAGGATGATCTCCGCACCCAGAAACGCCAGCATCTTGCGGCGCTCGATCGACATCAATTCCGGCATCACGAGCTTGAGCCGATAGCCGCGCGCGGCGGCAACGAAGGCGAGCGCAATACCGGTATTGCCCGAAGTGGGTTCGATCAGCACCGTGTCGGCGTTGATGATTCCTGCATTCTCCATCGCTGATATCATGGCAGCGCCGATGCGATCCTTCACGCTCACGGCCGGGTTGAAATATTCGAGCTTGGCGAGAATGGTGGCGTGGACGCCTTGCATTTTCGGCAATTTGTTCAGACGGACGATCGGCGTGTCGCCGATGGCATCGACGATGGAAGAGAACACGCGGCCGCGCCCTGGGCGGTGCAGTGCAGCGTTGGGTGACGGCGCGTCCATCGCGGGACTCCTGTGGCCGATATTTGCGGGAGGGTGAAGCTGTTCCTACTTAGGTGCAGCGCGCTCCGCCGCGCAAGATGCAACCGCTGGAACAGGCTGTTCGCTGCAGCGCAAAACGCTCAAATTCGGAAATCACACGAAATCAACGCATTTGTGTTGCGACTTCGTCAAAGAGGTCGTTTAATACTTTGGTCGCGAGCATGATTGGCGTTTGACTGATGCGATCGTGCATCAGGCATATTGTCACCCGGTTCAGAACGCAAGGAGGTCAGGATGGCAGCAGTTGCTGAAGTCATGTCGACCGTCGCGTCTCAAGCCGATCCGCGCGGGTGCGATCTTCCCACCTGCCCGGTGTGTGCGGACTCCATGGTGGCAGCGGAAGCTTCTGCCTATCTCAACGACCACATCATCAGTTATCTCTGGACCTGCGATACCTGCGGCTACGGCTTCGTCACAAAACATTCGGTGAAGAAGTTCGCGTGTAACTGATCAGAGAATAGACGCTCACCTCGGAGCGATGTCCCCGCGCGCCCATTCGGCGCGCGTTCTGCTTCTAAAATCCTCGAACGTGCCGTTCGCTATTGCCGCGCGAATATCCTGCATGAGCTGCTGGTAATAAGCGACGTTGATCTCCGACAGCAGCATCGCGCCCAGCGTCTCGCCGGCGCGCACCAGGTGATGCAGATAGGCGCGTGAGATGTTTGATGTCGACGGCCAGTTGTTTGCCTCGTCCAGCGGCCGCGGATCGTCGGCATGGCGGGCATTGCGCAAATTGATCTGGCCGTAGCGCGTGAAGGCCATGCCGTGGCGGCCGTTACGGGTCGGCATCACGCAGTCGAACATGTCGATGCCGCGCGCCACCGCTTCCAGCAAATCCTCGGGCGTGCCGACGCCCATCAGGTAACGCGGCCGGTCAGCGGGAAGCTCGGGCGCGGTCGCCTCGATCATCGCAAGCATCACCGCCTGCGGTTCGCCGACCGCCAGCCCCCCGATCGCATAGCCGTGAAAGCCGATATCGATCAGCCCGCGCGCGTTGATCTTGCGCAGGTCGGGCGCATCACCACCCTGCACGATGCCGAACAGCATGTAGCCCGCAGGCGCGCTCTCGAAGGCGCGTTTCGAGCGCTCGGCCCAGCGCAGCGACAGCTGCATGGCGCGCTCGACGTCGTCGCGCGCCGCCGGCAACCGCACGCATTCGTCGAGCTGCATGACGACATCGGCACCGAGCAGAAGCTGCACCTCGATGGCGCGCTCGGGCGACAGCTCGAGCTTGGTGCCGTCGATATGCGAGCGGAAGGTCACCGCCTGCTCGCTGACCTTGCGCAGGTCCGACAACGACATCACCTGAAAACCGCCGGAATCCGTCAGCATCGGCCCGTTCCAGCCGGTGAATTTTTGCAAGCCGCCCAGCGCTGCGATCCGCTCCGCGCCGGGCCTGAGCATCAGATGATAGGTGTTGCCGAGCACGATATCGGCGCCGGCCTCCCGCACCTCGCGCCAGTGCATGCCTTTCATCGCGCCGGCGGTGCCGACCGGCATGAAGGCGGGCGTCCGCACCACGCCATGCGGCGTCGTCAGCCGCCCGGTGCGCGCCGGGCCGTCGCTTGCCAGCAGTTCGAAGTGATTGGGAAGGCTCATGCATGGGCTTATGACGCGTTAGCCATGCAGGATTTAACCATGTTGGCGGCGATTTTCGCTGGTTCAGGCCGTTGACGGCGGCCAATCCCTGCCGCATAAGTCCGCGCCATGACCATGACCGCGAAAACCACGACCAAAACCACCAAGCCCGCCAGGGGCTCGGGAGGCATGCGCGCGTCGTAAACTAGGTCGCATCAACTTCACCGAAGCCCCGCCTGAAAAGGTCCGGGGCTTTTTTATTGCCTAATACCCAAACAAAACGGAGAGCCAAGTGAATAACGATCCCGTCGTCGCCATTGTCGGCGTCACCGGCGCAGTCGGCGCCGAATTCATCGCCACCATGGACAGGCGCGGCTTTGCCGTCAGCCGGCTCAAGGCGCTGGCCAGCGCCCGCTCGGCCGGCAAGACGGTCGAATTCCGCGGCAAGCCTGTCGTGATCGAGGAGCTCACCGAGCGCGCCTTCGAGGGCGTCGACATCGCTCTGTTCTCGGCGGGCGGCGGCATTTCCCGCAAGTTCGCTCCCGTTGCGGTCAAGGCCGGCGCCGTCGTCGTCGACAATTCCTCGGCCTTCCGGATGGACCCGAGCGTGCCGCTGGTGATCCCCGAGATCAACGCCCGCCGAATCCGCGAGCACAAGGGCATCATCGCCAATCCGAACTGCGCGGCGATCACCGCGCTGGTGCCGCTGTGGCCGATCCATCAGCAGAACCGTATCAAGCGCGTCATCATCTCGACCTACCAGGCCGCCAGCGGCGCCGGCGCCGCCGCGATGGATGAACTCGTGGAATCGACCCGCGCGCACCTCAACGGTGAGGCGTTCACGCCGCGGGTGATGCCGCACCCCTACGCCTTCAACCTGTTCAACCACAACACGGCGATTGATCCCGCGACCGGCTACAACGACGAGGAAACCAAGGTCATCAACGAGACCCGCAAGATCTTCGAGGACGACAAGATCGCCGTCGGCGTCACCTGCGTTCGCGTGCCGGTGCTGCGCGCGCACTCCGAGGCCATCACCTTCGAATGCGAGAAGCCGATCAGCGAGAGCGAGGTGCGCCGGATACTCGCGGCCGCTCCGGGCGTGAAAATCGTCGACGACCGCGTGAGGAATTATTTCCCGATGCCGATCGATGCCTCCGGCCAGGACGATGTGCTGGTCGGCCGCATCCGCCGGGATCTCAGCGATGCCTCCGGCCATTCGATCTCGATGTTCGTCGCCGCCGATCAGCTTTTGAAGGGCGCGGCGCTGAATGCGATCCAGATTGCGGAGTTGCTGCCGCAGCGCGCGATGGCGTGAGGCGCGCAGTCACGGCTGCATGCGCTTAACCGCCGCGGTCAGTCGATTGATGATGCGATCGAGCGCGGCAGCGTCGGCGCGGGAAACGCCCTGCAGGATTTCCTTCTCGCGCGCTTTGACGCGGGGCACGATTTCCGCGTAGAGCGCCCGCCCGGCGTCGGTAAGCCGCACGCTCTTGCTGCGCCGATCTTCGGTGGCGGCGCGCCTCATGATCAGTGCCCGCGCCTCGAGCCGTTGCATGGCGCGGCTGACCTGCATCTTGTCGAGGGTGATGATGCGTTCGATGCTCGTGGCGGCAAGCTCGCCGTGCAACCCGAGGGCGGCTAATATCCGCCACTCCTCGCGCGACAGGTCGAATTGCTCGGAATAGATCGCAGCGACCGCGCGCGACACCTGGTCGGCCAGGACGGCAAGGCGATGAGGCAGGAACTGCTGCAGGTCCAGCGCTGCAGCAGATGCCGCCGCCCGGCTGACGCCGCGCCGGATCGATGTGCTCCTGGTACGAACTTTTCCGCCATTTGATCCAGGTCAATATTGAATTAGTAACATCGGTTACTAATTTGCGCAAGCAAATTGGCCCTCAGGAGGAACCGATGAGTATTGTTCAGAAGATCCACCACGTCGCCTATCGCTGCAAGGACGCCGGAGAAACCGTAGCGTTCTACAAGGACATCCTCGACATGGACCTTGTCGGCGCCATTGCCGAAGACAAGGTGCCGTCGACCAAGGCGCCCGATCCCTACATGCATATTTTTCTCGATGCCGGCATGGGCAACATCCTGGCTTTCTTCGAGCTGCCGAATTCGCCACCGATGGGACGGGACCCCGAATACACCGGAATGGACGCAGCACATCGCCTTCCAGGCCGAGAATGTCGAGATACTCGACAACGTGAAGGCACGCGCACGGCAGCGCGGAGTCGATGTCATCGGCCCGACCGATCACACCATCTTCAAGTCGATCTATTTCTTCGATCCGAGCGGCCACCGGCTCGAGCTCGCCGCCTGGACCACAACGCCCGAGCAGATGAAGCGCATGAAGGAAGCCGGTCCGGCGATGATCGAGGAATGGAGCCGGACCAAGAAGCCGCCGCGCCACACGGCATGGCTGCATGAAAAGGAGTTCGCCGACTGACCGAACGACGATGGAACCCTGTCAACCGGTCCTGGTACTCGGATCAGGTCGCCGAGCGGCGCTGCTACAAGGGTCGACTGCCTGCTGCTGCCGCGCTTTGAACAGCAAACACGCATCGCCATACGAATAGAACCGATACCCGCCCGCAATCGCATGCGCATAGGCCCGCTTCAT
>CAWFLW010000020.1:0-50798 GCA_963816655.1 uncultured Alphaproteobacteria bacterium | reverse complement strand
GCCGATGCAGTCCGAGCCGGTGTCGCCGCCGCCGATCACGACGACATGCTTGCCACCGGCCAGGATATCGGCCGCGCCATCGGACGGTTCAGAGGAGACGCGGCGGTTCTGCTGCGGCAGGAAATCCATCGCAAAGTGAATGCCGTCGAGGTCGCGGCCGGGGATCGCGAGATCGCGACCGGCCTCGGCGCCGCCGGTCAGCGCGATCGCGTCGTGCTCGTCGGCCAGCTTCTTCGGATCGATGCCGCCATTGGCGCCGACGAAGGCGCCGTAGTGGAACGTGACGCCCTCGGCTTCCATCTGCGTGATGCGGCGGTCGATAATGTGCTTTTCCATCTTGAAGTCGGGAATGCCGTAGCGCAGCAAACCGCCGGCCTTGGCGTATTTTTCGTAGACATGCACGTCATGGCCGGCGCGTGCGAGCTGCTGCGCGCAGGCAAGGCCCGCCGGACCCGAGCCGATCACCGCGACCCTCTTGCCGGTCTTCTCGCTCGCCACTTCCGGCGTCAGCCAGCCGTTCTCCCAGGCGCGGTCGACAATGGCGCATTCGATGGTCTTGATGGTGACCGGGTTCTCGTCGATGTTGAGCGTGCAGGACGCCTCGCACGGCGCCGGGCAGATGCGCCCGGTGAACTCCGGAAAATTGTTGGTCGAGTGCAGGTTGCGCGAGGCCTCTTCCCAGTTGCCCTGATAGACGAGGTCGTTGAAGTCGGGGATCTGGTTGTTGACCGGGCAGCCCGGCGTGCCCGGTGCCACCGAGCCGGTGCCGTGGCAATAGGGAATGCCGCAATTCATGCAGCGCGCGGCCTGGTCGCGGGTGTCTTTCTCGCTCAGCGGAATGACGAATTCGCGATAGTGCTGCACGCGATCGGCGACCGGCGTGTACTTGCGGTCGTGCCGCTCGATCTCGAGGAAACCGGTGATCTTGCCCATTTAGCCCTGAGGTCCCTAACGTTCGTTCGTCTCGTACTTCCCGTCATTGCGAGGAGCGAAGCGACGAAGCAATCCAGCTTCCTTGCTGTGGCAAAGCTGGATTGCTTCGCTGCGCTCGCAATGACGGTGTGATGTCCGTCTGTAGTTACGCCCCGATCGCGATCTTCGGCTCGGAATCGGCTTTCGCCTTCATCTCGCGCAGCGCGCGGCGGTATTCCACCGGCATCACTTTGCGGAATTTTGGCAGCCAGGCCTTCCAATCGCCAAGGATATCGGCGGCGCGGCGCGAGCCCGTCAGCTTGGCGTGACGGGTGATCAGCACGTGCAGCCGCTCGACGTCGCTTTCCAGGAGGTTCTGGAACACATCGACGCGGCCATGCGCCTCGAGATCGCCGGTGTGGTTATAGGTGCCGGCGTTGATCAGCTCTTCCGACAGTACCGGCTCGAGCTCGACCATCGAAAGGTTGCACAGCTTGGCGAAGTCGCCGGCCTCGTCCAGCACATAGGCGATGCCGCCGGACATGCCGGCCGCGAAATTGCGTCCGGTCTTGCCCAGCACCACGACGATGCCGCCGGTCATGTATTCGCAGCAATGATCGCCCGCGCCCTCGACGACGGCGATGGCGCCCGAGTTACGCACGGCGAAGCGTTCGCCGGCGATGCCGCGGAAGTAGCACTCGCCTTCGATCGCGCCGTACATCACGGTGTTGCCGACGATGATGCTTTCTTCCGGCACGATGCCGGCATTGCGCGGCGGCTTGACGATGATGCGGCCGCCGGAAAGCCCCTTGCCGACATAGTCGTTGCCTTCGCCTTCGAGGTCGAAGGTGACGCCCTGCGCCAGCCAGGCGCCGAACGCCTGACCTGCCGTGCCCTTGAAGGTGACATGGATGGTGTCGAGCGGCAGCCCGGCATGGCCGTAGATCTTGGCAACCGAACCCGACAGCATCGCGCCCGCGCTGCGGTTGGTGTTGTTGATCTCTTCCTCGATCCTGACAGGTGCACCGCGATCGAGTGCGGCGCGCGCCTGCTCGATCAGGCGGCGGTCGAGCACGGTCTCCAGATGATGGTTCTGCGGCTCGGAGTGATAGATCTTCTGGCCCTTCTCCTCCTTCTGCCGCACGAACAGCTTTGAGAAGTCGAGGCCCTTGGCCTTCCAGTGCGCGACCAGCGAGGTCTGGTCGAGCATCTGGGTCTGGCCAACCATGTCGTTGAACTTCCTGTAGCCGAGCGCGGCCATGAGCTCGCGCACTTCCTCGGCAACGAAGAAGAAGTAGTTGATGACGTGCTCGGGCTGGCCGGTGAAGCGCTTGCGCAGCACGGGATCCTGGGTCGCAACGCCGACCGGGCAGGTGTTGAGATGGCACTTGCGCATCATGATGCAGCCGGCCGCAATCAGGGGCGCAGTGGCAAAGCCGAACTCATCCGCTCCAAGAAGCGCGCCGACCACGACGTCACGGCCGGTGCGGAAGCCGCCGTCGACCTGCACGGCGATGCGGCTGCGCAGCCGCTCGCGCACCAGGGTCTGGTGGGTTTCGGCTAGCCCAATCTCCCACGGCGAGCCCGCATGCTTGATCGAGGTGAGGGGCGAGGCCCCGGTGCCGCCCTCAAAGCCCGCAATCGTCACATGGTCGGCGCGCGCCTTGGCAACACCGGCGGCGACCGTGCCGACGCCCACTTCAGAGACGAGCTTGACCGACACCAGGCCGTCAGGGTTGACGTTCTTGAGGTCGTAGATCAGCTGCGCGAGGTCTTCGATCGAATAGATGTCGTGATGTGGTGGCGGCGAGATCAGGCCGACGCCCGGCGTCGAATGCCGCACGCGTGCGATCGTCGCATCGACCTTGTGGCCGGGCAACTGGCCGCCTTCGCCGGGCTTGGCGCCCTGCGCCATCTTGATCTGCATCATGTCGGAGTTGACGAGGTACTCCGTCGTCACGCCGAAGCGGCCCGAGGCGACCTGCTTGATCGCCGAGCGCATGGAATTGCCGTTGGCCAGCGGCTTGAAGCGGTCGGATTCCTCGCCGCCTTCGCCGGTGTTCGACTTGCCGCCGATCCGGTTCATGGCAATTGCCAGAGTGGTGTGCGCCTCGCGCGAGATCGAGCCAAACGACATGGCTCCCGTGGCGAAACGCTTGACGATGTCCTTGGCCGGCTCGACCTGGTCGAGCGGAATCGGCTTGCGCTTGTCTTCGTCGGCCGTCTTGATGCGGAACAGGCCGCGCAGCGTCACCAGCCGCTCCGACTGCTCGTTGAGGATCTTTGCAAAGGCGCGGTAGCGCTCCTGCGAATTGCCGCGCACGGCGTGCTGCAGGTTGGTGACGGATTCCGCGGTCCAGGCATGGTCCTCGCCGCGGGTGCGGTAGGCATATTCGCCGCCGACGTCGAGTGCGGTCTTGTAGACCTCTGCCTCGCCGAACGCATCGTTGTGGCGCCGCGCGGTCTCTTCGGCGATTTCGCCGAGGCCCACGCCCTCGATGCGGGTGTGGGTGCCGGCAAAATACTTGGCGACGAAATCGGCCTTCAGCCCGACGGCGTCGAAGATCTGCGCGCCGCAATAGGACTGGTAGGTCGAGATGCCCATCTTGGACATCACCTTCAGAAGGCCCTTGCCGATCGACTTGATGTAGCGCTTGACGATCTCGTAATCGTCGAGCGAGCCGGGCAGCTTCTCCTTCATCGCGATGATGGTTTCGAACGCGAGATAGGGGTTGATCGCCTCCGCGCCGTAGCCGGCAAGGCAGGCGAAGTGATGCACCTCGCGCGGCTCGCCGGATTCGACGACGAGGCCGACCGAGGTCCGCAAGCCGGTGCGGATCAGATGATGATGCACGGCGGCGCAGGCGAGCAGCGACGGAATCGGAATGCGGTCCGTGCCGGTCATGCGATCGGACAGGATGATGATGTTGACGCCCTCGCGCACTGCGCCTTCGGCGCGCGCGCAGAGCTCGTCGAGCACCTGCTCCATGCCGGCCGCGCCGAAGCCGGCGTGGAAGGTAGTGTCGAGCGTGCGCGACTTGAAATGGCTGTCGGCGATATCCGAGATCGAGCGGATCTTTTCCAGGTCCGCATCGGTCAGGATCGGCTGGCGCACTTCGAGGCGCTTGGTCGAGGCAACACCCTGCAGGTCGAACAGGTTCGGCCGCGGCCCGATGATCGAGACGAGGCTCATGACGATCTCTTCGCGGATCGGATCGATCGGCGGGTTCGTCACCTGCGCAAAGTTCTGCTTGAAATAGGTGAAGAGCTGCTTCGGCCGGTCCGACAGCGCCGAGATCGGCGTGTCGTTGCCCATCGAGCCCGTCGCCTCTTCGCCGGTGGAGGCCATCGGCGTCATCAGGATGGCGATGTCTTCCTGGGAATAGCCGAACGCCTGCTGCCGGTCGAGCAGCGGCAGGTTGGAGCGCATGCCCTTGGTGGGTGCGTCGGGCAATTCCTCCAGCAACATCTGGGTGCGATGCAGCCAGTCGCTGTAGGGATGGCTCTTGGCGAGCTCGGCCTTGATCTCGTCGTCAGGGATCAGGCGTCCCTGTTCGAGGTCGACCAGCAGCATCTTGCCGGGCTGCAGCCGCCACTTGGTGACGATCTGTTCCTCCGGAATCTTCAGCACGCCCATTTCGGACGCCATCACGATGCGGTCGTCGCTGGTGACGAGGTAGCGCGCCGGCCGCAAGCCATTGCGGTCGAGCGTTGCGCCGATCTGGCGGCCGTCGGTGAAAGCGATCGCGGCGGGGCCGTCCCACGGCTCCATCAGCGCGGCATGATATTCGTAGAAGGCGCGGCGCTCTTCATCCATCAGCGGATTGCCGGCCCAGGCTTCCGGAATCATCATCATGACCGCGTGCGGCAGCGAGTAGCCGCCCTGCACGAGGAATTCGAGCGCGTTGTCGAAGCAGGCGGTGTCGCTCTGGCCCTCATAGGAGATCGGCCACAACCGGCTGATGTCCTTGCCGTACAGTTCGGAGTGCACCGAGGCCTGCCGCGCCGCCATCCAGTTGACGTTGCCGCGCAGGGTGTTGATTTCGCCGTTATGGGCGATCATCCGGTAGGGATGCGCCAGCGACCAGGTCGGGAAGGTGTTGGTCGAGAAGCGCTGATGCACCAGCGCCAGCGCGCTGGCGAAATCCGGCTCGTGCAAATCGGGATAGTACTTGCCGAGCTGGTCGGCGAGGAACATGCCCTTGTAGATCACGGTGCGGCAGGACATCGACACCGGGTAATAGCCGGCGAGCCCGCGGTCGCGGCGCAGGTAGATCGCCTGCGAGATCGACTTGCGCAGGATGTAGAGGCGGCGCTCGAAATCGTCAGCGGTCTTGCCGACGCCGTTGCGGCCGATGAACACCTGCATGTGGTAGGGCTCGGTCGGCTTCACGGTGACGCCGAGCGAGGAGTTGTCGCTCGGCACGTCGCGCCAGCCGAGCAGCTGGAATCCTTCGTCGCGGATCTGGTCGGCAATGATGCTCTTGATGACCTTCCGCCACGCCGTCTCCTTCGGCATGAACAGCGCGCCGATCGCGTACTGGCCGGGCTCCGGCAACTGGAAGCCGATTTCGGCGGCCTTGCGCGCGAAGAAGGCGTGCGGGATCTGCACCAGGATGCCGGCGCCGTCGCCGGCGCGCGGGTCGGCGCCGACAGCGCCGCGATGCTCGAGGTTGCAGAGGATGGAGAGCGCATCGGACACGATCTGATGCGACGACTTGCCCTTGATGTTGGCGATGAAGCCGACGCCGCAGGAATCTTTTTCGAGTGAGAGGTCGTAAAGGCCTTCGGCCGGCGGACGCCAGCTATGTTCGCGTGCAACCTCGGCCGGTTTCGAATCCGGGGCCGCCGACAGCGCATCGTGCAAGATGTCTTCGCGCTCGAACTCCGACCCGCTCATCTCTCTCGTCCTCTCAATCCGGCTCGTGAGAACCTCACCGTCGTCGGCGCACCTTTGGCGTTGCGGCACCCACCGGGCCACCGCTCGTCCTCCGCGAGCCGCAATTTCGCAAATTCAGGCTTGGGCGTTCACGTCCCGGCGAACGGCCTTGCCCGCACCCTATCGGCCTCTGATCGGCCGATTTTTCGTTGCAATCCCTGTGCCGGGAAGGCCCCGCAATTGGGACAGTGATACTGCCCTAACTCCGACCATGCCAAATTTTTCTCTATCACACAAGCGCGTGTAAGTCCCCGGCTGCATGGCTGATGCCCCATGCGGCGGGAACAGCCGGTCGCCCGCCGTTTTGCGCACGGCGCCGCCGCGATCCGGCCCAAGGACCGCCGAAATTGCCGGGGAATCTCGGCTGGGATCCGAGAGCGAAAACGCTCCGGGGGTGTCACAGGAGCATGCAACGATGAAGTTGTTCACAGGATGGGTGCTGGCGGCAGGCCTTACAGCGGGAGGCTTGGCGCTCGGCGCGAGCGCGGCAGGCGCGCAGGGGATCGGGCCGTACCGGGCTTCGGATTTCGGCGGACCCTATGTCGACGCGCCCTACCGCGGCGGGCCGTATTATGCGCCACCGCCTGCGGAGGTCGCGCCGCCGCCGCCACGTTACGGTTATGGCGGCTATGGTGCGCCTTATGCGCCTGGCTACGCACCGGCCGCATTGGTGCCGCCGCATGAGGTCTACAACATCATCCGCGAGGCCGGCTTCTCGCCGCTCGGCATCCCGCAGCAGCGCGGCTTCATCTACACCATCGCCGTGATCGACCGCGGCGGCGAAGACGGCAGGCTCGTCATCGACGCGCGTTCAGGGCGCATCCTGCGCTTCGTGCCGGCCTGGCAGAACGGCGCGAGCTACGAGGGCGTGCGGAATTCGGCATACGGCCCTCCCGGGCCGCTGCTGCCGTCGGCCCATCTCGGGAGCGGCCCGCGCCCGCCGGCCTCGGTGCCGCGTGTCGCAAGCCGCAGCGTGCCGGTTCCGAAGCCAAGCCCGCTGGCATCGAAGGCGGCTGCCGAGCCGGTGAAGCCGGTCGAGTCCGGACAGCCAAGGCCGGTCGCCGAACCGTCATCGCAGCAGACCGCCGCGGCCCAGACGAAACCCGCCGACAGCGCCCCGGTAACGACGGCAACCGTCAGCCAGGCGCAGCCCCAGGCGAAGCCAGCGCCGACCATCATGCCGACGCAGAACATGCCGAACGCGCAGGGGCTGGAGTAAGTTTCGTCATTCCGGGGCACGCGGAGCGTGAACCCGGAATCCGAGATTCCGGGTTCGATGCTCCGCATCGCCCCGGATGCAAACACAATTGGCGACCAAAAAAACGCCCCGGTTTCCCGGGGCGTTTCCTTTCAGCCGATATCTTGCCGAAAACCGTCCTGAATTAGGCCGCGACCTTGGCGTCGACGACCTGCGGGGCATTCTCGCCGCTCGCGATCGGAATGCTGCGCGGCTTCTTGGCCTCGGGGATCTCGCGAACGAGGTCGACATGAAGCAGGCCGTGCTCGAGCGAGGCGTTCTTCACCAGCACGAAGTCGGCAAGCTGGAAGACACGCTCGAAGGCGCGCGCCGCGATACCGCGATAGAGCACTTCGCTCTTGTCGCCGTTCTCGTTGGCGACCTTCTCGCCTTTGATGGTCAGGGTGTTTTCCTTGGCGACGATCGAAAGCTCGCTCTGCGCGAAGCCGGAGACCGCAACCGAGATGCGATAGGCGTTCTCGCCGGTGCGCTCGATGTTGTAGGGGGGATAACCGGGGCTGCCGTCCGAAGTCACCTGGTCGAGCAGGTTGAAGAGGCGGTCAAAGCCGACGGTGGAACGATAAAACGGGGTCAGATCGTAGGTACGCATGGATAGTCCTCCATTGAGCGACTGTTGCAATAACCCGCCCGCCATCGGGCCGGGCTTCATTCTCGTGCAGCCTGGTGTTCCGGTTCCGAAACACTGGTAGCGGCCTGCACGAAGGTGATATGGGAGGGATACAAACGACGTTCAAGAGGCCGGCATCCGGGCGCTTTCCGGCACAAAACCCCTTGATTTCCAGCCTTTCTCACCTAGCGCGGTTTCCCCATGACGCTCGTCTCGATCCCATCCAATCCGGCTCCGGAGGACGTCGTCTCGGGCACCATCAAGACCCCTGATGGTGCGGAATTGCGCTTTGCGCGCTGGGCACCACCGGCGGGCCGCAAGGGTACCGTCTGCGTCTTCACCGGACGCAGCGAGCAGATCGAAAAATATTTCGAGACCGTGCGCGATTTGCGCGAGCGCGGCTTTGCCGTGGCGATGATCGACTGGCGCGGCCAGGGTCATTCCTCGCGGCGCCTGCGCGACCCGCGCAAGGGCTACGTCCGCGATTTCTCCGACTATGAGGTCGACGTCGAAACCTTCGTGCAGCAGGTGGTGCTGCCGGATTGCCCGCCGCCTTACTTCGCGCTCGCCCATTCCATGGGCGGCGCGGTGATGCTGCGGCTTGCGCATGCGGGAAAACGCTGGTTCGACCGCATGGTGCTGTCGGCGCCGATGATCGACCTGCCCGGCAAGTCGACGTCCTTGCCGGTGCGCGCGCTGCTGAAGACCTTGCGTCTGCTGGGGCAGGGTGGGCGCTACGTGCCCGGCGGCAGCGACCAGCTCATCGGCGCGGAATCCTTTGCCAATAATCCTTTGACCTCCGATCCCGTGCGCTATGCCCGCAACGCCGCGATCCTTGAGGAAGACCCGACGCTGGGGCTTGCCTCGCCGACGATCGCCTGGGCGAACTCCGCCTTCAAGGCGATGCACACTTTTCGCGGCATGAGCTACCCTTCAGAGATCCGCCAGCCGATCCTGATGCTGGCGGCGAGTAGCGACACCATCGTGTCGACGTCGGCGATCGAGGAGTTCGCCTATCATTTGCGCGCCGGCTCGCATCTCGTCATCGCCGGGTCCAAGCACGAGATCCTGCAGGAGCAGGACCGCTACCGCTCGCAGTTCTGGGCGGCGTTCGACGCTTTCGTGCCGGGCACGCCGCTGTTCAAGTGAACCGACCGGGCCGGCTGCGTCAGTCCTTCGCTGGCGCCGCCTGTACGTCCTTGAGGTGCGGATCGTCCTTCGGCAGCACATCGCGGATGTAGCTGCGATACTTCCACTCCGGCGAAGGCGGCGGGCCCTGCTCCGGCCGCGGGATGAATGGCGAAGCCTTGAAGCCGTCCCCTGCGGTCATCATGTCGGGAACGTAGCGCGGGCAATTCGGATAGATTTCACACTCGACGCGCACGACCAGCTTCGCGCCGAAATGCCGGCCAATCGAGGCCGCATCGTCCAGGATGGCCGCCCGGCCGTTGACGCGGATGCGCCTGCTCTTGCCGTCGAAACGGACGAACAGCAGCCCGACATTGGGATTCTTCGCGATGTTGCCGATCGTGCGGTACATCGAATTGCCGTCATATTCAGGGAATTCGATGACGTTCGGGCCCGTGATCCTGACGAAGCCGGGATCGCCGGAGCGGATGCTGCAGTCGGCGTAATCCTGCCATGACGTGGCGATGAAGAAGAACGGCGAACTCTCGATCAACTCCTTCTCGTCGTCCCAGAACTCATAGTGCTTGCGCTTGGCTTCGATGGCTTCCGCGACTCGCCGCCCGTCAAAGCGGTCCTGAAAATCGCGCATGCCCTCGTGAAAAAACGGTCGCTCCCACATGGCCTGGTTCCTTTGGTCGATGGCGCGGGCGTTCTTTTAGCACGCGCGCGCCATCGGCGAGAGGTGGCTTTGGTTCCTGCCTAGAGCGTCTTCAGATACTCGATCAAATCGTAGCGCTCGTCGTCGGAGAACGTGCGGCCGATCACGCCGTTCGGATAGGTCTTCTTGTCGGCCTCCGGCGCGGCTTCGAACGAATGGCCCAGCACGCTGTTGCCCTTGATCACCTTGCCTTTGCTGTCCGTCATCGAGAACAGGGTCTGACCGGTCTTGCATGACGGTTCGCCCGAGGCGGGCACGGCGAAGCCGACCTGTTTGGGGTCGAAGTCGCGCGCGCCCATGCAGAACTGCCTTGGACGTTCGGCCTGCGGCGTCAGCATCCAGTACAGCGAGGGCACCGAACCGTTGTGAATATACGGGGCGGTCGCCCACACGCCGTTCAGGGGCCGGGCACGATACTGTGGCTCCTTGGCGGGATTGGGACAGTTGCTGCGCTCGCCCCAGATGGCCTTGATCTGCTGCGGGTCGGTGACGCCGCGATCGTCCATCCATTTGCGGCTGACGCGGTCGACCACGATCATCAGCGCGATGGAGAACGGCATCTCGGTCGAGGAATAGGCCGGCAGGTCCTTGCACTTCCATCGCGCCCCGAGATCCTCCGCGGGATCAAGCTTGAGGAAAGCGGGCACCTGAACCTGGCGTGTCGCCAGCACGTTGGCCTGTGCCGGATCGGTACCCATGGCGGCTGCGCTCTTCTGGACTTCGTCCATGATCCAGCCGCCTAGCGGATCCTGCTTCCAGCGTGAGTTCGCCGTCCAGAAACTCTTGTCGGGAAATTGCGCGTCGAATGCCGGGTCGGCGACGGGCCCGAGGTGGCATTCCGCACAAATGTTGGCGTAGAGCGTTCGCCCCTTCGCAACGCGGTCCGGATTGATCTTCCAGTCGGGATCGTCCGGGAAGATATGGGAGGGCCATTTGGGTGAGGTCAGCCCGCCAAAACCCTTTGGCGTGCGGCTGAAGGGATCGGCACCGCGCAGCATCTTCTCGATACGCACCAGGTTCTCCAGCGCGAGTGTTGAGCGGAAAAGCCGGTCCGGCGGAAAGTCGGACGAAAGGTTGAGCGATGCGCGCACACCGAGCGCCTCGCCGGCATTGCGGACCAGCGGCTGCTCGATCGAAGCGTCGTATTGCGCCCACCACAGCCACGGCACGGTCCACACCGGCGGATAGCTGACGGGCGCATCGTTGGCGTGCAGGTTGCTTTCATAGCCCTGTAGATTGCTCTTGAAGTAATCGACATAGAAAACCTGGTTGCCGATCCGGTTGAGCGCATCAAGCCGACCATATCCTTCCGGGGTGTCTTCCTGGTCTTTGCTCTTCAGCGTCTTTTCCGTGATATCGATCTGGCCTTTCAGGAAGTTCCAGACGTCATTCAGCTCTTCCCTGAGCTTGTCGCGTTGTATCTTGTCGGCATCGCGTCCAAGCACGCGATTTGCGAAGCGATCAAAGCGCCCGGGCACTTTCAAGGTGTAGAGGATGGCCAGCCCGGTCGCGAGCTCGAGCTTGCGCAGTTCCAGCATGGATGGCCCGCCATCGAAGCGAATGCTGGTCCCTTTGTAGTTGATGCTTCCGCTATGGCAGCCGGAGCAGGTGAGGCCGATCTTGTCGGATTCAGCGCCGCCGGTTACAGGATTGACGACACCCGTCATGCGCGAAAAGCCTACTGGCAGTCCGTCGACATTGTCTGCGGGCCGTGGCTTCAGGCCAGCCACCGTGTCCGGCGCCGGCTCGGTCTTGGCATCGGAGTTCACAAAGCCAAAGCGGCGCAGGTAGGCCGCATCGCTGTGGACGGTTTTGGGGCTGGGAATGAATCCGAATCGTTCAAGATAGGCGCTGTCCGAGAGCAGGCCGGGGCGACTGAACAACCGCAGGCCCGGCTGCTCCAACGAAATGTACCAGGTGTACGGTACCGGGAAGGTCGCAGTGCCCTGGCTCGCATGGTGAAACCAGAACCGGTCTTCGGTCGACCAGTTCTGGTCAAGCCAATAGGCCGCTTTCACCGGGACGCGCGCTGGAAGCGCAGGCGGCACCAGTTTGCCGATCACCGGGAGCGGCCGGAACAGTCCGGGAAATTCAGCGAACAGGACGACCAGCCCGATAGCCAGCGCGACGATCGCGACGGCGGTCTTGACCAGCTTGCCGACCAGGCCGCTCTTGCGCAGGGGGTGCGCCGACAGCCGCGCGTTGATCCGCTGCGGAAGCCGCCGCTCGGTGAACAGGGTCCGTACTTCCGCCACGCTGAGATAGCGCTCGTCGCCTTCGCCCTTGCCCATGATGCGCAACAATATCGGCCACTCGCCTTCCATCAGCTTGCGGTCGATCGCCCTCCGATGGCCTTTGGCGCGCTCGAAATTGGCGTTCATGTAGGTGGTGATCTCGCCATTGGTCAGGCCGCGTTCGACGCCGCCGCCCATCGGGTTGGGGCGGTCCTTGCCGAAGGAGGCGAGGCGCTCGATCTCCGCTTCGTCCACATGGGCGGTCGCATCGAGGATGCGCGAGCCGACGCCGTGCTTGTCGAGCGGACCGTCGCGCAGCTCGTCGAGCGTGGCGCCCGACCACCAGCTCTTCATGAGCCGCAGCGGGTTGAAGCCGTTGGCGATCAGCGCGACCAGCCGGGTCCCGATCCCGGCTCTCAGCTTCTTGTATCCCTTCTCGCCGCTCGCGGCCTGCACGGTGCGCGAAAGCGTGCCGAGCGGCACGTCATGGCCGCCGACAAAGCCCTCCGAGACGATCGCGCGCAGGAACGGGCAGGGATTGTCGGGCGAGACTGAGATCGGCGTGTTGCTGGGCACATCACCGGCGCGGTCGTCTGTCATGGCGCTCAATCCCCCCGAAAGTATCAACGAATGAAAAAAGCAATTCTCGCAGCGATGCGAGATTGCGCAAGGAGACTACCTCAGGATGAACAGGATTTTTGGCTGGATTCGAACGCGAGTCAACCAATAGGGATCACGCCTGGCGGCGGACCGTGGTTGGGCAATCAGGAGTTCGCCGTGCGTTTCGTCGGTTCGACCAGTGTCAGCCTGGTCGACGGCACACCCGCCTTGAGAAGTCCGTCGCGGTAATGGGCGATGTCGGCGAGTTCCTTCCAGTGGAAATTCCGCAGATGCTTTTCCACCGTCAACGTCGGGTAATTTCCGAGCAGCGTCCCTGTGGCCTTGGCCGCCTCCTCGCCGTGGCCGAGTTGCCCCAACGTCGCGGCCCGCACCGCAAGCAGCTGGAGATGGTTGGGGTTGAGATAGAGCCCCTCGCGCGCCCAGGACAAAGATGCGTCGTACTGCCCCAGCAGATAATGGCTGAACGCGAGCAGAGCCGCCCATTGATAGCGGGGGTCGGTGTTGCCGCGCTGCACGGCTGTCGAAAACAGCTCGATGGCCTGCCGGTGTTCGCCGACGACGAGATGACTCATGCCCAGGATGCCGCGCGCACCCATGTCATAGGGGTTGAGCTCGACGGCCTTCGTCGCGGTTTCCCTTGCCGCGTCGTAGTTGCCGCTCATGCCGTGGATATAGGACAGGATCTGGAAGGCGAATGCCGAGCGCGGATCGAGCCGGACCGCGCTCTCGGCCAATTCCATGGCTTTCGACCACGAAACGCCCGTGCTCTTGATCCAGCCGTATTGAACACCCTGCACCATGATGGTGGCGAGATAGGCCCGTGCGATGCTGAGAGCGGGATCGAGCGCGATCGCTTCGCGGAACAGGGCGATCGAGGCTTCGAAATCCGGCTTGGTTTGCTGGTAGTAGTGGGAAAGCCCGCGCAGGAAGCGGTCCCAGGCGGTCAGATCGGTCGATGTCGCGCGCGACGGAGCGGACGCCTCGGCGCGAAAGATCTCCGGCGCCAGCGCGGCGGACAGGCTGGTGGTGAGTTCGTCCTGCAGCGCAAACAGGTCGCCGATGTCGCGGTCGTAGCGGCCCGCCCATAATTGCTCGCCGTTTTCCGGCGCGATCAGCTCGGCCGTCACCCGGATCTTGCTGCCGGCGCGCCGCACCGAGCCCTGGATCAGATAGGTGGCGTCGATCTCGCGCGCGATCAGGCGGGCGGTCAGGTTTTTGCCCTTGAAGGCGAATGTCGAGCTGCGGCTCAGCACGCGATAGAACGACTGCAGCGAAAGCGCGTGAATCAGGTCCTCGGTCAGCCCGTCGGCGAAATACTCGTCGGTGCTGTCGGCAAGATTGGCGAAGGGAAGCACGCCCACGATGGCGGTCCGATACTGGGCCGGGAGATCCGATGCCTTTCCGGACGCTTCCGTCTCGCAGCCGGCCGGCTCCCAGCTCCAGATATTGACCAGTTCGTCGATGTTCTTCAGGCGATGGATGCCGGCATTGACCAGTGGTGCGCTCAGATGCTTGCCGGCCTCACGGTACGCCTTGTCCGACACCGCCACGCCGCCGGGGCTTGCCACCGATTTCGAGCCGGACGGCGATATTCACATCGTCCCCGAACACCTCGTCTTCGTCGGCGATCACGTCGCCCATGTGGACGCCCATGCGGAACCGCATGGCGCGGTCCGCTGGTAGTTGGGCGTTGCGCTCGGCCATCAGCATCTGCATCGCGATCGCGCCTTCGATCGCGCCGACGACGCTTGGAAATTCCAGGAGGAAGCCGTCGCCGGTGTTCTTCACCAGCCGGCCGCCATGGTTGAGAATGATGGGGTAGATCGCGCTGCGGTGCGCCTTGAATGCGGCATGGGTTCCCGCCTCGTCGGCGCCCATCATTCGGGAATAGCCAACGACGTCAGCGCAAACAATGGCGGCCAAACGTCTCTGCATCTCGCCCGGTGTACTCCGCAACTCCTCGGCAAGCACTACGTAATCCGCTTGCGGAAGCCAATGCTTATAAAACAACTTGCCACATGCAAGTGAGCGATCCGGCTCAATTGTCGTGCAATTGTCATACAATTTAGCGGCAAACGGCCCGCATTTAATGCCATAGTTTGTAATCCTGGAACCGACGAAGGCGGTTTCGGTTCGTTTTGGAGACGAAACCCGTCATGCTCGGAATTCACGAACTCTGGCTGTTTGTCCTGTCCGGTCTGCTGCTCAACATCACCCCGGGGCCGGATACCGCCTACATTCTCGGCCGCAGCATCCAGCTCGGCTGGCGCGGGGGAGCCGCGGCGGTTTTCGGCATCTGCAGCGGATGCCTCGTGCACGTCTTCGCGGCGGCAATAGGCCTCTCCGCGCTGCTGATGGCGTCATCGACGGCGTTTGCCATCCTGAAGCTGGCTGGCGCAGCCTACCTGCTGTTCACGGGTATACAGATGCTGCTCGCGCGCTCGGGGCCGATCGCCGATGTGGCGGTGCAAGGCGGCGCGACGTCGTTGGCCTCGGTGTTCTGGCAGGGCGCGCTCACCAACGCGCTCAATCCGAAAGTGGCCCTGTTCTTCCTCGCCTTCCTGCCGCAATTCGTCGACGTCACGTCCGAGCACAAGACGCTGGCCTTCCTGCTCCTGGGGGCGATCTTCATCTTCAATGGCATGCTGTGGTGCCTGGCGATCGCCGCCTTTGCCGCGAGGGCCGCCTCCCGCATCCGGCAGTCGGAAGGCCTGATCGGCTGGATCAACCGCGCACTTGGCGGGCTGTTCATCTATCTCGGCATCCGCGTCGCGATGCTGGAGACGCGCTAGCTTCGGGCCAGCTACGTCAGCCGTGAATGCGCAGCAGTGCGCTGCCGGCAAGATAAAATCCGAGCAGGATCATCGACACATGGAACCAGCGGCGGAACACCTCCGGCTGCATCCTCGATCGCACCATCTGCCCGACGAACATCCCGCCGAATGAGGCGACCATCGCCACCGCGCCGGGCAGCGCCGTGGCCGCCGTGATCAACCCTGAGGCGGTCAAGGTAGCGCCAAGCGCAAGCGTCGCCACCGTGAAGAACACGCCGAGCGCCTGCACCAGTTCGTCGCGCTCCATGCCGATCGCCTGCAAATAGGGTACCGATGGGATGACCTGCACGCCGGTCGCCGCCGAGATCACGCCGGTGACGATGCCGACGATGCCGCCGACCCATTTCTCGTTGCTGCGCGCGACCGTGAAGTTCACCGGGCTCAGCCCGATCACGGCATTGAGCGCGAGCAACAGGCCGAGCGCGACCGCAGCGTAGGGCGCATAGGGACCGGCGAGCAGCCCGCCATTGAGCCAGATACCGAACGCCGTGCCGATCAGCAACGGCCACAAGCGGCGGAAGATATCGCGCAGATACGGCCCGCCAAAAGTCTGCCAGATATTGGTGACGATCGCCGGCACGATGACGATCGCGATCGCCTGGCCGGGCGACATCGTCACCGCGAGCAGCCCCATCGCTACCGTCGGCAGCCCGAGCCCGAGCACGCCCTTGATGAAGCCGGCGCAGGTCAGGGCGATTGCGACCAGGATGAGGAGGGAAACGGAATCCGGCATGCGATGACATTGACCGATCGCGCCAACAGGCACAATCTGGACCTTACGGAGAATGCCTTCGGCCATGTCGAAGGCAGATAGCCCCCCGGTTTGCCATGCGTTTTGATCTGGTCGATCTGCAGCTCTTCATCGCAGTCGCGGAGACCCGCAGCATAACTGCGGGTGCGGGGCGCGTGCATCTGGCGCTGGCGTCGGCTTCCGAACGCATCAAGGGGCTCGAGCTTGCGCTTGGCGTCGTTCTGCTCAAGCGCGGTCGGCGCGGCGTGGAGTTGACCTTGGCCGGTGAAAGCCTGCTCGATCATGCCCGCGTCATCATGCACAATGTCGAGGCGATGCGCGGCGATCTTGCGTCATTCGCCGGCGGCGCGCGGGCGAGCGTGCACCTGCTCGCCAACACTTCGGGCCTGTCGGAATATCTGCCGAAGGCGCTGGCCGCCTTCCTTGCCGCGCATCCGCGCATCTCCGTCGACGTCGAGGAGCGCGAGAGCGGCGACATCGCCCGCGCCATTGCGACAGGCTCGGCCGACCTTGGCCTTGCCGCCGAGCATGCGCTGCCCGAGGGCATCGAGCGCATTGCCTTTTCCGAGGATCGCCTGGTGCTGGTGGTGCCGCGGCAGGACGAACTGGCGGGCCGCCGGCAGATCGATTTTGCCGAGGTGGTGAGCCGCGATTTCGTAGGCCTCATCACCTCGAGCGCGCTGCATGCCCATGTCACCGGCCATGCGGCGAAGCTCGGCGCGCGGCTACGCTTCCGCGCCCGGCTGAACAATTTCGATGCCATCGGCGAGATGGTGGCGGCCGGCATCGGGATTGCCGTCATGCCGGAAGTCGCAGCGCGGCGCTGCGGGCGCGCGATGAAGATCGGCGTGGTGCGGATCCGCGATGTCTGGGCCAATCGCCGGCTCGTGATCTGCGCGCGCAGTTTCAGGGCGCTGCCGAAACCGGCGCAGCAACTGGTCGAGCATTTGCGGAAGGTTGCGCGGTGATTAACGGAGGAAGCAAGGCGATGCTCAAGGTTTGGGGAAGGCGAAGCTCGTTCAATGTCCAGAAGGTGATGTGGCTGGTCGGCGAACTTGACCTTGCCCATCAGCATATCGACGCCGGCGGCGCCTTTGGCGGGCTCGACACGCCGGAATTCCTCGCGATGAATCCGCACGGCCGCGTCCCCGTGATCGCAGAAGGCGAGGCCGTCGTCTGGGAGTCGCACAGCATTCTGCGCTATCTCGCCGCGCGTCACGGCGGTGGGCATTTCTGGTCGGGCGATCCGGTCGCGCGGGCGCGTGTCGAAGGCTGGATGGATTGGTCGCAGACGTCGCTGCAGCCGGATTTCCTCGGCGGCATCTTCTGGGGCTTCTATCGAACGCCCGAAGCGAAGCGGAATTGGCCTGCGATCGATGCCGCACTTGCGCGATGCGCAACTCATTTCGGCAAGCTGGAGCGGCAGCTTGACGGACGGACTTTCCTGCTCGGCGAGGCGCCGTCGCTCGCCGATATCACCGCCGGCACGTCGCTCTATCGCTATTTCGAGCTGGAGATCGCACGGCCATCATTGCCGAATGTGGAACGCTGGTATGGCTCATTGCAGCAACGGCAAGCCTTCCGCACCCATGTCATGATCCCGTTCGGAGAATTGCGCGGACGGCTGGATTTCTAGCAGGCGCCGCTCACTTCGTCGTCTGGATGCCGGCGTCCTTGATCACCTTGGCCCATTTCGCCGTTTCGCTGGCGATGAATGCGCGAAACTGCTCCGGGCTGTCGCCGACGGTGGTCAGGCCCTGCTCGGCGAGCTTTTCCTTCACGCCCGCATCAGCAAGCGCGCTTACCGTGATTTTGTTCAGCGCGGCGATGATCGCAGGCGGCGTGCCGGCCGGCGCGATCATGCCGTACCAGTTCTCGATCATGAGTTCAGGCATCCCGACTTCGACGGTGGTCGGCACGTCGGGCGCGGTGGGCGCACGCACCTTGGTGCCGAGCGCGATCGGCTTCAGCGCGCCGCTCTTGATGTGGGGCAGGATCGCCGGCAGGTCGAGAAAAGTCATCTGCACCTGCTGGCCGAGCAGATCGGTGATCGCGGGAGCCGCACCCCGATAAGGTACATGCACAGTGTCTATGCCCGCGGTGAGCTTGAGCAGTTCGCCGGCAAGATGCGGCAGGCTGCCCGGACCGGTGGAGGCGAAATTGAGCTTGCCGGGCTGGGCCTTGGCCAGCGCCACCAGCTCGCTCATGTTCTTCGCCGGCACGTTGCTCGCCACCACCAGCATCTCCGGCACGGTGACGACGAGCGTCACCGGCGCGAGATCGCGCAGCGTCTCGTAGGCGACCTTCTCCATGCTCTGGTTGATCGCGAGCGCGCCGCAATTGACGATGCCGATGGTGTAGCCGTCAGGATTTGCTTTCGCCACCACATCGGTGCCGAGCGCGCCGCCCTGGCCGCCGCGGTTGTCGATGATGACAGGCTGCTTGGTCAGCTCCGACATGCGCTGGCCGACGATGCGGGCGATGATGTCGTTGGGCCCGCCGGCCGGGAACGGAACGATCAGCTTGATGGGTCTTGCGGGAAACTCCTGCGCTGCGGCCGGCGCGGTCGAAAGCAGCAGCAACAATCCCGCGAGCAGCCTGCCGGTGATCTTCATGCAAGCCCTCCTTGAGCGGGTGCCCTAGCTGTTGAGCAGTTTCATTGCGGCCTCATGCACGCGGGGATCGCCGGCTGCCACGATGCGGCCGCCGTTCTGGGCCGGCTTGCCGTCCCAGGTGGTGACGACGCCGCCGGCGCCGGTGATGATCGGGATCAGCGCTGCGATATCGTAAGGCTTCAACTCGGTCTCGACAACGAGGTCGAGATGGCCCGCCGCCAGCATGCAGTAGGAATAGCAATCGCCGCCATAGCGCGTCAGCTTCACCGCCGCCTCGATCTTGGCGAACTGGGCCCGATCGGCGGCATTCATCAAGAGTGGGCTCGTGGTGAAGGAGGTCGCTTCCTTCAGCGAGGCGCAGCGCCTCACCGTCAATTTGCGTTCGCCGGAGGGGCCCGCGTAGTTGGTCGAGCCGCTGTCGCCGGAAAAGCGCTCGCCGATATAGGGCTGGTGCATCATGCCGTACACCGGCGTACCCCGGTGCAGCAGCGCGATCAGGGTGCCCCAGATCGGGAATCCCGCGATGAACGATTTGGTGCCGTCGATCGGATCCAGCACCCAGACATATTCGGCGTCCTCGCGCTCGTTGCCGAACTCCTCGCCAACGATGCCGTGCTGGGGGAAATTCGCCTTGATCAGCCGCCGCATCACGGCTTCCGCGGCGCGGTCTGCCTCCGTGACCGGGTCGAAATCCTGGGCACTCTTGTTGTCGATCGACAGCGAGGTGCGGAAGAACGGCAGGATGGTTTCGCCGGAGGTGGTCGCCAGCCGCCCGATGAAGGCTTTGAAATCGATGACCGTCACGGCAGTCCTTAATCGTGCGCGGAAAGTTGCGTCCCGCTCTCCCCTAGCTCAATCCGCGTCCCGGCGCACCGGGTGATGAGGGTGTTATGCCCATCCCGTGCGCGCTTGGCTTTCGAATCAGCTTCGCTTGGGCATGCATTCTCCGTGACGGCGGCGATCACGAAGTTGAGATTTTTGGGGATGGTGTCGATTTTGCAACGCCTGACGCGGCGATTTCAATCGCATAAGATATTGAATAACAACACAAAAATATAAATTAACTGACCTGTTGCATATTCGCCAGTCGAGCCAAGATTGAGCAGGAAATTGCCTCAAGGCTCTTGCGTTTTGTGCAGCGCGGTCGCATATTGTTGCGGTGCGGTAGCGCTTGCGCTATCGCTGCCCTCCTTGGGCGTTTCCTCCCTAGACTTGGGCCGCTTGTTCATTCAAGCGGCCCTTTTTTCTTGGCTGTCTAGGTGGATCGTTGCTGGCCGCGAACGCTTCGCGGCCACGCCTTACTTCAGCGACGTGTTGATCGAAGTGAATTTCTCGAAGAGATTGGTGCCGAGTCCGTTGACGATGGTGATGATCGCCAACGAAATGCCGGCTGCGATCAGGCCGTATTCGATCGCAGTTGCCCCCGACTCGTCGGACATGAATTGTTTGAAGACCTTTTTCAACTTAACCTCCAGAATGTCTGCTTTGCTCGCGCGGTTCCAGGTTCCGCGCGAGGAACATGAGGTCAGGCCGCTAACATTCGTTAAAGCGGATAGGTAAAATACTCCGTAGTTCCACGGGGGCGGTATGCCAGGACAGAAAACAACCTCAGAGCGTTAATCAGCTCCTGTTCCCGTCGTGAAAGATTGTCCGATCTTTTGAGGACAATTCGCCGACAATCTCGGCGCCGGCGCACAAATGGCGGGAGCTATTCCGCGGCGGCCTGGAACGGGCCGAGTTCGCCGAGCGGCACGTCCGCCAGGCGTTCGGCGAGGGCAACGAAATCCTGCGCCACCTGCGCAAAGCGCGGGCCGCGCTCGCGCCGCCGCTCATCCATGTAGACCGCGCGGTTGAGTTCGAGCTGGATCGTGTGCAGCCCGCTCGCCGGGTTGCCGTAGTGCTCGGTGATGAAGCCACCGGCATAGGGCTTGTTACGCCCGATCGAATAGCCGAGCCCGCTCATGGCGTTCTCGACCATGTCGGGTAACAGCGACGCACAGCTAGTGCCGTAGCGGTCGCCGATCACGATGTCGGGGCGGCGCGGCTCATCCCGCGACACGCCGATCGAGGGCATCGAGTGGCAGTCCACCACGATCACGGCGCCAAAACTCTGGTGCGCCTTGTTGATCAACCGGCGCAGTGCGCGATGATAGGGCTTGTACAGCGCCTCGATCCGGCCGAGCGCATCGTCGACCGAAAGCCGCTCACGGTAGATCTCCTGGCCGTCGCCGACCACGCGTGGAATGGTGCCGAGCCCGCCGGCGACCCGCATCGAGCGCGTATTGGCGAAGCTCGGCAGCCTGCCCGTGAACATCCGCGGATCGAGCTCGTAAGGCTCGCGGTTCACGTCGACATAGGAGCGCGGGAAATTGACCGTCACCACCGGAAAGCCGCGCTCGCTGAGATGGCCGATCAATTCGTCCATGAACGAATCCTCGGAGCGGCGCAGCGAGGGCAGGTCGATCCGCGAGGCGTTAAGGAATTCGGCCGGATAGACCGAGCCGGAGTGGGGGGAGTTGAAGATGATCGGCGCCCGCCATGCCGCGGGTTCGTTGATCTCGAACGGGGGCGACAACTCGCCATCAAGCTGGGTCATTTCGTCGGGCGCCGTCCCTGTCGTCCGCCATCTTCCGGGAGGCTTATTTCCGCCAGAAAATCGCGTGTTTTGTGCGGCTACATTGTCGGTTGTCGCAGCCGATCTGCCAAGCGAAAAAACCGCGTTTACCCTGGAACGCTTCTGGGGCGTAACCAGGCCCGGCTTTGATTGCCTTGCTGGGCGTTCCTGGTGCAGAAAGGCGTCGGGGCCAGCGGGGGCGGTCGGGGCCGGTCATCCTTCACCCGAAATTTACCGTCTGTCGTGCTTAGTGAGTGGAGTATCCAATGACCCGGAAGCGACGACCCATCGCCATGCACAAGATCCTGCTTGCCGAAGACGACAACGACATGCGCCGTTTCCTCGTCAAGGCGCTGGAAAACGCCGGTTTCGAGGTCTCGCCCCATGATAACGGGATGTCGGCCTACCAGCGGCTGCGCGAGGAGCCGTTCGAGATGCTGCTCACCGACATCGTGATGCCGGAAATGGACGGCATTGAGCTGGCGCGTCGCGCAGCCGAGCTCGACCCTGATATCAAGATCATGTTTATCACCGGCTTTGCGGCGGTCGCGCTGAACTCCGATTCAGAGGCGCCGAAGAACGCCAAGGTGCTCGCCAAACCGGTCCATCTTCGCGAATTGGTCAGCGAAGTGAACAAGATGCTGGCGGCCTGATTCGGCCGAAATTTGGGGCTGAGCGTCCTTGCAGGGCCGCGCCTGAGCCGATATACGGACCCCGACCCATCGACACTTTATAGGGCACGTAGCTCAGCGGGAGAGCACTACCTTGACATGGTAGGGGTCACAGGTTCGATCCCTGTCGTGCCCACCAGCCTTCGCTCGCTTCGCGAGCTACGGCTAGGCAAGCCAGCAAAACTCTATCGTAGCGAAGCTAGCGAAGGCTGCCGCGCCGAAGCCCGAAAGCGCGTTTGCGCGCGTCTTGGACACGCTACGGGCGTAGGCGGGCTGGTCCACGCGAAGGCCAAAATGCCGAAGCGCGTCCGGCGTAGCTCGAATGCAATGAGAGCGAAGACGGACTGGTTCCCCCGCTTCAAATTGAGCGCGCAACTCTCAGGCCGCCTTCTTCCTTTTCTTCGCGCCCTTCTTGGCCGCCTTCTGCCGCTTCAGATACGCCTCGACCTTTTTCGAGGAATGCCCCGCGGCCGCCACGGCCGCCTTCAGCTTGGCCGGCGTGATCTTGAATTTCTTCGACCAGTAGCGGACCTCATAGGCCTGGCTCAGCGCAATGCGCGACTTGTCGGCCGCCCGGTGCTTCTGTTCCTGGATATAGGCTTCCACTTTCCTGGCGGAGTGGCCGACCTTCTTGACGGCGTATTTCAGTTTCGCCGGCGTCACCTTGAACTTCTTCGACCAGTAGGCGACTTCGTATTTCTCGCCGAGCGCGATCAAAGCACGATCGGCGCCGCCACGCTTCTTCTTGTTGTCGGCCATCATTTCCTCCTGCCATCAGACGCATCTGCGCGTGCGAGCCTAGCATCGTCTCGCGACGGATGCAGCAGCTTACGCATAGAGCGCGGTGTATTCCTTTTCATACGGCGCGTAGGACTGCTTGATGCTGGCAAGGTTGAGCAGCATGGTCGCCACCGGCGTGTCGTCTTGCGCGAACACCGTCGTCTTCACCCACATGCTCTCGGTGCGGCGGCTGCCGCTCAAGCAAACCACTTCGCGTTCGGTAACGTAGCTTTCACCGACGAACAGCGGCCCGCGCAACGTGCGGATCTCCTGGTCGGCGAACAGGCCGACGGCAGGCCCGCGCACCGGCAAGCGATCCTCGCGCGCGCGATACTGGAACAGCACGCTCAGCATTTCGATCGGCACGATCGGACGGCCCCAGGGATTGTCGCTGCCGGAATACCACGACGAGGGCTCGGTGATGACCTTGAGCTTTTCGGCGAGCGAGAACGGATAGAGGTCGCCCATGTGCTGGTCGAACTCCATCCTCACCTCCTGCCGCGCGGTCTTCATGCCGACCTTGATCTCGTGCAGGATCACGGGATCGGTCAGCGGCTTCAGCTCCTTCAGCCGCAGCGACAGCGCGGTATCCGTCACCTCGCGCCCGACCGACGCCGTGCCGCGCAGGATCTCGGTGCCGTCGCGCCTGATCATGCCGATCGCGCAGATGCTCTCACCCGGCTTCGGCATCTCGATCGTCGCCTGCACCTCTTCGCCCTCGAATACCGGGTTGCGGTAATGCGCCGACAGGCAGCCGGTCTCGAACCATGCCTTGCCCCAGATGCGCTCGCACAGCGGCGCGAACTGGCTGAAATGGGTCGGGCCTTCGATGGTGCCGCCCTGGAAGCCGAGCTTCTGCGCGGTCGCATCGTCATGGATCGACGCGTGGGAGTCGTAGGTCTGCGCGTGCAGCATCTGCTGCGGCTTGCGCCACGGGCCGGCGAGCCCGCCGTCGCGCGCGGTGATCTCGGTGTCGAATGCCTTCATCTTGCGTCTCCCTCGGGCGTGGCCGTTTCGCCCACGGTCGGGCAAGACGCTCGGCTGAATCAAGGAAAATGCACTTCAGATATGCCGCGGCGCGGCAAATAGGGGGCTGTGCATGCATGGCAAATCCGGTGCATGCTGCCTGCAAATCAAAGGCGGGCCCTTTGTCTTGGGCCGCTGATAACAGGGAAGCGCGGGGCAAGATTCATCATGGCATTGATGGAAGTGGGGCTGGACGACAAGTACCGGCTGGATGCGAAGCGGATTTTTCTGTCGGGAACGCAGGCGCTGGTCCGCTTGCCGATGTTGCAGCGAGAGCGCGACCGCGCTGCAGGCCTCAACACCGCAGGCTTCATATCAGGCTATCGCGGCTCGCCGCTCGGCATGTACGACCACGCGCTGTGGCGCGCAAAATCCTTCCTGCAGCAGCACGACATCGCCTTCGTCCCCGGCCTGAACGAGGATCTTGCCGCCACCGCCGTGTGGGGCAGCCAGCAGGTCGGCATGTTCCCGGGCGCCAAGGTCGATGGCGTGTTCGGCATCTGGTACGGCAAGGGCCCCGGCGTCGACCGCTCGCTCGATGCGCTCAAGCACGCGAACTCGGCCGGCTCATCGAAGAACGGCGGCGTGATCGCGCTTGCCGGCGACGACCATGGCTGCCAGTCCTCGACCCTGGCGCACCAGAGCGAGCAGGTGTTTGCCGCCGCGCTGATGCCGGTGATCAATCCGGCGACGCTGCAGGATTATCTCGACCTCGGCATTCTGGGTTTTGCGCTGTCGCGCTTTTCCGGCTGCTGGGTCGGCTTCAAGGCGATCTCGGAAACCGTCGAGAGCTCGGCCTCGATCATCTCCGACATCGACCGCATCAGGATCGTGACACCTGACGATTTCGAGATGCCGCCGGGCGGGCTCTCGATCCGCTGGCCCGATCCGCCGATGGAGGCGGAGCGGCGGCTGCACGGCCCGAAGATGGAGGCGGTCGCAGCCTTCGCCCGCGCCAACCGTTTTGACCGCATCGTGCTCGATTCAAAGCCGGCGCGGCTCGGCATCATGGCAACCGGCAAGGCCTATCTCGATCTGCGCCAGGCGCTCGCCGATCTCGGCATCACCGATGCCGAAGCGCAGGCGCTGGGCCTGCGCATCTACAAGGTCGCGCTGACCTGGCCGCTGGAGGTGCAAGGCGCGCTTGCCTTCGCCGAAGGCCTGCAGGACGTGCTCGTGGTCGAGGAGAAGCGCGGCTTCATCGAGGACCAGCTGATCCGCATCCTCTACAACATGGACGCTTCAAAGCGTCCATCGGTGGTCGGCAAGCGCGACGAGTGCGGCGCGGTGCTGCTGCCGAGCGAAGGCGAGTTGACGCCGACCATGGTGGCGGCCGCCGTCGTTGCACGGCTGCGCAAGGTCGGCCATCGCAGCCCGGCGCTGGAGCAGCGCCTCGCCAAGCTCGAAGCCTTCGATCGCCCGGCCGACGGCATCGGTGCGGTCAAGCTGCAGCGCACGCCGTATTTCTGCTCGGGCTGCCCGCACAACTCCTCGACCAAGATCCCCGAAGGCAGCCGCGCCATGGCCGGCATCGGCTGTCACGGCATGGCGCTGTATATCCCCGCCCGCCGCACCACGACCATCTCGCATATGGGCGGCGAGGGCGTGGCCTGGATCGGCCAGGCGCCGTTCACCAGCGAGAAGCACGTCTTCCAGAATCTCGGCGACGGCACCTACACCCATTCCGGTCTTCTGGCGCTGCGCGCGGCAGGCGCCGCCGGCGTCAACATCACCTACAAGATCCTTTACAATGACGCCGTCGCGATGACCGGCGGCCAGCCCGCCGAAGGCGGCTTCAACGTCGCGCAGATCGCGCATCAGGTCGCGGCCGAGGGCACCAAGCGCCTCGCCATCGTCACCGACGATCCCGAAAAGTATCCGGCCAATTTCTTCCCGCCGCTGGCGACCATCCATCACCGCCGCGAGCTCGACGCCGTGCAGCGTGAGCTGCGCGACATCACGGGCCTCACCGTCCTGATCTACGACCAGACCTGCGCCGCCGAAAAGCGCCGCCGCCGCAAGCGCGGGCTCTATCCCGATCCGCCCAAGCGCGTCTTCATCAACGAGCGCGTCTGCGAAGGCTGCGGCGACTGCTCGCAGGCCTCCAACTGCGTCTCGGTGCAGCCGCTGGAGACCGAGCTCGGCCGCAAGCGCCGCATCGACCAGTCCAACTGCAACAAGGACTTTTCCTGCGTCGAGGGCTTTTGCCCGAGCTTCGTCACCGTGCATGGCGGCAAGCTGCGCAAGGCCGACCGCACCGCGGCCGATCCGTCGGCGCTGTTCGCCGACCTGCCGACGCCGGCGACGCCGAAGCTTGAAGGTCCCTTCAACATCCTCGTCACCGGCATCGGCGGCACCGGCGTCATCACCATCGGCGCGCTGCTCGGCATGGCCGCCCATGTCGACGGCAAGGCCTGCTCGACGCTCGACTTCACCGGCCTGTCGCAGAAGAACGGCGCGGTGATGAGCCATGTCCGCATCGCGCCCTCGGCCGACGATCTCTCCAGCGTCCGCATCGCGCCCGGCAACGCCAACCTCATCCTCGGCTGCGACATCGTGGTGGCGACATCGGCCACCGCGCTCAGCCGCGCCGAGCGCGGCGTCACCCGCGCCGTCGTCAACGCCGACCTGCAGCCGACCGCGAGCTTCGTCATCAATCCCGACATCGATTTCGAGATGGGCGCGATGCGCGATGCGCTCGATGGCGCGGTCACGTCGGATCAGCTCGACATCCTCGACGCGACCGGCCTTGCCACCGCGCTGATGGGCGACAGCATCGCCACCAACGCCTTCATGCTCGGCTTTGCCTTCCAGCGCGGCGCGATCCCGCTGTCGCTGGAGGCCATCGAGAAGGCGATCGAGCTCAACGGCGCCGCGATCGAGATGAACCGCATGGCCTTCGCCTGGGGCCGGCTTGCCGCCCACGATCTCGCGCGCGTCGTCTCGGCAGCACGCTTCAAGTCGAGCGGCACGGCGCCGGCGAAGAAGACGCTGGATGAAACCATCGCCTTCCGCGCCAAATTCCTCACCGACTACCAGGACGACGCCTACGCCAAGCGCTACCTCGCCGATGTCGAGCGCGTCCGCTCGGCCGAAGCCAAGGCTGCGCCTGGCTCCACCGAGCTTGACCGAGGCCTTCGCAAAAGGCCTGTTCAAGCTGATGGCCTACAAGGACGAGTACGAAGTCGCCCGGCTCTATACCGACGGCGAATTTGCCAAAGCCCTGCAGGCGCAGTTCGACGGCGACCCCGGACTGAAGGTGCTGCTGGCCCCGCCGTTGTTCGCCCGCCGCGACAAGATCACCGGGCATCTGCAGAAGCGGGAATTCGGCGCCTGGATATTCAAGGCGTTCGGCGTGCTCGCGAAGCTGAAGGGCTTGCGCGGCGGCGCGCTCGACATCTTCGGCTACACCGCCGAGCGCAAGATGGAGCGCGCGCTTCCTGGCGAGTACACCGCCGATGATCTTCCGCCATCTCGACGGCAAGCTCGATCTGCCGCGGCTGGTGGCGCTGGCGAAAATGCCGGAGGTCGTGCGCGGCTATGGCCACATCAAGGAGGCCAATGTCGCACGCTACCGCGCCGAATGCGCGCGCATCGAGGTGCGAGGTCGGCAAGCCGGTCGCGCAGGCGGCGGAGTAGGGTGCTCGCGCGATGCAGTTCGGCATCTTCGATCAGAACGACCGCGGCCCGTATCCGCTCTCCGAGCAATACGAGAAGCGGCTCGCGCTGATCGAGTTCTACGACCGCGCCGGCTTTCGCACTTATCACGTGAGCGAGCATCACTCGACGCCGCTTAACCTCACGCCGTCGCCGAGCGTGTTCCTGGCCGCGGTGACGCAGCGCACCCGCCGAATCCGCCTCGGCGCGCTGGTCTATGTGCTGCCGATGCATCACCCCTTAAGGCTCGCCGAAGAAATCTGCATGCTGGATCACTTAAGTGGTGGCCGCATCGAAATCGGCATCGGTCGCGGCGCCTCGCCGCACGAGCTCGATTATTGGGGCGTCGATCATGACCAGGCGCAGGCGATGTATGTCGAGGCTTACAATGTCATCATGCAGGCACTGGCAAAGGACGAGGTGAATTTCGAAGGCAAGCACTATCACTTTCAAGAACGTGCCCGATCGACCTGAAGCCGGCGCAATTGCCGCATCCACCGCTGTGGTACGCGGTGCCGGTGCCCGAAGGCGCGGCATGGCCGGCGCAGAACCGCATCAACATCGTCTGCGGCGGACCGATCCCGCGCGTGCGCGAGATCACCGACCGCTACCGCGCCGAATTTGCTGCCGCCGGCCACGCGGCGGAGCAATTGCCACTATGCGGTATCAATCGTTTCGTGGTTGCGGCCGACACCGATCGTGAAGCCATGGACCTAGGCCGTCGTGCCTGGCCGGTGTTCTTCAGGAGTTTTATGAAGCTCTGGAACATCCACGGCACCCAGCCGCGTTACGCGCGCATCCCCGAGGACTTCGACAGCGGTCGTGAAGAACGGCGGCGGCATCGTGGGCTCGCCCGGCACCCTCCGCGACCAGGTCAGCCGCATGGCGAATGAAGCCGGCGCCAACTACTTCATCAGCCAGTTTTCCTTCGGCGATCTCACGCAGGAGGAAGTGCTGCACTCCGCCGGCATTTTTGCCCGCGAGATGCTGCCGCACGCCGACGAGCGCGTGGCGCAGGCGGTTTGACGGCAGCGACAAACGCCCAGGCGCAATCGCGTCAGGCTGTCGGTCGGACGATTATTCCCGGCATGCTTCCTTATGTCGCGCGCTTTGCGAAGTGATTGATCGGACATCGACGCATTTGGTCGCTGCCGGTATGCTCCGCGCACAATAATCCCAAGGGAGGAGTCAAAGATGAAGGCAATTTTGGTCGGCGCCGCACTGGTCGCCTTTTCCGCCGGCGCTTACGCGCAGGACAAGCGCCCCGACTACGGCCCCGACGTCAACGCGGTGGGTGCGAAGAAGATCGCTGCCGGCGTGCTCGCCGAATGCCAGAAGAACGGCTGGAACGTCGCCGTTGCCGTGGTCGATAATCACGGATTCCTCGTGTATTTCGAGCGCATGGACAACACGCAGACGGCCAGCATGGACATCGCCGTCGGCAAGGCCAGAGCGGCGGCGACCTATCGGCGCACGACGCGCGTCTTCATGGAGGTGATCAACAAGGGCGGCCCGGCCACGGGCACGCTGCCCGGCGTCTTCGCCTCGCCCGGCGGAATTCCGATCATGGCCGACGGCAAGGTCATTGGCGGCGTGGGCGTCAGCGGCGCGACCGGCGACCAGGACGAGCAATGCTCCAAGGCCGGCCTCGGGATGACGTAACCGCGGCCAGCACCGTGCTGCTCTTGGCCCCTAACGGATACGTTGGGAAACGGCCAAGAGCACCGCGGCGGCAAATGCCAGCAAGGCTGCAAGCTGAAAGGTCCGGTGGAAGGCTTCAATGAAGCCGTGATCCGCGTTGAGGATTTCAAACACCATCAGGACAATCGAGGCCGCGGTCACGGTGCCGAACGTTCGCGTCAGCAGGACAAGACTGCCCGCAACGCCGCGATCCCTGAGCGGCAGCGTTGCGGTCACGATGTCGGAATAAGCGAGCTGGAACAGGCCGGAGCCGACGCCGTGCACGAGAAGTCCCGCGACCCGCAGCAGCGTCGGAGTTTGCTCCGTCCACGCGCTGATCCAAAAGAGGCCGGCGCCGATTGCGGCTAAGCCTGCTATCGCAAGCCGCCCGGCGGAGATGTGCCGCCCGACCAAGCGTCCGGCGATCGGCGCGGCGAGAACAGCCCCTGCCGCGGCAGTCGCCAGGATGGCGCCACTCTCGGTCAGTGCGTAGCCGGGAACGCGCGCCAGAAAATACGGCACCAGCAGCCAGATCGAAAAGGCGGCGAGATTGGCCAGCACACTGACGAGGTTGAGCAACGCAAAGCCCGGCAGCCTGAGAATGCCGACGGCAATGATCGGGCGCGCCGCCCGTGACTCCCGGACAATGAAAGCCGCAAAGGCGACAACCGACAGAGTTGCGAACCAGACGGCGGAGAACTCGCGAAGACGGTTGAGCGCCAACAGCATTGCCACGAGACCCAGGACCAGCGCGATGCCTCCCAAAATATCGAAGCGATCGCTTGCCTGGCGCTGCGGCGATGCCGGCATGCCGCGCAGCAGCAACAGCGCCGCGATGGCGATGGGAATCCGGAACCAGAATACCGCAGGCCAATCCCAGGCCGCCGTCAGGGCGCCGCCCAGCAGGGGACCAAGCATCAGGCCCAGCGCCAGCATCATGGTGTAGATGCCGAGCGCCCGGCTGCGTCGCTCCTCGCCATAGAGCGACGTAACCAGCGCCGCGCCGCAGCTCAGCACCAGTGCGGCGCCGATACCCTGCAAGCAGCGAAACACCAGCATCGCAGCCGTAGCTCGTCGAACAACTGACAAGCAGCAACGCCACCGCGCTCCAGATCAGGCCAATGCGGAAAACAAGCGCGTGGCCGGCGGTGTCGCCGATGCGCCCGAGCGCCAGCAGCAGGCTGGCGTAGGTCAGCACGTAGCAGATCACGACCCACTGGATGTCGCCGATCGAAAGACCGAATCCCCTTGTAATGGCCGGGAAGGCGATATTCACCGACGGTGTCGAGCTGCGCTGCGGCCGTGCCGAACCCGATCGCGCGAGCTGCCACGGCTTTCGTGTGCAGCATTCCGGCCGTTCGGTACGGGAGGATCACGTTCGGGTGGTGAGGGCACGTTGAGACTTTCGGGCAGGCGTCACGCCGGTGCGAAGGCGATGCCGCCATCGCCGTCGACCTCGCGCGTCAACCGCCCGATCGAGGCGAGCATGTTCAGATGCGCAAGCGCTTCGCCGAAGGCCTGGCGCGGATTGGCGTACAGCACGCGCGGGAATGCTTCCTGTGCGATCGCAAACGCATTGGTCTTGCCTCCGACGACGGACGCCACGTCATCGAGCCGTGCCAGATGGTGCTCGCGCAGCTGGGCCAGCCGCTGGTGCAGCCCGCGAAACGGCAGGCCGTGCGATGGCAGCACCAGCGTGTCCGGCGGCAGCGCCTCGAGCTGCGTCAGCGAGTCCAGATACTCTTTCATCGGATTGGCCTCGGGCTGCGCCGCCGGCGCGATCACCGATGGCGTCATGTGCGACAGAACCTGGTCGCCCGCGATCAGGATTTTCTCGCTCTCGCAAAAGAACAGCGCGTGTTCTGCCGAATGCCCGCCCGCCGTGATGACCTGCCACTCGCGCTCGCCCCATGGCGATCACATCGCCGTCCCGAATGCGGATGAATTCGCGCGGTGGCCGAGGGCCTAGATATTTCTGATGGCGCTGGGCCTCGGCGATCTTTGCAGCATCGTCGTCCGAGGCGCCATTCCGCTTCAGGAAGGAGGCAAAATGCTCGTCAGGCCCTTCCTCGCGCTCGTGCCACATCTTCCAGCCGCTGAGCCATTCGGCCAGCGGCATGCGAACGCTGCACTTCATTTCCTTCACGAAGAAGCCGGCGAGGCCGAAATGATCGGCATGCGCATGCGTGAAGGCGAGGTTCTGCAGCGGGCGGGCCCGCAGCAACCCCCGCCACAGCTTGTCCCACAGTTCAAAACTGTCGTCGGTGTTGAGGCCGCAGTCGACCATGGTCCATCCCGGGCCGTTGTCGAGCAGCCAGCAATTGACGTGATTGGGTGCATTCGGCATCGGGAGCCGCACCCAGAACAGCCCCGGCAGCACATCGGTCAGTTCGCCATAGGCCGGCGGGCGCTGCACCGTGAATTTCAGATCGTCGGACATCTGATTGCCCCCGGCCGCGTGCAATTGCGCATGATTCCAGGCCGGCGCCCCGGCCTGAGCGTCGCGGCAAGCTTACGCGATTTGGTCCGGCCATCAACGCCGTGCAGATTGTTATGGCTCCCATGCATGGGATGACGACAAGAATCGTCCTCTCAAGCCTTGAGCAAGGGCTGTTTTTGCTAGAGAACGTCAGGCGGCGTCCCGTACGCGCCGGCTATGCGCGTGCCTCCCGAGGCCCGTTGGGCAAGAACAATAATGGATGCACTGAACCCCGAATCCGGACTCAAGCCGCAGGCCGCTCCGGGGCAGGGGCTCGAGCGCCGCGCCCGTCGCAATCTCCTGCTTCTCGCCTGCTGCCAGGCGGTCGGTCAGTCCTGCAACACGATGATGTTCGCGGCCACGGGCCTGTCTGTCATCACCTTCTATCATCGCCCCGATCTCGCCAATCTGCCGGTCACGATGCAGCACATCGGCGTGATGATCTGGGTGTTTCCAGCGGCGCTGCTGATGCAGCGGATGGGCCGCAGCATCGGTTTTCGTGTCGGTTCGCTGTTCGGCATGGCGGGCGCAACCGTGATGTGCATTGGCTTGTATCACGCCAACTTCCTCATCATGTGCGTCGGCGGCCTGATCCTCGGCTATGCGGTGGCGTGCCTGCAGATGTATCGCTTCGCCGCGGCGGAGCTGGTGCCGATCGACTACCGCGCCAAGGCGATATCGTGGGTAACGGCCGGCGGCGTCGCCGCCGCCGTGATCGGCCCGAGCCTCGTGCGCGTGACGCACGACCTGACGATGCCGCTTTATCTTGCGACCTATGCCGCCATTTGCTGCCTGCACGTCATCGTTTTCACGATCATGTCCTTTATCACCTTCCCCTCGGTCGCGACATCGAGCGCCGCCGCCGGCCATGCCGAGGTCGCGGCACTTCCTCCGCGGCCGCTATGGGAAATTGCCAGCCAGCCGCGCTTCATCGCGTCCGTGATGGCCGGCATGCTGGCGTTCGGCACGATGTCGTTCATCATGAGTGCTTCGCCGCTGGCCATCGTCGGCTGCGGCTTTCCGCACGCGGCAGCCCATTGGGTCATCTTCATGCATGTGCTGGGCATGTTCGTGCCGTCGTTCTTCACCGGTAACCTGATCAGCAGATTCGGCGTCATCCCGGTGATGGCGGCGGGTGTTGCGCTCATGCTGATGGGCGTCATCGCGGCGCTGTCAGGCATGGCGGAATGGAACTTCCGGATTGCCCTCACGGTCAATGGCGTCGGCTGGAACTTCCTGTTCGTCGGTGCCACGACGCTGGTGACGACGTGTTACCGTCCGAACGAGCGCGGCAAGGCGCAGGCGCTCAACGACCTGCTCGTCTTCAGCACGACCGCGACGTCAAGCTTCATGGCTGGCTTTCTGCAGGACAAATGGGGCTGGCAGCCGCTCAACTGGTTTTCCGTGCTGCTCTTGCTGGCTGCCGCTGCGGCTGTCATCTGGCTTCGCTATCAACGGGCGTCGCTAAGCCCTGTGCATTAGGGGCGCGTACGTCCGAACGCCGAGGTCTAAAGGCGAGGGATCCAGCCTGGGCGGCTCAACAGGTATGCGACCATTCGCGGAGGAATACTCAAAGCTTTGGCGATCTCGCGTTCATCCTTCGGCAGTCCCGCAAGGATCGATGCTTCATTCTTGCTTCGGACTTTGGAAAACCACTCCGGATCAACCACCACGGCGCGTCCGACCGCAATCACGTCAGCTCCCATTTTGATCGCGCCTTCAGCATCCTTGCACGTCTTGATCCCACCGCTTGCCATGACCGCACTGCGGCCCGCTATGACGCGGGCAAATTCCGTGATGGGGTTCTCTGCCGGGGCATAACTCGTCTCGACTGGACCACTATAAACACGGGTCTCTCCCGCAGGACGGCTCTTCCTGTAATCATCGAGCGAAACGGAGATGTAGTCGAGATTCAGTCTGGCAAGTTCAGCACAAAGCAGTTTGGCGTCCTCAAGCCTATAACCGTCCGCCTCGGCCTCAAATGGTGTAACGCGAAACCCTGCGATCAGCTTTGGACCGAGTGCGTCGCGAACGGCCTGCGCGACAGCGAGAGGGAAGTTCATGCGCTTTGTGAGCGTGCCTCCCCAATTGTCGACGCGATGATTGGCGCGGGGCGAAAAGAACTGATGAATTGCGTAGTGGTTAGCTCCATGAATCTCAACGCCGTCGAAACCAGCTTTTCGAGCCAGCGAAGCAGCATCTCGAAAGCTTGCAATCAGGCTTCCGACCTCATCGGCCGTCATCGCCCGTGGCGTCTTTGCTCCCGGACGCAACGATGCAACCGCAGAAGGCGCACGCAGACATTGCTCACCGATCAACTCGGGCTTTGCGATGCGGCCACCGTCATATATTTGGAGGATCGCAAGACCTCCTGCGGCACGCATCGCTTCAGCAAGCCGGCGGAGACTGGGCAAGTGTCCGTCATGTGCCGCACCGATTCCCTGCCAGGAACGCCCGTCTTGTTCGACGTAAGCCGCGGAAGAAATGGTTGCTCCGAATCCGCCGGCAGCACGTCGCCTGACAAACTCGAGTTCGTGCTCGGTCACGGTCCCATCTTCATGGGAAGCATCGGTTGTCAGCGGAGCGATAGCAAACCGATTTGCCATCTCTCGTCCGCTGTTGAACCTGAAAGGAGACCAAACAACCATTGATCGAACCTCAAGTTATTCCTCACGCCGGGCGGCGTCTCAGTGGAAGATGCGTCCGGAGTCGATGACGACGGTCTGGCCGGTCATGGTCTCGGTGCGGCACATGGCGATCACCATGTCGGCGCAGTCGTCCTTGTCGGCAGCCTTCTTGAGGAGCGAGCCCGATGCGGAGCGCTCGACCTGCTCGGGCCTGAAGATTGGCTGTCGCGCGGGTGCCCTCCAGCAGGCCTGGTGCGACGCAGTTGACGAGCGTCTCGGGCGCCAGCGCCACCGCCATGCACTTCGTCAGATGAATGAGCCCCGCCTTCGACACGGCGTAGGCAATGGAAGAGCCGGTTGGGCTGAGCCCTGCGACCGAGGCGATGTTGACGATGCGGCCGCGCCCCTGGGCCTTCATGACGGGTGCTACCGCCTTGGTCAGGCGCATCGGCCCCGTCAGGTTGATGGCCATGATCTTGTCCCATACCTCCAGCGTCAGATTGTCGAGATCGCCGAACGGGATCGAGACGTTGTAAGCGGCGTCATTGATCAGAACATCAAGGCGGCCGAAGGCCTGGGTTACCTCGCCGACCAGTCGATCCACAGCGGCGCCGTCGGTTATGTCACAGCCGAAAGCTCGAGCGTTGATTTGATAACGCGACGCCAGTTCGCTGGCGACGCCTTCTGCCTGGTCGCGGCTGCGCGCATACATGACCGCCACATGTGCACCTTCCCGCGCGAGCGCATGGCAGATTCGCTGCCCCAGCCCGCCATTGCCGCCCGTCACCAGTGCAACCGCGCCATTCAGGTCCATCGCTTCTCTCCCTTGGTGCGGATGCGCTGTCGCATCGCCGCGAATTCACTTGGCAAACGGATTTTGCCAGTTGCCGCGTCCCGCCGGCGCACGCGGCGGATACGCGGCTTCGAGATAGCCGAGAACTGTGGCGCGATCCTTGTCGTCCAGCGCAGGCATGTTGTGGCGGCGGACCATCAGGTTGATGGAATCCTCCCACTGCGCGCGCGACAAACCCTGCTGCGCCACCAGCTTGAAGCCGTGGCAGGCGGTGCAGGCATAGAAGGTCTCGTCGCGGCCGGGGGCGGCGACGAATTCCTCCGGGCTTTCCTCGCGCGGCGTGAAATTGGTTTGCGCCAGCGCCGGCGCAATCCACAGCATTGCCGCCAGCGCCGGCTTTAAGCCCAGCCTCATCCCACCAGCACCGCGATGCGATGCATCGCATTGCCGCCATAGCCCTGCGGATTCCAGAAGCCGGCCTGGTGCGGCTGCATCGCGCCCTTGGAATCGGTGGCGCGCGTCCAGATCTCGAAATAGCCGTCGGAGGGCAGCTTCAACGTCGCGGTCCAGCGCTGCCAGTCATATTTGTTCTTCGGCTTCTCCAGCGTGGCGCGTTGCCAGCTGGCGCCGAAGTCGGTGGAGACATCGACCTGCTTGACCGTGAGATCGCCCGCCCATGATGCGCCGCGCAGTTTCAGTTCCTTGGTGCCGGCGGCGAACTTGGCGCCGTTGGCCGGACTGGTGATGATCGCGCGCACCGGCATCAACTCCAGGATGCGCATGTTCGCCGGATCGCCCTTGTCGCCGGGCACCATCGGCTTGATCGGCGTGCGGTAGGAAAACTCCGTCATCCCCGGGCCGTCATGCTCCTTGTCGCGGATGGTGATCTTGGTCAGCCATTTCTGCGACGCCGAGCCCGCCCATCCCGGCACGATCAGCCGCACCGGTCCGCCGTGGATGTTCGGCAGCGGCTGGCCGTTCATCGCCCACACGATCATGGTGTAGGGATCGAGCGCCTTCTCGATGCGCACGCCGCGCGAGATCGTAGGTTTGGTGGCATCGCCGGACAGATGCAGGTCGGCCGCGTAATGCGCGGTGTATTTCGCCGATGGCTTCAGCCCGGCGTCCTTCAGCACGTCGGCCAGCGCCACGCCGGTCCACTCCGCACAGCCCACGCCGCCATTGGTCCACTGGTTGCCGCGCGCCGGCGGCGAGAAGGCGCCGCGGCCGTTGCCGCCGCATTCCAGCACCATGCGTCGCGTCGCCGCCTTGTATTTCGATTTCAGCTCGCCGAGCGTGATCTCGATCTTCTTGTTGACCTCGCCGTCGATCGTGATCTTCCAGCGCGTCGGGATTCTTGGTCTCGTCCGGGATCTGCCCGTTGTTGCGGACGTAGAACTTCTCGATCGGCGTGGTGTCGTCGTCGAGCAGGTTTTCCGGCGTCTCGGCAACCAGCGGCTTGTCGCCGAGCAGGACGAGCTTGTCGTTCTTGCCGGGGAATTTCAGATATTGCGGTCCCTTCGGTGCGGCGGGTGCGGCAGCCTGCGCATGGGCTTGCGGAATCCCCGCGCCGTTGCCCGGCAGCGGCACGATGTTGCCGATGGCGGCGCCCGCGGCGACGAGCGCCGTACCGCCCAAAAATCCGCGTCGGCTCGCCTCGAGCCCCGTTCCAGCGTCGTGCGCCATGGTTTCCTCCCCTTGCGCTAATCCTGCGGATTACGTCCGCTTTCTGGGCTGAGTATTTGCGTTTTCCGCATGGCGGACAAGGCCCCGGCACCGCTTCGTTCGGCCTTGCGCTTGCCCGCCATCGGCTGCACATTCCCGTTGCGGCGCAGCCCGCCGCCAATGACGCCTGAGGGAACCACCATGGCGGCCACGCGGATCGACTGCGATATCCATCCTGCCGTGGGTGGCACCCGCACGACGCTGCTGCCTTATCTCGACGATCACTGGAAAGAGCAGGTGGTGAGCCGCGCCATCGACGGCCTCGACCTCAATTCCTATCCGCCGAACATGCCGCTTCGCGGGCCGCGCCGACTGGCGTCCGAAGGACGGCAGCAAGCCCGGCTCCGACCTTGCGATGGTCCAGCGCGGCGCGTTCGACCAGCTCGGCGCGAGCCACGCCATCTGCAACGTGGTCTACGGCGCGCAGGCCGTGTTCGATCCCTACATGGCTGCCGGCTTCTGCAAGGCGATCAACGACTGGATCGCGGCCGAATGGCTCGACAAGGACAAGCGGCTGCGCGCCTCCATCGTGGTGCCGATCCAGGCGCCGGATCTGGCGCTGGAGGAGATCGAGCGCCGCGCTTCCGACAACCGCTTCGTCTCCATCCTCGTGCTGGCGCAGGGCGAGACCCTGCTCGGCCGCCGCCACTACTGGCCGATCTATCAGCTCGCCGAGAAATACAAGCTGCCGCTCGCGATCCACGCCGGCAGCGCCTATCGCACCGCGCCGAGCTCGACCGGCTGGGCGTCCTATCGCTACGAATATTATCTCGCCGAAGCGCAGGCCTTCCAGGCGCAGATCCTCAGCCTGATCTATGAAGGCGTGTTCGGCAAATTCCCGCACCTGAAAGTCGTGCTGATGGAGTCCGGCGTCAGCTGGCTGCCCGCCTTCATGTGGCGCGCCAACAAGACCTGGCGCGGCGTGCGCGTCGAAGTGCCCTGGGTGGAGCGCGAGCCGGCCTCGATCATCCGCGAGCATTTCCGCGTCACCATGCAGCCGTTCGATGCGCCGTCGGATGCGACCGCGGTCGAGGACATCATCGACCAGATCGGCTCGGAAAAGATGTTCCTGTTCGCGTCCGACTACCCGCACTGGCAGTTCGACGGCGACGATCCGGTGCCGCCGAACCTGCCGAAATCTCTCGTCGCGCGCATGTGCGCCGACAATCCGCTTGAAACATTCCCACGACTAAAGCTCGACTCCTAGCCAAGGAGGTTCGCATGAGTGATGTCATCGACCGTCCACTACTCGAACAGGAAAAGCCCGCTTCGACCCGGCTGCGCATCATCGATTGCGACATCCATCCGAGCATCCATGCGCATTCCGATCTCAACGACTTCCTGCCGAAGCGCTGGCAGGAGCATCTGAAGACCTATGGCAGCCACCTGCGCACGCCCTATATCGGCACCACGCCGTATCCGCGCTCCTCGCCCCTGATCGCGCGGCGCGACGCCTGGCCGCCGACCGGCGGGCCGCCGGGCTCCGATCTCGCTTTCATGCAGAAGCAGCATCTCGATCCGCTCGACGTCGAGTTCGGCATCCTGCAGGTGCTCGACCTCTTCATCTTCTCGCAGCAGAATCTCGAATTCGGCGCCGCGATCCAGCGCGCCATCAATGACTGGCAGCTCGCGTTCTGGTCGCATCGCGACCCGCGCCTGAAGGCCTCGATCCTGGTCGGCCAGGACGATACCGCAGCTTGCGCTCGCCGAGATCGACCGCTGCGCGAAAACAGGCGAATACGTCCAGATCAACGTGTCGCCGCGCGCCAACGAGCCGCTCGGCCGCCGCCGCTACTGGCCGATCTATGAACGCGCGCAGGAACTCGGCCTGCCGCTCGGCATCCATGTCGGCGGCTACGGCGGTCACGCGCCGACCGGCGGCGGCTGGCCGTCTTATTATTGCGAGGAGCATCAGAGCAATGCGCACACGGTGGCAGCCTCAGCTCACCAGCCTCGTGCTGGAAGGCATCCCCGAGCGCTTCCCGAAACTGAAGATCGTCTTCATCGAAGGCGGCTTTGGCTGGATTGCTTCCACCACCTGGCGGATGGACCAGCACTTTGAGAAATTCCGCGATGAGGTGCCGCATCTCAAGCGCAAGCCGTCGGAATACGTGAAGGAGCACTTCTGGTTCACGACGCAACCGATCGATGAGCCGGATGAAGCAAAGCATCTGCGCTCGCTGATCGAGTGGGTCGGCGTCGATCGCCTGCTGTTCTCGTCGGACTATCCGCACTGGGACTTTGACGATCCGCGCTTCGCCTTCAGGACGCCGCTGACGGAGACCGAGCGACAGAAGATCTTCAACGGCAATGCGCGTGCGGTTTACAAGTTCTAGCGCATGATCCGGAAAAGTGGGCACCGGTTTTTCCTGCGACAAACGCGAAGCGTTTGCGCTGAGATCATGCGCAAAATAACATGACCCGTCACATCGTCGCGCGCACCTCAGACATCCCTCCCGGCGGCAACAAGGTTGTCGGCGTGGAGGGCCGCGACATCGTGATCTTCCATGTCAACGGCGAGTTCTTTGCGCTGCTCAATCGCTGCCCGCATGCCGGCGCGCCGCTCGACAAGGCGGCCTGCGTCGCAAGGCTGACGTCGCCGGAGCCGGGGGTCTACCAGCGTTCGCGGGTCGGTGAACTCTTGCGCTGCGCCTGGCACGGTTGGGAATTCGATATCCGCAACGGCCAATCCTGGTTCGATCCGAACCGGTTCAAGGTGCGCTCCTATCCGGTCGCGATCGAGCGCGGCGAGGAGCTGCAGAAGGGGCCTTACGTGGCCGAGACCTTCCCGGTCCATGTCGAGGACAGCTACGTCATCGTCGAGACGTGAGCTGAACGCAGCGGCGTGCGGCCTGATTCCGCATGGGTGGTCTTCGCGCCACGCTTCCGCGTTGCGGTGCACTTGGCTTTACGCCTCTTCAGCCCGCCGCTAGGTTCGTCGCGAAATTTCTGTCGCAAGTCGCAAGGAGAGTACAAGTGACGCATGCCATTCGCTTTCATAAAACCGGCGGTCCCGAAGTCCTGGTCTGGGAGGAGGTGCAGGTCGGCAAGCCCGGACCGGGCGAGGCGCGCATTCGCCATACCGCGGTCGGCCTGAACTTTGTCGATATCTATAATCGCTCCGGACTTTATCCGGCGCAGTTGCCGAGCGGGCTCGGCGGCGAGGCGGCTGGCGTGGTCGAGGAAGTCGGCGCCGGCGTCACCGACCTCAAGCCCGGCGACCGTGTCGCCTATGGCGCTGCGCCGATCGGCGCCTATTCGGAAGCGCGGCTGATCCCGGCGGATCGGCTGTTGAAGATTCCTGACGGCATCGACGACAAGACCGCGGCCGCCATGATGCTGAAGGGCCTGACCACGCAATACCTGATCCGCCAGACCTATCGCGTCAAAGCCGGCGACACCATCCTGCTGCATGCCGCGGCCGGCGGCGTCGGCCTGATCCTGTCGCCAATGGGCCAAGCATCTCGGCGCCACCGTGATCGGCACCGTCGGCAGCGACGACAAAGCAAAGCTCGCCAAAGCCCATGGCTGCGACCACACCATCGTCTATACCCGCGAGGACTTCGTGAAGCGCGTCGACGAGATCACCGGCGGCAAGAAATGTCCCGTGGTCTATGACTTCGTCGGCAAGGACACCTTCCTGAAGTCGCTCGATTGCCTCGCCCCGCTCGGCGTTGCCGCGCTGTTCGGGCAATCCTCCGGCGCGGTCGAGCCGCTCAATCTCGGCCTGCTTGCGCGGCAAGGGCTCGCTCTACGTCACCCGTCCGACGCTCAACACCTATGCCGCCAAGCGCGAAAACCTCGTCGCGATGGCCAAGGAGTTGTTCGACGTCGTCAAATCGGGCGCGGTGAAGATCGAGGTGCACCAGACCTATCCGCTGAAGGACGCGGCGAAAGCCCATGCCGATCTCGCCGCGCGCAAGACCACGGGATCGACGGTGCTGACGGTCTGAGCGTCGGCAAAGCGACTGCGTCGACGTCATGATTCCGCCGACGTTCCGGGCGGCAGCCGGCCGAGCCTGGGGGCGGGCGGACCGCAAATTCGACCAAAACGTGAAACTATCCATTCCGCGAAATCGCTGTCTAATGGGTCATTGCCCTGCCCCCGGTAGGAAGTCCTGGTTCATCGGGCCGACTTGCCACTGATGCCGTCGATTCGCTGCTGGACGCCCGCTTCGTGCAGGCGGAGCCGAGGATGTACCGTCGGGTTGGGTCTGGGTGACTGATCTGCAGCCTTCGCTCATTGGGCGCAGCGCCCGGCTCAGACTTCCGTCGAAGGCTTCCGGACCCGATGCGCGATAGCCGTCGTATTCTTGGGCTTATCCCGCTGCTTCTGATCATCTATGCCGGGGGACGAGGTAACTGGGGAATGCATTGGCGTCACGTTCTGCCGGCATGGGATGGCGGCTCCTGGCACGCACGTCCTGATGCCTTCTCCAGCGGCTTAGGCGCGGATTGCTTTTCGCTCAGCGTCTGGAGCCCTAGCTCAATCCCTTGATCGTCGCCTTGACGATGGTCGTGATCTCGTCGCGCAGGGCTGCGACCGGCACCGCGATCAGCTTCTGCTCGAGCCCGAGGCTGACCATGCCGTGCACGGCCGCGAACAGGCTGCGCGCGGTGATGCCGAGTTCGTCCGCTGTCCATTTCGGAAAGAGCTTTTTGCCAGCGGATGGTAGATGTGCCGGAACAGGTTCATCTGCTCCTCGACCGCCCATTCCGGCACTTGCTTGTCCGGCGCCATGCGATGCTCGAACAGCGCGCGCCATAGGTCGAGATTTTCGGCGGCGAAATCGCAATAGGCGACCGCGATCCGCACCAGCGTCTCCGCAGGCGAGGGGGAGCCGGCGCTTTCCGCCGCGGTGAGCGCCGCGTCGAGCCGCGCCAGCGTCCGCGAGCCGACGCGCAGGATCAATTCGTCCATGTCGGCGACGAGATTGAACACCGCGCCGTTGGCGACGCCGATTTTCTGCGCCAGTTCCCGGCTTTTCAGGCCGGCGAGACCTTTCGCCGCAACGGCTTTTTCCGCCGCCAGGATCAGCGCTTCGCGCTGTTTTGCTCGTCTTTCCAGGGTCTTAGACATTCATCAACCATTTGTGTGAGCGTTGCTCAAATAATTCTTGAGCATCGCTCAAAATGTGCTACAAAGCGTCATGAGCAATGCTCATAAACAGGGAGCGACCAATGTTCAAGACCGTTTTGACACTTTTCCGCGGCAGCGTGGCTGTCGCCGGCGAAGAACTGGAAGACCGCACCGCGCTTGTCATCCTCGACCAGCAGATGCGCGATGCGGCAGCCGCCGTCGAGCGCAGCAAGCGGATGCTGGCACTCGCCATTGCGCAGGACCAGCAGGAAGGCCGGCGGCTCGAGACCACCAACACCCGCATCGCCGATCTCGAACTGCGCGCCACCGCCGCGCTCGACGGCGGCCGCGAGGATCTCGCCCGCGAGGCGGCGCAGCAGATCGCCAATCTCGAGGCCGACCGCGATGCCGCGATGACCGCGCGGACGCTGTTTGCCCAGGAGATCGCGCGGCTGAAGCGCCATGTTTCCAATGCCGAAGCGCGCATCACCGAGGTCGACCGCGGCCGCCGCATCGCGCGCGCCGCAGAGGCGGTGCGCAACATGCGCCGCGGCGGCTACGAAGCGGCGCGGCCCTACGAGTCGACGCTGCCGGAAGCCGAGAACACGCTGAAGCGGCTGCGCGAGCGGCAGCTCGAGGCGCAGGCCGCCGACGAGGCGCTGATCGAGCTCGATGCGGCCTCAAGCCCGCTTGCGACCGCCGAGAAACTCGCCGAGCAGGGCTTTGGCCCCCGGCTCAAATCAACCGCGGACGACGTGCTCGCGCGGCTGAACGCCAAACGCACGCAGACCACCTGAACCACACGACGATCAAACGTCGAACCTGAAACCTCAAACCCACATCACAAGGAGAACTACCATGAACAACACCACCACCGTCTCCCAGCACAGCCCCGCCTGGGTCGCCTTCACCTACATCTCGTTTGCCGCCTCCGCCTTCATGGTCGGCATCGGCATCTGGTTCCTGCCGCTGGAGCTGTCGATCAAGGGCTACCTCACCATGGGCTTTTTGATGCTGGTGCAGTCCTGCATCACCATGACCAAGACGATGCGCGACAACCACGAGAGCGGCAAGCTCGTCAACCGCATCGAAGACGCCAAGGCCGAGCGTCTTCTGATGGAAGTCGACCGCAACGCGCGCGTGGCCGTGAGGTGAAGGGAGGTGAGTAGCGCGGCGGCGGTGGGCGGCAACGCCCGCCGCCTGCGGCCGCGCGAACCTCGTGAAACCACAGAATAACGAAGGTGCTTCGATGAAGAGAGCTTTTGTATTCCTCGTATCGTCGGTCCGGTGACGGTCGCGCTTGTTGCTACGCTGACGTTGGCTTACCGCTGATCGCGTCAGGCAATCTCGTTCAAGCTCATCGCCATGGCGTTGCTTCTGTTAACCCTTGCCGGTCACCGCGGTCGCGGCGTCCGTCGATGGATATCTGGCCCGCACGTTTCCGATCGAGTTGAGGGCGCCCGATCACGGCGATCGCCGGCGCGATGGCCGCCGGCGCTGTGGCCTTCACCACGCTCCATTGCTTCTTCGCGACCGCGGAGCTGATGTTCTTCGCGCTTGGCGGCGCGATCTGCACCGGCGTGTGTTCGCTGCTAGCGACACGACTTCGGCTGGCGACGGCTGTCTCGCGCCGGCGGAGGCCTGACATGAGCCTGGTTGAACAAGGCACGCTCGGCTGGTCCTTCTGCATCGCGGTCGCAGTAGTGCACTTCGGTCTGTGTACCCTTTTGGAAGGAGACGCCAGCTGGGGCTTGCTGGGCTTCTCGTACGCACTACTCTGGCCCCAACTATTCGCCTTCACGATTTTGCCAGGTGCCTTGATTGGTGCTCATGTACAGACTTGGCAAGCGAGCGTTGCCTTGACCGAGGTATTTACAATCGTTGCCGCAGTAGTGTGTTTTACTCCTGCTCTTGGAGATTTGTTTCAGTCGCTATTTCGGCAGGCGCTTATCATGACTCACCTGGCCCTTTTTCCACCCCTGCTGGTTTCCGTTGTAATCGATGGCCACTTCGGCCGATCGCTGACAAGTGTCTCGGCCTTTGTCGCAAGGTTCGGTTTAGGCAGGCGTCGCCATTCAAACATCCTTTACCTTCTCGCAACCCATTCCGCTCCGCTCAAAGCTCGTTAAGATAGAACATGCACACATCTTCCCCGATCACGGGCAAGCGACATGGCGCTCTGTCGGGATGCAGATTTCGATCGGCGATCAGCCAGCTGCGCGGCCACGCGGCCTTCTGGCTGAAGGCGTTTTCGCAACCCAGCATCGATCTTGCGCTACGCACCCATGAGGGACTGACGACGCGGATCGTCGAGAGCCCCGGCACGTCGCTCGCCGAGGACGATCTACGGCAACTGGTGGACGACCTCCGCACCGTCGCCGGCAAGACGTTGCCGGCCGGCGATCTCACCTACGGCATGTTCTCCGGCGAGCGCGAGCGCTTGTCGCGCGCCATCGTCACGCTGATCTCCGAGGAAGCGACCGGCCGACCGATCGCCTTCAACGCATTGTCGGTAATGCCGGTCGAACTCGACGGGCAGCCCACCGAAGTCACCCATCTCGGCCTCGTCATGGTCGACCCCGACGTGCAAGGGCAGGGGCTGTCCTGGGTGCTGTACGGCCTCACCACGCTGGTGCTGTTCATCCGCGGCGGCCTGCGCCCGAACTGGATTTCCAACGTCACCCAGGTGCCGGCGGTGTGCGGCATGGTGTGCGAGACCTTTTCCGACGTGTTTCCGTCGCCGCAAGCAAACAGCCGCGCCAGCTTCGCGCATCTGCAGCTCGCCCGCGGCATCATGCGCCGCCACCGCGCGGTGTTCGGCGTCGGCGCGGAAGCAGGCTTCGACGAAGCGCGCTTTGTCATTATCGGATGCCTATACCGGCGGCTCCGATGCGCTGAAGAAATCCTTCGACGTCGCGCCAAAGCATCGCGACGAGCAGTACAACGCCTTCTGCGCCCGCGAGCTGGATTACGCGCGCGGCGACGATCTGCTGCAGATCGGCCGCATCGATCTCGCCGCCGCCCGGCGCTATCTCATGAGCGAAGTGCCGTCCGGCTCGCATGCCGGCGCTGCTTGCCACATCCGCCGTGCTGGCGCTGCAACGGCTGGTGCTGCCGGTCATGCACTGGATGGACGACAGCCGCGCCTTCGGCATCCTGCGGCGCGCGCGGAGGCGAGCGATGACGCCGTCCGTGATCGCCGACTCCATCGTCAATCTCTGCGGCGCCATCGGGCTTGCGGTCGCGATGCTCGCGCTGCATCGCCGCGATCCCGGCGGGCCGCTGACAAGGCGGCTGCTGTTCCTGCTCGGCGTCGTCGCCGCGCTGTTCTTCATCCGCGGTCTTGCCTGGTGGCACGACAGCGCGTGGCTGGATCGGCTCTCGCTGATCCCGGCGGCAGCCGTGCCGCTCGGCGCTCTCATCGTCACCGAAGGCATTTTGCGCCGCCATGCGCCGCGCCCCGCAAAACAAATCGCGGTTGCCGGCGCCGTGCTGCTCGGCGTCGGCGGCGCGCTCGGGCTGGAAGCCTGGTCGACGCCTTACGCGATCGCGCTGTCGCTGTTTCAACTCGCGGGCTTTGCGACCTGCGCGCTGCTGCTCGCCTTGCGCGACCGCAGTCAGTTGCTGGCCTCCGAGAATCGCAGCATCGGCCGGCTCGCGGTCGGCGCGCTGCTGGTGATGCCGTTCGTCGTCACCGATTTCCAGGCGCTGGTGCCTGATATGCCGGTGCGGCTCGGCGCGCTCGGCGCATTGCTGGTGGTCACCGCCGTGCTGATCGCGGGCAGCAGCGGCGAGACGCAACGCCAGGGCATTGCGCTTGCCGGGTTGCGGCTGGCGGCCGCCGCGCTGCTCGGCGCCGCCGCAGCCTTTCTCACCGCTGACGTCGATGCCGCGCAGATCATGCGCTTCTCGGCCGTCGCCATCGCCGGCGTGCTGACCATCGGCCTGATGACCGACACGTTGCGCGCCCATTTCGAGGCGCGCGCACCGGGCATGCTGAACTCGATTGCCGGTGTCGCCAGCCATGTCGCGGGAGCAGTTGATAACTGAGCTGATGCGCCAGCCGCTGTTCGAGAGCGCCCGCCGATTTCGCGCGAGCCGGAACTGGCCGCCTACGATCCGCCTCTGCTGCGCGATCTCCTGGCCTCGCGGCCCGTCTTGCGCCGGGCCGATGCGCCCTGGGGGTTTGCGCCGTCCGATCCCGCGGTCGAGCGCATCCGCTCGCTGCTGGCGGCCAACAGCGCCACCCATGTCGTCGTGCTCTCGCATGATCCGGCCGATCTGTTCGTGCTCGCGGTTCCCGTGATGCTGGCCGATCCCGCCAGCGAAACCGCGCTCGCGCTGGTACGGCGCATCCTGGCCGTGAGCCCGGAAACCCCCTGACGATTTCTTCAACAGGGCGACATCCGCGTGCTATAGGCTGCCCAGCCATTTTTCAGGGTGAGGCGCGGTTCTGTATGTCGAAGCAATCGATGCGCGAGGAGGCCGAGCGGATGATCCGCGAGGCGATGGAGAAGAAGACCCTTGTCGTGAAACAGGGCAATACCCGCATCGAGGCGGTGTGCGGCAAATGCGGCGCCCCCAATCGCGTGCAGGTGGCAAAAGGCGAGACCCGCGCAAAATTCACCTGCAAGAATTGTGACCACAAGCAGGAGACGTTGTAGCCCGCGACCATAGGCGGCAACGCATGGGTGGTCTTCGCGTGGTGCTCCGCCCCTCGCTTTACGCCTCGACGGCGCGGCGCTAGATTTCCGCGTATCACGATCCTCCTCAGATCGACAAGGATCGAAAAAGATCAATCAAAAGCCCGGGAGAGTAGCCATGGCTGTCACACAGGCAATTCCGATCACGCGCCATCCCTTTGCCGACGGCTCCTACAAGAAGATGCTGATCGACGGCAAATGGATCGATGCGGCCTCCGGCAAGAAATTCGCGACGCATAACCCGGCAACCGGCGAACTCCTGGCAACCGTCGCCGAAGGCGATGCCGAGGATATCAACCGCGCCGTTGCCGCCGCGCGGCGCGCCTTCGAGGGGCCGTGGAGCAAGGTGAAGCCGTATGAGCGGCAGGGCCTCCTGCTCAAACTCGCCGATCTCGTCGAAAAGAATTTTGAGGAGCTGTCGCAGCTCGACACGCTCGACATGGGCGCGCCGATCGCGCGCACACGCGGCAACAAACTGCGCGTGCTCGGCATGCTGCGCTATTACGCAGGCCAGGCCACCGCGCTGCATGGCGAGACCATCGAGAACTCGCTGCCGGGCGAAATCTTCTCCTACACGCTGAAGGAGCCGATCGGCGTCGTCGGCGCCATCATTCCCTGGAACGGGCCGCTGGCCGCTACCATCTGGAAGATCGGCCCTGCGGTTGCGACCGGCTGCACCGTGGTGCTGAAGCCCGCCGAAGAAGCCCCGCTCACCTCGCTGCGGATTGCGGAGCTGGCGATGGAGGCCGGCATTCCCGCCGGCGTCGTCAACGTCGTGCCCGGCTATGGCGAGACCGCCGGCGCCGCGCTCGCCTCGCATCCGGATGTCGACAAGGTCGCCTTCACTGGCTCGCACGTCACGGGCCAGTCGATCGTCAGGGCCTCGGCCGGCAACCTCAAGCGCGTGTCGCTCGAGCTCGGCGGCAAGTCGCCCGACATCGTGTTCGCCGATGCCGATCTCGATGCCGCGGTGCCGGGGGCCGCGATGGCGGTGTTCGCCAATTCCGGCCAGATCTGCAGCGCCGGCACGCGGCTGTTCGTCGAGAGCAAGGTCTACGACGAGTTCGTCGGCCGCGTCGCTGAGTTCGGCAAGAAGCTTCAGGTCGGCAACGGGCTCGACCCCAACACGCAGATCGGCCCGCTGGTCTCCGAGCAGCAGATGGAACGCGTTTCCGATTACCTCGCGATCGGCCAGAAGGAAGGCGCCAAGGCCGTCGCCGGCGGCGCGCGGCTCACCGAAGGTGCGCTCGCCAAGGGCTATTTCGTGCAGCCGACGGTGTTTGCCAACGTGCAGGACAGCATGCGCATCGCGCAGGAGGAGATTTTTGGCCCCGTGATCTCGGCGATCTCCTTCAAGGATCCCGACGAGCTGATCAAGCGCGCCAATGCCACCACCTTTGGGCTGGGCTCAGGGGTCTGGACCACCAATGTCAGCAAGGCGCATCAGGTGGCCAAGGCGCTGCGCGCCGGCTCGGTGTGGGTGAACTGCTACCAGGCGATGGACCCGGCCGTGCCCTTCGGCGGCTACAAGATGAGCGGCTATGGCCGCGAGTTCGGCAAGCAGCACGTCGAGGAATATCTCAACGTCAAGGCGGTCTGGATCAAGACGGCCTGAACGGCAAACATCTGGGACACGAAGTGGCGGTCACGACCGCCACTTTCTTTTTGATCAGGGGCAGGCATGAATTTTCCAAAATTGTTTTCACCGGTCCGGATCGGGCCCTACGAGCTCAAGCATCGCGTCGCGCTGGCGCCGCTGACGCGGATGCGCGCGGCAAAACCGTCGCTGGCGCCGCGGCCGCTCAATGCGGAATATTACGCGCAGCGCGCCACGCCGGGCGGCCTCTTGATCGCCGAAGCCTCGCCCGTGGCGGCCACCGCGTTCGGCAGCCCCGGCGTGCCCGGCATCTATTCGGACGAGCAGGTCGCGGGCTGGCGCAAGGTGGTCGATGCCGTGCATGCCAGGGGCGGCATCATCTTCCTGCAGCTCTGGCATGTCGGCCGCGTCTCGCATTCGTCGTTCCAGCCCGGCGGCGCGCTGCCGGTCGCGCCCTCGGCGGTGGCGATCTCGCCTGACTTGAAGACCGGTACCGCTGACGGCAAGGCCACCACCTACGAGACGCCGCGCGCGCTGGAGACCGCCGAAATCCCAGGGATCATCGACGCCTTCCGCCAGGCCGCGCGCAATGCGCTCAAGGCGGGCTTTGACGGCGTCGAGGTGCACGGCGCCAACGGCTATCTGCTCGAACAATTCCTGCAGTCGCGCAGCAACCTGCGCACCGATCAGTATGGCGGCTCGATCGAAAACCGCGCGCGGCTCTTGCTGGAGGTCACGCAAGCCGTGGCCGAGGTCTGGGGCGCTGAGCGTGTCGGCGTGCGGCTGTCGCCTTACGGCATCGCCAACGACTCAGGCGAGCCGGAGCCGATGCCGCTCTACACCCACGTCGTCGAGGCGTTCAATCCGCTCGGGCTTGCCTACCTGCATTTCATCGAGCCGCGCTCCAGCGGCGCAGGGCGTGCCGAGGTCAACTGGCAGAACGTGCCGTCGGCCGATGGTGCTGTTCCGCCCGATCTGGAAAGGCAAGCTGATCGCCGCCGGCGGCTTCACCGGCGAGACGGCAGAGGCTGCGATCGCGCAAGGCCATGCCGATGCGGTCGCCTTCGGCCGCATCTTCATCTCCAACCCCGACCTGCCGCGCCGCCTGCAACGCGGTTTCCCGCTGACGCCCGTACAACCGCAAGACCTTCTACGGCGGCGAGGAGGCGGGCTATACGGATTATCCCGAGCACGACGAGATGGCGCGGGCGTAGCGTCACGTTATGTTGGTGGTGTAGGGCAAGGCGACGCAGAGTGCGCGTGCCCACCATCACCGCTGCGATTGTAAAGGTGGGCACGCTCCGCTTTGCCCACCCTACGAGGTCCGCGATGTTCGACGAGGACGAGTCACCAAAGAAAAAATCCAAAGCCATCTCGCTCGGCAAGCCCGCCTCCGGTCAATGCCTGTGCGGCAAGATCGCCTTCGAGATCGACGTGCCGGCGCGCTGGGCCTGGCACGATCATTCGCCCGCCAGCCGCCGCGCCCATGGCGCCGCCTACGCCACCTATGTCGGCAGCTGGCGCAAGCGCTTTCGCATCACCAAGGGCAAGGCGGCCCTGGCGCGCTACGAGGACGCTGCCACGAAGACCACCCGCAGCTTCTGCAGCCTTGCGGCACGCCCGTGATGTACGAGCGCGCCCGCTCGCCGCACATGGTCAACATCCCGCGCGCGCTGTTCAAGAGCCGCACCGGCCGCGAGCCGCTCTACCACAACGCCATCGAGGAGCTGCAGGAATGGGCCTATACCGGCGCGCCGCTGGTGCCGCTGAAGGGCTTTCCCGGCTGGGTCTGGCAGCGCTCGAAGAAAAAGAAACGCGCCGGCGATGATCCCTTCGAGCTCGCGCGCGGCGATATCTGAGGCACAACGCATTGCAGCCATGACCGCGGTCCATTGCGCGGCCCCGCGGTGATCGTCCACGATATGGGCGTGCACTCGACGGCAACAGCCGCGGGCATAAGAGGGAACGCATGAAAAATCGCATCACGGGGCGCTCGGCCTTTCTTGCGCTGTTGAAGGACGAGGGCATCACGCATCTGTTCGGCAATCCCGGCACCACCGAACTGCCGATCATGCATGCGCTGAAGGATCATCCCGATCTGACCTATGTGATGGCGATGCAGGAAAGCCTGGTGGTGGCGATCGCCGATGGCTATAGCCGCGCCTCCGGCAGGCTCGTCGCCTGCAACGTGCATGTCGCGCCGGGGCTCGGCAACGCCATGGGCTCGCTGTTCAATGCCGCCTTCACCGGCACGCCGATGATCCTCACCGCCGGCCAGCAGGAGCAGGGCCATGGGCTGATGGAGCCGGTGCTCTATGGTCCGCTGGTGCAGATGGCCGAGCCGCTGGTGAAGTGGGCGGTCGAGGTGACGCGGCTGGAGGACCTGCCGCGCATCGTGCGCCGCGCTGCCAAAATCGCCACCACACCGCCGACCGGGCCGGTGTTCATCTCGCTGCCCGGCGACATCCTCAATGCCGAGGCCGGCATCGATCTCGGCCGCTCCACCCGCGTCGAACCCGTGTTCGCCCGTCCGACGAGGCGCTGCAGGCGCTGGCCGCGCGCATCCTCAAAGCCGAGCGGCCGGTCATCATCACCGGCGATGAAATCGTCAAGAGCGATGCGCTGACGGAAGCGGCCAGCTTCGCCGAGACACTGTCGGCGCGCCGGTGTATCAATGCTCGACGCCCTACGGCGCGCATTTCCTGTCCAGCAATACGGTAACTGAACCAGTGGCGCCAGCGTGCACAAC
>CAWFLW010000019.1:0-63447 GCA_963816655.1 uncultured Alphaproteobacteria bacterium | reverse complement strand
GTTTGAAAACTGAATCAGCAAACTCCGCCGTCGTCCCGGACAAGCGAGCGTAGCGAGCGCGATCCGGGACCCATAACCACAGGGCTGCGTTGTTTTGCGTGGCTGGAGCTACAGCGAGTCAAATAACACGGCCCTTTGGTTATGGGTCCCGGCGTTCGCCGGGACGACACTGAATATGCGGCTACTCCGCCGCCTTCGTCACAACATGCGGCCGATACCGCGAGGCCGGATGCTGCGCGTTCAGCCGCGCGCGGCCTGCGCCGAACAACTTTTCCCGCAGCGTGCCCGGCGCGTAAGCCTTCTTGTAGCGGCCGCGGCGGGTCAATTCCGGCACCAGCATGTCGGCGATATCCTCGAAATCGCCGGGCGACACCGCAAACGGCATGTTCAGCCCGTCGACGTCGGTCGCCTCGAACCACGCCTCGATTTCGTCGGCGACTTTCTCGGGCGTGCCGACCACCACAGGCCCGATGCCGCCGATGCCGACATGCTGCGCCACCTCGCGCACGGTCCAGACGCGATCGGGATCGGCGCGGGTGATGTTGTCCATCGCGCTGCGACCGGCGTCGTTGGTGACGTGACGGACCTCCTGGTCGAGCGCCATCTGCGAGAAATCGACGCCGGTCCAGCCCGACATCAGGGTCAGCGCGCCCTCCGGGCTGATATGGCTGCGATAGTCCTCGAACTTCGCCTTGGCCTCGGCCTCGGTGCGGCCGAGGATCACCGTGAACATGGAGAACATCAAAATCTCTTTGGGGTCGCGCCCGGCGGCAGCCGCAAGCTCTCGAATGGCGGCGACGCGCGGCCCGATCACTTTCGCCGAAGGGCCCGACATGAACACGCATTCGGCGTGCTGGGCTGCAAACTGCCGGCCACGCGGCGAGGTGCCGGCCTGGTACAGCACGGGCGTCCGCTGTGGCGAGGGTTCGGCGAGATGAATGGCGTTGAGTCGGTAGTTGGCGCTCTCATGCACGATGCGATGCACCTTGGAAGGATCGGTAAAAATGCCGCTGATACGATCGCGCAGCACGGCGTCGTCCTCCCAGCTGCCCTCCCAGAGCTTGTAGACCAGCTCCATATATTCATCCGCGATGTCGTAGCGGTCGTCATGCGCGGTCTGCTTGTCCTTGCCGGCGCCGCGCGCGGCGCTGTCGAGATAGCCGGTGACCACGTTCCAGCCCACGCGGCCGTCGGTGAGATGATCGAGCGTCGACATCCGCCGCGCAAACGGGTAGGGCGGCTCGAAGGAGAGATTGGAGGTGACGCCGAAGCCGAGATGCTCGGTCACCGCTGCCATCGCCGGGATCAGCATCAACGGCTCGTTCGCCGGCGTCTGCGTCGCATGGCGCAGCGCGGCGTCGGGGCTACCGCCATAGACATCGTAGACGCCGAGCACGTCGGCGAGGAACAGGCCGTCGAAACGGCCGCGCTCCAGCGCTTTGGCAAGATCGATCCAGTACGGCAGCCTGTTATATTCGGCGGTGCGGTCGCGCGGATGCGTCCACAGCCCCGGCGACTGGTGCGCCACGCAGTTCATGGCAAAGGCGTTGAGCCGGATTTGTTTTGTCATTTGTTGCAACGCGTCGTGGTCGGTGGCTGGATCGAGGCAAGTTGTGGCATCCGGGCAGGGATTAGCAAGGCCAAATCGGCTCTGCTAGGCTTCCGAAAACACCCTTGCGAATGGAAAGAAAAGCATGACCAGAACCGACGCGATCGCCCGGGCGCGACAGCATTTTGCCTCCGGCGAGTTCCTGAAGATATTGGATCGCCGGGTCGGCTACCGCACCGAGAGCCAGCAGGCGAACTCGGGCGCAGCGCTGCGCGCCTACCTCACCGAGGAACTGCAGCCGGCCTTTGCCGCGCTCGATTTCGAGACCCGGCTGATTGAGCCGCCGAGCGGGAAGGGGCCGTTTCTGCTCGCCGATTATCGCGAGGATGAGCGGCTGCCGACCGTGCTGACCTACGGCCATGGCGACGTCGTCGACGGCATGGCCGGCGAATGGCGCGACAATCTCGATCCCTGGCGCACCACCATCAAGGGCGAGCGCGTCTATGGCCGCGGCACCGCCGACAACAAGGGCCAGCACAGCATCAATATGTCGGCGCTCTCGATGGTGCGCGACGGCGCGCGGCGGCAAGCTCGGCTTCAACGCAAAATTCATCATCGAGACCGGCGAGGAGATCGGCTCGCCCGATCTGCGAAAAGTCTGCGAGGGCCTGCGCGAGGAGCTCAAAGCCGATTTATTTCTCGCCTCCGACGGCCCGCGGTTGTCGGCGGACCGACCGACCATTTTCCTCGGCTGCCGCGGCGGCCTGCGCATCCATCTCGACGTCAACCTGCGCGACGGCGGGCATCACTCCGGCAATTGGGGCGGCGTGCTCGCCAATGCCGCGACCATCCTTTCCGGCGCGATTGCGGCGCTGGTGGACGAGAAGGGGCGGATGCAGCTCGAGGCGTTCAAGCCGCCGCGGATTTCCAATGCCATCCGCGCCGTGCTCGCCGACGTCAAGGTCGAACCATCAGCCGACGAGCCGGCGCTGTCGCCGAACTGGGGCGAGGAGGGGCTGTCGCCGGCGGAGCGCCTTTATGCCTGGAACACGCTGGAAGTGCTGGCGATGTCGGCGGGCAATATCGCGAGTCCCGCCAATGCCATTCCGGGCGAAGCGCATGCGGTGCTGCAATTGCGCTTCGTGGTCGGCACGAAGATCGAGACGGTGGTGGATGCCGTGCGAAAGCATCTCCACGCCAACGGCTTTCCCATGGTCGAGGTGACGGGCGCGCAGAGCTTTGCGGCCTCACGCACCGATTTCGACAGCCCCTGGATCAACTGGGCGGCGGAGTCGATCCAGAAGACCACGGGAAAGGCGCCGGCGATCCTGCCGAATTTCGGCGGCTCGCTGCCCAATGACGTGTTCTCGGAAGGGCTGGGGCTGCCGACGATCTGGGTGCCGCATTCCTATCCCGGCTGCTCGCAGCACGCGCCGAACGAACACATATTGATGCCCGTCACCGAAGAGGCGCTCGCGATCATGACCGGGCTGTTCTGGGACCTCGGCGAGAAAGCAAGGACGACCTAGCTGACTACGCCCCTTCGTCAAGCGCGACCAACTCGCGCTTCTTGCGCAGCGACGGCAGTAGCGGACCGACCAGCAATATCACCGCGAGCACGAGGCACGCGGCCGAGATCGGCCGCGTCAAGAAAGTGGTGAGGTCGCCCTGCGAGAGGATCAGCGACTTGCGCAGGTTGTTCTCCATCATCGGGCCGAGCACGAAGGCGAGCACCAACGGCGCCGGCTCGTAGCCGAGCTTGCGCATGAAATAGCCGATCACACCGAACGCGATCATGACATAGACGTCGAACACGTTGTTGCTGGAACAGTAGACGCCGATGATGGTGAAGAGGATGATGAGCGGGAACAGGATATTGTAAGGCAGTTTCAGCAGCTGCACCCACATCCCGATCATCGGCAGGTTCAGCACCAGCAGCATCACGTTGCCGATATACATGCTGGCGACGATGCCCCAGAACAGTCCGGGGTTTTGCGTGATCAGCAGCGGCCCCGGCTGCAGGCCGTGGATGACGAAGGCGCCGAGCAGCAGCGCCATCACCACGTTCGGCGGGATGCCGAGCGTCATCAGCGGAATGAAGGCGCCGCCGGCCGCCGCGTTGTTGGCCGACTCCGGTCCCGCGACGCCCTCGATCGCGCCGTGGCCGAAGCGCTCGGGCGTCTTCGACAGCCGCTTCTCCAGCGCATAGGAGGCAAAGGAGGCCACCACCGCGCCGCCGCCCGGCAAAATGCCGAGGAAGAAGCCGAGGATGGTGCCGCGTCCGACCGGACCGGCGCTGGCCTTCCAGTCCTCCTTGGAGGGCAAGAGCTGGGTGATCTTCGCGTTGATGATGTCGCGCTTGATCACTTGCTCGGTGTTGAGCAGTACCTCGGCGACGCCGAACAGGCCCATCACGACCGGCACGAGCCCGATACCGTCGATCAGTTCCAGGCGGCCGAAGGTCAGCCGCGGCTGCGCGGTGATGCTGTCGAGCCCGATCAGGCCGAGCACGACGCCGATGCAGGCCATCAACAGCGCCTTCGCCATCGAGCCCTGGGTGAGGAAGGTCAGCACCACAAGGCCGAGCACCATCAGGCTGAAATATTCGGCGGGGCCAAAGGCGATGGCGACACTGGCGAGCTTTGGCGCCACCAGCATCAGCGCAACCAGCGAAAAGGTGCCGGCGATGAAGGAGCCGAACGCGGAGATACCGAGCGCGGGGCCGGCGCGGCCCTGCTTGGCCATCTGGTGGCCGTCGATGCAGGTGACGACGGAGGCGGCCTCGCCGGGGATGTTGACCAGGATCGAGGTGGTCGATCCGCCATACATCGAGCCGTAGTAGATGCCGGCCATCATGATGATGCCGGACTCCGGCGTGCCCGCCAGCGTCACCGGCAGCAGCAGCGACATCGCCGAGATCGGACCGATGCCGGGCAGCACGCCGACCAGCGTGCCGATGAAGACGCCGATAAAGCAATAAAGCAGGTTGATCGGGAGAAGCGCGACGCCAAATCCATGCGCGACGTTAATGAGTGTGTCCATGGCGCGCGCCTAGCCTATTCCGAACACGCCCGAGGGCAGCTGGATGCCGAGCGCATGCTTGAGCACCCACCACATGCCTGTGGGAACGAGGACGGAGACCGGGATGGCGAGCGGCCAGCGCACCGGATCGATCAGGCGCATCAGCGCCAGCACCAGCGGGATCGAGGACGACAGGAAGCCGAGCGGCTCGAGCGCAAAGGAAAACACGATCAGGCAGGCGATGATGAGCAGCGGCTTGGTCCAGCGCGTGTTCTCCCAGCGCGAGGCAAAGCTCGGCCCGCCCTCGGTGAGCGCGGCGACGATGATCGTCACCGCGAACACGCACATCAGAATGCCCGTGTAGAACAGCACATAGCCGGAGCCGGGATCGTTGATGGTGCCGAGCTTGAGCTTCAGGCCCGACCAGATCACGAAGACGCCGAGCCCGAGCCCGATCAGTCCGCCCCACAGTTCGGAGTTGTTGAGGCGGAACTTGACGTTGCTCTGATCGCTCACGGACTAGTTCGTCTTCTTCGCAAGACCGAGCGTGTCGATCACCTTGCGCTCGGAGTCGGTGACTTCGATGACGAACTTCTTGTAGTCCTCGGTGTTCTTGTAGTTCGGCACCATGTCGTATTTGGCGAGCGTCGCGATCACGGCCGGATCTTCCAGCGCCTTCTTGAAGGCGTCGTGCAGCTTGGCGACGATCTTGGGGTCCATGCCCTTGGGGCCTGCGATGCCGAACGGCGAGTCGTAGACCATGGGATAGCCGAGTTCCTTCAGGGTCGGCGTGTCCGGATAGTTAGGCGAGCGCGCGCCGGTCCACACCATCAACAGGCGCAGCTTGCCGGCATCGACCAGCGGCTTCCAGCCGGTGGAGTCCGCCTGCAGCATGGTGTGCTGGCCGAGCACGGCGGCGTTGGTTTCCGCGCCGCCCTTGAACGGCACCTGCGTGAGCTTGATGGCGGCCATCGCCGCGATCTGCTCCATGCCGATATGCAGCGAGGTGCCGGTGCCCGGCGTCGCATAGGTGACTTTGCCGGGGTTGGCCTTGGCGAAATCGATCACGTCCTTCCACGTCTTGAACGGTCCCTCTGCGCTGGTGGTGACGCCGAAGGTGTAGCCGGTGAGATGGACGATGTAGCTGAAATCCTTGGCCGGATCCCACGACACCTCCTGCATCAGCGGCAGGCGGAACACCGTGATCGGAAGCTGCGAAATGGTGTAGCCGTCGGGCTTTGCGGCCGCCGCCATGGTGGCCGGACCCACGGTGCCGCCGCCGCCCGCCTTGTTGTCGATCGCGATCGGCTGCCCCAGCACCTTGGAGGCGCTCTCGGCGATCGCGCGCATGGAGATGTCGGTCGAGCCGCCGGCCGGCCAGGGCACGATCAGGGTGATCGGCTTGGTCGGATAGTCCTGCGCGCCGGCCCCGGCCGATACCAGCATGGCTGCGGCGGCAAGCGCGATCTTGAGGCGGCTCTGTTGGAACATTTTGCTGCTCTCCCTTGCGGTTCGGTCGATGCCGAATCCGGTGTTGTTCTCTTGGTGGTTTTCCTGGCGGTTCTCTTGGCGGTTCTCTTGCTCTCGGGCGATCTTCCCCGAAATCGGCGGCGAAGAAAAGCGCGACGATTGAATGGCTTGTTGCAGCAAGCGAATGCTGCGGCCCATGCGACAAAAGGTCTATCCGCCCATTCCGAGCCGCGGGATTTTGGCCTGCGATCCGCAGCTGCTGGCAGCGGTCCGTGGGCGAGGGAAACCGGCCCCGCCGCGCCTTGCGGCAAGGCGGTGTTTCCTGCCATTATTCTGCGGGGCGGAAGGCTTGTTCCGCCCGATTGCCAATGCCGGCATTGCAGCGAAAGCCCGCCAGACGCGTATGAGTTCTCCTCCGGACGCGACCGACGCCGCCGTGACCGGGGCGTTCGCCAAGATACCAGCCTGGCTCGAACGTGACCCCGCCTTGATCGCGCGCGGCCGTCTGCTCGATTGCGATTGCCTGCTCGGGCCGCTGCACGCGCCGTTCCATGTCGCTGTTCGCTCGGGGCGGATCGTCGAGCTGACCCCGGCGCCGGTCCTGATGCGCTCGTGGCGATTTTCCTACCGCGCGACGTCGATCGCCTGGGCGCAGCATTGGCAACCGATGCCACGGCCGGGCTGGCACGATCTGCTGGCGCTAACCAAGCGCGGCGAGGCCGTGCTGGAAGGCGATCTGCATCCCTTCATGGCGAACCTGCAGTACTTCAAGGATGTGCTGGCGCTGCCGCGGCAATACGCTCAGGTGGCGGCATGAGCGGTAAGATCGAGCCGATGATTGGCCGCTACGTCCACGTCGACATCGGCGGCGAGATGCATCGCATCTATTTCGAGGAGAACGGCAAGGGCGTTCCGCTGGTCTGCCTCCACACCGCGGGTTCGGACAACAGGCAGTGGCGCTATCTGCTTGCCGACGAAGAATTCGCCAGGGATTTTCGCATCATTGCCTTCGACATGCCCTTCCACGGCAAGTCGAACCCGCCGCCGACCTGGAGCGGTGAGGAATACCAGCTCACCACCGCGCGCTATACCGAGACGATCCGCGCCTTCTGCAAGGCGTTGAAACTGGAAAAACCCGTGGTGATGGGTTGCTCGATCGGCGGGCGCATCGTGCTCAATCTTGCGATCGATCATGCCGGCGAATTCCGCGCGCTGATCGGGCTGGAGGCGGCCGATTTCCAGGCGCCGTGGTACGATACGGCCTGGCTCAACCGTCCCGATGTGCATGGCGGGGAGGTCTGCGCCGCGCTGGTCTCCGGACTTATTGCGCCCCAGAGCCCCGATGCCGCACGCCGCGAGACGCTCTGGGCCTACAAGCAGGGCGGTCCCGGCGTCTTCAAGGGCGACCTCTATTTCTACCGGGTCGACGGCGACCTGCGCGGCAAGGTGGCGCAGATCGATACTAAAGTATGTCCGCTCTACCTGCTCACGGGCGAGTATGATTTCTCCTGCACGCCCGAAGACACCAGGCGCACTGCGGCCTCGATCGGCGGCGCCAGTGTCACCATCATGGAAGAGCTCGGCCATTTCCCGATGAGCGAAAACCCAAGGAAGTTTCGCCATTACATTGCGCCCGTCCTGGGCGAAATCCTGAAAACCTCAACGAAATCCAGCAAGCAAGGAGTACACGTATGAAACGCAGTTACATCATTGGCCTCGCGCTCGCCGCCGCATTTGGCACCGGCGCAGCCAATGCCCAGGAGCTGACTGGCACCTTGAAGAACATCAAGGACACCGGCGCCATCACGCTCGGCTTCCGCGACTCCTCGATTCCGTTCTCCTATCTCGACGACAGCCAGAAGCCGATTGGCTACGCCATGGACATCTGCATGAAGATCGTCGATGCCGTGAAGAAGGAGCTGAAGCTCGACAAGCTCGAGGTCAAGCTCAACCCGGTGACGTCGGCGACGCGTATTCCGCTGATGGCCAACGGCACCGTCGATCTCGAATGCGGCTCCACCACCAACAATGCCGAGCGCCAGAAGCAGGTGGCGTTCACCAACACCCACTTCCTGACCGCCAGCCGCTACGTCTCGAAGAAGGCGAGCAAGATCAACGCGATCGACGACCTCAAGGGCAAGTCGGTGGTCTCAACCGCCGGCACCACCAACATCAAGCAGCTCACCGAGGCCAATGCCGCGCGCAATCTCAACGTCAACATCATTCCGGCCAAGGACCACGCCGAGGCCTTCCTGATGGTGGAAACCGATCGCGCGGTCGCCTTCGTGATGGACGACATCCTGCTGTCGAGTCTCGTTGCCGGCTCCAAGGCGCCGGATGACTACGTCATCTCCAAGGACGCGTTCTCCAAGCCAGAGCCCTACGGCATCATGCTGCGCAAGGACGATGCCGCCTTCAAGAAAGTCGTCGATGCCGCGACTGCTGCACTCTACACCGGCGGCGAGGGCCAAAAGATCTACGACAAGTGGTTCACCCAGAAGGTCCCGCCGAAGGGGCTGAACCTCAACACGCCGATCAGCCCGGAGCTGAAGAACGAGTTCGCCAAGCCGACGGATTCGCCAGATCCGGATGCGTATAAGTAGGCTGCTCGATCCTCATGTTGAGGAGCCCGCAACGCGGGCGTCTCGAAACATGAGGCCGCAGACAGGCCTCAATCCTTCGAGACGTGGCGCACGCGCCGCTCCTCAGGATGAGGAATAAGCAGAAGTGTCCGGCCATTGACTGGAAGGTGGCCGGACATTTGTATTAGTTGACGGCACGATGGCGTAGCAGGCCGATATCCTGTTACGCTGTTGCGGCCCGATCCTTGCTTTCGATTTGAGTGCGCTGAACTGCAATTATCCAGCTGAGGAGAGACGAATGAAGCGCCTGCCTATCATGGGCCTGGTGATGGCCGCCGCCTTCTGTACTGCGCAGGCCAATTCGCAGGAGCTCACCGGGACACTCAAGAAGGTCAAGGAGACCGGCGCTATCACCATCGGCTACCGCGACTCGTCCATCCCGTTTTCCTATCTCGACGACAATCAGAAGCCGATCGGCTTTGCGATCGACATCTGCGTTGGCATCGTGGATGCCGTGAAGAAGGAGCTCAAGCTCGACAAGCTCAAGGTCGAATTCAGCCCGGTGACGTCCTCGACCCGCATTCCATTGCTGGCCAATGGTACCATCGATCTCGAGTGCGGTTCGACGACCAACAATCCCGAGCGCCTGAAGCAAGTGGCGTTCACCAACACCCACTTCCTGACCGCGACTCGCTTCGTCTCGAAGAAGGCGAGCAACCTCAACTCGATTGACGACCTCAAGGGCAAGACAGTGGTCTCGTCGGCGGGTACCACCAACATCAAGCAGCTCACGGAAGCCAATGCCGCGCGCAATCTCGGCATCAACATCATCCCGGCCAAGGAACATGCCGAATTGTTCCTGATGGTCGAGACCGATCGGGCGGTTGCCGTGGTTCTGGACGATATCCTGCTGGCGAGCTTCGTCGCCGGCTCGAAAGATCCGGACGCCTACGTCATGTCGAAGGATGCGTTCTCCAAGCCTGAGCCCTACGGCATCATGCTGCGCAAGGACGATCCTGACTTCAAGAAGGTGGTCGATGCCGCCACCGCCGCGCTTTACAAGAGCCCCGACGGGCTGAAGCTGTACGACAAATGGTTCATGCAGAAGATTCCGCCCAAGGGGCTCAATCTCAGCACGCCGATCAGCGGCCGGAACTGAAGCGCGTATTCTCCAATCCTTCCGACTCTCCAGATCCGGATTCCTACAAGGCGATGTGAAACGGTCCGTCGCGTGGAATAGCCCGGCCATGGCGCTGATGCCGTCTGCGGCGCAACTTTGACGTACGGATATCTTCGTGAACTATAACTGGAACTGGCACATCTTCTTCGAGCCTGCCCCGAGCGGGACCGGCACCTATCTCGATATGCTGCTGGCCGGGCTGGTCCTGACGATCGAGACCGCGATCTGCGCCTGGATCATTGCGCTGGTCACCGGATCTATCGTCGGCGTGCTCCGGACGCTGCCGTCGAAGACGGCGCAATGGATCGGCTTCTTCTATGTCGAATTCTTCCGCAACATGCCGCTGCTGGTGCAGCTGTTCCTCTGGTTCTTCGTGCTGCCGGAATTGCTGCCGCGGTCCGCGGGACTCTGGATGAAGCAGATGTCCAACGCGCCGTTCTATACGGCGGCGATCGGGGTCGGGCTGTTCATGTCGGCGCGCGTCGCCGTGCAACTGGCGGCGGGCGTCGAGTCGCTGCCGCGCGGGCAGAAGCAGGCCGCCACAGCGCTCGGTCTGACCACGCTGCAGACCTATCGCTACGTGCTGCTGCCGATGGCGTATCGGATCGTGCTGCCGCCGCTGACATCCGAGTTCCTCTCGACCATCAAGAATACGTCGGTCGCCATCACCATCGGCCTGATCGAGCTGACCGGTGCGGCGCGGGCCATGCAGGAGTTTTCCTTTCAGGTGTTCGAGGCCTTCACGGCCGCGACCCTGATGTATCTGCTCATCAACTTCATCGTCGTCACCGCAATGGGCTTCCTTGAGCGCAAGGTCGCGATCCCCGGCTATATCACGGGGAAATAGCGCGATGTTCGGCAGTTTCGATTTCGATGTCATCCGTCGCACGCTGCCCTACCTGTTCTACGAGGGCATGACGTTCACGTTGACGCTGACGGTCCTGTCGGCGTTCGGCGGCCTGGTGTTCGGCACGCTGATCGCGCTGATGCGGCTTTCCGGCCTCAAGCTGCTGTCGCGGGTTGCCGGCCTCTATGTCGACCTCATGCGCTCGCTGCCGCTGGTGCTCGTCATCTTCTGGTTCTACTTCCTGGTGCCCTATATCGGGCAGTGGCTGACCGGCGCCTCGCGCCCGATCAAGGTCGGCGCGTTCTCGTCCTCGCTGATCACCTTCATCCTGTTCGAGGCGGCGTATTTCTCCGAGATCATGCGCGCCGGCATCCAGTCGATCTCGAAGGGCCAGCCGGCCGCGGCCAACGCGCTGGGGCTGACCTATAGCCAGACCATGCGCTACGTCGTGCTGCCGCAGGCGTTCCGCAACATGCTGCCGGTGCTGCTGACGCAGACCATCGTGCTGTTCCAGGACACCTCGCTGGTCTACGTGCTCTCGATCACCGATTTTCTCGGCGCGGCCAGCAAGGTGGCGCAGCGCGACGGCCGGCTGGTCGAGATGTATCTGTTCGCGGCGATCGTCTACTTCACGATTTCCTGCGTCGCCTCCTACTTCGTCCGGCGCCTGCAGGCGCGCATTGCCATCGTCCGCTAGCGAGGCCCAATGATCGAACTTCGCAACGTCGACAAGTGGTACGGGCCGAGTTTTCAGGCCCTGAAGGATTGCAGCACCAGCGTCGCCAAGGGCGAAGTGGTCGTGGTGTGCGGTCCTTCGGGCTCCGGCAAATCCACGCTGATCAAATGCGTCAATGCGCTGGAGCCGATCCAGGCCGGCGAGATCATCCTCGACGGCATCAAGGTCAACGATCCCAAGACCGACCTGCCGAAACTGCGCTCCCGCGTCGGCATGGTGTTCCAGCATTTCGAGCTGTTTCCGCATCTGCGGATCATCGAGAATCTCTGCCTGGCGCAGGAGAAGGTGCTGGGCCGCGGACATGACGAGGCGATCGCCAAGGCCATGAAGCTGCTTGAGCGGGTCGGCCTGACGGAGCACGCCAACAAACATCCGGCCGAGCTCTCCGGCGGCCAGCAGCAGCGCGTCGCGATTGCCCGCGCGCTTGCCATGGACCCGATCGCGATGCTGTTCGACGAGCCGACCTCGGCGCTCGATCCCGAAATGATCAGCGAGGTGCTCGACGTGATGGTCGACCTCGCCCGCGAAGGCATGACCATGATGGTGGTGACCCACGAAATGGGCTTTGCCAGCAAGGTCGCCCATCGCGTGATCTTCATGGACCGCGGCGAGATCGTCGAGGACGCGAAGAAGGACGACTTCTTCGGCAAGCCGCGCAGCGACCGGGCGCAGAAATTCCTGTCGAAGATCCTGCAGCACTGAGGTCAGCGCCGCGATTGCACTCGGAGCAATTTGGCGGCTACGGCGATGCCGGGGTGGATCAAGGCTTAACGATTGGACTATAATGTCGCGGCAAATCCCCAGAGATTCCCCACAGGAGACCCGCGTGGAACAGATCGCTTACGTCAATGGCGCCTTCGTGCCGCTCTCAGAGGCCAAGGTCTCGGTGCTGGACCGTGGTTTCCTGTTTGCCGACGGCATCTACGAAGTCGCCGCCGTGCTCGACGGCAAGCTGATCGACAACGCCTCGCATCTGGCGCGGCTGGAGCGCTCGGTCGGCGAGATCGCGCTGGCGCTGCCGGAGAGCCTCGCGCGCATCGAGGAAATCCAGAAGGAGCTGGTCAAGCGCAACAACCTCGTCAGCGGCCTGGTCTATCTCGAAGTGACCCGCGGCGCCGATACCGGCCGCGACTTCGCCTTCCCCAAGGGCGTCAAGCCGACGCTGATCATGTTCACCTCGACCAAGGAGATCGTGGACGCGCCGTCAGCCAAGACGGGCGTCGGTGTCATCACCGTGCCCGACATCCGCTGGACGCGGCGCGACATCAAGAGCGTGGCGCTGCTGGCGCAGGTGCTGGCCAAGCAGGCGGCGGCCGAAGCCGGCGCCGCCGAGGCCTGGATGATCGAGGACGGCAAGGTCACCGAGGGCGGCTCGTCCTCGGCCTTCATCCTCACCCAGGACGATGTGATCGTCACCCGGCAGAACGGCAGCGAAATCCTGCCCGGCTGCACCCGCAAGGCGGTGGTGAAGCTCGCGGCAGAACGTCAGCTCCGCGTCGAGGAGCGCGCCTTCTCGGTGGAAGAGGCGCTCGCCGCCAAGGAAGCCTTCATCACCAGCGCCTCCGTGTTCGTGCAGGCCGTGGTCGTCCATCGACGGCAAGAAAGTCGCCGACGGCAAGCCCGGTCCGATGACCAACCGGCTGCGCGAGATCTATGTCGATTTCGCCAAGGCGACGGCGGTCTAGGCGGCCGCCGCCTTTGCCTTCACCGGGTGGATGGCGCGGAAACCGATCGCCACGCGATTCCACGCATTGATGGCGCCGATCAGCATGGTGAGGTTGACGGCCTCGGCTTCCGAGAACTGGGCACGCATCGCCTCATAGACGTCGTCGGGCGCGTGCGTCTCTGATATCAGCGTCAATGCTTCGGTCCAGGCCAGCGCAGCGCGCTCGCGGTCGGTATAGAGCGGGGACTCCCGCCAGGCACTGAGCAGATAGAGCCGCTGTTCGGTTTCGCCGTGCTTGCGGGCATCCGTCGTGTGCATGTCGATGCAATAGGCGCAGCCGTTGATCTGGGAGGCGCGGGTCTTGACCAGTTCGATCAGCGATTGATCGAGGCCGGAGGCCTTGATCTGGTCTTCGACCGCAACCAGCGCCTTGATGGTGTCGGGCGCCGCCTTGAAGAAGTTCATCCGGGGTTTCATGGTTCTTCTCCTGTTGGTCTGAAGGCATTTTCGTAGTGTGCGCCGCCATTTTCAAGATGGTCATCCCTATTTGTGATCGCGTTGCCATGACGAGGTCCAATCAATAAGCTTGTCGGGCTTGCAAGGATGATTTGACCGCCATGTCCTCACCACGGCGCAACATTGCCTGGCTTCTGCCGCTCGTCGCCGGGTTGCTGCTCACAGCACCCGCCGGCCGCCAGGCCATCGCCGCGTTCCCCGAGCGGGTGATCAAGATCGTGGTGCCGCAGGCGGCGGGCGGCGGTACTGACGCGATCGCACGCATCCTGGCGCAGGAAATGACGAAGGATCTCGGCGTCAGCGTCATTGTCGAAAACAAGGGCGGCGCCGGCACCATTCTCGGCACGCAGGCGGTCGTGGCCAGCGAGCCCGACGGCTACACGCTGCTGATGGGGACATTTGCAAGCGCGGTCAATTCGAGCCTGGTCGCCAAATTGCCCTACGACGCGCGGCGCGATCTGGCGCCCGTGGCGCTGCTCGCGCGCGCCTTCAACATCGTGGTGGTCAATCCGAAATCCTCGCTGCATTCGGTTGCCGATTTGATCGCGGCAGCCAAGGCCGAGCCGGGCAAACTATCCTTCGGCACCTACGGCACCGGCACCTCGGCCCATCTTGGCGGCGAACTGTTCAAGAGCCTCGCCGGCGTCAGCATGACGGCGGTGCCCTACAGGGGATCGGCGCCGGCGCTCACCGATCTCCTCGGCGGCCAGATCCAGGTGATGTTCACGACGGTGTCGAGTGCGGCTGCGCTGATCGAGGGCGGGCAGTTGCGCGCGCTGGCGATGACCTCGGCGGAGCGCTCACCGGCATTTCCAAAGTTGCCGACCGTCGCGGAAGCCGGCGTTCCCGGCTATGTGCTTGAAAACTGGTACGGCCTGTTCGCGCCCGGCAAGACGCCGCCTGATATCATCGACCGCCTCAACCGTGCAGTCGGCAAGGCCCTGCAGTCCGACGCATTCAGGAAGATTGCCGCCAACGAGGGGCTGGTGATGGTGCCGGCGCCGCCCGAGGAGTTCGCGCGCTATTTCCGCGACGAAGAGGAGCGCTGGCGCAAGGTGATCCACGACGCCGGCATCAAGGCGGACTAGCCGCCCGAGCCGAAGCCTAATTCCATGCGTTGCCGGCGATCCGCCGTCGGTTCCCAGCGTCGCGGTTCCCTGCTAGAATTGCCACCCGCCATGTATGTCACCGCCGCAGAAAGCCGGGTGCTGTCGCGGATCTTCGGGCTCCTGTCCGAGGACCTCAGCGAACATGACGTGCGCGAGGCGGTCGGCCTTCATCTGCTCGAATTGCTGCAGGCCGATTACTACGCGTCCTTTGTCTGGCAGGAGCGCGCCGGCCGTTTCGACAAGGCGGTGTTCCTCAACATGGACCCGAAGAATCTCGCGGCCTATGACAGCTATTTCCAGTATCACGATCCGATCACCTTCAAGCTGCAGGCGCGGCGCGAGGCGACGCTGGTCACGCAGGTGATGCCGCAACGCGAACTGATGCGGACCGAGTTCTTCAACGACTTTCTTGCCCGCGACGGCCTGCACTGGGGGGTCAACGCCTACAGCTATGTCGGCGACCACAATATCGGCGACGTCCGGATCTGGCGCAGCCGCAAGCGCGGGAATTTCGATACCCATACACTGGGATTGCTGCGCCTGATCGAGCCCGCCTTTACCGCAGCGCTGGTGCGCGCCGACGGCGGTGCAGGAGAGACTATTTCTACTCCGTCGCCTGTGCTGCGACTGTCGGTGCGCGAACTCGAGATCGCGCGCATGATCGCGGACGATCTCAGCGACAAGGAGATCGCCGGGCGACTCGGCGTCGAAGTCTCCACCGTCCGTACCCACATCAAGCGCGTCTTTGCCAAGCTTGGCGTGCGTCGCCGCAGCGGCGTCGCCAGCCTGTTCGCGCGCTGGCGCTGATCTGGTCCAACCCGCACGCGACTATCGCACGCGTATCTCGCATGCGCTTCGGCGTTCACGCACCGCCGTTCTGCCCGAACGTCCTGAAACCCGGTCGCTCGCACAAGCGGGCATAATAAGCATCGGCGACGGGATCATCAGGCTTGTTTGCCGGCAAGGCGCGCCAGCGGTGGATCGAGAGCCCGATCGGAATGTCGGCGAGGGTGAACTCGTCGCCGCAGATGTAGCCACCGTTGCGGGAAATTTCCGCGCTGACGCGGCTGACCAGCTCGCAGAAATCATCCACCGAGCGGGCTATGTCGGCGTCGCGAAATTGCGGATTCTTGCGGACCAGGCCCTGGAAGGCCGCACGCCAGCTATTGTTGAAATCGGAGGCCTGCCAATCCATCCATTTCTCGATGGTTGCCCGCGCCCTTGGCTCTTCCGGCAAAAGGTCGCGGCGCGCCCGGCTCGCGGCAAGGTAACGCAGGATCACGTTGGATTCCCACAACACGAATCCGTCATCATCGATGACGGGCACCAACCCGGCCGGATTGAGCTTGCGAAAGTCCGGCGTGGCTGTCGATCGGAAGCCGCCGGCCCAATCCTCTTGCACAAAGTCGAGGCCCAGTTCCTCGCACATCCAGAGGACCTTGCGGACATTGATGGATGCCCGGTAGCCGAAGATCTTGAGCATCAGATCTCCGCCTGCCCCTTGATGAAGAAGATGCAGCGTCCCTCAAGTTCGACGCGCTCGCCCATGACGCGGCATATGATCTCTCCGCCGCGGCTGGAGGCCTGATAGGCGCGCAACTGCGTCTTGCCGAGGCGTTCGGCCCAGTATGGCGCCAGCGCGCAGTGGGCACCGCCGGTCACCGGGTCCTCGTCGATGCCCTTGGCGGGAGCGAAGTAGCGGCTGACCATGTCATAGCCGCCTTCGCCGGCCGCCGTGACGATCAGGCCGTCGCGGTCGAGTTGGCGCACGAGATCGAGATTAGGCACGAGAGCACGCACCGCCCCGGCGGAGGGTAATAGCGCTATGTAATTGAAGCGATCGTCCGCGGTCTCAAGCGGAGCACCGCCGATTGCCGCCGCGAGCGCGTCGGGCGTCGGGGTTTTCCGGCTCGGCCGCGACGGGAAATCGAGCACGTAAGCCTGATCTCGCCGCCGCACGAACAGCGGGCCGCTGGCGGACTGAAACGTGACTTGCTGCCGGCCCGGCTGCAACTGCTCCATCACGACAGCAGCGCTCGCCAGCGTGGCGTGGCCGCAAAGGGGCACTTCGACGGTCGGCGTGAACCAGCGAATCCGGTAATCGTCCCCCTCACGAACCAGGAAGGCGGTCTCCGCGAGGTTGTTCTCGGCCGCAATGGATTGAAGCCGGGCGTCATCTGCCAAAGCCATCGAGGATCATCACGGCCGCGGGGTTGCCGCGAAAGCGTTCGGCTGCGAAGGCGTCGAGCTGGAAGAATGGTACGATCATCGGATACCCCTGATCGTTCAATCTTCCAGCCAATTCAACAGAGCTCAATCGTTATATTGCTCCTGGTGCAATCGAGACTTTTGCGAGGCGCGTTAACGCTTCGGGGGCGGCAGCCGGCCGAATACCTTCTCCATTGCCATGCCGATCGCAAGCAGCCGGCGGTCGCTGCCCGAGGGTCCGTCGAGTTCGAGCCCGACCGGCAGTTTCGAGGCGGCGCCGAGCGCAAGCGGAACTTGAATGCCGGGAACGCCGGCATTGCTGCCGGGATCGGTGTTCTGGATGAACAGCAGGAAGTTCTCCAGGCTCGAAGAGTTGGGGTCGGATGCAATCGCGACTTTCGGCGTGGTCGGGAATGCGATGGCGTCGAGCTTGTTTTTGGCGAAGGTGTCCTTGTAGAGCGCCTGCAGCGCGGGGCGGGCGGTCTTCATGGCGGCGTCATAGGCGGGCTTGGCGTCGACCACCGTGTTGTTCGGTCCGGGCAACTTGCGCGGGATCACGAGGCCCTCATAGGTGCCCTTGACGTCGGGGCTCGCAATGCTCTTGGCGAGCTCTTCGATGGTGATGCCGGTGCCGGTCTTCTTCAGGTAGGCCACCATGTCGTCATAGGCTTCATAAAGCGCGAGCGGAAAGCCGACCTGATTGTTGATCTCGATGAGCTTGGGCATGTCGACATCGACCACGGTAACGCCCGCGGATTTCAGCTTGTCGAGGCCCGCGCGGAATGCCGCTTCGGTATCGCCATCCAGATTGGCGAGGAAGGCCTTGACCACGCCGATGCGCACATCCTTCAGGTTGGCAGGGCTCACCGCGCCGCCGCCGGCGATGACGCGGTCGAGCAGCGCCACGTCGGCCATGGTGGCGGCCATCGGGCCCGCCGTATCGCGCGTGTGCGAGATCGGGGCAATGCCGCCTTGCGGATAGCGTCCGACCGTCGGCCGCAGCGACGAACAGCCGTTCACCGCGCAGGGAATTCGCACCGATCCGCCGGTGTCGGTGCCAAGCCCCGCGGTCACGATCCGCGCGCCGACGGCGGCTCCGGTGCCCGAGGACGAACCGCCGGCAATCTTGCTCGGGTCATAGGCGTTGCGGACGCCCGCGTCAGGGCCGGTCTTGAAGCCGGTATTGTAGCCGGAAATGCCGAAGGCGAGCTCGTGCATGTTGGTCTTGCCGATGATAACGGCGCCGGCCGCACGCAGTTTTTCCGCCACCGGCGCATCCTTGCGCGGCACGAAGCCCTTCAGCCCCGGCGTGCCCGCGGTGGTCGGCAGACCCGCCACCTCGATATTGTCCTTGATGACGATGGGTAGCCCGCCGAGCGGCTTGCAGTCGCCCTTCTTGCGGCCGGCGTCGAACGCCGCCGCGGCCTTCATCGCGCCGGCTTCATCCAGCGTGATGAAGGCGTTGAGGTTCGCATTCGCCTTGGCGCGCGCAAGCACCGCCGATGTCAGCGCCTGGCTCGTGATCTTGCCGGCGCACAGGTCGGCTGCGGCCTGCACCGCCGTCAGCGCGTCGAGATCGGGTGGGGTCTGGGCCATGGTCGGTGAACTTCCGATGACGAGAAATGCGAAGGCTGCGCCAGCCAGGAATTTGCTGTGACCCATGATGATCTCCGTGGGAAGGGGTGAATTCTCAACTCGATCCTATCGGCCACGGATTTTAGTGCTTGTCCCCATTTCTGAGGACGCCGGGTCCGACGCAAGGCGGGTGAACGCAGACAGCCTGCGGTAAGTTATTGCGATTCCATCTTGATGTTGGCGGATTTGGCGACCGCACTCCATCGCGCGATATCGGCCGACAAAATCTTTGCGAACTCCTCGCTCGTATTGCCGACGGTGTCGATCCCGAGCGGCTTGAGGCGGGCGACCACGTCGGGCAGTTTTGCGATCCGCATCAATTCGCCTTCCAGCTTCTTCACGATCGCCGGCGGCGTTCCCTTTGGCACGAAGATGCCGCTCCACAGCACCGCCTCGACGTCTGCGCCGGCCTCCTTCAGCGTCGGTACGTCGGGGAGGTCGTCGATCCGCTTGGCGGTCGCGACCGCCAGCGCACGGGCCGCGCCGCCCTTGACTTGCTGGATGACGGGACCCGCGTCCGCGATCGTCGTCGTCACCTGGCCGGAGATGACGGCGAGCACCGACTCGTTGGCGCTCTTGTAGGGAATGACCTGCATCGGCGCGCCGGTCTTCTGCTTGAACAGTTCGGTGACGAGCTGGAATGAGGCCGACGAACTGCCATAGTTCGTCTTGTCCGGATTGGCTTTCGCGAAGGCGACGAGCTCGGCCACCGATTTGATCGGCGAGTTCGCCGCAACGATCATGATCAACGGAAAGGAAGCAAGCTCCGACACCGCGACAAAATCATTCACCGCGTCGTAGGGCAATTTGGCGTAGACGGCCGGGTTGATCGACAGGCCGCTGGCGCTCATCAGCAGCGTGTAGCCGTCGGGCGCGGATTTTGCGACATAGTCGGTCGCGACGATGGCGCCGCCGCCCGGCTTGTTCTCGACGATGACGGGCTGGCCGAGGCTTTCGGACAGTTTTTGGCCGAATGCGCGCGCGATGATGTCGTTGCCGCCGCCGGCCGCGAAGCCGACGATAAGGCGGATCGGCTTGGTCGGATATTTTGCCGGGTCCTCCTGCGCTAGCGCGGGTGCCGCGAGTGATCCGAGGCATATGCCGATGGCGAGACCGATGCGCGATAGTCTCATGCGTTGGCTCCCTTCGGCCTATAGCGGCGTCACGTGAACATGCAGCACGGCGGCCTTGCCGTCATCGAGCGCGGCGAGGCAACGGTCGATCGCATCGGCCAATGCGTCCGGCTCAGTGACGCGTTCGCCGTGGGCGCCGAAGGCCTCGGCTACTTGCGAGAAATCGCGCCGCTCGCCTTGCCGGCCCGACATCAGGCGGGACTGGAACTGGTCGGTCTCGGCCGCGACCCCCTTGGGATAGACGCGCTGCACGGCCGATTTCACCGCCTGCCAGCCGCCATTGTCGAGCACCATGGTGAAGATCGGGAGCTGGTACTGCTGGGCGACGGCATAGACGCTGTCGGGCGAGGAGAAATGAAAGCCCCCGTCGCCGATCACCTGCACGATGCGGCGCTTCGGCTGGGCGAGTTTGAGGCCAAGCGCCATCCCGCCGCTGAAGCCGAGCCCGCCGCCGGCAAGCCCGACATAGCTCTGCGGCCTGGTCCGCCTGACATGTTCCTGCAGCACCGGTCCGTTGCGAATGGCCTCGTTGAGCACGATGTCGTCCTGTGAAATCTTTCCGCTCAAGGTCGCCAGCACGAAGGCGGGGCTGAGCGCGCCGGAGACGCCCTTGTTCGCAGCGGCAGCGGTGCGCTTTTGTGCCGCCGCCTCGTTCGCGCCACGCCAGCCCGCGATCCGCTCAGTGACGCGGCGGCGATAGCCGTCATCGGCGCGGGCCTGCACCGCCTCGCACACCTGTTGCAGGATGACGGCGCTGTCGCCCTGGATGCGCATGTCGGTGGCAAAGCCCCACATCGGGAAATCCGCCTTCAGCGGATCGACGTCGATCTGGATCCACTTGATCGTCGCGGCGCGCCTCGCGGCCTGCGGCACGAAGGGCACGTCGGTGTCGAGCAGCAGGCCGAGATCGGCGCTCTCCAGCAAAGGCAAGGGATCGGAGCCGGCAAAGCAGGGCGAGTCCTGGGAAATGTTGAGGTCGATCGCGTTGAATTCGGCGATGCGGATGCCGCAGGTCCGCGCCAGCCGATCAAGTGCTGCGACGGCGTGCGGCTTGCGCCCGAGATAGGCGGCAAACGCGACCGGATTTTCCGCCGCCATCAGCGCGTCCGCCATGGCAGCGACGCGTGCCGGCTCGATGCCGCCGGATTGCACACTGCCGTAGCGCGCGGCCGGATAGGCGGGCATTGCCGCCTCATCCCATTCTTCCGCCAATGTCTCGCGCGGCAGCATCATGTAGACCGGGCCCGGTGGATCGCTGTGGGCGAAGGCGCTGGCGCGCGCCAGCGCCTCCTTCACCACCACGCCCGAGGGTAGCGAGTATTCCCATTTGACATAGGGCCGGACGATGCTCGCGATATCGAACGGGTCCTGCACGAAATGCACGTAAGTATCGCGCGAGCCGGTTAGTTCACCGTGCAGCGTGTGCGGCGCGCGGCCGGCGAACAGCATCACCGGCAGGCGGTAGCGGAACAGGTTCTGGATCGCCATGCAGGCATTGGCAGTGCCGGCATCGACATGAACGAGGACCGCCTGGCCGCGCCCGGTCGCCAGCGCATAACCACCCGCCATGTGCACCGCCACCACCTCGTGCGGGCACAGGACCATCTCGGGATGCTTGCGGCCCTCCTTGTCCCAGCGCGCCATCTCCTCGATCAAGGACACATGATCGGTGCCGAGATTGGCGAAGATGTACTCGACGCCGAGATCGACCAGGCCTTCGAGGAAATAATGCGCGGCGGAATGGTGGGCCATGCCTTTAGCGCGCTTCCCTGACGAACCGGTTGCGCAGCGTGCCGATGCCGGTGATGTCGATCTCGACGACGTCACCATGCTTGATGTCGGGCGAGGCGCCGTCGGTGCCCATCCAGATCACGTCGCCCGGCCACAGCGTGAAGTATTTCGTGAGCTCGACCAGGAACGGTACGATGCCGAAAATCATGTCGTTGGTACGGAAACGGCCGGTCTCTTTGCCATTGACCCGGATCACGGTCTCCATTTTGTCGAGATCGACGTCGGTCTCGATCCACGGCCCCATCGGCTTGAAGGTGTCGGCGTTCTTCGATCGCCACAGTCCGCGATCGGCCTTCTGCCAGTTGCGCTCGGAAACGTCGTTGCCGATGGTGTAGCCAAACACGCAATCCATCGCGTTCGCCTCAGTGAGGTGCTTGGCCTTCTTGCCGATCACGACGGCGAGTTCGCCCTCATAGTGAATTTTTTCAGTGGCAAAGGATGGGATCACCACATCCTCGTCATGCGCGATCAGTGCGTTCTGCGCGCGATAGCCGATCTCCGGCCGGTCGGGCACGTTGGGCACGGTGCCGGCCTTGTCGGCAGCTTCCTTCAGATGCTTGAGGTAGTTGAGCCCCACGCAGTAAAAAGTGCGCGGGATCAGCGGCAGCTCGATCTTGATGTCCTTCAGCGGATGGGTTTGCGAGGTCCGCTTGTGATTGTCGAAGGGATCGCCGTCGACCACGATGACCTTGTCGCCCTCGATGATGCCCCACGAGGTCTTTCCTGCGGCGGTGAATTTCATCCAGCGCATGCGTGCTTCTTCTTTCTACTCGGCGGCCGCCTGGGGACGGCCCTTCCACGCGCCGGCCGCCGGCCGCCGCAAGCCAAGGTTCTCGCGCAAGGTCTTGCCGGCATAATCCTTGTGGAACAGCCCGCGCCGCTGCAGCTCCGGCACGATGTGATTGACGAAATCAGCGTAGGAGCCCGGGACATAGCTCGCGGCAATCACAAAGCCGTCGCAGCCGCGTCCGACGAACATCTCCTCGAGCTTGTCGGCGATCTCCTTCGGGCCGCCGACGATGGCGTCCTGCACCTGGCCACGGCCGGAGAAGGTGATGAAGTCGCGGGTCGACGGGTTGCGTCTTGCCTGATGTCCGCAGCACGCCGTCGCGGATCCCGATCATGCCCTGCATGCCCTGCAGCTCTTCCGTCGTCAGCGGCTCGTCGATGTCCTTGGCGCCGAAGTCGAAGTTGAGCCCTTCGGCGAGCAGCGACAGTGCGTCGATCTCGAGCGGCAATTTCTGGATCAGCGCCATCTTGTCTTCGGCTTCAGCCCTGGTCGCGCCGCACACCGGCGTCGTGAGGTTGCAGAGGAACATCTGATCGGGATCGCGGCCGACCTTGGCGGCCTCGCCGCGGATCGCGTCATAACCCTGTTTGGCGTTTGCAAGGTTGCGCGCGGCGGTGAAGATCACCTCGCCCCAGCGTCCCGCAAACCGCTGTCCGCGGCCGGAGGCACCGGCCTGGATGACGACGGGATGGCCCTGCGGCGAGCGCGGCACGGTGAACGGTCCGCGCGACTTGAAGAACGCGCCCTTGTGATCGAGCCGCTTGACCTTGGCGGGATCAGCAAAACGCCCGCTTTTCTTGTCGATGATGAGCGAGCCGTCTTCCCAGGAATCCCAATGGCCGAGCACGACTTCCATGAATTCGTCGGCGCGGTCGTAGCGCAAGTCATGTTCAAGGTGCGCATCCTTGCCCATGTTGAGCGCCTCGCCGTCGTTCACTGAAGTCACTACGTTCCAGGCGGCCCGGCCATCCGTCATCAGGTCGAGCGTCGCAAAGCGCCGCGCCACGTCGAACGGCTCGTAATAGGTAGTCGAGCAGGTCGAGGCGAGCCCGAGCTTTTCCGTCACCATGCCCATCGTGGTCAGCACGATGACCGGGTCCATCTTCACGCAGCGGATGCCGTATTCGACGGTGTGGGCGTGGTCGTTGTTGTAGCGGTCGGGCATGGCGAGGCGATCGTCGAAGAACGCCATGTGGAACTTGCCGGCTTCCAGGATACGCGCGATCTCCTGGTAGTAGTCCGCCGACATCGAATCGTCGCGCGAGTCCGGATGCCGCCACGAGCTCGGCAGGTTGGTGCAGTTCTGCGCCTGCAGGAAGCCAACCAGCGCCATTTGCCGTGTCATGCTGCTCTCCTCAACCGTCCGTCACGCGAGACCCAGTTCCCCGGCGATCTTGTACTCGCCGGCCAGCGCACGCAGTCTCTCCCAGGTCGCGTCTTCGATCTCGATACCCTCGGCCCGGCGCTTCTGCTCGCGCAGATACTCGACCTCACCGGGATAGAACACGCCCGCCGAGCCTTCCGACGGCGGCGTCGATTTCAGGTAGCGCGCGAACTCGGCGACCTCTTTCTTGAAATCCTTCAGCGGGCGGAAGGCGGCGACGTTGAACACCGCCATGAACACGCCGTCATTGTGCCGGCCGGTCGGCTCGACGCCAAAGCCTAAGCCCGTCAACAGCCCACACAGCACCTCGACCATCGCAGCGAGGCCGCTGCCCTTGTAGCCTTCACTGCCGCCGAGCGGCAGCAGCGCGCCGCCCTTGCGGTACTGCGTGGGGTCGGTGGTGTGACGCCCATCGGCGTCGATGATCCAGCCTATCGGGATTTCTTCCTTGCGGGCGACCGCAAGCTGGATCTTGCCGGCGGCAACGGCAGAGGTCGCCATATCGAGATAGAAGGGCGCCTCGAGATCGGAAGGCACCGCGATCGAGATCGGGTTGGTGCCGAGCCGTGCCTCGCGGCCGCCGAACGGCGCAACATGCTTGGGCGAGCGGCCGGAATCGGCGGTGGCGAGGCCAATCATGCCCTCGCGCATCGCCATCAGCGGATAAGCCGCGAGCCGGCCGACATGGCTCTGCCGGAACACGGTGCAGGCAGCGACATTGGCCGTCCTGGCCTTGGCGATCGTCAGCTCCATCGCCTTGCTGTTGACGTGAAAGCCAAAGCCCCAATGCCCATCGATCACGGCCGTCGTCGGTGACTCCTGCACGATGGTCCATTGGGCCCCCGGCACGATATGCCCGGCCTTGATGCGGTCGATATAGGTCGGGACCGCGATGATGCCGTGCGAGTCATGGCCGGCGAGATTGGCGTTGACGCAGCCGACGGCGACCGCCTTGGCCTCCTCGTCGGACGCACCTGCCGCCTTCAGCAAGGCCGTGCCGACATGCGTGAGACGGTCAGCCTGGACGATCGGCATGAGGTTTCCTCTGGGGGCGGCCCGCGAACCGAGCGGGTCTTGCTTGTTTTTGGCACCCGCATGCTCTCAAAGCGGTCGCGCGATAGCAATCGCCCAGGGGCAAATTCTTGGGTGCAATGCAGCGGGCGCAAGGCTTGGTCGAGCCTTCGCGGGCGCACCATCGTCCGAGGCGTAGGCGCGGGGCCCGACAAGGTAACTAATTGGTTTTTTCCTCCCGCGCGTTCGCCGGGCATTTACTCTGAATCGCATCTCCCGGGGGCTCTAAACGTGCACTTAGGCATCTCAACGCATTGGTCTTACTGGGTCAGTGTGGTTTGAGGGAACCGGGTCTTGGAGACGAATACCGCGCGTACACTCGCGGCGTTGAACGCCACGAATGAGGCGATCCTGTACGCGAAATCGCCGGAGGAGCTCCATCAGAAGGTCTGCGAGGCAGCCTTCTCGAGCGGGGACTTCCTTGCCGCGACCATCTTCCTGCACGAGCCGGGCACCGACCTGTTGCGCTTTGCCGCCGGCCTCGGCGAGGATTCCGCGCGCCTGCGCCGCATCCAGATTTCGGTCGCTGCCGACACGCTGGAAGGGTCCGGTGTCGGTGGACAGGCCTTTCGCGACCGCAGGATCTGCGTTGCCAATGATTTCCTGAACGATGAGCGCTCGCTCGCCTGGCGCAAAGGGGCGAGCGCCGGCCATGTCGGCGCGGCTGCGGCGATCCCGTTGACCTGCAACGGCAAGAGCGTCGGCGTGTTGATGGTGACCAAGCGCGAGCCGGGTTCGCTGACGGGCAACATCGTCTCGCTGCTGGAGCGGATGTCGGCCAACATCTCCTTTGCACTCGACAATTTCGACCATGAGGCGCAGCGCAAGGTTGGCGAGCGCGCGACGCGGCGGCTGGCGCGGATGTTCGGCGCGATCAGTGCGACCAACGAAGCCATCATGCGCGCCAAGACCGAGCAGGAGCTCTACCAGCAGATTTGCGACGCCGCCGTGCACAGCGGAAAGTCCTTTGCCACCGTGGCGCTGCTGGCCGAGCCAGGCTCGACCTGGCTGAAGCCAGTCGCGGCGACCGGCGAAGCCATCGACCTCATCACCAAGACGAAATTCTCGACCGACGCGGACAATCCCTATGGCCGCGGCGTCAGCGGCCAGGCGTTCCGCACCCAGAAGCCGGCCATCAATCCCGACATCGTCGCCAATAGCGGCGCGTGGAAGGAGGCGCAACGCCAGAGCGGGGTGTCGGCCTGCGTGGCCGTGCCCATGGTCAAGACAGGCAAGAGCATCGGCGTCCTGATGTTCTTTGTCGGCCGCTCCTGGGCGACCGACGATGAGATCATCGCGCTGTTTTCCCGCATCGCCGAGAACGTGTCGTTTGCGCTCGACAATTTCGACCGTGCGGCCGAGAAGGCAAGGGCGGACGAGGCAACGCTAAGCCTCACCCGCATGTATGCGGCGCTGTCGGCCACCAATGAAGCCATCATGCGCGCCAAGACCCGCGCGGAACTCTATGGGCTGGTCTGCGAGGCGGCGGCCAAGGGCGGGCGGTTCAATTCCGCCAGCATCCTGTTGCCGCGGCCGGAAAGCGACCGCCTCGATATCGTCGCGTCGGCCGGGCCGACTGCCAGCAATGCACGGCGGCTGCAGGTTTCGACCAGCGAGGCCTATCCGGAGGGCCGCGGGGTATGCGGCACCGCCTACCGGACGCGGCAGGCGAGCCTGAGCAACGATTTCGCCAGCGATCCGCGCGGCGCAGCGTTCAAGCAGGTGATCCAGAGCGATGGTGCAAGGTCGGGCGCGGCCTTTCCGCTGCTGGTCGACGACCAATGCGCCGGCGTGATGCTCTTTATCTCGTCCGAGATCGACACCTTCACCCCCGAATTCGCCGAACTGCTGCAACGGCTCGCCGACAACGTCTCGTTTGCTCTCGGTAACTTCGATCGCGCGGACGAGAAGGCGCGCACCGAGCAGCAGAAGGAGCGGCTGGCGCGGATGCTGGCGGCGCTGAGCGCGACCAACGAAGCGATCGTGCGGGCGAAATCGCGTGGTGAACTGTTTGAGCTCGTGTGCGAGGCTGCCGCGCAAGGCGGCAAGTTCACCTCGACCAATCTCGCGCTGGTTCGACCGGACAGTGATTTTCTGGAAGTCGTTGCGGTGGCAGGCCCAACGGCCGCCAGCGCCCGCGACGCCCGGATATCGATCAATGAGGCATATCCCGAAGGCCGCGGCCTCGCCGGGCAGGCGTTCCGCTCGCGCCAGGCCCGCATCGCCAATGACTATCTGGCCGACAGCAACACGGCGGCATTCCATGCCCGCGCTCGCGCGGACGGCGCGCGGTCGGGCGCTTCGTTCCCGCTGCTGGTCGGTGGCGAGGTGGTCGGCATCATGCTGTTCATCTCGGCCGAGAAACACACCTTCACACCGGAATTCGTCGAGCTGTTGCAGCGGCTCACCGCCAACGTCTCCTTTGCGCTCGAAAACTTCAATCGCGCCGACGAGAAGAGCCGGGCGGACGAGCGGATCGAATATCTGGCGTCACATGACAGCCTGACGGGACTGCCCAACCGCGAAATGTTCAGCGGCCTGTTGCGCCACTCGATCGAGACCGCGCAACGCCACCGGCGGAAGTTCGCGGTGCTGTTCATCGATCTCGACCGCTTCAAGGTGATCAACGACTCGCTCGGCCATGACGCCGGCGACATGCTGCTGGTGGAGGTTTCGCACCGCCTGCGTGGCGCATTGCGCGCCAGCGACGTGGTGGCGCGGCTTGGCGGTGACGAATTCGTCGTCATCCTGGAGGAAACCACGGAGCGGCACGACGTCGAGCGGATCGCCGGCGAACTCTTGTCGGTGCTGGGCCAGCCCCTGCAGCTCAGCGGTCACGAGTGCCACACCACGGCGTCGATCGGGATTGCGATGTATCCCGCCGACGGCGACGATGCGCAGGCGCTGACCAAGAACGCAGACATGGCGATGTACCTCGCCAAGGAAGATGGCAAGAACGGCTTCCGGTTCTTCAGCCGCGACGTCAAGGTGCAGTCGATCGAGCGGCTGACGCTGGAAACCGCGTTGCGCCGTGCGTTGGAGCGTGAGCAATTTTCGCTGCACTATCAACCGAAGATCGACATGGCGAGCAGCCAGATTACCGGCGTGGAGGCCTTGCTGCGCTGGGAGCACCCCGATTTCGGCATGGTAGCTCCGATGCAGTTCATCCCTCTTGCCGAGGAAACCGGGCTGATCGTGCCGATCGGCCGCTGGGTGCTGAAGGAAGCCTGCGCGCAGAATATGGCCTGGCAGCGCAGGGGGCTTCGCCCGGTCTCGATGGCGGTCAATCTGTCACCACGCCAGTTCGCGGATGCGCATCTGTTGCGCGACGTCGACGAGGCGCTTGCCGCCAGCGGCATGTCGCCGGTGTTGCTGCAGCTGGAAGTGACCGAGAGCATGGTCATGCGCAATGTCGCACGCGCGATCCGGGTGCTGGATGCGATCCAGAGCCGCGGCATCCGCCTTGCAATCGACGATTTCGGCACCGGCTATTCGTCGATGTCGCTGATGAAGCAGTTTCCGATCGACACCATCAAGATCGACCGCTCCTTTGTCCGCGATCTTGCCGAGGATCCTGAAGACCAGGCGATTGCGCAGGCGATCATCAGCATGGGCAAGGCGCTCGGCATGACGGTGGTGGCCGAAGGCGTCGAGACCTCCGAGCAGCAGGAGTTTTTGCGCAGCCATGCCTGCGACGAGATGCAGGGATATCTGTTCAGCCGGCCGCTGCCGCCGCGCGACCTTGCCGAGTTGTTGCGGCCGGTGGAGTCCCGCGTTGCCGCCCACACCAGCCGCACCGGTTGAGGGCTGTTTCGTTACGCCTGAAATGCGCTGTCGTCTGATGGCTGTGGATGCAAATCGCGCACATCGGAATCGGTGGAGACCACCTTGCGCGAGAAATCATACGGCCAAGGCACGGTATCCTGCCCGGCAAGCGAACTCAGCAACACCTCGGCGCCCCCGGCATAGCTCGCGCCGTCAGGCAATCCGAGCCGGGCGCACCAGGCCGGCGGCAACTTGTCGGCAAGCCCGCGCACGGCAAGCGAGGGTCCCCACCACCATGCCGGCGCAGGCGGCCGTTCGCTCTCGGCAATCGCGCGCCACTTGGCGTATTCGTCGATGACGCGTTCGAATTGCAGTCGGGCCGCCGGATGCATCGGAGATCTCCCGGCGCGATACTAACCGCATCCCGGTTCAGCGCAAAATCGATCATTCACGCCGGCAAGCCCAGCAGCCGAGCGGCATTGCCACCGGCGACCAGCGCCATGTCGTGCTTGCTCACGCCCGTGACCCGCCCGAGCAGGGCGAGGGGATCGGGCTCCGCCATGTCGAAGGGATAGTCGGTGCCGAGCATGATGTGGTCGGCGCCCCAGATCTCGATCAAATGCCTGAGCTCGCGCGGGTCGAACACGACCGTGTCGAAATAGAGCTTCTTCAGATACTCCGACGGCGGCTTGCTGATGTTGACGCGGCAATCCTCACGATGGGCAAAGGCGTGGTCGAGACGCCCCCAATAAGCCGGCAGATAGCCGCCGCCATGGGCAATGCAGACTTTCAGCTTCGGGAAACGCTCGAGATAGCCGTCGAAGATCAGCTGCCCGACGCAGAGCGCCGAATCGAGCGGATGGCCGATCGTGTTCGGGAAATAGTGATCGCTCATGCGCCCGACGAGACTGGTGCCGAACGGATGCAGGAAGATCAGAAGGCCAAGTTCCTCGACGCGTGCGAAGAATTTCTCCAGGCCGGCGCGGGTAAGGTCGATGCCGCGCACATTGGTGCACAGCTCGACGCCGCGGAAGCCGAGCTCCTTGACGGTGCGGTTCAGTTCGTCGAGCGCCATGCCGGGATCCTGCAGCGGCACGGTACCCATCCCCATCAGCCGATCCGGGTGCTGGGCGACCATCTCGGCGATATGGTTGTTGACGAGGTGGCAACTGTCGCGCGCCACTTCGGCAGGCGCTGCATAGACGAAATGGCCCGGATAGGGCGAGATCACCTGCATATCGATGCCGGTGCGGTCCATCTCTGCCATTCTCGTTTCGAGATCGGTCAGCTTCGAAAAGTCGGCCTTGCCGCGTTGTTGCTGGATGGCTTTCGTGAGGTCGTTGACATGGGCGTTGGCATTCGGCGTCGTGCCGCCGCCTGGCATGCCGGTTGCCTTCAGCACCATCGCGTTGGCTTCAGGCACGAGGCAGTGGCAATGAATGTCGATGGTGCGCCATGGCCTGGCCCCGCGCCCCGCACGCTGCGGCGCGCTGCCGTGATCGGTGGCGGGGCTGCACGCCCTGCATTGGAACAGCATCGGCATTTCTCTGCTTCCCGAAAGTGAGGTTCGTGGAATAGATCGCGCGCGCCGGTGTTATTTCTCTTCCGCCAGCGTCGACGTCGCCGGCCCTTCGCCCATGATCAAGAGGATGGTGTCCTCGTCCTTGGCGCCGTCCCAATGCACCTGCTTGCCGTAATGGGTGACGAAACTGCCGGCCGGCATCGGCACGGTGCCGTTCTGCGGATCGAATTTCGGCCCCGAGCCTACCCACCATGTGCCCTGCAGCACCACGATGTAACGGTCGTTAGGATGGAAATGCGGCCGGCTGAAATGGTTGCCCTTGGTCCATTTGTTGTAGACCATGTAAAAGCCCGGCTTGGTCGGATCGCCTACAACCACAGCACTTTGCGCGCCCGCAGCGTTCAGCGGGCCCCACGGGATCTGATCGGGCAACTTGTAGACCACCGCGGCCGGATTGAGTTCGGCGGCGGATGCAAATCCAAGCATGGCCGCAAAAGCAAGCGGCATCGCGAGATATCGCCTGAAGCGGCGTGATGCTGTCATGATTTCCTCCCGTTGCGTTGATATGCGCTGGTTGCGCCGATCTGAGTTGCCGCCAATGCTAGCGAGTTAGGTTCGTGCAGGGCAAGACGTGCGCGCGCATGCGAGACCGGCAGATGCGACGGATGCCCACGCAAGTGCAGCATGAAAAGGCATTTGCGCCGCGATTGACGATGCTGGGTTCGCTCAACCAAAGCAAAAGGGCCCGCATTTCGTGGTCGTGCTTAATGGACAGAAGACCGTGGATGCACAGGGCTCCAGGCTCGCCGACGGTCATATCGCGCTTCGATATCGCGCAGGCGTGGTCAAGTTCCGCAAGGTGCAGATCAAGCCGCTGTGATTTGCGCTCACCGGCAACGGTCCACCCTAGACTTGGGGCATGTCAGTGCATCCGCGGTCGCCGCTGGTCACTCGACGTCGTGATGGACATGCTCTTCATCGGCCTGGATTCGGAACGATTGCCTGAACGGGCTCAAACCGACCGAGTTTGCAACCCGTCCCACTCAGGGGCAGAACTAGAACAGACTCTTAAGCGAAGGCAATCAGGAGCATGTCATGGAGAAGATAAGGTCAACTCCAGCCTTTACCATCTTCTAATTGCGAAGTTGATCGCTGGTGTGGAACGCGGTACTTCGGCGTCTCGAGGACGACCTTTTCTCGTCTGCCAACGGTTTGGTTAATCTGTAATCGAGATTTCAGTTCCTCTATTGGCAAAGTGGAGACACCGTGGAGCCAGGCAAAAAATTCAGTCCCCGGAAGCCTATTGCTGCAGACGCGCGCGTAAGATCGGTCGCGCCGGGAACCGGCTTACGGCTTAGGGCGTTCTACCGGTTCCTTCCAATTGTTTCTGCCTTCTTTCGTCGGCGCCGGATGGCCAAGTTTCTAAGGACTTTTCAGATTGAAGCCGGAACACGAGTGTTAGATCTTGGCGGTGCTCCAGCAATCTGGGAGCATGTCTCGGTACCGCTCGACATTACGCTCTTGAATTTGCCCTCCACCATTTCCGCGGGCGAGTTTGAAATTCTTCAGAGCCCGGGCCTGAGGCATCACAGGTTCCGCGTAGTCGAGGGCGACGCATGCAACGTCGAGCAGTTTGGCGATCGCACTTTTGATCTAGTGTTTAGCAACAGCGTTATCGAACATGTTGGACCGTCCAACAATCAGGCGGCGTTTGCTCGCGAGGTACTTCGCTTAGGCAACTCCTACTGGGTACAGACGCCATCGAAGTGGTTTCCCATCGAGGCGCATTCTGGAATGCCCTTTTATTGGTTCTACCCTGAATGGTTGCGAGCGGCGCTGATGAGGAGCTGGAGGAAGCGACTTCCGACTTGGTGGGCAGATTACATAGGCTCAACCCGCTTCCTGTCGCGACGCAGAATGGTGGAATTGTTCCCTAACGGCCAAACGCAAGTCGAATACTTCTTCGGCTTTCCTAAATCTTACGTATCCTATTCGATGGCATCAGCTTCGAGCCCGAACTAGTAACTTATGCCGAGGTGCTAGCGCATTTAAACGGCAACCTCGCCAGGGCCAACCGAACACTCTGATGATTATGATCGCCTCATCGAATTCCATGTCCGCCGTCTGTTCGATGGTCAGCGGTAGGTAGTCGGGGCTTGTGCGGTGAACGGTCATCCCGGTGGATGGGCTGCCAGTATCGAGCAATATCGACGGCAAGAACTAGAAAGACCACCCACAGGAACTCAAAACCTCGCATCCATGTACTTTCCAAGCCATTGTACATGATAACAAACAATGCGACGGAAAGTGCGACCCACGCCCGACCGCGATCTCTGTCCGCCATCCGCCCTATTGCGTGGAGGGTGGCAAGGATAAAGAAGAATAGTAGAGCAAGGCCGAAGCGTCCCATCTCTAACAGCGTATCGTAGTAGCCGTTGTGGGCATTCGGCATGGACTTAACCCAGCCGGGCGCATTAGCGATGCTGGGTCCGGTAGGACCCACGAGCCAATACGATTGATATCCCCATCCCAGAATTGGCCGGTGCGCGATCTCATTTTGCGCAAAATCCCAGATGATTTGACGGCCCGTGAAAGTCGAAATCACCGTAAAGCATGTATGACACGCGATTTATGGTGAAGCCGGTCACTCCGGAGAAAATGAAATAACAGATCAGTACGGAAAAAAGAAATGTTGCCGGAGATATGCGCGCGTTCTTTTTCAAAGCCAGCATTGCGCCCGCGAGACATGGAGCAAGTAGCGCAAGGCCCAGCGCCGTTTTAGAATTGCTGAAAAATATCAGTAGGACAGCGAGGATCGCGACGGTGAAGCCCAGCGTTCGCCGGAGCCCAGGAAACCGCATCTCGTTAAGCGACAACAACAAAGCGATAGCCGCACATTCTCCCAAATAGTTCTTTCCCATAAAGTAGCCCGAGTACCCTATCGACACGTTGTCTGCGATCGTCTGAAATCCACCGGCCACAAAAAACACGTTCAAGAGGCAGGCTAATCCGAAACACAAGAAAAGGCCACGCAACATGTCTATTGTCCTGAGCCCGAATAGCGCAAACGGTACAATGGACGACACGATCATGACTTGCTGCGCAAATCTGACGAACGAGAGCTCTGGGGAGAAAGCCCAAAGGACGCTCATTCCGGCGAAGGCGAGATACAAAAGGAGACAGACGATGTGGGGGGACCACTTGGCTCGGTCACCGCGAGCAAAACTTCGAATTATGATGGCGAACGATATCGCTGCCATGGCGGGCCAGAAGATTTTATTCTCATTGCGAGTCTCCATCAGTCCGCGAACCGTGTCGGGCGCTGACGTAGCAAAAATCAACAATGGAGAAATTAATACAGCGTAAGCGCACGCCAGGATTGGGATGATTGAGAGTTTGTCGATTGGTCGTGCGGAAGTTCTGGCACGAACCAATTCGAACGAATGCGTTGAGGCCTTTGACATTAAGGCACCTATGGAAATCTCGTCTAGACACCTAGCTAGCATGGGGTGGTTAACGCTGGATGTTCCGAGCAAGCGTGCGAACGCTCGAGACCCAAGGAGCGGATGGTTCTATTGGGCGGGCTAGGGCGGTTTTACCTCAAGATTTAAGGCCATGCCGGGTGCAGTACGGTTTTAAGGTCCTGTAAGTACAATTGACCATTCAGCCCATCAGTTAACAAGGTTGTTTCATCTGGAGAAATGGCAAGATCGTTTGCCTGGACGCTTGGATGGTCCGAGTTGGCTCCAGCCGAGAATGGATTCCAAAACTCCAGTTGTGCGTCCTTCCAGTTTTGCCCAACGACCGAATGCTATCCCTAGCGGGTAGGCGCCTTTTTGTGCAGGAAAGTTAACTCAACAAATCAACCCTAATCGCCGGAGGGGACAAGCTCGCGCACGAACGCGGCTGCTGAGCCCTTCGGGTTTTGCTAGTATGCCCTTATCATTGGAGGAGCGGTCTTGCCGCTCATCCGTGCGGCTGGCTTCGTCCCAAGCAAACGCGATCAGGTCTATCGTCAATCAACAAGAGCGGGCTGTTTCATGCGAATTGCCATGATTGGTACGGGTTATGTCGGACTGGTGTCCGGCGCCTGCTTTGCGGATATCGGCCATCAAGTCGTCTGCGTCGACAAGGATGCGGACAAGATCGCAGCGCTGCGTCGCGGCGAGATCCCGATCTTCGAGCCCGGCCTCGACGCGCTGGTGGCCGACAATGTGAAGGCCAAGCGGCTCGATTTCGCGACCGACCTGAAGGGCCCCGTGGCGGAGGCCGACGCGGTGTTCATCGCGGTCGGCACGCCGTCGCGCCGCGGCGATGGCCATGCCGATCTGAGCTATGTCTATGCCGCCGCGCGCGAGATCGCGGAAGCGCTCTCGGGCTTCACCGTGGTGGTGACCAAATCGACCGTGCCGGTCGGCACCGGCGACGAGGTCGAGCGGCTGATCCGCGAGGTCAATCCGAAGGCCGACTATGTCGTCGCCTCCAATCCGGAATTCCTGCGCGAGGGCGCGGCGATCCGCGACTTCAAATTCCCCGACCGCATCGTGGTCGGCACCTCCGACGAGCGGGCGCGAAAGTGCTCGCGCGATGTCTACCGGCCGCTGTCGCTCAACCAGGCGCCGATGATGTTCACCGCGCGGCGCACCGCGGAGCTGATCAAATACGCCGCCAACGCCTTCCTCGCCACCAAGATCACCTTCATCAACGAGATGGCGGACCTTGCCGAGAAGGTCGGCGCCGACGTGCAGGAGGTCGCCCGCGGCATCGGCCTGGACAACCGCATCGGCGCCAAGTTTCTGCATGCCGGCCCCGGCTTCGGCGGCTCGTGCTTCCCCAAGGACACCCGCGCGCTGGTCAAGATCGCGCAGGACCACGACGTGCAGCTCGCATCGTCGAGGCGGTGTTGCACGTCAACGACAACCGCAAGCGGGCGATGTCGCGCAAGGTCGCCAACGCCGCCGGCGGCAGCCTGCGCGGCAAGACGGTGGCCGTGCTGGGGCTGACCTTCAAGCCCGACACCGACGACATGCGCGAGGCGCCGTCGATCCCGCTGGTGACGGGCCTGCTCGACATGGGCGCGAAGGTACGCGCGCACGATCCGGTCGGCATGGCGCAGGCGCGCAAGGAGCTGCCCGATATCGAGTATGCCGACGACCCCTATGATTGCGTGAAGGGCGCCGACGCCATGGTGGTGGTGACCGAATGGGTGCAGTACCGCACGCTGGATCTCGAGCGGCTGAAGCAGACCATGGCGCAGCCGGTCGTCGTTGACCTGCGCAACATCTATTCGCCCGAGGACATGGCGGCGCACGGCTTTGTGTATGACAGCGTCGGCAGGGCGCCGGTCCAGCACCTGCGTCGTGCCACGGATCGCGAAGCGCTTGCAGCGGCGCCTCCGAAGGACGCAAAGCTGCCGGAGATCGCGAGCAGTGAATGCCGCGGCAGTCTCTTTGGCAAAGCAAGAGTAGGCTTTGCGGGACACTCGCCTGCTGCCGGGTGTGAAGGGCCCTCTGGCCCCGAGCCGCTATTTCACGCTACTCGTCGTGTTGACGACCGTCGCGCTTCCCGTTCCCGTGGCAAGGCCCTTGACGGTGTAGGCGTTCACCGCGGCCATCAGCGGATCGTTGACGGTGGCGGTGATCAGCCGCATATACGTCAGAACCTTGCCGCTCTCCACCGACTGCGCGTTCGACGTGAAGATGACGTCCTTGTTGCGCATCTCGAACTTGGTGGCCAGGAAGTAGCCGGCAGGATCGCGCAGGTTCAGATTGTAGATGACCGGCACGATCGGCCCGCCAAAGCGGCGCAATCGACGCCAAGCTTGCTCGGCGACCTCGCGCCGCTCGCCGCGATAGAGATAGACCGAGGCAGGGTCCGCCAGATTGTCGTTGAGCCCGCCGGCTTTCCCGAGCGCCTCCGCAATCGACAGCCGCCAGGCGCCGAATCGGGAATTGCCCCTGCTGGCCCGATGCGCCGAAGGCGACGAAGGTCTGCGGCTGCGTGAACACGTAGATCGTGTCCTGCGGGCCGGACGTAGATGTTGTTCGCCGGCTGTTCGAGAAGTGACGCAAACGGCGCGGCCGCCTGCCGCCCCTCGCGTTCGAGCATGACCCAGGTGTCGTAGCCGGGATTGCGCGGGCCGCCGGCGCGTGAAATGGCATCGAGCAGGCGTTCGCCGCTCGCGCTCGCCGGGAAGCGGGATGGCGTGCCGACTTCGCCGAGCACGCTGATGGAGGAGGCGCGCTGATCGACCAAGGCAACCACCGCCTGTGGTTCGAGCGCGCGGTTCTTGAGCGCGGCGACGATGGCCGACTGCACCTGCACAGCCGTGCGCCCCTGCGCCTTGATCGCGCCGGCATAGGGAACCGTGATGTTGCCCTGGGTGTCGACCTGCTGGTTCGGGAGGGTGACGTAGTTGCCGGGACGGACCCCGGCGTCGGCGGGAATGAACAGGCCGCCGGCGGCGGCCTCGAACACCGTCACACTGACGGTATCGCCAACGCCGAAACGGATTTCGCTGGGGCCGCGCCGGTCGGTAAAGACCCGGCCGATCCGGGTCGAATTGCGCTCCAGAATGGTCTTCGACGTCGGTCGTGACCTTGACCAGGGCATAGGGAAGGGTCGCCGGGTAGAATTGGTCTGCTTGCGCAAGCGCGTTGGTCGGCCCCGAGGTCGGAAGGGTGGAGCAACCGCTGTGGGCGAGCATGGCTGAGAGAACGGCGGCCCGGGCGAGGACGCGCATCCAGTGCGGCAAATCCTTTCGCAGGCACGGCAATCGTGCTCCGCTCAAGGCCGGAACTGCCTTTTGCCCGTCGCAAAAGTTTGGCGCCCTTGCCACGAGAATCTGGCTCCGGATTTACTAGAAACTAACCATGAAAATTATTATTCGGTCATGCTTAAGGACCGGTTAATGCCGTGGAACGACAGGCCTTTTTGCCACGGGGCTGGCAATTCTGCCGCAATGCGCGCAAGACGCGAAAATGCTTGATGGGATCGGGCTCTCCGGGCAGGCCGAAGGGGCACGGTCAGGATTGCGGGCCGATGCCGTTGCGACGATGTCTGGCCGGATTGGGCGCGCCCGCGGCCGCCGGCGCATTGGGCCGGCAGCCTCGCGGGTTCAGTCCTGATAATATTTCCCGGGCCGGATGCCGTTGAAGGCGTCGACATGCCTGAGCGCGACGGGGTCCGCCTTGTTGAGCACGACGCCTGCCATGCGGTCGCGAATGATCTCGGCGTCGGACAGCGCGTCCAGAACGATATCCCGCTTGGTCGCGCCCCATTCGACGACGAAGACGAACTGATCGACGAAGCGCTCGATCATCTTGACGTCGACGACCGACATCACCGGCGCAATCTCGATGATGATGCAGTCGTAGGATTTGCGCGCGACGGCCAGCAATTGCTCCATCTCGGGCGCGCCGAGCAGTTCCGCCGAATTCGGAATACGAGCCGGGGAAACACAGGGCAGCACATGAACGCCCGAGCGCTGCCGCCTGGAGACGAGCCAGGACAGCCGCGGTGGGATTCTGCAGCGCCTCCAGCAAGTCCTTCGCGTGCGTCGGGCGCCATGGCGGCGGACAGCTTCCTGACGTGGAAATCGCTGTCGATAAGCAGCGTGCGGGCGCCGGTGGCGGCGACCATCAGGGACGCCAGATTGGCGCCGACCGTGGTCTTGCCTTCGTTGGGACGGAGGACACCACGCCGATGACCTTGGCGCCGTGAACGATCCTGTTGGCGTCGATCAGCGCCTTGATGCCGCGCAGCGCCTCGGTGAAGCGGGAGTAGGGGGCATCGAGCACATATTCCTCGATCGGCCCCGATTTGGCCTCGACCGACGGCAGGACGACGCACCTCTTTCCGGTGACCTGCTCGACCGCCTTCGGGGTCCGCAGCACGTCGGCCATCCATTCGCGCCCGACGGCGGCCCCGGTGCCGAGGAGGAGGCAGAAGATCAGGCTTCCCGCCATCACGGCGAGCGTCTTCTTGGAATTCTTGGACAGCGGCGGTGCGGCCCGCGAGATGACCCGCGCGCTCTGGACCGGGATGCTTCCGCTCTCGATCGTGTTGGTCTCTTTGAATTTCTGCAGCGTGCTGTTGTAGAGGTTGCGCAGCGTATCCGCCGTGCTCTCGAGTTCCCGCAACTCGTTGGTCGCATCCGACCCGCCGAACAGCTTGGCTGCGCTGGCGGAGAGCTCGGCTTCGCGGGCCGCAGCCACCTGATATTCGTTGACATAGGCATCGGCGATGCGCCGTTCCTCGGCCTGGATCGCGGTCTTCAAGCTCATCGGCCTGACGGCGCAGCTTGACGGCGACTTCATGCTGGTCGCCCACACGCGCCGTCACTTCGCTGAGCTTTGCGGACGCGTCGCGATACTGCGAGCGCAGCCTGACGAGGTCGCTGTTGTTCATGGCGAAGTTGATGACGCCGGACCTGGCGGGGTTGTTCAACGCATCGGCGCCCATCATGGTCGTGACCTGCGTCCAGCGTTCCCTTCTGGATGCGATCGAGCCGGCTCTTGGCTTCGGCGGTCGCGATCTGCGCGTTGGTCAGCTGCGTGTTCAGATTGGCGCGCAGTTCGGCATTCGGTCCGCCGGTGCCGGTCTTGAGGTTGTTCGCCGTCTTGAAATCTTCCAGTGCGCGGTCGGCGTCGGCAACCTGCTTCTTCAGTTCGACCAATCGCTCCTGGAGCCAGTGGCTTGCGACCTTGGTCGACTGCAGCTTGGCGTCCATCGATGTTGCGATATAGGTGTCGGCAATCGCGTTGGCGATCTTGGCCGCCTTGAACTTGTCGTCGGACTCGAAAGCCACGTTGATGACGTTGGCGACGTCCTCGCGAGTGACGGTCAGGCGCTTGACGACGGCTTCCGCCGCCGTGCGCTCGAGTGCGGCCTCAGGGTCGTTCGCGTCGCCCGCGTTCGCGCCGATGGATTTCAGGACGAGTCGCTTGAGATCGCCGAAATAGTCCGAAATCCGCGCGCCGCCCATCTTGGGCAGGCCGACGAATTCCCTGTCATGTGCAAGGTCCAGCGCCCGGACGACGGGAACGACGACGCTGTCGGACGAAAGGACATAAACCTGGCTGCCGATCTCACCTTCGTCGAAGGTCGGCTGGTCGGAAATCTTGTTGATCTGCAGATAGCGGCTGACGCTCCTGTCCACCAGGACGCGGGCGGAACTCTTGTAGGGCGTCGGGATATACACGAAGGCGATGGCCGCCAGCGCCAAGCCGATCAGCAGTCCGTACAGCGGAAAGCGCCATCCCCTGCGCAGGGACTCGAAAATGTCGGTGAGTCCGATCGAAGGACGCGCACCTGATCCCGCGGCATATGACGATGCATCGGGATACTCGGTTACAGTCGGGAGATTGTCTACTCTGGCGTCCATTTTGGATTTATCTACTCGAGCACAAGGCAATCGTTCGGAAGAGTTCGGTATTGGGGCGATCGTCGATTTCAGGATTTCGGTCCGCGCGATTGCGTTCGTCGATGCCGATCCGGAACGGGCAATATATCCTTGTTTGTCTTCAAATTCTTTTCGATCAGCACCAATGGTTAATGTGCATTAATTAATCCGACGCTTCGCTAACGGGCTTGTTAATGCTGGAACCGTTCCGCGGCGCACGGACGCCAGCAATCAGAATCGCAGGACAATTCTGCAGTTTGGTTTTTTGCCAGCCGGCGTGCCGCAGCAGCAGCTTAACCCTGAATTCCGACCGGCAAGTGCCACGCGTTGCATTTTACTCGACTTCGTCCTGCTCCGACTGCGCAGGTAGTGCAAGCGCTATGCGACCCATATGTCGGGATCTGACGCGTTCGTCGCATCCTGGGGGCTCGCTCGGCGACCTCACTTTCAGGGCGCACCGCGGTCCGGTCAGATGTCAGTCCAGGCTTTCGTAAACCTGCCAGCGAATTCCAGTTCCAGCGCCGCGTCGGGCACTTGGACTAGCGACGACCCGCGGCTCGAACTGCAAGGTCATCTGCCGGTACTGGACGGTGTGCGCGGACTCGCGATTCTGATGGTTCTGCTGTTCCACTTCGTCGGCAATACACAGCCAACCAACTGGATCGAGCGCGTTGTGGTCGGCGTGACAAACTACGGGTCATATGGCGTCGAGCTGTTCTTCGTCCTGTCCGGCTTTCTCATCACCGGAATCCTGTACGATAGCCGAACAACACCCAATTATTTCCGGAAATTTCTACGCGCGGCGCGTGCTGCGCATTTTCCCACTCTACTACGGGGTTCTGATTTTGGTGTTCCTGGTCGCCCCGCTGTTTGCGATCTGTCGCGGGCCGACGCTCGACTATCTGGTGGACCGGCAGGCTTGGGCCTGGTTCTACGCCGTGAACATCTATATCGCCAGGGAAGGGGATTGGGCTTTCTCGTACCTCGATCATCTCTGGTCGTTGGCGATCGAGGAGCATTTCTACCTGGTCTGGCCGTTTGTCGTGGGTCTGCTGGCCTACCGGCCGCGGACGCTGATCCTGGTCAGTCTCGGGCTTGCGCTTGGCGCGATGCTCGCGCGACTGACGGGGTCACTGATGGGCGTGAACTGGTGGGCCACTTACGTCCTGACGCCGTTCCGCCTCGACGGGTTGGCCCTGGGCGCGTGCCTTGCTGTTGCGATCCGGCAGCCCGGCGGATTGTCGAGGTTGCTGCAGGCCCTGCCCAAGATCGCGATCGTAGCGGGCGCATGTCTGGCTCTGACCTTCTTGTGGAGCAAGGTAATTTCGAACCAGGGTCTGGCCGCGGTGCTGCCTGTGCGAGCCGCGATGTTTCAGGTTCTTCTGGCTTGCTTGCTGCTGTGGGCCCTCGTCGCGCCAGAGCGGTCGTGGACCTCACGCTTCTTTCGAAGCCGCTGGCTGATGCTGCTCGGCACCTACAGCTACGGCCTCTATATCTATCACCACTTCATCTCGTATTACCTGACGTCGAATTGGACCGAGTTCGAGCTCGCAGCCTGGCTCGGCTCGCACGGGGCTGCCGTCGCTCTTCAGGCGGCATTGGGCATCCTGGTTTCGCTCGGTATCGCCTATGTCAGCTACGAATACTTCGAGAAACGATTTCTCGGATTGAAGAGCTTCTTCACACCGGTCGCGGCGCGGGCCTGACTAGAAATCTCGCGCTGTCTGCCGAACCGTAGGTGCGCTCGAGGCATCGGGCATAGTCGAGGGGCGGCGTCCACCCAGGGTTTCCCTTAGCTTGCGGTTCTCGAAATACAGCGGCTTGAGGCGCGACTTTAATCGTTGGGGAATGAGGATGCTGGGCACCTTTGTGGCGCTGCGAAAGATCGTCGCGTAGGCCAGCCTGACGACCGCGATCCCCAGCCAATATGGAACAGGCAGTCGCAATCCACGCTCGCCGCTGCCGCGCATGTAGTCGGAAAGGTACTGCCAGATCCGGACACCGGGCCCGTCGACCACATTCAAGGTCTGTCCGCGCGCGCGCGCATCGGTCGCGGCGATGGCAAAGACGTGCGCGCAATTCTCGACATGTGTCATCGGAATGCGCGTCATCGGACCGATCACCAGGTGATGCCGACCGAATTGCTGGCCGAGCGCGGCCAGGTAGCCATGACCGGGTCCCCAGATGAATCCCGGGCGCAAGACCGTGAGGTCCCAGCCCTGCTGCTCGGCATAGCGGCGGGTAACTCGTTCCTGCCACCATTTTGCAATCGTGTATCCGTCCCGGGCATAGACGTCGGGCACCCGATGCAGCGGAGAATTTTCGTCCAGCACCCGGTGCACGGAGCTGAAGTCGTAAACGGAGAAGCTGCTGCACAAGACCAGCCGCCGGCACGAGGTCGTGGCCATGGCATCCAGCAGCCGCTCGGTGCCGGCAACAGTGCCGGCGAACTGCGCATCTTCTCCGCCGGAGACGACGGCCGCGAGATGGATCACCACGTCGATGCCTTCAAACGCATTGGCAAGGTCGCGCGATGTCCGCAGGTCAGCCCTGAAGATCTCGACGGACGACGTCCAGTCGAGTTGATCCAGGGATGCGGCCGGCCGAACCATGGCGCGCACCTTGATATCTCTCGCCAGCAGGGCTCGGACCACATGTTGGCCGAGAAATCCGCTGGCACCCGTGACTAGCGCTTTCATGATGCCTGCTCTTTCGGCGCGAGGGCCTCGATCATCCGGTTCACTTCGAGGACGTCGCTTGCCGTGATCGGCAGCGCCGTCCCGTCTCCAATCGATTGGTAGGTCCGCCGCAGCAGTTCCCAGAGACCTTCATAGGCGCCGGGCCCCTTGAACTTGCGCAGCAGCGTTGCGAGCGCCGCGCGACGAATGTCCTTTCCTTCTTCGAGGCCGCTGAAGAACGGACGAAGCGGCTTCGGCACGTTGCGGGGACCGTCAAGGGTCAGCCGGGTCTCGAACAGATTGGCTGTCGCCTGCATCCGTTCGCCGTAGACGCGGAGCCAGAACGCGTCAGGCTGGGAATTGGCGCTGAAGCCGATGGACGCCGTGCCACGCTCGGCGTCGATCACTGCGTGGAACTCATCATACGGCAGGACGGAATTCCTTCGCTTGGTCCAGACGGGCAGCGCGGTGCGGTGAGCGCCGACAAAACGATGCGCCAGCGAGGCAAGATGCGGCAGGAAATCGCCAACGGCGCCGCCTGCGAGATTGAGGGCAGGGTGCGGCGTGTTCGGGTCGGCAAACCGCCCGGTCCGAAAATGTCCAGGCAGATGAGCACCTCGACATGCGTCACCTTGCCAAATTTGCCGGCATCGATCAGCTCGAGGATGCGCTGCGGCGCCCGATTGAAAACGTAGTTGTAGTCTTCGATGAGATGCCGGCCGCTCTGCCTCGCCTGCGTCTCGAGCTTCTCCAGTTCGTCGAGGGTTGAAGTAGCGGGCTTCTCAACGATGACGTGGGCGTTGCCGCCAATGGCGTCTTGCGCCAGGCGGAAGTGGGACGTCGGAGGCGTGGTGATGTGAACGATGTCCGGGCGGACCTTGTCCAGCATGGCGCGATGGTCGGTGAACCATGCACCAACCCCATAACGCTCGGCGGCCGCTTCCGCCGTAGCTGCCGACAGGTCGCAAATACCTGCGATCTCGACATTGGGCAGCGTCGCCAGACACGCGAGGTGCTGCCGGGCGATTTGCCCGGCGCCAATGAGCGCCGCTCTCATCAGGAGTTCTCCAACGTGCGGAAGTAGAAGCTTTCCAGTGCGCGCGCGGCCGCGTTCCAGGCATAATGTTCGACGGCCTGACGCCGCGCCGACAGGCCAATGCGGGCGGCAAGGCCGGGATCGGATAGCAGGCTCCCGACCGCGTCGGCAAAGCGCTCCGGCTCGTCCTCGATCAGGATGTCGCGGCCGGGCACCGCGTCGATACCCTCGGCGCCGAGGGTGGTTGATACGATGGCCTTGCCCATCGCCATCGCCTCGACGATCTTCAGCCGGGTGCCGCCACCGAGCCGCAGCGGCACGACGATGGCCGCGGCCTCTGCGAGATGCGGCCGCAAGTCCGACAAAGCCGGTGAATTCGATACGAGGCCCCGCCAGCGAGAGCAATGACGGTGGCGGCGACGCCGATGATCTTGAAGCGCGCCTGCGGATGCGCCTCTGCGATGTGCGGCCAGATCTCCTGAACGAAATGCATCACGCCGTCGACATTCGGCATGTGGAGAGCAGCCCGAAGAACACCAGCGTGCGACCGTCGGATGCCGGATCGGACTGACGCGGCCTGATAGAACTCGACATCCGCCGCGTTCGGAATAACCGTGGTCCGCTGACCAGGCGCATCGACGGAGCAGGCGACTGCTCGTCGGCGGCGCTGCAAAGATAAACGCCGTCGGCATCGCGATAGGTTTCCGACCTCCTCGCGCCGCAGTTTACGCCAGTTGGCGTCGGCGTAGAGCGCGGCGCGCAAAGCTGCCGCCGGTGCCCGCGTACTGCCGGGCGAGGTCGTAGTCGATCTTGTGGGAATCGACGATCAGCGCGGGAGGTTTCGTGCCGGGCGGCGACTGACGCAGGTCGCAGTGGCCGAGAAGGGGAACTCCAGATTGACGATGTCGAACCGCTTGCTGCGCAAGACCTGGTCGAGCGCCTGCTGCATCGCCGGCACCGTAACGCGAAGCCGCTCGAAGCTACGACGAGACGCAACGAGCGAAGTTGCAGCGAGCGCTTTGCAAAGCCGTCCCGACCGTAGGGATTCTTGATCAGCACGACGTCGCGACAATAGGCCTGCATCGCGTGACGGCATTCCTCGATGTCGAACTCATCGTCGACGAGCATACTGCCGTCAGATCATGACGCTGAGCGAGCTCAGTCATCAGCCCGTGCATGCGCGCTTGCGCGCCGAAGCGCGGCGGGCTCGCCGGCATCTGCGACACGTAAAGAATGTTCAGGCGTTCTGAGTTATGCATCGCGCCCGATTCAGGCTGGTCACTCGGTGCGGGGTAACCCGATCAAGCATCTGGCCTCTCGCGACGGCAGGTAACGACATAAGTTGTTGGTTCACTTAGCTCACTCAACCACCTTGATGTAAAGCGTTTGAGGTTAATCTTAATGGATGTAGGGTTTTGAAATCGCTGTTCCGTTTCAGCTATGCTTGACGCATCCAGAACGCATCGAACGCCTTTTAGCGAGGTCTCCTTCATCCGATGTTTACGATACAGCGAAGCAGATTGGTCTGCGACCCACCCATTTCGCGCAGCGAACCCTGCAGCAATACCCCGTCGTCTAGCGAACAATCCTGATGTGTGGCATCGCCGGAATCATCGGACGGCTCGACCCGACCAACCGCGCGGCGTTGGAGCGGATGAACGATGCCATGCTCCATCGCGGTCCGGATGCCAACGGCATCTGGACCTCGGCGCCGGATGACCGCGGATGGGGCGCGCTGCTGGCGCATCGCCGGCTCGCCATCCTCGATCTCTCGCCGGCCGGCGTCCAGCCGATGGTCGACCCGGTCACCGGGCACGTCATCACGTTCAACGGCGAGATCTACAATTATCGCGACCTGCGGCGGCGGCTGGAGAGCGAGGGACAGCAGTTCCAGTCCAGCGGCGACACCGCCGTCATGCTGCGCGCGCTCGGCCTGCATGGACCGGAAGCGGTCGGCTGGCTGCGCGGCATGTTTGCCTTCGCAAGCTGGGATCAGAAGCAGCGCCGCCTGCTGCTGGCGCGCGATCATCTCGGCATCAAGCCGCTCTATGTGGCGCGTTCGTCCGACCCGGACAAAGGCTGGTCGATGGCCTTTGCCTCCGAGCTGCGCGCGTTGCTCGCCTCCGGCCTGCTCGGCACGCCGCAGCTCGATCCGCAGGCCGCCGCGAGCTGCGCCTGGAACGGCTTCGTCGTCGGTCCAAGCACTGCCGTCAAAGGCGTTGAACTGCTTTGGCCGGGTCAGCTCATCGAGTTCGATGGCGCAGGCAAGGAGACTCCGCAACGAGGACTTCTGGCGTATTCCCGGCCGCGCGCCCGCACCCGAACATGGACTGAGGACGATCTGGCCGCCATTCTCGAGGAGGGGCTGAGGCTCCATCTCGCGAGCGACGTGCCGCTCGCGGTGTTCCTTTCCGGCGGCGTCGATCTCCTCGGCGATGGCCAATCTGGCGCAGCGCGCCGCGCAGAGTCCGATCCACACCTTCACGCTTGCCTTCGAAGAGCAGGAACTCAACGAGGGACCGATCGCGCGGCAAATCTCGGCCGCGATCGGCACCGAGCATCACGAGGTCGTGCTGACCGAGGGACAGTTCGTCGGCAATCTCGAGGCGGCGCTCGACAGTCTCGACCAGCCGACCTTCGACGGGCTCAACGCCTACTTCATGTCGCGCGCCATTCGCGAGGCGGGATTCACCGTGGCGCTCTCGGGCACCGGCGGCGACGAACTGTTCGGCGGCTATCCGACCTTCCGCGACCTGCCGGTGCTGCAGCGCTGGTCTCGGCCGCGCGGCTTGGTGCCGCGCGGCCTGCAGGTTGCCGCCGCGAAACTGGCGACCTGCGCCGCTGCGCCGCTCGGGCCAAGCCGTGCCGCCGCAGACGCGCTGGGCCAAGCTCCCCGACATGGTTCGTCGCGGCGACGATCTGCTCGCGCTCTATCAACTCGCCAGCGCGCTGTTCCTTCCGGGATGGCAGCGCGAATTGCTGGCGCCCGGTTTTGCCGAGCGTGCTGGCCGATGGCCTGCCGCAGGCCATGCGCGCAGCGGCTCGCCGGCGAGACCAGCGACCGCACGCCGCTCTCGGCGATATCGTGATGGAGCAGCGGCTGTTCCTCGGCGAGCGGTTGCTGCGCGACAATGACGTGGCCAGCATGGCCTCTTCGCTGGAGCAACGCGTGCCGCTGGTCGACCATGTCCTGTTCGAGAGCATCGATCGACTGCCGGATCAGGCGCGCTACCAGCCGCTTGGCCGCAAGGCGATGCTGCGCAGGATCGGCCTGCGCGGTCTTGATCCGGCGCTGTTCGATCGGCCCAAGAGCGGCTTCGTCCTGCCGTTCGATCGCTGGATCCGGCAAGGCCTGAAGGGCGTGATGAACGAGACCATGCGCGACCCGCAGGCGATCGCGCCGTGCGGCCTCGATCCGGCCGCGGTCGCGCGGCTCTGGCAGGCCTACCTTGACGGTGCGCCCGGCCTCTACTGGTCGCGCGTCTGGTCGGTCTACGTCTTCATCCGATGGTGTCACCGCAATCGCGTGTTTCGCCTGACAGCGGCGAGCCTGTCACGCTGCGGTTTCGGATTCAACGCTGGCGGCGACGTCAGCCGCTGACTTTGGCCAGCTCTTTCAATTCCGGCTGCAGCGTCGGGCGCATCGAGGGTCGTTGCCGAGGTCGCCGCAAAATAGCGCGGATGCGCTGCGACGATCTGCTCGGCGGCGTAACCGTCGCCGTAAGGATTTTTGGCGGTCGCCATCGACCGATAGGCGGCTTCGTCCGAAAGCAGCCGCGTGGCGTGCTCGACGATGGCCGCGGCCTTCGGACCGGTCAGAAGCGCGGTGCCCGCGGCGACGCCCTCGGGGCGTTCGGTGGTGTCGCGCATGACAAGGACCGGCTTGCCCAGCGAGGGCGCCTCCTCCTGGACGCCGCCGGAGTCGGTCAGCACCAGCCGGCAGCGCGCCATCAGCGCCACGAAGTTGCGGTAGTCCTGCGGCGCGATCAGCCGCACGTTCGACAGGCCGCCGAGCAGCCGGTTGACGTGTGCCAGGACGTTGGGGTTGAGGTGCACCGGGTAGACGAAGCGATGGTCCGGGAAGCGTTCGGCCAGCGCGGCAATCGCCTGGCAGATCTGCTCGATGCCGTCGCCGAAATTCTCGCGGCGGTGGCCGGTGATCAGCACGGTCGGCGATTGCGCCCAATCGGCGCCGAGCAACTGGCCGAGATCGTCTTCGATGCCCGGCGCGAAGGGCGACGTCGCCGACCTGGCGCGCGACCTCGATGCGCAACGCGTCGATGACGGTGTTTCCGGTGACCGAAATGGTGTTCTTCCGCGACGCCCTCGCGAAGCAGCGACGTCGCGCGCCGCTTCGGTCGGCGCGAAGTGCAGCGCCACCAGCGGCGTGGCCAGCTTGCGGTTCGCTTCCTCGGGGAAGGGCGACCAGATATTGCCGGTGCGCAAGCCGGCCTCGACATGGCCGATCGGGATGCGTCGGTAGAAGCAGGCGAGCGAAGCGGCAAGCACGGTGGTCGTGTCGCCCTGCACCAGCGCCATGTCCGGCTTGGCCGAGTCCAGCCAGCCGTCGATGCCGTCGATCAGCCGGGCGGTCAGTCCCGCGAGCGTCTGGTTGGGCCGCATCACGTCGAGGTCGGCGTCGACAGTGAAACCGAAGGTGTCGGCGACCTGGCGGAACATCTCCTTGTGCTGGCCGGTCGCCACCACCGTGCAGCGAAAGTCGTCGGCGCGCGCGCAATGCGGCGACCACAGGTGCGAGCTTGACCGCTTCGGGCCGCGTGCCCATGAAGACCAGGATGTTGCGCTTTGCAGTCATTGCCGTCTCCACTCAGGTCACTTCTAGCTCTGCCGGGTCGGCGGACGGCCGAGGCGCCGCGCGATGACTTCAAGTCCGGCAAGCAGGCTGAACTCGCTGTTGGTGGTGAGGTAGCGCTTCCAGAGCTTGCGCGGCTCCATCAAGAGCCGCCAGAACCACTCCATGCCCGCCGCCTGCACCCAGTGCGGAGCGCGCTTGATGAAGCCGGCGAGCACGTCGAAGCTGCCGCCGACGCCGACGATGACCGGCACCTGCAGGCGCTCGCGATGGCGCTCGACCCACGTCTCCTTGAACGGGCGTGGGCATGCCGACGAACAGCATGTGGGCGCGGCTGGCGCGGATTTCCTCGACGATGCGCGGATGATCGTTCGGTGCCGAAATAGCCGTCGTGGAAACCGGCGATCTCGATGCCCGGGATATTGCGCGAGAGAACGCTGCACGAGCGTCGAGACCACTTCGTGCTTGGCGCCGAGGAAATAGACCCGCAGATTGTGCTCGCCCGCCGCCGCCAAGCAGGCGCGCCATCAGGTCGACGCCCGCCACGCGCTCGGGCACCGGCTGGCCCGAGGCCCGCAGCGCCCAGACCACCGACATGCCGTCGGCCAGGATGAGACGGCCGGCCCGGCAGGCCGATGCCAGTTCGGGGTCGCGGCGCATCATGCAGAGATGCGAGGCGTTGGCGGTGATGATCGTGTTGGAGCTCGCGGCTCGCTGGCACAGTTCGAGGCATCGGGTCACCGCCGCATCGATGGTGACGGTGTCGAACTCGAGGCCGAGCAGCTCGGCGCGTTGCCTGTTCTTTGCGGCAGCCTCTCGCCGGCGAGCGTCGGATGACGCTGCATGCCAGAGATGCGCGCGCTCGGCTTCGACGCGTGCGGTGGCGGCGCGTTTGCCGAGGCAGCAGGCAGGCGTGCTGGTAGGAGCGGAGGAACCGCCTGAACTCCGGATCGTCGTAGCGCGGCAGGCCCTTGAGCCAGCTGCGCAGGTAACCCCACAGCATGGCGACGCTGCCGATAAGCGCCGGGTGAGCCGGCAGGCGATAGGCGGCCACCGCCAGATAGTAGAGCGGCGAGGTGCCCATGAAATACTGGCCGAAGCCGGCGCGCAGCCGTCCGGTCCAGATGCCCTTGTGGCTCGCGCCCTGCGGCCGCAGATGAACGAAGCGAATGGGCTCGAGATCGACGCTCTCGGCGATCCAGCCGAGCATGCGGGCGCGATGGCAGTCGATGCCGTCCCACATCACCTGGCGCACGAAGCCGCCGATCTCCTTGAAGCAGGCGACCCGATAGAACTTGGTCATGCCGACCGACATCTCGTCGCCGCAGACCTCGCGGCACCAGCGCGCCGGTCTGCGGGTGCACGAACCAGGGCTTGCCCGACGTCGTGCCGATGCGCGGATTGCTCTCCATCCGCTCCATCAGGATCTCGAAGTAGCGAACCGGCAGGTCGAGATCCATGTCGAGCTTGCAGAGATAGTCGAAGTCCTCGAGGTCGACCTGTATCGAGGCCCGCGTAGAAGGCCTCGATGACGCCGGGGCCGACCTGCGGCCGCCGCGATCGGTGCGCCGCACCACGCGCAGATACGGCAGCCGGCTGCGCATACTCTTCCAGGATCGCCGCGGTCTCGTCGGTCGATCCGTCGTCGACGACCACCCAGAGCGCCGGCGGCACCGACTGCGCGGCCACGCTGTCGAGCGTGCGGCGGAGGTACTGCGCCTCGTCCCGGCACGGCGACACAAGCAAATAGCGTCGTGAAGTTCCCGCAGCGAGAAGTTCACCATGTGCGGCCGCGCAAGCGTCGGTCAGTGCGAAATCGGGTTCATGTTTCATAAATCGGACATCACTTGCACGATCTGTGCGCCGGTTTCGATCTTCGCTGTCCTCTTTCGGGTCAGTGCGAGCTGGTCTACCGGCGCGATGAGACCTGTTGAGCAGGTATCATGCCGAACGTGCCAGGTGCTGCGGCTTTGCGAGTTAATGTTAAGCCGAGCTTGAGCTGGTGAGCGTGACCGCAGCGATGTCATATCAGCGTGACTTGCGAGCATCGCCAGCGTTACGGACGGAGCCGGATGCTGCCCGGTTCATCATGCTACGGGAGGCAGCTACATGAGCGCGACATCGACTTCGCGTCCGTCCGTCATCCATGTCTTCGTCGCTGTGATGGCAGCTGCGGTTGCGACGGTTTGCGTGCCGGAGCCTGTCGTCGCTGCCGGTAGCGCTGCGATCGGCAGCAGCCAATCGACGCCGAGCGCCTTTCTGCCGGCCGATCGCGCGACGCGGCTGGAAGCCGGGAATGATGGGAGCGGGCGGCATCCCGGTCGCGATCGACGATTTGCGCCACGCTGACCCCGGGCGGCGGAGCGACGGATGACACGGCGCGGATCCAGGCCGCCATCAACGTCTGCCCGGCCGGCCAGGTGGTGCAGCTCGCGGCCGGCACCTTCCTCATCAACGATGGCCACTACCTGCTGATCAACAAGGGGATCACGCTGCGTGGCGCCGGGCCGGGCAAGACCACGCTGGCGAAGACCAACGGCGCCAAGCCATTCCAGTCCGAGGTCAGCGCCAAGCCTTCGCCGCTGATCGTCGTCGGCCCGTCGCTGTTCTCCACGACTGCCGACAACACCGAGTCGGCCGGCTCCACCGACCTGACCGCGGATGCGGTCAAGGGCGACGTATTCGGTCAAGGTGGCGGACGCCGCCGGGTTTGTCGCCGGGCCAGATCGTCCTGCTCGACGAGGCCTCCGGCGCGAGCTGGCAAACCGATCCGCAGGGTCGCGGGCAAATCTGGGCCGCTGCCGACTGGCGCGTGGTCTGGCAGAAGCACAACCCCGTCGTTCAATTCGTCGACGACTTCGCGCCCGAGGCGTTCCCGACCACGCCCGGCAGCGCCGGGTCCTGGTTCTCGCGGCTGGATCGGCCCACCGCCGAGATCAAGCAGATCGCATCCGTCTCCGGGACCACCGATCACCTTCACGACGCCGATCCACATCTCCTACCGCGCCAGCCACGCCGCGCAGCTTTCCCGTTACGCGCAACCTCACGTCACCAACGCCGGGGTCGAGGATCTGACGCTGACCGGCGGCGACGCCGGCAACCTCCGCTTCAACTGGGCGGCGCTGTCATGGGCCAAGAACGTCGAAAGCACCGGCGTGGCACGACGAGGGTTTCGCCATTCACGCCTCGTTCCGCATCGAGCTGCGGGAGTTCTACGTCCATGATGCCGCCTGGGCGCAGCCCGGCGGCGGCGGCTACGCCATCAGCCTGTCGGCGGGATCATCCGAGGTGCTGATCGAGAACGGCATCTCGGTGCAGCGCCAACAAGGTCATGGTGGCGCGCTCCGCGGGCGCCGGCTCGGTGGTCGGCTACAACTACATGGACATGAGCTACATCAACACCAAGGCGTACTGGATCGAAACCGGGCTCAACGCCAGCCACATGGTGGGACCGCATCACGTCCTGTTCGAAGGCAATTACGGCCACAACGCCGACAGCGACAATACCCACGGCAACAGCATCTATCTCACGTTCTTCCGCAATCATCTGCGCGGCATTCGCACCCCGTTCGACAACCAGGCGGGCGGCAGGATCGACGACGCCACGCAATCGCGCAACGGACCGCAGCGCTGCGCCGGCCTGATGGCCTATTCCTACTGGATGTCCTTTGTCGGCAACGTGCTCGGCGCCGCGGGACAGATGAACGGATGGGTCTACGAGACCAGCTTTGCCGACGGCAAGCCGGCGATCTGGATGCTGGGGTGGGACGCGGTCACGCCCTATCCGACCGATGCCAAGGTATCTGCCACCACGCTCCGGCACGGCAATTTCGACTACCTCACCAACACGGTGAAATGGGATCCGGCCATCGCCAAGCCGCACGCTGCCGAACTCGCTCTATCTGACCGGGAAGCCGGCCTTCTTCGACGCCGGCCGCGGTTACACGTGGCCATGGGTTGATCCGGCCGGCGCCACCAAGCTCCACACGCTGCCGGCGAAGGCGCGCTACGACGCCGGGACGCCGTTTACGCAGCCGTGAGTTCCGATCGTGCGAGTCGAAGTCGTTAATCCTAACACCGTAAAGTAGTTGTTAATGGCGTTCTGCACACTCAAGAGTATCACTTGCGTCGATGCGTCACGTGAACAGGTGGAAACGCGCGAGCTATGAAAGGCTCGCGTTCGGCAAAAGAACAATCAGGAATCGCCTGGGGCCCATCCGATGGTGACTTGGGGAAAATCTGCCCGGTTTGGTAGGTCTGTGGCATGGCTGCGCCGCTTCGTTGCGGCCGGCCTGCTTGCACGAGTGAGCCGCACGCGCGGCGAGACCTGTTCTGCTTCAGATTCGTCAACCGGGACGGCGCGCAATCTGATGCGGAAATCCATTTTTCACGAAGACTGGTGGCTCGATGCACTGGCGCCCGGACGATGGCGCGAAGTGACGTGCGAGCGCGGCGGCCGGGTGGCCGGATCGCTGCGATTTGTCGAGCGCAATGTAGGCAATGCCAAGATCTGCGAGATGCCGCAGATCACGCGCTTCCTCGGCCCGGTCGTGGTCCCTCAAAGCGGCAAGACCGAGACGCGAATCCGCGCGACCCATTCGATCATTACGGATCTACTCAGGCAGATCGCCGGGCACGACCACGTCGAAATGACGCTCGATGTCGGCTTCGACGATATCGCGCCGTTCCTGGCCGCGGGCTACGACGTCAAGGTGCACCCGACCTTTCTGCTGGACTGCAAAAGCCGGTCCCTGGACGAGTTGTGGGCGGGCCTGCGCGACAAGACCAAGAACATCGTCCGCCGGGCCCGCGAGCGCCTCACGGTTTGCGAGATCAGCGATGCGTGCCGCTTTGCGCGCTTCTATCATGCCAATCTCGATGGGGAAGCATCCTATTTCGACCTTTCGCTATTGCCGTCGGCCTTTGCTGCGGCCCGCGCGCGGCAGCAATGCAAGATCGTCTCGGCAGTCGACGCTAATGGCGCTACGCACGCAAAGGTGTTCTTCATCTGGGATGACAAATACGTCCACTATTTCTTGTCCACCCGAGACCGCAACATGGCGCATCCCGGTGCGGTGAGCCTGTTGCTGTGGAGCGGTATCGAGCTCGCCCATTCGTTGGGGCTCTGGTTCGATTTCGACGGCGGCATCAACAATGATGCCAGGTACAGGTTTATCGTTGCCTTCGGCGGCGAGGTCGCCAACCGATTTGATGTGGCGCGCTCGACGGCGAATTACCGCGTTCAGCACACTATCAGGCGGATCCCGCGGGCGCTGATGCGGAGAATCTCGGCCTAGCACTCCGCTGTCGGGAACGCGTAGTTCGGTTCCACTGCGCTTGTAAACCCTAATATCCGAGATCACGACGACTTCCGGTTAACTACGGTTTCATCGAGGGCGTGAACCGCGCGGTGGAACATCCTGTACAATGCCGTTCAAATTTCGAGCTCAAAACCAACAGGGTGTGAACAATGCGCGTTTTGCTGACGGGACATCTCGGTTACATCGGCTCGGTCATGACACCGATGCTGCTTCAGGCCGGGCATGAGGTGGTCGGCCTCGACAGCGACCTCTATGAGCGTTGCACGTTCGCGCAGGCGGCGTCATCAGCGACGTGCCGACCATCCGCAAGGACACGCGCGACGTCGAGCTCGCCGACTTCAAGCGCTTCGACGCGGTCATCCATCTCGCCGCTCTCTCCAACGATCCGCTCGGCAATCTCAAGCCGGGCTCACCGACGACATCAATCACCGCGCCAGCGTGCGGATCGCCGAGCTCGCCAAGAAGGCCGGCGTCGGCGTTTCGTGTTCGCCTCCTCCTGCAGCAACTACGGCCAGGCAGGCGAAGGGATGATTGACGAGACCGGCGCGCTCAATCCGGTTACGGCTTATGGCGAATCGAAGGTCATGTCGGAGCGTGAGCATCTCTCGCTTGGCGGGCGACGACTTCTGTCCCGTCTATTTGCGGCCCGCAACGGCCTATGGCGCTGTCGCCGCGGCTGCGCTTCGATATCGTCCTGAACAATCTCGTTGCTTGGGCGTTCACAACCGGGAAGATTCACTTGAAATCGGACGGCACGGCATGGCGCCCGATCGTGCACATTGAAGATATCTCGCGTGCCTTCATAGCCGCCCTCGAGGCGCCCGTCGAATCAGGTGTTCAATGAAGCATTCAATGTTGGGCAGACCGCCCACAATTACCAGATACGCGAGTTGGCCGAGATCGTCGCCGACGGTCGTGCCCGGCTGCGAAATCGAGTATGCGGACGGTGCCGAAGCCGATAAACGTTCCTATCGAGTCAGCTTCGAGAAGATCAAAAGCAAGCTGCCGCAGTTCAAGCCGCAGTGGGATGCCAAGAAGGGCGCCGAACAACTCTATCAAGGCCTATCTTCGTCCGGCCTCACGCTGGAGGAGTTCGAAGGACCACGCTACCAGCGCATCGGTCACATCAAGAAGCTGCTGGCGGAAGGACTGCTCGGCGATGACCTGCGTCATCGCGTGCGCGCCAAGCGGCGGTGGGCTAGCTGCGAGCCGGCGTCCAGAAAAGCAAGCGGAAATCCAGGCTCTGGATTTCCGCTTTTTAGGCAATGTACGCTTGGCGATCTAAGGCGGTGCCGGCTCACGCAGGAACGCTGATCATCTCCTCGAGCCAGCGTCTCGCCGCGGAAATGCCGATATTGCTCGGCCCGCAACCGGTCGGCCAGACGGTTCGGAGGCAGCTCGACGTCGCTGTAGGTGAGGACGGCGTCCTTCTTGATGTCGCGCTTGAGCTTGCAGCCTTCGACCAGTCCCTCGGGCAAGTATTGCCGCTTGCTCATCTCATCGACATTCACGGCCTCGCCATAGGTCATGTACATGCCGTAGTCGTCGAGAATCTCGCCGGCCTTCAGATCGCGTTTGGCGACGGCGCAGACCTCGACCACCGGGCCGCCGAGCGGCGGGGCGAGCGAGTCGCGGAACAGGCACGACGCGGGCGATCGCGTTCGGCACCTCGAAATGCACGAGGTGGTAGGGAATGAAGAACGAATAGAGCGGACCTTCTCCCATCTTGTAGAGATTGAGATAGTGCTGCTGCTTGGGATCCGGGTGCTCGGCGAGCACATAGACCTTGGTCAGCGGCGTGCCGACGACATAGTCGATGATGCCGCCCAGCTGGCGCAGCTCGTCGATGTCATAGAGCTTGCCGATCTGCATGACGTCGCCGCGATATTCGAGGCCGCGCGACATGCCGCGCGATCTGGACCTTGAAGCCGGTGGCATTGGCGACGATCGCCTGCTCGCAGCTGATCTTGGTGCCGTCGGCGAAGCTCGTCACCATCGCTGGATTCTGCTGCCAGCGCTCGGCAAAGCCCTTCTGGGTCGTCGGATTGCGATAGGGGTCCTGCAGGCCCTTGACGTTGCCGATGACGCGCGGAATCAAGCCCAAGCCCTTTGACCCAGCGGTAGAGGTTCATCTGGACGCCGGGCTCGTCGCCGTCGCAGGCCGAAAGAATGACGCCGTACTTCTTGGCGTAGACCTGCAGAATCGGGCCGATCGTCGCGTCGATCTCGGCGTTCATCAGCACGACGTCCTTGCCGTGCTTGAAGGCCTCGAGCACGACATGAGCACCGAACTCGACGGAGCCGGTCACATCCACGAGCACGTCGACGAGCTCCGAGCGCGACAGCAGGAACGCATCCTCGGTGGCGACCGGTCTGTTCGGCGCGGATCGCGTCGTCGAGCTTGCGCTGCGTCTCGGCGACGACGACGTCCTCGTGGCCGGCATACTGGAAGACGTCGACCGCGCGCTGGAGCTTGCGGTTGGAGATGGCGACCACGCGCATCCCAGGAGTGCTGTGGCGATCTGGTTGGTCAGGCCCTGGCACATGAAGCCAGCGCCGACGATCGCGACGCGGATCGGCTTGCCTTGCGCCTGCGCGCGCCTGAAGAGCAGTGTCGACGAGAATCACGGTTGTCCTTCTAGTCGAGATCGGCCATCGCTCGATCGCGCTCGTCAGCATTGACGCAGCCAGGCCATCTTGCGCTTCAGTTCGGGCTCGATCTCGGTCGAGCAGTGGAACTTCTGGTCCTTCTCCGAGATGACGGACACCGGCATCGGCCACTTCAGCCCGAGACGCGGATCGTTGTACATCAGGCCGCCCTCGGCGCTCGGCGTATAGAACTCGCCGACCTGATAGCTCGTATCGGTGTTGTCGCGCAGCGCCTGATAGCCATGCGCGAAGCGCTCGGGCACGTAGAGCGCGCGCTGATTGTCCTCGTTCAGCTCGACCGAGACATGCTGCAGATAGGTCGGGCTTTCCGGGCGCAGGTCGACGATGATGTCGAGGATCGCGCCGCGTGTGCAGCGGACGAGCTTGGTCTCGGCCGCCGGCGGATACTGGAAGTGCATGCCGCGCACGGTTCCCTTGCTGGATGTTGGAGGCGATATTGGCCTGGGCGATCATCGGCTTCAGGCCGTGCGCCTTGAATTCCTTCTGGCAGAAGGCCCGCGCGAAGAAGCCTCGCGAGTCTTCCCGGCGCTCGAATCGATGATAAAGCGCCCTTGAGTTTGGTCTCGGTGAAAATCACAACGCAACTCCCGATCCGTTTGTCACCTGACAGTGATCGCGCAAGGTCGAATCTCTGCGCCGCATGCACGGTGCCATTTGAGCGTCGCAGTCCAGCCGGCTCGCTTAACGCTTGACTCTCGCTCATTCCTGCGCTCGGCATCGCTGCATAGCTGAGGACTCTTGCCTCGTCGGCAATAGGTTACGCGCGGTATGCTCAAAGCTGCAATCACCACTTCGTGTTCAGGAACGGAAGGCGCCGATTGTCATCTACGAGGATCGCTCAGGATTGAATGCGATCCACCGTGTACCACGAACTCATCGATTGATGCTGGAGCGGAACCATGGACGTTGCGCGCAATTCAGTGCGATTTGTTGAGTCAATCGCTGGCCGAGAAGAGCTGGCTCGTATTGGACAGTCGGTCCAGGCGGTTTCGACGTCAGATCTGCGCAGACGGGTGTATCCAAATGAAGGTCGTTCTTTTTTGCGGCGGTCTTGGAACCCGCATCCGAGAGTATTCGGAGAACATTCCGAAACCGATGGTGCCGATCGGATCACAGCCGATCCTGTGGCACATCATGCAGTATTACAGCCAGTATGGGCATCGAGATTTCGTACTTTGCCTCGGCTACAAGGCGAACGTCATCAAAGATTATTTCCTGAACTACAAACAGACGGCAATCAGCGATTGCGTGATCTCCGATTTCGGCAAGAAGGTCGAGCTCCTCGGCGAACGGCCGCCGGACTGGCGCGTAACGCTGGTCGATACCGGGATCTGGCGCAACATCGGCGAGCGTTTGGTGGCCGTGAAGCATCTCGTCGAGGACGAGGAGATCTTCCTTGCCAACTACAGCGACGGGCTGACCGACGCGCCGCTGCCGGAGATGATCGAGCGCTTCAAGGAGAGCGGAAAAATCGGCTGCTTCATTGCCGTTCATCCGCCGTTTAACTTTCACCTCGCCGAGTTCGACGAGACCGACATCGGTCCGCCGTTTTCGCTCCAGCCAGGAGTCCGATATCTGGATCAACGGCGGCTACTTCATCTTCCGCAAAGAGATCTTCGACTACATCCAGCGAAGGCGAAGAGCTGGTGCTCGAGCCGTTCAACCGCCTGATCGAGGCACAGGACACTGATGGCCTACAAGTACGAGGGTTTCTGGCGGGCGATGGACACGCTGCGGGACCGGCAGGTGCTCGAGGAGATGGTCGAGCGGGGCGAGATGCCCTGGCGTCACGCTCAGGACAACGTGCCTGGACCGGCCGGTCATGCCGTGGCGTCCCTCGCGCTCGGAGTGACGGCATGAGGTCATTGCAGCTCGCCAGACCGCCGGCGACCGCTTGTCGGTCCTCTGCCTCGGGGCACATTCTGACGACATCGAGATCGGTGTCGGCGCTACGCTGCTGAGCCTGATCGCACGTGGCGTCCAGCTCGACGTGCTCTGGTGCGTGCTGAGCGGCGTCGGTGAGCGGGAGAGCGAGGCGCAGGGCTTCGGCGACGGATTTCCTGTCCAAGGCGGCGAGCGCCAAGGTCGAGGTCATGTCGTTTCGGGACGGCTTCTTTCCGGAGCAGGGCGAGGCGATCAAGTCAGTGGTTCGAGACGCTGAAGAGACGCGCTCGATCCCGATGTGATTCTCACGCACCGGCGCGACGACGCGCACCAGGATCACCGGCAGGTTTGCCGGCTGACGTGGAAGACGTTCCGCGACCACCGCATCCTGGAATACGAGATCCCGAAGTGGGATGGCGACATGGGCCAGCCCAATCTCTACGTGCCGGTCTCTGCCGCAGCGCTCGCAGCGCAAGATCGAACTGTTGATGACCATTTCGGCAGCCAGCGATCGAAGCAGTGGTTCGACGCCGAGACTTTCGCGGGCTTGGCGCGCCTGCGCGGCATGGAATGCCGGGCGCCGGAACGGTACGCGGAGGCGTTCTTTGCGCGCAAGCTCGCCCTGATTTGAGCAACTATCGCTGCGGCTCGCGTTTTCTGTCGAGATTATAGCCCACGATGGTTTGGCGAGAAGTGTACCACCTGTATCACCATTCTCAGGCGCGCAGCATGAGCCGCTCTAGTAGGGGAATCGGATGAAGCTAGTATCGATTTTGATACCGGCATACAACGCGGAGCGATGGGTTGGCTCGGCCATCCGGTCAGCGCTCGATCAGACGTGGAAAAATGTCGAGGTGGTGGTCGTCGACGATGGTTCGACCGATGGGACCCTCGCTGCCGCGAGCGAGTACAAGCGCGGCGACGTCCAGGTTATTGCGCAGAAAAACCAGGGAGCGGCCGCGGCGCGCAACCGGGCGCTCGCAGCCTCTTCCGGTTCGGTCATCCAGTACCTTGATGCGGACGATCTGCTTGCTCGCGACAAGGTCGAACGACAAATGAAGTTCCTCAGCGAGGGCGTGCTCTGTTCGGGCGAGTGGGCACGCTTCTTCGAGTTTCCTGACCGCGCACGCTTCGAGCAGACGGCGCTTTGCAAGGACCTGCTCCCCGTCGACTGGCTGGTGACTGCCTGGACCAAGGAGCTGATGATGCAGCCTGGCGCTTGGCTGCTCGATCGGGAATTGGCAATGCGAGCTGGCCCATGGGACGAGCGGTTAAGCCTGGACGACGACGGCGAGTACTTCACGCAAGTCATCCTTGCCGGCCGGCGAATTCGTTTTTGTCCGGGGGCCAAGACTTACTATCGTATCGGCAACACCAATAGCCTGAGTTGGGGAAAGTCCCCCAAGGCTATCCGTTCAAGCTATCTCGCAGCGACGCTGTCGACGGAGAGGCTGCTTCAAGCAGAACGTTCCCCCGAACAACGAAGGCTTCAGTGGAAAAGTTGATGGCCTTTGTCTCAACGCTTATCCTCATGAAATGAACTTGATCCACCAGGCCGAGCTACGTATCAAGGGAATGGGGATGCAGCTTCCGCAACCGAAAGGTGGCCCCATATTCTCGCTGGTCGCCAGCCTCATCGGATGGAAAGCAGCTAAGACGTTGCGAAATCCCTACTATGTGGCCAAACTCGCTTTGGCGCAGCGGGTAGAAGGCGCTTTGGGCCGGTTTTGAGACGTCGCGAGATGACGGTTTGGTCGGGGCTAGAACGCCATTGTGTGGGCGGGCATCAAGGGTTCGCGCTATGCGCACTGTCGCAGGTTCTGCCCCGCGCCATCTTCCCGTACTGGCGCGAGATCTGGCTGGATCGTGTTCCCGCCGACGACGCTCAAGGCAGACTGATCACTCACAATTGCAAGGAATGAGAACCTTGTCTTCGAAGGGCGCCGCCGACTATTTTAAGGCGAACAAGGACTATGCACGCCTTGGCCGGGCGTCGTTGCACGGCGGCGTCATTTTTGTCCTTGCGCGCGGTGCCAACATCTTCGTTCAGCTAGCGTCGACTATCCTTCTTGATCGCATTCTCAGCCCCCATGATTAGGCCTTGTGGCCGTCGTGCTGACGCTGGTCGGCTTCGCGCCGATGCTGATCGATCTCGGCGCGAGTTGGGGCGCGGCGCCTCGGCGCACAGAACCACATCAACCAAAGCAATTAGCGCATTGCCGCGCGCCTCGACCGAGCACACCGCATTTCGGCGCACTTGGCGGGTGAGTGCGTTCTTGACCTCAACCTTGGGATCGGAAAATCTCATCCGACCTCATCGAAAATCCATAAAGACGACCCCACACTCTCAAGCCTCCTCCGGCGCCGCGATGTTGATGATAGGTCCAAGCTCACTCCCACCCACGAGGTGCAGGCCGAGAATGTTAGGGCGTGGGCTTCATGGCTGAACGAATGGCGTCCCGGCGTCATAGCGTGCCTTGGCCGGCAGCGTCTGCAGCTGCGGCGTACCCGTTGGGTTAACCCAAGGCCACGTGTAGCCACGCCCAGCACTAAAGAAGGCGGGGGCCTGCGACAGGTACAGTGAGTTCGGCAGTGTGCGGTTGCTGATTGTGGGGTCCCACGTTGCCGCGTTGTTCAGGTAGTCGTAGTTGCCATGGCGGATCGCCGATGCCTTCACAAATAAGTCCACCCCGTAGGGGTTGACTGCCTCCACCCCAACATCCAGATAAACTTGCCGTCGTTAGGGAACGCCCCTTCGTACGACCACCCGCTCATCTGATTGGGCGCACCGAGTACGTTGCCGATGAACGACATCCAGTAGGAGATTGCCATCAATCCGGCCGCACGGGCGGGACCATTACCTTGAGTGGCGTCATTGATCGTGTTCCCGGTCGTCTGATCAGTAAACGGTGCCCGGATGCCACGCAAGTGATTGCGGAAGAACGTGTGGTAGATACTGCCGCCGTGGGTATCATCGCTATCGGCGTTGAAGGCATAGTTGCCCTCGAAGAGTATGTGGTGAGGACCAACCATGTGGCTGCCGTTCAAGCCGATCTCGACCCAACCTCCCCCACCGATGTAGCCCATGTCCATGTCGTTGTAGCCAACCACCGAACCGGTGCCAGCCGAGCGCGCCACCATCACTTTATTGGCGCGAACTGAAATGCCGTTCTCAATCAATATCTCGGACGAGCCCCACCCCAAGCTGATGGCATAACCACCGCCACCCGGTACTGGCCAAACCGCATCGTGTACATAGAACTCGCGCAGTTCTACACGGAAAGCGTCGTTAACTCTAAATCCCTCACCGAGCCATGCCGTGCTCTCCACGTTCTTGGCCCAGGACATGGCGGTAGCAGAGAACGTGATGTTGCTGTCATCACCGCCTCGAACCGTCAGGCCTTCAAGTCCGGCGCCAACTACAAATTGGTCACCGGACCTCGAAAGTTGCGCAGTATTACTGACCCGGTAAGAGATGTGGATGGGCGTGGTGAAGGTGATGGTGGACCCAGAAACGGAGGCAATCTGCTTTATCTCATTAGTGGGCCGATCAAGCCTAGAGAACCATCCACCTGCGCTCCCCGGTGTATAGGGGTATTCATTCGACCCGAAGTCATCGCCATTAGCTGGTGGATTGTGCTTTCGCCAAACCACGCGCCAATCCGGTGCTGCCCAAACTTGCCCCTGCCCTTGCGGGTCAGTTTGCCAACCGGCGCGCGACGCCTCATCGAGCAACACGAACTGCCCTGGCGCGAAGCCCGTGGCGTTAGCGACGGTCACGGAATAGGCGCCCTGGCAGCATCGGCAGAAAGATTCACGGAATTACCAAACCCGTTCGACAACCGGCCAGGACCAATAATCACAAGGGGCGATGGATTGGAACCAGGAAAGTAGCTGTTCCGCGTTGCGCCGTTCGTTTTTGAGAGAATAGTCGGGCCGGGACCGGCACCGCGCATCGTCACGCCCTTGTTGATAAATTCAACGTTGCCGCCATTGATGATGAAGGTGCCTGCAGACACTAGCAGACTGCCCATGGACAGGATCGATCACTGAATGAATGTTGGCCTATCAACTCGCCCCCCACCCAGCGGCGAACGCGTTGCACAGATCGTGGTGCGGTTTGGTACGCCACCTTGCGACATCAGTCCCAGTTGCCACTTTGTCACCCGATCTGGTGGCAAAAGTTGAGCGCCCGACGATGCAAGCAACGCGGAGCAACTCGCGTTGGTACCCCCTCCACTCCCATTGCAAAGCCAATTCCACGGACCAGTGCCCATTATGGTTCCGGCCGTACCTGCGCTGCTCGCCGTCGTTCCACCATTGGTACTACCGTTACAGGTCCACGCCCAAGGGCCTGTCCCGCTTACAGAAGAAGGATTACCTGCACTGCACAGCCCGCTCGTCGGCGCGGATGAGGTCGGCGTACCATTCGCCGGACCACACGCACCATTGACCACCGTGGCAACGGGCGCCGAGCAGTTCGCCGTGCTGCCGCCGCGACTGCCGATGCATCTCCAAGTCCGGGTCCAGTTCCGCTAACCGTCGATGCCGTGCCCGCGCTGCACAGTCCTGAACTCCGTGTGGTGGTAGTAGCAACTCCGTTCGTTGGTCCGCACTGACCGTTAATGCGGTTTTTGTGCGGTTGGGCGGATGCGAACGTCACAAACAGGGGCGGACGCAGCGCGATATGCAAGAGGGCCCTAAGAAGCATAGACTTCTCCCCTTTTTAAGCGTGGGGCCCGACACATACCTCGCCTCGTTTTGAGAGACCCCACTTAATCGCTGTCCCCGGCTCAGTCGCCATTCTCGCAACAGCCAAAAATCAGCGTCAAGCAACAGAGCCACAATTGTGTCAGCAATTGGCGAAGGCGAACGCAGTTCGATTTTCTCACCCGCCGTTGCGAAGGGGCAACGCCGGGACCGCGCGCCAACCAATTTATCGAGCAACCGTGCATCGCGCCCCATGGCGGCAGCAACAGTACTCCCCCTAGTAGGCGGGGCCACCCACTCTCAAATTGTTAATTCCAAAATGACCAAGACGAGCGTCATGGCGATCGGCACAGGGACCGCATCGCGGGAATATCCCCTTGGCTTTCTTGCCGAAGCGAATTGGCCACGACTGTTATTTCAGCACGAGTGACGTGAACCGTCGCTCGACGTCGCCGTGAAAGCGACCCGAAAAATGCAAATCGCATTCCCGGACAATTCCTGCCAGCGGCAGCGGCGGCGCGCGCTGCTAACAGAATGCGGTAGCGAAAAGAGTTGATCGCGGCCAGCGACAAGCGCCGGCGTTGGAAGTAGAGATGCCCCCGCTTCGTAGGAAAGACATAGCCGAGCTCAAACACGCGTGGCAAACTGAGCCATCCGCGCCTGAGCTTTTTTCTCTGCGTTGGCCTTCGCGATCCTCACGGTGATCGGTCAGGATTTATGGTCAGGCTCGACAGCCGGCCATGGAGCGCGGTTTCGCGCGTGGTGATCGGCCTGCTTATCCGCCGGTCTTTCGTGCCTTGTCCGGCGGTCGCGACCAGGTCTGGATCTCACTTGGACTGTTCCTTGCCTTGCTGATCGGATTGCGGGTGGCCCCGCTGCGGGCCGTACTGCCATTCTCTGCGGAGACCAGGAGCGTCTGGTCTCAGCGCCGTCAGGTCGTCAAAGTCTATGACAGCT
>CAWFLW010000018.1:0-404062 GCA_963816655.1 uncultured Alphaproteobacteria bacterium | reverse complement strand
CGCCACTTCTCAAGGCGCGACGGCGCTTGCGTCAGTCAAAAAATGCCGGATCCGGGAGACGTCGACCGCCTCCCGGACAACTGATTCCGCCATGGAGCTACGGAAGCTGAATACCGGCATCGTTTGCGATCTGGCGCACGAAATCGAAATTTGCGTCAATTCGCGTGTAAATTCCGCCATCTCCGCAGGGATTTACCGCGTCATCCGTTGCACGCGAGGTGAGACCGGCCACCTTGGTGGCGCCACCGACAGAGATGTAAACCGGACCACCGCTGTCGCCGTTGCAAGTATCGAACCCGCGGCCGCCCGCAACAAACTCAAGGTCGGATTCGTATCCGAACTTCTGCTCGTCTGCATCGAGATCGTCTGCGGCGGCACGTCGGATGCTTACCATGTCCACCTCGACCTCCCGCTTGACACCAATCCCCGGGTGCTGTGGATGTCGTCATTGCCGAATCCGACGAGGGTCACTCTGGAAGCCCCGTTCAACTCCGCGGTACTTGCAACCGAAACCGGTGCTGTGGTTGCAGCCTTCCGCAGGATCGCCACCGACATATCAGACAGTTTGTGGGTCTGCTGATACCGCGGGTGCACAGCCATGCGTCTGATATTGATCAATTCAGCGTTCTGCAGCTGGTTTTGATCCGACGCATTCAGGGCAACGACGTTTGCCTGCCGGGTCTGAATGAAACAGTGCCCCGCCGTAAGCACGATGCTTGGATGAATCAGAACGCCGGTGCAAAACCAGTCGATGGCTCCGTTGGGGTTGCGGCGACCGATCAGGCAGCAATTCGGGAAGCCCGTGGTGGGGTGGCCCCCCACGATGCGCGCCGTCACGCGAGAGAGCGCTCGGACGAGCGTGGAGCGGTCCGCCTCGGCCGTAGCCGCTCGCGTCGGGCCACTTGTTTCAGCCATTCCGTTCATGAAGCGCTGCAGGACGTCCGCCAGTTCTTCCTGCTTTTTCGCCAATCTGTCGACCACAACGCGCAAGTCACTATCGCCATCGGAAGCACGGTTTTGCGTCTTGCATTTTTCGCACATATTCACTCTCCCTGTTAATGCACCGTTCCCATTCCCTGTATCCGGCCTCGTGGATGCCTATCCTCTTCCGCGGACGATGCCGTCAGTGGAAGACGCCGGGCGGGCCCGCGCGCCGGATCCAGGGAACGAGTGCGCTGCTGTTGCGGCAAAGGACAGCCGCCGGAAATCCAGTCCAGAACGACCTGCTTCCACGACTTGCCACCGGTATTGGGCGCGATGCGATCGAGGGCGACACTCATGGAATTTCCGCCCGACAGATACTTGGTCACAAACGCGCTCTTGGCCGTCGAACCCGGAACGATCAATTTGTTCGCGGGGTCCGCAAGCGCGGCCATGAAGCGCCGGGTCGGTTCGTCGAACCACGCATCGATGGATTGAGTGATGAACATGCCGGGATTGGCCGGATCCTCGCCTCGCAACTGCAACGCCGCATGTGTCGGCGTTCCGTCCTGGATGGGACGGAAGTGATCGATGCACGCGGCCATCAGCGTTGCGATGTCAGGGGTCGCCGGCGGCGGCTTCACGTCGGCGCCCAGCGAGAACGTCCACACCATGAAGGCGTTTAGCTCATCATCGGTGAACACCTTGTACATCGGCCCGTCGAAGCTCGTCACCTTGAAGAACGAACTTTGCTCTGGATGGCCCGGCACGATGTAGCCGCCATCAACCAGCGCATGCCTGAATGCCAGCGGGTCCTCGAACAGATCGTTGATCAACTGGCCGTCAGCCTTCCGATTCCCGTGGTTCAGGCTGCCGTATTTCTTCTTCGCGGCAATGATCGCGTCGATCCGGTCGGCCGCCCCCGCGAATTGCGTCCTGCGCTGCTCCAGCAAGTCCCGGAGGTCTGCACCGAGAGTGCCGGTTGTGGCGAACGCGACATAGCCGGTCCAGATGCGACGCCATACCGACTGCACCTCGGCGTCGCCGCCACGCCGGTACGCCTCGTCAAGGAAACGAATGACGGCATCGCGCGCCTTCGCCCCGTGGCCATTCGCGGCGTTATCGATGCCTATGTGCAGCTCGTAGAAATGCGAATCGATGTTGAAATTGCGCAGCAGCTTCACGGTTGGCCACAGCGCGAGCACCTCCCACTCGAGCTGCAGCGTCATGCCGATTATTTCGGGATAGTAGGTATCGGTGAACTGCGAAATCGCCAGTTCGAACAGCGGGACGGTGAACGCGGAATCAAGAAATCTCGCGTCATAGGCATAATCGGTCGTATTGATGGGAGGCAGCTGGATCCCGACCGTCTGCATGAGGCGGGTGTACAGATTGGCGTGATTTTGATCCGGGTTGCCGTCGCCGACTTCGTCCATCCATACGGAGAACAGGAGTGCACCGACCTGGTCGATCGGGCCGGCGCGCCCGATGTTGCGCACCCACGCGCCATCGAGCTGGTTCAGCGGCGCGAATTGCCGGATCCGTTCGACCATGTCATCGCGGGTCTTGAAGGGCGTTTCGTCCTCAAGCGGATCGTATGCCGCATAGGCCTGATAGAACGCGTAAATCTCATCAAGCCGTTGCTGGAAAGCATCCTTCGAATAGGGAAAGTATCGGTACATGTCGTCGATCGCACCGGGCGTCGGATCGGCCAGCAAGCGGCGGGCGCTATCGAGGAATCCTTCGGCAATCTGCCGGGCTTTCGGCAGGAAGTCGGGATAGGATTCGATGTTGAGCATGTAGAAGAAGTAATCGCGGTCGCCGAGCCCATCGTACTGGCTGCGCCCGACTTCGACCTGCAGTATCTCGCCAAAATCCGTCCGGACCGGCGTAACAAACCCGAGCGTCTTCCACTTCTCAACCATATCGTTGTCGCCCGGCGCCACCGGTCTTGCGCCTGGCGGTGGGTTGGTTTCGGGATCGACCCAGCGGTCGCCGATGCCTCGATCCCAACGGATGCGGTCGGACGTGGCCTGCGCCAGTCGCTGCTCGCGGGCATCCTCGGGAAATTGACCGAGAGCCCTGCGATACGAGTTCTCATTAAGGACATCGTCGGGCCGTTGAGCGGGCCACCAATGAACCTGACATTCAAAGAAGTCGGCCTGCCAGGGCACCGCCATCCTCTGCGTGACCATGCCGGGCTTCAGCTTGCTCGCATCGAAGCGGAACGGTTTTGCGTAAAGATCGGCGAAGCGGCAGTAATAGGTGATTTCGATGCCCGGGAAGAACGGCCCTCCGACGCACGGCTCGAGCGCCGCCTTATCCAGCGCGGCCGGCTGATCTCCAATCGGAAGGGCCTCCAGAGCTGTCGGTGTCGGCGGCGCGCCGGGCCAGTCATTGTCGAAGTCGCCGTCCTTCCACCGCTTGAATATCTCGTAGGTCGTTTTCGGAAGTGACAGCCATCTGCTGGGGGCGCCGACGGCGCAGTCGCCTTCATCGCCGGAAAGGATCGGCATGTAGTTGTAGGAGGCCTGCTTCGGGTCGGTTGAGCCCGGCTCACGAATACGAGCAAAGGCTGCCGCCCGGTACGCGGCATTGGCCGCCGAGTTGTCGTTGAGCCTTTCGATGACCTGGGGATCGCGAAAATTCGCCGCCTTTTGCGGACCATGACCGCGATGGGACATGGCGTTTACCCATTGCTGGTCGGCAAATGCCGCAAAATGCGGAAAAATGTGATCGGTGAACGACAGCTTGGCGGGTGCCGTAAGGCCTGCCGCTTCCGCCATGACGTCGTAGAGAGGAACGACATTGCGAACGAAGGGCGCAAATTTTGGCGGCCCGACGAGCAACCAGGACGGGCTTTCGACCGGGATATCCCGACCCTCGACGGTTACGCGGACGCTTACAGGACCATCGCAGGTGTCGTCATGCCAGCCGTCGTTGTCAGCATATTGCGTCAACGGCCTTGCACCCGCCCTCGAGGCAGATACGCCATGCCCGCCGAGGACGAGCAATCGTCCCGCCGTGTCGGTGCGTAATTCTCCGAGATAGACGGCGGTACCGTAAAACGAGCCATCGGTGAATGCGAACTGCTTACCCGAGACGTCGGCTCCCGAAATTGTTCGAGGCGTTGGGACGATATCAAGCTTGGTCCGATCCTTCTCGGAGCGGTTTCGCAGCTGGGATTCATCGTCCGGCTTGTCCCACGGGCGCATATCGTGGCGCACCCCACTGAAGCGCACGCCAGACGCCTTTCGATTGGCGACGGCGACTGTCCATTGCAAGGTTACGTTGTCAGACGCCGTCATTTCCTGGATGACTTCGCCGGCGGCATTCAAGCCAAAGACGCGAAAGCGCGCCGCCTGTCTCCTTATCCTTCCGTTGCCATCCTTGAACGCCATGTTGAACGCTGGCGTGAGCCCCGGGGTCTCCGGCCCGATGAAATAGTCCAGCGGACTATCCCCCACGCGCGCAATTCCGATTCCGGGATGTATGCGACAGAGTACGACGTCCTTGTTGGCCATTGCCGTTCCCTCTTCAGCTTGCGTGGTGGGTCATCTCCGAGTTCCGCCGGGCCCAGAACCGATGTCGTCGAAATCCGGTTTCCCGCCCATAAACGTTCGCCCGAGCGCTGAGATATCCCTGCAGTTGCGACAACAGTGCGAGGTGATATCCGTACAAATCTCCGGCCAACCAGGCCGCGGCGGCCAAATCGGCCGTCTCCAGCGCATGCGTGACTCCGCTGGCCGACAACGGATCAAGGCACATTGCGGCATCACCGATCGCCAACCAGCCGGGTCCGGAGAATTGCCGGAGCCAACCGGAGGCAGCCGCGTAGTACCGTTTGCTTCCGTCAAAAACCCAACCATCCAGAGCAGTCGACTGGCGGGCGAGCGCGGCCAGCCCACCGCAACGCGCGGCCTGGAACTCCGAAAGATCCGGATCAGTGAAGAAGATGGCGATGCTGTCGCCGCAGATGGACGGACCGGCGTACCACCAACCTCCGGGAGCGGCGATGATGTCCACGGCATGTGGCCTGCGCCCGGGCACGACGAACGAATTCGCCACGCCGGTAAGCCGGTCGAGCCAAACGCGGCGAACTCCAATCTGCCGGGCGACATGGCTCGCGCGACCCGTTGCATCGACGAGCAATCGCGCGTTGAGCAGCGAACCGTCGACCTCGACAGACCAAATGTTGTCAGCGCGCGTGATGCGCCCAACGGCACCATGGACGATGCAGGCACCACAGGCGCTGGCGTGACGACCCAAACCCGCGTCGAACCTGTCACGGTCGACCAGCCGGTGAGACCCGCCGGGATCGAGTATTGGGTCTCTCACGATGCCGACGGCGCTGCCCCACCTCGAAGTCCGCTCGAAACACGGGCTAACCGCGGTTGGCGATGTAACTCGCGCGAGCGTATCGGGCGGCAACGTCTCCAGAAGGTCCCTCGGCCTGCGATCTCTTCCGACACACAGGACCGACTGGCCGGCATCGGCGAGCTGCGCCGCCAGTCGGAAACCGGCCGGGCCGTTTCCGACCACCAGCACATCCCAGCATCGGTGTCCGCACACTCGGCCGCCCTTGGTCAAAATGCCCGGCAGCAACGATGAGGCCGAATTGTTGCACTCTTCGCGCACACGACCCTCACACAGCCTAAAAAAAACGCCAGCACGCTTCAAGAAAAATAACTCTAGCAGTGCGTGTGTTCAATTATTCAAAGAAGAAACACTCGTAATAATTGAAACACCATAACAACGTTCGAGGTGCGCGTGCAAGATGTTTTGGGGAGTTTCTCTGAGAGCTCGTCAACAAGCTAAATCAGAGATTGTGCCAGGGAAGCGAAATGGATTCCCGCACTGGTTGATCCAGCATTCGTCGCAGCAGCGCGTCAGCTCGGCCGGCCGGTCTTGATCGGCGTCGACATACCAGTTCCCGCCCCGTGCCGGCAAACCCGGCCAAGGAGCGATCCCATCATCAGAAGATGCTCGCGCTACTCGCGGTCGTTAGGTCCAGCCGTTCGGAGTGTCGCAGCGTTGCGGCCTCAAGCCACCATCACGGCTAGCTCCGCAAGCCCGGCGCCTCCTGGCCGGTGCGGGCAACGTATTCGGTGTAGCCGCCGCCATATTGGTGGATGCCTTCCGGCGTCAGCTCCAGCACGCGGTTGGAGAGGGCTGCGAGGAAATGCCGGTCGTGCGAGACGAACAGCATGGTGCCCTCGAACTCGGCGAGCGCATTGATCAGCATTTCCTTGGTCGCGATGTCCAGATGGTTGGTCGGCTCGTCCAGCACCAGGAAATTCGGAGGATCGAACAGCATCCTCGCCATCACGAGCCGCGCCTTCTCGCCGCCCGACAGCACGCGACACTTTTTCTCGACGTCGTCGCCCGAGAAACCGAAACAGCCGGCAAGGGCCCGCAGGCTGCCCTGCCCCGCTTGCGGGAAGGAATCCTCCAGCGACTGAAACACCGTGCGCTCGCCCTCGAGCAGGTCCATGGCGTGCTGCGCGAAGTAGCCCATCTTGACGCTGCCGCCGACCGTTACCGTGCCGACATCGGGCTCGGTCGAACCGGCGACGAGTTTCAGCAGCGTCGACTTGCCGGCGCCGTTGACGCCCATCACGCACCAGCGCTCGCGCCGCCGGATCATGAAGTCGAAGCCCGCATAGATGCGGCGGCTGCCGTAGCCCTTGTGCACGTTCTTCAGGCTCGCGACATCCTCGCCCGAACGCGGCGCCGGCTGGAATTCGAATGCCACGGTCTGGCGCCGCCTCGGCGGCTCGACGCGCTCGATCTTCTCCAGCTTCTTGACCCGGCTCTGCACCTGTGCGGCATGGGAAGCGCGCGCCTTGAAGCGCTCGATGAACTTGATCTCCTTGGCCAGCATCGCTTGCTGCCGCTCGAACTGCGCCTGCTGCTGCTTGTCGTTCAGCGCACGCTGCTGGGCGTAGAATTCGTAGTCGCCGGAAAAGGTCGTGAGCGAGCCGCCGTCGATCTCGACGATCTTGTTGGCGATACGGTTCATGAACTCGCGGTCGTGCGAGGTCATCAACAGCGCGCCCTCATAGCCTCTCAGGAACTGCTCCAGCCAGATCAGGCTTTCCAGATCGAGATGGTTGCTCGGCTCGTCCAGTAACATCACGTCCGGCCGCATCAGCAGAATACGCGCCAGCGCCACGCGCATCTTCCAGCCGCCCGAGAGTTTGCCGACGTCGCCGTCCATCATCTCCTGGCTGAAACCGAGGCCGGCGAGTGCTTCCCGCGCGCGACCCTCCAGCGCGTAGCCGTCGAGCTCCTCGAAGCGCGCTTGTACCTCGCCGTAGCGCGCGATGATGTCCTCCATCTCGGCTTCCTGCTCGGGATCGGCCATTGCCGTCTCGAGCTGCTTCAATTCGCTGGCAACGACGCTGACGGGACCGGCGCCGTCCATCACCTCGGCCACGGCGCTGCGGCCGGCCATCTCGCCGACGTCCTGGCTGAAATAGCCGATGGAAATGCCGCGATCGGCCGCGACCTGGCCTTCGTCAGGCAGCTCCTCGCCGGCAATCATGCGGAACAGCGTGGTCTTGCCGGCGCCATTGGGTCCAACCAGGCCAATCTTCTCGCCCCGCAGCAGGGCGGCGGAGGCTTCGATGAAGAGGATCTGGTGGCCGACTTGCTTGGAGACGTTATCGAGACGGATCATTTGCGCTGGGACAGACAGGGAGTTGCGGCCTCTTAGTCCATGTGGCGCGCCAGTGGAAGGCCCAACTGCCGCATGGAACGCCGCCGATGCTTGCCAAGCGCAAAGGAGGGACAATACTGCCCGGATCATCGCCACTTCGGAGATTCCCCGTGCAAACCGTCCTGCTCTACCTTGCGGCGCTCGGCGCCGGCATCAGCGTCGCCGTTCAGCAGGTCCTCAACGGAGGCTTGCGAACCGCCCTGCAATCTCCGGCATGGGCCGGATTCGTCAGCTACCTCGGCGGCCTCTTGACCATGATCGTCGTGCTGGTGGTGCTGCGCGAACAGCTCCCGTCATGGAAGCTGGTGGCGGCGACGCCATGGTGGGCATGGAGCGGCGGAATCCTGGGCGGGGTCTTCATCCTGCTGGTGATCCTGCTGCTGCCGCCGCTGGGAGCGGCCACGCTTCTGGCACTGGTCGTCGCCGGGCAGATGTCGGCTGCCGTGATCATGGATCATTTCGGCGCATTCGGGCTCGCACAGCATCCGGTCTCGATTTCGCGCCTTGCGGGCGTTGCGCTGGTGATCGCCGGCGTCGTCTTGATCAGGGAGTGAGCCGGGCGGGCCTAATGCCGCTTGAAATATTGCACCTCGCGCTCGTGCTTCTCAGCCGCCGCGCGCGTTCTGAAGGTGCCGAGATTACGGCGCCTGCCGGTTTTCGGATTCGTCTTGCGCGAATAGAGCCGGTACTCGCCGGATTTGAGCTTGCGGATCATGATGCGCCTCATGGGTGGCCCTCACCAACAAGCGTCGCACAGCGGAGTTCCCCTACCTCCGTCATCGAACCGAACGCGGGACCGGATCGACCAAACCGACATGTCAGAGGAAAAGGCCGCAACCGAGGTTGCGAAAAAGATCGCAACCGAGGTTGCGAAGATCGCAACCGAGGTTGCGGGCATCATTGCCGACGCGGCACCGCTGCCGTTGCTTGACGCAGCCTATGCGCTGTGGCGGCAGCGCTACCGGCTGGACACGCTGGAGGGCCGGCCTACTGCCGAGGAGATTCGCATCAACCGGACGCTGACGCCGGAGCAGTTTTCAGCAAAGTATCGCGACGATCGCAACCACGCTCAGGACGGCCCTGCCTTCAGCCATTTGAAGCGCGCACATCCGCGCGCGGACGAAAGCGCGATCAGAGAAGCGATCGTCACAGCCGTGAAATTCGAAGATGCCTGCTTCAGACATTTCGAGCAGCAAACGACCGCCGAGTACTGGCAGCGCTGCGTGCACGCTGTGGCACTGGCGCGGAAAGACTATCCGGACTTTCGCGAAGGCACCTACCTGCAGGCCACCAACGACGTCGCCTATTATTACAAATAGCGCGACGAGGGACTCAGAAGCAAAGGTTGGTCACCAGGTTGCCGCGCTTGTCCTTGATGGCATAGGGGCAGCGCAATTTTTCCAACGCCTTCTTCGCGTCCTGGTCGCCGAGCGCGGCCGCACGCTCATAATAGGCCTTCGCGGCATCGCCATCCTTGGGACCGCCGCGGCCTTCGGCTGCGAATGCGCCCATGCGCTCAAGCGCGGCCGGGTGATTTTGCGCGGCCGCCTTCTCGAACATGGCGCGCGCGGAAATATCGTCCTTCTCACCGCCAGTCCCTTCGGACAGCATCATGCCCAGCTGATACTGCGCCTCCGCATTGGTCGCCGCTGCGCGACCAAGCAACTCGCGCGACTGTGCGCTATCCGTGCGGGCGGCACCGCCGCCAAGCGCCACCAGATTGGAAACACCACGTGGATTGCCGGCCTCAGCCGCACGCTCAAACAGCTTTCGCGCCTGCGCTTCGTCCTTCGCAACACCCGTGCCAGTGCCGTAGGCGACGCCGAGTTCGACCATGGCCGATGTCGAACCCTTGTCGGCAGCCTTGCGCCAGGCAGCCATGGCCTCGGGCGTCTGGCCCCTGGCGGCCTCGGCGCGACCGAGCTGGTACATCGCCCGCCGCGATGATTTTGCAGCGACGCCGCAATATTTGATGGCGGTGGCGATGTCGGCTGCGGCGACCTCGTTCACGCCCTTGACGTCTGCCGGTTTGTCGGGATCGGAGGGATCGGCAGCCAGGCGATCGCACAGCACGAGATCGGCCGATTGCGCCTGCGCCAGGAAAGGTGACAGGACAGACAACAAGACAGAAAATATGGCAGCCGTCGCCACGGCCGCGGCGGCAACGATTGCGAGAGTAGGAAATCGTCTCCTCATGCGACTGAGGTTGCGTCGGAGCCTTGGAAAATTCAAGACTCCAGACGGGGCCAACGCCATTTCGGCGCCGGATCCGGGCTGGCGAAGGGCATCGGCAGAACGGAGCCCGATCGCTCGGTCAAGCCGCCCGCCTGAACATCGCACGCGATGCTATCAGCGGTGACGTAAACGTATCGGATTTCGGCAACTTGCCCAGCGCCTTGTCGAATCGCGCCGCGGTCTTTGCGGCGCCATCCGCGGTCGGATGCAATTCGTCGCGCCACTGGTTCTTGCCGATCGCGCCGCGCAAATCCACGTGCCGATAGTTGGAATAGGTTGTCGCCAACCCCGCCAGGGCATTGTTAAAGGCATCGATCATGATCCGGATGATTGCCTGGCATAGGTCAGACCGAAAAGTGGGGTCGAGGCCAACGAACATCATGCCTGTTCCGATCCATGGCCCGGCGCTGCGAGGAATCACATAGTCGTAGCCATGCCCAAGCATGATTACGTGCGGTGCGCGCACATGCACGCGCTGGATCAGCAACTCGTAGTTCTGAACGATAAGCTTCAGATTATCGTAGAATTCCTGTTTGACATAATACGCCGCATCGGAAGGCTTGGCATGATCCACGTCGAAGAGGTTCAGAAATCGTGCAATTCCGCCGACACCGCCGAGCACGTCGTTACCGCCGCCCGAAAACAGAAACGTGTCGGACTGTCCTGAGATCAACGAAGGCCAGAATTGCCCTGCCAGAATCATGTCGGCGAGCGTATCGCCCCAGTGCCCCATGTTGTCGATGCGATAGCCTTCGACCTGCTGCAACAGGTCGATCAACGTTGGCGGCATGATCAATGGCGGCAGCCGAAACCATGAATCGCCCTCGGCAACGATCGGCGACTTGCGTTGAAACGCTTTGGGCGGGGCGGCGGCGCGGACTTGCGGATCGCGGCCGATCGCAGCATCGTGCGCCAGCGCGTCGGCCAGCCTGCTCGATTTTTCGACACCCGCAATATCGACAGATGCGCTGTTCAGGCCGATGGTGAAATCAAACGGGCTTGATGGATTTGGCTGCGCGACAAAATAGTTCCGAGAACTCCTTGTCGGTAATGGTGTTACGTTGGACTTTTTCGACAACCGCATGAAATGAAGTTTTTCCGGCTTTTGATTTTTTCGCCATGTCAAATTCCCCTCCCGTGAAACAATCCACGCAGCATACAATCTTTGATTGATTATTAGCAAGAACGCATGCCTTGTCCGGCGCTGGGATGTCTGCGTCCCGAGACCTCTAGCGCAGCACTGGGACGGCTCGCTTGAGGCCGGCAAAATTCACGGCTCCAGCCCGGCCTCGCGCAACAACGAACTGGCTGCAGGCGAGCGCAGGAATTCGAGCAGTTGCTCCGATTGAGGCGTCTTGCTGCAGGCCGTCATCCGGCCAGCGGAGAAGACGGACGGGACTTGAAGTTCACGCGGAATTTCGCCGACGACTTCGATGCCGGCCACCTGCTTCAGTTCGCTGATCTGCTGGATGGCGAGATCGGCTTCGTCGGCCACGACACGCTCGGCGGTCAGGCCTGACGGAATGATGACGGCATGCGCATTGATATCGTGGGCGATCCCGAGCCGCACGATCAGTTCGGCAAACAGGATGCCGCTGGCGCCGATGCGCGAATAGGCAACCGCGCGTGCCCGCAGAAGCGTGGTGCGCAGCGCAGCCTCGCTCGAGATGTCCGGATGCGCGCGGCCCGCTTTGACGGCAATGCCGACGTAGGAACGTGCGAGATCGACGCAGCTTGCCGCGGCCACGCGACGCTCGCCGGCCATTTCATCCAGCCCCTCGCGGGTCAGGATCACAACGTCCGCCGCCTCACCGCCTCGCAGACGCTCGAGCAACGCCACCGTCGGCGCAAAATCCGCATCGACGCGCAGGCCGCTTGCGGCCTCGAATTGGGTTGCAAGCTCCCTGAATGCGCCCTTCACGGCCAGTGTCGAGAGCACGCGGACGGTGTCCATCGCGTCACGCCCGGCGCATCAGCTTGAGCACCGCGGTGAGGCGCAGGCTACGCTTGCCGGCAAGTGCGGTAGCCTCCAGCAGCGCCCCCTGCTCGTCGCAGGTGCCGGAAAATCCGATACCGACCTCATGGCCGCCGAAGATCGGGTTCTCTCCCATGGCAGGCGTATGCTCCTGGTTCAGGATCTGTCCCTTCCAGCGGCCGTTCTCCGAAGTGTAGGTACCGAGATAGTAGAACGAGGCATCGCCGCCGAGGATGCGGCCATCGTTGACCAACATGACGCCGGTCAGCCCGCCTTCAACTCCGTCGAGCATGCGGATGTGGATTGAATAGAGGCCGTTGGCGATGCCGCCCTCGCCTACGCCGCCGGCGATCGGTACCGCCGCCTCCTCGACCGGCGTCATCACCGACTGGAACACGGCGCCCGGGAGTTCCTTCAGCGCCCCCTTGAAACGAAAGCGTTCGCCGTCCGCCCGACCCGTGGCGATGAGCGTCGCCTCGTCGGTACCGGCCATCGCGCGGTAGTTCGGATCGGGATTGTGGCGGACGGTCTTGACCTCGATGTCGATCCCCTCGCCGGTCTCCTCATAGGAGCCGATATGGGCAAAAGCGGAGTTGCCGCCCAAGAGCTTGCCGCCATGCGCATACATCACGCTGCGGCCCGCCGCCTCGTTGAGCTGAAACCTGACCGTATAAAATCCCGCAAACACCTGCCGTGTCCCCGGCAATCCCAAAGCGCGATCATGATCGCGCTTCAGCTCATTGTTTGAGCATGATCTCCGCGCAAACGCTACGCGTTTGTCGCGAGGGAAAACCGCTTCACACTTTTCCGGATCATGCTCCGGCGCAACCGTACATAGCGCGGTTATGCCCGAGGGGGAACGGCCTTGCACTGTCATAAAACGCAACGATCCGCCGAGGCAGCCACCTCAGCGGATCGTTTTTCGCGGCCCGGACGCCCCCGCCCCGGGTCGTTTCGCCGTTCTTAGGCCGCCGCCGACTTGGACGCGGTCGGAACTTCGGCGATCGTCTTCAGGATCTGCGAAGCGATCTGGTAGGGGTCGCCTTGCGAGTTCGGGCGACGGTCTTCCAGATAGCCCTTGTAGCCGTTGTTCATGAACGAGTGCGGCACGCGGATCGAAGCGCCGCGGTCGGCCAGGCCATAGCTGAACTTATTCCAGGGCGCGGTCTCGTGCTTGCCGGTCAGGCGCTTGTCGTTATCCGGACCGTAGACGGCGATGTGGTCCACGATATTCTTCTCAAAGGCCGCCATCAGCTTCTCGAAGTATTCCTTGCCGCCGACTTCGCGCATGTAGGTAGTCGAGAAATTGGCGTGCATGCCCGAACCGTTCCAGTCGGTGTCGCCGAGCGGCTTGCAGTGGAATTCGATATCGATGCCGTAGCTCTCGGTGAGGCGCAGCATCAGGTAGCGGGCCATCCACATCTGGTCGGCAGCGGTCTTGGAGCCCTTGCCGAAAATCTGGAATTCCCACTGGCCCTTTGCCACTTCGGCGTTGATGCCCTCGTGGTTGATGCCGGCCGCGAGGCAGAGGTTGAGATGTTCCTCCACGATCTTGCGGGCGACGTCGCCGACGTTCGAGTAGCCGACGCCCGTGTAGTACGGGCCCTGCGGCGCCGGATAACCTGATGTCGGGAAGCCGAGCGGGCGGCCGTCCTTGTAGAAGAAGTATTCCTGCTCGAAGCCGAACCAGGCGCCGGCGTCGTCGAGGATGGTGGCGCGCTTGTTGGAGGCGTGCGGGGTCTTGCCGTCGGGCATCATGACTTCGCACATCACCAGCGCACCGTTCTCGCGCGCGGCGTCCGGATAGATGGCGACGGGCTTCAGCACGCAATCGGAGCTGTGGCCTTCAGCCTGCATCGTCGAAGAACCGTCAAAACCCCACAGCGGAAGCTGTTCGAGCGTCGGGAACGATGCGAATTCCTTGATCTGCGTCTTGCCGCGCAGGTTCGGTGTCGGCGTATACCCGTCGAGCCAGATATACTCGAGCTTGTACTTGGTCATAGAGCCTCTCTGTTGAATGATACGAAAGGTGGAAACCGAAGCTGATTGGCTGCCATTTGCGTACCCGGCCACCATCCGCCCCTCCTTTCCAAGCAATTAAAATGCCAGCTGCTGCAGCGCGGCGCGGCCTCCTCCACAGCTCCCGCACCCCGGCGTGAAGATTTTTTCTGCGACAAAGCAGCGCGGCGGGCGCACGATTCAGCGAACGGAAATCGACCGGAAAGTCATGGGAATCCGCCGCTTTCGGCGGCACGCCGTGCGCCGTCCATCCTTTCAGCCTAAAGCCGCGGCAGCCGCCGGGGGACCTGCTTTCCCAAGTCGACCCTGCCCGCAACCCGGGGCATGGCTCGCGCGTTAGCCGGCCATGGTCTGCCTCACAGGAAGCAGGCGACGGAATGCCCACGATTTAGACAGACCCTGACCTTTTCTTCATCAGGTTGCGTTCGCCGAGGGCACGAACGATATCGAGATTGGTAACCACTCACGAACGAGTCGGGCGCACCATGTTGGCAACAGCGTCTCAGTCATAAGGAGAGACCGAAATGTTGAATACGGATTCAAGTCAGGGATCTGCAAAGATCTATCAATTCCCGGCCGGTGGCAGGGCTGCGCTGGGCGGACGCCGCTACAGCGACGCCAAGGCCGACCTCGCCGCGGCCCCGCGGATGAACGAAGCTCTGTGCAGCGACAGCTGGTATCACCAGGCGGCGATCGAAGACGCCAAGCCGGTACGTGACCACTGATGCCGACAGCACATTGGCTTAAACCACGCGCAAAACTTCAGGCGCACAACACCAAGTAAAGAAGGGTCGAAACAATGAGGTTTCGGCCCTTTTTCATGACAATTGGCAGGTTGTCACGGGCAGTTTGCCGACCTTCAGCGTCGTCCCCGACTTCTTGACCGTCAGCGTCACGCCCGCGCCGGAGTAGCGCGCACCCGACAGCGCGATCCGCTTCTGCAGCGTCACCGACTTGCCGTCCACCTGCATGTGCGCCCGCTTGTCGTACTGGAAAAATCCCACAATGAACTCAGTGCCGTCGCCGCAGCGATAGGTCTGGAAGATCGTTTTCTGGGCCGCGGCCGGCGGCCCGATCAACGCGGTTCCAGCCAGGACGAGCGCGCAGAGAATGGTGATCTTTCGGCGATTCATGTTTGCCCCCTGAGGCGGCAAGTATAGACCAGCTGCGCCTGCTCGGTACAATCGCCCCTTCCGTTTCGAGAACCGCCCATTCCCGAGAACCGCCCATTCCAATGTCCACATCCCCTGCCCGCCACCTGAACCTTGCCGGCGCCAGCAATTTTCGCGACCTCGGCGGCTATGCCGGCCAGGACGGGCGGACCGTGCGCTGGCGCCAGATCTTCCGCTCCAATCACCTCGGCCACCTCACAGCGGCTGACGTCGCCGTGCTGCGTCAGCTTGGCGTGCGAAGCGCCTTCGATTTCCGCGGCAAGGATGAGCGCGGCGAGGCGCTTTGCGCCGTCGAGGATATCGAAACCCATTCGCTGCCGGTCGAGCCGACTGTGGTAGCGGCGCTGCGCGCAATCCATGACTCCGGGCGAGCGTCAACGGCCGACGATGCACTGGAGGTGATGCGCGACTCCTACCGCGGCTATGTCGAGCACAACACGGCACGATACCGCACGCTGTTTGCGCACCTTCTGGAAGACCGCGCACCGCTGGTGATCCATTGCACCGCGGGCAAGGACCGCACTGGCTTTGCCTGCGCGCTGATCCTGCACACCCTCGGCGTCGCCGACGATGTGATTGCGGAAGACTATTTGTTAACCAACCAATTTTATAGGCGCGATCCGTCCGTCAGCAGCGACCTGCCTGATGAAGTCCGGCAGGTGCTTGGAACGGTTCAGGCGGCTTTCCTGGCTGCGGCTTTCGAGACGATCAAGGCCGGCTACGGCAGTCTCGACAACTATCTGCGCGACGGGCTCGGCATCGGCTCCGCCGAGCGCGAAGCGCTGCGAGAGCGCTATCTCGAAGCCTGAACGCGATCAGGCCGCCGCTTCCAGTTCGGCATCGAGATCGGCAATGACCTCCTCGAAGGCCTGAATGGCCTGCTGGATTGCCGCGATCTGCATCAACTCCCAGCCGCTGACCGGCCCATTACGGTTCTGCAGCGCGACGACCAAATCCCGTCGCTGCTCCTTCAGTTGAACGAGCGGCAGACCGTGGTCAGGCAATGTTCTCATCATGTTATTTCCAGCCCCCTGCTTGACAGTCATCGAGCTATAGCTGGATCGTCCTGCAGTCGGCTTGCAAAACTCCGGCAAATTTTAGCGAATTTGAACGGGTCGGCTGCCACGATCAGCTTGATGCAGCCGGCGCCTTGCTGATCGCCTCGCACAACGCGACCGAAATGCGCCGCGTGCTCCAGTCGCTCTGGTGCAGCTTGTCAGGGTCGGTCGGATCGAGCATGCGCTCGAACGGGATGTCGTTCTGAACGTGCCAGTGACGCATCAGCGCCCAGCGCCGGAACACGGTGACCTTTGCCTTGTCTGCCGCGCCGGCAATCAGCGCCACCATGCGGTCGGATGCGTCGGCCCGGTCGTCGAGCAGCATCGCGGTGACGTATTGCGGGTCCATCAGCACGACATCCATCGCCTGGTCTTTCAGTCGGGCAAGCCCCTCGGCGATCCTGGCCGCCACGCCATCGAGGTCGTATTTGTGGAACACGGCGTTGGTTCCGACCTGCCAGATCACCAGCGAGGGGGTTGCTGCGAAGACGTCGGTGTCGAAGCGCAGTAGCTCCTCGATCGCCTCCTCACCGCCCTTGCCGCGATTGATCACATCGATGCGCGGATTGGCGTATTTGCGGCGCAAATACATTTCGAGCCGGGACGGATAAGGCACGACGTCTTCGCGGCCGGCGGTCGATGAGGAACCTATCGCAACGATTTTCACGGGGTCCTTGCCGCGAAGTGCGGCAGAAAAATTCGGCAATGGATATTTCAAAGTGAGAAACTCGGCGGGAAAATCGCCGTCGGCGGAACCGTCAACCATGATATACCTCTTAAAATATATCTATCTTAAGTTGATAAGACATATGGCCGCGAAAATGCTCGGCATTGCAAATCAAATTTGAACCGCCATAGTGTGCGGCGTCCTCACACTCCCGCCCACAGGCTCATGCTGAAAGACAAGGTCATCATCGTGACCGGCGCGTCCGGAGCGCTTGGCGCCGTGGTTGCGGAAACGGCGCTGGCGCGCGGCGCATGCGTTGCCGGTATCGATTACGCGCCCGCGCAAGACCCGCCGTCTGCGCGGCGGCTCGCGCTCGGCGGCGTCGACCTCACGGATGCCGCGCAGGCCAAGCGCGCGATCGATCAGGTCGCCGCACTTTTCGGCCGGCTCGATGCCCTGATCAACATCGCGGGCGGTTTTGCCTTCGAGACCGTCGCCGACGGCGATCCGAAAACCTGGCAGCGCATGTACGAACTCAACGTCGCCACCGCGCTGAACGCCTCGCGCGCGGCGATTCCGCATCTTCTCACCGCGGCTGCTCCACGCATCGTCAATGTCGGGGCATTCGGCGCGATCCAGGCAGGCATCGGCATGGGCGCTTATGCGGCCTCCAAGGCCGGCGTGCACCGCCTCACCGAGGCACTCGCCGCCGAGCAGAAGGGCAAGATCACCGTCAATGCGGTGCTGCCTTCGATCATCGATACCGCGGCCAACCGTGCCAGCATGCCGAAATCCGACTTCAGCAAATGGGTAGCGCCGCAGGAGCTCGCCGAAGTGATCCTGTTCCTCGCCAGCGATGCCGCCAGCGCGGTGACCGGCGCGCTGATCCCGGTGACGGGACGGGTCTAGGCCTCCGCCTCTGCCAGCTTGCGCAATACCGCCTTGAAGCGGATGCTGCGCTTGCCGGCGAGTGCGGTCGCGTCGGCTTCCGCGCCGTCGTTGTCGTAGCGTCCGACAAAGCCGATGCCGACCTCTTTGCCGCCGAACAACGGACGCTCGCCCATTGTCGGCGTATGCTCGCGGTTGACGAGCTCGCCCTTCCAGCGGCCGTTGGCCGCGCTATATGCGCCGATGTAGTCGAAGTACGCGTCGCCGCCGCGGATCCGCCCCTCATGCAGCACCATGACACCGTTGGCGCCACCGCCAATTCCATCAAGCATATCGATGCGAAGTGAGTAAAGTCCGTTACGGATGCCGTCGGGACCGTTGCGGCCGGCCGGCGGTGCGTCGGCATCGTTGATCGGCGTCAGCACCACGGTGAAGACCAGTCCCGGCAAGGCGTCGGTGCCGCCGGTAAAGCGGAACTCCTCCCCGTGCTGCCCGCCTTCGAAGCGGAGCATGACATTATCGACCGCAAACAGCGGTACGAATTTGGGATCGTGATTGTAACGCGACATGAAAAGTTCGGCGGAGAGACCGCCACTGTCTGCGTGAAACCGCCCGGTAAAGCACGAGCCGGAATCGCCACCGAACAGCCGGCCGCTTTCGGTAGCAAACATCACGCCGTGGCCCGCGCCCTGCACGGTCTGGAAGGAAAACTTGTAAAGGCCCTGCAACACGTCGTTCGTCCGATCCAATAGAAGATATGCCCCGCGGATGTCCCGATCCGCGAGGGGGGTCTCCCTTCTCCCTGCCGTCTTGGCTTGTCCCGGCGCCACAATAGCCGGTCCGTCCCGCTGCGATCAAACGCTTTGCCGATTTTCCGCTAAAATCCGCTGCATTGAGTCGCGGCCCAGCCGCCGGAGCCCTGCCTTGGAAACTGCACTTTATCTCCCCGTCAAACGCTTCCTCGAAAAGCTCGGTTTCTCCGTCAAAGGCGAGGTCGGAGGCTGCGACCTCGTGGCACTCAGCGGCGATGACCCGCCGATCGTGGTGATCGGCGAACTCAAGCAGTCATTCAATCTCGAACTGATCCTGCAGGCGGTCGATCGCGCCGCCGCCGCAGATGAGGTGTGGCTTGCCGCAAAACTCTCGGCGCAAGGCAAGGGTCGCGAGGGCGACGCGCGTTATCGTAATCTGTGCCGGCGGCTCGGTTTCGGCATGCTGGCCGTCACCAGCAGCGGCGATGTCGAGGTGATCGTCAAGCCGCCGACGACCGCGCCACGCCGCAATCCAAAGAAGCGCTCGCGCCTCGTCGCCGAGCACAGGAAACGCATCGGCGATCCCGCCATCGGCGGCAGCACGCGCGCACCCATCATGACCGCCTATCGCCAGCAGGCGCTGGCGTGCGCATCGGCGCTGTCTGATGGCCCGCAGCGCGTGCGCGACCTGCGCGTACAGATTCCCGATGCCGGAAAGATCCTCCTGCATAATGTCTATGGCTGGTTCGATCGCGCCGAACGCGGCGTGTACGAGCTGACGGACGCCGGCCGCGCCGCGCTGAAGCGCTGGCCGCAGCAAGCGATCGACATCGCGGCAACGGCTGGCGCAGCCCCATGAACACGGAGAACGCAAGATGATCGTTGTGACCGGCAGCGTGACCGCACGGAAAGACACCTTCGACGAGGTGCGCAGGCTTAGTCTTGAACATGTGCACCGCTCCCGCACCGAGCCGGGCTGCATCTCGCATGCCGTCCACGTCGATTGCGAGGACCCGCTCAAGCTCGTTTTCTTCGAGCAATGGGCGGATCGCGCGGCGCTGCTGACGCATTTTGCGGTTCCCGCTTCGCGCGGCTTTGTCAAACAACTGCAATCACTCGCCGCTGGCCGCAACCACGATCGAGATCTACGACGCGACCAAGCTGGACAAGCTCTAGGAGCGTTTTCAAGCGAAGTGGACACCGGCGCACGTGAAGAAAACACGTCACATCAGGAATCTGGAGCTTGGGCTCCGGGGAGCCGAAGCTTCAGTGCATGGCAGCATTGCCATTCCACTTTCATATTGCAATGCAACATACAGGCTCCTAGATATCGCCGATCGACCTGAGAGGCCCCGATGAGCGAAGACTGGCAGACCAAATACGGCCCGCGGCGCGTGCGGCGTGACCCGCCGACCCTGGACGAGGCGATTTTTGCTGCCGCCGGGATCACCGAGGATCACGAGGCCCAGGCCGAGATCGCGGCTGCGCTGATGGGAATGCCGATCGAGCCGGTTCTTGCCGAGGTCAAGAAGGTGAGCCGCATTGCCTCCCGCTCGGCGACGCGGGTGATCACCGGCGAACAGGGTGCCCAGCGCGCGGTCGTGGTCGAGCGCCGCGTGATCCGCAAGCGCGTCGGGACCTGAGCGGCGAACAATCAACTTTGAATGCAAAGGGCCATTTGCCTTGCCGGCGAATGGCCCTTTTTCTTCGTCCCGTTAGGCAGCCTGGCCGCGGCCCCAGCCGTACATCCGAAACAGGATGCGCCAATAGGCACGGTTGAAATTCGCGATCGCCTTTGCGGCCTCGATCGGAGTAATCACCAGCGAAGGCGCCAGTTCGAGCTGACTTGGCCTTGCCAGATCAATGACTCCGGTCGATTCGCCGTGGCTGAAGGTCAAGTGCGCGCCAAATTTATTGGCGAGCGCTCGCATTGCGTCGTTGCCCGCGCCGGTGGTGATACGCAGTTTCTTGTAGCCCTTGGCTCGCGCCACCGAGATCAGCTTGCGGAACAAGACCGTGCCGACACCGTGCCGGCGCACGCTGCTCTCGACGCTGAACGCAATCTCGGGAATCGCATCATCGGACTGGTCGGGCGGATGCAGCTCGGCCGCCCCGCGCACCACGCCATCGTCCAAGTATGCAATAATGACGGTGCCGTCATTGGCGCACTTTTCGGCGTAGCGCTGGATAAAACTGTCGTCCATGAAGCCGTGAAAGCGATCATGGCGGCTGCCGCGATCCAGCCTCAAAAGGTGATCGCGCAGAAGAGGCAGTTCCTCTTGCTGGCTCAGCGTACGGACCGTCCCCTTCGGACGCGTCAAATCGGCTAACGTCGTGTGTCTCATAGTAAACTCCTCTTGGTGGCCCTCGAGGAGGCGTTCGAATCCCTAGACCTCAGATATTGTGCGTCGCACCATTTATTTCAACCCCCTGTATTGCCTGAATTTTCGCCATTTTTGGAATAAGGATTCATTTACCTTTTGTGATCGGCGCAGCCCGGAGGCGAAGGCCCTATCAGAGCACCATCTGGGTTTGGGTCACGACCGCGACCAGCTTGCCATCCTCGGTTTCGAGCCGCGTCTGCCATACTTGCGTGCGCCGGCCCCGATGCACCGGCGTTGCCGTGGCAATCACCGTGCTTCCTTCCTTGGCGCCGCCGATGAAATTGGTCTTGCTCTCGATCGTCGTCGTGCCTTTGGCGTCCGCGGGCAGGTTGATGACGGTGGCCGCGGCGCCTACGGAATCGGCGAGCGCCATCACGGCGCCGCCATGGATCGTATGATGCAGCGTGCAAAGATCCGGTCGCACCAGCATTTTCGCGACAACGCGATCCTTGCTGGCTTCGGTGAATTTCACGCCCTTGAGTTCCGCGAACGGCATCTTCATCGAGCTTATTCTTTCAAACGGCGTCATAAGTCCTCCGGCATTGCACTCTATTTCTTGCGATCATGGATGGCGGACGTAATTTGGGCAATGACATCAGAGGTAATGGCATCCGTGACACGTCGCCGATTATTCTGCATGTCCTCGCACCATGGGTGACTTCCCGCCCCGCCGGATCGTCTGCCTCACCGAAGAGACGGTGGAAACACTGTATCTGCTCGGCGAGCAGGACCGCATTGTCGGCGTATCCGGCTATGCGGTTCGGCCGCCGCAGGTGCGGCGCGAGAAGCCGCGGGTGTCGGCATTCATCTCGGCCGACATCCCAAAAATCCTCGCGCTCGAGCCGGATCTGGTGCTCGCCTTTTCCGATCTGCAGGCCGCCATCGTCGCCGATCTCGTGCGCGCCGGCGTGGCCGTCCATGTCTTCAACCAGCGCGACATCAAGGGCATTCTGGCGATGATCCGCACGCTGGGCGCGCTTGTCGGCGCTGCCGAGCGTGCCGAACTGCTCGCCGCGGGCTTCGAGGCACGGCTTGCGGAGGTCGCCGCGACACCCCGGCCCGCGCCAAAGCCAAAGGTCTATTTCGAGGAATGGGACGACCCCCTTATCAGCGGCATCGGCTGGGTGTCCGAGCTGATCGAGATCGCCGGCGGCGAGGATTTGCTGCCGCAACTGCGCCTGCAGCAATCCGCCAAGGACCGCATCATCTCGCCCGATACCGTGCGCGACGCAGCACCCGACGTGATCCTCGCCTCCTGGTGCGGCAAGAAGGTCGTGCCCGACCGGATCAGGAAGCGTCCCGGCTGGGAGACCATTCCAGCCGTGCGCGACAACCGCATCGTCGAGATCAAGTCGCCGCTGATCCTGCAGCCGGGACCGGCGGCACTGACCGACGGACTGGACGCGATCGTCGCTGCGCTTTGGCCGTAGCGTCAGGCCTGCTCCACCCCGCACCACTCCGCGATGAACAGCGCGGTCGCTTTCGTCGACTTCCGCAGCGAGTCCAGATCGACATATTCGTTGAAGCCGTGCATCGCTTCGCCGCTCGCCCCAAAACAAAGGCTCGGGATGTTGTAGTTGAGCCCATAGAAGCGCGTGTCGGTGAGCGCGGTGAAGACGAGATCCTCGACCTTCCCGCCATAGACGGCCGAGAACGCCTTGCCGAACGCGGCTTCTGACGCGCCTGAGTCCTTCAGCTCATAGCCTTCCGACAGGAAGCCCGACCACTCGACATCGGGCGGGTTGTTGGAGAGGAAGCGATGATCGCGCGAGGCGGCCGAGACGCAAGCCAGAATTTCCTTCTGGCAATCGGCGATCGACCAGCCCGGCAGCACGGCGATACGGCAATCGACGTCGCACCAGGCCGGCACGCTTGAGGCCCAGTCGCCGCCCTTGATGATGCCGGGGTTGAAGTTGATCGGGTGCACCAACGTCTTGAAGTGACGGTCGGCCTTGGCGCGCTCGTTCCATTCGATTTCGAGCTTCTCGATCGCGTGGATCAAATGATAGGCGGCCATGATGGCGTTCGACCCCGAGCCCGCATGCGCGACGTGCACGGGAATGCCGCGCACGCGAAGCCGGAACCAGATCACGCCGACCTGCGAGCGCACCATCTTGCCGCCGGTAGGCTCCGGAATGAAGCAGGCATCCGCCCGATAGCCGCGCTGCAGCGTCGAGAGCGCGCCGACGCCGGTGCTCTCCTCTTCGATGACGCTCTGGAAATGAATCCGTGCCGTCGGCTTCAGGCCTGCGGCCTTGATCGCATCGAGCGCGTAGAGCGCGCCGATGGTGCCCGACTTCATGTCGCAGGCGCCGCGGCCGTACATCCTGCCGTTCTTGATTGTGGGCGAGAATGGCGGCGTCTCCCACATGTCGAGCGGACCCGCCGGCACCACGTCGCAGTGTCCCTGCAGGATCAGCGACTTTCCGGCGTTGGTGGCCGGGCGATACGTGCCGACCACGCTGCGCGCCCTGGAAAAATCGTGCGCGATCGGGCCGTAGCCGCGCAAATCCTTGAGATCGTCGAGATCGAGATGCCAGTCATCGACCTCGTAGCCCCGCGCGCGCAGGAGATCGCCGATCATGTCCTGGCACGGCCCTTCCGCGCCCCGGGTCGAGGGGATCGCGATAAAATCGCGGGTGGTGGCAAGCTGCGCGTCGAAACCGGCGTCGACGGCGTCGAGAATTCGCTGTTTTGTATCGGCGTTCATTGTCGTTTCTTGTCCTTCGGGCAAATGACCTGTTGCAGGTCGATCAAAGCACATCCGGCCCACCCTTGGGAGGGTGCGAGCGGCTTTCAGAATCACCGGGCCGCCCATACAGTTGGCCGCAGGCATTTTGCCGCGGAGCCGTCTCATGACCAACAACAGGAACGTGCTCTACCTCCTCATCGGTGTGCTGGTCGTCGCCGTCGGCGTGCTCGGCTACAATCTCTACCAGGCCAACAAACAGCCCGAAGGCGTGCAGATCAACGTCGGCCCTGGCGGTGTGAAGATCCAGAGCAAATGATGCGCCGGTCGCTCGCGCTTGTGACGCTCGCCATGCTGGCATCGGCCGGGCCCGCCGGCGCGCAGACCGTCGCGCGCGAGCAGGACATCGCCGATATCAGGCTCGGCCAGCGCATCCTGGTCGACGACGGCTCCTGTCCGGCCGGCCAGATCAAGGAAATCGCGGGATCGCAGATGACGACCTCAGGTGTGCTGCGCACGCGAAAGTGCATTCCGCGGCTCGGGCCGAAATCGCGGTAGGGCCCGTGCTCGAGGCAGAGCCCGTTCGTCTTCTTTCATCCCCTCGTCATTGCGAGGAGCGAAGCGACGAAGCAATCCAGCTTTCTTTGTCGCGGCCAAGGAAGCTGGATTGCTTCGCTCCGCTCGCAATGACGTGGAGACATAAGCGCTCATTCTCGCGACCTGTTTTCGCCCGAGCTCTTGCCAATTCGTTGTCCCTCTCCGAAGAGAGGGCGCAGGGAAAGCCGGGCGCTGACTGCGCCCGCAGCACCGTGTGCAATGGTAGAAAGAAACGCACACGGGTTTGACAGGTACAGCCGAGACATCCCGGCTTTCCCCGCGCAATGGTTTTACGGCTTATACGTGCTCTCCCCGGTGAGCGGCGTTGATTGTCACCGTTGCCATGCCAGCACAGGCCGGCGTGGATAGACGCCACGGTCGCGGCGCCAGGACCACACGACTTCGCCGTACGCTGCGGACGTTTCGCCCGGCGAGCGAACCCGCCTGACGCCACAGCGTCCATCGCATCCCGGCCCAACGTATCGTGACGATCGCGAAACGTCCCTCAAGCGGGCCGGGGTGCGAATGACATACTTCCGAATTGCGGAATTGTCAAGAGCGCGTTCTGATTTATCGAACAGGCGGACGGGTGGTTTGGCAGACCCGCCTGAAATCTCACGCGAAATTCGAGTTTGTCACACAGCGCGAACCCGCTTGACGATTCTGTTCAGACCGACAGCGGTCAGGCCGAGGTAGCGGGCAAGATCCTTTTGTGGAACGCGTGATTGGAGCGCAGGCGCTTCAGCCAGGAATTCACGATACCGCTCCTCGGCATTGAGGATGAGCAGCTCACGTTCGCGTTTTTCCTTGCGCTCTGCAAACATCATCAAGGCCGCTTGCGTTACCCTGGCCCAGCTTAGATGGATTCCAGCAAGTTCCTGCAGTCGCGAAAAAGGAATGCGCTCCAGCACACAATCCTCGATCGCAATTGCGGCGAAGCTCGTCAATCCCCCCGGTCTCAGCGCCGCAATACTCGCGAAAAACAGCCCCTCGTGGCTGAACGATTTGATCCAGTCCTCACCGTTGTCGCGCAGGTATACGTTCTTGATCAACCCTGAGCCAACGACATAGACGAACGGGTGGTCGACGCCTTGCATGAAGACGCTGCCGCCACGCTCCACGTGGCGTACCGCAATTTGGGTCTGGAGACGGGGCCACTCGGGTAGCGGGCCGTCGGCCAGACCCTCAAACAATGTCTTGGAGAAAACGCTCATCAGATAAACCCAGGTTAATGACGTAAACTCGAGTTCAACCCTAACGTACACTTCCCTAGAGCACGAGAGACCTGCGTGAACCATCCCCACCCCACCGTGATCGTCACTGGCGCGAACAACAGACGAAAGGGCAAGATGGATATTCGCATTGGCCTCATTGTATCGACACTGTCCGCGGTTGTGTTGTTCGCGCCGGTCCCTGCCGCGGCCGAAGCATATATGCCCGACGTCAAGACCAATCTCATTGTCTTTCCCGTCACGGTCGACGGCAAGGTTCTGCAAGGCGTCGGCCGTCTCCAGGTACCCTTGGCGCCCGAGCACGGGGTACCCGCCGTGGTGATTGTCCACGGCACCGGCGGCATGGACGCCAAAGGGCCGATGTATGCACAGGACCTCAACGCTATCGGTATTGCGACACTTGAGATCGATCTATGGGGGCCGCGCGGTCTCGCCGGCGGATGGGACGGCCGGCCGAAGCACGTCAATGAGACGCTGCCCGATGCATTCGCTGCGTTACATTTCCTGGCGGGCCACCCACGCATAGATAACGCGCGGATAGGCATCATGGGCTTCTCCTGGGGCGGTGTCGTCAGCATGCTCACAGCGACCGAGCCCTATGTCAGGGCGCTTTCGCCAGACGGCGTCCGGTTTGCAGCCCACGCACCGTTTTATCCGATCTGTTTCGCGTACAATCGCATTCCCGGATACGAGTTCAAGTTGCTGACGGGTGCACCGGTCGCGATATTTACAGGTGCCGACGACAAGTATGATGCAGACCCCGGGATGTGTCCGCAGCTAGTTGCCGGATTGCCCGTCGATTTCCGCGCGAAAGTCCGCGTGACGGTCTATCCCGGAGCTGAGCACGGCTTCAACAATCTCGATCAACCTCGTACCTATCTCGATCCCTATCACTTCCAGGGCAAAGGAGGCATCGGAGCCTCAACGCCAAATCCCGTCGCGCGTGAAGCATCGCGAGAGGCCGTCGTGACCTTCTTCAGGGAAAGTCTTGCGCGGTGACCGAGCCAACGCGTTTTGCGATATTTCTCCTGCTGGAGGCGACAGATGGTTGGCTCCGGCTGACACGGGAGGAGCGGCGCGAGATCTCCGTCAAGCACGTCGGACAATCACTGGCTGTGTACCCGTCCCTAAAGCTGCGCCACTTCGATGCAGAAGCCTTCACGACGGACTGCAGCGACGTCATGCTCATCGAGACCGGGAGTTTAACCGACTACTACGATTTCATCGAACGGCTGCGCGACAGCCCGATAGTGACCGTGCCATATTTCCGTTTCATCAAGATCATCGTCGCGATCGAGGATGGATTTCGGGATTACGAGGAACGAACTGCCTGAACTGACGTGATGATCAGTCCTTAGGGCCACGATGGTCGCAACGTCAAAGGCCCAACTTCCGAATGTGCGCGAAGTCACTGAGCAAAGGGACCGTATCACGTATACCCCTCCAGCGGCGGGAATGGTCTCGCCCTGACAAAGAGGGGAATGACATGACCAATCCGAACAACGAAACTCGCGAACTCGCAATGGACGAATTGAACGGTGTGAGCGGCGGCGCACTCTCCGACCTTGGTCAACAGCTTCAGCTCACGCTTCAGGAATCGAACAACATCTATACACGGGCTTCGAAGGCTCAATCGGACGTGAGCGCAAAATGGTCCCAAACCCTCGACGGCATTGCCCAAAACATGAAATAACAGGCGCGCTGCGATAGCCTCGTCGTAGTGCTGCCTCATGCGGTACTCTTCGCGCTTTTCGATGCTATGCCGAACCGGGCGGCGCTCGAACGTCACGGGAAGGTTTGCGCCACGGTGGCGCAAACCTCGAAAGCCGCGTTGAGCCCGCGCATATAAGGCCCAAACGTTCGCCGAAATTCGCCACCTACCAGTTGCCAAACTTCCCGACCACGCCGCGCCACAACGCGCTGCGCTCGCGGGCAAAGCTTTCCTTGCCGACGCTGGCGTTCTTTGCGGCTGCCGTGATCACCATCACGAGCTTGAGCTCGGGGTCGACGAAGATCGATTGCCCGTAGACGCCAAGCAGCGCGAAGCGCCGCTTCTCGCCGGGGAACAGCCAGAACTGGTAGCCATAGCCGAAAAACGGCGTCGCCTTGCCCGGCGTGAACGCATCCGGCTGGCGGCGCCAGTCGGTCGCCTCGAGCAGATAGTCCCTTCGGCACGATCTGCTGGCCGCCGAGCGCGCCGTCATTGGCGAGCAGCACGCCGAGCCGGCCATAGTCGCGCAGGATCGCGTTGAAACTGCCCGATCCGGTTTCGGTGCCATCCGGCGTCCTGATCCAGGTTGCGGTCGCCTCCGCCCCCATCGGCTGCCACAGCCGCGGCGTCAAATATTCGCTGAGCGTCATGCCCGTCACCGCGCGCAGCAAAACCGTCAGCACCACGGTCTGGTTGGAGGCGTAATGGAAGCGCGTGCCCTGCTCCACCTCGCGGCTGCTCGAAGGCGCGCAGCGCTGCGATCGAACCCTGTTTGGTGCGGATGCGGCCAAAGCGCGCCAGATCGTCGTTGCCGTCATAGACCTCGCGAAACGGCACGCCCGAGGCCATGCGCAGGATGTTGCGGATCGTGGTCTCGCCATAGGGATTGCCGGCGAGCTTCGGGGTGTATTTGGCGACGGTGTCGTCGAGCGAGGCGATCTTCTTCTCGGCCAGCGCCATGCCGATCGCGAGACTGACGATGGATTTCGCCATCGAGTGCGAGACGAAACGATCATGCTCGGTGCGGCCGTACTGGTAGCGCTCGGCGAGGATTTCGCCGTTCTTGATCAGCAGGAACCCCGTGACGCGCTGGTGATTGAGAAAATCGTCGAGCGAATAATCCTGCTTGTCGAAGCGATAGGTGATGGCGGAAGGCGCGGCGGCCCGTGGCAGCGCCAGCGGTGTTGCCGATTTCGGCAGCGAATAGTGCGGCAGGATCTCGTCGAGATGGCTGAACGAGCCGACGCGGACGCGCTCGTCATAATACCAGGTGGCGGGCGTGCCAAGCGGATAGCCGGCGGGCTTGCCCAGCAGTTCTTCGTCGGGAGCAGCACGTGCGGCAGCGGCCAATGCGAGCAACGCCAGACACATTGCCAGGCCTCGCGCAATGATCAACGCTCGCCGCATTGTCTCTCCAACGATCATTGGCCGCGCATGCGGCCGACGTTGAGGACGACGGTTACTATGGAGAATGCTGCGGTGTCGAGCGTGAGAGCTTCACGCGAACCGGTGTCCATCCCGCATCAAGTGCCCGCATCAAGTGCGGGACAGGCCCCGCTCGAAAACGCTCTAGTCGCCGGTGGGCTGCTTGGCCGGCTCGAACATGCATTGCAGGGTGGGCTTGGCAATCTGGGTGAAGGTCGCCGAAATCTGCGATTGTTTCGCCGGCGGCACCCAGTCGGTCTCGATGGTCGGCACACCCGTCTCGCTGATGCCGCGGAGCAGCGCCTCGCGCAGGTCGCTGTCCTCGACGGTGGCGGCAGCATAGTCGTGCAGGCAGCCGCAAACCGATTCCGGATGGGCCCAGCGGCCCACCATGTGTGGCGCACACTGGCGCACGAAGTCGGTGCGGCGATCGGGAAGTTTGAGCGGTGAACGGACCTGGGCCTGCGCCGAACCGATCAGGATCATCGAGGTCGCGAGCGCAGCGGTGCAGAATCGAAGCAGCATGTCGGCCTTACTGACTTTCTTGGGGATGGCGGACTTGGGGATGGCGCGAGCAGGCTTAGCGGGCTGCAACGACGAGGGGAGCGGAATTCGCGGCGGGCGCGCCGTTATAGGCAAAAGCACCCGCGGCCGGCAAATTGTCCGATGATCCGGCCATCGAGGGGCCCGCGAGCAGGAAAGCAAAGGCGAGGATGAAGCTGAGGGTCCGCATCAGATGATCTCCGGGGCCGGCTGCCGGTGCTGCCGTCTTGTTGGGCAGCTTCATAGCCAACCGCTGTTTCCGGAAATCTGCACCGCAAGCCGAAAATGGTTTCGTGGCCATGCAAATTGTTTCGTCGCGGGCTTCGCGACGAAACAATCGGACAAAAAGCCGTGCAATTTCAATGCACCTTGGCCTCATTGGCGCGACCGGCCATTGGCCGATCCGGCCATCGTTCAATGGCCGAGCGAGGCGGTGGATTGCGGGGATAGCGTGCACTTCGCGCCCCCGGGCAGTGAACCGGACAGTGCGGCCAGTCGACTTACGCAGGCGAGGTGAAACCTTTCACAGGGTCGGCACGTTATCGCCGTCCAACAGCACAAGGATCGCAGTCGTGGGCCATGACAACCTCCGCGTTGGCAGTGTCACCCCGACCCGCAAAACCGGTCAGCCGCCTGTTGAGCAAATGAAGGGTAGCGGCTCTTCCGACGCGGGCACCGTCAAGCAAATGCAGGCGGAGCAACCCCGCAATTGCGGGGCCATGTCGCAGCAGGGCAGCTTCAGCTATCACGGCAATGTTTCGTCGCCGCAAAAGCTGGTGCACCTGGTGGGCTGCCGCGACCCCAAGGCCCGCATCGAACCCTGGACCCGGCCGGCAAAGCGCTGATCCCAAGTCGCTGATCCCAAGTCGCTGATCCCAAGTCTTCGCGTTCGGCGCTAAAGCCTTTCCGTTCCGATTGAATTGGAACGGGGCTTTATCCTTGTTTTGACTCGTTTTCTTCACGCGAACCGGTATCCATCCGCATCAAGTGCGGGACAGGCCCCGCTTGAAAACGCCTTCGCCTACTGAACGTACTCGCCGCATTTCTGCACGGCGGCGTCGGCCGAACCCCAGGGCATGATCGGCACCGAGGACGTCGAATTCTTTGGCGAGCCCTCGATCAGCCTGTCCGAATAGACCATGTAGACGAGCACGTTCCGCTTGGCGTCACAGCCGCGGACGATCTGCATCTTTTTGAAGAACAGCGAGCGGCGCCTGCGAAACATGTCGTCGCCCTGGCTCACCTTGTCCTTGAACCGGATCGGGCCGATCTGGCGGCAGGCCAGCGAAATGTCCGACACCTCTTCGGCAAGGCCAAGCCACCCCTTGAAGCCACCCTTCTCCGGCACCGTGAAATGGCAGGCCACACCCTCGACCTCGGGGTCGTCGACGCCGTAGGTGGCGAGCTTGTCGTTCGGACTTAGCATCTTGAACACGGTCGAACGGCGGAAGATCAGGTCCGGCTCGTCCGCAGCCTGTACCGGGGTGGCCAAACCCGATGCTGCGAGCGCGATAAAGGCTGCCGCGAGTGCCCTCGCCGCCAGCCGGAATTTCCGCGTCTTGTCACCTGGACTGAGGGCGTCGATTGGCATGAATGGCTCCTGAAACTGACTTCGCGGCCTATGTAGTGCGGGAATGCCGCGAGGTAAGGCTTGCGGTAGCCCGAGACCGGCGTAAGACCGGCGTAGCCGGCCAAAGGCCCGCGGCGTTTAACTGAATGTGAGGCTTTTTTGCTACGCTCGAAGCGAAAATCGCAGGGTTTAGAAGCCTTCCGCTGGTTAACGCGGTTCGGCTCTGCGACAACAACTGATACTGGATTCCAAAGGGAATAATGCGCGTGAGTGGGCATCGGCTTTCTATCGCTGGCATGGCGACGATTTTCACCGCGGCCGGCGCGGTTTGCGCCGCCTCCCAGGCCGAGGCCGCGCTTTACTACTGGCAGGATCACGAGCCCGGCTATTACCGGCCCGCCTATCCCACGCCACCGCGCCGGCAAAAAGTTCGCCGCAACGCGGTCGACAAGAAGGGCCAGGCTGTCGAGAAGGAGACCAGCGCCAAGCCGCAAGGGCCGCTCATCATCTCCATCTCGATCGATCAGCAGAAGGTCCGCGTCTACGATTCGAACGGCCTGTTCGCCGAAGGCCCGGTCTCGACCGGCACCAAGAGCCATCCGACGCCGATGGGTGTGTTCAGCATCATCCAGAAGCACAAGATGCACCATTCCAACATCTATAGCGGCGCGCCGATGCCGTTCATGCAACGCATCACCTGGTCGGGTGTCGCGATGCATCAGGGTGTGCTGCCGGGCTACCCGGCCTCGCATGGCTGCATCCGCATGCCGGCGGCGTTCGCCCAGAGGATGTGGAACTGGACCCGGATGGGCGCGCGCGTCCTGGTGACGCCCGGCGACATGACACCGGCCGCGTTCTCGCACCCGATGCTGGTCACCCAGAAGGTCGTGCCGGTCGCCCAAGAGGCGCCGCAGGTCGACGCACCGCTCGGCGTCAAATCCGACAAGGGCGCCGACGCAAAGCCCGAGGCCAAGCCGCAGACGAAGTCGGCTGATGCTGCCGACATCAAATTCGAACTGCGCTCGACCGTCGGTCACGCGCTCATCCACACGGCCGATGCCAGCGGCGTGCTGCCTGCCAATGCCGTGGTGACGATGTCGGACGCCTCGCCCGCCACCGCGTCAGGCGAAGCGGCACCAGCGAAGGCAAGCGAACCGGCCGAGGCCGCCAAGACGGAATCGGCGACCGCCGAATCGGTCAAGGCTGAAGCAAAGCCCGACGAAGCCAAGGCTGAAACGGCAAGCGCTGAGACTGAACCGGCCGTTGCAAAGAGCGCCGACGCGTCGTCCGACGCCGGCGACGCCAAGCCGGCCGAAATCGTGACGGGTGAGATCAAGTCGGCCACTGCCGACGACAAGTCCGGCGCCAAGGTGGAAGCTTCGCCGAGCCCGACAAGCGAAGGCAAGGCGGTTGAGCCGTCGGCCAAAGCCGAGGCCAAGGTGGAGGCTGAAAAGCCCGAGCCGGCCAAGGTCGACGCCGTCAAGGTAGACGCTGCAAAGGCTGAACCCGCGAAGCTCGATGCCAAGCCTGTCGAGAGCAAGCAGCTGTCGAGAGCAAGGCTGCCAACACAAAGGCTGCCGAGAAAACGGCGGAGCCTGTGAAGGCGGACACGCCGGCTGCCAAGGACACGTCGCGCCTGCCGAGCGTTGAGAAGCTCGCGAGGTCCGAACTCAAGCGCGAAGGCCTGGTGGCGGTGTTCATCAGCCGCAAGGACGGCAAGCTCTACGTCCGTCAGAACTTCAAACCGGTATTCGACGTGCCGGTGACGATTGCGCCAAGCGACCGCCTGCTCGGCACGCACGTCTTCACGGCCGAGACCGACAAGAACGATCCGAACCGGCTGCGCTGGTCGGTGGTCTCGTTGCCGGTCACCGCGCGCAATGCGCAGAAGAGCGACGACGATGACCGCTCCTCGCGGCGCCGCAAGGTCGCTGGTGGTGCGCCTGCCGAGACCAAGCCGCTGCCGGCGCCGAACAGCCCGGCGGAAGCGCTCGATCGCATCACCATTCCGCAAGAGGTGATGGCCAAGATCGCCGAAGCGCTCACCAGCGGCGGTTCGATCGTGGTCTCCGATCAGGGCATCAACCAGGGCGAGACCGGCGAAGGCACGGATTTCATCGTCAGGCTGCGATAAACCGCCTTTGTTCGACGGCGTCTGCCATCAGACGTTCCCGTGGCACGCGCAACGAATATGACGGCTTGTTGAAAGCGGCAGCCCCGCGGCTGAGCTATGGTTTGCCGATCTCACCTTGTCAAAGGAGGCGGCCATGATCGATCGCAGGACATTCATGATCGCGTCGTTGGTTGCAGTCGCCGAGCCGTCATGCTCGCGCACGGTCAGCGCCCAAGTTCGCGCTGATGGCGTCAGCCGGATGACCGCCTATGCCTTCGCTTTCCCGGCGCTGTCCGGCGGCGATCTCAGGCTGGCAGAGTTCACCGGCCGGCCCCTGCTCGTGGTCAACACGGCATCGCTCTGCGGATACACCCCGCAATATGGGGGCCTGCAGGAATTGTGGTCGGAATTTCGCGAGCGCGGACTTGTCGTGATCGGCGTGCCCTCCAACGATTTCGGCGGACAGGAGCCGGGCGGCGCCAAGGAAATCGCCGACACCGCACAGCATCATTACGGCGTGACGTTTCCCATCGCGGGCAAGGTGGTCGTGAAAGGACCAAATGCCCATCCATTCTACAAATGGGCGGCCGAGGCGCGGCCGAAGGAGGTTCCTAAGTGGAACTTCCACAAGTACCTGGTGGGTCGCGAGGGATATATTTCCGACGTATTCGCGGAGAGCGTCGATCCCACCGATACGCGCGTGAAAACAGCGGTCGCGCGGGCACTTGCCGCGTCCTGAACGCCCGTAGTTAACCGGTCCGGCCACAAATCCGTCATTGTGTCTTTGCGGTCGTTGCCTTGGCGGTATCAGTCCAACTAGGGTACTGTCGAAGCGGGCGGGATGTGTCGAGGCGGGGCAGAGACCTTGCGCGAAGACACCGGGAAAACTTTAAGGAAAACCAAGATGCGCATTGCGGCAGGTCTCATTGTTGCGAGCACGATTTCGCTGCTGATGTCGGGTGCGGCCTGGTCGCAGACCCCACCGGCCAAAGGCCCGGCGGCCGCAGCGCCGCCTGCCGCCGCAGCAGCAGCCCCCGCGGCCGCTGCCGCTGCCGCTCAACCGGCGCAGCCGGCGCGCGCGGCCTGCAACAATCCGAACGCGCTTGGCGTCGGACGCACGGTCGAGATCGACACCACGGGCGGCCCCGGCTTCGGTTTCGAGCACTTCAAGGAGCTCGACTTCCTGAAGGAGAAGGAAGTGGTGCTGACCTTCGACGACGGCCCGTGGCTCAACAACACGCCCGCGGTGCTGAAGGCGCTCGCCGAGGAATGCACGACCGGCATTTTCTTCACCATCGGCAAGCACGCCACCTACTATCCGGAAATCCTCAAGCAGGTGTACGCGGCCGGTCACACCGTCGGCACCCACACCTGGTCGCATATCGCCCTCGTCAACAAGAAGCTCAGCGAGGATCAGCGCAAGGAAGAGATCGAAAAAGGCATCAGCGCGGTGAAATGGGCGCTGGGCGGCGTTTCGCCGGCGCCGTTCTTCCGTTTTCCGGCGCTGCAACATCCCCCGGAAATGCTCACCTATCTCGGCGAGCGCAATGTTGCGAGCTTCTCCTGCGACATCGACTCCTTCGACTTCAAGTACCGCGGATCGAAGCCGATGGACCTCATCATGAAGGGGCTGGAGAAGAAGGGCAAAGGCATCCTCCTGATGCACGACTATCAGAAGCACACCGCGGAATTCCTTCCCGAATTGCTCAAGAAGCTGAAGGCCGGCGGCTACAAGGTGGTCGCGATGCGCGCCAAGGCGCCAGTGCAGACGCTGCCGCAGTATGACGAAGCCGTCATCAAGGACCTGAAGCTGCCGACCATGAGCTCGCGCCCGCTCAGCAGCGTCGTGACGGACGTTTCGCAATAGCGCCAAACGAGGCGATGCCGGCGCTGCGCATCGAAGGCTATGTCATCGTCTCCGCCGATGGCATGCTGGCTGATGCACAGAACGTCATGCCGGATGAACTGAAGTTCGAAGGCGACAAGCGCTTCTTCACCGATGCACTCGACCGCGCCGCACTGATCGTGCACGGGGGGCATTCCTTCGAGGATCAGCCGAACTCGCCGAAGCGGAAGCGGCTCATCCTGACGCGCGGCGTTGCTGCGCTCGCGCCCGATCCGTCAAATCCAAAAGCCCTGCTTTGGAACCCGGCCGGAGCATCGTTCGATGCCGCCTGCGAGGGGGCCGGTGTCGCTTCGGGAACCGTCGCCGTCATCGGCGGTCCCGCCGTGTTCGACATGTTCATGGATCGCTACGACACGTTCTGGCTCTCGCTGGCGCCAAGGGTACGGCTGCCCGGCGGCGAGCCGTGTTTTGGCGGCGTGCCCGCGCGCACCCCGCAACAGATTCTGGCGGGACACGGGCTGAAACCCGGCGAAGCCGTGATGCTTGATCCGGACGACGGCGTGACGGTCACGCCATGGCGGCGCGACTAGCCGCGCTTTTTGCGCATGATCATCAGCTAGACATCCCCATAGGCCGGTTCCAGCGAGCGCGGACCCTTGCCATAGCCCGCAATGATGAACAGCGCGCCGATCAGCGAGAGGTTTTTCAGGGCATCAATGATCGCCTTGGGATCGGCCGGCGTCTGGCTCCAGAAATCGTGGAAATAGAAGGTCGCCAGCAGGACGAAGATGATCAAAAGGATGGCGAAGAACCGCGCGCCGAAATTCAGCGCGATCATCAGCCCGGCGATGATCTCGAAGGCCCCGACGCCGATCGCCAGCAGTTGCGGCGTGCTCATCCCGGCGAGCGTCTCGAGCTGAGACGTATAAGGGGCAAGCAGCGTCGGAATCGGCACCTTGGAGGCAATGAAGTCGGCAGTAGCCTGGATGCCAACGAGCTTGCTTGCCCCCGTGTAGATGAACAACACGGCGAACAAAATCCGCCCGAAAGTAATAAACGCCGGCATGATCGTCCCCTCAAAGTGCAAACGCGGAACTTGCGGCAACGATTATGGTCGTTCCGCCTCCGCTTTTCAAATCATCAATCAAAATTCGCCGTCGGCCCCTCCGGGAGCCGGTCAACCGAACAGGCTGGGCTGCTGGCGGCCGGCGCGTTCCTGTGCCTCGACCGCCGCCACCGCAGTCATATTGAGGATGCCGCGCGCCGTCACCGATGGGGTCAGGATATGGGCAGGCCGCGCCGGGCCGATCAGGATCGGCCCAACCGGCAGCGCGTCGGCCAGCGTCTTGATCATCTGATAGGCAACGTTGGCGGTATCGAGGTTCGGCATGATCAGGATGTTGGCCTCGCCTTCCAGCTTGGAATGCGGCAGCACCAATTTGCGCGCGGTGGCCGACAACGCCGTGTCGCCCTGCATTTCACCGTCGGACTCGATCTCGGGATGCTTGTCCTTCAGAAGCTGGGTGGCACGGCGCATCTTGCGCGAGGAGTCCGTATCATAGCTTCCGAAATCGGAATGCGACACGAAGGCGACCCTGGGCTTGAGGTTGAAGCGCTGCACGTGCATGGCGGCGAGCGATGCCATTTCGGCTAGTTCCTCGGCACTCGGATTTGGCCTCACCTGGGTGTCGGCGATGAAATGGGCGCCCTTGGTGGTGATCATCAGCGACAGCGCCGCGTAGTCAGAGACACCCGGCAGGAAGCCGACGATCTCGCGGACATGGCGCAGGTGATGCATGTAGCGTCCCTCGACGCCGCACAGCATGGCGTCGGCCTCGCCGCGCGCCACGGCCAGCGCCGCAATGACGGTGTTGTTGGTGCGCACCACAGTGCGCGCCGCTTCCGGCGTCACGCCACGGCGGCCGGCAAGCTCGATGTAGGACTGCACGTAGGAGCGGTAGCGCGGATCGTCCTCGGGATTGACGAGGTCAAAATCGCGGCCGGCCTTGAGCGACAGGCCGAAACGCTTGATGCGCGCTTCGACGACCGAGGGCCGGCCGACCAGGATCGGCCGCGCCACCTTTTCCTCCAACACGACTTGGGTCGCGCGCAGCACACGCTCGTCCTCGCCTTCGGCATAGATCACGCGCACCGGTTGGGCGCGCGCCTTCGCAAACATCGGCTTCATGACGAGGCCGGAGCGGAACGCGAAGCGTTCCAGCATGGCGCGATATTCATCAAAATTCTTGATCGGCCGCGTCGCGACGCCGGAGTCCATGGCGGCCTTGGCCACCGCCGGCGCTATGCGCAGGATCAACCGCGGATCGAACGGGCTTGGGATCAGCGAGCCGGGCCCAAAGCCCTGGGTCTCGCTGGCGTCGAAGCCATGCGCTACGGCATCCGACGGCGGATCGCGCGCAAGCTGGGCGATCGCCTCCACCGCGGCTTGCTTCATCTCCTCATTGATTGCGGTGGCGCCGACGTCGAGCGCGCCGCGGAAAATGAAGGGAAAACACAGGACGTTGTTGACCTGGTTGGGGAAGTCGGAGCGTCCGGTGCAGATCATCGCATCGGGGCGCGCCTGCCGCGCCTCGTCGGGCATGATTTCCGGCACGGGATTGGCGAGCGCCAGCACCAGCGGCTTGTCGCCCATCTGCTTGACCATCTCGGGCTTCAGCACGTTGGGCGCCGAGAGCCCCAGGAAGATATCCGCCCCGCCGATCACGTCAGCCATTACGCGCGCGCTGGTCTTCTGGGCGTAGACCGCCTTCCAGCGGTCCATCAGCGTATTGCGCCCCTCATGCACGACACCGTCGATGTCGCAGACCCAGATGTTCTTGCGTTGCGCGCCCATCGATACCAGCAGGTTGAGGGTAGCGAGCGCCGCAGCACCCGCGCCGGAACAGACGATCTTGACGTCGGCGAGCTTCTTGCCGTTCAGCATCAGCGCGTTGACGACGGCCGCGCCAACAATGATCGCGGTGCCGTGCTGGTCGTCATGAAACACCGGGATCTTCATGCGCTCTTTGAGCTGCGCCTCGATCTCGAAGCACTCCGGTCCCTTGATGTCTTCGAGATTGATGCCGCCGAAGGTCGGTTCCAGCGCGGCGACCGTCTCGACCACACGCTCGATGGTGTCGGCGGCGATCTCGATGTCGAACACGTCGATGCCGGCAAATTTCTTGAACAGGACCGCCTTGCCTTCCATCACGGGTTTTGACGCAAGCGGGCCGATATTGCCGAGACCAAGCACGGCGGTGCCGTTGGAGACCACGGCGACCAGATTGGCGCGGCTGGTGAGCGTGGCCGCTTCAGCCGGGTTGTTGGCGATTTCGGTGCAGGCCGCCGCCACACCGGGCGAATACGCGAGCGCGAGGTCTCGCTGGTTGGCGAGCGGCTTGGTGGCCTGGATTTCCAGTTTTCCCGGCCGCGGAAAGCGATGGTAAGCCAGCGCTGCGGCGTGGAGTTCCTCAGAATTGGACGACATGCACGCTTCCCCCGCAGGCCTCCCAAGACCCCGACCTCAAGATATCGCCGGTCTGTCTTAGTTTTGCGGCAGATTGAGCCGGATGTGAAGTTCGCGCAACTGCTTCGGCGTCACCTCCGAGGGAGCGCCCATCATGAGGTCCTCGGCGCGCTGGTTCATCGGGAAAAGCACGACTTCGCGCAGGTTCTCCTCGCCGCAAAGCAGCATGACGATGCGGTCGATGCCCGGTGCTATGCCACCGTGCGGCGGCGCGCCCAGCGACAGCGCACGCAGCATGCCGCCGAATTTCGCTTCCAGCACGTCTTCCGGATAGCCGGCGATCGCGAATGCCTTCTTCATGACGTCCGGGCGGTGGTTTCGGATCGCGCCTGAGGACAGTTCGATGCCGTTGCAGACGATGTCGTACTGGATCGCCTTCAAATTGAGCAGCGCTTCCTTGTCGTTCGGATCGAGCGCGAGGAAAGCGTCCGGTTCGAGGTTCGGCATCGAGAATGGATTGTGCGAGAAGTCGATCTTCTTCTCTTCCTCGTTCCACTCGTACATCGGGAAGTCGACGATCCAGACGAGTTCGAAACGATCCTTGTCGATCAGCTTCAGCTCCTCGCCGAGCTTGGTGCGCGCAAGGCCGGCGAACTTCCAGAATTTTTCCGGATCGCCCGCGACGAAGAAGGCTGCATCACCCTCCTTCAGGCCAAGCTGATCGCGGATCGCCGCCGTCCGCTCCGGGCCAATATTGTTGGCAAGCGGCCCGGCGCCCTCGCCGCCCTCACGCCACATGATGTAGCCGAGCCCCGGCTGGCCCTCGCCCTGCGCCCATGAGTTCATGCGGTCGCAGAACGCGCGCGAGCCGCCGCCCGTGCCCGGGATCGCCCAGACCTGGTTCTTGGGGTCCTCCAGCATTCGCGCGAACACCTTGAAACCGGAACCGCGGAAATGCTCGGAGACCTCCTGCATCAGGATCGGGTTGCGCAGGTCAGGCTTGTCGGAACCGTATTTGCGCACCGCCTCGGCATAGGGGATCAGCGGGAATTTCTGCGTGACCGGCTTGCCTTCCGCGAATTCCTCGAACACCCCGCGCATGACCGGCTCGACCGCGCCGAACACGTCGGCCTGGGTGACGAAGCTCATTTCCACGTCGAGTTGATAGAACTCACCCGGAGAGCGATCGGCGCGCGCATCCTCGTCGCGAAAGCAGGGCGCGATCTGGAAATAGCGGTCGAAGCCCGCAATCATGGTGAGCTGCTTGAACTGCTGCGGCGCCTGCGGCAGCGCGTAGAACTTGCCGGGGTGCAGGCGCGACGGCACCAGGAAGTCGCGCGCGCCCTCCGGCGACGACGCGGTCAGGATCGGGGTCTGGAACTCGAAGAAGCCCTCCTCCTTCATGCGCCGGCGAATGGAATCGATGATCTGGCCGCGTTTGATGATGTTGTTGTGCAGCTTCTCGCGACGCAGGTCGAGGAAGCGGTACTTAAGCCTTATGTCTTCAGGATATTCCTGATCGCCGAACACCGGCATCGGCAGCTCGGCCGCCGGTCCCAGCACCTCGATCTCGCTGGCATAGATTTCGACCAAGCCGGTCGCGAGTTCCGGATTGTCGGTGCCGCCGGGGCGCCGGCGCACCTTGCCGTCGATCCGGACCACCCATTCCGAGCGCAGCTTCTCGGCGACCTTGAACGCCGGCGAATCCGGGTCGGCCACGACCTGGGTCAGCCCATAGTGGTCGCGCAGGTCTATGAACAGCACGCCGCCATGATCGCGGATGCGGTGGCACCAGCCGGACAGCCTGACCGTCTGGTCGATGTGACTCTCGCGGAGCGCGCCGCAGGTATGGGACCGGTAACGATGCATGGAATTTCCAGAGAATAGCTTGGAGGGATAGAATTGGGGGCCAAAGCCGGGTCCGAATTGCGGACGGTTTACCCGACGAAACGGGGTGCGGCAACCGAATGAGGCACCCGTTTTGGGCTCGAAAAACCCCGTTCGCACGCCTATCTTGGCTGCATGACCCTGCATTTCCCCTTCGAGCACACTTACGCGGCGCTGCCGGCGAATTTCTTCGCGCGTGTTGCGCCGACCCCGGTCTCCGCCCCCCGGCTGATCAAGCTGAACCGGGCGCTGGCCGTGCATCTGGGGCTTGATCCCGACCTGCTGTCGACCCCGGAGGGCGCCGAAATCCTCTCCGGCAAGCGCGTCCCGGAGGGCGCCGATCCCATCGCCATGGCCTATGCCGGCCACCAGTTCGGCCATTTCGTGCCGCAACTCGGTGACGGCCGCGCCATCCTGCTCGGCGAGGTCATCGACAAGGACGGCGTCCGCCGCGACATCCAGCTCAAGGGCTCGGGCCCGACCCCGTTCTCGCGCCGGGGCGACGGCCGCGCCGCGCTCGGGCCTGTGTTGCGCGAGTACATCGTCAGCGAAGCGATGGCGAAGCTCGGCGTGCCCACCACGCGCTCGCTCGCCGCCGTCATCACGGGCGAAAGCGTGATGCGCGAGACCGCGCTGCCCGGCGCGGTGCTGACCCGGGTTGCGGCAAGCCATATCCGCGTCGGCACGTTCCAGTTCTTTGCCGCGCGTGGCGATACCGACGGGGTGCGTCACCTCGCCGACCACGTGATCGCACGGCACTATCCGGATCTCGCGCGGGCGGAGCGGCCCTATCACGCGCTGCTGGACGCGGTGATCGCGCGCCAGGCCGACCTCGTCGCGCGCTGGCTTTTGATCGGCTTCATCCATGGCGTGATGAATACCGACAACACCTCGATCTCGGGCGAGACTATCGATTACGGTCCCTGCGCCTTCATGGACGAATACAACCCGTCGACCGTGTTCTCGTCGATCGACGAAATGGGCCGCTACGCCTACGGCAACCAGCCGCGCATTGCGCTGTGGAATCTGACGCGGCTTGCCGAGTGCCTGCTGCCGTTGTTCTCCGACGACAAGGACAAGGCAATCGAGCAGGCGCAATTCGCGCTCGGCGAATTCGCCGGAAAATTCACTGCCGCCTACCAGGCGGGGCTGCGCGCCAAAATCGGCCTGTTCACGGAAGCCGAGGGCGACGAGGCGCTGGTGCAGGATCTCCTGGACGCGATGACCAAGAACCAGGCGGACTTCACCCTGACCTTTCGCCGCCTCGGTGAGGCCGCGCTCGGACCCGACAATGACGAGCCGGTCCGCGGCCTGTTCATCGATCCCACCATGTTCGATGAATGGGCGGTGCGCTGGCGGCAGCGCACGGCGCTGGAGCCACAGTCGCCGGCCGAGCGGCGCGATGCGATGGACCGCATCAACCCGGCCATCATTCCACGCAACCATCGCGTGGAAGCGGTGATCCAGGCGGCCGTGCAGAACGATTACGCGCCCTTCGAAGAGCTGTTGGCCGCCCTGTCAAAGCCTTTTGAAGACGTATCAGCCTATGCGGCTTATGCCGAGCCACCCCAGGAGAGCCAGCGAGTGACGCAGACCTTTTGCGGCACGTGAGGATCGTTAACCGCTCTTTTTAAGCGCCCGTGCACCATCTGCCCACGCGCGTGAGCGCCTGTTCCGCAAATTAAGATTCGGTCAACGCGACCCCGACAAGGCTAGAGCCTGGTCGGGGAAAAACTCCAATGGACGCGTTTGCTTTTGAATTCATGGGCCTTGTGATGATCGCCCTTTGTCTTGCCGTGCTGGCCGTCCCTTCCGGACGCCGTCCATCCAAGCACGTGCGCTACTACTGATCCTTCCCAAGATTTTTGACGCATTGGCGGGATTGCGGCCGCAGTAAGCTGCCGTAATGCAACGGTCCCGCCTGGCAGAAAGCCGGTCGAGCCCGTTTGCAAGTCTGAAATCCGCTTGCAGGCCCCTTGACATATCAGCGCTTTCGGCCGAACGCGTGGGGGTGGTGCCCCGGTTTCCGAAGCCCGCCCCAATGATTGGACGCGCTTCGGAAACCGATGGGCACGGCAAGGCAAATTCCAGCGCTGCCTTTCGATTTGAATTCCTCGCCAGTCCCCAAGCGGACCTCGCGGGAATTTTGATCGGTGGTGCTGGAAACGTCATGGACTGTGCATGGATCACCTGATCACGACCACCATCGAGCTCGCCGACGTCTGCGCCCGGCTCGCCAAACACCCCGTCATCACCGTCGATACCGAATTCCTGCGGGAGACGACCTATTACCCGCTGCTCTGCGTCGTGCAGATGGCAAGTCCCGAGGAGGCCGTCGTCATCGACGCGCTCGCCCAGGGCATCGACCTCAAGCCGTTCTTCGAGCTGATGGCGAACGAGGCAGTGCTGAAGGTGTTTCACGCCGCGCGCCAGGACATCGAGATCGTCTTTCACCGCGCCGGCATCATCCCGCACCCGATCTTCGACACCCAGGTGGCAGCCATGGTGCTCGGCTATGGCGACAGCATCGCCTACGATCAGTTGGTCGAGCGTGTCACCGGCCATCGCCCCGACAAGACCCACCGCTTCACCGACTGGTCACGCCGGCCGCTGTCCAAGGAGCAGATGCATTACGCGGTCTCCGACGTCACCCATCTGCGCGACGTGTTCGCAGCTCTCGACGCCGACCTCAAGAAGCGCGGTCGCAGCGAATGGGTCAGCGAGGAGATGGAGGTCCTGACATCGCCGCGAACCTACGACTTCCATCCGGAGCGCGCCTGGGAGCGGCTGAAGACGCGGGTGCGCAAGCCGAAGGAGCTCGCCGTTCTCATGGAGGTCGCCGCGTGGCGCGAGCAGGAAGCGCAGGGCCGCGACGTGCCGCGCAGTCGCGTGCTGAAGGACGACGCCGTCGGCGATATCGCCACCCATGCGCCGACGAGCCTGGAGAAGCTTGCCAATCTGCGCTCGCTGCCCAAGGGGTTCGACCGTTCGAAGTGGGGCAGCGACATCATCGCAGCCGTACAGCGCGGCATCGCCCGCGATCCGCAAACGCTGCCGAAACTGGAAAAGCCGCGCAACAACTCCAATGGCGCAGCGATCGTCGAACTCCTGAAAGTCCTGCTGCGCATGACGTCGGAACGTTATGCCGTGGCGAGCAAGGTGATCGCGACCGTCGACGATCTCGAACGAATTGCCACCGACGATTCTGCCGACGTTGCCGCCCTGCACGGCTGGCGCCGCGAGATGTTCGGCGAAGCAGCGCTATCCCTCAAGCAGGGCAAGCTTGCGCTCGCGATCGAAAAAGGTCGCGTGGTCAGGGTCGAACGCGAGTAACGTCACGGCTGGCGAGGCATCACCATCTCACTTCCAGCCCCACCACGCCCTGGTGCGACTGGAACGACGTGCGAAGCTTGCCGTCGTAATGCGCGTAGAGACGCAGCCGGTTGGTGAGGCTGAGCGAAGCGGCCGCGCCGATGTCCGCGCCGTAGCGGCTCTCGCCGATCCCCGTCACGCTGACGCTCTGGAAGCCGGGAATGCTGACCGTGACCGCACCAAAGTTCTGGTGGACGTTGTCGATGAATTTTCCGTAGGCCGACAGGTCGAGGATCTTGCGATCGAAGATCCAGTAATGACCGACCTCGGCGCCGACCAAAACCCGCGCCCGCTCGGCCGTGGCCCCGGTTGCCGTCACCAGGAAGAAGAAGTTGCCCTTCTCCGTGAAGCCTTCGGTCGACGAGCGGACATATTCGAACGCGAGTTTCGGAACGATGCGGCTCTGGTTCTGCATCCAGTAATAGTCGATCTCACCCAGCACGCCGTCGATCGTGGCGTTGTAGTTCGCATAGGCAAAGCCGCCGCCGGTGTCGCGTTTTGAGGCGATCTGGCCAACCCCATGAACGAAGGCGCCGGCTGCGGTCCACGGCCCCTTGTCGATCGAGAAGCTGGCGCCGAACTGGGTCATGTCCAGCGTTGCCGACTGGAAGGCAAGCGGAATGTCGATCGCGCTGCGGCTCTGGTCGACGGAGAAGCCGACATTGACGCCGGGCGCCAGCGTCGCGCCAATCCCGGCCACGCCGCCAGAGGTTTTACGCTGGTCGCCTGCGAAAACGCCCTGCGCCTCGGTCCTCGCCGTGATGCCATAGGCTTCGCCCCACGCGCGGAACGGGGGTGCTGCAGCGCTCTCCGAGGCGCCGCCGCCGCCGGGATTGGTCCGTGCCAGCCGATTGGCGCCATTGGTTGCCTGGTTGCCGAGCCGCTCCAGAAAGTTACTGCCGAGATCGGCCGCTGCCGTGCCCGCGGAAATCTCCGAGCTGACAATCGTCAAACTTGGCGTGGGCGTCGGCGACGGATTTGGCACCAACTGGGCATGGGCTGACGACGACATCGCACCAGCGGCCAGCGCAACGGCAATCGCGGCAGCTCGAAGCAACCTGCGGCCGGCCCCGCTCTCCCCTGGTCGCGAAGGCCGTCGTGCGCAGCGCATGTGCAACAAATCCAATGGGAGTTCCGGCATAAATTTGCCGGATCCGGTCAAACCCGCATCGATTTGCCCTCACTTCGGATGAGGCGTCAATCGTCAGAGGGCATTGCACCGACCGGAATGCGGCGCGTTGTTGTGCGACTGCCACAGGTTGAGGCGCCGCAGCCGCTATTTCGCCGTCGGCGCGATCAGCACCGGCCCACCACCCGTCACGCCCGCGATCCTGCAGCGATCGCCGTCCAGCGTAAGCCTGCCGCTGGCGAGCAGCCGCAGCGCCTCGGGATAGATGCGATGCTCGACGCCCAATATCCGCGCTGACAATGCCTCCGCCGTATCGTCGTCGTGCACCACAACCGCGCCCTGCATCACGATCGGTCCCGCGTCGGTTTCCGGGATCACGAAATGCACCGTCGCGCCGGAAATCTTCACGCCGGCCTGGAGCGCCTGGCCGTGCGGATCGAGACCCGGGAACGAGGGCAGCAGCGAGGGATGGATGTTGAGCATCCTGCCGTACCAGCGCTGCACGAATTCGGCGGTGAACAGCCGCATGAATCCGGCCAGACAGATCAGCTCGACCTTGTGGCTGGCGAGCGCGGCCTCCAGCGCCGTTTCGAACCCCGCCCGGTCCTTGCCGAACGGCTTGCTCTCGATCACGACGGTGGCAATGCCGCTGGCCCGGGCCTTGTCGAGGCCATCAGCATCGGCGCGGTTGGAAATCACCACCGCAATCTCGGCTGGATAGTCGCTGGTCTTCGCCGCGGCCTCGACCAGTGCGGCCATGTTCGAGCCGCGTCCGGAGATCAGGATGGCGACCCGACGCTTCATCGCCTCACCGCGAAAGATCCAGATGACCGTTATAGACCACGCGGTGTTCGCCGGCGGCCGGGATGACTTCGCCGAGCAATGCGACGGTTTCTCCGCTTGCGGCAAGCACCTCCATCACCTTGTCCACGGCGTCGGCGGCCACGATCGCAATCATGCCGATTCCGCAGTTGAAGGTACGCAGCAATTCGAGCTCGGCAATGCCGCCCTGCTCCGCCAGCCATTTGAACACCGGCAGCACCGGCAGCCGCGCTAGATCGATGCCGACCCCGAGATGCTTTGGCAGAACGCGCGGAATGTTGTCGGTGAAGCCGCCGCCCGTGATGTGGGCGAGACCCTTGACCGCGCCGGTTTCGCGGATCGCGCGCAGGCACGATTTCACGTAGAGCCGGGTCGGGGTCAGCAGCGCGCCGCCGAGCGTCATGACCGGCGAAAACGGCGCCGGCGCATCGAACGCGAAGCCGGAATTCTGCACGATCCTGCGCACCAGCGAAAAGCCGTTGGAGTGCACGCCTGACGATGCAAGTCCGATCACGGCATCGCCCGCCGCGATATCCGGACGCGGCAGCAGCGTGCCGCGTTCGGCCGCGCCCACGGCAAAGCCCGCAAGGTCGTAGTCGCCGTCCTTGTAGAGGCCGGGCATTTCCGCGGTCTCGCCGCCGATCAGCGCGCAGCCGGATTCCCGGCAGCCTTCCGCGACGCCGGCAACGATCGCGGCCGCAGCCTCGGGATCGAGCTTTCCGCAGGCGAAATAGTCGAGAAAGAACAGCGGCTCGGCGCCCTGTACGACGAGGTCGTTGACCGACATCGCGACCAGGTCGATGCCGATGCCGCCATGCAGGCCGGTGTCGATGGCAATCTTGACCTTGGTGCCGACGCCGTCGGTGGCGGCCACCAGGACGGGGTCCTTGAAGCCCGCCGCCTTGAGGTCGAACAGGCCGCCGAAACCGCCGATTTCGGCGTCGGCGCCGGCGCGCGCGGTGGCGCGGACCATCGGCTTGATGAGGTCGACCAGTCGATTGCCGGCGTCGATATCGACGCCCGAATCCGCGTAAGTAAGGCCGTTCTTGCGGTCCGCCATGCCAGTTTCCGAGTGCTGGCGGCTGGTTACGTCGGATTCCGCCATGGTGCAATGGCTCGCAAGCGGCCTCCCGCTATACTATGTAGATAACAGCCGGTTTGGCCCGCACAGGCCCGGCCGGCAGCCGGGAAGCGACGCGTTGAATATTCCGAACATCATCACCCTGGCCCGCATCATCCTGGTGCCGGTCATCGTCTGGGCGATTGCCTCCAACCAGATGGAGATCGCGTTCGCCGTGTTCGTCGTGGCCGGCATCAGCGACGCCGTCGACGGGTTCCTGGCAAAACGCTTCAACATGGCGAGCGAACTCGGCGCCCTGCTCGACCCGCTCGCCGACAAGGCGCTGCTGGTCTCGATCTATGTCGCGCTCGGCATCTGGGGCGCGGTGCCGCGCTGGATCGTCATCCTGGTGGTGTCGCGCGATATCATGATCGTCACCGCGGTGATCGTGTCCTGGCTGTTCGACAAACCGATCCCCATGAAGCCCTCGATGGTATCGAAGCTCAACACCGTCGCCCAGGTTGCGTTTGCGGCGCTGGTGCTGGCGTCGCTCGGGTTTGATTTTCAGGATCGGACAAAGCCCTACGACCTGATCCTGATGGGTTTTGTCACGGTCTTTACTTTGGTTTCGGTCTCGCTCTATCTCGTGGAGTGGGTACGGCACATGAGCACGATCGAAGCCGATCGATGAAGGCTGCCGGATAATCCGGCATGGAGTGACCGCGTGGCAGGTAGCGTCCAACCCCGTCAGCTCGCATTGGCGCTGCCCCACGCGGAAAGCCTGACGCGTGACAATTTCCTCGAGGGTCCGGCCAATGAAGCGGCCCTTGCGCTGGTCGAGAGCTGGCCCGACTGGCCGAACCGCATCATGCTGCTGGCCGGCGAGGAAGGGTCCGGCAAGAGCCACCTCGCCGCGATCTGGGCCGAGCAATCCGGCGCGCGCGTGACCTCGGCGCAGGCGATGAACGCCGCCGCCGTGCCCAGCGAGCTCGCGACCGGCGCGCTGGTGCTCGAGGATCTCAAGCCCGGCGGCTTCGACGAGCGCGCGCTGTTCCACCTGATGAACATGGCACGCGAGGAGGCCGCCTCCCTGCTGATCACCTCGCGCCTGGCGCCGTCGGCCTACGAGATCGAACTGCGCGACCTGCGCTCGCGGCTGCGCGCCGTGCCGGTGGTGCTGCTGGCGCCGCCGGATGATCAGCTGTTCCGGGCGCTGATCGTGAAATTCTGCGCCGACCGGCAGCTTGCCGTCGATGAAAGCCTGGTCGGCTATCTCGTGAGCCGGATCGAGCGTTCCTATGCCGCGGCGCGCCAGACCGTCGAGCTGCTGGATACCGAGGCGCTGCGGCTGGGGCGGCCTGTCACCCGGGCGCTTGCGGCGGAGTTGCTGCGGGACGCCTGAGTTTACCGCAGCGGCACCTTGACGCCGATCCGCGGCGGAACATCAATGTCATCGAAACGTCATCGCGATATCACATGCTTTACCGTGCAATCGTCAGATAATGGCGGATACTCCGACCCAGGCTTGGACTCAACTTAATGGATTCCGCGCAAGCTATTGTAATTAAAGAGAAAGAGGCCGAAGCTCCGGCCGCACCATCGATTGCGGGGAGCCCCGAGCGCTTCATCAACCGGGAGCTTTCCTGGCTGCATTTCAATCGCCGGGTGCTGGAGGAATCGGTCAATCCGGGTCATCCGGCGCTGGAGCGGGTGCGGTTCCTGTCGATTTCCGCCAATAACCTTGATGAGTTCTTCATGGTCCGCGTGGCCGGCATCAAGGCGCAGGTTCGCGAAGGCATTACCGAGCGCAGCCCGGACGGCCGCACCCCCCTGGAGCAGCTCCACGTCATCAACGAGACGGTGTCGCAGCTTGCCAAGGATCAGCAGGTGATCTGGGGCCAGCTGCATCACATCCTGGCCGACGTGGGGATCGTGCTGATCGACGGCCGCGAGGTCACCAAGACGGAACGGACGTGGGTCGAGGATCATTTCCTCCACAACATCTTCCCGCTGCTGACGCCGCTTGCGATCGATCCGGCGCATCCCTTCCCGTTCATCCCGAGCCTCGGCTTCACCGTCGCGCTGCAACTGGTGCGCTCGGCCGACGGCAAGCCGATGAACGCGCTGATCCGCATGCCCGGCAAGATCGACCGCTTCATCCGCATGCCCGCCACCAAGGACGGCGTGGTGCGGCTGATCACATTGGAACACGCGACCTCATTGTTCATCGGCCGGCTGTTCCCGGGCTACACCGTGAAGGGCCAGGGCGCGTTCCGCATTATCCGCAGACTCCGAAATCGAAATCGAGGAAGAGGCGGAAGATCTGGTCCGCCTGTTCGAGACCGCGCTGAAGCGGCGCCGCCGCGGCTCGGTGATCCGGCTCGAGATCGACGCCAAGATGCCGGAAGAGCTGCGTCAGTTTCGTGCAGCAGGCCCTGTCGACCAGCGACGACGAGGTGTTCCTGGTCGACGGCGTGCTCGCGATGAACGAACTGTCGCAACTGACGCGCCTCGACCGGCCCGACCTCGAATTCACGCCTTACGTGCCCCGCCATCCCGAGCGCGTGCGCGACCATGGCGGCGATATCTTTGCGGCGATCCGGCAGAAAGACCTGATCGTCCACCACCCCTACGAATCCTTCGACGTGGTCGTGCAGTTCCTGCAGCAGGCCACGCGCGATCCCGACGTGGTCGCGATCAAGCAGACGCTGTACCGCACCTCCAACAATTCGCCGATCGTGCGCGCGCTGGTGGAGGCGGCCGAAGCCGGCAAGTCCGTCACCGCCTTGATCGAGCTGAAAGCCCGGTTCGACGAGGAAGCCAACATCCGCTGGGCGCGCGACCTCGAGCGCGCCGGCGTGCAGGTCGTCTACGGTTTCATCGAACTGAAGACCCACGCCAAGCTCTCGATGGTCGTGCGTCGCGAGGGCGGCAACCTGACGACCTATGTGCACACCGGGACCGGCAACTACCACCCGGTCACGGCACGCATCTACACCGACCTCTCCTACTTCACCTCCGAACCCGCAATCGGGCGCGATGCGGCACGCGTGTTCAACTACATCACCGGTTATGCCGAGCCGAGTGAACTGGAAAAGATGGCGGTGTCGCCGCTGACGCTGCGCAAGCGCATCATCGAGCACATCCATGGCGAGACCAATCACGCCAAGCATGGCAAGCCCGGCGCCATCTGGATGAAGATGAACTCGCTGGTCGATCCCGACATCATCGACGCGCTGTACGAGGCCTCTCAGGCCGGCGTGTCGATCGAGCTCGTGGTGCGCGGCATCTGCTGCCTGCGACCCGGTCTTGCCGGATTGTCCGACAACATCCGCGTCAAATCGGTGATCGGCCGCTTCCTCGAACACGGCCGCATCTACTGCTTCGGGATGGGCCAGGGCCTGCCGAGCGCCAAAGCGGCTGTGTATATCTCGTCGGCCGACATGATGCCGCGCAACCTCGACCGCCGGGTCGAGGTGCTCTGTCCGCTGCAAAATCCTACGGTGCATCAGCAGGTTCTCGAACAAATCATGGTCGCCAACCTGAAGGATACCGAGCAGAGCTGGCAGTTGTTGCCGGACGGGTCGTCAACGCGTATGAAGGCCGCGAAAGGCGAAGAGCCTTTCAACCTGCACAACTATTTCATGACGAATCCGAGTCTGTCCGGCCGTGGAAAGTCGCTCAAGGAATCTTCGCCGCGCCGGCTCACCCGCCGCAGTGAGCGCCAGCAATCCTCGTAACGGGTGCCGGCTGTGAAGCGGCCGCGCAAGCGCGCTTCCAGCATTGCGGTCATCGACATCGGTTCGAACTCGGTTCGTCTGGTCGTCTATGAAGAGCTGAGCCGCAGCCTCGTCTCCGTTTTCAACGAGAAGGCGCTGTGCGGCCTCGGACGCGAGGTGCAGAGCACCGGGCTGCTTGCGCCCGATGCCGTGGCAAAGGCGCTGACCTCGCTCCGCCGCTTCCGCGCGCTGTGCCGCATCCAGAAGGTCGGCCGCGTTTTCGCCATTGCGACCGCCGCCTGCCGCGACGCCACCAACGGCCCCGAATTCATCGCCAAGGCCGAGCGCATCTGCGGCGTACCGATCGACATCCTGTCGGGTCCGCGCGAAGCGAAACTCTCCGCGCTCGGCGTCATCGCCGGCGTTCACAATCCCGACGGCATCGTCGGCGATCTCGGCGGCGGCTCGCTCGAACTGATCGACGTGCGGGGAAACCGCGTCCGCAGCGGCGTGACGCTGCCGCTCGGCAGCCTCGCCTTGCAGGATTCCTCGCACAAATCGCTCAAGCGCGCCGAGCGCATCGTCAGAAGCGAGATTTCCGCCGTCGACCTGCTGCGCGCCGGCCGGGGACGAACCTTCTACGCGGTCGGCGGCACCTGGCGCGCGCTGGCGCGCATCCACATCATCCAGAGCGGCTATCCCCTCAAGGTGATGCACGGCTATTCGATACCGGGCGCCGACGCGCTCGATTTCGCGCAGCGGCTGCGGCGGCTGGCGGCCGCCAACATGCTTGCCGACATCGAGGTGATCGCCGATGCACGACGACCGCTGCTCACCTACGCCGCGCTGGTGCTGGAATACGTCATCCGCGTCGCGAGACCCAAGACCATCGTGTTCTCGACCTTCGGCGTCCGCGAGGGGCTGTTCTACGACATGCTGCCGCCGGCCGAGCGCGCGCAAGACGGCCTGATCTGCGCGGCGCAAACCCTCAATGGCCTGCTGTCGCGATCGGCACGCCATGCCCAGGAGCTGATCGCCTGGACCGATCGCCTCGCCCGGGTCGTGCACCTGCGCGAGACCGGGGAGGACCGTCGGCTGCGCCATGCGGCCTGCCTGTTATCCGATGTCGGCTGGCGGGTGCATCCCGACCATCGCGGCGAGGAAACGCTGAGCCTCATCACCAATGGCAATTTTGGCTCGATCAGCCACCAGGGCCGCGCCTTCGTGGCGCTCGCCGTGTTCTACCGCTACGCGGGCCTGTCGGAGGAGAACGAGCCGCCGGAACGGCGATCCGCGACCTGCTGTCGCCCGCGCAGGATGAGCGCGCAAGGCTGCTCGGCGCCGCATTCCGTGTGGCACACTTGATTTCGGCGGCACGGCCCGGCGTCCTGCCGGCGACGCATTTTCGCAGCCGCGGCCGCAAGCTGATGCTGGTGTTCGAACATCAGATGGTCGATCTCGTCGCCGACCGCGTCGGCAGCCGCTTCAAGCAGCTTGCGCGCCTGGTCGGCCGTTCCGGATCGATCGTGCGGCGCTAGATCGCCGTCTCCGGAGCGGCGCTAGACCGCCGTCTCCGGATGCGCCATTTTGGCCAGCGCGCGCTTGCGCCAGAGGCCGCCGACCACCAGCACGATGATGAGGCCCAGCACGGCCATCACGAACTCCGAGCTGTGGCCGTGAGCGATATTGATCGAGGTCAAGATCGAATCCAGCTTGGTGCCGAACGGGCCCGAGAACAGCGCAGCAAGCTTCGGCTCAATCGCCGGATCGGTTGCGATCACGTCGCCTGCGATCCAGCCGAGCAGCGCTGCGCCCAGCCACACCAGGATCGGTAGCCGCGTCAGCAGCGCCATGATCAGCGCCGCACCCGCCACGATCAGGGGAATGCTGATCGCAAGGCCGAGCACCAGAAGCGGCACGCTGCCACCGGCGGCCGCCGCCACCGCGATCACATTGTCGAGGCTCATCACGATATCGGCGACCACGACGATCCGGACCGCCGCCCACAGATGCGCCGCCGATTGCACCCCCTCCTCGTCCTCGTGCTCCGGCACCAGCAGCTTGGCGGCGATCCAGAGCAACGCCAGGCCACCGACCAGCTTGAGGTACGGCAGCGACATCAACGTCACCACGATGAAGGTGAAGATGATTCGAAGCACCACCGCGGCCCCGGCGCCGAAAATCATGCCCCACAGCCGCTGCTTCGGTTCGAGACCGCGACAGGCCATCGCGATGACGAGCGCGTTATCGCCCGACAGCAGGATGTTGATCCACATGATCTTGCCGAGCGCGACCCAGAAGGTGGGTTGCTGCATTTCGGCGTAGAACTGCGTGAAGAAGTTCGCGATCGTCGCCGGACTAAAAATCTGCAGCAGCCAATCCACAGCTAGTTCCCCCGATGCTTCGCCGTTCTGCGCGGCCAGTTCTTGCCTGTTCGATCAGCCGACGATTTCGTTGCCGGAGAAGAACTGCGCGATCTCGATTGTCGCCGTCTCCGCCGCGTCCGAGCCGTGCGCCGAATTTTCGCCGATCGATTTTGCGTAAAGCTTGCGGATGGTGCCGTCGGCGGCCTTGGCCGGATCGGTTGCGCCCATCGCGTCACGATACTTGGCAATCGCGTTCTCGCCCTGCAGCACCTGCACGACGACCGGACCTGATGTCATGAAGTCGACCAGTTCGCCGAAGAACGGCCGCGCCTTGTGCACGGCATAGAAGGTCTCGGCCTGCTCGCGCGTCATGCGGATGCGCTTCTGCGCCACGATGCGCAGGCCCGCCTTTTCGATCACGGCATTGACCGCGCCGGTCAGATTACGCTCGGTCGCGTCGGGCTTGATGATCGAGAAGGTGCGTTCAATCGCCATGATTTTTCCTTGGAAAACGGCTGGAGGGAGGTTTGCGGGGCTTATATCGGCGGCCCCGGCCTTGGGCAAGCGACCCGGTGACGCGCCTCAGCCCCCTTCGGCGCACGGATTACGACGATTTCACCCTCATGAACAATCTCTGACGGGATCGTGCCGGATGCATTCAGCTTCGCAAAGCTAGGCTTTCGATCAATCGGACGGACGGGCCTGCCGGCCCGGATGTCGCGGGAAGGATTTAACGGTGGCGCCGAGGCGCCGACTTTCGAAGGAGTGGACCATGTTACGCAAACTCTCGCTTGTTGCCATTGCTGCGGCCGCGCTGGGTGCGGCGGCGTTGGCTCCGACCTCCGCCTCTGCCTGGGGCGGCGGCGGGCATCATCGGGGATGGGGCGGGCCCCGCTTCGTGATCGGCGGCCACGGCTTCCATGGCCACGGCTACGGCGGCTGCTACGTGCGGCGCCCGGTACCGACGCCCTGGGGCGTGCAGTGGCGGCTCGTGAACCGCTGCTACTGACCCTTCAGACCCGACAGACGGAAGCCCCGGCCTCATGGCCGGGGCTTTTTTCGTGAGCTGATGGAACCAACTGCGGATGCCGGTTTCGACCTGCGCGCATGGCCGCCCTGCGAGCGGAAACAAATCCCACGGTCACGACTTGGTCCTGCGAGCATCAACCCAAGCAGAAGCAGACAAACAGGATCTGGAACCTCTCCATGAATGTCCAAACACAAAGCCAAGTCGAGCCCATCGACCACAAGACCAGCCGGTCCATCTGTGACGCCGTCGGCGAGCGACTGCAGGAGCAATTTCGGCCCGACGACGGCAATCTCTCGAATCGCCTGCGGCAGTTGCTTGAAGAATTGCGCCGGCGCGACCGCCTGAGCGCTGACCGGCGCCGCGCGGAAGCGGCGTTATTCGACCCACAAACGGGTTGCGTTCGGCGGCGGCTCCGGTGAAAACGCCGCATGCTGACAATCACCGACATCTCCGTTCGCATCGCCGGGCGTCTTTTGATCGAGCACAGTTCCGTGCAGATCGCCCCGGGCGCGCGGGTCGGCTTCATCGGCCGCAACGGGGTCGGCAAATCCTCGCTGTTTCGCGCCATCCGCGGCGAACTGCCGACCGAGTCGGGCACCATCAACGCTGCCGCCGCGCTGGCGAATCGGCAGCCTCGCCCAGGAAGCGCCTGACGGCCCGGAAAGCCTGATCGAGGTTGTGCTCACGGCCGACCTCGAACGGGCCGCGCTTTTGCGCGAAGCCGACAGCGCACGCGACCCGCACCGCATCGCCGAAATCCAGACCCGCCTCGTCGACATCGACGCCCATTCGGCCCCTGCCCGCGCCGCTGCGATTCTCTCCGGGCTCGGCTTTTCCAGTGCCGACCAGGGGCGGCCATGTGCGGAATTCTCAGGTGGCTGGCGCATGCGGGTGGCGCTCGCCGCCACGCTGTTTGCCGCGCCCGACCTTCTGCTGCTGGACGAGCCGACCAACTATCTCGACCTCGAAGGCACGCTGTGGCTCGAAGATCACCTTGCCCACTACCCGCGCACCGTGATCGTGATCAGCCACGACCGCGACCTGCTCGACACCTCCGTCGAACAAATCCTGCATCTCGATCGCGGCAAGCTCACCCTGTACAAGGGCACCTACTCCTCCTTCGAAGAACAACGCGCCGCCCGGGAATTGCTCGACGCCAAGCACGCCAGGCGGCAGGCCGACGAACGCAAGCGCCTGCAGGCCTTCGTCGACCGCTTCAAGGCCAAGGCCTCGAAGGCGCGTCAGGCGCAGTCACGCGTCAAAATGCTGGAACGGATGAAGCCCGTGACCGCACTGGTAACGCAGGACGTGCGCGAAATCACCTTTCCTACCCCTGAGAAAATGCTGTCGCCGCCGATCATCGCGCTCGACAATGTCTCCGTCGGCTATGAGCCCGGCAAAGCCGTTCTCAATCGCGTCACGCTGCGCATCGATACCGACGATCGCATCGCGCTGCTCGGCGCCAACGGCAACGGCAAGTCGACGCTGGTCAAGCTGATTGCCGGCAAGCTCGCGCCGTTTTCCGGCGAGGTCACCCGCGCCGACAAACTGTCGATCGGCTATTTCGCGCAGCATCAGGTCGACGAGCTGGATACCGAAGGCTCGACCTACGATCACATTCGCCGCCTGATGGGGGATACGCCGGAGGCGAAGATCCGCGCCCGCGCCGGCGCCATCGGTTTTTCCGGCAAGGCGGCGGACACCTTGGTGAGCAGCCTGTCGGGCGGCGAGAAGGCACGGCTTTTGCTCGGGCTCGCGACCTTCTTTGCGCCCAACATGATCATCCTCGACGAGCCGACCAACCATCTCGACATCGACAGCCGCGCCGCACTCGCGGAGGCGATCAACGAATTTCCCGGCGCGATCATCATGGTCTCGCACGACCGCTATCTGATCGAGGCCTGCGCGGACCGGCTGTGGGTGGTCGCCGACGAACGGTTACGACCTATGACGGCGATCTCGACGACTACCGGCGGCTGATATTGTCGCCAGACCGCAAGCCGACAGACGGCGCGCGAACGCGGCGAGCAGCGTGACGCGCCGCAACGCGGCCGTGCGGAGAGAAAGCGTGCCGCTCAGGCAGAAGATTGCGAGCGCCGAAGCCGAGATTGCGCGCGTTGGCGGCATCATCGAGAAGATCGACGCCGCGCTCGCGCTGCCCGACATATTCACGCGTGATCCGAAACAGGCAGCCCAGCTCGCCAAGGCGCGCGCCGCAGCAGCAGATGCGCTGCAGCGAGCGGAAGAGCAATGGCTTGAGGCGAGCGCGCAACTCGACGAAGCGGCAAGTTAGCGGATGATCTCCGCACAATCGCTCGCGTTTGTCGCGAGGGAAAACCGCGGCACACTTTACCGGATCATGCTCTAGGCCGGCTTCTTCTTGGCCTTCGGCTTTGCCGTCTTGGGCTGCGCCGGCTGCTCGGGCGCAGCCTCCACCGAGGTCAGCCGACCTCCGGTGAACGTATAGATGCCGGCGCGCCCCCCGCGCAGATAGGTGACGACGGCAACGCGGTTGCCGCGCGCATTGTTGGAGAGGTTGACGCTGTCGGGTGGACCGATGCCGCGCACGACATCGCATTCGGTGTGCAACAGCGCGACCGTTCCCCCACCCGGCGGCGGTGCGCCGGCAGCACCGTCAGCCAAAGCGTTGGCCGGCGGCGCCATACCCGGACAGCCGCCGTCGGCACTGACGAGATCCTCAGGCGTCACCGCCTTGTCGGGAGTCAATGGCGGGGCATCGATCGAAATGTTGCGGATGAAGAGCCGGCCGGATTGCTGGAACCACTGCGCATCCTTCGACAGCAGGTCGGTCTGCATCTGTTCGAGCGCGCCGGTGCTGCAGCCGGCAAGCAGCAACGCAAGCCCGATCGGGGCCGCCAGCGTCTTGCGGTTGATGCTTCCGTTACGCACTTTGAACCCGGTTCCCACTCTCAGGGCTCCCCCGACCCCTAAGCAATTGTCCGACCATCACTTTGCGGCACCACCGTGGCTGCAAGCAAGGCCCGGTGTGGAAACCGCAGAATATCATTAACCGCCCAAAAGCCTATTCCCGCCGTTGCCAGCGGCCGCGCTCGTCAGTCTGCCAGTAGGTTACATCGAAGCCGCGCGATTTGCAGTCCTTCCACGCCTGCCGCGCGGCTGCAAGAGCCTCGCCGTCCTCGCCATTGAACACCAGCACCACCCGTTCGTAGCTGTCAGTGTCCGCCGGCAACGCAGCGTTGTCGATCAGGAAGCGGACATTGGCGCGGTTTGGATTGCCCTCCTCCGCCGACAGGATGATCGGCTGGTCCTCGGCATCGCTGGCGCGCGCAGTGGCGTGCGGCAGGAAGGAGTCGTCGCTATAGGTCCACAGATGCGCATCCAGCGCCTCGGTGCGTTCCGGCGACGTCGACTGCACCACCACCCGCCAGCCGCGCTCCAGCGATTTCTCGAGCAACGGCGGCAGCACGTTCTCGAGCGACATGTTGTGCAGGTGATAGAACAGGACTTCCGTCACTTCCTGCTCTCGTAATGGTCGGCAACAAGACGATCCAGCAGGCGCACGCCGTAGCCGGAACCCCAGCTGTGATTGATCTCGGTTTTCGGCGCGCCCATTGCGGTGCCCGCGATGTCGAGATGCGCCCACGGCGTGTCGTCGACGAAGCGCTGCAGGAATTGCGCGGCCGTGATCGAGCCGCCGTTGCGGCCGCCGGTGTTTTTCATGTCGGCGAATTGCGAGTCGATCTGCTTGTCGTATTCGGCGCCAAGCGGCATGCGCCAGACCTTCTCGCCGGTCTCGAGCCCGGCCTTGCCCAGCCGCTCGGCGAGTTCGTCATTGTTGGAGAACATGCCGGCATGCTCGGTACCGAGCGCGACCATGATTGCACCGGTCAGCGTTGCGAGATCGATCATGAATTTCGGTTTGCATTTCTTTGCGACGTACCAGAGCACGTCCGCGAGCACCAGGCGGCCTTCCGCGTCGGTGTTGATGATCTCGATGGTCTGTCCCGACATCGAGGTCACGATATCGCCCGGCCGCTGTGCATTGCCGTCGGGCATGTTCTCGACGAGGCCGATGGCGCCAACCACGTTGACGCGCGCCTTTCGCGCCGCGAGCGTATGCATCAGCCCGACCACGCAGGCGGCACCGCCCATGTCGCCCTTCATGTCCTCCATGCTGGCCGCACCCTTGATGGAGATGCCGCCGGTGTCGAAGCAAACACCCTTGCCGATAAAGGCGACCGGCTGATCGCCGCGCTTGGCGCCGTTCCAGCGCATCACCACCATCCGCCCGGGTCGCGCCGAGCCCTGCGCAACGCCGAGCAGCGCACCCATGCCGAGCTTGGTCATGGCCTTGACGTCGAGGACCTCGACGTCGACGCCGAGTTTCTTCAACTGGCCGGCGCGGCGGGCGAACTCCTCCGGATAAAGAACGTTCGGCGGCTCGTTGACGAGTTCGCGCGCGATGATGACGCCATCGACCGCATGGGATTCCGAGGCAAAAGCCTTGCGCGCTGCGCCGACATCGGCGACCGCAAACGACACCTCGGCGCGCATGGTTGCATCCTCGCCGTCCTTCTTCTTGGTCTTGTAGCGGGTGAACTTGTAGGCGCGCAGCCGAAGCCCGGCGGCGATCGCCCGGGCCTGCTGCGCCGTCATCGCCCCGTCAGGCAATTCGGCCAGGATCGTCACGGTTTCGCTGGCGGCGTTGAGCTTGCCGGCGGCCAGGCCGCCGAACTTCAGGAAATCGGTCTCCTTGAGGCCCGACCCCTTGCCGGTGCCGATCACGATCAAGCGCTGAATCTTGATTCCCTCCGGTGCCGGAATGTCGAGGGTCGAACCATTCTTGCCCTTGAACTGGCTGGCGGACGCCGCCCGCTTCACCGTCGCGGCGGCATCGCCTAGCGCCTTGCGGGTGGCCGAGCCAAGCTTCAACGTATCGTCGCAGAAAACCACGAGGACGCCGCGGGGGGCTGTGGACAACGGGACGAAGCCGACCTTGACGGCGTCGGACATGGGCAGTTCCTCCAGAAAATCAGGGCGATCGCCGGGTCAAAAACCCGCCGAAAAGGCGCTGGGAATGTCGTCTTTGGCCGCGGAAGCGGCATTGTCGGGCACTATGACCTGTCGGGTGCGCCGCTGCCAAGCTTGGCGTGGCCGCCCCGCCACAGCAGGCGATTTTTAACCATATGGCAAGGGGTGCCTTCCCGCGGCCATTTTGTTGACGGATCAACGGGATGGTAGTGAGAGACTAAGCCGGCTGGACGGGACGCGGCGCAACCATTGGGGAACCCGGATATCGGGGGGTTGCGGGCCGCGCGTTCGGCCGTGAGTGGGGACCGTTGCGGTGACGATGGGGTCGATCGACAGGTATATTTTCCGCACGACGCTTGCGTCGTTTGCGGTGGTCCTGGTCAGCCTCACCGGCGTGATCTGGATTACCCAGGCGTTGCGCGGCATCGACCTCATGACGAGCCAGGGTCAGACCATCCTGACCTTCCTCGGCATCACCAGTCTCGTCATCCCCGCGCTCGTGCTGGTCATCGCGCCGATCGCGCTGATGATCTCGATCACGCATACGCTGAACAAGCTCGCGACCAACTCCGAAGTCATCGTGATGAACGCCGCCGGGCTGTCGCCGTTTCGTCTGTTCCTGCCGTTCTTCTACGCGACTTGCGTCGTGACGTTGCTGATCACCTTCATCGCAGCCTATCTTGCTCCCGACGGTATGCGCCGGATCAAGCAGTGGGATGCCGAGATCACCGCCGACGTGCTGACCAACATCCTGCAGCCCGGCCGTTTTGCCCAGCTCGACCGCGACCTCACCATCCGCATTCGCGAGCGCCAGCCCGGCGGCGTGCTCGCCGGCATCTTCGTCGACGACCGGCGCGATCCCAAGGAGCGCGTCACCATCATCGCCGATCATGGCACCATCCTGCGCAACGAGAACGGCTCCTATCTCGTGCTCGAGGACGGCAATCTGGAACGCTTCGAGGCCACCAAGCGCGATCCCACGCTGGTCGCATTCGGCCGCTACGCCTTCGACATGTCGAAATTCTCCAATCACGGCCGCGACGTCACGCTCGGGATCCGCGAACGCTATTTGTGGGAGCTGATGTACCCTTCGCCCGACGATCCGGTTTTCAAGCAAATGTCCGGGCAGTTCCGCGCCGAGTTGCATGATCGCTTCCTCTCGTCGATCTATCCTTTTGCGTTCTCGATCCTGACCTTTGCCTTTCTCGGCACGCCGCGCACCACGCGGCAGAGCCGCGGCTTTGCAATCGGCTGCGTCGTGTTCGCCGTGTTCGGGGTGCGGATGGCGGGATTCGCCTGTTCGGTGATGACGGTGAAGACGCCGGCCATGGCAGCCGTGCAATACGGGATGCTGGTGGTCGCGATGATCATCGGCATGCTGATCATCGTTCGCGGCATCGTCGTCGACGCGCCGGCCGGGGTGATCGAGACGTTCAACAGAAACAACGCGCGCTTGTTGCGGCTATTCGGGCGGCCCGTCACGGCATGAGCATGATGACGCAACACGCTTGGACGCTACTTCGCCGGCCGCTTCGTGGTCGCGGCGGTGGGCGTGTTTGCGTCGATCTTCCTGCTCCTCGTGCTCGTCGACTACATCGAGATGGTGCGCAAGACCTCGGGTCTCGTTTCAGTCTCGGCGATCAATGTGGCGCTGACCTCGCTGTATCGCGTGCCGCAGCTGCTCGAGAAGATGATGCCGTTCTGCGTGCTGATCGGCGCCATGACCTGCTACCTCGCTTTGTCGCGGCGGCTCGAGCTCGTGGTCGCGCGCGCCGCCGGCGTTTCGGCCTGGCAGTTCATCGCACCGGCGCTGGCGAGTGCGATCGCGCTCGGCATCCTTGCAACCGTCGCCTACAATCCGGTCTCCGCAAACCTGCGCGAGCTCTCCAAGAGGATGGAGGCGGAGCTGTTCGGTTCGGCCCCCGGGGGCGGCATCCAGGACGCCTCGGGCTTCTGGCTCAATCAAATCAACAGCGACGGCCAGTGGATCATCAATGCCGCGCGCAGCGAGCAGCAGGGCGCCCGCCTGACCGGCCTGACCGTGTTCCGATTCGATAGCGACCTGCAGTTCAAGGAGCGAATCGAGGCTCGCCAGGCGACGCTGGAGGATGGCCGCTGGGTGTTCAAATCGGCGCGCCGATTCTCGCTGGATAAACCGCCGGTTGAGCAAGAGACGCTCTACATCGCAACGACCCTGACCGAGGCGCAGGTCCGCAACAGTTTTTCGACCCCTGAAACTGTGTCTTTTTGGCAACTTCCGAGCTACATCCGCTCGTCGGAAAGCTCGGGATTCGCCACGGCCGGATACCGGCTGCAGTACCACAAGCTCATCGCGCAGCCATTTTTGTTGGCTGCAATGGTGATGCTGGCCGCTTCCGTGAGCCTGCGCTTCTTCCGGATGGGCGGCGTGCAGAAGATGGTTTTGAGTGGCGTGGGTGCAGGCTTTCTGCTCTACGTTCTCTCGAAAGTAACTGAAGATTTGAGCAAGGCTGAGTTGATGCACCCCATCGCTGCGGCGTGGTTGCCCGTCTGCGTGGGTGGCCTCACCGGGTTCTTGGCCTTGCTGTACCAGGAGGACGGGTAGTGGCCGTTGTCGCCGCCCGCCAGTTGAGGTCGCCTGCGTTCAGGCGGCGCAGATCGCTGCGCCGTCATCGCAGCCGCTTGGCCGCGCGTATCCTGCCCCTGCTTTTCGCTGATTTCCGGATTCATTCTTGCCGGCGGGCTGGAGCTCGCCCTCATGGCGCCCGCCGCGGCGCAGAGCTTCACCTACAATCCGCGGCCGCCGCGTCCCAAGCCGCCGCCCGCGCCGAATGACGGTCAGATGCTCGTCCAGGCCGTCGAGGTCGATTACGACTACAACAATCAGCGCGTGTCGGCGGTCGGCAACGTGCAGATGTTCTACAACGGCACCAGTGTCGAGGCCGACAAGGTCATCTACGACCAGAAGACCAAGCGCCTGCACGCCGAGGGCAACATCCGCCTGACCGACGCGGAAGGCAAAATCACGTATGCCAACGTGATGGACCTCAGCGACGACTACCGCGACGGTTTCGTCGACTCCCTGCGCGTCGACACCGAGAACGATACGCGCATGGCGGCGACCCGCGCCGATCGATCGGCCGGCAACTACACGGTGTTCGAGAACGGCGTCTATACCGCCTGCGCACCGTGCAAGGACGACCCGAAGAAGCCGCCGCTGTGGCAGGTCAAGGGTGCGCGCATCATCCACAATCAGACCGAGAAGATGATGTATTTCGAGAACGCGCAGCTCGAATTCTTCGGCGTGCCGATGGCCTACCTGCCCTACTTCTCGACGCCGGATCCGACCGTGAAGCGCAAGACCGGCTTCCTGATGCCGGCGTACAGTACGACGACCGGCTACGGCTTCGGCGTCGAGACGCCGTTCTACTGGGCGATCGCGCCGGACTACGACATGACCTTCTCGCCGCGCATCACCTCGCGGCAGGGCGTGCTGCTGCAGGCCGAATTCCGCCAGCGCCTGCTCGATGGCTCCTACAGCATCAAGGGTTACGGCATCGACCAGCTCGACCGTGGCGCCTACGCCGGTCAGCCCGGCGACCGCCAGTTCCGCGGCGGTGTCGACACCCATGGCCAGTTCGCGCTCAACGACAAGTGGGTGTGGGGCTGGGACGGCGTGCTCCTGTCCGACTACATGTTCATGCACGGACTACCGCCTCGCGCAGTACCGCGATCCCCTCGCCTCGTTCCTTTACGTTGCCGACGGAAGCGATCTCGCAGCTCTATCTGACCGGCGTCGGCAACCGCAGCTTCTTCGACGCCCGGACGATCTACTATCTCAGCTTCTCCGGCAACCAGGACGCAGGTGCCGGTGATCCACCCGGTCGTCGACTACAACAACGTGATCAACAGCAACATCTTCGGCGGCGAGTTCAGCTACAAGACGAACTTCACCAGCCTGACGCGATCGAGACGTCGCGTTTGACCCGATCACGACGCTCGCCAACACCATCGGTCTGTGCACCAACGCCTCCGCCGATCCGCTGGCGCGATCACCCTCGCAGTGCCTGCTGCGCGGCATACCCGGCACCTACACGCGCGCCACGGCGGAGGCGCAGTGGCGCAAATCGTTCACCGATCCGATCGGCCAGATCTGGACGCCGTTCGCGATCGTGCGCGCAGACGCGATCGATGCCTCGATCTCGAACCAGCCGGGCGTATCCAATTTCCTGCCGGTCGGCGACAACCAGGCGATGCGGGTGATGCCGACCATCGGCCTCGAGTATCGCTATCCCTTCATCAACGTGCAGCCCTGGGGCTCCACCACGATCGAGCCGATCGCACAGATCATCCTCCGCCCGAACGAACCCTACGCCGGCAAGCTTCCCAACGAGGACGCCCAGAGCCTGGTGTTCGACGCCTCCAACCTGTTCTCGGTCGACAAGTTCTCCGGTTACGACCGCATCGAAGGCGGCGGCCGCGCCAATGTCGGCGTGCAGGCCACCACGCAGTTCGATCGCGGCGGCTCCATCAACTTCCTGTTCGGCCAGTCCTACCAGATGTTCGGCCTGAACTCGTTCGCGGTCGCCGGATATGACCAACACCGGCCTCGATTCCGGCCTTCAGACCGACCCGGTCCGACTATGTTGCGCGGGTCAATTTCTCGCCCAACCGGACCTACACATTCTCGACCCGCGCGCGGCTGGATGAAGCCACGCTGAACGTCAACCGCTTCGAGGCCGAAGCCCGCGCCAACTTCGATCGCTGGTCGGTGTCGATGATGTATGGCAACTACGCCAAGCAACCGGAACTCGGCTTCCTTACCCGCCGCGAGGGCTTGCTCGGCAGCGCCTCGGTCAAGGTCGCGGCGAACTGGGTGGTTTCCGGTTCGGCGCGCTGGGATCTTGAAGCCAACAAGATCAATCAGTATGTCGTCGGTGCGGGCTATGTGGATGATTGCTTCGTGCTCGCCGCCAACTACGCGACGTCGTATGCTTACGCCACCGCCAATTTGCCGCCGATACAGAACCATACGTTCATGCTGCAGATCGGTTTGCGCACGATCGCGACGACGTCGGCCGGTGCTGGCGCGGCCGGACTTACGTACTAGGCACCTGTCCCTTAAGGAAAGGATTGCCGCCGACAGCGGCGGTCGGTTTGAATGGTTGACAGCGATTAGGAACATGAACGCCATGCCCCTGCCCCGCCTCTCGACGCTGGCCGCGGCGGTTATGCTTGCCCTGCCCATCTCCGTGCTACCGGCCTCGGCGCAGACCGTGGTGGTGCTGGTCAATGGCGAGCCGATCACCAGTCTCGATATCGAGCAGCGCACCAAGCTGATGGTCCTGACCACCCACAAGCAGGCCAAGCGCGAGGAGGTCATCAACGAACTGATCGATGAGAAGGTGAAGCTCAGGGAAGGCAAGAAGTTCGGCGTCGATCCAGGCTCGAGCGATGTCGAGCAGTCCTTCGCCGGGATGGCGCAACGGATGCGGCTGTCGTCCGACCAGCTCAGCAAGTCGCTGGAAAGCCAGGGCGTGCGGCCGGAGACGCTCAAGGCCCGGCTCAAGGCGGAAATGGTCTGGGGCAGCCTGGTGCGTGGCCGCTTCAAGGAAAGCCTGCAGATCTCCGAAAAGGACGTCGCCGCCGCCGTCCGCGAGAAGGGCGATGAAAAACTCGAGGTCGAAGCCTTCGAATACAAGATGCAGCCGGTTGTGCTGATCGTGCCGCGCGGCTCATCGATGTCCGTCTTCGAACAACGCAAGAAGGAAGCCGAGCAATTGCGCGAACGCGTGCAGAGCTGCGCGGACGCCAACAGTTACTTCAAGTCGATGCCGAATGCCGCCGTCCGCGAGTTGGTGACCAAGACGTCGGCCGATATTCCGGAAGCACTGCGCGGCCTGCTCGACAAGACCCAGATCGGCCATCTCACGCCGCCCGAGGTGACCAAGCAGGGCGTCGAAATGGTGGCGTTGTGCGAACGCAACAAGACCAAGATCGACACACCAAAGAAAAAGGAAGTCCGGGACAAGATGTTCGTCGAAAAATACGAGGCGAAATCGAAGTCGTACCTGCAGGATGCCCGCAGAGCCGCGATGATCGAATATCGTTGATGCATGGCAAAGCCACTTGCCCTGACATCCGGTGAGCCCGCGGGCATTGGACCCGATATCGCGATCGCGGCATGGCTGCGCCGCAACGAGGCGGACCTCCCGCCGTTTTATCTGCTTGGAGATCGCCAGTTCCTCGCGGATCGCGCCAAACATCTCGGACTGCAGGCCGACCTCGCCGACGTCAGCGCCGAGGAAGCCGGCTCGGCGTTTGCCAAGGCTTTGCCGGTGGTGGCGACCGGAAAGGCCGCAACGGCGCCGCCCGGCCGGCCCGACGCCAATAGCGCGGATGCCGTGCTGGCGTCGATCCGCCATGCGGTCGACGACGTCGCCTCGGGGCGCGCCAGTGCCGTCGTCACCAACCCCATTGCCAAGAGCGTGTTGTACCGCGCCGGCTTTAAGCACCCCGGACACACCGAGTTTCTCGCCGAACTCGCCAGCCGCGACGGCAAGACCCCGCAGCCCGTGATGATGCTGTGGTCGCCGACGCTTGCGGTCGTGCCGGTGACGATCCACCTGCCGCTGCGGGACGCGATTGCGCAGCTCAACAGCGAGTTGATCATCGCTACCGCGCGGATCGCGGTCGCCGACCTCAAGACGCGGTTCGGCATCGCCAATCCGCGGCTCGCCATTTCCGGGCTCAATCCGCATGCCGGCGAGTTCGGCACGCTCGGCACCGAGGACGACGAGATCGTGGCACCGGCGATCGCCGCGCTGCGCAACCGGGGGATCCAGGCACGCGGGCCGCTGCCGGCCGACACCATGTTTCACGAGGCGGCGCGCAAAACCTATGACTGCGCGATCTGCATGTATCACGACCAGGCGCTGATCCCGATCAAGACGATTGCCTTCGACGATGCGGTCAACGTCACGCTGGGCCTGCCGTTCGTCCGCACCTCGCCCGATCACGGCACCGCGTTCGACATCGCCGGCACCGGCAAGGCCAATCCGGCAAGCCTGATCGCAGCCCTCAAGCTCGCTGCCCGGATGGCGGCAGCGCAACAGCAATGAGCGCGATCGACGACCTGCCGCCGCTGCGCGATGTGATCCGCGAGCACTCACTGTCTGCGCGAAAATCGCTCGGCCAGAATTTCCTGCTCGACCTCAACCTCACCGCACGCATCGCGCGCGCCGCAGGCCCGCTGGAGGATTCGGTCGTGATCGAGGTCGGCCCTGGCCCCGGCGGGCTGACGCGGGCGCTGCTTGCGCTCGGTGCCAGGCGGGTGATTGCGGTGGAACGTGACCAGCGTGCGCTGCCGCCATTGCAAGCGATCGCACAGCGCTATCCCGGCCGGCTCGAAATTGTCTGCGCCGACGCCTTGACCTTCGATCCGCGCCCGCTGCTCGACGGCGCGCGCGCGAAGATCGTCGCCAACCTGCCCTACAATATCGCAACCCCGCTCCTGATCGGCTGGCTCTCGGTCGAGCCGTGGCCGCCCTGGTACGACATGCTGGTCCTGATGTTCCAGCGCGAGGTCGCCGAGCGGATCGTCGCGCATGAGAACGACGAAGCCTATGGCCGGCTCGCGGTGCTGGCGAACTGGCGCGCCGAGACGAAGATCCTGTTCGACATTTCGCCGTCCGCCTTCGTGCCGCCGCCGAAGGTCACGTCTTCCGTGGTGCGGCTGGTGCCGCGCGCCAAGCCAGAGCCCTGCGACCGCCGTGCGCTGGAGCAGGTCGCGGCCGCTGCCTTCGGTCAGCGCCGCAAGATGTTGCGCCAAAGCCTGAAATCGCTCGGTCTCGATCCGGCGCGGCTTGCCGCCGCAGCGCAGGTCGATGCGACACGGCGCGCCGAGACCGTTCCGGTCTCCGGCTTTGTTGCCATGGCGCGTGAATTGGCCGATATACGGGCCGCCAAACAATCGTAGCCTTGAGGGAGAAAACGGCATGGCGCTGATGCGACGGCAATCACTGGTCAAATTCGACGCGCCATTGTGTGAGACCATCGTCGACACCCCAAAGCCGAAAGGCGCCGAGGTGCTGGTCCGCATCGAGCGCTGCGGGCTGTGCCACTCCGACCTGCACATCCAGGACGGCTATGCCGATCTCGGCGGCGGCAAGAAGCTCGACACCACGCGCGGCATGGTGCTGCCCTTCACGCTCGGCCACGAGATCGCCGGCGTCGTCGAGGAAGTCGGGCCGGATGCGCCGAGGGATCTGATCGGCGCCAAGCGCGCGGTGTTTCCCTGGATCGGCTGCGGCCAGTGCCGCGACTGCGCCAATGGCGACGAGAACCTTTGCGTCAAGCAGCGTTTCCTCGGCGTCTCCATCGACGGCGGCTTTTCCAGCCACGTGCTGGTGCCCGATGCAAAATACCTGCTCGAATACGATCCGCTGCCGGTGAACCTGGCGGCGACGCTGATGTGCTCCGGCGTCACCGCCTATGGCGCGCTGAAGCGGCTGGTCGACCGGCCGCGGCAACGCAATTTACTGCTGATTGGTCTCGGCGGCGTCGGCATGATGGGGCTTTCGTTCGCGCAAGCCATGTTCAAGCAGCCGATCGCGGTCGCCGACCTCAGCGCCGCGGCGCGCGACGCCGCCCTGAAGAACGGCGCAGCCGCCGCCTACGATCCGGCCGAGGTCGATGTGGTCAAGCGCATGATCAAGGAGACCGAAGGCGGCTTTGACGAGATCGTCGACTTCGCGGGTAACGAGAAGTCCATGGCGTTTGCCGTGTCGGTTGTCGCGCGCGGCGGCAAGATCGTGGTCTCCGGCCTGATGGGCGGCAATTTCAGCCTGCCGATGGTGCAGTGGATCTACAAGCGCATGACCATCGAGGGTTTCATGGTCGGCACGCTCGCCGAGGGCAAGGAACTGATGGCGCTGGCGCGCGCCGGCAAGATCAAGCCTACGCCCATGCGCGAAGAGCCGATGGGCGATGTTCAGAAATGGATCGAGGAACTGCGCGCGGGCCGTGTCGTCGGCCGCATCGTGCTGAAGAACTAGGCGCATGGTCTTCGGAAAGTATTCTGCCCAAATCGACGGCGATTTTGCATCGATTTTGCCCCCGCCGGCGCGCGCCGGCGGGTCTAAATTAAGCCTTAACCACTCCGGATTTGCGGCTCATTGCCACCCAGATTCTCATTGAGAACGGGAGCATGTGAAGCGTTGCGTATGCTCCGGAGATGCCCATGAAAGTCCGCGCTGCAAAATTCGTGGCGGCGATTGTCGCCTCCGTCCTTTCCAGCGCAAATCTCGTCGCAGCCCCCGACGAAGCGGAACAGGCCACCGACAAGTGCCTGACCTCGCCCGGCGACAAGACGCCGCCCGGCGGTCATTGGCGCTACCGCCTCGAACGCGGCACCGGCCGTCAATGCTGGTACCTCAAGGCAGACGCCGAAAAGGCCGCGCGCAAGCCGCCCGCGGAAACAACGGCGGCGGCCGAAGAACCTGCACCCGCACCGTCGCGCACGAAGCCCGCACCGCCGCGCTCGCTCTCCGACGCGCGTGCGGAATTCTCGCGAGCACTCGCCGAGCCCGACAGCGCTGCTGCGCCGATCCCGCGCGCGCCTGCTGCGGCAGGGCCGACCGCGATCGACGGCGGTCAGCCTTCCCTCGCGCGCGATGCGAACATGATGGCGCCCGCGGCGGCGGCGCGCTGGCCGGATCCCATGTCGACGGCAAATCCCGGCGCCAACGCGCCCGCGCCCGCGGCTGAACAGAGCGCGGAAGTGCGCCCCGCACCTGCGCCGACCGCGGCCCCGCCGCCCCAGATCATGCCGCGCGCAGTCCCGCCCGTTCCGGCATCCGAAAAGCCGCTGTCGCTACCGATGCTGATCACCATCATCGCTGGCGGCCTGTCGGTCGTCGTCATGATCATCAGCATGCTCGTCGGCTGGCGCGCCTCGCGCCCGCGGTTGACGCCGAGCGCACCGATGCCGCCGCTGGAAGAACAGCACGATCAGCCGCGCCGGCCCGGCGACCTGTACCGGGAGAGGATGCGAGCGCGCGCATCCGCGCCAGACAAGCGCCGCGCCGCGTGACTACTTCTCGAGCTGGCGCTGCAGGTTGCGTACGAACTCGGTGAGACCGACGCGGCGGGCGCGTTTCAGCCGCTCGGCCTTGAGGATCGCCTGCACTTCGAGAAACGCCTCGTCGACGTTCTGGTTGACGACGATGTAGTCGTACTCGGCCCAGTGGCTGAGTTCGTGGCTCGCACGGTCCATGCGGCCGCGGATCACGTCGGCCGAATCCTGCGCACGCGTGTGCAGCCGCTTTTCGAGGTCGGCCGCCGACGGCGGCAGGATGAACACGCTGACCACGTCGGCGCCGGCCTTCTCCCGCAACTGCTGCGTTCCCTGCCAGTCGATGTCGAACAGCACGTCACGTCCGCTCGACAGCGCCGCCTCCACCGGCGCGCGTGGCGTCCCGTAGCGATTGTCGAAGACAACGGCCCATTCCAGCAGTTCGCCGCGCTTCGCCATTGCTTCGAACTTCGGCTTGTCGACGAACAAATAGTCGCGGCCATCGACCTCACCCGGCCGCATCGCGCGCGTCGTTGCCGAGACCGACATCTGCAGGCCGGCCACGCGCTCGATCAGCATGCGCGACAGCGTGGTCTTGCCCGCGCCCGACGGCGACGACAGCACGAACATCAGCCCGCGCCGCTCCGCCCCGCTTGATCCCTGGCCGGCCGCCGTCATCTCCTACTCCAGATTCTGGACCTGTTCGCGGAACTGCTCGACCACGTTCTTCATTTCCAGACCCGTATTGGTCAGCTCGATGTCGTTCGATTTCGAACAGCAGGTGTTGACCTCGCGGTTGAATTCCTGCGCGAGGAAATCGAGGCGGCGCCCGACCGGGCCGCCCTTGCCGAGCATCTCGCGCGCCTGCGCGATGTGGGAGGCGATGCGGTCGAGTTCTTCGCGGATATCGGCCTTGGTCGCGATCATCAGCGCCTCCTGGGTCAGGCGGTCGGGATCGAAGCGGTCTGACGTCTCCAGCAGCGCCGCGATCTGTTCGGCGAGTCGCGCCTTGATCGCCTCCGGCTTGCGGCCGGGCGCCCCTTCGGCCTTTTTTGCAAGCCGTTCGATCTCGTCCATGCGCTGGCCGAGAATCTGGCCGAGCGAGGCGCCTTCGCGGCGGCGCATTTCGACGAGTTCGTTCAGCGCCTGATCGAAGGCCATGGCCGCAGCCGCCTTTGCCGCCTTGTCCTCGTCCTCGTTGCTTTCGGGCTCGACGACCTCGATGACGCCCTTGATGCTGAGCAGGCCGTCGATGCTCGGCGCTACCGCGTCGATCCTGCCGGCAAGTGCGCCCGCCACCTTTATCACCGAGGCAAGCACGTCTTCGTTGATGCGAACCGTCGCAACCGCGTTGGTGCGCTTGACGTTGAGATTGGCGTAGACGGTGCCGCGCGACAGCAATTCGCCGGCGCGTTTCTTGGCCGGCGCTTCAAGCTCGTCCCAGCCCGGCGGCAGCCGCAGCCGCAAATCGAAGCCCTTGGCGTTGACCGATTTCATTTCCCATTCGAACGCGTAAGGGCCGCTTGCGCCGTGGCTGCGGGCAAAACCGGTCATGCTCGACAACGCCATCTTGCGAAAATTCTCCGAACGCGAGGGGTGAGAACTTGCTCGACGCGAATCCGCGCGACCATAGGACGATTTCGCGCAAACTGGAAACCTCGACCGGCGCGCCTTGCGCCTAGCGCTGAACCGTCGGGGGTGTCGTCTGCGCGGCGCCCTGCCGGGCCGGCGCCTGGGCAGGCGCAGCCGGTGCCGGCGCGCGCGGCGGCTTCTTGGCCGCCGGTGGCTTGGTGCTGGCCGTCGGATCGCCCGTTGCAGCTGGCGCACCGGCGGCGGCAGCGGCAGGCGCCGGCTCGTCGGCGGGCTCGACGGTGTCGTTCTGGATTTGCTTTTCCATCGCGCGAAGCTTTGCCACGTTCTTCTGGTGCGCGTCGTAGGTTTCGGTGAAGGTATGGCCGCCGCTGCCGTCCGCAACGAAGAACAGATCGCGTGTGCGCGCCGGGTTGGCGGCGGCTTCCAGCGAGGCACGGCCGGGATTGGCGATCGGCCCCGGCGGCAGTCCATCGATCACATAGGTGTTGTAGGGCGAGGGCTGCGTGATTTCCGAGCGCTTGATCGGACGGCCAAGGGTGCCCTTGCCGCCGACCAGGCCATAGATGATGGTGGGATCGGACTGCAGCTTGATCCTCTGCCGCAACCGGTTGGTGAAGACGGCAGCGACGCGGCTGCGCTCGTCGGCGCGGCCGGTCTCCTTCTCGATGATCGAGGCCAGCACAATGAGCTGTTCCGGCGATTTCACCGGAATGTCGGCATTGCGTCGCTCCCAGATCTCCCCCAGCACGCGCTTCTGCGTCTGCTGCATGCGCTGCAGCACCTGTTCGCGGGTGGTGCCGCGCGGGAATTTGTAGGTCTCCGGCAACAGCGTGCCTTCACGCGGTATCTCGCGCACCGAGCCCGCAAAGATATCGTTCTCGGACAGCCGCGCCACGATCTGCTCGGAGGTCAGGCCCTCGGGGATGGTGACGGAGTGCTGAACCACCTTGCCTTCAACGATGGTGGCGATGACGTCGCGCAGGCTCGCGTTCTTCTGGAAGGAGTATTCGCCGGGCTTGAGGTCGGAACGTGCCTTCAACGCCAGCACCGAGCCGATGAAGGCCCAGCGGTTATTCTCAATGACGCCCTCGCGGATCAGGATGTCGGAGATGTCACCCATTCCCGCGCGCGAGGGAATGTTGACGATCTTGTCCTCCTGCAGCGGGCCGGCCGCTTCGATCTTCTGTTTGCCATAGAAATAACCGCCGCCCACCGCGATCATCGCCACCAGCACGATCGTGATGATGGCATTGCCGACGATGACGAATGGATTGCGGGCGCGTTCGGAGCGCTTCGGCGGCGGCGGTACCTGCTCGGGCTCCAGCGCGGCACGCGGGCTGCGGGGCGAAATGGGCGGCCTTTCACTCATCGATGCAACCTGGTTCCTGCCGGTCTGATCGTGGCCGGACAAATCGTCGTCCTGCCAATAGCATACGCCCGCAACTAGAAGTCATCGCCGAATACGGCGAATCCGTGAATTAATTCCATCACCGCGCTCAATTGACCACGCGCTGGACGATCACGGAAGCGTTGGTACCCCCGAAACCGAACGAATTCGAAAGCGCCACATTGATCTCGCGCTTGCGCGATGTGTGCGGCACGAGATCGATCGCCGTTTCCACCGACGGGTTATCCAGGTTGATGGTCGGCGGAGCAATGTTATCGCGAATCGCAAGAATGCTGAAGATCGCCTCGATCGCGCCGGCCGCGCCAAGCAAATGGCCGGTGGATGACTTAGTCGACGACATCGACACCTTCGAGGCGGCGTTGCCGAGCAGCCGCTCGACCGCGCCGAGCTCGATCTCGTCGCCGAGCGGTGTCGAGGTGCCATGCGCGTTGATGTAGTCGATATCGGAGGCCGTGATTCCGGCGCGCTTCAATGCGGCTGACATGCTGCGGAATGCGCCATCGCCATCCGGGCTCGGCGAGGTGATGTGATAGGCGTCGCCGGAAAGCCCGTAGCCGATAACTTCGGCATAGATATTCGCGCCGCGCCGCTTGGCGTGCTCATACTCCTCGAGGATGACGACGCCGGCGCCCTCGCCCATCACAAAGCCGTCGCGATCCTTGTCGTAGGGCCGCGAGGCCTTTTCCGGCGTCTCGTTGTAGCCGGTCGACAGCGCGCGCGCCGAGCAGAATCCCGCCATTCCGATCCGACAGACCGGCGATTCCGCTCCACCGGCCACCATCACGTCGGCATCGCCGAGCATGATCAGCCGGCTGGCATCACCGATCGCATGCGCGCCGGTCGAGCAGGCGGTGACGACGGAATGGTTCGGGCCCTTCAATCCGTGCTTGATCGAGACATAGCCGGAGGCAAGGTTGATCAGGCGGCCCGGAATGAAGAATGGCGACACTTTGCGCGCGCCGCGCTCCTTCAGCAGGATCGCGGTGTCTGCAATGCCGGAAAGTCCGCCGATTCCCGAACCGATCAGCGTGCCGGTGGCGCAGCGTTCTTCTTCGGTGGAGGGATGCCAATTGGCGTCGTCGAGCGCCTGCGTGGCCGCACCCATTGCATAGATGATGAAATCGTCGACCTTGCGCTGGTCCTTTGGCTCCATCCACTGGTCGGGATCGAAGGTGGCATCTGCGCCGTCGCCGCGCGGAACCATGCAGGCGATCTTGCAGGTCAGGTCGGCCACATCGAACGTGTCGATCTTCCTCGCGCCGCTGCGGCCGGCCAGGATTCGCGTCCAGGTCGGTTCCACGCCACAGCCGAGTGGCGTGACCATGCCGAGCCCCGTGACGACCACCCGTCTCATGTCAAAACTCCACCCCGAAATATAGCGGCCCATAACAAGAAACCGGGGGGCCGCTCGACCACGGCCCGTCCGGCTTCGTCAGCGCCGCGAGGGCGTCAGCTCTTCGCGTTCTTTTCGAGAAATTTGGTCGCGTCGCCGACGGTCAGAATTGTTTCGGCGGCATCGTCAGGAATTTCACAGCCGAATTCTTCTTCAAACGCCATCACGAGCTCGACGGTGTCGAGACTGTCGGCGCCGAGGTCGTCAATGAAGCTCGCGCCGTCGACCACTTTTTCGGGTTCAACACCAAGGTGTTCGACCACGATCTTCTTAACCCGCTCGCCAATCTCACTCATCGTTCAACCTCGTGCTTGTTCCCATTGGTCCCGACCGCAAAACGATACCGAAGACGATTCGAGCCATCGTGGTCGTTAAGCTTCCTTCGCAGTCGCGCATTGATTCGGCCCGGTCCTGGGCCCGGCGAACGTCGGCAGGCTTCGCCCCGCCAATATACAGGGTTTCAAATTCCTGCAAGGCGTTCTTTGCCCATCCGATTGATGGTTCGGTTATCACACTTCCAAGGCCTTGACTATAAGCCGAAATCCGCCCCTGCGCGGGCCACCTCGGGCCGCTATCGCAAGACGGTAAGGGGCTCAAAACATGGCCATTCCGCCATTGACGTGCAACGTCTGGCCGGTGACGTAAGCGGCCTCATTCGAGCTGAGATAAACCGCCGCAGCAGCGATATCTTCGGGCGTCCCCAGCCGTGCCGAAGGCACCTTGGACAGGATGGTCTCGCGCTGCTTGTCGTTGAGGGCATCGGTCATCGGCGTCTTGATGAATCCGGGCGCGATGCAGTTGGCGGTGACGTTACGCTTGGCGTATTCGGCACCGAGCGTCTTGATCAACCCGATGATGCCGGCCTTCGAGGCGGTGTAATTGGCTTGGCCGGGGTTGCCGGTGACGCCGACGATCGAGGTGATGGCGATGATGCGGCCGAAGCGCTTGCGCATCATCAGCTTGGTCGCGGCGCGCGCGAGACGGAACGTCGCGGTCAGATTGACCTGGATCACGTCGTCCCAGTCCTCGTCGCGCAACTGCACGAACAGATTGTCGCGCGTGATGCCGGCGTTGGCGATCAGGATGTCCACCTGCCCCATGGCGGCCTCGGCTGCCGGCACCAGCGCCTCGACCTCGTCGCTCTTGGAGAGATTGCAGGGCAGCACGTGAACCCGCTCGCCCAGCTTGGCGGCGAAGCCATCGAGCACCTCGCGGCGCGTGCCCGAGATCGCAACCGTTGCGCCCTGCTTGTGCAAGGCTTCCGCGATGGCCCCGCCGATGCCACCCGTCGCGCCGGTGACGAGCGCGGTCTTGCCAGTCAAATCGAACATCGCTGCTCTCCTCAGGCTGATTTCGCAGCCGCCAGTGCGTCCTTTGCGGCGGCGATGTCGCCGGGACCGCCAACCGGCACGCCGACCGCACCTTCCGCAATGCGCTTGACGAGGCCGCTCAGCACCTTGCCGGCGCCGATCTCGAAGAACCGCGTCGCGCCATGGCTTGCCATGTAAGCCACCGACTCGCGCCAGCGCACCGTACCGGTGACCTGCTCGACCAGGCGGCGGCGGATTTCGGCGGGATCGGTGATGGGCGATGCCAAGCACGTTGGCAACGAGCGGCGCGGCCGGCGCCTTGATGGCGACGTCGGCCAACGCCTTGGCCATTGCGTCGGCCGCCGGCTGCATCAGCGCGCAATGGAACGGGGCGGACACAGGCAACAGCATCGCGCGCTTTGCCCCCTTCGTCTTTGCGATCTCGACGGCGCGATCGACGGCGGCCTTGTCGCCGGAAACAACCACCTGCCCGCCGCCATTGTCGTTGGCGGCCTGGCACACCTGGCCCTGGGCGGCCTCATGGGCAACCGCCATCGCCGCCTCGTAGTCGAGCCCGAGCAAGGCCGCCATGGCGCCGGCGCCGACCGGGACCGCCTTCTGCATCGCGAGCCCGCGCGTGCGCAGCAGCCGCGCCGTGTCGCTGACAGTGAGGCTGCCGGCCGCAGCCAGCGCCGAATATTCGCCGAGCGAATGGCCGGCGACGAAGGCTGCATCCCTGCTGACGGAAAAACCGGCCTCGCTCTCCAGCACGCGCAATGTCGCAATCGACACCGCCATCAGCGCGGGCTGCGCGTTTTCGGTGAGTTGCAGGGTTTCGGCAGGTCCCTCCCAGATGATGGCGGTCAGTTTTTCGCCGAGCGCGGCGTCGACTTCGTCGAACACGGCGCGCGCGGCCGGAAAGGCCTCGGCGAGCGCCTTGCCCATGCCGACGGCCTGCGAACCCTGCCCCGGAAATGTGAATGCTGCCGTCATCGGCGCTCCCTGATCGTCCCGAAATGCCTTGGAAAGATAGGGCGTAAGTCACCGACCTAGGCGGCCATGTCAAGCCGCCCGCCCGCTCCGATCCAGTTCCGGGAGGCCAGGGGGCGCTAGAAACCGCCGGCCTTCTGGTTCTCGCCGACCGCCTCACCAGCCTGCGCCCGCCGCAGATTGCTGACCAGGTTGCCCGGGCGGTCCTGCGTGTCGGGCTTGGCGGTGGCAAGCCGCAGCACCGCCAGGTATTCGGGCTGCAACTCCATGCGCTCGGCAAGGGCGCTCTCGCTGCAGGATGCGGTGGACGCGCGGCAGGTTGTAACAGGGGATGTAGAACAGCAGATGATGCTCGAGATGGTAGTTCACATAGTAAGGCGCGATGAACAGCCGCTCGAGGAAATTGGCGCGCGTGGTGCGGGTGTTGCGCAACGGATCATTGCTGTCGGGCACGACGGCGTGTTCGGCGATGTTGCGGATGCGCGTGATCACCATCAGCCACGTGAATAGCGGCACGAGCCACAGCAGCGGATAGGCCCACCACACGCCGGCGGCGGCAAGGCCGGCGAACAGGATGGCATTGACCACGCATTGCGGTCCGAGCTTTTCCCAGAAATTCGCGGCGCGCTGCGCCAGCGGCCACTCCTTTGGGCCGAGCGCGTTGAGGAGCTGCGCCTTGCGCTGCTGGTAGGCAGTCTGGCCGGTAATGTCGCGCAGGAATTTACGGCGGTAGCTCAGCTTGGTGATCGGGAACGGCGCCGACAGCACGAGATCGGGATCGTCTTCCTGCTGCGTGCGCGCATGATGCTGCAGATGATAGCGGCGATAGGCGCGTGTCTCGCCGAAGAATGGATAGGCGCAGAACCACTGGCTCAAGATGAGATTGGTCTTCTCGTCCGGCGACAGGCAGCCATGTGCGCCGTCATGCATCAGGATCGCAAGGCCGAGCTGGCGCGAGCCGATGATTCCGACCGCGAGCAGATAAGTCAGCGGATTGGGCCACCACGCCACCAGCGCAATCGCAGCCGAAAATCAAGGCCCATGCATGCACGATCAGCGCGATACCCTTCCAGGTAAAGCGCTGGCGCACTGAAACCAGTTCGTCTTCGCTGAGGAAATCGCGGGCACGCATGCGAAGCGCGGTCATGATCAGATCTCCTTATCGCTCGAATTGGTTTCGGCTGCCGGATCGCCACTGACGAGGCGCAGCTTTGAGCCGGCCGGGGTCGTCGTCGCCTGCGGACCGACCACCCGCAGCAATTCGCTCGCCAGTTCCTGCGGCGAACGGCCCATCGCGTAGCCTTCGACCATCACCCCGATTGCGACCGCCCAGAACTGCCGCGAGGTTGCTTCGGGCTCGCACAGGCTGCTCCAGCCGTGCCTTTCGACCTGTCCGGCGAAAGCGCGCGCGCCCTCGGCATGCAGCCGCTCGATCGTCCGCTCCACCAGCGGCGCGAGATCCTGCCGGCGGCGGGTCAGCGTCAGGGCTTCCGCAAAGAATGCCACTGAATCCGACGCGGTCGCGGTTTCCGCCAGCGCGCGGGTATATTCCTGCGGCGTGCGGGCCTTGAGCGCAGCCTGTTCGATGGCGCGCGCCAGATAGAGCAGTTCGCGGCAGGCTGCCTCGACGAACAGCGCTTCCTTGGTACGGAAATAGTAGGTGATCTGGCTCGGGAAGGCGTCGGCAGCAGCCGCGATATCCGAGATCGAGGCCCCGGCCAGCCCCTGATCCCGGAACAGGCGGCTCGCAGCATCGAGCAGCCGCGAACGCATCTGCCGGCCTGCCGTGCGGGTGGCCCGGGCGGCGTGCTTGGGATCGCCCGGGACGGCATTGGGGGGCGCTTCAGTGCGACGTGGAGCCATATTTCCTCGCTGACTTACTTGTATGTTATACAAACAAATAAGTCAAGCGAGATGTTTCGGAACTGGGCGCGCTCCCTTGCGCGCTCCCTTGCTCGCTCCCTTGCCATGCCGGTCAAAACCCTTATAACGCGCCCATCCGTGGATCCCGGCCGGGAGCTGAACGGACGGTCTCAGCAATCTCTCCTTTCAGGCGATTTTGATGTGGCAGGGCCAGTCGGTCCGTCGTCCCGTGTTCCCGCCTTCTGAGCTTGTTTCCGAGTCCTTTCCGAAGGTCTCGAAGGGCTTGCCGCCGGGAAACGCGCCAACACAGGAAAGGAACTCCATGCCTCTTTATGAGCATGTTTTTCTCGCGCGTCAGGACGCGAGCACCCAGCAGGTGGAAGAACTGACCGCCCAGATGACCGGCATTGTCGAACAGGCCGGCGGCAAGGTCACCAAGACCGAGAACTGGGGCGTTCGCTCCCTCACCTACCGCATGAACAAGAACCGCAAGGCGCACTTCGTGCTGCTCAACATCGAAGCGCCGTCGACGGCGATCTCCGAGATCGAGCGCCAGGAGCGCATCAGCGAAGACGTGATCCGCTATCTCAGCGTCCGCGTCGAAGAGCACGAAGAAGGCCCGTCGGCGATGATGCGCAAGGCCGACCGTGACCGCGAGCGCGACGACCGCGGCGGCGGTTTCCGCGGTGATCGCGAAGGCGGCTTCCGTGGCGATCGCGATGGCGGCGGTTTCCGCGGCGATCGTGGCCCGCGCCGTCCCCGCGAAGACGCGGTCGCTGAAACGCCGGACGAGGAGTAAGAACAATGGCTGAAGCCGGTGCACGCCGTCCGTTTTTCCGCCGCCGCAAGACCTGCCCGTTCACAGGTCCGAACGCGCCGAAGATCGACTACAAGGATTCCAAGCTGTTGATGCGTTACGTCTCCGAGCGCGGCAAGATCGTGCCGAGCCGCATCACGGCGGTGTCCGCCAAGAAGCAGCGCGAGCTCGCGCGCGCCATCAAGCGCTCGCGTTTCCTCGGGCTGCTGCCTTACGTTATTCGCTAAGCGCATGATCCGGAAAAGTGTGAAGCGGTTTTCCGGAAAGATCATGCGCCAATAACAAGAGCTTCCTCCCGCGGCGTTCGCGCCGCGGGGTTTTTCTCATAAGGCTTCCGGGTCGTCCGGTCGCCGATGGTTGGGGTCACCAGGGCCCCTAACCGCTCGAAGGGGGCGGGACATCCGATGATCGCGATTGCTGCCATCGCCATTGCCGCAGGCTGCGCCTCGGCCTTGATGTTCGCCTCGATCATTTCGGGCGCGCTGATCTCGCTCGTCCTGTTCTATCTCGCGCCGCTGCCTTTGATGGTGGCGTCGATCGGCTGGGGACCGCTCAGCGCCGCCATGGGCGGCATCGCCGCGGCATCGACGCTCGGCGTGTTGTTCGGCATGCCCTACGGCATCGCCTTTGCGCTCACCGTGGCGCTGCCCGCCTGGTGGCTCGGTCACCTCGTGATGCTCGGCCGGCCGGTGGCCAACGCCGCGCCCTCGGGCAACGGCGCCACGCCGGCCGCGCCCGCCATGGAATGGTATCCGACCGGCCGTCTCCTGCTCTGGATCGCGGTCTTTGCCGTGGTCACCACCATGGCCGCGCTGCTCACGCTCGGCACCGATACGGCAGCGATCGCGGCCTCGATGAAGCGTGGCTTTCTGCGCATCCTGGGCCCGCGCGATGCGCGCCGCCACGGCCGACCTCGAACGCGTCATCGATGCCTTCGTAACGGTAGCGCCGGCCGCAGCCGCCCTCGTCGCGATGCTGACGCTGACTGTCAATCTATGGCTCGCCGGCAAGATCACGAAGACCTCCGGCCGGCTCCACCGTTCCTGGCCCGACCTGCGCGCCACCGCCTTGCCGCCGATGACGTTGGTCGCGCTGTGCGTGGCGATTGCGTCTGGCCTTCACCGGCGGAATGCTTGCGATGCCGTCGCAGATCGTCGCGGCCGCGCTGCTGGCCGGTTATGCGCTGACCGGCTTTGCCGTGCTGCACACGCTGACGCTGGCGCTGCGCAGCCGCGCCGTCTGGCTCGGCTGCACCTACGCCATCGTGGTGGTGTTCGTCTGGCCGGTGCTGGCCATGGTCGTGCTCGGGCTAGCGGACGCGCTGTTTGGATTTCGCGATCGCTTCACGCACACGCGGCCGCCGCCACTGCCGGCGGCCTGATTTTCTACGTTTCAACCGCAACCCGAAACTTTTCGATTAGACAAAGGAGAACAACATGGAAGTCATTCTGCTGGAACGCGTGGCCAAGCTCGGCCAGATGGGCGAAGTCGTCAAAGTGCGCGACGGCTTTGCGCGCAATTTCCTGCTCAAGCGCGGCAAGGCGCTGCGCGCCACCGCCGAGAACCGCGCCAAATATGACGGCATGAAGGTGGAGCTCGAGGCCAACAACCTCAAGGCCAAGTCGGAAGCCACCAAGGTCGCCGAGAAGATCGACGGCAAGGAAATCATCATCATCCGCCAGGCGGCCGAATCCGGCCAGCTGTTCGGCTCGGTCTCGGTGCGCGACATCGTCGATGCCCTGGCCGCCAGCGGCGTCACCCTCTCCCGTACGCAGGTCTGGCTGGATTCCCCGATCAAGGTGATCGGCCAGAAGAAGGTGACCATCGCGGTACACCCGGAAGTCGAGACCACGATCTCCGTGACGGTCGCGCGCAGCGCCGACGAGGCCGAGCGCATCAAGCGCGGCGAGGATATCTCGACCCGCCAGGAAGACCAGGACGCCGCCGCCGAAGCGATTGCCGCCGCCGGCGAGTTCTTCGATCCCGAGGCGCAGCCCGCGGACGATGCAGAGCCAGCCGCGCCCGCCGACGAGAGGCCGACAAGTAAGCCTGCTTGCGTCAGGCGCAAACACAAAGCCCGGCCGCTAGCGGCCGGGCTTTTCATTTTTGGGATGCTCTCGCGACGGAATCTGGCGGCGCACGCGCCTACTGCGAAATCGGAACGGCCGGCGGGCCTGCCGGCGGTACCGGCGGCAACGCCGGCGCCGCCGCGACCTCGGGCGCCTTCGAGATTTCCTTGGACGACCTCCCTGGGGCCGCTTTCGGCTCCGCAATCACAATGGCCGGCGAATCGAGCGGCTGCACCGGCACCGTTGACGCTCCGGGAGCGCGGAGCGGGTGAGGTCGAAGGCGCAACGGCAGCGGTCGCCGGCGCCGGCGTGACGGCCGGAACGGGATCCGGCCGTGTCGCTGCGGGTTCGCCGCGCTTTCCTTGACGCCCTCCTTCACGCTCTCCTTGGGCGACTCCACCTTTGCGGACTCGGTGTCTTGCCGGCTCAGGCTTTGATGAATCAGGTTTGGCTGAATCAGCGGCGGGCTTTGCGCCCTCATCGCCCTTGGTAGTCTCCTTGGCGGTCTCGAGCATCGGCAGGTTCGGTCCGCGCCGGCTCTTCCGGGCGGCCCTTCTTGCCCATGCTTCTGCTTTTGCCCTTGGGATCGATGCGCTGCGCCGGCGATCCGGGCGCACGATCCGGGCGCATCGCATCGGGCGTCTCGCCCGGTCGCGGCAGGCGCGACTGCTGCTTGGCGCCCGGCTGATCGGCCGGCGCCCGTGCTGCTTCCTTCGTACCTTCTTTCGCGCCGTCCTTGCCCTGCTTGGCGTCCTTGCCCTGGACGCGGGTGTCGGTGGCGCCGTTGGCAACGAGATACGACGACAGCACAGAGGCCATGTCGCTGCTGGTCGTGTAGTGCTGGCGCAGGAAGCCCGACAACGACGAAGCCGGCACGCTGCGCAGCAGGCCGCGGGGGGACTTGTGGCAGGCATTGCAGGTGCCTGCGAAAATCTGCGCAGGCGACTTGCCAGCCTCGAGATTTTCCACCGCCCGCACCGCCGCCGCCGTGAGACAGCCGATCAGAAGCGTCACCGTCGCTAAACTGAGCGCTCGGCTCAACATTCTTGTCCTTCTCCACAAGTCGGGATTTCGCCCCCGCACGCAAACCGACGTCAGCGGTGGCGGTCACCTTTTAGCCGATTATCGCGCGAATGGAAGCGCACTTATGGCGCATCCGCACAATGCCGGAATTTCCGGATATTCGCTTTGACTCCAGCGCACTAGCGCGTAGATTGACGAGTGTTATCATCGTCAACAGGGCGCAAATAGGAACCCACCCTTCGGGCAAGCGTTGCAGTGCGGCCGCCGGCCGTTCCGTTGGTGCTTCGATGGACCGATTGTTACGTTACGCCTTGAGCCAGTACATCCGCCGCGGAACAATAACGTTCACGACCGCGGACGGCATGGTTTTTACCTGCGGCGACGGCAGCGGGACGCCGGTCGCGGTACGGTTCACGACCGCGCAAACCCAGCGTCGAATCCTCCTCAATCCCGAACTGGCGCTGGGCGAAGCCTTTATGGACGGCAGCTTCGTCGTCGAACAGGGCTCCCTTGCCGACGTGCTGGCGATCGTGATGGACCAATCCGACGACGTGCCGGACTGGGCACGGCTGCAATGGTGGCTGCGCTACCTCGCAAGGCGCTTGTTGCAGTTCAATGCGCGCCACCGCGCCCGGCGCAACGTCGCCCATCATTACGATCTCGACGCGCGGCTCTACGCGCTGTTCCTCGATGCCGACCGGCAATACAGCTGCGCTTATTTCGACACGCCCGACGCATCGCTGGATGATGCCCAGATCGCCAAGAAGCGCCATCTGGCGGCCAAGCTCTTGATACGCCCGCGCGACCGCGTGCTCGACATCGGCTCGGGCTGGGGCGGGCTCGGCCTTTATCTCGCCGAAATGGCCGAAGCCGACGTTACCGGCATCACCCTGTCCTCGGAACAGCTTCAGGCATCCAATGCCCGCGCGGCCGAGAAGAATCTGGCGCGCACGGCGCGGTTCCTGTTGCAGGACTATCGCGACGTCGCCGGTTCCTTCGACCGCATCGTTTCGGTCGGCATGTTCGAGCATGTCGGCGTCGCCTTCTACGAGGCCTATTTCCGCCGCTGCGCCGAGCTGATGACGGACGACGGCATCATGGTGCTGCACGCGATCGGCCGCTCGAGCGGTCCTGACGTGACGAGCCCCTGGATCACCAAATACATCTTCCCCGGCGGCTACATCCCGGCGATGTCGGAGGTGGCGCAGGCGATCGAACGCGCGGGGCTTCTGGTCTGCGATATCGAGATCCTGCGGCTGCATTATGCCGATACGCTGAAGGCCTGGCGCGAGCGCTTCCTGGCGCGGCGCGAGGAAGCGGTCCGGCTTTATGACGAGCGCTTTGCCAGGATGTGGGAATTTTATCTCGCCTGCTCGGAAATGGCGTTCCGCAAGCAGAACTACATGGTGTTCCAGGTTCAGCTCGCCAAGCGTCAGGGCGTGGTTCCCATGACGCGTGACTATATCGCCAACGAGGAAGCGCGGCTGCGTGGCCGCGAGCGCAAGCGCCCGCCCTCGCCTGCAGATCGCCGGCGAATAGTCGTTGTGGAGTGGAGAGCTTAGTTCCGCAAGCTGAAGGGGACGCAAACGCGGCGAGCTGCACGGGCAGGCAGCGCGAGCTGAGCCCGCAAGCTCCTCGACGCGCCTGATCGTCGCAGGGCTCGGCCCGCCGCGCCGGGCGGGCGACCTCTCCATCGCCTCGACCAGCGCCGACAGCCACGCCGCTCGCCGCTGGCCGTCCCCGCCAGGTCTGGCGCCACGTTGGCGCGAAAACTGAAACTCGCTGGCCCATATCTGCCTGGCCTGAAGTCCCTGTCGCAGCGCCCGCTTGACCAATTCCGGGCCCGAAAATCGTTCCGGCCACCATCACGCAAAGAAAACGCCGATGTGACCTGCTTCACAGAGAGACTCCGCGCCGCGGGCGTAAACGTCCGACATGGCCCACAGAGCGTATGAACCCTTGTTCGATCTCGATCCGCAGCGCGACCTTGGAACCGACTACATCCTGATCGCCGCCGGGGTGGGTGCTGCGCTGGTCGCGCTGGTCTACCTGCTTCTGATCCTGACGGAAGCGGAAAGATCGGCCCAAAACGCGCCCTCACCCATAGATGGGTCGAACGGCGGCGCCGAAAAGGTTCAGCCTGCCTGACAGAATTCGGAACCATAGTTCCGTACAAGCCGCATCCGTGGCCAGCTTCCGTCAAAACACGTCAAGCTGAATGCTCGGCCGGTTTGGATTCGCACATCGCGATTGTGAGAATCGTGCATAAGGCAGGTTCACCCTTCCTCCGGCCGCGTGCGGAGGCGCTTTATCGCCGCCCCGGTTCCGGCATCCCAATAACGACCGCAATCCCGAAGCACACAAATCTGTCCATGGCCTTGACTGATTCGAACGTCCTCAAGCTCGCGCCCGATGCCGCACCGCCGGCCTATCGGAGCGCGCCGCATAATATCGAAGCCGAGCAGAGCCTTCTGGGCGCGATCCTGGTCAACAACGACGCCTTCTACCGGGTCTCGGATTTTCTCGAGCCGAAGCATTTCTTTGAGCCGCTGCATCAAACCATTTTCGAAACCGCCGGCAGCCTGATCCGGATGGGCAAGGTCGCAACGCCCGTGACCTTGAAGACCTTCCTGCCGGCCGACACCGACATCGGCGGCATGACGGTCGGCCAGTACCTCGCCCGGCTTGCCGCCGAAGCCACCACGATCATCAACGCCCAGGACTACGGGCGGACCGTCTACGAACTTTCGCTGCGGCGCGACCTGATCCGGATCGGCGAGGACATGGTCAACGTCGCCTATCGACGCGCCGGTCGACTTCGCCCCGCGCGCCCAGATCGAGGACGCCGAGCGCCAGCTCTACGAGCTTGCCGAGTCCGGCCGCTATGACGGCGGCTTCCAGAAGTTCTCGCAGGCCCTGAAGGTCGCCATCGACATGGCGGCGAATGCCTTCCAGCGCGACGGCAAACTGTCGGGCATCGCCACCGGACTGCGCGATCTCGACACCAAGATGGGCGGCCTGCAGCGGTCCGACCTGATCATCGTCGCCGGACGTCCGGGCATGGGCAAGACCGTCGCTGGCGACCAACATCGCCTACAACATCGCCAAGGCCTACGTGCCCGAAGTGCAGGCCGACGGCACGACCAAAGCCGTCAATGGCGGCGTGGTCGGCTTCTTCTCCTGCGAAATGTCGGCCGAACAGCTCGCCACCCGTATCCTCGCCGAGCACACCGGCATTGCCTCGAGCGCGATTCGCCGCGGCGGCATCAACCAGGCCGAATTCGACCAGCTCCGCGACTACTCCATCGAGTTGGAGCACTGCCGCTGTTTGTCGACGAGACCGGCGGCCTTTCGATCTCGCAACTGACCGCGCGCGCCCGGCGGCTGAAGCGGCAAAAGGGTCTCGACGTTATTGTGATCGACTACATCCAGCTGCTGCAAGGCTCGGGCAAGCGCGGCAACGACAACCGCGTGCAGGAAGTCACCGAGATCACCACCAGCCTCAAGGCGCTCGCCAAGGAGCTCAATGTTCCCGTCATCGCGCTGTCGCAGCTGTCGCGTCAGGTCGAAAGCCGCGACGACAAGCATCCGCAATTGTCGGATTTGCGTGAATCCGGTTCGATCGAACAGGACGCCGACGTCGTGATGTTCGTCTACCGCGAGGAATACTACCTTGCAGAACAAGGAACCGAAGCCCGGGTACGCCGGAACATGCAAAGTGGCAGACTCGACATGGAGCTGGCGCACGGCAAGGCCGAAGTCATCATCGCAAGCAGCGCCATGGACCAACCGGCACCGTCGAGCTGCAGTTCGAAGGGCAGTTCACGCGGTTCAGCGATCTTCGTCGAAGATGACGATTTGCCTGATCGCGTTACGTAGTTGCCACTCAGCAGGTTGAACGTGCGCGCGGCCGCCGTAAAATGGGGCATGAACATCGCCTCCGATCCGAAATCCCTGCCGCAGAACTCGCTGCTCTCGCCTGAGGCCAATCAGGCCGCGGCGCTGCGCGACCGCAACCGGCGTCCTCACCGTCGATCTCGACGCCATCGTCGCCAACTGGCGCAAGCTCGAGAAAACGGCCGTTCCGGCCGAATGCGCCGGCGTCGTCAAGGCCAATGCCTATGGCTGCGGCGCCGAACAGGTGGCGCGCGCGCTTGTCGAACGGCGGCTGCAAGACCTTCTTCGTCGCGACGCTGGATGAAGCCCGAGTGGTCCGCGGCGCGGTCCCCGCCTCGGCCGCGGTCTACGTGCTCGACGGATTCTTCCAGAATTCGGGCGAAGCCTACGCCAAGATCAACTGCCGGCCCGTGATCGGCGACCTCAACGAGCTCGCCGAATGGGACGTGTTCTGCCGCCGCGTCGGGGTGGAACGGCGGGGCCGCCATCCATATCGACACCGGCATGAACCGGCTGGGGCTCGACGGTCGGCGAAGCGCAGGGCATCATCCCGCGCATCAATGCCGGCGATCACGGCATCACGCTCGTGATGAGCCATCTGGTTTCCGCCGAGCTGCTCAACAACCAGCACCAACGCCAAGCAGCTCACCGCCTTTCGCGAGATCGCCAGCCTGTTCTCGGGCGTGCCGGCGGCGCTGGCCAACTCGTCGGGAATTTTCTTGGGCCGCAATACCAGTTCGACCTGGTGCGGCCGGGCGCTGCGCTCTACGGCATCAACCCGACGCCGGAGGCCGACAACCCGATGCAGCCGGTCGTCGAACTGAAGGCGCGCATCGTGCAGATCCGTCATGTCGAGCGCGGCGACACCGTCGGTTATGGCGGCACCTGGACCGCGCGGCGGCCGACCAGACTTGCGATCGTCGCGGCCGGCTATGCCGACGGCTATTTCCGCGCCGCCAGCGCCAATGACGGCACCCGCGGCGCCGAGGTCGTGGTCGCCGGCAAGCGCTGCCCGATCGCCGGCCGCGTCTCCATGGATCTGATCGCGGTCGACGTCACCGATCTCGAGAAGAACGCGGCGCGGCGCGGCCATATGGTGACCCTGATCGGCGAAGGCATCACCGTCGACGAGCTGGCGCACCATTTCGGCACCATCGGCTATGAGGTGCTGACCAGCCTCGGCCGCGCTTTGCGCGCATCTACAAGGGCGGCGAAGCCAAGGTCGAGCCGCCTGCGCTCGCGGCGGAAGCGCCGGTGGCGGCAGAGCCCGCGCCCGGCCCGGCGACACCCCCGCCCGTGCCCTCGGAGACAGCCACCGCCGACAAGGCATGAAGGTCGCGACCTTCAACATCAACAACATCAACCGCGCCTGCCCAATCTGCTGCGATGGCTGCGCGCGGCAAAACCCGACGCCGTCGCCCTGCAGGAACTGAAGGCTGCCGACACCGAGTTTCCGGTCGCGGCCATCGAGAAGGCCGGCTACGGCGCGGTGTGGCGCGGCCAGAAGACCTGGAACGGCGTTGCGATCCTCGCGCGCAATGCCGAGCCGGTGCTGATCCGCGACCGCCTGCCCGGCGACGCCGCCGACGCGAAGCGCGCTACATCGAAGCCGCCGTGCGCGGCATCGTCGTGACCAGCATCTATCTGCCGAACGGCAATCCGCAGCCCGGTCCGAAATTCGACTACCAAGCTCGCCTGGTTCAAGCGGCTGCGCGCGCATGCGCAAAATTCATCAAGCAGGACGTCCCGGTCGTGCTCGCCGGCGATTACAACGTCGCGCCGACGCCATCAGACATCTATCCGACCGCTCATGGGACAAGGACGCGCTGATCCAGCCGAAGAGCCGCGCCGCGTTTGTCACTGGTCGATCAGGGCTGGACGGATGCGATCCGTGAACTGCATCCGAAGCAGCCGATGTACACCTTCTGGGACTACATGCGTAACCGCTGGCCGCGCGACGCGGGCCTGCGGCTCGATCATCTCCTGCTCAGCCCGGCGCTGGCGACGCGCCTGCGAAGGCCGGCGTCGATCGCAAGGTCCGCGGCGAGGAAGGCGCCAGCGACCACGCACCGGCCTGGGTGGTGTTGCGTTAGCTCGCGGTTGTCGCGGCGCGCGTAACGTACTGATGGCTTCATTTGAAGTAAGCCCGCCGACAGCCTTCGGGCGAATGTTCAAGGAGACGCCATGCCTGCAACAGTGTTCCGCACCGCGGTCGTGCTGATGCTTTGCTGCGTCCGTACCTGCGCTGATCGCTGATGCATCGGCCGCGTCGCTGGAGCGCGATCGAGTTCGAAAGTGCTTCGCAGCGGCTGCTTTCGGGCCGGGCTCTTGCAGGCGAGCACATCCAGGCTTATCTGGCCAAGCCAGATGGCGCAGGTCCGTTTCCCGCCGTCGTCGTACTGCACGGCTGTGCCGGCATGCACGACACGACCAAGCAAAGATTGGCCGATGACCTGGTCGGCTGGGGCTACGTCGTCCATGCTCGTCGACAGCTATGCAACGCGTGGCATCGAGCACGCCTGCACATCGAGTCCGCTTGCCGACCTTTCTCAAGCGCAGGCCGGATGCCTACGGGGCTCTGCGCGTTCCTGGCGCGCCAGACCTTCGTCGATCCGCAGCCGTGTTGCCGTGGTCGGCTTCTCGTCAGGCGGCTGGCTCGACCCTTTCGGTGGCGGAGACCAATTCGTTCGAGCTGTTCGCCCCCGCAAGCGACCTCGCAGCTTCCGGGCGGCGGCTGCGTTCAATCCGCCATGCAAGGGGGCATGGGCGCCGCCGGGATACCGACACTCATCTTCATTGGCGCCCTCGACGATTGGACGCCGGCAGCAGACTGCTCCGATAAAGTCGCCAGCTGGGGCAAGGACGGCCCACCGATCGAGCTCGTCGTCTATCCCGGCGCCTATCATGGATTCTACTACCCGCACCTCCAGCCCGGCACGACCTTGTTCGGTCACTGGCTGGAATACAACGGCGAGGCCGCGGACAATTCACGGCATCGGCTGCATCAGTTTCTCGATCGTCACCTCAACTAGGGGCATGCGAAGTCGCAAACTTGGGCGCCTTGAGAATGAGAGCGGATGTTTTTCCCTGTCATTGCGAGAAGCGATAGCGACGAAGCGATCCAGCTTTGCGTGCTGCAGCAAAAGCTGGATTGCTTCGCTTCGCTCGCAATGACGGTGTATGGCTGTTTTGACAGGGAATTTTTCGAGACACACGCGTGGGCTTCCTCTTCATCCTCATCGTCGGGCTTCTCGCCGGCACCATCTCCGGCATCGTCGGCACCGGCTCGTCGATCATGCTGATGCCGGTGCTGGTCTATCAATACGGGCCAAAGCAAGCCGTCCCGATCATGGCGGTCGCCGCCGTCATGGCGAACCTGTCGCGCATCCTCGCCTGGTGGCGCGAGGTCGACTGGCGGGCCACTGCCGCCTATTCGGTGACCGGCATTCCCGCAGCTGCCCTCGGCGCGCGGACGCTATTGGTGCTGCCCGCCGCATGCGGTCGACATCACCATCGGCCTCTTCCTGATTGCGATGGTGCCGGTGCGGCACTGGCTGGCGCGGCATGAGCTGAAGGCCAATCTCTGGCATCTCGCCGTCGGCGGCGCCATCATCGGCTACCTCACCGGCATCGTGGTCTCCACGGGACCGCTCAGCGTGCCGCTGTTCCTGTTCTATGGCCTCGCCAAGGGCGCCTTCCTTGCCACCGAGGCGGCAAGTTCGCTCGGGCTTTACCTCAGCAAATCCGTCACCTTCGAACGCTTCGGCGCGCTGACGTCGGATGTCGCCATCAAGGGCCTGATCGCGGGTTCGTCGCTGATGTCAGGCGCCTTCATCGCCAAACGTTTCGTGCTCAGGCTCGAGCCGGACATCTTCCGGCTGATCATGGACGGCATCATGATCGCGGCAGGCCTCGCCATGCTGTGGACGGCAGCGACGTCCTGAAAGCTAAAATCCTGTGCATCGCCGTTATTTCATCTGAACCAAAGCCGAGGATTGGCCGACGAAGCAGTCAGGCGTCTGGCCAGCCGTCAATCTTCCCTAAGCCTTCGCGCCCAATTTGCCGTCATCAAACATGGGAGCAGAGCTATGAACAGGGGACTGATTGGTGCCGCCGATTGCCGGCCTTCTCGTTCTCGCCGTCATATTGGGCAGCTGGTACACGGTCGATCAGACCGAGCGCGGCGTGTCTGTTGCGCACCGGCGCCGTCATCGGCACCGCGCAGCCCGGCCTCGGCTTCAAGGTGCCGCTGATCGACACCGTCGAGAAGGTCAGCGTCAAGACCATCACCTACAGCTGGGACAAGATGAATTCCTACTCCTACGACCAGCAGCCGGCCGACCTGAAGATCAGCGTCACCTTGCGCGCGGCGCCGGAAAAGGTCGGCGAGCTCTATGCCAAGTTCGGCAGCCTGCAGACCGCCGTCAACCAGGTCGTGAGCCCGGCCGTGAACCAGCAGGTCAAGATCGTGTTCGGCCGCTACACGGCAGTGAAAGCGATCCAGGAGCGCGGCCCGCTCAATTCGGCGATCAGGGACGCCATCACGGCGTCGCTGAAGGATGATCCGATGATCATCATCGAGAGCGTGCAGCTCGAGAACATCGAATTCTCCGCCAACTATCTGCACTCGATCGAGCAGCGCATGCTGGCCGAGGTCGAGGTGCAGAAGCTGCAGCAGAACGCCGAGCGCGAAAAGGTGCAGGCCCAGATCACGGTGACGCAGGCCAATGCCAAGGCCAACGCCGTGCGCGCCGAGGCGCAGGCCGCAGCCGATGCGCTGCGGCTGAACGGCGAAGCCCGCGCCACCAACATCCGCCTCACCGGCGACGCCGAGGCGGCCGCAATCGAAGCCCGCGCGAAAGCGCTCGGCACCAACCCGAACCTCGTCACGCTGGTGCAGGCCGAACGCTGGAACGGCGTGCTGCCGACCACGATGGTACCGGGCTCGGCGGTACCGTTCGTGTCGGTGAAATAGCACGCGCATTCAGAGCCAGCGTTGCGTCCGCCAGGGGCCGGACGCCGACACCGGCCCAAGACTGCCCGCACGTCGCCCGGATGTATGCTTCCGGTCGGCGTTGAACAACCGTTGTGCGGACTCGACATTCTCGGCGCAACGCGCGAGCCACCGCGCCACGAGAAAATCAACCCACGCGGCAACACGCAGTTGAGCCGCTGCCAGCACCAGCCGCGCATCCAGTCTCTGATTGAATCTCTTGACGTCGTTGTGGGCGTTCATCTTGCCCTCCTGCCAGTACGGCGGAGGGAGCGGCCCTGCGCCGAAAGTTACACTCTTGCTTTGCGGATCAGCCCGACTTCGGGCTGAAAATTCGGACCCCACGCCATCACGGACATGCACGACCGATCGGCCAGCCGAATGAGCGGCCGGACGAGGGCGGCAGTCGCTGCGACGTGTGTGCGTGCGTTTCGCATGACGGTCCTCAAGAGTGCGGGCAGTTCACCCGCGATGAATGACGAAATCTAAGCGCAGAGAAAGTTCAGCGCGTCAAACCTTTTCGTACGCGCCTTACGAAATTTGCAATTTTCGAACGCCGGCGCGGTCGGTTGGGTTCGAAAATTTCAGGCTGTGGCAACTGGTTCACTCGCCTTCCCGGCTTGAAATGTGCCCCACTTCCGGGCTCATTGATGCGCCGATCGTCCAGCGAAGGAGTGGGTGTCGTGAGCGTCGTGGCCGAACCTGCGGTTTTCCCCCTTCCCGGCATCCTGACCAACAGGCGAGCCGGCGTTCAGCAAGACGTCCAGAAGTTCGCCGAGGCCGCGCTGGCGGAAAGCAAGCGCGAAGGCCTGCTGCTCGCCATTCGCGCCCGCTGGGTCGCGCTCGCGGTCATCGCCGTGACGCTCCCGTTCCTCAACCCGCATTGGGATGTTGTCTACTACGTCGCCTCGACCGGCCTTTTTGCGCTGATCGGCTGGGCGCAGCTCAAGGTTGGCCGCGCGGGCGTCTCCCGGCCGGAGCTGTTCTTGTTGTTTTGCGACCTGGCCTTGATGACCTTCCTCGCTGTGGTGCCAAATCCTCTGGCGCCCGGAGGCTGGCCGATGGGCATGCAATTCCGCTTCAATACCTTCATCTATTTCTTTGTGCTGCTGGCCACCGCCACCCTCGCCTATTCCTGGCGAACCGTGATCGCGATGGGCACCTGGACGGCCGGTCTGTGGGTGGCCGGCGTCGCCTGGGTCTGGTTTCATTCCGATGGGCATGGCGCGCTGGCTGAACGCGTGCATGCCGCCATCGGCTCCGACGCCAGGATGTTCGCGGTGCTCGACCCTACTACGGTCAATATCCCGCAGCGGGTTCAGGAAATCGTCGTGTTCGTCATCGTCGCGTTGACGCTTGCGGTCACGGTTCGCCGTTCCAACGCGCTGTTGATCAAGCATGCCGGGATCGAACGCGAGCGCACCAATCTGGCGCGCTACTTTTCGCCCAATGTCGTCGAGCAACTGTCAAAGAACGACGAGCCGCTCAAGCAGGTCCGTAACCAGAATGTGGCGGTGCTTTTCGCCGACATCGTCGGCTTCACCGCCTATGCCGACAGCCGCAGCCCGGGCGAGGTGATCGCAACGCTGCGGCAGTTCCACGAGCGGATGGAGCGCGAGATCTTTCGGCACGGCGGCACGCTCGACAAATATCTCGGCGATGGCCTGATGGCGACGTTCGGTACCCCTTTCGCCGGCGACCTCGACGCGGTCAACGCGCTTCGCAGCGCGCAGGCCATGCTCGCTTCGGTCGACGAACTGAACCTCGAGCGAAAGCCGCGCGGCGAACCGCCGATCCGGATCAGCATCGGGCTGCATTACGGCGAGGTCGTGCTCGGAGATATCGGTTTGAACCGGCTCGAATTCGCGGTGATTGGCACCACCGTGAACGCGGCAAGCCGGCTTGAATCGCTGACCCGCGAGTTCGGTTGCGCCCTGATCGCCAGCGACGAGCTGGTGCAACAGGCGCACGCGGAAGCCGGCAGCGCGAGTGCCGACTTCGCGGACCTGGTTGCGCAGCCGCCCCAGGCCATTCGCGGGCTGGAGCAGCCACTCGGCATCTGGACCCGCGCCGGCCATGCGTCCTGATGGCGTCAGGGTAAACGAAAGCTTGCCCGGGCCTTCGCTGCCGAAGTCGATAAAATCGTCTGCAATCCGCTCAGCGGCGCGAAACCCTGCATAAAGGAAGCGCGCCCGTGTAAACCTGACCTTTGCGGCAGACGTGCATGCTTCCCGAAAAATGGGGGGATCGGCATGTCTATTCTCAGGGAGATCGCGGGCGCGGTGGTGGGGGTCTACGCGCTTTTGTTCGTGTGCGACGCGCTGTTTGGCGTCAACGAGCGTTTCGATGACGCCTATTACCGAAGCAGCACCTATGCGCCTAGCGCGAACGAGTTTCGCTTCGCAAGCAGCACCACGCCGGCAGAGCGCGTCAGCGACGCCTTCGCGCAGTTCACGCCGCGCCAGGCGAAGCCCGACAAGCGCTATTCATCGCTGACGACGGTCGTACGCTAAGCGGCAGCGCGGGCCGCTCACTCCGGCACCAAGGCTTTCGCATTCTGGCTTGAAAACAGCGCCGGCACGTCGAACTTGCCGGTCTGCAGGTCATATCGGCAGCGCCAGCCGTTCACGACGCCGGTCTGGCTCGGCTTGCGGCCCTTGACGTCGGCATCCCCCGACAGGCCGATCACAATATAGCGGTTCGCCGGCCAATCGACGCCGAGGCTGCTATAGTTGTCGGCAAGCCCCTTCAGCAAACCAGCGAATATGTGATACTCCGGCGCCTTCTTGATCTTTCGCCAGTCGGGACGCGTCTTCAAATAGGCCCACGCCAGGTCGGCGAGCGGCTCCTTGGTCGCGGCCACGTAGCCCTGCGGACCGAGGCGGTACAGATAGAGCGTCTGCTCGCCCGAGCCTTCCTTTTGCATACGAACGATCCACTTCAGATCGTTGGTGAAGCGAAAATCCGCGGGATAGTGGTCTTGCTCCGGACCAAGCTGTGTGAATGTGCCCTGCCGGCGCGCCCAGAACTGCCATTTCCAGTCGTCCGTAGCCTTGTTCACGTATTGCTCGATCGTGACCGCGCCATCCGGCGATTTCTGGGTGTACTCCTCGTTGACAGTATAACCGGCGGGTGGACCAGCCGGCTGCGCGGCGGCCGCCCCCACGCTGCAGAAAGCGATCCCGCACGCAGCGAGCAGGCCGATCAATCCTGTCGTAGCCCTCATTTCTGGCTCCCTACCCGATCAAGCGATTAGTCGCGCCGGTCCCGATCAAGTTCATTGCGGCAGCACGATGGGCCTCCGATCTCGCAGGGTGCAAGTTTCGTTCAGATCGAATTCTTTACCGGACCTTAAATTATGCACGCTCTGCTTGCGCTTGCGTTGGTTAGACACGCCGGAGGTGTGCCTTGGTCGTTTTTGGCAAGCGCGGACAAGGGAGCCCTCAAGGCCTTCCGCCACAGAAGATAACCACCTCGAACTGGGGTGCATCGGCAGCGCCGGGAATGGCGCCGGCCGACAGTGACGGCATCTCGCGCGTGTTCCCGAAGGAATTGTTTGAAGGTGAGATGGGCGAGTTCCTGCGAAGCGCAGGATTTTCGGCCGATGCGCCAGGCAACATCGCGCAGACGGCGGACACCTTCGCCACGATGGAGGCTCGCTACCGGGATGAGCTCGAGGCCTTCGTCAACAAGGCAGACCGCGCTCTCGGCAACGGCTTGAGCGTAAGGCCGCTCCTTCTGGTGCCCGAGACGGTCTGGCAAAGCGAATACCGCAATTTTCTGTGCGCCACATGCCGGCTCTACCCGGCGGATCCTTCGAACGTATTCTTCCTTGCCGGCACGCTGCAAACCGCAAAAACGTTGGGATTGCCGCTGCAAGCCAAGATGTCCACTCAAGAGGCCCACGACTTTGCCGTCCAGGTCATCGGCGTCCTCGGCGACATGTACGAAAAAGCCAGCGGGCAAGAGGCGGCAAGCATTGCGTATGAGGGCGCGCGAGGCCTCGGTACCGTCATGACCGTCAAGCTGTTCGAACCGCCGCAATACGAGCCGGAGCACAAGCTCTTTGGCCCGCTTCTCGACCGCGATTTCAGCAAGCTGCTTTCGCCAAATCGCTGACGCGGCGGTCCGGCTCTCGGCAGACGTCGTTAGTGCTTCGCACGATCGCGGACGGCGGCCGGATCGCTCCGCATCATTCTTTTCGCAGAATTTTTTCCATTGTTTTTCCCTGCGCCAGTTCGTCGATCAGTTTATCCAGGTAGCGAATTTCCCGCATGGTTGGTTCCTTGATGTCCTCCACCCGGACACCGCAAACCACGCCCTTGATCAGGGCCCGCGAAGGATTGATTTTCGGGGCCTTTGCAAAGAATGTTTCAAAGTCGGTCTGTTTTTGCAGTTGAGTTTCCAGCTGCTTCTTCCCATAGCCGGTCAGCCAGGAGATGACCTGATCGACTTCCGCTTTCGTGCGGCCCTTTCTCTCTGCTTTCGCAATATAAAGCGGGTAAACGCGGGCGAAGCTCATTGTATAGATGCGGTGTTTTGCCATGATTGCTCCATGGATGCGCCGTTACGACTTTATCATAATGTTTGGCACGTACTGAATCACGCAGTCGCCCGGAGCCTTGCCATGATCCCCACCATCACGGCCTTTGAACGCTCGCCCGACCGCGGCAAGGGACAGGCGCGTGACATGCGTGTTCGCTGGGCGCTCGAAGAAGTGGGCCAGCCCTACCGCGTGCGCCTGGTTTCGTTCAGCGCGATGAAAGAGCCCGCGCATTGTGCGCTTCATCCTTTCGGGCAGATTCCAACCTACGAAGAGGGCGATCTCGCCTTGTTCGAAATCGGCTGCGATCGTGTTCCATGTCGCGCAGCGCCATGCCGGCCTGTTGCCTGACGATGCGAATGCCCGGGCGCGCGCCATCACATGGATGTTTGCCGCGCTCAGCACGGTGGAGCCGCCGATCGTTGACCTCGGAACGGCCAAGCTCGTGGAGCGCGGCGAGAGCTGGTTCGCGCAGCGCCTGCCCATCCTCGAGGATCGCGTCCGCGACCGGCTCGGCAAACTTTCCGCTCGCCTGGGCGATGCCGATTGGCTCGATGGTGGGTTCAGCGCCGGTGACCTTCTGATGGTGACCGTGCTACGCAGGTTGAACGGATCGGGCCTGCTGGAAGAATATCCGAACCTCTCCGCCTATCTCGCCCGCGGCGAAGCGCGGCCGGCCTTCAAGCGTGCCTTTGATGCTCAATTGGCGGTGTTCACCGCCGCATCGACCGGCTGATGCGCAAGCCTCAGTCAGGGTCGATCCAGTCAGGAACAACTGCATGACACCGGACCTGCAGACCATCGAGACCAACGGCATTCGCCTGCGCGTGGCGCTGGCCGGACAAGGCCCGCTTGTCGTCTTGATCCATGGCTTTCCCGAGAGCTGGTATTCGTGGCGCCACCAGATCCCGGCGCTGGCGGCCGCCGGCTACCGCGTTGCTGCGCCGGACCTGCGCGGCTATGGCGGCAGCGACAAGCCGCTCGCAATCGAGGACTATTCGATCAAGGACATGTCCGCCGACATCGGCGGCCTGATCGCGGCGTTGGGCGCGGAGCGCGCCGTCGTCGTCGGTCACGACTGGGGCGCGGCGATCACCTACCGCACGGCCTTGTTTCATCCAGAGCGCGTGCGCGCGGTGGCGGGGCTCGGCGTGCCCTATCTCGCGCGGGGGCCGATGCCGAGCATCCAGCTGTTTCGCAACATCTACAAGGATCGCTTCTTCTATCAGCTGTATTTTCAGGAGCCCGGTGTGGCCGAAGCTGAGCTGGAGGCCGACGTCCGCACGAGCTTGCGCAAATTCTACTACTGGAGCTCCGGCGAAAGGCAAAAAGCCAACACCGCGATCGACAATGCGCCGGGGCCGGGCCTTCTGCATCGGCTCCCCGACCCAAATCCGTTTCCGGCCTGGCTGACCGAGACCGATCTCGATTACTTCGCCAGCCAATTCCAGAACAGCGGATTCCGCGGCCCGCTCAATCGCTACCGCAACTCCGAACGCGATTTCGAACAGCTTGCCGCGTTTGACGGCAAGCCGTTTACGCACCCGACCGCCTTTTTGGCCGGCAGCCTCGAACCGGTGCTGCGCATGGTGCCCGGCCTCGATATGGTCGAACTGATGCGCAAGGAGTGCACCGACCTGCGCTACGTCAGGGTGATCGAGGGCGCCGGCCACTGGCTCCAGCAGGAGCGGCCGGCCGAAGTCAACGCGGCGCTGCTCGAGTTTCTGGGCGGTCTTCCGGCGGCTTGAACCAACGAGACGGCGACGTGACCTCAGGGCAGAAGCGCGCTACCCTCCCGGACAAGAATAACAGGAAGCGCCAATCGTGTACGACTTCATCATCGTGGGCGGCGGCTCGGCAGGATCCGTGCTGGCCCACCGCCTCTCGGCCAAGAGCGCCAACAAGGTCCTGCTGTGCGAGGCCGGACAGGACACACCGCCCGGCAACGAGCCGGCCGAGATCAGGGATAGCTATCCGGGCACGGCCTATTTCGATCCGCGCTTCCACTGGACCGAACTCAAGGTCACGACCCAGATCGTCAGCCACAACAATCCGAACGAAGGCCGTCCTCCCCTTCGCAAATACGAGCAGGCGCGCGTGCTCGGCGGCGGCTCGTCGATCAACGGCCAGATGGCCAACCGCGGCGCACCGACCGACTACGATGAATGGGACGCGCGCGGCGCCACCGGCTGGAGCTGGAACGACGTGCTGCCCTTTTTCAAGAAGGTCGAGCGCGACCTCGATTTCGACGGACCGTTCCACGGCAAGGATGGCCGGATCCCGGTCCGCCGCATCCCGCGCGAGCACTGGACCCGGCATTCGCTGGCGTTCGCCGAGGCCTTCCAGCAAGCCGGCCATCAATTCGTGCCGGACCAGAACGGCGAGTTCGTCGACGGCTATTTCCCGGTGACGCATTCCAATCAGGACGAGCAGCGCGTCTCGGCCGCGATGGGCTATCTCGATCGCGACACGCGCAAGCGCGCCAACCTCACGATCTCCACCAACACCCAGGTCAGGGAGCTGCTGTTCGAAGGCACGCAATGCGTCGGCGTGAAGGCTGTTATCGACGGGCGCGAGCAGGAATTCCGCGGCCGCGAGATCATTCTCTCCAGCGGCGCCATCCATTCGCCGGCGCATCTGCTGCGCGCCGGCATCGGCCCGGTCGGTCACCTCAAGGACATGGGCATTCCCGTCCTGATGGGACTGGCAGGCGTCGGCCAGCGCCTGATGGATCATCCCTCGATTTCGCTGTCGTCCTTTGTCCGCCGCGGCGCGCGCATGAACGAGCATACCAGGCGCCACATGCAGCTTGGCTTGCGTTATTCGTCCGGGCTGCCTGATGTGCCGAAGGGCGACATGTTCGTCGTCGTGCTCACTAAATCGGCCTGGCACGCGGTCGGCGCGCAAATCGGCTCGGCGCTGACTTTCGTCAACAAGACCTATTCCGAGACCGGACAGATCAAGCTTGCCTCGCGCGATCCCGCGGCCGAGCCGATCGTCGAGTTCAACCTGTTGTCCGACCGGCGCGACCTCGATCGCCTGATGAGCGGCTTCCGCAAGATGGCGGCCGATGCAAATGAGCGACGCCGTGAGCGCAGTGACGGACAAGCCGTTCCCGGCCTCCTATACCGACCGCGTGCGCAAGATCGGCGTGGTCAATACCAAGAACAGGATCCTTACCAATATCGCCGCCGCCTTGATGGACGGGCCGGCGGCGCTGCGCCACTACATGATCGACAATTTCGTGGTCGAAGGTTTCACCTTCGACGACGTGATGAACGACGACGAGGCGCTGGAGACCTTTGTGCGCAAGGCGACCATCGGCGTGTGGCACGCCTCGTGCTCATGCCGCATGGGCCTCCCCGACGATCCGATGGCGGTGGTCGACAACGAGGGCCGCGTCAAAGGCGTCCAGGGCCTGCGCGTCGTCGACGCCTCGATCTTCCCGGTGGTGCCATGCGCCAACACCAACTTTCCGGTGCTGATGTCGGCGGAGAAAATCGCTGCGGCGATGCAGTGATCGGTCGCGAATTTCCAGATCAGACAAACCTGGGCGCAAGCTCGGCATAAAAGTGAAGGAACACCCGATGAAACTGTTCCATTTCGATGATTTCAAGCTCGGCGTGCTGAAGGGCGACGCCGTGGTCGATGTCAGTGCCGAGGTCAAGGACATCCCGCATACCGGTCCGGGCGATCGCATGAACGGGTTGATCGAACATTGGGGCAGCTACAAGCCGCGGCTCGAGGCGGCGGTCGCGCGAGGCGCAGGGGTGCCGGTATCCAGCGTCCGCATCCGTCCGCCGGTGCCGGGCCCGCGCACGATCGACTGCATGGCGGTCAACTACATGGAAGATGGCGAGCGCAGCGCGCCGGCGCCGATCAACGCCTTCCACAAATCCCCGAGCGCGATCATCGGACACGGCGACACGATGGTGCTGCCCGACGTGCCGGCCCTGGTTTTCGAGGGTGAAGCCGAAATGGCGGCCGTCATCGGCAGGAAGTGCAGCCATGTCAGCGAATCCGAGGCGATGAGCTACGTGTTCGGCTACATGAACTTCATCGACGGTTCGGCGCGCGGCTTGCCGCCGCCGGGCAACGTGTTCTTCCAGATGAAGAGCCGCGATACATTTGCGCCGATCGGCCCTTATCTCGTCACCGCCGACGAGATCAAGGACCCGCAGAAACTACAGATCAAGCAGTGGAACAATGGCGTGTTGATGCAGAACTTCAATACCGACGACATGGGCCACAACATCGCCAAGTGCATCGCCTGGCTGTCGAGCATCCACACGCTATTGCCCGGAGACATCGTCGCCACCGGCACCAATCACCGGGGTCTCAACCCGTTCATGGACGGCGACACGATCGAGCAAGAAATCGAAGGGCTCGGCAGGCTGAAGTTCGGCATCAAGGACGATCTGAAGCGCAGCTGGGCGCGCAAGACCCGTCTGCAGATGCACGAAGAGGCCAAGGAGAAGACGAAGGGCGCCTACCCGGACATGACCCCACAGTTGACGGGCAAATACGCGAAGTGAGCTTTGGGGCACACCCGTTCACAACACTGTTATTGCGACCCTGTCGCGCACTTCGCCTCCCTCAACTGGGCGTCTCGCGCTTGTTGTTGTACCCTTAAGCGAAGCAACTGCACGGTCGCAGGAGGAACTTGACATGACCACCCTCGTACTCACCCGCCGCAACCTCCTCGCCGCCGGCGGCGCCGTCCTGGCGACCGGGGTTTCCGGGCTCCTGTTGCCCGCGCGCGCGGAAGGCCTCGCACCGACCGCTTCGATGTCGGGCGGGGCCAACAACTACCGCAAGGGCGCGGCGACCGTGGATCGGATCGGCAAGGGTGGCTTCTGGATGAGCGGCACCGTGCGCCGCGCAGGCGACGGGGCTCCGCTTGCCGGGCAGCGCATCCAGATTTGGGCGCACACCACCGAAGGCCAGGAGCACGAGCCGCAAAGTCATGGCGCCACCCTCACCGACAAGGACGGCAAGTTCCGTCTCGAGATGCCGCAGATCATTCCCATCTTCGGTCAACCGCATGGTCACCTCGCCTATGACAGTGGCGAATTCAAAACCGTCTTTCTGCGGCCGGTGATGCGGAGCGCAAAGGATACCAGCCTGGAGGCGCACTTCGTCCTGCAGCCGGTCTGACCGCGTTGCAAACGAAGGGATGGAGATTGGCGAAGGCGACCCTGATCTGGGTCGCCCTTGCGGCAGCCGTTGGCGTGCCGATCGCCGCTGCGGCGGCGAGCCCGCTGCTCGCATGGCGCGGTGCGGTCTACATACTGGCCGGATTCGCAGGGATTATCGCACTGGGCCTCGTGCTCGTTCAGCCCTTGCTGATCGGCGGATACTTGCCGGGACTGTCGGGCCGGATTGGGCGGCGTGCACATCTCTGGATCGGCGGCACGCTGGTCGCGGCGGTGGTGATCCACGTCGCCGGCCTCTGGATCACCAGTCCGCCGGATATGATCGACGCCCTTACCTTCACATCGCCGACGCCGTTCTCGCCCTTTGGTGTGATCGCCATGTGGGCCATCTTCGCCGTCGCGCTTTTGGCTGCACTGCGCCGGCGATTGGGACTGCGACCGCGAACGTGGCGCATCGCCCATATGCTGCTTGCGATTGTCATCGTCGCAGGCAGCGTGGTCCATGCCGTGCTGATCGAGGGGACGATGGAGACGGTCTCGAAGGCGGCGCTTTGCGCGCTCGTCCTCGCGGCGGCCATCAAAGTCATGGTTGACCTGCGAGTGTGGAGAAAGCGAGCGGCGTTGCGCGGAGAGAGCATTGCGCGGCAGTAAACCGACCGGAAAGCCCGTACATCGGCCCCGATTGAAACGCGATCGGCGATCCTGTCGACTCAAACGCGCGCCCGATTGGTCGAAACCCGAACGCGGTGTGTCACGCAATCTTGGGCAATAGGCGGTCGATGTACTCCTGCAACTGCGCTTGCAGATACGGTTTGGACAGTCGAGGCACGCTTAACGAAGATCCGGGCGGCAGCTCCGCGTAGCCGGTCACCAACAAAATAGGAAGCCCGGGCCGCTTGAGGCGCACAACATCGGCCAGCTCGGTTCCGGTCATCCCGGGCATCGCCTGATCGGTCATCATCAGGTCGACTTTTCGACCTTGATCGAGGATTTCCAGGGCACGCTTGGCCGAATTTGCTTCCAACACGATGTGCCCGAGGTCTTCCAGCATGTTGACCGCACTGCCCGCAATCAGCGGATCGTCATCGACAACGAGAATTGTCGCGACGCGGCCGGACGTCACGGGCTCCGGTCCACTCTGTGGTGCCGTGGAAGCAGGCTGCGATGCAACTGGCAGCCACAGCGTTGCTTTGGTCCCCTTGCCAACTTCGCTTTCAAGCTGGAGGCGTCCACCCAGCTGAACGACAAGACCGTGAATCATGGACAACCCCAGACCGGTCCCCTTGCCGACCGGCTTGGTCGAGAAGAACGGCTCGATCGCCTTCTTCAGCGTCTCTTCATCCATGCCCGTTCCGGTGTCCGAAACTGACAAACGGAGATAACCGCCGGACCAACTGCTTGGCTCCGGCTGGGTATGCTTTTGCAGGACGATGTGGATATTCCCACCCGCGGGCATGGCGTCCCGCGCGTTGATCGCAAGGTTCAGGACGGCAAGCTCAATCTGGTTTGGATCAACCTGCGCCGGCGGCAATTCCGTGGATGCATCAACCGTCAACTCGATCTGGGGGCCAAGGGTCCGATCGAGAAGGTCTCGCATACCTGCCAGCAAAGTCGCAAGATCGGCCGAGCCTGTCTTGAGTTCTTGCTGACGCGCAAAGGCCAGCATGCGTTGAGTTAGCGTCGCACCGCGTTTCGCGCCCTGCAGGGCGCCCTCGATCAATCGCTGAGCTCGGGCGTCGTCCGGCCAGCGTTTCCTGAGAATGTCGAGATTGCCCATGACCGCCATCAGCAAATTGTTGAAGTCATGCGCGACGCCGCCTGTCAGCTGGCCAATGGTTTCCATCTTCTGCGATTGCACCAGGCGCTCCTGCGCCTTCTCGCGCGCCGCAACTTCAGTCATCAGCTCGGCAGTACGATCGTTTACCCGCTCCTCCAGCGTCTCCGTCAGTTTGGAGAGTTCGGAGCGCTCGGCGGCAAGCTCGTCAAGGCGCGCGCGCGCTTCATACTGGCGGCGGCGGCCCCGGACGGCGGCCCGGACAACGCTCGCCAGCGTGGTTGGGTGAAACGGCCTCTCCAGGAATGAGACGTTTCCAAGCACTTCGGCGAGTTTCTGCTGCCAACGGGTTCTTCTCGGGGCCACCTCCCCGATGCGTCAACAGGATGATGGGAAGATCCGACCAGGGCGGCTGTTGCGAAAGCAGTTCCGACAGCGGGTGAAGATCGGCGTCTTGAGCAGCTTCGACTGCAATGATGGCCAGACCAGCGCCGGCGACAATCAGCTCGGACAGCCGCGGAAGATCGCCAGCCGCTTCCGCACCAAATCCCGCCTCACGCAGGATTTGCGTGGCAATCTCGGCATCACGACCTCCCGGGGCGAGGATGATTGCGCGCTCCGAGAGATTGCGAGCACCGGTCACGGCGCTTTTCCCTCCATCAAGGTCCCTTGATTGCCGGTATAATTTGGCACTCCCCGTAACACGCCATGGAACGCTTCAAGCGGTTCACCCATCGTGATGCCGGCATCTGAAATCTTGAACTCCCGAATTGTCGTTTCGTGGAAACCCGTGCGCTTCTTGATGATGGAAACGGCGCGGCGAACTTTGCCCATCGCCTCGAAATATCGCAGCAGAATTACGCTATCGGCCAGGTACGTCACGTCGACAGGCGTTTGCATGTCGCCGACCAGCCCGTGCTGGGCGACGGTCATGAAAGTCGCCGCGCCTTGCCGGTTCAGATATTGCAGCAGCTCGTGGATGTGCAGGATGAGCGAGTTCTCCTCCGGCATCGCGGCTTGATAGCCATTGAGACTGTCAATGACGACAGTCTTGATCTTTTGGGAATTGACGGTTTTGCGAACCCGGTGGGTAAATTCACCCGGCGAAAGCTCGGCAGCATCGATCTGCTGCAGCAATATGTTGCCCTTGCTGCGCTCGCCCTGGAGGTCGATCCCCATGGCCCTCATGCGATCGAACAACAGGCCGAGTTCTTCATCAAAGATGAAGAGTGCGGCTTTTTCGCCCCGCGCGATTGCAGCCATGACAAAACTCATGGCGATCAGGGACTTTCCTGTCCCGGCCGGTCCCAGAATCAAAGTGCTTGAACCGGCTTCGATACCGCCTCCCAGTAGCTTGTCGAACTCCAAAATTCCGGTTGAGGACTGCGTGCGGGGAAAGCTGGTGAGGTGTTCGGAAGCGACAAGACGCGGGAAAATATTGATGCCGCCGGTCTTGATCGTAAAGTCATGATAGCCCCCGCGATAACTTTGCCCGCGGTACTTCAGGATGCGAATGCGCCGTCGCTCGGCGCCGTAGGCAGGTGCGAGCTCTTCGAGCCGGATTACGCCGTGAGCCACGCTGTGAACAGTCTTGTCTCCGGCTTCCGCGGTCAGGTCGTCCAGCATGAGCACGGTCGCGCCGTACCGCGCAAAGTAGTGCTTGATGGCGAGGATCTGCCGGCGATATCGCAGCGAACTTTGCGCCAGCAGGCGGATCTCGGAGAGACTGTCGAGCACCACGCGCGAAGGTTTGACACGCTCGACCGCATCGAAGATCTGACGTGTGGTCTCACCGAGTTCAAGGTCGGATGAATACAGCAGGCTCTGCTGCTGTTCGGAATCGAGCAGGCTCTCCGGCGGCAGCAGTTCGAACACACTGATCTCGGGGCCAAGGGTCCAACCGTGAGACGCGGCGCCCTGGCGTAGTTCATTTTCCGTCTCAGACAACGTAATGTAGAGCGACTTTTCGCCAGCTTTTGCGCCCTCAAGCAAGAATTGCAGCGCTATCGTGGTCTTGCCCGCTCCGGGCTCGCCCTCCAGCAGGAAGACGTGACCCCGCGCCAAACCGCCTTGGAGAATATCGTCCAGGCCGGTGATGCCTGTCGTCGCCTTGGCTGAAAGGGCCATTTGAGGGTCCTGGTTACGCGGCACAGGGCCCATCGTACCGAATACGGACCTCAACTGCTAATGTCCCGCCGTTGATGGAGTTCCCTGACGGGCGAAAGATTGCCGGATATGGGTCAGAAGACCAGTCACCAGGTCCGGACTACCACCGAAAGCATGCATTGCGCTGAAGGGCCGGCATGTCCGCTTCGTACCAACGCAAAGTGGGTTTTTGGATTTCACGAAGTTGTTACCGGATAATCAGAATTTTTCGCTTGCCCCGTCGGGCAAATCACTGGCACTGGTCCGCCCGGCCCGCGCCGCCACGAGGGGCGTTTGCGCGATCGTCACGGAACGTGGCGCGGGTTGCGATGGACGCTGCGGCGTCAGGCGGGTTTGCTCGCCAGGCGAAACGTCTGCAGCGTACGGCGAAGTCGTGTGGTCCTGGCGCCGCGACCGTGGCGTCTATCCATGCCGGCCTGTGCTGGCGTGGCAACGGTGACAAAAAACGCCGCTCACCGGGGAGAGCACGAAGTAAGTCGTAAAGCCATTGCGCGGGGAAAGCCGGGATGTCTCGGCTGTACCTGTCAAACCCGTGTGCGTTCTTCACTACCATTGCACGCGGTGCTGCGGGCGCTGTCAGCGCCCGGCTTTCCCTGCGCCCTCTCTTCGGAGAGGGACGATGAATTTGCAAAACTCGGGCGAAAATCGTGTCGCGAGAATGAGAACGGCTGTCTCCACTTGTCGTCCCGAGAAAGGCAATCCGCCGATCTCTCTCCTCACCCTGAGGAGGCTGCGCAGCAGCCGTCTCGAAGGGCGAGGCGGCCAGTCGGGCCTGCATCCTTCGAGACGCGCGTTCCGCGCTCCTCAGGATGAGGAGTGAGAGTCGCTCAGCTCGCAATGCCGGAATCCAGGGATCCCCACTGCATAGGTCGCATTTTCCTTGACTAGAACAAAAAGAGAACTATTGGTCAATCATTCGAGTCTAAGGTCGGCCGTTCGACGCGTTCAGAGATCAACGACTGCTCCCGCACATGGCCAAATCCACCCTCTCCTTTGTCTGCCAGAACTGCGGCGCGGCCTATAACCGCTGGCAGGGCAAGTGCGAGTCCTGCGGCGAGTGGAATACGCTCGCCGAGGAAGACACCACGGGCTCGGTACCGGTCTCGATCCGCTCCAAGCGCAAGGGCCGGCAGTTCGCGCTGGAGTCGCTCTCCGGCAAGAGCCAGGAGGCTCCGCGCCTTCCCTCGGGCATGCCCGAGCTCGACCGCGTCACCGGCGGCGGTTTTGTCCGCGGCTCGGTGCTGCTGGTCGGCGGCGATCCCGGCATCGGCAAATCGACGCTGCTGACCCAGGCCACAAGCCTGCTCGCCCGCGCCGGCCATCGCGCGGTCTATATCTCCGGCGAGGAGGCGGTGGCGCAGGTGCGCCTGCGCGCCGAACGGCTCGGTCTTGCAGATGCGCCGGTGCAGCTTGCCGCGGAGACATCGGTTGAAGACATCGTCTCAACCCTCTCGGAAGGCACTGTGCCCCGCCTGATCGTGATCAATTCGATCCAGACCATGTGGACCGACACGGTGGAGTCGGCGCCGGGCACCGTCACGCAGGTCCGCGCCTCGGCGCAGGCGCTCATTCGCTTCGCCAAGAAGACCGGTGCCGCCATCATCCTGGTCGGTCATGTCACCAAGGACGGCCAGATCGCCGGCCCCCGCGTGGTCGAGCACATGGTCGATGCCGTACTCTCGTTCGAGGGCGAAGGCTCGCAGCAGTTCCGCATCCTGCGCGCGGTGAAGAACCGCTTTGGCCCGACCGACGAGATCGGCGTGTTCGAGATGACCGGCCTTGGCCTGCGCGAGGTCACCAATCCGTCGGAACTGTTCCTGTCGCAGCGCGATCTCGGGACGCCGGGAACGGCGGTGTTTGCCGGCATCGAAGGCACCCGCACCGTGCTGGTCGAATTGCAGGCGCTGGTGGCGCCGACCTCGCTCGGAACCCCGCGCCGCGCCGTCGTGGGCTGGGATCCGAGCCGGCTCTCCATGGTGCTGGCCGTGCTGGAGGCCCATTGCGGCGTCAAACTCTCCGGCCACGACGTGTACCTCAACGTCGCCGGCGGCCTGCGCATCCAGGAACCGGCCGCCGACCTTGCGGCCGCCGCCGCGCTGGTGTCGTCGCTGGTGAACGCGCCGCTGCCGATCGATGCGGTCTATTTCGGCGAGATTTCGCTCTCCGGCGTGGTCCGCCCGGTGGCCCAGACCTCGGCCCGCCTCAAGGAAGCGGCCAAGCTCGGCTTTGCCCGGGCCGTGTTGCCCGAATCGGCGCGCGGCGAAGTCGGCGGCGATGCCGGGCTCAGCCTCAACCCGATCGGCGGGTTAACCACGCTGGTCGCCGAAATCGCCGCACGCGGCACGCCGCGGGGTAATCGCGAGGGTTCAAGGGATGCGACGCCGGTTGAGAAAAATGCCACACCGGCCCGATTCCGTAGGGAAAATGGCTAAAGCAGGCGTGACCTTCCCCGCCTCCGCCGCTATACAACCCGCGCAAAAGGCAGGTTGGATGGCCTGACATCCGGCCTTGCAGGACGCACCGGAATCACCGTCAGTGAGGGCGGGACCGACGCGCCGATTCGGAAGCTGTCGATTTACGAGCGGACCTGACCAGCCGATGCCAGTTACCATTCTCGATCTCGTCCTGCTCGCGGTCATGCTCATCTCCGGCCTGCTCGCCATGGTGCGCGGCTTCATGCGCGAAATCCTGTCGATCGCGGCCTGGGGCGCGGCCGCTCTCGTGACGCTGTATTCGTTCTCAAAGCTGCTGCCGACCGCCAAGACCTACTTCAACAACGACACGGTTGCCGCCATCGTCGTCGTCGCCGGCGCCTTCATCGGCACCCTGATCGTGGTCTCCGTCATCACGGTTCGGATCTCCGACATGATCCTGGATTCCCGGATCGGGGCGCTCGACCGCACCCTGGGCTTCCTGTTCGGGCTCGCCCGCGGCCTCCTGATCGTGGTCGTGGCCTTCCTGTTCTTCACCTGGCTGGTCCCGGACAAGCAGCGGCCGGACTGGGTCACGGGAGCCAAATCGCGGGTGGTGCTGCAGGGAACCGGCGATTGGCTGATGAGCCTCTTGCCTGATGACCCCGAGAACACCATCTTAAAGAAATTCAAGAAGAATAAGCCCGAGGACGAACAGACTGACGCCGAGCCGGCTCAGCCGGGGTCCGGCGATGGTTACAGCAAGCCTGCCCGCGACAGCCTCAAAAAGCTGATCGAGAAACCCGCGGGACGTTGAACCTTGAGCCTGGAGACTGGCGCGATGGATGAGATGCAGGACCCTCCCAATCCCATCCACCAATGCGACTCCGGTTTTAAGGGGATCGATCTCCAGGCCGATCTTGAACGAGATGATCTGGAAGGTGACACACTGCGCGAGGAGTGCGGCGTGTTCGGCATTTTCGGCCACCCCGAGGCCGCCGCCATCACCGCGCTCGGGCTGCACGCGCTACAGCACCGCGGCCAGGAGGCCGCCGGCATCGTCTCCTATGACGGCAGCCGCTTCCACAGTGAACGCCGGCTTGGCCTCGTCGGCGACGCCTTTTCCAAGCGCGAGGTGATCGAGCGCCTGCCCGGCCATGTTGCCGCCGGCCATGTCCGCTATTCCACGACCGGCGCCACCATCCTGCGCAACGTTCAGCCGCTGTTCGCCGAACTCAATGTCGGCGGCTTCGCCGTCGGCCACAACGGCAACCTCACCAACGGTCTCGCCCTGCGCCGCGAACTGGTGCGCGACGGCGCGATGATGCAGTCGACCACCGACACCGAAGTGATCCTGCACCTGGTGGCGCAGTCCAAGCGCAGCCGCTTCATCGACCGCTTCATCGAGGCGCTGCGCGCCATCGAAGGCGCCTATTCGCTGGTGGCGCTGACCAACAAGAAGCTGATCGGCGCCCGCGATCCGCTCGGCATCCGTCCGCTGGTGCTCGGCGATCTCGACGGCTGCCCGATCCTGGCCTCAGAGACCTGCGCGCTCGACATGATCGGCGCGAAATATGTCCGCGACGTCGAGCCCGGCGAGATCGTCGTGTTCGACGAGCAAGGCGCGCACAGCCACAAGCCGTTCCCGCCAAAACCGCCGCGGCCCTGCATCTTCGAATACATCTACTTCTCGCGGCCGGACTCCATCGTCGGCGGCCGCTCGGTCTACGACGTGCGCAAGGCCTTCGGCGCACAGCTCGCACGCGAGAGCCATGTCGACATCGACGTCGTGGTGCCGGTGCCGGATTCCGGCGTGCCGGCCGCGCTCGGCTACAGCCAGCATTCCGGCGTGCCATTCGAGCTCGGCATCATCAGAAACCACTATGTCGGCCGCACCTTCATTCAGCCGACCCAGAGCGGACGCGAAATCGGCGTGCGCATGAAGCATGCCGCCAACCGCATCGCCATCGAGGGCAAGCGCATCCTCCTGATCGACGACTCCCTGGTGCGCGGCACCACCTCGAAGAAGATCGTGCGCATGATGCGCGATGCCGGCGCCAAGGAAGTGCATTTCCGCCTCGCCTCGCCGCCGATCCTCTATCCCGACTATTACGGCATCGACCTGCCCGACCGCGGCGGGCTATTGGCGGCCACGCATTCGCTGGAGCAGATGCGCGAGATCATCGGCGCGGATTCGCTCGCCTTCCTGTCGATCGACGGCATGTACCGCGCCATGGGCTTTCCCGGCCGCGATGCGGCCGCTCCAAAGTTCTCGGATCACTGCTTCACCGGCGTCTATCCGACCAGCCTCACCGACCAGAACGAGGTCGAGGCGCAACCGCGGCAATTGTCGCTGCTGGCCGAGGCGAGCTGAGGCTCAGCGTCATTCCGGGGCGCGCGAAGCGCGAACCCGGAATCTCGAGATTCCGGGTCTGGTGCTTGCGCACCATCCCGGAATGACGATTTCAATCGCACCAGGCTTGTCCCGGCCATGTCAGTCTGTAATACCCGCCGCAATGATAAAACCTCTCGCCGACCGTATCGCTCTCGTCACCGGCGCCTCGCGCGGCATCGGCTACGCCACCGCCGTTGCGCTGGCAAAGGCCGGCGCGCATGTCGTGGCGGTGGCGCGCACGCAAGGCGGCCTGGAAGAGCTCGACGACGAGATCAGGAAGGACGGCGGGACCGCCACGCTGGTGCCGCTCAACCTCACCGATTTCGACGGCATCGCTCGCCTCGGCGCGGCGCTGCATGAGCGGCATGGCAAGCTCGACATCCTCGTCGGCAATGCCGGTGTCGCCGGTCCCTCCTCGCCGCTCGGCCATATCGACTTGAAACCGTGGCAGGACGTGTTCGCGGTCAATGTGACGGCGAACTTCCAGTTGGTCCGCTGCATGGAACCGCTGCTCAGGCAATCCGACGCCGGCCGTGCCGTTTTCGTCACCTCGGGCGCGGCCAACAAGGCCAACGCCTATCTCGGTCCCTATGCCGCCTCGAAAGCCGCGCTGGAAACGCTGGTGCGCGTCTGGGCCAATGAGACCGCGTCCACGCCGTTGCGGGTCAATCTGTTCAGTCCCGGTGCGATCCGCACCCACATGCGCGCCATCGTGTTCCCCGGCGAAGACCCGATGACGCTTGAGACGCCCGACAAGCCCGCCGAATTCATCGTCAAGATGTGCGCGCCAGACTGGACCGAGACCGGCAAGCTCTACGACTACAAGCACCACGCGCTGCTTGGTTTTCGCGCACCAGCGTAACGCCTGGCGCAATTGACACCCTCCCCTCGCCGCGATTGACTGCGGGCGCACACGGGAAAACCCGCACAAGAAAAATCAAGGGGAGAACGCCATGACGCCGACGTCCAATCGCGCGCACTCGAAACCCGTCAGCCTCACCGGCGCCGTTTCCGCACTCTTCCTCGCCACAGCGCTGATCGCAGCACCCGTTCCCGCGCACGCCGGCGATGTGCCGACCTTCGCGGTCGATGCGTCCTGGCCAAAGCCGCTGCCCAACAACTGGATCCTCGGCCAGGTCGGCGGCATCACGGTCGACGGCAAGGGCCATATCTGGGTGATCCATCGCCCGCGCTCCCTCACCGACGACGAAAAGGGCGCATCGCTCAATCCGCCGCGCTCGAAATGCTGCGTATCCGCGCCGCCGGTATTGGAGTTCGATGCCGAGGGCAATCTGCTGCGCTCCTGGGGCGGGCCCGGCGAAGGCTATGAATGGGTCGGCCGCGAGCATGGCATTGAGGTCGACGACAGGGGCTTTGTCTGGGTCGGCGGCAATGCCGACAATGACAACGCCATCCTGAAATTCACGCTCGACGGCAAGTTCGTGATGCAGATCGGCAAGATCGCGCCGAGCAAGGGAAGCAGCGACACCACCCAGCTCGGCAAGCCGGCCGAGACCGCGATCGACAAGGACGCCAACGAGATCTACGTCGCCGACGGCTACGGCAACCGCCGCGTCATCGTGTTCGACGCAACGTCCGGCGCCTACAAGCGGCACTGGGGCGCCTACGGCAATCCGCCAAACGACGACAAGCAGCCGGCCTACGATCCCAAGGCGCCCGTCGCGCAACAATTCGCCAATCCCGTGCATTGCGTAAAACTCAGCAATGACGGCTTCGTTTATGTCTGCGACCGCATGAACAATCGCATCCAGGTGTTCAGCAAGGACGGCAAGTTCGTCAAGGAGTGGTTCTTCGAGAAGAACACGCTCGGCAATGGCGCAGTCTGGGACGTCGCGGTCTGGCCCGACCCGAAGCAGACTTATCTGCTGTCCGCCGACGGCGAGAACAACGAGATCCGCGTACTTAAGCGCGACGATGGAACTGTGGTCGGCAGCTTCGGGCGCAACGGCCGCAATGCCGGGCAATTCCACTGGATCCACGCCATGGCCGTGGACGCCAAAGGCAACGTCTACACCGCCGAGGTCGACACCGGAAAGCGCATTCAGAAGTTCAAGCTGACGTCGGACGCGCTACGATAGACGTGCCGCCAAAAGCCCCTGCGCCGCAGATTGCCGGCCACCCCCGGCGGGGGTTTCAAAAGTAATCCTCCCGGATTTCAACTCAGGGAGGAAACATAATGAGGAAGAACTAGCGCGGCACTCCGCCCGGACCCGCGAGGTCCGGACTGCGCAAATTAGTTGTAAAACTTGTAATTCAAGCCGACGCGGACGATGTGGTCGGTCACATGGGACGTTGTGGTGACGCTCGCCGCGCCGCCGTTGTTGAAGCCGGGCCCGAATGCCGGGTTGATCGGGATCGCGAAGCTTTCGGTGACGTTGCCGAGATCGACATAGAGATACTCCGCCTTCGCCGACCAGCCGCCGCCAAGCCTGGTCTCGACGCCCGCGCCGACGGTCCAACCGAACTTGCTGGCCGAGAAATTGCCCGCGCCCGGCAGGAACGGGCCAGGTTGCAGCGCGGCGGGGAAGACCACGGGAGTGGCCGTACCGGTGAACGTATAGCTATCCTTGATCGTGCCCCAGGCCAGACCACCGGTCACGTACCACAGGGTATCGCGGAAAAGAACGCCGCCGCGTGCGCGCGCTGTCGCGATCTCGGTGAGCTTTTGCTGGGTCGCCAGGCTATAGCCGAAGCCGTTCGCTCCGGCGCCGAAAAATGCAAGGCTGGCAGGCGGCGTGCTGTTGCTCGCACTGCCCTTCTGCGACGACCAATCCCAATCGGCCTCCACGCCGAGGACGATCCACGGCGAGACCTGCCAGTTGAAACCGATCTGGCCGCCCGCGACCCATCCCGGCAGCGCCAGGCTGTTGACACTGTCGGTCAGGAGTCCGTTCACGCCGAGCGCGGTCGAGCTGAAGGTTGCGTTCTGCAGGTTTGAGTTCACGCCGATGCCGCCACCGACATTCAAGCCGGCATAGACGCCGGTCCAGCTATAGACGGCGGGCGGAGGCGGCGGCGCCTTGTACCGCAAATCGGCAGCGCTGGCCGAGCCCGCAAGAATGGTCGTAAACGCACCTGCTACGATCGACGTCATCATCCGCATAGGTCGTCTCCGATCCAAGAAGGGACGGCGGCCGGATCGACGGTGACGAATCCCGCGCCGAGCATCCCCATCGCGATCAAAGACTTAGATGGTTAATGAATCGTTAACGCCACAGCGGGAAATGGAAGCCGACGGTAGCGTTGGGTTACGGCACCTTACGGTTAGCCGGGCCTACTTCCTTCCCGCCAGTGTCCGCAGCGCAACCGCGAGCGCCAGCAACAACAGCGCGGACGCCAGCAGGAATGACGCGCCCGGCAGCTTGAACGGCGCGGATTCACCGATGAAATACGCAAACGTCAGCGTGAACAGGAACGGTCCGAGTAATTGCGCGATGCTCACGACACTCGCGGTCGCGCCCTGCAACTGACCCTGCTGCTCCGGCGACACGAATCGCGTGGCGAGCGCCTGCGTCGCTGCGCCTGCAACGCCCCACAGCGAAAGCACGGGAATGCCGATCCAGAACAAAGGACCGCTCGGCGCGGCGCCGAAGATGAGAAGTCCGCCCGCGCCGCAGGCAAGCCCGAGGAACAGCGCGCGCCGCTCGCCAAACCGTTGGACGATCGGCCCAATCGCCCCGCCCTGCACCACCATCGAGCAGATGCCGACCAGGGCGAATGTCAGCCCGACGGTCTTGGCGTCCCAGCCGTAGCGATAGGTCGCATAAAGAACGAACACCGAGGGCAGCACGACATGCGCGAGCTGGGCAAAGAAACTCGCCAATGACAGTCCGGCAAGAGTGCGGTCTGAACCGAGCAACCGCAGCGCGCCCACGGGATTGGCGCTCCTCCAGCGCCAGGGCGACCGTCGCTCCGGCGGCAATGATTCCGGCAGGATCAGGAGGCCGTACAGCGTGTTGGCAAAACTCAATCCCGCGGCGACCCAGAACGGCAGGCGCGGATCGCTATCGCCAAGCAGGCCGCCGAGCGCGGGCCCCAGAATGAAGCCAGCCCCGAAGGCGACGCCGATCTTGCCGAACACGGCGGCGCGTTTTTCCGGTGCGGTGATGTCGGCGATATAGGCAAACGCCGTGGAGATGCTGGCCGAGGTGATGCCGGAGATCACGCGGCCGATGAACAGCCACCAGAGCGACGGCGCGAGCGCCATCAGCACATAGTCGAGCGCGAGGCCGAAATTCGACAACAGCACCACTGGCCGGCGGCCGAAGCGGTCGGACAGTGCGCCGAGGATCGGCGAGAAGAAGAACTGCATCACCGCCCAGGCGGTGCCGAACACGCCGAGCATCCGCGCGGCGCTGGCGGTATCGTTGCCGACAAAACTCTCGACCAGCTTCGGCAGCACGGGAATGATGAGGCCCAGCGCCAGCGTGTCGAGCAGGATCGTCACGAAAATGAAGATGACGGCCGCCCCGCGTGGCGCAGCCGCGGCCGGACTTGCCGGCGCCTCCTCGCTCATGACGGCCGCTTGCGCTTGTGCGCGAACGGATTGGCCTTCTCGCGCAGCGTGATCCGCACTGGCGTGCCCGGCAGGTCGAACGCCTCGCGCAGCGAGTTGACGAGATAACGCAGATAGGATTTCGGCACGGCGTCAGCGCGCGAGCAGAACAGCACAAAGCTCGGCGGCCGCGCCTTGGTCTGCGTGATGTAGTTCAGCTTCAGCCGGCGGCCCGAGACGGCCGGCGGCGGATTGGCATCGACCGCCTGCTCGAACCATCGATTGAGCGCCGCGGTCGGCACGCGCCGGTTCCAGACCCTGTAGGCTTCCTGGATCGCGGTCATCAGGTGATCGATGCCCTCGCCCATCAGGCCGGATACCGCGACAATGGGCGCGCCCTTGACCTGCGGCAGCCAGTGGTCGGTATCGGTGCGGAGCGCGGAGATCAGATTCGGCTTGCGCTCGACGAGATCCCATTTGTTGACCGCAAGCACGATGGCGCGACCCTCGCGTTCGATCAGGTCGGCAATGCGCAGATCCTGTTCCTCGAACCTGTTCTGCGAATCCATCATCATCACGACGACTTCGGCAAAGCGAACCGCGCGCAGCGCATCCGCCACCGAGAGCTTTTCCAGCTTCTCCTCGATCCGCGAGCGGCGGCGCAAGCCCGCAGTATCGAACACGCGGAACTGGCGGCCCTGCCAGATGATCTCGACCGCGATGGAATTGCGCGTGGTGCCGGCTTCGGGGCTCGTCAGCAGCCGTTCCTCGCCGAGCAGATGGTTGATCAGCGTCGACTTGCCGGCGTTGGGACGCCCGACGATGGCGACGCGGATCGGGCGCGTGGCGGCTTCCCATTCCGAAACATCGCGGTCGTCGTCGCGCCTCGTCATCGTCGACCACGGGCTCCGGCATCAGCACGCGCAGCGCGTCGTAGAGATCGCTCAAGCCCTCGCCGTGTTCGGCGGATATCTGGATGGGATCGCCAAGGCCCAGCGCGTAGGATTCCATCGCGCCGACTTCGCCGTGCTTGCCCTCGGCCTTGTTGGCGACCAGCACCACCGGCTTGTTGGCGCGGCGGGCGAAATCGGCAAAGGCGCGATCGTTCGGCGTCAGGCCGATCCGCGCGTCGATCACGAACATCAAAGCATCGGCGAGACCGATTGCGGTTTCGGTCTGCTCCTGCATCCGCGCCGTCAGCGAGCCCTTGGCGCCCTCGTCGAGCCCGGCGGTATCGATGATAGTGAATTCGAGATCGCCGAGCCGCCCCTCGCCTTCGCGGCGATCGCGGGTGACACCCGGCTCGTCATCGACCAGCGCAAGCTTCTGCCCAACCAGGCGGTTGAACAGCGTCGATTTGCCGACATTGGGCCGGCCGATAATGGCAATCGTGAATGACATGGACCATCCAAGCGCTGGTTATGCCGCGCCTGTCAATGCAATGCGAAATGGAATCAGCGCGAGAAGTTTCCGCTCGGTAGCGGCGCGGGGAACGCGGATTGCTGCTGGGACTGCGCGGGTTTTGCCTGTTGTTGCTGTTGCGTCGGCGGATCGGGCGGCGGCGCCGTGGTGCGGCGGCGCACGATCTTCGGCTTCGGCGGCGGCGGAGCTGCGGCAACGCTGTTTTCTTCCTCGGCGGGCGCTGCATCCGCATCGGCAGGAGCGGCGGCTGGCGCTGCTGCAGGTGCTGCGGCCTGCTTGGACTTGCCCTTCGATTTGGCGGACTTCGGCTCTTCCGATGGCGGCGCGGCCGCAGCGGCCGCGTTCTGCTCGTCGAGCTGCTGCTGGCGCGAGCCCTTGTAGAGATCCTTCGGCACGCCTTGCTCGAGGCCCGGCACGCCTTCGGGAAATACCGGCTTGCGATCGCCAGGCAGCTTCTTCTTGGTGTCCATGAAATCCATCAGATCGGACGGATCGAAATTCGACAGGCCGCCACCGCCGCAGCCGGCCAGCGCGCCCGACAGCGCGACCAGAACCGTGACAGCGATCAGTCGTTGCGATGCGCGCATGTCGATCTCGTCAGCTCTTCGCCACAGGTGGCAACAACGCCTGCAGCGCTTCGGCCCGCGAACGCAGGCCCGGCGGAGTGTCGCCGTCATTGGCGATCATATCCAGCCACTGCCGCGTCGCGGTCGCATCATTGGCGCGCCAGGCCGAGAGCGCAAGCAACTCGCGCGCGGTATGGCGGAAGGTCGCACCGGGCGCAGTTGCCGGCTCCAGCCGCTGCACCATGTTGGGATAGGTCGTCGTTTCCAGCAGCAACTGCGCCGCACGAATGCGCGCGATGTCCCGCTCCGAGGCGCCGACGGAGGAATCGGCGGCGATGTCGTCGAACATCTTGGCTGCGGCCGGCTTGTCGCGCGCAGCCACTTCCGCAGCAGTGCGCAATCGTGCCAGCATGCGGTAGCCATACGGCGCTTTGGTTGCGAGGTCGGCAAAGGCAGCCTCGGCCTCGGCGTGCTTGTTCTGCTCGGCAAGCTCGGAGGCTTTGTCAAAGGCGGCGCCGGCCTCGGCGGCCTTCTTGGCCTCCAGGTACTGGTAGCCGCGCCAGCCGCCCACGCCCGCAATGATCAGGATCGCCAGCGCGATAATGTAGATCGAATACTGGTCCCACAGCTTCTTGAGCTGATCCCGCCGGACCTCCTCGTCTACTTCGTCAAATAATTCAGACACTTACGGCCATCCCATCGCCAAACCTAAGCGAACGCCAAAGGGGCGGCGCCAGGCGCCGTGTCCCCGTTTGGGCGCGGCGTTACCCTATCGATATGGCCGTGGCAAGGCAAAGCGAGGCGGATCAAAGCGTTAACGGGGGACGGAGATACCGCTGCCGGCCCTATCGCGCCGCCATCGCCTCGCGCAGCTGGCGCTTGATGACCTTGCCATTGGCGTTGCGCGGCAAGGGCTCGGTCATCAGCTCCATCGTCTCCGGCACCTTGTAGTCCGACAGCCGCTCCGCACACCATGCGCGCAGAACCTCGCCCTGCACTTCGTTGCGCACCACGACGACCGCATGCACGCGCTCGCCCAGCACCGGGCACGGCTTTGCGACGATCGCGCTTTCGATCACCGCGGGATGGGCGGCCAGCACCGACTCCACCTCGGCGGAATAGATCTTCAAGCCACCGCGATTGATCATGTCCTTCTGGCGGTCGAACACGCGCACGAAATTCTGCGCATCGATCGAGCCGAGGTCGCCGGAGTGCCAGAAGCCGCCGGTAAAGCTCTCGGCGGTCGCCTTCGGATTGTTCCAGTAGCCCTTGATGACCGAGCCGCCGTGAATCCAGATTTCGCCGATCTCGCCGCGCGGCAACTCCCTGCCCTCGGCATCGACGGCGATGATGGTGGCGCCCGGGCACGGCAGGCCGACGCTGTCGATATGGCTGACGACAAATGCGCCGGGCATCATCGTCGACGGCGACGTCGTTTCGGTCGCGCCATAGCAATTGGCGAGTTGCAGCCCGGGAATTTTTGCCGCCAGCTTCTCGATGGTGGCAATCGGCATCGGCGCGCCGCCAAAGCCGCCGATGCGCCAGCTCGACAGATCGTAACTGTCGAAGTCCGGCTGCAGCAGGCAGAGATTGTACATCGCCGGCACCATCACGGTGTAGGTGACGCGCTCGCGGGCTGCGACCTTCAGATATTCCGCGGCCTTGAACTCGACCATGATGACGAGCCGGCCGGCGCAGCGCGCCATGGTCGTGATGTTGGCGACGACGCCGGTGACATGCCCGAGCGGAACGGCGGCGATCGAGCAGTCGGCCTCCGTCAGCTGCAGGCACGACACGAACACCATCGAGGAATGGATGACGTTGCAATGGGCGAGCATCGCGCCCTTCGGCTTGCCCGTGGTGCCCGGACGTATAGAGGATCATCGCGGTGTCCTCTTCGCCGACATCGGCGGGCGCAGCGGTTGTGCTGCCGAGAAGACGGCCGAATTGCGACGCGGCGGCATCGTCATCGACGGCGATGCGGTGCTTGAGGTCAGGCACATCGCGCATGTCAGGCAACCGGTCGAGCCAGAGCGGCCTCATGAACCAGCAGCTTTGCGCCGCAATCGGTCAGCACATAGGCGATCTCCGGCTTCTGCTGCCGCACGCTGAGCAGCACCGTGACGAGACCGGCATGGGCAGCCGCAAACATCGTCAGCACGAACTCGATGCGGTTGCCGAGCAACACCGCGACGCGGTCGCCCGGTGCGAGGCCGAGCCTGGCAAAGCCGGCGGCGATCTCCGCCGATTGCGCCGCCACCTCGCGCCATGTCAGACGCCGCGCACCGCAGACCAGCGCCTCACCGTCGGGATTGCGGTGGGCTGCTTCCGCAATCATCGCCCAGATGGATTTCGGCCGCTCGCAGAACGCCGGCACCACGCGATCGCCGAACCGCGTCTCGAGCCGCATGGCCGGAATGGATTGATGCGACCAGTCCATGGCGGCCTACGTTCCGAAGACGGGAACGCCGATCACGACCGGATGGAACGCAAAGGCCAGCGCGGCATAGGCGATCACGCCGACCGCGATGGCAATCAGGTCATTGGTCGCCCCGCCCACCGGGATCGGCGGGCCGCCGGCGTCGCCGCGGCGTTTCAGCGAGATGCGGTCGAACACCGCCCAGGCCAGGAACGAGCCGAACAGGATGATCGAGCCGAGATCGCCATTGGCGAGCAGGTGCGCGAGCGCCCACAGCTTCACGCCTGCCAGCATCGGGTGCTTCAGCGTGCTGTAGATGCGGCCGCGGATATAGGAGGCGACGACCAGGATCACCGCAGGCAGCATCAGCGCCGCTGTGAGGTGCCGCATACCGGTCGGCGGCGTCCAGACATCGATCCAGCCCGTCGCGCGATATTTTGCAAAGCCCCAGACGATCAGCGCGAGGCCCACCGCGGATACCAGCGAATAGATGATCTTGTAGGTGCCATCGCCTGTCGCGGCGATCATCCGCGCGCGCAGATCGCGCTGCGTGGTGAGCGTATGGACCCCGAGAAACAGCACGAGCCCGGCGATCATCACCCAAAGTCCCACGGCATCTCTCCCCTTGTCGCCCGCATCCCCGGTGATGTGCGTATCATTTTCGGGGCGTGCCGCGCAATGCGCGACCAACCACCTCATTGTCGCTCGGAGGCCTTCCCCAGCGCGCGATTGTCCACATAGCGGATCGCAATCGGTCGCCCGGCCAGCGCGCCGCCGAGTCCATCGGTGAATTTCAGCGGCAGGCAGCCGTCAAGCGAGGCATTGATGGCCTTGAGATACGTCGCTCTGGTGTCGTCCGGCACGCCCGACGTGGCAAAGGTGACGCGTGGTGAGGCGATCATCTCGCCACTTCGCTTGAAGCTGAAGCGCACCGACATCTGCATGCCCTCGCGCGCGGCGTCCTCAGGCGGCGGCGACCAGCAGGACCGCAACGCGGCGAAAAGATCGCCGATGTTATCAAGATCGTGGTCGGGCCTTTGATATTTTGCTGCCTCTCCCTCCGCCGGCACGGTCTGGATCGTGAGCTGCAGGTTCTGGCCATACGGATAATAGATCTCGGGAATGCAGGGGCCGTGGTTGAAGATGCTGCAATAGGTCGGCGTGCATGGCCGGTTATCGAGCACGCTGCAGGGCGCGTGCGAGAACGGCGTGGCATCGATCTGCCGGCGCGGACCGGCGAGCGCATCACCTGCGGCCAGACCGGCCGCAACCACGAGCAGCACACCAAAAAGCCGGCGCATGGCAAATCCTCGAAGCTGCCATCAAGATGAGACCTCGTGGCACTGCAAGCAAGTGGCCGATGATCACAGCTTCGCGTTCGGTGGAGCTGCCCGGACGCAGCCCTATTTCTTCTTCACATCCTTGATCGTGGAGAACTCGATCCCTTCGGCGCGCTCCCTGGTATAGCCCAGGTAAAACTCGTTCTTGGCCATGAACACGGGATCGCCATCGACGTCGTCGGCAATGCCCGAATTGTTGGCGCTGATGAAGGCCTCGAGCTTCTTGCGGTCGTCGGAGGAAATCCAGCGCGCGAGCGCGAATTCGGAGACCTCGAACTCCACCGGCAGCGAGTATTCGGCATCGAGCCGCGCCTTGAGCACGTCGAGCTGCAGCGGGCCGACCACGCCGACCAGCGCGGGCGCGCCGTCCCGCGGACGGAACACCTGCACGACGCCCTCCTCCGACATCTGCTGCAGCGCCTCTTTCAGCTTCTTCGCCTTCATCGCATCGGTCAGCCGCACCCGCCGGACGATTTCCGGCGCAAAGCTCGGCACACCGACAAAGGTCAGATCCTCGCCCTCGGTCAGGGTGTCGCCGATCCGCAGCGTGCCGTGGTTGGGAATGCCGACGACGTCGCCGGCAAAGGCCTCGTCCGCCACCGAGCGATCCTGCGCAAAGAAGAATTGCGGGCTCGACAGGCTCATGTTCTTGCCGGTGCGCACCAGTTTCGCCTTCATGCCGCGGCTGAGCTTTCCCGAACATAGCCGCGCGAAGGCGATGCGGTCGCGGTGGTTCGGATCCATGTTGGCCTGGATCTTGAAGACGAAGGCGCTCATGCGCGGCTCGGCCGCCTCCACCCTTCGCAGATCGCTGTCCTGCGCGCGCGGCGGCGGCGCGAATTTGCCGAGGCCTTCCAGCAGGTCGCCGACGCCGAAATTGCGCAGCGCGCTGCCGAAATAGACCGGCGTCAGGTGGCCCTCGCGAAAGGCGTCGAGGTCGAACGGCTTGCAGGCTTCGGAAACCAGCTCGAGTTCTTCCTTGACCTGGCCGACGTCGAGATTGGCGTTGCGCTTGCCGAGATCTGATATCGCGATCTGTTCGGTCGCGCCCGTTTTGGCGCCGCCGCCCTCCAGCAGACGCACGCCGCCATTGACGACGTCGTAGGTGCCGAGGAAGTCGCGGCCGCGGCCGACCGGCCAGGTCATCGGCGTGGTGTCGAGCGCCAGCGTCTTTTCGATCTCGTCCATGAGGTCAAAGGTGTCGCGGCTCTCGCGGTCCATCTTGTTGATGAAGGTGATGATCGGGATATCGCGCAGCCGGCACACCTCGAACAGCTTTCGGGTGCGCGCCTCGATGCCCTTGGCGGCGTCGATCACCATCACCGCGGAGTCCACTGCCGTCAGCGTGCGATAGGTATCTTCCGAAAAATCCTCGTGGCCCGGCGTGTCCAGAAGGTTGAACACCAGGCCGTCGAATTCGAAGGTCATCACCGAGGTGACGACCGAGATGCCGCGCTCGCGCTCGATCTTCATCCAGTCGGAACGGGTGTTGCGCCGCTCGCCCTTGGCCTTGACCTGGCCCGCGAGATTGATGGCGCCGCCGAACAGCAGGAGCTTTTCGGTCAGCGTGGTCTTGCCGGCGTCCGGGTGGGAGATGATCGCAAAAGTTCTGCGCCGCGCCACTTCATTGGCAAGCGGCGACGCGGGCTGCGACTCGGCGGTCAAGGCAATGTCGGACATGAGTCGAGCGTTTGGCAGGGAAAACGCGCCCGATCAAGGCGATTTTCGCGGTTGCTGGGCGCAGCGGAGAGCCCCATATGGATGGCGGGAGGACGACCTCCCCCAAATCCCATCACATGCGGGGACGGCCCTGCCTTATTTCGGGAGGGTTTCTCATGGCGTGGACGATGCTGTTCGTGGCCGGTCTGATGGAAATCGGCTGGGCCATTGGCCTCAAATATACCGAAGGGTTTTCGCGGCTGGTACCGTCGGTGCTCACGCTGACCTGCATGGTCGGTAGCATCGTCCTTTTGGGCCTGGCCGTGAAGACGCTGCCGATCGGAACCGCCTATGCGATGTGGACCGGCATCGGCGCGGTTGGAACCGCCATCCTCGGCATCATCCTGTTCGGCGATCCCGCCACCGCGCTTCGCCTCGCCTGCATCGGCCTGATCGTCGCCGGCATTGTCGGCCTCAAGCTCGTCACCTGATCAGCGGAAGAACAGCAGGACGGCCCAGTAGGTCGCAGCCGCCACGATCGCCGACGCAGGGATCGTGATCACCCAGGCATAGACGATCGAGCTCGCCACGTTCCAGCGCACGGCCGAGACCCGCCGCGCCGCGCCGACACCGACGATCGCGCCGGTGATGGTGTGGGTGGTCGAGACGGGCACGCCGAGATAGGTCGCCATGAACAGCGTGGCGGCGCCGCCGGTCTCGGCGCAAAAGCCCTGCATCGGGGTCAGCTTGGTGATGCGCAAGCCCATGGTGCGCACGATCCGCCAGCCGCCCATCAGCGTCCCGAGCCCCATCGCCGCCTGGCAGGAGATCACCACCCAGAAGGGAACGGAGAATTCGCTGCCAAGGTGGCCCTGCGAATAGAGCAGCACGGCGATGATGCCCATGGTCTTCTGCGCGTCATTGCCGCCATGGCCGAGCGAATAGAGCGAGGCCGAGACGAACTGCAGGATGCGGAAGGCGCGGTCCACCGCAAAGGGCGTCGAGCGCACCGACAGCCACGAGACGATCGCGACCAGCACCAGCGCCAGCATAAAGCCGACCATCGGCGACAGCACGATGGCGAGCAACGTCTTGGAGAGCCCGCTCCAGACCGCTGCTGAGAGCCCGGCTTTGGCGACACCGGCGCCGACCAGTCCGCCGATCAGCGCGTGCGAACTCGACGAGGGAATGCCGAGCGCCCAGGTGATCAGATTCCAGACGATGGCGCCGACCAACGCCGCGAAGATCACGGCGGCGTCGACGACATCGCGCTCGATGATGCCCGTTGCCGATGGTGTTGGCGACGTGCAGGCCGAACACCAGGAAGGCGATGAAGTTGAAGAACGCCGCCCACAGCACCGCATATTGCGGCCGCAGCACCCGGGTCGAGACGATGGTCGCGATCGAATTGGCGGCGTCGTGCAGGCCGTTCAGGAAGTCGAACAGCAGCGCGACGGCGATCAGGCCGACCAGAATGGGAAGACCAAGCGTGGCGTCCACGGCGATGGCCCCTGCCCTATAGCGCGATGATTGGAGGATGTATCGTCATCGCGCCTTGGCCTCTTGTTTGCGCATGATCTCAGCGCAAGCGCTCGCGTTTGTCGCGAGGGAAAACCGCTGCACACTTTTCCGGATCATGCGTCAGACCTGTTCGATCACGATACTGTTGATCTCGTTGGCGACGTCGTCGAAGCGGTCGGCGACTTTCTCCAAATGGTCGTAGATCTCGACGCCGACGATGAAATCCATCGCGCTGGCGTTGCGGTGCTTGAGCCAGAGTTCCTTCAACCCGATGTCGTGGAGATCGTCAACTCGGCCTTCGAGCTTGGTCAACTCCTCCGTGATGGTCGTCAGCAGCGAGACGTTTTCGCCGATCGACTTCATCAGCGGCAACGCACGAGCCACCAGGTTGGCGCATTCGACCAGCAGTTGGCCCATCTCGCGCATCGGCGGCTCGAACGTGCGCACCTCGAACAGGATGACCGCCTTCGCGGTCTGCTGCATCTGGTCGATGGCATCGTCCATCGACGTGATCAGGTTCTTGATGTCGCCGCGGTCGAACGGGGTGATGAAGGTGCGGCGCACCGCGGTCAAGACCTCGCGGGTGATGTTGTCGGCATCGTTCTCGAATTGGTTGACGCGCTGGCAAAAGACTGCGGTCTCCTCGCCGCCGCGCAACACGCCTTGCAGGGCCTCGGCGCCCTTGACGCAAACTTCGGCGTGACGGGCGAACAGGTCGAAAAACCGCTCTTCCCTTGGCAGAAAGGCACGAAACCAGCGCAGCATGGCCATGGCATCAGTCCGTTATCAGAAATGCCGGAGTCCGCGCCCCGTCATAAAACTGTCATAGACCGAATTGATGCGAAAGACTTGCGGCGGCAGCGCCGGGAAAGCGTCATCCACCGCTTTATCGGGCTGAAAATGCTCCGGAAACCGGAGCTTTAGAGCGACCTGCGGAGATAATGGGCGATCTCGCCGATAATGCCCCGGCGGAACGTCAGCACGCAGGCGACGAAGATCACGCCCTGGATCACCGTCACCCACTGGCCGAAACCGGCAAGATATTGCTGCATCCAGATAATGATGAAGGCCCCGACCACCGGTCCGAAGATGGTGCCGAGGCCACCGACCAGGGTCATCAGCACGATTTCGCCCGACATCGACCAGTGCACGTCGGTGAGCGAGGCATTTTGCGCCACGAACACCTTCAACGATCCGGCAAAGCCGGAGAGCGTGCCGGACAGGATGAAGGCGAGCAGCTTGTACTGATCGGTCTTGTAGCCCAGCGAAATCGCACGCGGTTCGTTCTCGCGGATCGCCTTCAACACCTCGCCGAACGGCGAGTTGATGGTACGGAAGATCAGGAGGAAGCCACCGAGGAACCCGGCCAGCACCACATAATAGAGCACCGTCGGCTTGGACAGATCGAGGATCCAGAACATGTGGCCTTGCGGAATGCCCTGGATGCCGTCTTCGCCGTGGGTGAACGGCGCCTGCAGGTAGATGAAGTAGAGCAATTGCGACAGCGCCAGCGTGATCATCGAGAAATAGATGCCCTGGCGACGGATCGAGACATAGCCGGTGATCAGGCCAAGCGCAGCAGCGCCGGCGGTGCCGATGATGATGCCGAGTTCCGGCGTGACGCCCCACACTTTCAGCGCGTGCGCGGTGAAATAGCCGGCACTGCCCAGGAACATCGCGTGGCCGAACGACAGCAGGCCGCCAAAGCCGATCAAGAGATTGAAGGCGCAGGCCAGCAGCGCAAAGCACAGCGCCTGCATCACGAAGAACGGATAGATGCCCGTCGCCGGCACCAGGGCGAGCAGCACCGCCATCACGGCGAAGACGATCATCTCGTCGCGGACGGTGCGCGGCGTTGCGGGCAAGGTGCTGTCGGTCACGATGCTCATGTCAGGCCGCCCGTCCTGTCAGTCCCGTCGGCTTTATCAGCAGCACCAGCACCATCAGCACGAATACCACGGTGTTGGAGGCCTCGGGATAAAAATACTTGGTCAGGCCCTCGATCACGCCGAGCGCGAAGCCGGTGATGATGGAACCCATGATGGAACCCATGCCGCCGATCACGACCACGGCGAACACGACGATGATGAGGTCCGCCCCCATCAGCGGCCGCACCTGGTTGATCGGCGCCGACAGCACGCCGGCCAGCGCCGCGAGCCCGACGCCGAGCCCGTAGGTCAGCGTGATCATGCGCGGCACGTTGATGCCGAAGGCGCGCACCAGCGTTGGATTTTCGGTGGCGGCACGCAGATAGGCGCCGAGCTGCGTCTTCTCGATCAGGAACCAGGTGGCAAGGCAGATCACCAGCGAGAACACGACCACCCAGCCGCGATAGATCGGCAGGAACATGAAGCCGAGATTCATGCCGCCCTTCAACTCGTCCGGGATCGCGTAAGGCAGGCCCGAGGAGCCGAAATAGTTCTGGAACACGCCCTGCACGATCAGCGCGATGCCGAAGGTCAGCAGCAGGCCGTAGAGATGATCGAGCCCGGTCAACCATTGCAGCATGGTCCGCTCCAGGATCATGCCGAAAATGCCCACCGCGATCGGCGCGATCAGCAACGCCCACCAGTAGCCGATGCCGAGATAGTCGTTGTTGAGCAGGAAATAGGCAACGAACGCGCCCATCATGTAGAGCGCGCCGTGCGCGAAATTGATGATGTTGAGCATGCCGAAGATGACGGCGAGCCCAAGGCTCAACAGCGCGTAGAACGAGCCGTTGATCAGTCCCACCAGAAGCTGTGCGTAAAGGGCTTGCATCGCTCGATCTGCTCAATCCTGACGTGACGGAAGGTGCCCGCCGGCCACAGAGCCAGCGGGCGCCAATGTTACTTCTTTACCAGCGGACAGGCACTCTCCGAAAGCGGCCGGAACGCCTGGTCGCCCGGCGTGGTGCCGATCAGCTTGTAATAGTCCCAGGGGCCCTTGGATTCTTCGGGCTTCTTGACCTCGAACAGGTAGGCCGGGTGCAGCTTGCGACCGTCGACGCGGATCGTGCCCTTGCCGAACAGCGTATCGTCGGTCGGCATTTCCTTCATCTTGGCCACCACCTTGGCGCCGTCATGCGGGTTGCCGCCCATTGCTTCCAGCGCCTTGAAATAGTGAACCAGGCCCGAATAGACGCCGGCCTGCACCATCGAGGGCATTGCCTTGTTCTTCGTGCGCTCGGAGAAGCGCTTGGAGAAGGCGCGCGTGCCGTCGTTGAGGTCCCAGTAGAACGTCTCGGTGAAGCTCAGACCGTTCGCCACCTTGAGACCGAGCGAGTGCACGTCGGTGATGAAGAGCAACAGGCCCGCAAGCTTCTGGCCGCCCGCGACGATGCCGAACTCGGCCGCCTGCTTGATGGTGTTGGTGGTGTCGCCGCCGGCATTGGCCATGCCGATGATCTTGGCCTTGGAGGCCTGGGCCTGCAGCAGGAACGAGGAGAAGTCCGCGGTGTTGAGCGGATGCTTGACGCCGCCGATCACCTTGCCGCCCGACTTGGTCACGACAGCGGCGGTGTCGCGCTCCAGCGCGTGGCCGAAAGCGTAGTCGGCGGTCAGGAAGTACCAGGTGTCGCCACCGGCCTTCACCAGCGCCTGACCGGTGCTGTTGGCAAGCATATAGGTGTCGTAGACCCAGTGGATGGTGTTCGGCGAGCACTGCGCGTTGGTCAAATCCGACGACGCCGCGCCGGTGTTGATCATGATCGCGTTCTTTTCCTTAACAAGGTTATTGACCGCGAGCGCCACGCCCGAGTTCAGCACGTCCATGAAGATGTCGACCTTGTCGACGTCGATCCACTGCCGCGCGGTGTTGGTGGCGATATCCGGCTTGTTCTGATGGTCGGCCGAGATGACGTCGATCTTCCAGCCCTTGGCGGCGAGGCCGGAGTCCTCAACTGCCATCTGCGCGGCGAGCGTCGAGCCGGCGCCGCCGAGGTCGGAATACAGGCCCGAATTGTCGGTCAGCACGCCGATCTTGATGTTCTTGTCCTGCGCGAACGCGCCGGTCGCGGCAACGAGCGAAAGCGCCGTGCCGAGGAAAAGTGCCGAGAGTTGTTGTTTCATGTTGTTCTCCCTGGAGTGTGTTTCTTGAACGATGTTCAGACGCCGAGATAGGTGTGGAGCTTGTCCATGTTGGCCTCGAGATCCGCATTGGCGAAACCGTCGATCACCTTGCCGTGCTCCACGACGTAGTAGCGGTCCGCCACGGTGGAGGCGAAGCGGAAGTTCTGCTCGACCAGGAGGATGGTGAAACCCTCCTTTTTCAGCCGTGCGATGGTGTGGCCGATCTGCTGGATGATGACCGGCGCCAGGCCCTCGGTCGGCTCGTCCAGCATCAGGAAACGCGCACCCGTGCGCAGGATGCGCGCAATCGCCAGCATCTGCTGCTCGCCGCCGGACAGTTTGGTGCCCTGGCTGTTGAGGCGGTCTTTCAGGTTCGGGAACAGCTCGAAGATCTGGTCGAGCGAAAGGCCGCCACTGTTGATGATCGGCGGCAGCAGCAGGTTTTCCCGCACGTCGAGGCTGGCAAAAATTCCGCGCTCTTCCGGGCAGAACGCAACGCCGAGCCGCGCGATGCTGTCGGACGACGCCCGCGAGATGTCCTTGCCATTGAACTGGATGGCGCCGGAGCGCTTGCCGATGATGCCCATCACCGACTTCAGTGTGGTGGTCTTGCCGGCGCCGTTGCGGCCGAGCAGCGTGACCACCTCGCCTTCGTTCACATGGAAATCGACGCCGTGCAGGATGTGCAACTCGCCGTACCAGGCCTGCAGATTCTTGACCGACAATACTTGTGCGCCGCTCGCCTGCGCTGCCGGTTTGGCTGCCGTTTGCACCTCAGCCATGACCGGCTCCGAGATAAGCTTCCTTGACGCGCTCGTCCTTGGTGAGTTCGGCGTAATTGCCTTCGGCCAGCACCTGCCCGCGCGTCAGCACCGTGATGATGTCGGACAGATGAGCGACGACGCTCAAATTATGCTCGACCATGAGGATGGTATATTTCGCCGAGATGCGCTTGATCAGGACGGAGATCTTGTCGATGTCCTCATGGCCCATGCCCGCCATCGGCTCGTCGAGCAGCATCATTTCCGGATCGAGCGCCAGCGTCGTAGCGATCTCGAGCGCACGCTTGCGACCATAGGGCATCTCGACCGCCGGTGTATTGGCGAATTCGCTTAAGCCGACGTCGTTGAGCAGTTCGAGCGCCCTGCCATTGAAGCGGTCCAGCACCGATTTGGAGCGCCAGAAATCGAAGGAAGAGCCGTGCTGGCGCTGCAGCGCCACCCGCACATTTTCAAGCGCGGTCAGATGCGGAAACACCGCCGAGATCTGGAACGACCGCACGAGGCCGAGCCGCGCCACGTCGGCCGGCGCCATCGCGGTGATGTCCTGGCCTTTGTAGAGAATATTGCCGGCAGTCGGCTGCAGGAATTTTGTCAGCAGGTTGAAGCACGTCGTCTTGCCGGCCCCGTTCGGACCGATCAACGCGTGGATAGAACCGCGGCGGACCTTCAAGGAAACATCGCGAACGGCGAAGAACCCCGCGAACTCCTTGGTCAATCCGTGGGTTTCGAGAATAAACTCATCGGCCAAACAAACTTCCCCCATCAGCCCTGCTGCGAAGTCCACTCGCGCTGGCCGATTATCTATTTCGGCAGGCTCTCCCGGACGCCTTGGAACGTCGCAGGGCCTGCCGCCTCCGGGGCCGGAATATGCCGTGATATCGGCGCATTGTGCAAGGCGGAAAGACGGGAGGACGCAGGCGCCGGCAGCCTCCGCCATTAGTCGAATACCAACGGCCCTGCCCGATCGCCGGGAGGCCGGTTCCGGTGCGCGGAAAGCAGTCATTAACGGTGTTTTTCTCTCTCCCCGTAACTTCACGGAAAATTTGGGCCTCCGGCCGATGCTGCCCCGATTTGCTTTCACTGGGGACGCCGGGCTGTGGACTTCGAAAGCGCCAATCCAACGGTCGTCAAGTCGATCAAGCAGCGCGACCTGCTGAACACCTGGCTGCGGCTATTTGCCCGCGAGCAGAAGCTTCCGGCATTGGGCGAGTACCAGCCGGCGCGAATTGAGGACGAGCTTCCAGACCTCGTGTACTTCTCGATCGACACCACGCAGAAGCCGCCACGCATCATCATCGACAGCGACGGCACGCGCATGGCCAGCGCCTACGGCCACACCGGCAAGGGACGCCGGCTCGAGGATTATCTCGGCAACCGGCTCGCGCCGCTGGTGATGCCGATCTACTACGAATGCATCCGCCGCCGCCTGCCCGCCTACACCATCGCCCATGTCGACGACATCTATGGCCGCATCGTCGCCTATGAGCGGTTGCTGCTGCCGTTCTCGGACCGCGACGGCACCCTCACCCACATCATCGGATCGCTGAAGACCATCAGCGAGGACGGCGGCTTCGAGATCAAGAACCTGATGCGCGGCAACGACGCGCTGCCGGTGCCGAAGCTGCGCACCATCATCGACCGCGATCTGTTCCACCGCGCGCCGGGCCGCATCCCGAGCGGCGATCTGATCGAATTCAGTTAAGCCGGCCATGGAGTTCACCAGCGCCAACCCTTCCGTCGTGCGCTCAATCACGCAGCGCGTGCTCCTGAACGCATGGTTGCGCGCGGCGCGCCGGCACCAGCCGTTGCCGCTGCTGGCCGATTTCGAACCCGGCGATATCGCAAGCGAGTTGCCGGACATGATGGGATATGACGTCGAGGGTGACGGCGAAGAGGCGCGCTTCATCATCAAGCAGGAAGGCGCGAGACTCACCGCCACTTACGGCAACGAAGACGTCGATCCGGCCCGGCGCACCAACCGCTATTTGCATGAGGCGATCGGGCCGGACCGCTATGCCCGCGTCGTGCCGTCCTACATCGCCTGCGTCAGGCTTCGCCGGCCGACCTATTCCGTCTCGACGGTGCAGGATGCCGACGGCAAGGACGTCTCCTACGAGCGCCTGCTGCTGCCGTTCGGCTTCGGTGAGCGCGTCGAGCAGATCGTGGGCCTGTTCAAGGCAATCAGCGTCGAGGGCGGTTTCAAGGTGACAAACCTGATGGCGCTGCAATCAAAGCGAATCCCGGTGCGTGTCATCGACGCGGTAATCGACCGCGAAATCTCCGCCGAGCCCGCAGGACAACGTGCAACCGACGATGTCGTCGAATTGGGTTAGGCTCGCCTAACCCTTCTTGCCCGCCACTTCCTTCGCATAAATCTCCGGCTTGAAGCCGACCAACAGTTTGCCGGCCATCTCCAGCACCGGCCGCTTGATCATCGACGGCTGCGCCAGCATCAACGCCAGCGCCTTTTTCTCGGTGAGGCCTTCCTTGTCGGCATCGGGCAGCTTCTTGAAGGTGGTGCCGGCACGGTTGAGCAAGGTCTCCCAGCCGAGCTTGTCGGTCCAGCCCTTCAAGCGGTCCTTTTCGATCCCCGCCGTCTTGTAGTCATGGAAATCGTACGCAACGCCCTTGGCGTCGAGCCAGGCCCGCGCCTTCTTCATGGTGTCGCAGTTCTTGATACCGTAGATCGTGTTGGCCATTTCGTCGCCCGTTCCTGCCCTGTCCGTTGACCGCCTACGCGCCGCCTGGTTCGAGCGCTTCGCCGATCTCGATCGGATGCGCCATGGTCTCGTGCAGCTTGTCCCTGTCAAGCTCCCCTTCCGACAAACTGATCACGACGCAAGCGACACCGTTGCCGATCAGATTGGTCAGCGCGCGGCACTCGCTCATGAATTTATCGATGCCGACCAGGATGGCAATCGACGTGATCGGAATGTCAGGCACGATCGACAGCGTGGCGGCAAGCGTGATGAACCCCGCCCCGGTCACGCCCGAAGCACCCTTCGACGTGATCATGGCGATGCCCAAAATGCCGAGCTCCTGCCAGATCGTCAGGTGGGTGTTGGTGGCCTGCGCCAGGAACAGCGTCGCCAACGTCATGTAGATATTGGTGCCGTCGAGGTTGAAGCTGTAGCCGGTGGGTACGACGAGCCCGACCACCGAACGCGAGGCGCCGAGATGCTCCATCTTCTGCATCATCTGCGGCAGCACCGTCTCCGACGACGAGGTGCCGAGCACGATCAGGAGCTCATCCTTGATGTAGGCGATGAAGCGCAGGATGGAGAAGCCCGACAATTTCGCGATGGTGCCGAGCACGATCAGCACGAACAGGATGCTGGTGAGATAGAATGTGCCGATCAACGCCACCAGCTTCCACAGCGCGCCGAGCCCATAGGCGCCGATCGTGAATGCCATGGCGCCGAACGCACCGATCGGCGCGACGCGGACGACGATGCGGATAATGCCGAAGAAGACCTTTGCGGCCTGGTCGATCGCATGCGCGATCGGCTCGCCCGTCTTGCCCATGAACGCGATGGCAAAGCCGGACAGGATCGAGACCAGCAACACCTGCAGCAGGTCGCCGCGGGCAAGCGCACCGATGAAGCTGTCGGGGATGATCCCGAGCAGGTGCGCGACGATGCCCTCTTCCTTGGCCTTGGTGACGTAGGTCTCGACCGAATTCGGCGTCGATCGAGGCCGGATCGATATTGAAGCCCGCGCCGGGCTGCAGCACCTCGCCGACGATCAGGCCGATCGCCAGCGCCACCGTCGAGACCGCTTCGAAATAGATCAGCGCCTTCAGCCCGACCCGGCCGACGCGCTTGAGGTCCCCCATCGAGGAGATGCCGTGCACCACGGTGCAGAAGATCACCGGCGCGATCATCATCTTGATCAGCGCGATGAAACCGTCACCGAGCGGCTTCAGTTCCTTGCCCAGCGTCGGATAGAAATAGCCGACGAGGATACCGAGCACGATGGCGATCAGCACCTGAACGTAGAGGATCTTGTACCAGGGCTGGTGACGGCGGACGGCGGGACGGATCGCTTCTGTTGTCATTGCGACGCTCGCGGCGGGGTGGAAGCTTGGCTCCCATCATGATCGAGGGCCGCGCCGCCGACAACGAAATTTCCCGCGGGTCGCGAAATCGCATGCCTTCATGCCGTCGCCGCTGCAAAATCTGGATTGGTTCGGCCGCTTCGGAATATCAAGCCCGCGCTGCACCGCGGCGGCGCGCCAGCCCGCGCTCGAGCCAGGCGCCGACATTCTTGAACTCGTCGAAGGCAACGAGATCGCGCGCGCCGTAGAAGCCGATCAGGTTGCGCACCCAGCCGAGCATGGAAATGTCGGCGATGCTGTAGTCGTCGTCCATGAACCATTGCCGGCCGGCAAGATGAGCCTCCATCACGCCGAGCAGGCGTTTTGACTCGTTGACGTAACGCTCGCGCGGCCGCTTGTCCTCGAAATCCTTGCCGGCGAATTTGTGGAAGAAGCCGACCTGACCGAACATCGGCCCGATGCCGCCCATCTGGAAGTGCACCCACTGGATGGCCTGCCAGCGCCGCGCGGCGTCGGACGGGATGAGCTTTCCGGTTTTCTCGGCGAGATACTGCAGGATCGCGCCGAACTCGAACAGCGGCAGCGGCTTGCCGCCCGGACCGTCGGGATCGAGGATCGCCGGGATCTTGCCGTTCGGGTTCAGCGAGAGGAATTCCGCGGTCTTCTGGTCGTCCTTGTTGAAATCGACGAGATGGACCTCGTAGGGCAAGCCGATCTCTTCCAGCATGATGGAGACCTTGACGCCATTCGGCGTCGGCAGCGAGTAGAGCTGGAGGCGGTCGGGATGTTTTGCGGGCCAGCGTTTGGTGATTTGGAAGGCGGAGAGATCGGGCATGCCATCTGTTCTTTGTTGATTGGGAAGCCAGCGCACGATCCCGAAAAGTGGGAACCGGTTTTCGCAAGAAGATCACGCGCCGGCAAAAATAAAGCAAGATGACGCCACGGAGAGCGACATCTTGCTCTAAGATACGATCGCCATCGCAAACAACAAGGCCAGCACCTGACATGAAGGACGATGCGCGGGAATCGAGCTTTGCCGAACTTGCAAGCCATCCAACCGTCTATGCACCGGACGCGCTGAAGGGTCAGGTGGCGCTTGTCTCTGGCGGCACCGGCGGCATCGGCCGCGCCATCGCTGTTCTGTTCGCCCGGCTTGGCGCGCATGTCGTGCTCGTCGGCCGCAACAGGGAGAAACTCGACGCGCTGTCAGCGCGAGTTCGCCGCGCAAAACCTCAGCGCCTCGGGCCACGTCGCCGATATCAGGGAGCCGGAGGCGGTTGCCGCCCTGTTCGACGCGGTCTGGGCCACCCATGGCCGGCTCGACATCCTCGTCAACAGCGCCGGCGGGCAGTTTCCGCAAGCCGCGATCGACTTCTCGATCAAGGGCTGGAATGCCGTGATCAATACCAATCTCAACGGCACCTGGTACATGATGCAGGCGGCCGCGCAACGCTGGCGCGACCGCAAGCATGCCGGCAGCATCGTCAATATCGTGGTGGTGACGACGCACGGCCTTTACGGCATCGCCCACACCATCGCCGCGCGTTCGGGCGTCATCGGCCTGTCGCGCGCAGTCGCCGTGGAGTGGGCGCCGCTGAATATCCGCGTCAATTGCGTAGCCCCCGGCGTGATCGAGACCGAGGGCTTGAACGTCTACTCCGAGCAAGCGCGCGCCGCCTACCCGCGCTCCAACCCGATGAAACGGGTCGGCTCACCCTTCGACGTCGCGGAAGCCTGCGTCTACCTCGCCGGTCCTTCCGGCAAGTTCGTCACCGGCGAGACGCTGACCGTCGACGGCGGCGGCCAGCTCTGGGGCGAGACCTGGACCACGGGCAAGCCGGAATATTTCGGGGGCGGCGAGGAGTGAGCGACAGAGCTCCCTGTTTCTGCTGACTAACCCCGAAGTCGCCACTTCGCGAGATGGGCATGCCCGCTCTTGCTGCCAATGAGCACGATCTCGTTGATAGTCCAGGATACCGGCTCGCCGAGCGGGTACTCATCCACGCCATGCGCATCATAGAGAAGCGTGACGTGCGGCTCGAAGCTGGTTCTTGCGAGGCGCCTCATCCCTTCCCGCGCGAGCTCAGCCGCCAGCCCCTGCCGAAACGATTTGAGCTGGCCCAACCCACCGCCGCCGATCAACACGAACGGACGGCTTCCAGGCCGCCCACAAAAACTGGCAGTCCGGTCGAAGGAAACTTCAAATGGTGGCATTCGCACATCGCCAACCGCCCTGCGGGGCGCGCGCTCCAGATCCAGCCGACCGAGAAAGAACAATGAGACATGCAATCGTTCCGGCGCGATGAGTTTGCCGGAAAATCCGTGGGCTCGCTTCAACGCGCTTGCGAGTTTGAAAATCCGGCTTGCCGTAACCGCGTCCGGCAGCGCCGCCAGGAACAGCCGGCCATCAACACTTGCAGTTCTATCCATGATGGACTAGAACATATCAGGAACATCTAAGGGTGTAAATATCGGCCTTGAAGTTGCATCAGATGAGGCATATATTCGCCTCAGATGATGCAGGATTTCCCATGAGCAACCTGACCGCCATTCTTCACGAACTGCTCGGCGTCAAGCCGAAACGGACCGAGCCGGCGCTGACGCTTGCTTATTCGGTGCAGAAAGGACTGCCGGTTTCGGCGCTTGACCGGGTCGCCGTCCGCGTCAGCCCCGACGATGTCCGCCGCTTCACCTATCGGGTGGTGCCAAAGCCGACGCTGGAGCGCCGCCGCAGGGACAAGAAGCCCCTGACGACGGACGAGAGCGATCGGCTGGCGCGCATTGCGAAGGTGTTTGCCTTTGGGCTCGATATTTTTGGCGATGAGGCGAAGGTGCGCAGCTTCCTCGATCGCCCGCATCCGATGCTGGACGATGCTGCTCCGCTTGAAGTGGCGCTGGCAACTGGGCCAGGAGCGGACGCGGTGATCAACCTGCTTGGCCGCGCGGCCTATGGCGGTGGCGTCTGAGCGTGCCGAAGACGGATCGCGTCCTCACCTGCTATCGGATCGGCGATCCCGACGGCGCTCATCCGATCTACGACGCCGAGGGAGCCCGCCTCTATCCCGGCCGGTGGAACACGCATGCGAGCCCGGTCATCTACACGTCCGAGCATTATTCCACCGCGATGCTGGAGAAACTGGTGCACGCCAACCTGGTGATGCCGGCCAACCAGCATTTTATCGCGATCACGATTCCGAACGGCACGAGCTACGAAGTCTTCCAGACCGCCGCGCATCCCGGCTGGGATTCGCGCAACGAGACCATCTGCAAGACGTTCGCGCAGGCCTGGTACGACGAGAAGCTCTCGGCACTGCTGATCGTGCCGTCGATTCCGGCCCGGCTCGAGCGGAATTTCCTGATCAATCCCGTTCACCCCGATGCAGACGCAATCACCCATGCGCTGCCCGAGCCCGTGTGGTGGGATGAACGGCTTTACGCGCGGCGTTGAAGCATGATCCGGAAGAGCGCACAGCGGTTTTCGAGAAAGCTGGAGCGAGATGGCGATTGGTCATCTCGCTCAGCGCGGCGGGCGTGCTTTTCCATGAACGGAGGCGCTGACGCCTATGCTGATGCCGCCGCCGGCACCCCTTCCGGCTTTGCTTTCGGAAACGGCCGGAAAGTCATCGCCATCAGGAATGCGCCGAGGCCCATGCCCCACGCGCCGATATAGAGCCAGGCGTAGCTTGCAAAGGTGTCGTAGATCAGCCCGCCGGCGATCGGTCCCGTCGCCATGCCGAGGCTGCCCGCCATTGCGGTGCCGCCGATCACGGTGCCCAGCATGCGCAGCGGAAAATTCTCGCGCACCAGCACGGAATAGAGCGGCATCACGCCGGCATAGATGAAGCCGAACAGCGCCGCCACCGCATAGAAGGCGGCAAGGTCACGGACGAAGACATAGCCGAGCGCGCCGAACGCCTGCACCAGCAAGCCTATCACCAGCACGCGCTTGGCGCCAAAGCGGTCGCCCATCAGGCCAAAGCCGATGCGGCCGAACAGTCCGGCAAGCCCTTCGACGCTGTAGATCGACACCGCCACGATCAGGGGGATGCCGCAGCTTACCGCATAGCTCACGGTGTGGATGATCGGCCCGGAATGCGTGGCGCAGCAGAAGAAATTCGTCGCAAGCAGGATGAAGAACTGCGGCGAGCGCAACGCTTCGCTGCGCGACATCTCCGCCGGCTGGCGCGCCGCCGTCGGCGGGCATTGCGGCTTGTGCAGCCAGCGCCGGCGGACGGCGCACCAAGAGCGAGACCGGGATCATGATCACGGCGACGATGGCCGCGACAATCTGCATGGTGGTCCGCCAGTCGTGGGTTTCGACCAACCAGGCCACCAGCGGCGACATCGTCATCGGCGCCATGCCCATGCCGACGGAGACCAGCGACACCGCAAGGCTGCGACGGGTATCGAACCAGCCGGTCACGGTCGCCATCATCGGCGCGAAGATCGCAGCGGTCGCCGCGCCCACCAAGAGACCGAACAGCAGCTGAAACTCGATCAGCGACGTGGCGCGGCTTGCCAGCGCCAGACTGACGGCAATCACGATCGAACCTGACAGCACCACCGGCAGCGGCCCGAAGCGATCGGACAGCGTGCCCCAGATCATGCTGCAGAACGCCATCGCCAGGAACCCGATCGTCATGGCGCTGGAAATGCCCGCCACCGACCAGCCGGTGTCGCGCGCAATCGGCTGCAGCAGCACCGGCAGCGAAAACATGCCGCCGATGGCGACACAACCCAACAGGCCGCCGGCAGCGACGATGACCCAGCGATAGCCTAGATTGCTCATTCTTGTTCTCCGTTCCCGTTCTCGGAACCACAGGACGAACGGGGAAAGCAAAAGGCGACAGGCCGGCCGAAAAAATATCTCACGTCTCCGTCATGGCCGAGCTTGTCCCGGCCATCCACGACTGCTTCGGAACCAAGACGTGGATGCCCGGGTCGAGCCCGGGCATGACGAGGTCTATCGCACCCCTCACCCCGGAATCGGCGGCATTTTTTCGAACTGCGGCAGCGCCAGATCGACACGATCCCAATCGTGGCCGCTCGAACGGTAGATCACTGCCTGCGGCTGGTACCTTGCGGGATCATCGAGGCTCGCCGCATGGACGGAGAAGAACTCCGGCATCGCCGCGGAGGTCAGATAGACCGGCACACCGCAGGTCGGGCAGAAACCGCGCGTCTTGACGTTGCCGCTGTCGCCGATCATGTCCCAGTGCGTGGCGTGACCGGTCAGCTTCACGGCCTCGCGGCTCCCGAAGGTCAGATAGGATCCGTGCCCGGTGCCACTCTTGCGCTGGCAATCGCGGCACTGGCAATCGACCATGAAGATCGGCTCCGCGGATATTTCGTAGTGGATAGCGCCGCAGGCGCAGCCGCCGGTAAAGGCCTTGCTCATGTTTGTCTTTCTGTGAGGTGTTGAAAAAAGCAGCGGGGCCATTGCGGTTTCGTGTGCGGAACGTCAGGACCGGCTGGCGCCGCTTCGCCGGCCCGTGACAAGTTTCAGCCAGGGCGCCGAGTGGAAGGCGCTCATCAGCAAATACATCGGCACCATGCCACTCAGCGGCGAGGCGCCCATCGTCGAGCACACCGCATCCGCGCCGTCCGCCGGGAAGTCCGGTCACGAGCGCCATGATCGCAAATGTCGGCGCGGCCGCGAGGTAGAGGACATCGGCGGCGCCATACGCTGCCGCATTGCCGTCCTGGCGCGCTGCATCAGCAACCGCGCATGGCGGCTTCCAGCTTGCTCATCGCTCTTCTCCTCGCTGCCGCCGCGCGGCCGAAAGGTCAGCCGCTCTTCTTCCGCATCGCGGCCTCGCCCGCATCCGACACCTCCACCCACCTTTTGTCGGGCGCGGCACCGGGCACGTAGCTGTCGTGCCAGTTCCACCATTTGTACGGCTTGGTCTGCGGGTAGCCCTTGGGCGAGTCCTCCCACTCCTCCTGACGGCCGAGCGCGGTCATGTCGAGGTAGCTCCAGACCGTGCCGATCGCCTCATCGCCGCGGCTGTTGATCAGGTAGGTGCGGTAGACGCGATCGCCCTCGCGGATGAACGCGTTGTGGCCGTGCCATTCACCGACGTCGAAGTCGGCATCAAAGCTGTCTGACATACTGTACCAGGGGATGTGCTGCCAGTTCATCCGCGCCTGCAGCCGCGCAATGTCGGCGCGCGGCGCGCGCGAAGCAAACACCAGCGTGGTATCGCGCGCGTTGAGGTGAGCAAGATGAGAGACCTGGTCGGCCACCATCGAACAGCCGATGCAGGCATGATCCGGCCAGCCGTGCACGCCGGGCTCGAAGAAGGCACGGTAGACGATCAGCTGGCGGCGACCTTCGAACAGATCGATCAGGCTCGCCCTGCCGTTGGGCCCGTCGAACGAATACGCCTTCTCCACCGCTTGCCACGGCATACGCCGGCGCTCGGCAGCGAGCGCATCATGCGCGCGCGTCAACTCCTTCTCCTTGACAAGCAGCTGTTGGCGCGCAGCCTCCCATTGCTGGGGCGAAACGACCTGATTTTTCATGGCGAAGCTCCTGTTTGTTACTGTTCTTGGCGAGCGCATGTCGCGCGCTTTGCGCGTCACGTCGGCAGCAGGCGCTCATAGTCCTTCTGCAGGCTGAGCCAACGGTCCCAGAATGGCTGCAGCGGCTCCTGGCCGGATGCCCGGGCGACGAGAACGTCGAGATGCGCGTGCCAGCCGGGTCCGACCTTGAGCATGGTGGCGCGGTCCGGCAGACGGCGATGGATCAGCAGTGAGCAAGACCCGCTCGCCCCGCGGCTCCAGCTCGAACGTGACGTCGCCGCTATTGTTCCAGGTGAACGAGATCTTGCGCAGCGGATCGAGCTCGGTGATGCGGCTCTGCATCCGGTGCTCGTCGGGAAAGCCTTCGGGACGCTTGCCGGGCGGATTGGAGAGTTCGTCGTTGCGCCAGACGAATTCAAAGGGCGCGCCGACCTGCATCTCCATCGCACCTGCCGCGAGCCATTTGCGCCGCAGCTCGCTGTCGGTGAGATAGGCCCAGACCCGCTCGATCGGGCCCGGCAGCATGCGCTGGATTTTCAGCGTGGTCGGCTCGATCAGCGTGCCATAAACATCGGGATTGGTGGGTGCGTTCATCGGTCGTCTCCTTTTTTCGGTTTGCGTGTGGCCGTGCGCGCATCGTCTTCGCGCAACAAGCGGTCGAGGATATCGAGTCGGCTGGTCCAGAAACGTTCGTAGAAGCTCAGCCACTCATGCGCACTTGCCAGCGGCCCGGGCTCGAGCCGGCAGACATGCGTGCGCCCCTTCACCTCGCGACGGATCAGGCCTGCGCCCTCCAGCACCTTGATGTGCTTGGAAGCCGCCGCAAGCGACATCGCGAAGGGTTTTGCGAGTTCGCTCACCGTGCGCTCGCCCCGTGAGAGATCGCGCAGCATCTCTCGCCGTGTTCCATCGCCGAGCGCGTGGAAGATCGAATTCATCTGTGACGTTTGAAGCTCAACCATGTGGTTGAATATAGAATGGCACGACGGAAAGTCAACCGTACGGTTTAGTATTCACGCAATCGTCAGGACGCTCGCAGCGAGATGGGAACTCGCTGCGGCAACTCACTGATTATCTTGGAAAATACCGGGTCCGGGTTTGTTTCATGTAGCGATCCGAGCAGCGGTCAAATACGGCCTTTACGAATTTGGGGTCGTAGATGTCTTTCATGCGCTCTCAGCCCCCGCCCGCGCGCCTTCCGTCAGAGTACGCATCCATAATGCGCCGAGGAGACGAGGCGAATGTACTTGTCGTGCACGGAGCCCGGCCGTGCCTTCTCAGCTCTTTCGGGCGCACGCCAGCCCGCCATGCGCCGCGCGATCTCGTCATCGCTGACATCAAGCGTCAGCGTGCGCGCCTTGGGGTTGATCACTATCACATCGCCTTCGCGCACGGCCGCAATCGGGCCGCCGCGCGCCGCTTCCGGCGAGACGTGCCCGATCAGGATGCCATGCGACACGCCGGAAAACCGGCCATCGGTAATCAGCGCGACATCCTCGCCAAGGCCCCGTCCCTGCAACTGGATCGTCAGCATCACCATCTCGGGCATGCCGGGCCCGCCGACGGGACCGACATTGCGAACCACGATGACATGGCCGGGCTTGATCTCACCGGCGCGGATCGCAGCCATCGTCTCGGCCTCGGACTCGAATACGCGCGCGGTGCCGCGAAACTCACCCTTCTCCAGCGCCTTGCCGGAGAGCTTTCAAGAGACAACTTTCCGGCGCTAGATTGCCCTTCAGCACGGTGATGTGATTATTCGCCGGCGCGACGGGATTGGCCACCGGGCGCACGATCTCCTGCTTGCCGACCTGCTCCAGCGTCGGCACCGCGGCGAGATTTTCCGCCAGCGTCTTGCCGGTCACCGTCATGACATCGCCGTGCAGCAACCCCGCGCGCAGCAGCTCCTTCTGCACGATCGGCACACCGCCGATGGCGTGCAGGCTCCCCATCGCATAGGGACCATGCGGCTGCAGATCGGCCAGCAACGGAATGCGCTCGCCGACCGCCTGAATGCGGTCGATCGTGATCGGTACCTGCGCCTCCCGCGCCACCGCAAGCAGATGCAGGTACATGTTGGTCGATCCGCCCATGGCATAGACGGTTGCGATCGCGTTCTCGAACGCGCGCTCCGTCATGATGTCAAGCGGCCGGATGCCGGCCTGCATCAGCCGATACAGCGCATCCACCGACGCGCGCGCCTGCGCCCGGACATCGGCGTGGATGTCACCACCGGCGCCGGTATCGGCGGGATGCGAGGCGCCGCGCGGCAGCATCATGCCGATCAACTCGGCAATCGTGCTCATCGTGTTGGCCGTGAACATCGCCCCGCAGGTCCCGCTGCCGGGCATCACGTTGCGCTCGACCTCGAGCAGCTCGTTGTCGGAAATCCGGCCGCTCTCGTTCGCCGCGCGCGCCTCCGCGTAATCCATGATGGTCAGGTTATTGCCTTTGGCGGCCCACGCGCCCGAACGACACCCGGCCTGGCGTCCCGGTGCCGGGATAGAGCACGAGCCCGAACGCATTGGTGCGCGCCAGCGGCATCAGCGCGGCAGCGCCCGTCTTGTCGCAGCCGGAGATCACGATCATGGCGTCACCATGGTGGGCGTAGTGGCCGATCTCGATGCAGTCTGCGACGACATCGCGCGACACCAGGCTGTAGCCGGCCGTCGGCGTGCCCTGCGTCAGCGCATCCGACACGGCGGGTGCGCCGACCACGAGCCCCTGCCCGCCGCGCTCGCTCAGGATTTCGATCAGCATGTCGGCGATACCGCGCACGCGATTGTTGCAGCGATGCGCGTTGGTCCAGGCGCTCGCGATCGTCACCACGGCACTGGTGTTCGCCGCGCGGTCCGGATCGAATCCGGCCGCCCGCAATTCGACCCGCGATCGCTTCCAGTAGGTGCTGCTGTCCTGTACCACGGGTCCCTCCGGTATTCTTGTTGTTGCGGTGCCTGCACGCCCGACCGTCTGGTGGTGCGATCCGGCGTCATTCTCTATCGGGGAAACAACAACGCCTAGCCCTTGTCGTCGTCGAAGCTGACGATCACGGCGGCATTGGCAATCAGGATCGAGTCCGTGCCCTGCTCGGCCGGAATTTCCAGCCCGCCCTTTACCGGCGTTCACGCTCACCGTGCCGTATGGCAACTCCTTTGCCACCGCGGCCTTGTCGACGGCGTCCGGGTTCGGCACGCCGATGGTGACATCGACGAACATGTCATTGGCCGTCTTGCCCAGCATGCGGAAGAAGCCGAGGCTGGAATGGCGGATCGCATCCGACACCGCGCGCTTTGCCGCCTTGGTGGCGTCCTTGCCGTGGACGTCGACGCCCATGCCCATCTCGGTGATACAGCGCACGCGTGCCATTTTTGATTCCTGTTGTTGGGTTGTGGCGAAACTCGGCTCCATCATCTATGCCGAAACCGGGCCGCGATCTCAACCGCGCGCTTGACCCGGCAGGGTGAAGACTTCGCAGGACGCAGCGATGCCGCGCAATTCATGCCGGCCGAGCGACACCAGCGGCGTGGCGATTTCGGCGGCGACGGCGCCTGAGATCAGCACGGAATAGCCGAGCGGCCGGCACAGCCCTTCGAGACGGCTCACCAGATTGACCGCAGGCCCGATGGCGGTGAAATCCAGCCGATCGGCCGCACCGATATTGCCCCACAAGATCTCGCCCAGATGCAACGCCACACCGAACGGCAGCGGCGGCAGGCCCTGCTCGTGGCGCTGCTTGTCGAGATGCGCCATGCCGGCGCGCGCGGCGGCAATCGCGCGCAGCGCCGCCTCGCAGGCCTCACGACGTGTGCCGGTGACGGGAAAGATCGCAAACACGCCATCGCCGATGAACTTCAAAACCTCGCCCGAAAATGCGTGCACGGCGCCCGCGAGCCGATCGAACCAGGCATCGAGCGCGGCGATCACCTCCGTGGGCTCGGCCGCTTCAGACAGCGCGGTAAAACCGCGCAGATCGGCAAACAGCAGCGCGGCCAAAATGGTCTCCCCGGTGCCGCGATGCAACGCACCGGCCTGCACCCGCGCGGCGCTGCGCCGCCCGAGATAGGCATCGAGCAGCGCACCCAGCGTGGCGCGCGAAGCGAGTGCGGCCAATGGCGCAGCGGCGAAGCGCGCCACCTCGCGCAGCACGGCGGCTTCCTCCGCGCTGAAGACGCGCGTGCCGGCCCAGGCGAGCACGCTGTCGTGTTGGGAACCGATCCTGTTGGCGTGAACGGGACCAAGCTCGATCAGCCAGCCACGCTCGGCATCGCTGCGCGCATTGCCGCCGGCAAAGCCAAGTGATTCAATCACTGCGCCTGTCTCTGCGCGCCACATCCAGGTGCGGCGGGCGATGATCGGATGCGGTGTGGCTGTTGTCAGCGTGCCGCCGGCCAATGGCAGGCCGGCCGCCGACAGAAGCGCGCCGAGTTCGGCGAGGAAGGCGTCGGGGCCGGGCGCGGCGGCGGCCTCATCCACCAGCCAGGCAAGGGGAGCAGATAGATCCATCCGCCGATGATGCCGCGCCGACCCCTACCCTGTCATCTGCGCAGCTTCGCAGGCATCACGCTTTGGCGGCGTGATCGAGCGGCCGGTCCGGACCCGGATCGCGTCCGGAGGCGACCTCGACCAGCCGGCCGAGGTAATGCGCCCAGCCTTCCGCATGCCGCGCACATTGTTCGGTATCGGGAAGCCCGGAGTGGGTGAAGCGCAGCAGCGTTCCGTCGTGTCTCTTCGATCAGGTCGATCTCGACCAGGCTCGATCCCGGCGGCACTGCCTCGCTGCCGTCCCAGCCAAAACTGTAGGCGAGCCGATGCACGGGCACGACTTCGCGGAACGAGCCGCGCGCCACCCGGCTGCCGCCGACATTGAGCAGATAGAGCCCGCCCTGCTTTGGCTGCATCTGTGCCTCCGTGCCCATCCAGCGCAGGATCTTCTCCGGATCGATCAGCAGCGCGAACACTTGAGCGGGCGGCGCCGGAACATGGGTCTCGCGGCGGACAATGAGGACGTCTTGCATTGTCGGTCTCCCGTCATCGGGCTGGGCTTGCAGGCGCGGCTCAGCGGCTACTGATGTTGGATATAGCGACGCCGCGATAATAGTCAACCAAACGGTTTACTATCAGGAAATCATCCCCGTCGCCCGGAACCGGCAGCGCAACACGATGATTACTTTGAAGAAAGGCTGACTGCGCGATCTCGGTTCGCAGTCCTACGTCATCGAAATTGACGATCACAGCTGCGTTAGCGATCCGGACCGGGTGGACGGGTCGCGCTGCAACACGGTTCCGAGAGCCTCACGACTTAACCCAACTTGATGTTGGCGTCCTTCACCACCTTGCCCCACCGCGCCATCTGATCCCCGACGAAGGCGCGGAATTCTTCCGGCGTGGTCGGCCGGCTCTCGATGTTGAGCTGCTCGAAGCGTTCCCTGACGTCGGGCGACTGGATCGCTTCGTTGATGGCGCGGTTGAGCGTGCGCACGATGGCAGGCGGCGTGCCATGCGGCACGAACACGCCGTTCCATTCATAGGCCTCGAAGCCGGGCAGCGTGTCCGACACCGCAGGGATATCGGGCAGGCTTTTCAGCCGGCCCTTGCCGGTGTGGGCGATCGCCCTGACCTTGCCGCCCTGGATGATGCCGACCACCGACGATCCGTTGGAGAAGAAAAGCTTCACCTGCCCGCCCATGACATCGTTGAGCGCCGGGCCGCCGCCGCGATAGGGCACGTGGTGCACCTTGGTCCCGGTCATGAAGCGGAACATTTCGAGCGACAGATGCTGCAGCGTGCCGTTGCCCGATGACGCCATGTCGATGCCGTCGGGTGCTGCCTTGGCATAGGCGATGACGTCAGCCATCGTGCTCACCGGCAAGCGATGGCGTCACCACCAGGATATTCGGCACCAGCGACACCAGGGCGACGGGGTCGAAATCCCTGTTGTAGTCGAACGAAAGGTTCGGATAGAGCGCGCCGTTGATCGAATAGGCCGTGCCGTCATGCAGGATGGAGTAGCCGTCGGGGGCGGCCTTCGCGACCATGGCTTCACCGATGGTGCCGCCGGCCCCGCCGCGGTTTTCGATGACGAACTGCTGCCCCAGGATGGCGCCGACCTTGGCATAGAGAATCCGCGCCGTGGTGTCGGCGCCGCCGGCGGGCGGATAAGGCACCATCACCTGCACCGGACGGGTCGGCCACGCCGCGCTTTGCGCGCCGGCGCCGCGGACAAACGGCGCGGCGGCAATTCCGGCCAGCAGCGCGCGGCGTGAGATTTTGGTCATGGGCATTGTTGATCCCCGTACGGGTTAGCGACTTGTCCGCCGTAGCTCAAAGAGCGAAGGCGGAAAGCGTAACCCGCCGCTCCAGCGAATGTCACGATAAGAGAATGCGGTAGATTATACTTACGGCTATGACTGCGCGTCGGACGCAGCAGCCGTTCTTATCAAATAGACCTGCTAGTCCGCTTATCAAATAGACCTGCTAGTCCGCAAAGCAGATGCAATCCTGCGCGCAATACTATTTGACATCCGCTCGCGTGGGCCAATCGAGAGGAATGAGTGCGTGGCCAGAAGCCCGCGTCCACCGCTCACGAGTAGCGGCTACGTACCGAGGATCATCGGCGAAGTAGGCATGCTCTATTAGCAGAACTTGCAAGCCAGATCGCCGGGCACACTCTGCAAAGAGAAAATCGATATGCTTGCGCATCGCCTGCACATCTTCGTCTTCTTGCCCACCCGTAATCTCGGCCTCGTCTTCCTCTTCTCCACTAGTCGGGAAATACGGACGACTAATTTGATCGAGGATGAGCAAACCAGGAACTGGCGCCGCGACCGCCTCAAAATAACGCTGCAAAGCGAACGACAATGCGATGTGCACCGCCAGATAGTTCTGATCGGAACCCACGTCGGGCATCCGGAGTACAGCACCACTACCTGCCTCGATAATGGTTACCTCCGGCCGTCGCGCCGAAAAGTCTAACTCGGAGCCAATACAGGGGGCCACGGTTGGCAGCGCGGCAAATGCCTCGGAAGCAAACTGCGAAATCTTGCTCTCCGCCCGTCGAAGCCTAACTTCCTTCGCCTCCCGATCCACTAGAGCCTCAAGTTCGGTGATCTCCGCTCTTAGAACACTCAGATCGCGCGATGCGTTTCGTGGCTCATCCACGCTGGACTCAAGAAAAAAGGATATTCGGCCGAATAGATGCGCGCGCAACTGGGCCAAGTCGGCCAATCGTCGTGTGTCGTCACTTTGCTGCAGCCAACTCCGGATCTGTTCGTCAACCTGCCGCAAGTCTCAATTCAATCGACCAGCCTCTTCCTCTAGGCCCCGATCGTGCTCGACCAATTTCGGCTTCACTCGTTCGACCGCAGCACTTTCGGCGCGTATCGTAGTAAGCGTGTCTTGTAACGCTCGTGCCATTTCGCGCCCTCGCTCTGAGGGCGCAGCACAAACGGGGCAAACGTCGGCGATGTCGTGCAGATGCAAATGGTCAGCGAGCATTAGCTTTTCACGCTGACGAACTACGGCTCCTTCGAAACCAGACGCTTCGCGGATGGCGGCACGAGTCGCTTGTAACTCACGGCGAGCTTTACCCAGGTTCTCCAAGATTTCACGGCGGCGCAAATGGAGCGCGCTCAGCTCACTCTCAGCGGGATAGGCGCTCGCCTCAAGCTGTGTATCGGAAACAGTTTTGACAAGCGCGAGGAGTTCTTCCTCTCCGGCCTCTGGTGACGGCTCTGGCGTGATCCCTATCCGATGAGCTTCGGACAGCAGCGTCAACGCGCGCTGCTTCAGGGCCGAATCGGCAGCCGCCTTCGCTCGCTCTCGTGCTTCTTCCTTGTCCAAGGCGCGCTGCAGCTGCCGCAAACGCCGTTCGGCTATCGCACTTGCTTCGTCATTGACGCCAAGGAAGTATGGCATCGTCGCAACAATATCTCGAGCTTTCTCCGGCTTTTCCAATCCGTGAAGCAAGATAGTTTCGCTATCAATCACTTCCTTCGTTACAAACAGATAGGGAGTGACAAAACGGACCGTCGCTCTACCACGCCCGCCGGCGCCCTCAGATTCGGGAGGCATATCTCCGATTCCGAATACACGCTCAATGAATGCCTTCGCGGCCTCCAAGGTAGCGCTACCTTCGAAGTCAGCGACCGTCGTTGGTAGAGGCAAGCTCCGGCCCGAGGAAACAAACATTTGCGTGCTCGTCGCCTGGCCTACCGGAGGGACAATGCGGCCGACGATCATTTCGGCATCGCCAAGCTTCCACTTAACACCAACTGCGACGCATCTGCGACGAACGTGCGCTGGCAGTTCGCACTTGCTCGAACCAAGGCAATAGTCGATCGCTTTGATCAAAGTTGACTTGCCGGTACCAGATGCACCCGTGATGATGTTCATCATATCGGGCTCAAATTTGACCTCGCGTCGTTCGCCTGACACGCTCAGAAAGAAAATGTTTGAAACATTCCAGCGCATCATACTGTGAGCCCCATCATGTCGAAGACTGTTCGAGTGGAGCCGGCCGACGCGAACCAGAAGCCGAGACGTTCTGCTCGTTTGATTGATTGCGAAGGCGACGAACTAAGAGCCGCGACTGCGCTCTTCCTTATCTTCCGCGTACCCAAGCCCAGCCGGGCACTCGAAGTTAGAACTAGAACCTGAGCGAAGCAGCCAAACCGGATTGCTTCAGTTGCGAGATCCATAGACTTGTTTACTAGATTTACCAAATCAACTTGTACCTGCGGCTGTCGGTTCAGCCACTCTAGCAAGCCGGTGTTTTTATTGGTTCCATTGAACGCCGAGCCGAGGTCCCCCGCCAATGCAATTGGCAATGCCAAGTAGGCCAATGGGACCTGAGGGCCATCGTCATTCACAGACAAAAACGCCGTCGTAAAGGCCACTAGGGCGTGAGCACAGAATGCCGGATTAGTTTCCGCATAAACATCGTGAGCTATAATCATTCAGCATCACCGAGCAGCTTAGCATAATCCGCGTGCCATCCCACTTTGAGGTCAATGGCAAGCACCTGGTAACTACCGCGGATGTAGTACGCCGCACTCCAACCAGCAGCAATCGGCCTAACAGCACCAGGAGCTTCCTCGTAGTTCAACGCAGTATCTTTAGGCCGGATACACACTTGGCTGTGTCGTTTAGAGAGGCACAATCTTCCACCATTTGAGCATGTCGATCTGACCAGTGTTCCTCTAGCAGACGATCGTATTCGTTGATCGTTACTGCCATATTTGGATTCCCGTTAAGCCATTTCGCACGCTGCTCGCGTGCCTTCCACTCTTCCCTGATTGCCCTAATGAGATCGGACCTTTTTCCGTCGACTAACTTGATCTGACGAGCCAGCATTCCGTCGGGCTGATAATCCTCCGGTGGACTAGCCAATTCGAACTCCGGCAGGAGTTTGTCTTGTTCTATGTCCGAGACGATGGCACTTATCTGATGCTGCAGCTCACTGCGAGCGATGACACGCTCTCGTTTGCCACATAGCGAATACACGATCTGCCGGTCCCACCATTCCAGCAAACGCTTTGCAACGACGGGACGTTGATCCGGCGGAAGCAGCTTTAGGTTGCCAGCAATGAGCTCCTCAATGTCCCCAATTGGAGGACTTCCCTGGAGGATGACAGTCCGGCGCAGGAAGATTCATGCGATCGGTTTCAGCCAGAGCATTGAAAGCTGAGCACCCATCGACACGATCTGCATAAGGAAGTGTTTTTCCTGCTTTGGCGGCCGCGGCACGCGCATCTAGGACGCGCTTGGCTTCCTCTGACATCGCCTCTAGCAATTCAGCGCGATCGAACTCTTTGTTGACTAATGCACAAAGAGGGTCGTCGGGGCCGAGCTGCGCAACGGTAACAAGGTGAAACGTTGTTTCAGACAGGGATAACGCCGGCAAAACGTCGATCCAAGCCTTCATCGTCTTCCAGAGCGCTCGCGATTTGATCGTGATGGGAGGCGGCGCGCTGCTAATTGAGTGCTTCAGTTGATAGAGCAGACTGTGGCCGTCGACATTCAACTCGACGTCATCGAGCTGCTCAACTCCGACCGCCGCGTTGTCAGTGTCCTGAGACATCAACGTCAACAGCGCGAAGAATGCCTGATAATAGAAGCCGAGTGCCGCAGCCTCAGCGGAATGAGCTACGCTTTTCACTTCAGCCATAATGCCCTACACTCGTGCGTTGTAGAGATGTTTGACCGAAATCGCAAGTCGTACGCAGCAGGTTCACCGCCTGTGCTTGTCAGTGCCCGACCGCCTACCCCCTGCTACTCCCACTCAATCGTCCCCGGCGGCTTGACGTCACGTCGTACACCACCCGGTTGACGCCCTTCACCTCGTTGATGATGCGCGTCGCGGTCTCGCCGAGGAACTTCATGTCGAACTGGTAGAAATCCGCGGTCATGCCGTCGGTCGAGGTGACTGCGCGCAGGCCCACCACGAAGTCGTAGGTGCGGCCGTCGCCCATCACGCCGACCGTCTTCACCGGCAGCAGCACGGCAAAGGCCTGCCAGATCTCGTCGTAGAGGCCGTGCTTCCTGATCTGGTCGATATAGACAGCATCCGCGTTGCGGAGGATGTCGAGCTTTTCGCGGGTGATGTCGCCGGGGCAGCGGATCGCAAGGCCGGGCCCGGGGAACGGATGGCGGCCGACGAAAATTTCGGGCAGGCCAAGCTCGCGGCCGAGCACGCGCACCTCGTCCTTGAACAGTTCGCGCAACGGCTCGACCAGCTTCATGTTCATGCGCGCCGGCAAGGCCGCCGACATTGTGGTGGCTCTTGATGGTGACCGATGGACCGCCGGTGAAGGAGACGCTCTCGATCACGTCGGGGTAGAGCGTGCCCTGCGCCAGAAATTCGGCGCCGCCGATCTTCTTCGCCTCCGCGTCGAACACGTCGATGAACAGCCGCCCGATGGTCTTGCGCTTCGCCTCGGGGTCGGTGACCCCGGCAAGCTCGCCCAAAAATTGCTTCGAGGCATCAACATGAACCAGCGGGATGTTGTAGTGATGCCGGAACAGGTCGACGACCGTCTCGGCTTCCTTCAGCCGCAACAGGCCGTGGTCGACGAACACGCAAGTGAGCTGGTCGCCGATCGCCTCATGGATCAGCACGGCCGCGACCGCTGAATCGACGCCGCCTGAAAGGCCGCAGATCACCTTGCCCTTACCCACCTGCGCGCGGATTTTTTCGATCGCCTCGTCGCGGAAGGCGCGCATGGTCCAGTCGCCCTTGAGGCCTGCGACATTGCGGACGAAATTGCGGATCAGTTTGGCGCCGTCGGGCGTGTGCACCACCTCGGGGTGGAACATCAGCCCGTAATATTTGCGCTTCTCGTCCTGGATGATCGCGAACGGCGCGTTCGCCGAGGTGCCGGCCACCACAAAGCCCGGCGGCATCTTTGTGATGCGGTCGCCATGGCTCATCCACACCTGGTGCTTCTCGCCCTTGGCCCAGGTGGCATCGAACAGCGCGCTTTCGCCCTTCACCTCGACATCGGCGCGGCCGAATTCGCGATGGTGCCCGCCCTCGACGTTGCCGCCGAGCTGATGCGCCATCGTCATCTGGCCGTAGCAGATGCCGAGCACGGGAACGCCGGAATCGAAGATGGCTTGCGGCGCGCGCGGCGAGCCCGCTTCATGCACGGACTCCGGCCCGCCGGAGAGGATCACCGCTTTCGGCTTCATCTCGCGAAAAGCCGCTTCCGCCTTCTGGAACGGCACGATTTCCGAATAGACGCCCATCTCGCGCACCCGGCGCGCGATGAGCTGGGTGACCTGGCTGCCGAAATCGACAATCAGAATCTTTTCATGCGCCGAGGCCACTTGCGGCGTCGACTGGCTGGGCTTTCTGTGCGGCTGTCATGTCAAGCAGATACGCGACGGGGGCAGCGCTCGCAACCGCCCCGAGGCACGACCCACACCCTTCTCGCAGGCATGCCGCCAACGCGGGCCAGCCTTTCGCCCTCCGTCATGGACATTTCATATAGGTCAATAATACTGACCTATATAAGAAACAGGAGGAAACCATGACCCAAGCCCATCACGACGCCGCGGCCCTCGCCGCGTTCGGCCAGCAATGGATCGCGACCTGGAACTCGCACGACCTCGAGCACATCCTGGCGCTCTATGCCGACGACGGCGAGATGACGTCAGACGTCATCCCCCGCCTCGGGCTCGATCCCTCAGGCACCATCCGCGGCAAGGCCATGCTGCGCAAATACTGGGGCACCGCGCTTGAGCGCGTTCCCGAACTGCATTTCGACCTGATCGACGTCTATGTCAGCCCCGACAGCCTTGTCGTGTTCTACACCAACCAGCGCGGCCACAAGATCTGCGAATATCTGCGGCTCAACGCCGACGGCAAGATCAAGCAAGGCTCGGCGAACCATCTGCTGCATTGAAGTCGCCAACCCTCGCCCTCGTCCGAGGAGCCGCGCGCTTGACGCGGCGTCTCGAAGGATGGCCGCAGTGCGACATGCCGCGGACTTCATCGGCTCAAGACGCGCTGACGGCCTCCTCACCATGAGAGGATACATTGGGTCACCCGCTTTCGCGGGTGACGACGTTCTGAGTGCGCTCTCACAAGCTTCAGGCATACGCTACTATCGGCGCTGTGCGACACAAGGATACTCCCATGAAGATCCCGGCCCTGCCGTTCACGGTCACCGACTGGAGCAAGCATCCCGCAACCACGCATGCGGGTGAAACGGGACAGGCCATCTGGCGCACGCTTGATATCGGCGATCTCCGCGTCCGCATGGTCGAATACACGCCGGGCTATCTCGCCGATCACTGGTGCGACCGCGGCCATGTGCTTTATGTGCTGGAGGGCGAGCTCGACACCGAGCTGCGCGACGGCCGCACCTTCAAGCTGACGCCGGGCATGAGCTACCAGGTCTCCGACCACGGCGATGCCGCCCATCGCTCCTCGACGCGGTCAGGCGCAAAATTGTTCATCGTGGATTGAGCAGCGATTCCAGGTGATTGGCGAACGTCACCCCACCACATTATTCTGATAACAAGAATTTGCGCTTGACACGTCGGGCAAATCACTGGCACTGGTCCGCTCAGCCCGCGCCGCCATGAGGGACGTTTGCGCGATCGTCACGGAACGTGGTGCGGGTTGCGATGGACGCTGCGGCGTCAGGCGGGCTTGCTCGCCGGACGAGAACGCTTCGCAGCGTACGGCGAAGTCGTGTGGTCCTGGCGCCGCGACCGTGGCGTCTATCCGGCCCGTCTCGTAGCGGGTTCGGCAACGGTGACAAAAAACGCCGCTCACCGGGGAGAGCACGAAGCAAACCGTAAAACCATTGCGCGGGGAAAGCCGGTGTGACTGGCTGAACTCGTGGTGGACTTACTGGTGGGCTTGTTTTTTGTTGCCCCCCAGGCTGCGGGTGCGGTCAGCGCCCGGCTTTCCCTGCGCCCTCTGTTCACGGAGGGACAACGAAATTGCAGAACTCGGGCGAACACGCGCCGCGGGAATGCTTTTGGCTGTTTGAAAACTGGATCAGCAAACTCACTGTCGTCCCGGGCAAGCGAAGCGCGACCCGGGACCCATAACCACAGGGAGCCGTTTTGCGAAGGCTGGAGCTCCAGCGTGTTCCAACAACGCAGCTCCTGTGGTGATGGGTCCCGTGCGTCCGCAGGGACGACACCGTTGCAAGATTTCCGCAGCACGCTCACAAAAAACCCGTCCGTCCCCGTGCGGCGCGGCGTCATCAGCCAGCCTTCGTCGCGAGCGCAGCGCGGCTTGCGCAAAATCCTCGGCCTTGTCCCACAGCACGCTCGCCGTCTCCTCCGGCGGCACGACCGAAAACTCCGGATGCCGGCCGATGAACGCCCGCACCTGCTCGCCATTTTCAACCGGCAACACCGAGCAGGTGATGTAGGCGATGCGCCCGCCCGGCTTCACCAACGCCGCCGCGCGGTCGAGCACCTCGACCTGGTCCTTCAGCCGCACCTCCAGCGCGCCCGGCCGCATCCGCCATTTGGCGTCGGGATTGCGCCGCCAGGTGCCGGTGCCGCTGCAGGGCGCATCGATCAGCACGAGATCGGCCGATGCCCTGATGTCGGCAAGCGGATCCGCCTCGCCCTTCGGCGCGCGTATGTCGGCATTGTGCACGCCGGCGCGCGACAGCCGCTCGTGGATCGGCGCGAGCTGGCGCTTGTCGCGATCGGTCGCGATCAACCGGCCCTTGCCGGCCATCATGGCCGCGAGCGCCAGCGTCTTGCCGCCGGCGCCGGCGCAGAGATCGATCACCTGCTCGCCGGGCTTTGCCGCCGAGAGCAGCGCGGCCAGTTGCGAGCCTTCGTCCTGCACCTCGACCGCGCCTTTGACAAAATCCTCTTCCGAATGGATGCCGGGATTGCGCGCATCGGCGCCGAGCACGATGCGCAGCCCGATCGGCGACCATGGCGTCGGCGCAGCACCGAGATGCTTCAGCGAGCGCGGCCACCTTCTCGCGCTTGGCCTTCAGCGTGTTGACGCGCAGATCGAGCGGCGCCCGGCTCGCCATGGCGGTTGCTTCCGCCACGCGATCCTCACCGAATACGGATGCAAGATGTGCATCGAGCCATTCCGGATAGTCGCCGGCGACATGCGCCGGCGCGCCGTCGAGCGAGCGCGGATGTCAACGCCGCGCGCTCGGCCTCCTCGAGCGGCGCCGGCGCAAAGCGGCCGCCGTCGCAGAGCGCCGCGATCGCTTCGACATCCATGCCGCGCTCGAGCTTGAGCATGCCGAGCAGCGCGCGCCCGCGGCGTGTCGGCATCCATCAGCCAGGCGCTGGAAGCGCGCCGGCGCAGCACGTCCCAGACCAGGCCCGAAATCGCCGCGCGATCGCCGGAGCCCGCAAAGCGGTGCGCGGTGCCCCACTCCTTCAGCGCCTGCGGCGCAGGCACGCGCTGGGTATCGATATTGGCGAGGACGTCGATGGCGGCGGACAGCCGCGCGGCGGGGGTCATGGAATTCTTTCGTGCGAAGCGGCGGGTCAGATCAAGAGCAGTATCCGCAGCGCGAAGTAGACCCACATCGCCAAGCAGCACCAGCACGCCGGCGTACCAGGCCAAGCGAGCGGTTGCGGCCTTCGCTCGAGGTCACGAGGATGCCGGCATGGGCAAAGCGCGTCACCACGAACACCCAGGAGAGCATGACAATCACGAGATCAGTGTGGCGCAGCGGCAGCGCGATCGCGATCAACACGTAGAACAGAACGTCCAGCTGGTCGACCACGCTGACGTCACTTCGCGCCTCGCGCGCCGGCGCATTGCCCCGCGCGCGGCCCGTCCACAGCAGCAGAAAGAAATAGAGACCGACCGAAACGAAGACCGGCAGCAAGACCATCTGGGCCGACATGGGAACCCCCTCCACTGGCGTCACCGTTCGGACGCGTTACACTGATACTAATTCGATTGGAAGGAATATTGCCAAAGATACCGCCAAGAATACTGCCCGGAATACTACCAAGTATATTGCCAAGGGATGCTCGCAATGACCGAATTTCGCCTGACCCAGATTTCCGATACCCACCTCTCCCGCGCCGCGCGATTTGCCAAGCTGACCGAGAATTTTCATCGCGTCAGCCGAGCATATCGACGCCAACCGGCCCGACCTTGTCGTCAACAGCGGCGACGTCGCCTGGGACGCCCCGGGCAGCCTCGCCGATCTTGAGTACGGCAAAGAGCTGCACGCGGCACTGCCGGTAACCTGCCGCTATCTGCCGGGAAATCACGATGTCGGCGACAATCCGACTGCGGTCGGCAAGCCGCTATTGCATCCGGCTACGGAAAAGCTTCGCGACGCCTTCGTTGCCGTGTTCGGCGAGGACCGCTGGCAATTCGAGGCCGCTGGCTGGCGCTTCATTGGACTGAACTCGCTGATCATGAATACGGGGATTCCGAGCGAGGCCGAGCAGATGGACTGGTTCGCCGCGCAACTCGCTGGCGCGAACGGCAAGCCGATCGCGCTGTTCCTGCACAAGCCGCTGTTCCTGCAAACGCCTGAGGATCCGGAGACACCAGACACCGCGATCCGCTATGTGCCGCAGCCGGTGCGCGCGCAGCTGGTCGAGATGCTCGGCGCGCACGACGTGCGGCTCGTCGCCAGCGGCCATGTGCATCAGCGCCGCGACTTCACCTACGGGCGCATGCGCCACGTCTGGGCGCCGTCAGTCGGCTTCACCATGCCCGAGCGAATCCAGCCGGTGATCGGATTCAAGGAGACCGGTCTCGTGGACTATCGCTTCCGACCCGACAGCTTCGAGGTTCGCCACGTCAGGGCGGCGGGCCAGGTCGATATCAATCTGGATGAGCTGATCGGCTGATGGTCCCTGATTCGCTAGCCCCGCGCACGCTAGAGTTCGCGATCCCGGATCCCGGCCTTGGCGTAGAGTTCGTTGATGTGCTTCTTGACCTCCGGCGGCGTGGTGTCGTCGGCCGGTTTGTGCGCCCAGCCGGCCTTGGCGCGCGCATACTGGCCGATCACCTCGTCCTGATCCGACGTCGCGCCACTGATGCCATAGCAGCCGACCATCTCGTTGCCCTTGAACACGGGCGCCGCACCGCCGGAAGCCGCGACACGGCCGTTCGACATGACAGCCATCGCGATCATCAGTTGCGGGTTGCGCTCCTTGAACCATTGCTGGATCACAAGCCCGTCGGGAAAACGCGGCGACATCGAGCGGAAGGCAGCGACCGTATAGGCTTTGGCCCACGCCGTCTCCGGCGTCACAAAGCCCGCGTCGTCCATGCGCTCGAGCGCAATCAGATTGCCCTCCGGGCCGACCACGGCGATCGACACCGGCACGCCCATCTCGTCCGCCTTCTCGATCGCCGCCTTGATGAATTCGCGGCACTCGACAGCACGCAACTTGGCCATGTTCATCTTCCTCCTGGCGATCAGTTGCGAAGGCCCGCCGCCGCGACGACGTCATTCCATTTCCTGGTTTCGCTGGCGATATACGCACCGAAGGCTTCCGGCGTTCCGCCCTTGATGTCGAGCCCGCCGGCGTTCAGTGGCTTTGCCACTTCGTCCGACTTCAGCGCCTCGTTGATGGCGCGCGACAGCGCATCGATGGTGTCGGCGGGCATTCCGGTCGGCCCGACGATACCGAACCAGACGCTGGTGTCGAATCCCGGCAGGCCGGATTCGGCGACCGTCGGCAAATCAGGAGCCGCCGATGCGCGCGTCAGTTCGGATGAGGCCAACGCCTTCAGCTGGCCGCTCGCAACATGCTGCAGCACCGTCGAGGCCGGCGAGAACATCACCTGGATGCGGCCTGCCAGCAGATCCGTGACCGCCTGGGCGCTTCCCGAGTAGGGCACGTGCACCATCTTCGTGCCGGCCATCATATTGAGCAACTCGCCCGATAAATGCGGCGCAGTACCGACGCCGGAAGAACCGTAAAACACTTGCTCGGGCTTCTGCTTCAGAAGTGCGATCAATCCCTTGACGTCGCTGACGCCGACCGATGGGTGCACGACCAGGATGTTCGGCGACGAGGTCGTGTAGGTGATCGGCGCGAAATCCTTCGCGAAGTCGAATGGCAGGTTCGGCTGCATCACACCGTTGATGACATTGGCAGCGGTGCCGATGAACAGCGTGTAGCCGTCCTTCGGCGCGCGTGCCACCTGCTCGGCCGCAACCGTGCTGCCGCCGCCCGGCTTGTTCTCGATCACGAACTGCTGGCCCATCGTCTTGGTGAGCCGCTGCCCGATGACACGGGCGGTAAGATCGGCTGCGGAACCCGGGCCGAAACCGACAACAAGCCGCACCGGCTTGGTCGGATAGGCGCCCTGCGCGAAGCCCGACACGGGCGAGGCCAGAAGCAACAACACACCGAGCCACGGTTTCAGGCCCGGTATTTTCGAGATCGACATCGCGCCTCACCCCTGAAGTTTTTACGCCTTGTCCGGCCCGACCCGCACCAGTTGCTTGCCGAAATTGGCGCCCTTCAACAGGCCCATGAAGGCGCCGGGTGCGCTGTCGAGGCCTTCGGTGACGAACTCCTTGTGCTTGAGTTTGCCCTCGCGGAACCATTGCGACATGTCGCGCAGGAAATCGCCATGACGCGCGGCGAAATCGCTGACGATGAAGCCGCGGATGGTCAGCCGCTTGGTGAGCACGGCGCGCATCATCGACGGCGCCCATTTCGGCATCACCGCCTCGGTGTCGTTGTAATGCGCGATCAGGCCGCACACCGGCATGCGCGCGAACGCGTTGAGCAGCGGAAACACCGCCTCGAACACCGCGCCGCCGACATTCTCGAAATAGACGTCGATGCCCTTGGGGCAGGCTTCCTTCAGCTTCGCCGCCAGATTGGGATCGCGGTGATCGAGGCAATCGTCGAAGCCGAGTTCCTTTTTGACGTAGTCGCACTTGTCCTTGCCGCCGGCGATGCCGATCGCCCGCGCGCCCTTGATCTTCGCGATCTGGCCGACCGCGGAGCCGACCGCGCCGGAGGCTGCCGCAACCACCACGGTCTCGCCGGCCTGCGGCTTGCCGATGTCGAGCAGGCCGGTATAGGCCGTCATGCCGGGCATGCCGAGCACGCCGACGGCGGTCGAGATCGGCGCGATCTTTGGATCGATTTTGGCAAGGCCCTGGCCGCTGGAGATCGCGTGCGTCTGCCAGCCCGCGCGCGACAGCACGATGTCGCCCTTGGCAAAGGCCGGATTGTTGGAGGCCGCAACCTCGCTGACGGTGCCGCCCTCCATCACGCCACCGACCGGCACCGGCTGCGCATAGGACGGCCCGTCGCTCATCCGCCCGCGCATATAGGGATCGAGCGACAGCCAGATCGTGCGCAGCAAGACCTCGCCGGCAGCCGGCGCCGGTACGGCGTAGTCCTCGATACGGAAGTCGGTCGGCTTTGGTTCACCGACGGGACGGGAAGCCAGAACGACGCGTTTTCCCTGGGACATGGTTGTCTCCTCCAATTGTTATTGTTCGTCATTGCGAGCGAAGCGAAGCAATCCAGTGTTGTCAACAACAACTGAATCGGTCCGCAGCAACGCTGTCGGCGTCGAGGAGCCTACACCCCGCCCGGATAGTTCGGGGCTTCGCGCGTGATCGTCACGTCATGGACGTGGCTCTCGCGCAGGCCGGCGCCGGTGATGCGCACGAACTGCGCCTTGGCGTGGAATTCGGCGAGATCGCGCGCGCCGACATAGCCCATCGCCGCACGCAGACCGCCGGCGAGCTGGTGCATGACATTGCCGACCGGACCCTTGTAGGGCACCTGGCCCTCGATGCCTTCAGGGACGAGCTTCAGCGTGTCCTTGATGTCCTGCTGGAAGTAGCGGTCGGCCGAGCCGCGCGCCATCGCGCCGACCGAACCCATGCCGCGATAGGCCTTGTAGGAGCGGCCCTGCCACAAAAACACTTCGCCCGGCGTCTCGTCGGTGCCGGCAAGCAGCGAGCCGACCATCGCGATGTCGGCGCCGGCGGCGAGCGCCTTGGCGAGATCGCCGGAAAACTTGATGCCGCCGTCGGCGATCACGGGGATGTTCGCCTTCTTGCCGGCTTCGACCGCATCCATGATCGCGGTGAGCTGCGGCACGCCGACGCCGGCGACGATGCGCGTGGTGCAGATCGAGCCCGGACCGATGCCGACCTTGATCGCGTCGGCGCCGGCAGTCGATCAGCGCCTGCGCGCCTTCCTTTGTCGCAACATTGCCGGCAATCACCTGCACCGCGTTGGAGAGCCGCTTGATGCGGTTGACGGCTTCCAGCACGTGCAGCGAATGGCCGTGCGCGGTATCGACCACGACGAGGTCGACGCCGGCATCGATCAGCCGCTCGGTGCGGTCGAAACCGCCCTCGCCGACCGTGGTGGCGGCCGCGACACGCAGGCGCCCCTGCGCATCCTTGCAGGCGAGCGGATGCGCCACCGCCTTTTCCATGTCCTTCACGGTGATCAGGCCGACGCAGCGATACTGATCGTCGACGACAACGAGCTTTTCGATGCGGTGCTGGTGCAGCATCCGCTTCGCCTCGTCCTGGCTGACGCCCTCGCGCACGGTCACGAGATTCTCGTGCGTCATCAGTTCGGAGATTTTTTGACTCGGATCGGTGGCAAACCGCACGTCGCGGTTGGTGAGAATGCCGACCAGCTTGCCCGGCGTGCCGTTGCCGCCGCCGGTGACGACGGGAATGCCGGAGATGCCGTGGTCCTTCATCAGCGTCAGCGCGTCCGACAAGCGTGGCGTCGGGAGCGATGGTCAGCGGATTGACCACCATGCCGGATTCGATACTTCTTCACCTGCCGCACCTGGGCGGCCTGGCCTTCGGGATCGAAATTGCGGTGAATGACGCCGACGCCGCCGGCCTGCGCCATCGCGATCGCCATGCGCGCCTCGGTGACGGTGTCCATGGCGGACGCCATGATCGGAATGTTCAGCGGGATCGCGCGGGTGACGTGGGTGCGGATGTCGACCTCGGACGGCAGGACGTCGGACAGGCCGGGCTTGAGCAGGACGTCGTCGAACGTGTAGGCTTCGCGGATCGCGTGATTGCCGCCTTGTGGGGCCGTGGCCATTGCCAACTCCTTTCGGCGGCGCGCCGCCGCGAAATAACTTGGGATGAACGTCGCCCTCGGCTGTACCTGTCGGCACTGCCGTCGAATCGAAGCCCATCGGTGGGGTTGACGGTGGTCCCTAGCATGGCCGACCGCCAAATCAAAGGGTTTGGCTGCCATGCACAGCTTTTTGTGACCGGCGAGCCGACCCTGGCGCGGATAAGCCGGCTCCAGCCAGCCTCAGCGCTGATAGCCCCGCGGCCCGTGCCGGCCTCGTCCTTCTGCCATGAGCGGCGCACACGTCACGCAGGATTTAGGTAGGCTTCCCGCGTCCGCAATAGGCCTGTATGACAGTGGGATGATACAGCCTCGATTCGCCCCGCCCGTTCCCCGGCCCGAACCTGATGGACAAGCAGCGCCTCATCCCGCTCATCGTCGCCACCGCCCTGTTCATGGAGAACATGGACTCGACGGTGATTGCGACCTCGCTGCCGGCGATCGCGGCCGACATCGGCACCAGCCCGCTGACGCTGAAGCTCGCGATCACGTCCTATCTGCTGTCGCTGGCGGTGTTCATTCCAGCCAGCGGCTGGACCGCCGACCGCTTCGGCGCGCGGATGGTGTTCGCGATCGCGATCGGCGTCTTCATGCTGGGTTCGATCGGCTGCGCGCTGTCCCAGTCGGTGACGCATTTCGTGATCGCGCGCATCCTGCAGGGACTCGGCGGCGCCATGATGACGCCGGTCGGACGCCTGGTGCTGCTGCGTTCGATCGACAAGAGCGCGCTCGTCAACGCCATGGCCTGGGTGACGATCCCGGCGCTGATAGGTCCGGTGATCGGCCCGCCGCTCGGCGGCTTCATCACCACCTATTTCTCCTGGCACTGGATCTTCCTGATCAACATCCCGATCGGCCTGCTCGGCATTTTCCTCGCGCTGAAATACATCGACCCGATCAAGAGCGAGGATCCCGAGCGCTTCGATCTCTATGGCCTGGTGCTGGCCGGCATCGGCCTTGCCGGCATCGCCTTCGGCCTGTCGGTCGCGGGCCTCAATCTGCTGCCGTGGACGGTGGTCGCGGCGTCTGGTCGGCGTCGGCTCGATCTCGATGACGCTCTATGTCATGCACGCACGGCGCACCGGTTCGCCGGTGCTGGATTTCCCTATGCTGCGTCTGGCGACGCTGCGCGCCGCCATCATCGGCGGCTTCCTGTTTCGGCTCGGCATCGGCGCGCTGCCGTTCCTGCTGCCGCTATTGATGCAGGTCGGCTTTGGGCTCTCGCCGTTCCAGTCCGGTCTCGTGACGTTTTGCGTCCGCCGTCGGCGCGATGGGCATGAAGACGCTGGCGGCGCGGATCATCCGCACCTTCGGCTTCCGCAACATGATGACCGCGAATGCGCTGATCAGCACGATCTTCCTTGCCGCCTGTGCGCTGTTCACCATTCACACGCCGCTGCTTCTGATCATGATCATCCTGGTCGTCGGCGGCTTCTTCCGCTCGCTGGAATTCACCGCGATCAACACGGTGGCCTATGCCGAAGTGGAACCGGCGCAGATGAGCCGCGCCACCACGCTCGTCAGCGTCAACCAGCAGCTGGCGATTTCCGCCGGCGTCGCGGTCGGCGCATTCTGCGTGGAATTGACCATGTGGTGGCGGAACGCCGTCGAGCTCGACGCCACGATGTTCGCGCCCGCCTTCATCGTGGTGTCGATCATCTCGGTGGCGTCGGCCTGGTTCTTCTGGCAGATGCCTGACGATGCCGGCCACGAAATCTCCGGCCGCAAGGCGGTGGAAATTTCCAGCCGCAAAGGCGCGGAGAGCGCAGCCGCCAGCGCGGCCGTCAAAGCCGCCTCCGAAGAGACGCAGGATGCGCGGGATCAACGGCTCGGTTGACCCTGGGGATCAACGGCTCGGTTGACCCTGGGGATCAACGGCTCGGTTGACCCTGGGGATCAGCGGCTCGGTTGACCGCGGAATCCCATCGCCAGCACATAGCGCTCGGAGGAATCCTGCCGGCTGGAGGCCGGCTTGACATGGCGGACACTGGCAAAGTCGCGCTTGAGCTGCGCCAGCAATTCGGCCTCCGCGCCGCTCTGGAACACCTTTGCCAGGAACGCGCCGCCCGGATTGAGCACCTCACAGGCAAACATCGCCGCCGCCTCGACGAGGCCGATGATGCGGAGCTGGTCGGTCTTGCGATGCCCGGTCGTGTTGGCCGCCATGTCGGACATCACGACGTCGGCGCGGCCGCCCAACATCGCGAGCAGTTTTGCCGGCGCGTCGTCGGCAAGAAAATCGAGCTGAGCAAACGTTACGCCGCGTATTTCGCCCATCTCCAGGAGATCGATCGCGATCACCTTGCCCTTTTCGGGCGAGCCGACGCGCCTGGCGGCGATCTGGCTCCAGCCGCCGGGCGCCGCGCCGAGATCGACGACGGTCATGCCGGACTTGAGAAAGCGATACTTGTCGTCGATCTCGATCAGCTTGAACGCCGCGCGCGAGCGATAGCCTTCCCGCTTGGCTTTCGCCACATAGGGATCGTTGAGCTGCCGCTCCAGCCACAGCTTCGAGGACAGCTTGCGCTTGCCGCCGGTCTTGACCTGGACGTGCAGCCGCCCGGTGGTGTCTTTCGCCATATTCAAAGTCGCCTGATCGACAACGGCCTCGTGGTTCGAGACGCCCGGCTCCGCCGCGCTCCTCACCATGAGGGTCTGGCAGACCTCATCCTGAGCAGGCGTGAAGCGCCGTCTCGAAGGATGAAGCCACCGACGAGCGAATGCCTAGCACGCCCGGAGCACGCCGTCCTCGCGCATCATCTCGACCAGCATGCCCTCGCGCAGGCCGCGGTCGGCGACCCGCAATCGCGGCAATCGGGAAGGCGTTGCGGATCGCATCGAGGATGGCGCAGCCGGCGAGCACCAGATCGGCGCGCTCGACGCTGATGCAATTGTTGGCGATGCGCTCCTGGTAGCTCATGCCGAGCAGCCGCGCGATGGTAGCGGATATGTCTGCATCGTTCATCCAGATGCCGTCGATGCGGCGGCGGTCGTAGCGCGGCAGATTGAGATGCACGCCGGCAAGCGTCGTCACCGTGCCGGAGGTGCCGAGCATGTGCATGTCGCGCAGGTCCCGGCCATGTTCGGCGGCGAACGGCGCCACATATTGCGCGACTTCGCTCGACCATGCGCGCGTAGGACTGCTGCGGTGACGTCGTGCCCGCCAAAGTTCTCGGCGATCGAGACCACGCCAAGCGGGATCGACATCCACCCCTTGATCTCGGGCGCCGCATCCGGCCGTTCCGGATCGCGCTCGATCCGCACCAGCTCGGTGGAACCGCCACCGATATCGAACAGGATGGCGCCGCGCCCCTTGGGGTCGAGCAGCGGCGAGCAGCCGATGGCGGCGAGCGTCGCCTCGGTCTCGCGGTCGATCACCTCGAGCTTGATGCCGGTCTCGGCCGCGACGCGCTCGCGGAAGTGATCGGCATTGCCGGCGGCGCGGCAGGCCTCGGTCGCGATCAGCCGCAGGCGGTGCGCCCTGCGATAGCGGATCTTGTCGCTGCAGATCGAGAGCGCGGCGATCGCGCGCTCCATCGCGGCGTCGCTGATGGCGCCGGTCGTGGAAATGCCCTCGCCCAGGCGGATGATGCGCGAGAAGGAATCGACCACGCGGAACCCGTCGCCGGCCGGACAGGCGATCAAGAGCCGGCAATTGTTGGTACCGAGGTCGAGCGCCGCATAGACGCCTGTCGGAACCGCCGTCGCAGCCAACCCGGCCGGGCCCCCGCGCGGCGAAGGGCCATCGCGAAGCCGCGTGTGGTCGTTCATCAAATGTCTTTCCGCGGCCCGCCGGCCGTCATGGAATTACCGTTCGCTGAAACCTTAGCAGCGCCAAAGCACGGCGCAATCCATCACATGGACCATGCCCAATCGTGCGTTGCGATCGGCAGGCGGGTGCGTTATTTGACCAAAAGCCCCGAGAAGTCAGGCAAAACCCACTATTTCAGGTAATTTTCAATGCAAGACCGCACCTCGCCCGCCTCGCTCGAGAACGCTATCGCACTGCAAAAATACGGCATCGGGCAGCCTGTGCGCCGCAAGGAAGACGACACGCTGGTTCGCGGCAAGGGCAAATACACCGACGACTTCAACCTGCCGAACCAGGCCTATGCCTGGGTGGTCCGTTCCAGCCATGCCCATGGGATCATCAAGGGTATCGATACCAAGGCTGCGAAAACGATGCCGGGTGTGCTCGGCGTTTGGACGGCAAAGGACCTTGCCGCCGCCAACTACAACCCCTTCACCTGCGGCCTGCCGCTGAAGAACCGCGACGGCTCGCCGCTGCTGCAGACCAACCGCGCCGCGCTTGCAAGCGACAAGGTGCGCTTTGTCGGCGATCCCTTCGCCGTCGTGGTGGCGGAGACGCTGGCGCAGGCGCGCGATGCCGGCGAAGCCATCGAGATCGACATCGAGCCCCTGCCCGCCGTGACCAATGCGGCGGAAGCCACAAAGCCCGGCGCGCCGCAGCTTTACGATCACATCCCCAACAACGTCGCGCTCGACTACCACTATGGCGACAGCGCCAAGATCGACGCGGCGTTCGCCGGCGCCGCGCATGTGACAAAACTCGACATCGTCAACAGCCGCATCGCCGTGGTGGCAATGGAGCCGCGGGTGGCGCTCGCCGCCTTCGATCGCAAGTCCGAGCGCTTCACGCTGCAGGTGCCCGACGCAAGGCGTCTCCGGCAACAAGGTGACGCTGGCAAAGATCCTCAACGTGCCGAACGACAAGGTGCGGATCCTCACCGCCAATGTCGGCGGCTCCTTCGGGATGAAGAACGTCAACTATCCCGAATATGTCTGCATCCTGCACGCGGCCAAGACGCTCGGCCGGCCCGTGAAGTGGACCGACGAGCGTTCGACCAGCTTCCTCTCCGACAGCCACGGCCGCGGCCAGTTGATCCACGGCGAACTCGCGCTCGATGCCGAAGGCCATTTCCTCGCGGTCCGCCTCAGCGGCCACGGCAATCTCGGCGCCTACATCACCGGCGTCGCGCCCGGCCCGCTCTCGCTCAACACCGGCAAGAACCTCGCGAGCGTCTATCGCACGCCGCTGCTCGGCGTCGACATCAAGACCGTCCTGACCAACACCACGCTGATGGGCGCCTATCGCGGCGCCGGACGGCCCGAGGCCAATTACTACATGGAGCGGCTGATCGACCGCGCCGCGGACGAGATGGGCATCAACCGCCTCACCTTGCGCAAGCGCAATTTCATCAAGCCGGCACAGCTGCCGTTCACCGCCTCTTCCGGCGTCACCTATGACAGCGGCGATTTCCAGGGCGTATTCACCAAGGCGCTGGAGATTTCCGACCACGCCAACTTCGCGCGCCGCAAGAAGGAGAGCCGCAAGGCCGGCAAGCTGCGCGGCATTGCGGTCGGCTCCTATCTCGAGGTCACGGCGCCGCCGAGCGGCGAACTCGGCAAGATCACGTTTGAGCCCGACGGCAGCGTCAAACTCACCACCGGCACGCTCGACTACGGCCAGGGCCACGCCACGCCGTTTGCGCAGGTGCTCTCGGCGCAGCTCGGCGTCCCCTTCGAGAAGATCACGCTGGAGCAGAACGACAGCGATCTCGTGCGCTTCGGCAACGGCACCGGCGGCTCGCGCTCGATCACGGCAACGGGCGCAGGCCATCGTCGAGTCCGCCGCGCTCGTCATTGCCAAGGGCAAGCAGGCGGCGGCGCACCTGCTGGAAGCCTCCGAAGGCGACATCGAATTCTCAGGCGGCCGTTTCACCATCGCCGGCACCGACCGATCGCTCGGCATCATGGAGCTGGCGCAGCGGATGCGCGAGGGCAAGATGCCCGAGGGCGCGCCCGCCTCGCTCGACGTCGATCATGCGACCAAGGATACGCCCTCGACGTTCCCGAACGGCTGTCACGTCGCCGAGGTCGAGATCGATCCGGACACCGGCGTGGTGCGCGTCGTGCGCTACACTGGCATCAGTGATTTTGGCACCATCGTCAATCCGATGATCGTCGCAGGCCAGTTGCACGGCGGCGTCGTGCAGGGCATCGGCCAGGCGCTGATGGAGGAAGTGAACTACGATTCCTCCGGCCAGCCGATCACCGGCTCGTTCATGGACTATGCGCTGCCGCGTGCGGAAGATGCGCCGCTGATGGAAGTCGGCGACCATCCCTCGCCGGCCAAATCGAATCCGCTCGGCACCAAGGGCTGTGGCGAAGCCGGATGCGCCGGCAGCCTGTGCGTGATCGTCAACGCCGTGCTGGACGCCTTGTCCGAATACGGCGTCACCTCGATCGACATGCCGTTGACACCGGAGAAGATCTGGCGCGCAATCAAGGACGCACCGAAGAAGGCGGCTTGAAGACAGCCTCTTGCCAGAGTTACCGAGGGAGCTCCGTCCAGTGCAAACCGCCATCATCGACGATCTCCGCTCGGCGTTCGACGCGACGACGGTTTTGACGGGCAGCGACATCGACGCGCGCTATTACACCGACATCTCCGGCGTTCCCGTCCCGCCGCCGATTGCAGTGATGCGGCCCCGCACGACCGAAGACGTTTCGCAATTCCTCAGCATGTGCCACCGGGCTCGCGTCCCGGTCACGACCCAGGGCGGCATGACCGGACTCGTCGGCGCGACGATGCCGATGGCCGGCGAAATCGTGCTCTCGATGGAGCGCATGAACGCGATCGAGGAGATCGATACCGGTGGCGCGGTCGTCGTCGCCCAGGCTGCCGTGCCGCTGCAACGCGTGCAGGAGCGCGTCGCGGAACACGGATTCATGTATCCGCTTGATCTCGGCGCCCGCGGCACCTGCACGATCGGCGGCAACATCTCGACCAATGCCGGCGGCAACCGCGTCATCCGCTACGGCATGACACGCGATCTCGTGCTTGGGCTGGAGGCAGTGCTGGCTGACGGCACCATCCTCAAGGGCCTGCGCAAGTACATCAAGAACAACACCGGGACCGACCTCAAGCAATTGTTCATCGGCACCGAGGGCACGCTTGGCGTGGTCACGCGCGCCGCCTTGCGGATTTTCCCGGCGCCGGCCGAACAGCAGGTGGCGCTGTGTGCGCTGCCGAGCTTCGACATGGTCCGGGCGCTGCTCGGCCTTGCACGCAAGCGGCTCGGTGGCGAACTGACCGCCTTCGAGGTGATGTGCAAGTTCTATTACCGCTACGCGACCGAACTGGTGAAAGGTGTCGTCGCCCCACTGCCGGCTGGTTCTCCCTTCTACATCCTGATGGAATCCTCCGGGAGCGATGGCGAGCGGCTCCGCACCGACGTTGAAAAGCTGCTCGAGGAAGCGCTGGGCGAAGGCATCATCACCGACGCAACGATTGCAAGCTCGGGCGCCGCGGCTGCAGCGATCTGGCGGATTCGCGATTCCAGCGTCGAGGTCGGCCGGGCGACCGCACCCAGCGTCGGCTCCGACATCAGCCTCGCCATCGACCAGATGGAGCCGTTCACCATCGCGATTGAAAAGGCGATCAAGAAAGTCGACAAGGATGCCGTCATGACCGTGCTCGGACATGTCGGCGACGGCAATCTGCACGTCAACGCAAAATACTCGCCGCCGGCCGACAAGCATGAGGAGATGAAGGAGATCATCTACAGCATCACCGCCGATTTCGGCGGTTCGATCTCGGCCGAGCACGGCATCGGCATCGCCAGGCGGCCATATTTGAAGCTAAGCCGCACGCCGGAGGAGATCGAGACCATGCGCACGCTAAAGCGCGCGCTGGACCCGCATCACATCCTCAATCCCGGCCGCATTTTTACGATTTGAAGCCGCGCTGCAGGCTAACCGGGCATCTTCAGCGCGCGCTCCAGCAGTTCCAGCCGGTCCTGGCCCCAGAAGATTTCCCCAGAGGGCAGCACATAGCTCGGTGCGCCGAACACGCCGGCCGCCAGCGCCTCCTGGGTGTACTGGTCGTACAGTTTGTCGAGCTCGGCATCCGAAGGTCCGGCCGCACGCAACGCCGCCGCGTCGAGCCCTGCGCGCGCGGCAGCGCCGGATATCGCTGCGGCGTCGGCGAGGATTCTTCCCGCTCCCACAGCGCCCGTCCAAGTTCGAGCGACAGCCTGTGCGCGTCCTTGCCGGCGAGCTTCGCCGCGATCACCAAGCGCGTCGCCTGACTGTCGTCGCTCGGAAAATACTTTGGCTGCAAGGTGAGCGGGAGATTGCGCACTTCCCGCCATCGCTTCATGTCCACGAGCCGGTAGGCCTGCCGTTCCGGCGAACGCTTGGGCAGCGGCAGCCCGCCGGTCTTCTCGAAGATCGCCCCGAACTTGGCAGGCTTGACGTTGACCGTGGCGCCGTTTCGTTTGGCAATCTCGGCAAACAGCGCGCTGCCCATGTAGGTCCAGGGCGAGTTGAGCGAGAGATAGTAGTCGATGGTGATGGACATGATCGGTACCTGCTATGCCGCCGCCTGTTCGCGCGGCTGGTAGATCGCGATGTGCCAGCAATGCGCCAGCGGCGTCGTGCCGTTGGCGACGACTAGCGCGTCGAGCTCGACGAAGCGATGGCCCTTCTTGTCGTAATTGCCGGTCACTTTTGCGCGCGCCGTGATTTCGTCGCCGGCTTTGGCTGCCGACAGCAACTGCATCTTGCTGCCGACATGAATCCACGGACCCAGGATGGCGTTGTCGACCAGCGCGCGATTCATCACCCGCTGGATCAGGCCGGGATGGCCGAGCCCCTCGCGGACGAAGATCGGGTCGGTCTCCCTGATGTCGGCGAGATACTCCTTCGCCGCCTCGCCGGCCCACTGCCGGGGCGCCGTGCCGAGCCATTTGCCGATTTCATAGGACGCGGCACTGACGGGCTTGCGTTCGGCAACTGCCGACACCTCGTGGTAGTCAGCGAGCGACGACCGACGGCGGCGAAGCGGGCAACGTGGCGCTGCCGGTCGCGCAGAGTTCGCCGCGGCTGGTCACCTCGATCGCCAAAACGCCGTTATTCTCCTCCGCCGTCACATCGGCCGTCTCGCCGTCGTAAACCGGCTTGAGGAAGCGGGCGTCGATCAGGCCGTGCTCCAGGAAGGCACGGCCCCAGCGCGCAACAGGCATGTGCATCATGTAGGCCATCACGTCGACACCCGGCACGAGGCCGCCGCTGAAGCCGAAGCGCTTGGCCACGGTGTCGTCGTGCATCTTGTTTTCCGACTGCTTTGCCGTGTTGTAGGCCGAGACGCGGTGGGTTTCGATCCGGCTGGGCATGCGCCGTTTCCTCTTGTTTTCAGCGTTTTTCTGAAGGCCGATGGTACGCAAAGAATCGCGCGGCGCAAGCGTGTTCCGACCTTCGGTTTTGCTCGCAATTCCGCCCCCGATGGAGTACCACGCGGCGGAATGAGCCAGTCCAGTACCCGCATTTTTGTCGACGCCGACGCCTGCCCGGTGAAAGACGAGATTTATCGCGTCGCGATCCGTCACGGCCTGCCCGTCAGCGTCGTCGCGGGCAAATTCATTCGCGTCCCGCAGGACCCGCTGATCGAGCGCGTCGCGGCGGGATCAGGCATGGACGCCGCCGACGACTGGATCGCCGAGCGCGCGGGCCCGGGCGATATCGTCATCACCTCGGATATTCCGCTGGCGAGCCGCTGCGTCAAGGCAGGCGCGGAAGTGATGGCGCCGAACGGCAAGCCGTTCACGGAAGCATCGATCGGCATGGCGCTCGCGGTGCGCAATTTGATGACCGACCTGCGCTCGTCGGGGGAGCAGACGAGCGGGCCGAAATCGTTCGACCCGCGCGACCGCTCGACCTTTCTCTCCACGCTTGACCAGACCATCCGGCGGATCCAGCGCCGCGTCGCCGAGCAACCTACCCCGGACCGAAGCTGATGGCGCCGCCGCTTATTCAGCTCAAGGATATTGCACTCACTTTTGGCGGCACGCCGCTCCTGACCGGCGTCGAGCTGAGCGTGTCCGCCGAGGAGCGCGTCTGCCTGATCGGCCGCAACGGTTCCGGCAAGTCGACGCTGCTGCGGATCGCCGCCGGCCTGGTCGAGTCAGACGCCGGCAGCCGCTTCGTGCAGCCCGGCGCTACCATCCGCTATCTGCCGCAGGAGCCTGATTTCGGCCAGCACACGACCACGCTGGCTTACGTCGAAGCAGGTCTCGGTCCCGGCGACGATCACTATCAGGCGCGTTATTTGCTCGAACAGCTCGGTCTTTCCGGCGACGAAAATCCTGCCCATGTTTCCGGTGGCGAAGCCCGCCGCGCGGCGTTGGCCCGCGTGCTGGCGCCCTCGCCCGACATCCTGCTCTTGGACGAGCCGACCAACCATCTCGACTTGCCGACGATCGAATGGCTGGAGGCCGAGCTCGACAACCGCCGTTCCGCGCTAGTCATCATCAGCCACGACCGCCGCTTCCTCACCAACCTCTCGCGTGCGACCGCCTGGCTCGACCGTGGCAGGATCAAGCAGATCGATCGCGGCTTTGCTGCCTTCGAAGCCTGGCGCGACGAGGTGTTGGCCGAAGAAGAGCGCGATCAGCACAAGCTCGACCGCAAGATCGTCAACGAAGAACATTGGCTGCGTTACGGCGTCTCCGGCCGCCGCAAGCGCAACGTCAAACGGCTTGGCAATCTGCATGCGCTGCGCGAGCAGCGGCGGACCTACAAGGGCGCCACCGGCAATGCCAATCTCGCCGCTGCCGAAGCCGAGAAATCCGGGCGGCTGGTGCTTGAAGCAAAGGGCATCGGCAAGGCCTTTGGCGAGCGCACGATCGTCGACGGCTTCTCCATCCGGGTGCAGCGCGGTGACCGCATCGGCATTGTCGGGCCGAACGGCGCCGGCAAGACCACCATGGTCAACCTGCTGACGGGCGCGATCGAACCCGATGCCGGATCGATCCGGTTCGGCGCCAATATCGAGATGGCGACGCTGGACCAGCACCGCGAAAGCCTCGACCCCAAATCGACCCTGGCAGAAGCCTTGACCGGCGGACGCGGCGACCATGTCATCGTCGGCGGCAAGCCCAAGCACGTCATCGGCTACATGAAGGATTTTCTGTTCGCCGAGACTGCAGCGCGGCACGCCGCTGGAAGCGCTCTCCGGCGGCGAACGCGGCCGGTTGATGCTGGCGCGCGCGCTGGCAAAGCCGTCGAACCTCCTCGTGCTGGACGAGCCGACCAATGATCTCGATCTGGAAACCCTCGACGTGCTCGAAGAGATGCTGGGCGACTATGAAGGCACCGTGATCCTGATCAGCCACGACCGCGACTTCCTCGATCGCGTAGTGACGTCGGTGATCGTGCCTGAGGGTAACGGCCGCTGGATCGAATATGCCGGCGGCTATTCCGACATGCTGCTGCAGCGCCGCGCCGACCTAAGCCGCGAGACGGTCAAGGCCGCGCCTCCCGCCGAGGAGCGTAAGGAGGCCAAGACATCGGCCCCCTCGCCCGCGCCAAAGCGACGGCTCAGCTTCAACGAAAAGCACGCGCTGGAAACCCTGCCCAAAACGATCGAAAAGCTGCAGGGAGAGATCGCAAAGCAGCAGCGCCTGCTTGACGACCCCGATCTCTATCGCAAAAATCGCAAGAAATTCGATGAAGCTTCCGCCGCCATCGCCACCGCGCAGAAGGAATTGGTCGCGGCCGAAGATCGATGGCTGGAGCTGGAAGTCCTTAGGGAAGAAATAGAACAGGCATAGCGCGTGTTCCGCAAAAGTGGGCACCGGTTTTGCGAGAAAGAACACGCGCAACCAAGAGGACTCTCCATGACCACATCCCTCGCCGCCAGAATCGCCCGCGAATACGGCACGCCCTGCGCCGTCATCGACATGGACCGGGTGGAACGCAACATCGCGCGCATCCAGGCGGCCTGCGACGCGGCAGGCGTCGCCAACCGCCCGCACATCAAGACCCACAAGAGCCCGTTGTTGGCGCAAATGCAGGTCGCGGCCGGTGCTAGGGGTATCACCTGCCAGAAGCTCGGTGAGGCCGAAGTGATGGCCGATGCCGGGATCGACGACATCCTGATCAGCTACAATCTGCTTGGCGAAGAAAAAATGGCGCGGCTCGGCGCGCTGCAGGCCAAGGCAAACATGACCGTTGCGGCCGACAATTCCGTCGTGATCGCCGACCTGCCCAGGGCCGCCGCCGCCTCGGGCCGCCCGCTCTCGGTGGTGATCGAATGCGACACGGGGCGCAAGCGCGCCGGCGTCGAGACGCCTGCGGAAGCGATTGCGCTGGCGCGGGAGGTTGCGGGCTCAAAGGGGCTGAAGTTTGCCGGCTTCATGCTTTACCCGACCGAGACCGGCTGGACGGACGCACAAAAATTCTTCGACGAGGCGCTGGCCGGCGTGCGCGCGCACGGGCTCGATGCCACCATGGTGTCGACCGGCGGCACGCCGAACATGAAGAATGTCGGCAAGCTGAAAGGCGCTACCGAGCATCGCCCGGGGACCTATATCTACAACGACCGCATGCAGGTCGGCGCCGGGGTTGCGACCTGGGACGACTGCGCACTCAACATCTACTCCACCGTGGTCAGCCGGGCCGGCCCCGACCGCGGCATCCTTGATGCCGGCTCGAAGACGCTGACCTCGGACACCGGTGGCGGGCTCGACGGCCACGGCCTGATCCTCGAACACCCCGAGGCGCGGATTGCACGCTTTGCCGAAGAGCACGGCTTCCTCGATCTTGCCCGCAGCAACACCCGCCCGAATGTCGGCGACATCGTGCGAATCGTGCCCAATCACGTCTGCGTCGTCGTCAACATGATGGACGAGGTGGTGATGGTGCGGGGCGAGGAGATCATCGGCACGCTGCCGGTCGCGGCGCGAGGGAAGCTACGCTAGCGCGACAGCCAATTCAGCGCGCCCTTCCCCGCTGCAACGCCAGTCGCAAAGCAGCCCTGCAGCAAATAGCCGCCGGTCGGCGCTTCCCAATCCAGCATCTCGCCGGCTGCAAACACGCCGGGTAGCCGCCGGAGCATGAAATCCGCGTCCAGTTCCTCGAAGGCGACACCGCCCGCGGATGAAATAGCGCGCGCGATTGGCGCGACGCCGTTGAGCTTGATGGGCACGGCGTTGAAGAGCCGTGCAAGATCGGCTGGCGGCATCGACGCCAGCGATGTGCCGGATACTTTTGCGGCCTCCTGCAGCAGGCCGATGGCGACCGGCGACAGGTTTGCCGCCTTGCGCAGGAAATTTGACAACGACTGCTTGCCCCTCGGCGCCGACAGCTTCCTGGCGAGATCATCCGAACCGAGATCGGGACGCAGTGCGATGTTCAGCGTCGCTTCGCCATCGCCCAAGATGGCCTCGCGCAGCTCGGCCGACAGGGCATAGACTGCGCCGCCCTCAAGTCCGGTTCGGGTGATGATCGCCTCGCCGCGCACGGTATGCGATCCAAAAGCGAGCGCCACGCCCTTCAGCGGCTGACCCTCGAAGCGGTCGCGAAAGATATCGGACCAGGCGACGGTGAAGCCGGAATTGGCCGGCCTGAGCGGCGAGATCGTCAGCGCCTTTCGCCGCGAGCAATTCCGCCCACGCGCCATCCGAGCCAAGGCGCGGCCAGCTCGCTCCGCCAAGCGCGAGCACGATCGCGCGCGCCGCGACCTCCCGCGGGCCCTCCGGAGTCCGGAATTGCAGGCGGCCTCGCCCGTTCCATCCCGACCAGCGATGGCGGAACGCAAACTGTACGCCGGCAGCATCAAGTCGCCGCAACCAGGCGCGCAGCAAGGGCGATGCCTTGAATGCCTTTGGGAATACCCTGCCGCTGCTGCCGACGAATGTCGGCTGTCCCAGCGCCTCGCTCCATGTGCGCAACGCATCGGGCGGAAAGACCGCGATGACATCAGCAAGCCGCGGCGCCGCTTCGCGGTAACGCGCCAAGAACGCCGGCAATGGCTCGCTGTGCGTGAGGTTCAATCCGCCCCGCCCGGCCATCAAAAATTTGCGGCCGGCGGATGGCATACCGTCAAAGACGGTGACGCGTGCGCCGCCTTGCGACAGCACCTCTGCCGCCATCAGGCCAGCGGGACCGGCGCCGATGACAGCAACGTCGCTCAGAGCTTTACCCCTGCCCGTTTGGCGGCATGGCCGACATATTTTTGCGTCTGCTCGAACGCGCCTTCCAGCGCCTTCGCCGTCGACATGTCCGAAATCTCGTCGAAGTGTGCCGCGATGGCGTCGGGCGTCCAGTCCGCCTGCGCCAGGTTGATGCCCTCGGTCTCCACGATCTTGATCACGGCAAACGACCCGGCGCCGGCGCCCATGATGGTGCGGGTCGGCGCGTCCTCGCTGAGCAAATATTCCACCGCGGGCGTGATCGCCTCGGGCCGCATCAGCGCCAGCGCCTGCGGCGGCAACAGCTCTTCGGTCATGCGGGTCGCAGCGGTCGGCGAAATGGTGTTGACGCGGACGTTGTTCTTACGGCCCTCGGCGGCAAGCACGTTCATCAGCCCGACAATGCCGGCCTTGGCCGCTCCATAATTGGCCTGGCCGAAATTGCCGAACAGACCGGAGGAGGACGTCGTCAGCACGATGCGGCCGTAATTGCGCTCGCGCATGCCGTCCCACACCGCCTTGCAGCAGTAGAAGGTACCGACGAGATGAACGTCGAGCACTTTTGCGAAGTCGGCGACTTCCATCTTGCTAAAGGACTTGTCGCGCAGGATGCCGGCATTGGCGCAGAGCAGGTCGACGCTGCCCCATTCCTTGGTTGCGCGCTCCACCATCGCCTTCACTTGCGTGAAGTTGGAGACGTCGGCGCCGTCAGCCATGGCGGTCCCACCGGCTTTGCGGATCTCCTCGACCACGGCTTCCGCCGGCGAAAGCGAGCCGCCGGAGCCGTCGCGGGCGCCGCCAAAGTCGTTCACCACCACCTTGGCACCGCGGCTGGCGAGCCCCAGCGCATGCGCCCGTCCGAGACCATTGCCGGCGCCGGTGACGATGGCGACGCGTCCGTCAAACCTGATAGTCATGCGAAGATTCCTGCTTCTCGTCATGCCCGGGCATAGCCGTCTGAAGGACGGCGTCGCTTCCGCTCGCCTATGACCCGGGCATCCATCAAAAAAGATGGTTCTTCTTAAGAGGATGGATGGCCGGGTCAAGCCCGGCCATGACGGCCGGGCGGCTACGCGAAATAGATCAGCCCGATCCAGTCGGCGACCAGCGCGGGCTTGTCCTCGCCCTCGATCTCGACGGTGACGCTGGTGCGGGACTGCAATTCCTTTGGCTTGCGCAGCTTGGCTTCCGCCAGCACGAAACCGGCCGCGCACGCGCGAGCCTGATCGCACCGGCGAGATGAAGCGCAGCTTGTCGAAACCGTAGTTGACGCCCATGGTGGTGCCCTCGATGACCGGCATCACCTCGTAGGACATGATCGACATCAGCGACATCGTGAGGAAGCCATGTGCGACCGTGGTGCCGTAAGCGGTTTCCTTCTTCGCGCGCTCCGGGTCGACATGGATGAACTGGTGATCCTCGATCACGTCGGCGTAGACGTCGATCCTGGCCTGATCGATCAGATGCCATGACGACACGCCGACCTCCTTGCCGACCATGCCCTGATAGGTCGCAAACGACACCGGCGGCTTCTTCCAGACCTCGTTCATTTAGCTCGTCTCCAGCCCGGCGGTGCGGACCTTCTGCAATTCCGGGAATTCGTCCTCGCGGAACTCCTGCCCGCGCAGCGGATCGGCGCGATCATTGTCATGCTCGAGCCGGCGCAACTGCACGCGGCGGATCTTTCCCGAAATCGTCTTCGGCAGCTCCGTCACCAATTCGAGCTTACGAATGCGCTTGAACGGCGCAAGGCGCGTGTGCATGTGCTTGAAGATCGACAGCGCCGTTTCGGACGACCGCTCGACGCCAGACGTCAGCAGCACATAGGCCTTGGGGATTGCCAGGCGAATGGGGTCGGGGCTCGGCACGACCGCAGCTTCGGCGACCGCGTCATGCTCCAGCAGCACGCTCTCCAGCTCGAACGGGCTGATGCGGTAGTCGGATGATTTGAAGACGTCGTCGGAACGGCCGACGAAGGTCAGATAACCCTCCTCGTCGGCAAACACCACATCGCCGCTGCGATAGAGGCTGCCGGCGGCGCCGGAGAGTCTTCCGTCATCGCTCTGATAGCCCTGCATCAGCCCGGCGGGACGATCCGCACCAAGCAGCAGCGTGACCTCGCCCTCTTTGGTGACGTGGCCGTCGTGGTCCGTGATCTGCACGCGATAGCCGGGCAGCGGCCGGCCCATCGAGCCGACCTTGACCTTCTGGCCCGGCGAATTGCCGGCAAGCGCAGTGGTCTCGGTCTGGCCGTAGCCGTCGCGGATGGTAAGGCCCCAAGCCGCGCGCACCTGGTCGATCACTTCGGGATTGAGCGGCTCGCCCGCGCCGCAGACTTCGCGCAAGGCGACTTTGAAGTCGGCGAGCTTCTCCTGGATGAACAGCCGCCACACCGTCGGCGGCGCGCACAGCGTGGTGACGCCGCAGCGGCCGATGGTCGACAGCAGACCTTTGGCCTCGAAACGCGGCTGGTTGACGATGAAGATCGTCGCGCCCGCATTCCACGGCGCGAAGAAGCAGCTCCAGGCATGCTTGGCCCAGCCGGGCGAGGAGATGTTGAGATGCACATCGCCGGGTTTCAGGCCGAGCCAGTACATGGTCGACAGGTGGCCGACGGGGTAGCTGCGCTGGCTGTGCCGCACCAGTTTCGGTTTCGCTGTGGTGCCCGACGTGAAATAAAGCAGCATCGGATCGTCGGCATTGGTCACGCCATCTGGCGTAAACGTGGCCGACGCTCTTCGCCGCGTCCTCGAACGGCAGCCAACCGTCCTTGCCTGTCCCGCCGATGACGATGCGCACCAGCCTGTCGTCGCCGAGGCCGGCAAACTTCGCAATCTGATCCTGTGTCGCCACCACGGCCTTCGCCCGGCCGCGGTCGAGTCGGTCGCGCAGTTCGTCCGCCGTCAGCAGCGTCGTGGCGGGAATCACCACCACACCAAGCTTCATCGCCGCCAGCATGGTCTCCCACAACGGCACCACATTGCCGAGCAGCAGCAAAAGGTGATCGCCGCGCTTCAGTCCCTGCGCGCGCAGGAAATTCGCAACCTGGTTGGAGCGGCGCGACAGTTCGGCGAAGGAAAGCTTCGTCTCGCTGCTGCTGGCGGCGTCGACGATCCAGAGCGCGGCGCGGTCGCGACTTTCGGCCTTCTTCGCCAGCTCCGCATCGAACCAGTCCAGCGCCCAGTTGAACGGCACGGGATCGGGCCAGCGGAATCCCTTCACCGCCGCATCATAGTCGGTGCGATGCTCGAGCAGAAAGGCGCGCGCGTCCTTGAAGCTGGTCATTAGGCTTTCCCGGCAAGGCCCCTAACGTGCTGGATAATTCCGGAAAAGTCGACCCCGCCGTGACCGGCCGCGTCGAACGCCTTGTAGAGCTCCTGCGCTTGCTTGCCGAGCGGCGTCGCCGCGCCGGACGCCTTTGCCGCATCCTGGGCCAAGGTGAGGTCCTTCACCATGAGTGCGGTCGCAAAACCTGGCTTGTAGTCGTTATTGGCCGGCGACGTCGGCACCGGACCCGGCACCGGGCAATAGCTCGTCAGTGCCCAGCACTGCCCCGACGAAGTCGACACCACGTCGAACACCGCCTGATGCGACAGCCCAAGTTTTTCGGCGAGTGCAAAAGCTTCGCCCAAGGCGATCATGGATACCGCAAGCACCATGTTGTTGCAGATTTTGACACCCTGCCCCGCACCGGCACCGCCGCAATGCACGATCTTCTTGCCCATGTTCTCCAGCACGGGCTTGGCCGCCGCAAACGACTTGTCGTCGCCGCCGCACATGAAGGTGAGCGTCGCGCCCTTGGCCCCACCGGTGCCGCCGGACACCGGCGCATCGATCGAACCAATACCGTGCTTCGCCGCCAGCGCATGCGCCTGCTTGGAACTCTCGACATCGATGGTGGAGCAATCGATGATCAGCGCACCTTGCTTCATCGCGGGCACTACCTCGCTCCACACCGACAGCACATGCTTTCCCGCCGGCAGCATGGTGACGACGGTGTCCGCGCCCTTTACGGTCGCCGCAGCACTCTCGCCGATCGCAGCGCCATCAGCCTTCGCTTGGTCGCGCGACGCTGCGACCAGGTCGAACGCGGTCACCTTGTGGCCAGCCTTGACCAGGTTGGCCACCATCGGTCCGCCCATATTGCCGAGGCCGATGAATGCAATGTTTGCCATGTCCGTTTCCTCCGCTGCGGCGTTTCTTTGATCTAAGGGAATTTCAGCTCGTCCGTGCCAATCTCGGCGAAATATGCCGCCACCATCTCGGGCGTCACGTCCTCGATATCAGGCGGCGACCATTTGGGATTGCGGTCCTTGTCGATCACCGCAGCACGCACGCCCTCGCGAAAGTCATCGCTGGCAAACACTTCCAGTGCCGCGCGATATTCCCGCACCAGGCACTCTTCCAGCGACGAGGCCTTTCGTGCCAGCCGCAGCAGTTTCAGCGTCACCACCATGCCGCGGGGCGATTTTTCGCCGAGCACTTTTGCCGTTGCCTGCGCCAGTTCGGAGCCGTCCTGCTGGAGTGCCACAACAATGTCCTGCATGCGATCATGAGCGAACCATTTGTCGATCAGCGCTCGCTGCGCGGCGACGGGACCTGAGGTCTCACCGGTGGCAAAACCCGCGATCAGCGCCTTGATATCCGCTGCAGTGGCGCCCGCGCGTACCTTCGTCAGCGCCTCGCGCAAGTCAGGCAATTTTGCCGAGGGCACCACGGCGTCGGCAAAGCCGGCATAGATCGCATCGGGACCGTTCATGGTCTGGCCGGTCAGCCCAAAATAGGTGCCGACCTCGCCCGGCGAATGCGACAACAGCCAGGTGCCGCCGACATCGGGGAAGAAGCCCAGCCCAACCTCGGGCATCGCGAGCTTGGTCTTCTCGGTGACGACGCGATGGCTGGAGTGCGCCGAGAGCCCGACGCCGCCGCCCATCACGATGCCGTCCATGAACGACACATAAGGTTTCGGAAATTTCTTGATGCGGGCGTTGAGGATGTATTCCTCGCGCCACAATATCTTGCCGAGATCGCCCTTGACCTTCGAACTCTCCCAGAGAGCACGGATGTCGCCGCCGGCACAGAGACCACGCTCGCCAGCGCCTTCCAGCAGGACCACGGCGACCGCAGGATCGGCCTCGAAGACGTCGAGCGCCTTGTCGACGTCGCGAAACATCTCCAGCGTCACCGCATTGATGGCCTTCGGGCGATTCAACCGGATCACGCCAACGGAGCCCTCGCGCCGCGCGATCAGGTCGGGCTCGGCGCCCGCCAGCGCAGTAGCCTGGCTCATCATGCGCCCTCGATCAGCTTGCGCGACACGATCAACCGCATGATTTCGTTAGTACCCTCGAGGATCTGGTGCACGCGCAGATCGCGCACGATTTTCTCGATGCCGTATTCGCTGAGATAGCCGTAGCCACCGTGGAGTTGCAGCGCCTGGTTGGCGACCTCGAAACCGACATCGGTGCCGAAACGCTTGGCCATCGCGCACAGCATCGTCGCGTCCGGATCCTTGCGGTCGAGTGCCGCAGCCGCACGCCAGACGAACGTGCGCGCGGCTTCGAGCTCCGTTGCCATGTCGGCGAGGCGGAACTGCAGCGCCTGGAATTCATCGAGGCGCTTTCCGAACGCCTTGCGCTCCTTCATGTAGGCGAGCGACTTGTCGAGCGCGTTCTGCGCGCCGCCGAGCGAACAGGCTGCGATATTGATGCGGCCGCCGTCGAGGCCGGCCATCGCAATTTTGAATCCGATCCCTTCGTCACCCAGGCGATTGGCGACAGGCACGCGCGCGTTCTCGAAGATCACCGCGCGGGTCGGTTGCGCATTCCAACCCATCTTGCGCTCGTTGGCGCCGAGCGACAGGCCGGGCGTATCGCCCTCGATCACCAGCGTCGAGATACCGCCGGGCCCGTCGGCGCCAGTGCGCACCATCACGACATAGAGATCGCCGGCCCCGGCGCCGGAGATGAACTGCTTCTGGCCGTTGAGCACATAATGATCGCCGTCGCGCACCGCGCGGGTGCGCAGTGCCGCCGCGTCCGATCCGGAGCCCGGCTCGGTCAGGCAATAGCTCGCCAGCAGGTCCATCGTGCAGAGTTTCGGCAGCCATCTGTGGCGCTGCGCGTCATTGCCATACGCGTCGATCATCCACGACGCCATGTTGTGGATGGAGATGAAGGCCGACACCGTCGGGCACCCCTGCGCCAATGCCTCGAAGATCAGCGCGGCATCGAACCGCGTCATGGCGGAACCGCCGACGTCGTCGCGGATATAGACGCCGCCGATGCCGAGGCCTGCCGCCTCGCGCATCACATCGACCGGGAAATGCTTCTCCTCGTCCCAGCGGATCGCGTGCGGCGCGATTTTTTCCGCGGCGAATTCCCGCGCCATCTCGCGAACCGCAATCTGGTCCTCGTTGAGAGCGAACTGCATATCGCCGCCCACGAAGCCCGTGCTACTTCATCGTCGGGATCGAAAATTCCGCTCCCTCCTTCACGCCAGACGGCCAGCGCGAGGTGATGGTCTTGGTCTTGGTGTAGAAGCGGATCGAATCCGGACCGTGCTGGTTGAGGTCGCCGAACCCTGACTTCTTCCAGCCGCCGAAGGTGTAATAGGCGATCGGAACGGGAATCGGCACGTTGATGCCGACCATGCCGACGTTGACCTTGGCCGCGAAATCGCGCGCGGCGTCGCCATCGCGGGTGAAGATCGCGACACCATTGCCGTAGTCATGGTCCGACGGCAGCGCCAGCGCCTCGTTGTAATCCTTGGCGCGCACCACCGAGAGCACGGGTCCGAAAATCTCTTCCTTGTAGATTCGCATGTCCTTGGTGACATTGTCGAACAGCGAGCCGCCGAGATAGAAGCCCTTCTCATAGCCCTGCATCTTGAAGCCGCGGCCGTCGACGGCGAGCGTTGCACCTTCCTTGATGCCGATGTCGATGTAGTTCCTGACCTTGTCGACGGCTTCACGCGTGACCAGCGGACCGTAGTCGGCGGAGGGATCGACCGAGGTGCCGATCTTCAGCAACTCGACGCGCGGGATCAGCTTTTCCATCAGCCGGTCGGCCGTGGTCTTGCCGACGGGCACCGCCACCGATACCGCCATGCAGCGCTCGCCGGCCGAGCCATAGCCTGCGCCGATCAGCGCGTCGACGGCCTGGTCCATGTCGGCGTCGGGCATGACGATGGCGTGGTTCTTGGCGCCGCCAAAGCACTGGCAGCGCTTGCCGCTCGCGGCCGCGCGCTCATAGATGTACTGCGCAATCGGCGAGGAGCCGACGAAGCCGACCGCCTTGATGTCGGGATCGTCGAGGATGGCATCGACCGCTTCCTTGTCGCCGTTGACGACATTGAGGATGCCCGGCGGCAGGCCGGCCTCGATCATGAGCTCGGCAAGCATCATCGGCACGCCGGGATCGCGCTCCGAGGGCTTCAGGATGAACGCATTGCCGCAGGCAATCGCCGGCGCGAACTTCCACATCGGGATCATGGCCGGGAAATTGAACGGCGTAATGCCGGCGACCACACCCAGCGGTTGGCGCATCGAGTAGATGTCGATGCCAGGGCCGGCGCCTTCGGTGTATTCGCCCTTCATCAGATGGGGGATGCCGCAGGCGAACTCGACGACTTCGAGGCCGCGCTGGATGTCGCCCTTGGCGTCGGGAACGGTCTTGCCGTGCTCGCGGGCGAGCCGCTCGGCGAGCTTGTCGTAGTCGCGCTGGGCGAGCTCAAGGAACTTCATCATCACGCGGGCGCGGCGCTGCGGGTTTGTCGCGGCCCATTCGACCTGCGCGGTGCGTGCATTCTCGACCGCCGCCCTCACCTCAGCCTTGGAGGCCAGCGCCACCTTGGCCTGCACATCGCCGGTCATCGGCTCCCAAACGTCGGCTGTGCGCCCGGAAGTGCCCTTCACTTCCTTGCCACCGATGAAATGTCCGATTGAGCGCATGAAATCCTCCCTGGTCCCGGCTGGATCGTGTCGATCCCCGGTCGTGTTCGCTTTACAAACCCTTTGGACCTGCATTTTATCAGGATTCAAGTCCGAGATATTGCACCTTAGATGTGCGGAAATGCAGGATCAAGACAGCGCGATCGACTGGGATGACTTCCGCTTCGTGCTCGCCATCGTGCGCGGCGGATCGGTGTCGGCTGCCGCCCGGCAGCTTGGCGTCGATCATGCCACAGTGATCCGGCGTGTCGACCGGCTGGAACATGGCCTTTCGGCAAAACTGTTCGATCGCCGCAAGAGCGGCTACCTCCTCACCGAAGCGGGTCAGCGCGTCGCCGACAGCGCAGAAGCGATGGAATCAACCATCGTTGCCAACCAGGAGGCGGTCGGCGGCTCCCGTGCGCACCTGACCGGCACGGTCCGGATCGGCGCACCCGACGGCTTTGGCAGTCACTTCCTCGCCGCGCGGCTGGTCGCATTCGGCGAACGGTATCCCGATCTCGATCTGCAGCTGGTCGCGACCGCGCGGCTGTTCAGCCTGTCCAAGCGCGAGGCCGATATCGCAATCAGCCTCACCATGCCCAAGGAAGGCCGCATCGTCGGCCGCAAGCTGCTCAACTACAGCCTCGGCCTCTATGCGACGCGGGCCTATCTCGCACGAGCGCCTGACATCACCGGCCGCGCCGATCTCGCCGCGCACCGTTTTGTCGCCTACATCGAGGAGTTGCTGTTCACGCCGGAGCTCGACTATCTGCCGCAGATTTCGCCAAAAATCTCGGCCCGATTCCGCAGCGCCAATCTGATCGCCCAGCTCAACGCCACACTCTCGGGATTTGGCATAGCCGTGCTGCCGCACTTCATGGCATCAGCTCACCCGGAACTTGTCGCCGTGCTGCCGGATGAAGTTTCGATCTCGCGAACGTTCTGGCTTCTGATGCACGCCGACAGCAAGGATCTCGCGCGCATCCGTGCGGTTGCCGACTACATCTACGAGACGGTGGAGCGCGAACGGGCGTTGTTTGGCGGCAGCCGGCCGTAGCGTTCAATTTGACGTCGCACTTGTGGAGATTACCGATGTCCGCCAGCATCGTTCAGACCTACCGGGCGTTCGCCTACAACAATGCCTGGGCGAACCATCGCTTGCTCGCCGCCTGCCAGAACCTGTCCCAGGCCGAATTCGAAGCGGTTCGCACCGGCTTCTTCCCCAGCCTGCAGAAAACCCTCAATCACATCCTGATCATCGATCATTTCTACGTCGATGCGCTCGAAGGCGGTTGGCTCGGGCCGAAAGCCTGGGAGAACCAGGTGCCGTGCACGACCGTGGCCGATCTCCGCGGCCGGCAGTCAGCCGTCGACCGGCGCCTGATCAGCGTCTGCGAGGGCCTCACTGCGGACAGCCTCGACGAAGTCGTGCGCGTCAATCGCGATACGCGGGTGCAGACCGAACGCCGCGATCGCCTCCTGATGCATCTGTTTCAGCATCAAATTCATCATCGGGGGCAGGCGCACACCATGCTCGCCGAAACGGCCGTAGCGCCGCCCCAACTGGACGAGTTTTTTGCCATCGAGGAAGCGCCGCTGCGGACGGCGGAGTTCCGCGAACTCGGCTGGACAGAAGAGACGGTGTGGAAATCCTAGGAGGCGAGCAACCGCTCTCCTAGTTCGGTTTGGTGCCGGACTTCTTCCTGGCCGGCTTGGCCGGGGCTCGCGCCAGTACCGTTTCCCGGCCCGCCGCCAGCACCTCGTCGGAGAACTCGCCGCTGCCGGCGATGCGCGACAGCACCAGTGTCCCCATCATGGTGGCGAGAGCGGCAATGGCGTGCTTGCGTGCGGTCTTGCGCGGCACATCAGGAAGATGATCGGACATCATGTCGATCATATCCTCGATTTTCGCGGCGAACGCCTTGCGCGTCCTCGGGCTCTCGCGGGCGATCTCTGCGCCGAGGCTCGTGATCGCGCAACCATGGCCGGGATCGTCGCGATGCAGCGGCGTCAGGTAGGCCTCGACAATTGAAGCAAAGCGTTTATCGGGCGGAATCCCTTCGGCCAGCTTGCGCCAGCGCTCGGTGGAGCGCTCCATCGCATAGTTGAAGGCCTCGATGACCAGCGCATCGCGGGAATCGAAATGGGCGTAGAAGCCGCCATGAGTCAGCCCCGCCTCCTTCATCAGGTCGGCGACACCGATGCCATGCGCACCCTTTTCGCGCAGCCGGACCGACGCCTTCTTGACGATCCGGTCGTGGGTTTCCTGCTTGTGTTCTTTCGAGTACCGCATCGGGCAAAGTCCATTACATGTCTACAGTCATATAATAACAGCAGCGCGCGCAGAAAGCTGCATCTATTTCGCTTTTTCGGGCGCGCCGAGCATGGAAAACGTCGCGGTTGCGTGCACCGCAAGATTACCGGCGCCGTCACGCACCAAACCTTCGCTGTAGCTGGTCTGGCGACCGAGCTTGATCAGCTTGCCTTCCGCCTGGATCGTGCCCGATTTGACCGACAGCGGACGCAGATAGGTCAGCTTCAGGTCGAGCGTGACCGAGGTCTGGCCTGCCGGCAACATGGTAGAGATCGCGCAGCCCATGGCGGTATCGAGCAAGGCGGCAGCGCTAGCCCCGTGCAGCAAGCCGATTGTATTTTCGAGACTTTCGTCCGCATCGAGTTCCATCACGATCCGGCCGGCCTCGACCGTGGCCATGCGAAAGCCGATCAGCTTGGCCATCGGTGGTGGCGGCAGCACCCCATCGCGGATCGCGCACATCGCTTCCATCCCGGACAGCGCGATCGCCGCCCGCGCGGCGGGCCCCGGCGACTGCCAATCCACCACCCGCTCGCGGCGCAGGGTCGGCGCAAACAGGTCGGTGACGTCGGTGCGGGCGGCGGAAGCGGTCATCATCGTTCTCCATTTAAATGATGGACATCATATAAAATATCGACAGCCGGCGCGCAACCATCCGTGCCCCGCCCAGCCCTTGACAAGGGCAGCCATTAGCCGGGAAGTGGCGGCATCAGCACACCTTCAGCGCGCGCCTATAACGAGAAACTGCCATGGAAATGCTCAACCCTCATTGTGGCATCGACCGCGACGGCCGGGGCGTGGTGCGGCTCGTGATCTGCAACGCCGGTTCGCTCAATATCCTGAGTTCAGCCGTCACTGACGGGGTGCGCGAAGGTTTCGAGAAGCTCGCCTCCGACCGCGCCATTCGCGCCGTGATCCTCACCGGCCAAAGCGAAAAGAGCATGATCGGCGGCGCCGACATCAAGGAGATGGCCAGGCTCGAGCAAAAATCCGCCGAAGCCTTCATCACCCGCCTGCGCGATCTCTGCGAAGCGGTGCGCCGTTTCCCCGCCCCTGTCATCGCGCGGCTGCCGGGCTGGTGCCTCGGCGGCGGGCTCGAGGTCGCGGCCGCCTGCGATTTCCGGATCGCGGCCCATGACGCAAAGTTCGGCATGCCCGAGGTCAAGGTCGGCATCCCCAGCGTGATCCACGCTGCGCTGCTGCCGCGGCTGATCGGTTTTGGCCGCGCGCGCTGGCTGGTGATGACCGCGGAAAACATCGATGCGCCGACCGCGCTCGCCTGGGGATTGGTCGACAAAATGGCGCCACCGGGCGGGCTGGATGCCGCGGTCGAACACACGATCCACGCGCTGCTCGAATGCGGCCCGGAAGCGCTGCGCATTCAGAAAGACCTGCTGCGTCAGTGGGAGGAATTGCCACTGACCGAGTCGGTCAATCTCAGCATCGGCGTGTTCGGCAAGTCGTTCCTGTCAGGCGAGCCGCAACGGCTGATGCAGGGTTTTCTCGACCGCAAGAAATAGAGCACGCGCATGCGGCCCGCCGGCAAAGGTCCTCTCAATTCCCTCTACTTCGATTACCCGATCTTCCCGGTCGGCGATGCGCCCGAACGCGACGGCAGGGCTGCAACTCACCCGGTCGTGATCGTCGGCGCCGGGCCCATCGGCATGACAGCGGCGCTGGCGCTGGCGCGCCACGGCGTCAAATCCGTCCTGCTTGACCGCAAAGACACTTTTAATGACGGCAGCCGCGCCATCTGCATTGCGCGGCCGAGCATGCACATCCTTGAGCGGATCGGCGCCGTCGCCCCTTTCCTCGCAAAATCGCTCGGCTGGCGTTTTGGACGCAGCTACTACCGCGGCACGCAGATCTTCCGCCTCGAGATGGCGCATCCCGAGAGCGAGAAATACCTGCCGATGTATAATCTGCAGCAGCAATACATCGAGAAATTCCTGCACGATTCCGTGGCGGCCTGCCCGCTCATCGACATGCGCTGGCAGAGCGAGATGGCGGCGATCGTGCCGGGAAATGACGGCGTCACGCTCGATATCGCAACGCCGTCCGGAAACTACCGCCTTGACGCAAATTACGTGCTGGCCGCCGACGGCGCACGCTCGCCGATACGCACCATGCTTGGGCTGCGCCTGAAGGGCGAAAACTACGAAGGCCGCTACGTCATTGCCGACATCCGCATGGACCACGACTTCCCGACCGAGCGGCGCGCCTTCTTCGATCCCAGCGGCAATCCCGGCGGAACCGTGCTGATTCACAAGCAGCCTGACGATCTCTGGCGCGTCGATTACCAGCTCAAGGAAGGCGAGAGCGAGGAGGAAGCGCTGCGCGAGGAAAACATCCGTGCCCGCGTCACCGCGATCCTCGCCGATATCGGCCACATCAAACCGTGGGAACTGGAATGGTGGAGCGTCTACTCCGCCAACACGCTGTGCCTCGACGACTACCGCCACGGCCGGGTGTTCTTCATCGGCGATGCCGCCCACATCGTGCCGATCTTCGGCGTGCGCGGCCTCAACAACGGCCTTGCCGATGCCGACAACATCGCCTGGAAACTCGCCCGCATGCTGCAGGACAACGCAGCCGACAGCCTGCTCGACAGCTATTCGCCGGAGCGGCGCGGCGCCACGCTCGACGTGTTTGCGAACGCGACCAAGAGCACCCGCTTCATGACCCCGCCGACCCGCGGCTGGCGGCTGGCACGCGAGGCCGCACTGTCACTCAGCCTCAAGCACGAGTTTCCCCGCGGGCTTGCCAACCCGCGCCAGATGCAGCCCTACACCTATTCGGCAAGCCCGCTGACGCCCTTCCCCGGCCGCGACGCGGAGTTTGCGTCGGGCCCGGCTTGCGGCAGCGCTTCTCTCAACGCAAAACTCCCCGACGGGTCGTTCCTGCTCGATGGTGCCGGTTACGGCCTGACGGCCCTGCTATTCTGCGAGGCTGCACCGAACGCCGAACAGGCATCCCTGCTCGACCAGCTTCGCGCGCTCGACAATCGCTTTGTCGCGCTCATCATCCGGCGCGGCGGCGCGGCGCCCGGCTCGATCGACGACAGCGACGGCGACATCGCCCGCCTGTTCAACGCCGGACCCGGTACGCTTTATCTGCTCCGCCCCGATCTGCACATCGCCGGACGCTGGAAGGCTGTTGCCGCCGACGAAGTGCTGCGGACCGCCCGCCTTTGCCTGGGGATTGCCAAGCCATGAGCCAGATGCCGTTTGACGACCTCGAGGCCGCCTATGAGGCGCTGGCAACCGCGATCGACACCGCCGGTGAACAGAAAGAGACGCTATTCCTGACCAGGCTTGCGCTGGTGCTCGCCCACGAGATGGGCGATATCGCTACCTTCAGGAAGGCCGTAGCGACGGCGCTGGAAGACCTCGGCTAGATCAGCCTTCCGCCAATTCATGCGAACACGACAATTTGTCATGGCATGGTGCGTTGCATTTTTTGCGGCGCATCATATGATGGATATCATTTCATAGAATCTCCGAGCCCCTGGGAGCCCCTCATGGCCAATGATCCCGTCGTCATTCTGTCCGCTGCCCGCACCCCGCTCGGCCGCTTCATGGGCGATTTGTCGCCGTTTGCGGCCCATAAGCTCGGTTCCCACGTCATCGGTGCGGCGCTGGAGCGCGCAAAGCTGAAGCCGGAGCGGATCGACGAGGTCTTCATGGGCAATGTGCTGCCGGCCGGCCAGGGTCAGGCGCCCGCCCGCCAGGCGGCGCGCGGCGCTGAACTGCCCGACGCCACCGGCGCGACCACCATCAACAAGGTCTGTGGCTCCGGCATGAAGGCGACCATGCTGGCGCACGACATCATCCATGCCGGCTCGGCGGAGATCGTACTGTCCGGCGGCATGGAGAGCATGAGCAACGCGCCCTATTTGCTGGCCAAGGCCCGCGGCGGCTATCGCGCCGGTCATGACCGCATCATCGATCACATGATGATGGACGGGCTGGAGGATGCCTATGAGACCGGCCGATCGATGGGCGATTTCGGCGAAGCCACCGCCGAAGCCTATCAGTTCACCCGCACCGACCAGGACAAATACGCGATCGAGACGCTGACCCGCGCCCGCAAGGCCGTTGAAGGCGGCGCCTTCAAGGCCGAGATCGCGCCGATCACGATCGTCGAGAAGGCCGGTCCGCGCGTCATCGCCAATGACGAACATCCGCTGAAGGTCGACCCTGCCAAAATTCCCGGCCTGAAGCCGGCCTTCCGCACCAACGGCACCATCACCCCGGCGGCCTCCTCCGCCAATGCCGACGGTGCGGCTGCGCTGATTCTGGCGCGGCGCTCGCTTGCGAACCGTGAAGGCCTGCCCATCCTCGCCGAGATCAAGGGCCACGCCACCCACAGCCAGGAGCCGCAGTGGTTCACGACCGCGCCGATCCCGGCGATCCGCAAGCTGCTCGACAAAGTCGGCTGGAGCGTCGGCGATGTCGACCTGTTCGAGATCAACGAGGCCTTTGCGGTGGTCGCGATGGCCGCGCAGCGCGATCTTGGTATTCCCAGAGAAAAGCTCAACATCAATGGCGGCGCTTGCGCGCTCGGCCACCCCATTGGTGCTACCGGCGCGCGGCTGATCGTGACGCTGCTGCATGCCATGGAAGCCAACAATCTGAAGCGCGGCATCGCCTCGCTCTGCATCGGCGGCGGCGAAGCGACCGCCATCGCCGTTGAACGCCTGGTGCACTAAACACATTGTCCTGAAATCGAGGGAGGTTTGGCATTTCGGCCATGTCCGCTCTCGTGTCAGAATAAATCGATAACCACCCAACAGGATTCTTGAACGAAATGATCTCGAACTGGCTCGCGGCCACCCTGTCCCGCCGCAATATCCACTACGGCTGGGTGATGGTTGGCGTGACCTTCCTGGCTGCGCTGATCTCCGCTGGCACGGTTGGCGCGCCCGGCGTGTTCATCGTGCCGCTGCAGAAGGAATTCGGCTGGAGCAACGCCGAAATCTCCTCGGCGTTGTCGATCCGCTTTATCCTGTTCGGCCTGATGGCGCCGTTCGCGGCGGCGCTGCTCAATCGCTACGGCCTGCGCAACGTCACGCTGGTCGCACAGCTTGTCGTCGTATCGGGCCTCGTCGGATCGCTGTTCATGACACAAGTCTGGCAGCTGATGCTGCTGTGGGGCGTCGTCATCGGCGTCGGCACCGGCATGACCGCGCTTGTGCTGGGCGCCACCATCGCCACCCGCTGGTTCGTCGCAAGGCGCGGGCTCGTGGTCGGCATCCTCACTGCGAGTGTCGCGACCGGGCAATTGCTGTTCCTGCCGGCGCTTGCCGCCATCACCGAGCAACTCGGCTGGCGCGTCGCACTGGGCCTCGTCTGCATGATGCTCGGCGTTGCCGCCTTTGCGGTGCTGCTTGTGATGCGCGACCGTCCAAGCGACGTGGGCTTGCGTCCCTTCGGCGATGAGGGCACCGAACCCCTTCCCGCGCCGCCACCGAACAATACGCCGATCATGGCGGCTGCGCTTGGCACGCTACGCGACTGCTCGAAGTCGTCGGTATTCTGGATCCTGTTCGCCACCTTCTTCATCTGCGGCGCCAGCACCAACGGCCTCGTCCAGGTGCACCTTATCCCGATGTGCCTCGATTTCGGCATCCCGCAGGTGCAGGCCGCAGGCCTGCTTGCCGCGATGGGCATCTTCGATTTCTTCGGCACCATCATCTCGGGCTGGCTGTCGGACCGCTACGACAATCGCTGGCTGCTGTTCTGGTATTACGGCTTGCGCGGGCTGTCGCTGCTGTTCCTGCCGTTCACCGACTTCACCTTCTATGGCTTGTCGCTGTTTGCGGTCTTCTATGGGCTCGACTGGATCGCCACCGTGCCACCGACAGTGCGGCTGACAGCGCAGCGCTTCGGCGCCGAGCGCGCCAACCTGGTGTTCGGCTGGATCTTTGCCGGTCACCAGCTCGGCGCTGGCGTCGCGGCGTTCGGCGGCGGTCTGTCGCGCACGGTGTACCTCACCTACTTGCCGGCGTTCTTCGTCGCGGGCGCGCTCTGTATCTTCGCAGCGCTGATCGTGCTGGCGATCTCACGGCCGGCGCCGAAGCCGGCCGTCGTGACCGCGGCCGCGCCGGCTTGAGGTGATCGGCACCTGACGTCGTGCTTTAGCTCGAGAACTCCGGCGTCGCGCAAGCTCGCCGCGGCGACCTATGCGCCGATCAATGGCAACGCGAACTGAAAAACCGCGCCACCGCCGGCGTTGTTCTCTGCCCAGATCTTTCCGCCAAACGCCTCGACAATTCCGCGCGACGTGGACAGCCCAAGCCCCGCACCTCCGCGCTTGGAAGCGAACGGTTCGAAGATGCTTGCAAGCTGCTGGGCTGGAATGCCTGTTCCTGTGTCCGAAACGGAAAGCTCCGCCTTGGACTGACCGGCTTGCCGGGTTTCCATCACAATGAGGCGACGGCCCGGGAAATTATTCACCGTGGCTTCCATTGCATTCAACGCCAAGTTCAACACGACCTGCTGCAGCCAGGCGGGATCGGCGCGCACCGCCAGCATGCTTTGCCAGGGCTGCACTTTCATTTCGACCCCTGCCTCAGCCGCATGCGGTTTCAAAATTTCATGAACAACACCCACAACGTCATTCAAGTCGATCCTTTGAACTTCCGGCTCCTCGCTTCGCAGGAGGTTCTGCATTTGACGAATGATCTGCGCAGCACGCAGGTTGTCGCGACGAATATCGACCAGGATGTCGCTCAGCGCGCCAACCGGGGCAGGAAGTCCTTCAACCTCCAGCTCTGCGGTCTCGAGATTGCTCAGGATGGCCGCCAAAGGCTGGTTCAACTCGTGCGCAAACAACGAGGCGATTGCCGCGGCGTCGGCACGTCGCGTCAACCGCGCGATCTCGATGAGACGACGTCGTAGCTCGCTTTGAGTTTCCCTGTAATCGTGGATGTCGGTGCAGGAGCCGATGTATCCAAGAAAGGAACCGTCGCGCGCATAGCGCGGAATTCCCGTGTCATCAATCCAGCGATAGATGCCATCATGCCGGCGCAATCGGTACTCCATTCGGAATTCCTTCCGAGCGTCGAAGTGGCTGACATAGGTCTCAAGGCAACGATCGAAATCCTTGGGATGAACGCCCTCCGCCCAGCCATTACCGACCTCCTGCTGCATGTCGCGCCCGGTAAAAGCCAACCATGGTCGGTTGAACCAGATGCATTGCTTGTCCGGGCCGGAAACCCAGATCATCACCGGGGCGACATCCATGACCTCGCAGAAGCGCGCGTCCAGCCCGCCCGCGGGTTCGACAGGAGGATCGGCCGGTGATGAGGTCCCCGTCGGGATTGCCAGTTCCGAGCGGCGGTCGATGCGCTCACGGTAACGCACGAGGACCCGCTCGATGGCCGCGACCAACGTGGCTTTCGACACCGGCTTTGTCAGCACATCCTCAGCGCCAGCCTTGATCGCCTGCACGCTGGACTCAACACTCCCGTGCCCGGTCAGGAACAGGACAGGCAGGCTGCAGCCGATCGCATTCAACCGCTCCTGCACGTCGAGCCCATCGAGGCCGAGCATGCGCATGTCGAGCAATATGCATCCTGCTTCCGCACCCGGCGGATTGGCCAGAAGTTGGTGGCCGGATTCATGGACCACGACCTGGTAACCGGCAGCCCGGAGCAACCGAGCAACCGCAGCGCGAAATGATGGATCGTCGTCAACTACATGGATAGTTGCAGGTGTGGTGTTCATCCTAGTCATGTAGGCGGAGCGGAATTACCGCTCGCGCAACTCCGATTGTTCCGCCCGATGGTAAGCTTCAACCGCGAGAAGATGACTTGCGTTGATTTGTGTCAAGCGGGCGACCGGAGACAGCATCGCTCAAGCGAAGACGCGGCTCCTCGTCACGAGGAACAACTACGGCCGCGTCGTCATACCGGCGGGCGGGCCCGGCGTGCGCAGCGGTTCGGCGAGACGCGCAAACTCGCACAGCAGCGCGCGCGTCTTGCGGGGGTCGATCACCTCTTCCACCCAGAATTTTTCGGCTGAACGGAACGGCGAGCGCAGCTTGTTGAGGCGATCCTCGATTTCCTTCAGCTTAGCTGCGGGATCGGCGGCCGCATCGATCTCGGCGCGGTACGCAGCCTCGATACCGCCTTCAAGCGGCAGCGACCCCCAATAGGCCGACGGCCAGGCATAGCGCATCGAAAACCGGTTAGCGGGCTGATGCACGACGCCGGCCACCCCAAAGGCGTTGCGCACGATGATGGTGCACCAGGGCACCGTAGTCTGGTTGACCGCGGCCATCGCGCGCACGCCGTGGCGGATGGTGGCGGATTTTTCCGCGTCGAGCCCGATCATGAAGCCGGGGCAATCCATCAGATAGACGATCGGCAGGTGGAATGTCTCGGCGAAATCGACCCAGCGCACCACCTTCTGGCAGGCCTCCGCGGTCCATGAGCCACCGTAATGCATGGGGTCGCTCGCCAGCAGGAACACCGCGCGCCCTTCCAGCCGCGCCAGCCCCGCGATGATCGGGCGGCCGAAATTCGAATTGACCTCGAAGAACGAGCCCTTGTCGACGACAGCGTCGATGACCGGCCGCATCTTGTAGACCTGTCGGCGGTTGCGCGGCACTGCCTTCATCAAGGCCTCCTCCGCGCGCGCCGGATCATCCGTACATGGCGTGCTCGGCGGCAGATCGTAGACCGACGAAGGCAGATAAGAGAGGAAGCGCCGCGCGCATTCGAACGCTTCTTCCTCGGTCTCGACCGCATGGTCGACGCCGCCGGCGCGAGTCTGGATGTCGGCGCCGCCGAGTTCCTGCTTGGTCAGGTCCTGGCCGAGCCGCTTCACCACCGGCGGCCCGGCGACGAACATCGCAGAGTTCTTCGTCATCACGGAGTAATGGCTCGCAGCCAGCCGCGCCGCACCAAGGCCGGCGACCGACCCCAGGCCCAGCGCCACCACCGGCACGCGCGCCAAATTGGCGGTCGTATACCAGTACCAGCGCGTGCCACCGACGCCGCCCGGCAGATTGGCGGCTCCCCTGGTTTCGATCGTCTTCACAGACCCGCCGCCGCCGGAGCCTTCGATGACGCGGATGATCGGCAGACGGAAGTCATGCGCCATTTCCTCCGCCATCAATGGTTTTGTGGAAATCGACGCGTCCGCCGAGCCACCGCGCACCGTAAAATCGTCGCCGACCACCACCACCGTGCGGCCATCGACCTTGGCGCGGCCGAACACGCAGTTCGCCGGTGTCAGTTGCTTGAGTTCGCCTTGTTCGTCGTATTCACCGATGCCGGAGACGGCGCCGATCTCGTGGAAGCTGTCCCTGTCCGTCAGCTTGTCGATGCGCTCACGAACGGTGAGCCGGCCTTGGTCACGCTGTCGCTTGACCTTGTCAACGCCTCCCATCTCGCGCGCGAAGGCTTCGCGCCGCGCGAGGTCGTCGAGCTCCGGCTTCCAGATCATCCGCATCCTCCGTCGCTATCTTATTATTATTGTGCGCCGGCACGGCGATCGATTTTCGCTCCAGCCGGTTAGCAAAAATGTCACCGTCGCCTTCGATCAGCGCGGAGACAGCGGCGGCAAGGTCGAGCATCCGCGGCGCCACCTCCTTGTGCACCCGCTTGCCGTCATACATCGCCGACAGCAGGCCGATCGTGACAACGACATAGGTCTGGTATTGCGGCGACCATAGCGGCACCGCGCAGCCGTTGATATGCGGGCTCCACGTTCCGAATGCGGTGACGTAGCCGTGTTCGCGCAAATGGCGACGGTCGCCCTCGATGCTCGGCCGCAGCAGTCGTGCGGCGTCGGGCAGTCTCACGCTCCATCTCCGTGATCAGCGCATCGCCGATTTCCGGCTTCAGCGCCGCGACATAGGCATGGCCGGCGGCCGTGCTCGCCATGCTGATGCGGCTGCCGGTGCTCTCGTGCAGGCCAAGCGCGTTCGCAGCCCGTGCGAATTCGAGATAGACGAGCTGGAAACGGTCGGGGATGACGAAGCCGACGGTGCCCGGCAAATGCTCGGCGACATCCTGCAGGCGCAGCCTGATCAGGTTGCGAAGCTGCAAGCCCTTCATCATTGCGGTGCTCATCGCGACCGCGCTCGGTCCGATGCGATATTTCTGATCGCGCGGCAGGTAAACCAACTGGCCCATTCGCGTCAGCGTGTGCGTCAACCGCGACACCGTCGATCGCGGCAAGCCGCAGCGATTGGAAATCTCCAGATTGCCAAGGCGGGCTTCATGTCCCTCAAAGCAACGCAGCACATCGAAGGCGCGCGACACCACCTGAATGACATCGCCATCGCCGGCGATATCGCCGCCAGGCATTCCCTGCCTGCTGAGCCGTTCCGAGCGTCTTCCCATGGCATGGCTCCCATTCCGCCGTGCGGAATAAAATTCCACTTGCAGAACAAGCTACCTCAGGCAATCTGCGTCCACAACAAAAAGCCGCTGCGATGGATGCATGGCCGTCGGCGGACGGCTGGAGCGTGGAATGCCAGAGATCAAGATCGTGACTGAAGTCGCCGGGCGCGTATGTGCACTTCCGGTGGAGGTGGGCCTTAGCGTCGGCGACGGCGACGACATCGCGTTCGTCGAAGCGATGAAGATGGAAATTCCGGTTGCCGCGACTGCAGCGGGAACACTGAAGTCGATACTCGTCAAGCTCGACGACGTCGTAGCCGAGGGACAGGCGATCGCGATCGTCGAAACCTAGGGAGCAGCATACCGGACGTTAGACTTTTGGCCGCGACAATCTGCCTGTTCCGCACACCGGATTGAGCGTTTAATCGCTCGGACATTGTCATCGCGACGAAGCGACGACGAGGATCCAGCCAACAAGAACAAGTTTCGCTCAGCGAAACCACGTGGGAGGAAACATGATCCGCCGGATGCTGGCGCTTTCGCCTGTCGTTTTCGCTTCGCTTTCGCTGAGCCCTCGCGCCCGTGCGTGCCGACGACGTCAAGCTGCCGCCGACCATGGCGATGACCGCCTATGACACCGGCACCGCAGGCTTCAACATCACCGTCGGCGTCGGCAAGATGTTGAAGGACAAATACGGCACCGACCTGCGCGTACTTCCCGCCGGCAACGACGTCGCGCGCCTGGCACCGCTGCGCGCCAAACGCGCGGTCGCCTCCGCAATGGGATCCGGATCCTATTTCGCGCAGGAAGGCGTGTTCGAGTTCGGCGCCAAGGAATGGGGACCGCAGCCGCTCCAGCTCATCCTGTCGTCGGTCGACTGCAATTGCGGCACGCTCGGCGTCGCCGCAGATGCCGGCGTCAAGGAAGTAAAGGACCTCAAGGGCAAGCGCGTCGGCTTCGTCGTCGGTTCGCCGGCGCTGAACCAGAACGCGCTCGCGGTGCTCGCCTTCGGCGGCCTGACGCAGAGCGACGTCAAGATCGTGGAGTTCGCAAGTTACGGCGCGATGTGGAAGGGCCTCGTCAACAACGACGTCGATGCGGCCTTCGGCACCACTATCACCGGTCCGGCAAAGGAAGCAGAGACTTCGCCGCGCGGCCTGATGTGGCCGCCGCTGCCCAAGGCCGACACCGCCGGCTGGGCGCGCATGAAGAAGGTCGGCTCGTTCTTCTTCCCGCAGCTTGCGACCTGCGGCGCCGGCATCTCGCCGGAGAAGCCGATCGAACTCGGCAACTACCCCTACCCGATCTATCGTGGCTTATGCGTCGCAGGAGCCGGCTCAGGTGTATTCGATCGCCAAGGCGATGATCGACGGCTATGACGCCTACAAGGACTCCGCGCCCGGCGCCGGCGGCCTTGCCGCCAGCCGCCAGACCAAGAACTGGGTGGTGCCGGTGCATCCCGGCGCGGTGAAGGCGCTGAAGGAAGCCGGTCAATGGACGGCCGAGCAGGAAGCCCACAACAACGCGCTCCTGAAGCGGCAGGACGTGCTGGCCTCGGCCTGGGCGGACTACAACAAGGGCAATCCGCCGTCCGACGAAAAAGCTTTTCTCGATGGCTGGATGAAGACCCGCGCCTCGGCACTGGCCAAGGCCAGCATGCCGAACGGGTTCGAGCAATAGCTCATGCGCCGGGCAGGCGTTGCTCGGCGAAGCATCGTGGGAGGGAACATGATCCACCGGATACTGGCGCTTTCGCCTGTGGTTCTCGCCTCGCTTTCGCTGATCGCCGTCGCGCCCGCGCGCGCCGGGGATGTCAAGCTGCCGTCGACCATGACGATGACCGCCTATGACACCGGCACCGCCGGCTTCAACATCACCGTTGGTGTCGGCAAGATGATGAAAGACAAATACGGCAGCGAGGTCCGCGTGCTGCCGGCGGGCAACGACGTTGCCCGCCTTGCCCCGCTGCGCGCCAAGCGCGCAGTTGCTTCCGCCATGGGCACCGGATCGTATTTCGCGCAAGAAGGCATGTTCGAGTTCGGCGCCAGGGAATGGGGGCCGCAGGCTCTGCAGCTCATCCTGTCCTCGGTGGACTGCAATTCCGGCGCGCTCGGCGTCGCCGCCGATACCGGCGTCAAGGAGGTCAAGGACCTCAAGGGAAAACGCATCGGCTTTGTCGTCGGCTCGCCTGCACTGAATCAGAATGCGCTGGCCGTGCTCGCCTTCGCCGGCTTGACGCAGAACGACGTCAAGATCGTGGAATTTGCCAGCTACGGCGCGATGTGGAAGGGCTTGATCAACAACGACGTCGATGCGGCGTTCGGCACCACCATCACCGGCCCCGCCAAGGAAGCCGAAACCTCGCCGCGCGGCATCGTCTGGCCTCCATTGCCAAAGAGCGACACGGCAGGCTGGGCCCGCGTGAACAAGATCGCTTCCTACATGTTCCCGCATCTTGCAACGTGCGGCGCCGGCATCTCGCCGCAGAAGCCGGTCGAACTCGGCAATTTCCCCTATCCGATCTACGTCGCCTACACATCCCAGCCACAGGACGAGGTTTATGCGATCGCCAAGGCGATGATTGACGGCTATGACGCCTACAAGGACTCCGCTCCCGGCGCCGGCGGCCTCGCGGCAAGCCGCCAGACCAAGAACTGGGCAGTTCCGGTTCATCCCGGCGCAGTCAAGGCGCTGAAGGAAGCCGGTCAGTGGACCGCCGAGCAGGAGGCCCATAATAACGGGCTCTACAAGCGCCAGGACGTGCTGGCAACTGCCTGGGCGAGTTACAACAAGACTAACCCACCTTCCGACGACAAGACCTTCTTCGATGGCTGGGTCAAGGCACGGGCCGCGGCGCTTGCCAAGGCGAACATGCCCAACGGATTCGAATAACTGCAGAGCTGGCGCGAGACGACGGGGGATCGATGATGTCTGTGGTATCCGACAGCACAGCGGCGGCGGCGAGGAAGGTCGTGTTCGACGATCCCCACGCCAATATGCAGGAAGCCGAGGTCACCCGCGTGCGCACGCTGCGCGGGGCCTGGCGCTGGGCGCTTGGTGGTGGCGACCGCCGCCACCATCCTGCTCTGCATCAACCAGCAATTCTCGCTGCGCTTCTTCATCGGCTACACCCAGCTCAATACCGAATATTTCTACCTGCTGATCGCGCTGATGCTGCCGTTCACGTTCCTGATCTTTCCGGGAACGGAGACCGCACCGCTCGACCGCATCCCCTGGTACGACCTGCTCTTCTTTTTCGTGACGTTCGGCTCGTCCATCGTGCTGATGCGGACCGTCCGCAAGGCGGCGGAAGCCGGCTGGGAATTTGGGGGCGCGCCAACATACGTCATCGTGGCGGGTCTCATCATGTGGTTCGTGCTGATGGAAGCGCTGCGCCGCACCGGCGGCTGGAGCCTGCTGCTCAGCGTATTGCCGTTCACCGTCTATCCGCTGTTTGCGGACGCCAAATGGCTCGGCCCGTTCCGCGGCACGGAATCGACGCTCGAGCAGGCAACCTCCTATCACGTGCTGTCCGGCGAGAGCTTGCTCGGTATTCCGATCCAGGCCTTTGCCGACACCGTGATCGGCTTCCTGGTGTTCGGCACCGCGCTGATGATGACCGGCGCCGGAAAATTCTTCATCAACATCGCCTTTGCGCTGTGCGGCACCTTCCGTGGCGGTGCCGCGAAGGTGTGCATCTTCGCCTCCGGCCTGCTCGGCATGATGTCCGGCTCGATCATTTCAAACGTGCTCACCGCGGGCACCATGACCATTCCGGTCATGAAGAAGAGCGGCTTTCGCGCCTCCTATGCCGGAGCCATCGAAGCCTGCGCCTCCACCGGCGCGGTGCTGGCACCGCCCGTGATGGGCGCGACGGCGTTTGTGATCGCCCAGTTCCTCAATGTCAGCTACGCGGAGGTCGCGGTCGCCGCGATCATTCCTGCCGCACTCTATTATATCGGCCTGTTCATGCAGGTGGATTCCTATGCCGCCCGGCACAAACTGCTGGGCATTCCACGCGCCGAGCTGCCGAAGATCTGGGATACAATCAAGGAAGGCTGGTTCTACATTTTCGTGATCGCACTGCTGATCGTGATGCTCCTGCATTTCAAGCGCGAGAGCCACGCCCCGTTCTATGCGACGGCGCTGCTGTTGGTGCTGAACCAGTTGTTCTCCAAGGAAACGCGCTGGACGCTTGCGACCATCAGCAAGTTCTTCGAGGTTAACGGCCGTACTTTCGTCGAGCTGGTCGGCATTCTCGCCGGTTGCGGCCTCTTGATCGGCGCCTTCTCCATGACCGGCGTCGTATCGAGCCTTGCCAACGACCTGCTGCGGATTGCCGGCGACAACGCCTTCCTGCTGCTGGTAATGTGCGCCTTCACGAGCCTCGTGCTCGGGCTCGGGCTGACGACCACGGCCTGCTACATCTTCCTCGCCATCCTGGTGGCGCCTGCGCTGGAGAAGCTCGGGCTCAACAAGATGGCGATCCACATGTTCATCTTCTATTGGGGCATGCTGTCCTCGATCACGCCGCCGGTCGCCATCGCCTCGTTTGCCGCGGCAGGCATAGCAGGATCGCCGGCGATGAAGACGGGCTGGGAATCGATGTGGGTCGGCAGCATCATCTACTTCATTCCGTTCTTCTTCGTGCTCAATCCGGCGCTGGTGCTGCAGGGACCGGACCCCTATCTCGCCGGGTCTTAGCCTGATGGCGCTGGCCGCCTTCGGGACCCTCTTCATCTGCGGTGGCATTCAGGGCTACCAGGCCTTTGTCGGCGACCTCCGCCGCACCGGTCCGCTGGAATGGCCGTTGCGCGTCCTGCTCGTGATCGGAGGCTTCGTGATCGCCACGCCCGGCGGCAGCATCAACCCGCTGTCGCAGGTGCAAATGATGATGCTGGGAGGGGCTATTCTGGCTCCCACCGTGTTGCTCGCGTTGTTCCTGATACGCCGGCAATCCCTGGTGTTGCGCGCACCCTGATTGCGTTGCACAACAGGAGGCATGAACGCCTCCTCGCACAACTCCGCTTCCGGAGTCAGCTCGAAGCCGCCGCTGCTGCGGTATCTCGAGCGCTGCCATGCCGGCTTCTCCACTGAAGAAGGCGGCGCGGTTGCCGACTACATTCCCGAGCTCAGCAAGGCCGACCCAGCCCATTTTGGCATCAGCCTCGCCACGCTCGACGGCCATGTCTACGAGGTCGGCGACAGCAGCATTCCCTTCACCATCCAGTCGATGTCGAAGCCGTTCGTGTTCGCACTGGCGCTCGACACGCTGGGTGCCGCGCAAGTAGAGAGCGCGATCGGTGTCGAACCCTCGGGCGACCCCTTCAACTCCATTCGTCTCAACGCCGATAACCATCCCTTCAACCCGATGGTCAATGCCGGCGCGATTGCCTGTTCGGGCTTGATCCACGAGGCCAGGGGCGATGCGGCTTTCGACCATATCCGCGACGCGCTTGGCCGTTTTGCCGGGCGCACGCTTGAGGTCGACGAGGCCGTCTATGCCTCGGAGAGCGCAACCGGCGACCGCAACCGCGCCATTGCCTACCTGCTGCGCACCAATGCGGTGCTCAAGGACAGGGTCGATGCGGTGCTCGACGTTTACTTCCGGCAGTGCGCGATCCTGGTGACGGCACGCGACATTGCCGTGATGGCAGCGACGCTGGCGAACCGCGGGCTCAACCCCGTCACCGGGGCGCAGGTGATGACGCCCTATGCGATCTCGCGCACGCTCTCCGTCATGACGTCGTCGGGTATGTATGATTATGCCGGCGAATGGATCTACCGTGTCGGCATCCCCGCCAAGAGCGGCGTCGGCGGCGGCATCCTGGCGGCGCTGCCGGCAAGACTGGGGCTCGGCAGTTACTCCCCGAAGCTCGACAAGCACGGCAACAGCGTGCGCGGCATCAAGGTCTGCGAGGCGCTGTCCTCGCATTATGACCTGCATATGCTCAACCGCAGCGACGATGCGCGCACCAGCATCATCGCCGATTATTCGATCGGCAAGAATCCTTCCCGGCGCAGCCGCCGCCCGCACGAGCGCGACATTCTCTCCGCGCATCACGAGGAGGTCCGCGTCATTGAGCTCGTGGGAACACTGTCTTTCTCCAACGTCGACTACCTCTCGCGCCAGCTCGCCGCAAGGTCGCGTCCGCAATTCGTCATCTTCGATCTGCACCGCGTCACCTCCTTGACGCGCGCCGGGGCGCGGCTGGTCGCGGAAGGCTTCAGCGGGCTCGCTGCCCAAAACGTCACGGTGATCCTGGCCGGCGTGAAGCGCGGCTCGCCGGAATGGAACCTGATGCAGGAGTGGACCGGCGGCCTCAACAACATGCGCGATTTCTACCTGCTCGACACCGCGATCGAATGGGCGGAGGACCAGCTCATCTATCGCTATGGCGGCGCGATCGATTTCCACGAGACCACGGAGCTCGCCGAACAGCCGCTGCTCGCGGGCCTCTCGGCGGAGGAACTGACCGATCTCGCCTCCATCGGGACGACCAGAGACTACGGACCGAGCGAGAAGATCGTCTCGGCAGGCGATCCCGCGACCTCGCTGTTCTTTCTGCGCAGCGGCGCGGTTCACGTCACCCTGCCCGACGGCGTCAGGCTCGCGACACTGACCGCCGGCATGGCCTTTGGCGAGATGGCGTTGATCGAGCCTCAACGATCCGCGGACGTGCTGGCCGACGCCTCGGCGACCGCGATCGAGGTGACGCTGAGAGACTTCGAGCGCTTCCGCAAGCAGCATCCCCGCGCCAGCGAGAACATCATGCGCAACCTTGCAAAGCTGCTCGCCGACCGCCTAATCGTGGCCAATATCAGGGTCGACCTGCTCTCGTCGAGCTAGACCACGTCCGCCGGCGCTTGCATGTCGATCGCAAATGTCTCCAGGAATTTCGACGTCATGATGTAGAAGCCGACGGAGAGCTGCAGTTCGACCAGCGCGCCCGGCGTCAGCTTGGACTTGATGGCATTGAACGTGGCATCGGTCGGCTTGTTCAGCTTGACGATCTCCTCGGTGAAGGCGAGCGCCGCCCGCTGCACTTCGTTGAAGCAGGTCGCGGCTTGCCAGTTCTCCAGCGCCTCGTTCTGTTCGTCGGTGACCCCAACGCTCTTGCCGATACGCTTGTGCGCAACGATCTCGTAGGGCGCTTCGCACAAGATGCCGGTCCGCGTGATCGCCAGTTCCCGCACCACCGGATCGAGTTCGCCGCGGCTGCGGATCGCGCCGCCCAGGCGGCAATATTGCGACAGATAGCTCGGCGAATGCGCCATCATGCGAAAGATGTTGGCGTTGCGGTTCTTGCCGAGCAGTTCGCGGGTGCGATCGTTGTGTTTGGCGGGATCGCTGTAATCGATACGGGCCATTTTTCACCTTGGGTTTTCTTGATTTTCCATCTCGATCATGCCTCGCAGCCCGAAGCGGATCAATGGCGGGGAATAAGTCACGCCCCTGTGTGTTTCGCTTGGCGGAATGGTTTGCCATGCTGACCTTGTTCCGGGAGCGCCGTCATGATCCGCCGTATAGCATTCGTCCTGCCGTTTCTGTTCGCCATCACGGCGGGCAACGCCGCGCCCATCGACAACAAGGACGGCTTTTGGGGCGAGTGGAACGACGCCGTCTTCGCCAAGGCGGCGAGCGAGAAGAAATTTGTCATCGTCTCCTTGCAGTCCTGGTGGTGCCGCTGGTGCCACGTCATGAACCGCGAGACCTGGGCCGACACCGATGTCCGCGGCGTGCTCAAGGACAAGTTCATCCCCGTCTATGTCGACCAGGATTCGCGGCCGGACATTTCGCAGCGCTATGAGCGCTGGGGCTGGCCGGCCACCATCATCTTCGCCCCCGACGGCACCGAGATCGTCAAGCTGCGTGGCTTCTACTCTCCGCAATTCTTTATCCCGATCCTGACCGCCACCATCGACGACCCCTCTCCCGTCACCTATCCCGACCCCGGCGGCGAGGAACGCGGGCGTTCGCTCACGACCGGGCTCACCGACGCGCAGCGCAGCGAAATCCTCGACTTCATCGACAAGGCCTGGGACGAGCAATACGGCGGCTGGAGCAAGGCGAAGTTTGTCGACGGCACCATGCTGATCTGGGCGCTGCAGCGCGCCCGCCAGGGCGATGCGGTCAACACCGCGCGGATCAGGAAGGTTTTGACCTTGATGGCCGAGACCATGATCGACAAGACCGGCGCGATGAACCAGGTCAATCTCAAGCCGGACTGGTCGGAGCCGGCGCGCGAATTCCCGATGTTCGCGCAGGAAGCGGGGCTGGCCGCTTATTCGCGGGCCTGGATCGTGTTCGGCGATCCCGTCTACCGGCAGGCCGCCGATCGCATCTTTGGGTTCCTTCGCGACACGATGGCCGCACCCGGTGGCGGCTTCTACGCGTCGCTTGGCATGAGCGAAGGCGAGCCCGGCGTTGATCGCAGGCTTTACGCCCGCGAGACCGCGCAAGCCGTTGCGGGTCTGCTCGCCTATTACGACGCGACCGGCGTGATCGAAGCGCGCGACCTTGCAGTCCGCGCGGCGCGCTGGGCTTTGGACAATCGCGCGCTGCCGGGCGGCGGCTTCCGGCACGCCGAGCAGGACAAGGGCGGGCCTTATCTCGCCGACAATGTCGAGATGGCCAAGGCGCTGCTCGCCCTGCATCGCTCCACCGGCGAGCGCGAATGGTTGACGCGCGCGCAAGCGACGGCCGACTTCATCGCCAAAACCTTCACCGATCCCGCGACCGGCGGTTTCGTGGCGTCCGCCTCGCCGGACGCGAAGCAAATGACAAAACCGATCAAGCAGCGCGAGGATAATGTGACGGCGGTGCGGATGTTTGCGCTGCTGTCGTCCTACACGGGCGAGGCAAGATACCGCGAGATCGCCGAAGCCGGCATGGGCTACCTCACCTCGCCGCCGGTGCTCGACGCCTTCGGCTTCCTGCCCGACGTGCTGCTTGCCGAGGACGAGCTGCGCAACGAGCCGGTTCACGTCACCATCGTCGGCGCCAAGGACGATCCGCGTTCGGCGGCGCTTTATCGCGCGGCGCTGGCCTATCCGCTCGTCAATAAACGCGCGGAATGGTGGGACAAGCGCGAAGGCAAACTTGCCAATCCCGACGTCGATTACCCTGATTTTCCTGATGGCCCGGCCGCCTTTGCCTGCACCAGCACGTTCTGCTCCTATCCCGTAACGCAGGCGAACGAAATCGCGGGCCAGCTCGACGGTCTCAAGCGGGCGCGCAAGCCCTAGCCTCACGCCGCGCCCGAAAGCTCCCTGGCGGTTGCACAATCCGGCCGGAGGCGAGTCAAATTGCCGCCGCATTACTGTTCGACCTTGGCACGGTCGATATTCGCCCGAGTGGGGACTCATCAAGGGTGGATCATCGTCGCGGGGTGTTCCGAGTAACCAATCCGACCGTCGTTGCGCGCTCTTTTCGCGCCACGATGAATCGCGCCCAAGTCTAGGGAGATAGACATGAAGGAAGCCACCAAAAGGGCGGCCTCGGAAGCGCTTGCGCAGATGCTGGCGGTGACGGCAATGCTCGTCATCGCCAGCGTCGTGTTCTATGTGCGGTGATGATGTCACCGCTGTCATTCCGGGGCGCGTCGAAGACGCGAACCTCAGATGCGCATTGCGCATCGGGGAATCTCGAGATTCCGGGTTCGATGCTTCGCATCGCCCCGGAATGACGACCAACTCTAACACTCGTTACTTCACCTTCTCAAAATACGGCACCAGCCTTCCCGCAAACTGCCGGTAGCCCGCGACGACCTTGTCACCGATGACGAGAGCATTGTCGCCATGGGCCATCATGCGAAAACCTTCGGCCGTATCGACCAGCAGGATGTTGTAGGGCAAATGCGCCCGGGTCTCCGGCGTCGCTGCCCTGCAGACCAGCGAGGTGGCGTACACCGTCCCCTCGCCGCTGGCGCGCTTCGATGCCGGTTCCGCCGCGCCGCAGGCCGCGCAGAAGGCGCGGTGGAAATATTGCCGCGCGCCGCAGGCAGCACAGTGCTGATAGACGATCGCTTCCGCCCCCTTGGTCCAGTCGGCGAGTTTATCGCTCATCGCACCCGCTCCAGGAACATGCTGACATGCGACGACAGCACACCGCCGTCGCCATGCAGCAGCGCAATCGAGGCGTCGCGCACCTGGCGATTGGCCGCCCGCCCCGTCATTTGCAGATGGGTTTCGACCAGATGCGCCATGGCGCCGCCGACGCCGCAATGGCCGTAACTCAAAAGTCCACCATGGGTGTTGAGCGGCATTTCGCCGTCGCGGTTGAAATAGCCGGCGCGCACGCGTTCCGCGGCCTCCCCTCGCTTGGCGAGACCAAGGTCCTCCAGCAGCATGGCCAGCGTGATGGTAAAACTGTCGTAGACGGCGGCGTAGCGCACATCGGCGATCGACAGGCCGGACGCCGACTTGGCTTTCGCGATCGAAATCTCCGCGCCGAGTTCGCTCAAGGCGGGCGCCGCGGTGACGTGCTGATGGGTGTGTGCCTGGGCGCAGCCGCGGACAAGAATGCGCGCATCGGCCGTCGGCTCGCGGCTGATAATGAAAGCCGCGCCGCCGTCCGAAACCGGGCAGCAATCCAGCAGTTTTAGCGGCATCGCGACCGGTTTCGAGGCCATGACGTCGGCGATCGTGATCGGCTCGTGGAACTGGGCGCCGGGATGGGTGCAGGCGTTGGCGCGCATCAGCACGGCGAATTCGGCGAGGTCTTCCTGGGTCAACCCGTATTCGTGCATGTAGCGCGATGCGACCAGGCCGTAATAGGCGGGGATAGTCGGCCCCAGCGAGACTTCGTAGTCGGGATGACCGACCTGTGCCAGCGCCTGGATCGAGGCGTCCCGGCTCTGCCCGGTCAGGCGGTTTTCGCCTGACACGACCAGCACATGTTTTGCGAGGCCGGCATCGACGAGGGTATGCGCGAGCATGGTCATGGCAAGCCCCGTGGCGCCGCCCACCTGCACGGCATGGGCGTAGCCTGGGCGAATGCCAAAGTGCTCGGCGAACACGGTCGCCAGCATGATGTGCGGCGAGACCGTGTTGTAGCCGCACAGGAGGCCGTCCACCTCGGAGCGCTTCAGCCCGGCATCGGCAATGGCAAGCTCGGCCGCCTTGCTCATCAGGTCGAGCGAGGTTGAGCCTTCGTGCTTGCCGTAGGAGGTGAGACCGACGCCGGTGATGTAGCTCATGTGTCCCCCCTCCGTCATTCCGGGGCGGTCCGAAGACCGAACCCGGATGCGCATTGCGCATCGCGGATCTCGAGGTTCGCGTCTTCGACCGCCCCGGAACGACGGAAGAGGTTGTGCGCCATCAATACGACCTCCTAATACGACTTCGGCAAGCCCAGCACCTTCTCGGCGATAAAGCTGAGAATGAGCTGCGGCGAGATCGGGGCGATGCGCGGGATCAGCGATTCCCGCAAATAACGCTCGACATGATACTCCTTGGCATAGCCGAAGCCGCCATGGGTCATCACCGCCTGCTCGCAGGCCTGGAAGCCGGCCTCGGCGGCGAGGAATTTGGCGGCGTTGGCGGCGGGGCCGCAGGGTATGTTCTGGTCGTATTGCCAGCCGGCGCGCAGCACCATCAGCCAGGCGGCTTCAAGTTCCATCCAGTTTTTCGCCAGCGGATGCTGGATCGCCTGGTTCATGCCGATCGGGCGGTTGAACACGATGCGGCTCTTGGCGTAACCGGAGGCGCGTGACAGCGCGACCATGCCGAGCCCGACCGCTTCGGCGGCGATCAGGATGCGCTCGGGGTTCATGCCGTGCAGGATGTATTCAAAGCCGCGGCCTTCTTCGCCGAGGCGATCCTCCACCGGGATCTCAAAATTCTCGAAAAACAGCTCGTTGGAATCGACGGGCTTGCGGCCCATCTTCTCGATCTCGTGCACGGTGACGCGCTGCTTGTCGAAGTCGGTATAGAACAGGCTCAGCCCATGGGTCGGCTTCTTTGCCTCCTCCAGCGGCGTGGTGCGCGCGAGCAGCAGGATCTTGTTGGCGACCTGCGCGGTCGAGATCCAGACCTTCTGGCCGTTGACGATATATTTGTCGCCCTTGCGCACCGCGCGGGTTTTCAGCTGCGTGGTGTTGAGGCCGGTGTTCGGCTCGGTCACCGCAAAGCAGGAGCGGTCGCGGCCGTCGACGATCCCCGGCAGCATGCGATGACACTGCTCCTTGCTGCCGAACACGACGACCGGATTGAGCCCGAACACGTTCATATGCACGGCCGAGGCCCCCGACATGCCGGCGCCGGATTCCGAAATGGTCCGCATCATGATCGCGGCATCGGTAATGCCGAGGCCGGAGCCGCCATACTCCTCGGGGATGCAGATGCCGAGCCAGCCGGCGTCCGCCAGCGCCATGTGGAAGTCGAAGGGGTAGCCGCCCTCCTTGTCCTTTTTCAGCCAGTAGGCATCGTCGAAGCGCGCGCAGATCTTGCCGACGGCATCGCGGATCGATTCCTGGTTGGCGGAGAGCGCAAAATCCATCGCGTGATCCTACTTGTTCGCTGCAGTCGTGGTGACGCTGTCGCGCACCATGGCTGCGATCTCATCGGGCGAGAAGCCAGCTTCCCGCAATATCTCGGCACTGTGTTCGCCAAGCCGCGGCGCCAGTCGCTCGGTCTCGACCTTAGTCTCCGACCAGTTCGCCGACACCTTCATGCTGCGGATGCGCCCCTCGGTCGGGTGATCGATGACAGGAAAGCGATCGGTCGCCACCATATGCGGGTCCACCAGCAGGCTCTCCAGGTCGTGCATCGGCATGACAGGCACGTCGGCCTTGTTCAGGAAATCCATCCACTCGGCCGTCGTCTTCGTCTCCAGGATGCGTGCAAGCTCGGCATAGACGGTGTCGATGTTGTTGGCGCGCCCAGCGAAGGTGGCAAACTTCGGGTCCTGGCGAAGGTCGTCGCGGCCGGTAGCAGCAAAGAAGTTTTCCCACTGCTTGTCGTTATAGACGATGACGCAGATATAGCCGTCGGAGGTCTTGTAGGGCCGACGGTCGCGCGACAGGTGCCGGGCGTAGCCGCCCTTGTCGAGCGGTGGATCATAGGTCAGCCCGCCCATGTGGTCGCCCATCACGAAGCTTGCCATGGTCTCGAACATCGGAATATCGAGGCGCTGGCCCTTCCCAGTGCGGTCACGATGCACGAGGCTGGCGCAGATCGCGCCGACGGCGGTCAAGCCCACGATGCGGTCGACCAGCGCGTTCGGCACGTAGCGCGGCAGGCCGTCGGCCGAGGTCTGCGCCATCAGCGCCGGCAGCGCGGTCGCGCCCTGGATCAAGTCGTCATAGGCGGGTTTTGCTGCATAAGGACCGTCCTGGCCGAAGCCGAACACGCCGGCGTAGATCAGCCGCGGATTGACCTTCGCCACCACGTCGTAGCCAAGTTGCAGCCGCGCCATCGCCTGCGGGCGCACATTGTAGACCAGCACGTCGGCGGTTTTGATCAGCCGCAGCACCGCGTCGCGGCCGACGGGCTTTTTGAGGTCGAGACAGATCGAGCGCTTGCTGCGGTTGGTGTTGAGGAACACCGGCCCCATGCCGGGGTGGCGCGTCGGCCCGATCTGCCGCGTCACGTCGCCCTCGAGCGACTCCACCTTGATGATATCGGCGCCGTAGTCACCGAGCGTCTGGGTGGCATAGGGCCCCATCAGCACGGTCGTCATGTCGATGACCTTGATGCCCTTCAGTGGTCCCATGGCGTGTGTTCGCTCCCGTGGGGCGGTATGGCCCCGGATTTGGTTGTTGGAGCCAAGTAACGGCAGGGCCCGACGAAGATCAAGGGCACGAGGGGTATGGGGTTATGCGTCTCCTCGTCATTCCGGGGCACGCGAAGCGTGAACCCGGAATTTCGAGATTCCGGGTTCGATGCTGCGCATCGCCCCGGAATGACGGTGACAAGCCTCCGCATTCCCGCGGCACGTTTTTGCCCGGGTTCTGCAATCTCGTCGTCCCTCTTCCAGACAGAGGGCGCAGGGAAAGCCGGGCGCTGACTGCGCCCGCAGCACCGTGTGCAAATGGTAGAAAGGACGCACACGGATTAGACAGGTACAGCCGAGACATCCCGGCCTTCCCCGCGCAATGGTTTGACGGCTTATACGTACTCTCCCCGGTGAGCGGCGTTTTTTGTCACCGTTGCCATGCCAGCACAGGCCGGCATGGATAGACGCCACGGTCGCGGCGCCGGGACCACACGACTTCGCCGTACGCTGTGGACGTTTCGTCCGGCAACAAAGCTGCCTGACGCCACAGCGTCCATCGCATCCCACCGCACGTCTCGTGACGATCGCGATCCGTCCCTTTGCCGGGCGGGATGGGTGAGCTATGCCACTGATTTGGGTATTTTGAAAAGCGGAATATTTTTGAGTTAGGGGCTTGACATGTTTTCCGTAAATCGGAAAGTGATTTGCCCGTCGTGCCGAATTTGTCACACACTGCGCCTTCAGCCGCAAAGCATAACACCGGGCATTTCCTGCTCCCTGACCGGACACACCTGTCGTGGCCTCCTGGACATTCCCTTGATGCGGCATAGTTCCCTTTTTCAGCTATCTCACGTCGCGGGTTCCCTGTAAGCCTGATGCTGCCAGCCGCAGCTTCAAGCTTCTTTCCGGCGAGGCGTGGGCCAAACGATGCCGCGCAAGACGGCCGGGCCCCTGTGGGGGACAAGCCATGCTGGGATACAGCCGCCGCCATCTGCTCGTTTTGCTCGCCGCGATCGTATGCGTGATGGGCATCACCTCGCTGTTGCTGATGTACTTCATTCCGTCCCCGCCATCGCAATTTACGATCGCCACGGGCAGAAGCCACCAGATCTACGAGGGAATAGCCAAGCAGTACCAGGAAATTCTGGCGCGTTCGAATGTCGAATTGAATCTGCGATTGACGAATGGAGCGCTTGAAAATATCGGCCTGTTGAATGACCCGGCGTCGAACGTCAGCGCCGGCATCGTGCAGGGTGGAATTTCGAACGAAGCGCAATCACCGGATCTCAGGTCGCTCGGGCGCATCAACTATCAAATCTACTGGATCTTCTATCGAGCGAGCGACTTGCTCAGCGACCTCAGGCAGTTCAAGGGCAAGCGCATCGCGCTGGGACCGCAAGGCAGCGGCCAGCGCCCGATGACCGAGAAAATCCTCGCCGCCAGCGGAGTCAATTCCGAGAACACCACGCTGCTGGGTCTGACGGCGCAGGACGCGGCCAGCGCGCTCAACGACGGCGATATCGATGTCCTGTTTCTGCCGTTCGCGCTCGACTCGGTCATTCTGTATGGCTTGCTGACAAATCCTCGCATCAAGGCCATGAGCTTTACCGAAGCGGATGCCCTCGTCCGGATTTTTCCATTTCTGGTTCGATTGGTCATGCCGCGGGCGGTGATCAATTTCGAGAAGATCGTCCCGGCAAACGAACTGGTATTGATTGCCGCCAGCAATGTCGTGCTCGTGCGCAAAGACGTTCACCCCGCCTTGATCGACCTGCTGGCGCACGCCATCATCGAGACCCATCGCAAGCCGGGGGTGTTCGAGCAGGCCGGCGAATTCCCGACCCTGACCGACCCCGAATATCCGATGGCCGAAACCGCGCGCGATTTCTACAAGAATGGCCCTTCGATTCTGAATCGCTACTTGCCGTTCTGGATCACCAGCCATGTGCAACGGGCCATGGCGGTGTTTGTGACCGTGCTGGCAATCATACTGCCGTTGTTCAGCTATGCGCCGAAGCTGTACAAATGGCTGGTGGAGTATCGGCTGCACGCGATGTACCGCCGCCTGCGGGCCATCGAGTCGATGCTGCACAGGGATGCTGCCAGCACGGAAGTCGCCTCGCTCGAAGCTGAGCTTGCAGGCGTCGACCGGGCGATCCATCTGCTTTCAATTCCGATGCAACACTCGGACCTTTTCTTCTCCATCAAATCCCACCACGATCTGGTTCGCGTCCAGCTCGGGTTGCGTCGCGCGGAACTGGAAGCGGGCCTGCTTCCCCCGCGATAGCTGGTTGACCGGTCTCGATCGATGGCCGGATTTTGATCGTTACCCGCCCAAACAGGCCTTCAGATATCCAAACCCACCATTCCCCGCCGGCCTTGTCGCAGCCGGCGATCCCGTGCAAAGTTGACGCCCAGCCAACGGAGGGAACTATGCAACGCCGGCTTGCGGCGATTTTGGCGGCTGACGTGGTCGGCTACAGCCGTCTCATGGGCGCCGACGAGATGGGCACCATCACGGCGCTCAAGTCGCATCGTCGCGAACTGATCGACTCCGGTATCGCTGAGCACCACGGGCGCATCGTCAAGACCACCGGCGACGGCATGCTGGTGGAATTTGCCAGCGTCGTCGATGCGGTAGGCTGCGCAGTCAAGATTCAGCGCAGCATGGTCAGGCGCAATGCCGCTATTGCGGCTGACAAGCAGATTGTATTCCGCATCGGAATCAACGTCGGCGACATCATCATCGATGGCGACGATATTTTCGGCGACGGCGTCAATATCGCGGCGCGCCTGGAAACGCTTTGCGAACCCGGCGGCGTATGCATCTCAAGGGCGGCAAACGACCAGATCAGGGACAAGCTTTCGATAGCGTTCGCCGATCAGGGTGAGCAGGCCGTGAAGAACATCTCGCGTGCGGTCGGCGTATTCGGGCTTGCCGCCAGGGACATCGCGGCAATGCCGGACGCGGCTATTTCCACCTCCGGGGAAGGACACGCGGCGCCATCCGTCCGCTACGAACAGGAAATCCATTACTGCCAGACCGGCGACGGCATCCAGCTTGCCTACGCGCGGATTGGGCAGGGTTTCCCCCTGGTCAAGACCGGCCACTGGATGACCCACATCGAGTTCGATTTCGAAAGTCCGATCTGGCGGCATCTGTACCAGGAATTATCGCGTGACAACGCCTTCTACCGATATGACGCGCGCGGCAACGGGCTGTCGGACCGTGATGTGCCCGATGTCACGTTCGAAAGGTTCGTGGATGACCTCGAAACGGTTGTCGACGCCGCCGGCATCGATCGCTTCGACCTGCTCGGCATATCCCAGGGTTGTGCAGTCTCCATCGCTTACGCGGTCCGGCACCCGGAGCGGGTATCGCGTCTGGTCCTGCTCGGCGGCTATCCTCTCGGCTGGAAAAAACGCGCACGGACCGAGGCGGACAAGGCGGCCGGTGAGGCCATGCTCACGCTGATGCGGCTCGGATGGGGTCAGGAAAATCCGGCGTTCCGGCAAATGTTCACATCCCAGTTCATTCCCGACGGCAACAAGGAACAGTCCGACTGGTTCAACGAGCTGCAGCGAATCTCAAGCTCACCCGAGGACGCCGCGCGCAATCTGCTTGCCAATGGCGAGGTGGACGTCAATGCGCTGCTGCCGCAGGTCAAGGTGCCGACCCTCGTCATGCATTGCCGCCATGACGCGCGCGTGCCTTTTGAATCGGGCCGCCGGCTGGCCGCGGGAATTCCGGGCGCCCGCTTCGTCCCGCTTGAAAGCAAAAACCACATCATGCTGGAAGGCGAACCGGCGCTGGACCGCTTCCTCGAGGAGTTGCGGGCATTCCTTCACGCCGATGGTGGACACTAGCTCCGAGCGCCGGCGCTTACGCGACTTCGTCGGTCCATACCTTGAAGCTGACCAGGGTGTTCGGCCCGAAGGTCAACGTGATCGGGACATCGGAGGCATCGCGCCCCTGCGCGATCAGCACGCGGCCGACGCGCGGCACGTTGTTGCGCGGATCGAACAGTTGCCAGCGGCCGCCGATATAGGCTTCGAACCAGCCGGCAAAATCGCCGGGGCCGTAGGGCGGCTCTGTCCCCATGTCGCCGAGATATCCCGTGCAATAGCGCGCCGGAATGTTCATGCAACGGCAGAACGCCACCGCTAGATGTGCGTAGTCGCGGCAGACGCCCTTGCCTTCATGGAAGACCTCGGCGGCCGTCATCGTCGCGCGGGCGTGCTCATAACCGAAAGCGATATGGTTGTGAACGAAATCGCAGATCGCCTGAACCCGCGGCCAACCGGGCTCGGTGTGCTGGAAAAGCCGCCATGCATGTTCGGTTAGCCGGTCGGTTTCGCAATAGCGGCTGCCGAGCAGGTACACCAGCGTATCCGTGGGCAGATCCTCCACGGCATGCTGGCCGGCGGAAGCAATCACCGTATCCGGCAGCCCGCTGTCGCGAACGATGCCGTCGGCGGCCAGCCGCACCCGGCCGGCCGGCGCAAGGATACGGCTGCACCAATTGCCGAATCCGTCGCGATACGGCGTAACGGACACGGCGGGACTGATGGTCAGATGATCGGGAACGATGACGTCGGATGCGCGGGTGAAGTGCGTTCCCAACACCATGATCATCGGTGTCGGCTGCGGGAAGTCGTACACGATCTCGTATCCGACACGAAGCTTCATTCGAAATGTTTCCCGTTTGCCTCTCACAAATGGCTATCGGACCGCTGGAAACAAGGCAGTTGCCCGCCTTTTCGTTCGAATGAGGGCAATTCGGCAGAAAGCGATGGCTATTTGCCGCGAAAGGGCGCAAGGCACTCGCACCCCACCGGCTTCGTTCAAATCAAGCCCGCACGTCCAACCCGAAAGAAACCAGATGCAAAATCTCTCGCCGCGTCACGTCAAGACTGAAGAGGCGCTCCGACTCGGTGTCATGTCCGGCTGGTACTCGACAAAGGCGAGCGGAACGTTCGTTTCCGGTCCGCACGACTCCGAGACTGATTGTCTGCGCAAGATCGCCGAGATCAATCCCCCGCCCGCAAAGCGACGATGACGGGTGCCCGAACGGGACGTTGTCGATTTTGCGTCCCGCCGGGTGGTCATGCTGTTTCCCATCATAAACGGCGATAGCGAAATTCTTACCCGACACAATTCCGTCTTCGTTGGTTGATCAATTTTCAGCGGCTCATCGGGGGCTGCATTGTTGCTCAACAAGTATTTTGCCTATGCGCTGCTGTTGTCTTGCCTGGCTTCGCCCGTCGAGGCCGCAGGCATCCAGCTCCTTGATTCCGATCCGCCGATCGAGGCGGCGCGCCGCGCAAAGGTCTTGTAGTCGGCGTCACGCTCAAAGCCGGTGAGCAGCGCCGGCGCCTGGCCGCGCCCGTGCCGTCGCCGCCAGCCATTCGGCGATGTTCATCGCCCCCGCTCCACAATTTCACTCAGAAGAAGCAACAATGCAGATCGTCATGGCCGGGCTTGTCCCGGGCATCGACGTCTTCGCGTGCGCCGAGCTAAAGACATGGATGCCCGGGACAAGCCCGGGCATGACGGAAGCATTTGAGCAAGGCCTACTTCGCCGGCTCCAGCACCGAGACGTAATTGGCGACCGCAGCACCGCCCATGTTGAAGATGCCACCGAGTTTTGGGTTCGGAAGCTGCATGCCCTCGGGCGCCTGGCCGGTGAGCTGCATCGCGGTCATCACATGCATGGAGACGCCGGTGGCGCCGATCGGATGACCCTTGGCCTTCAGGCCGCCGGACGGATTGACCGGCAGCTTGCCGTCCTTCTGGGTCCAGCCTTCCTTGATGGCGCGAAAACCTTGCCCCTTTGGCGTCAGGCCCATCGCTTCATATTCGATCAGCTCGGCGACAGTGAAGCAGTCGTGGGTTTCGACGAAGGAGAGATCGGACAGCGTGACGCCGGCCTTCTGCAGCGCGCGCTGCCAAGCCACCGTGCAGCCCTCGAACTGCAAAATGTCGCGCTTGGACATCGGCAAAAAGTCCTGCGCATGCGCGGTGGCGCGGAAGTTCACCGCCTTGCTCATGGTTTTTGCGGTCTCGGCATCGGTCAGCACCAGCGCGGCGGCGCCATCCGACACCAGCGAGCAGTCGGTGCGCTTCAGCGGACCGGCCACATAGGGGTTCTTCTCGCTCTCGGCGCGGCAGAACTCGAAGCCGAAGTCCTTGCGCATTTGCGCAAAGGGGTTGGCGACCCCGTTCTTGTGGTTCTTGGCGGCGATCATGGCGAGTGCATCGGACTGGTCGCCATACTTCTGGAAATAGCTTTGCGCGATCTTGCCGAACACGCCGGCAAAGCCGCCGACAGTGTCGCCGTCCTCGGGCAGATAGGAGGCCTTGAGCAGGTTCTTGCCGATCTCGGCCGAGGGCGTGCGGGTCATCTGCTCGACGCCGACCACCAGCACGACCTTTGCGGCGCCGGCTTCAATGGCGCGAACGCCATGATGCACGGCGGCAGAGCCTGTGGCGCAGGCGTTCTCGACGCGGGTCGTCGGCTTGAAGCGCAGCGCCGGATCGGCCTGCAGCACCAGCGAGGCGGTGAAATCCTGCGGCGAGAAGCCGGCGTTGAAATGGCCGAGCACGATTTCATCGACGTCGGAGGCGGCGATGCCGGCATCAGCCAGCGCTTCGTTGGCAACCTTGACGACGAGGCTCTCGACGGTCTCGGTGTCGAATTTTCCAAAGGGCGTGTGCGCCCACCCGACGATGCTGGCAGTCATGGTCGATCTCCCTGAATTGGTCGGGAGGATATGTAACCCATCAGGGCTAAGACTTCACGCCGGTTTCAGCGATTTCATCGCGGAATCGCACATGGCGGTTATGCCGGCCCAGTTGCCGGAGCGGATATCGGCGGCCGGGCAAAGCCAGGATCCGCCGACGCAAAGCACGTTGGGTTCGGCAAGCCAGGAGGCAGCGTTGGCTTCCCCCACGCCGCCGGTCGGGCAGAAGCGGACGTTCGGAAACGGCCCGCCGAGCGCGCGCAGTGCCTTGATACCGCCCGCCTGCTCGGCCGGAAAGAATTTGACGACATCGAAGCCATGGGCGAGCGCCTGCATCAATTCGGAGGCCGTGGCGACGCCCGGTGCAAACAAGAAGGTGCTGACGGCGGCAGCCTTGACCAGTTCCGGCGTGGTCCCGGGACTGATACCGAATTTGGCGCCGAGGTCCATCGCGCGGGCGAGATCGTCCGGGTTCAGGATGGTGCCGATCCCGACAATGGCCTCGGGCACTTCGGCAATGATGGCCTTGGCGGCGTCGAGCGCCGCATCGGTTCGCAGCGTCACTTCGAGTGTGCGAATGCCGCCGGCGACCAGCGCCTTTGCCAGCGGCACGGCGTGCTCCACCTTCTCGATCGTCAGAACGGGGATGACGACCGCCTGCCTGAACAGAGCGGCCAGCCTTTCCTGTTTCGGAAGTGCACTCATGGGACGACCTTGCGTGGCGCGGGCATCGCCTCGCGCGGGATGATGGCGCCGGGATAGCACACCACGACGCCGGCGAGATGGTGTCCGGCGCGGGCGGCCGCGACCGGGTCGGCGCCGTCGAGACGAGCTGCGAGATAGGCGGCGGCAAAGCTGTCTCCGGCCGCGGTGGTGTCGACCACGGGACGCGTCATCGGTTTCGCCCTCACCTCGTGCACGGCGCCCCCGAAGCGAACGAGGCTTGCGGGCTCGGCCAACTTCAGTATCGCCTCGGGGCTTGCGATGCGCGCCAGCAAAGCGTCCGCAGTTTCACCGGGATGGAGCGGCAGGAGGTCCTCTGTCGAAGCCAGCGCGATGTCGGCGACTGCAAAGGCTTGGCCGTAGACGCGGCGCGCGATTTCGAGGTCGGGCCAGCCTCGGGCACGGAAATTGGTGTCGAAGGCCACGCGCACGCCGCGCTGGCGCGCGCTGCGCAACGCCGCAAACAGCCGCCCTCGCCCCGCCTCGTCATAGATCGAGAGCGTGATCGCGGAGAGATAGACGAGATCGTAGCCGGCGAGCGATTGCAGGATGGCTTCGGTGTCGGGCAAGGCCATCAACTGCCGCGCCGCGGCGTTCTCGCGCCAATGGAAGAACTTGCGCTCCCCCTTGGCATCGGTCTCGATCATGTAGATGCCAGGCAGCTTGCCCCTGAGCCGCGCCACCCGCGACGTGCCGACGCCTTCGGCCTGCCATCCCTCGATCATCTCGTCGCTCAGCGAGTCGTCGCCGAGCGCGGTGATATAGTCGGTTTGAATGCCGAGCCGAGACAAATAGACCGCCGTATTCAGCGTATCGCCGCCGAAGCCGCGCGAATAGAGGCCGCCCGGCGCCTGCCGGAGCTCAATCATGCATTCGCCGATGCAGGCGACCTTTGCCATGGCGACGGACCGCCTTATGCGGCGAACTTCCCGCCGAGCTCGTCATCGATGTGGATGCGGATGATGTCGTCAAAGGTGCTTCTCGGCGGTGGTGAAGCCGAGTTTTTTCGCACGATCCGTGACGAAATCCCGCGGCCAGCCGGAAACGATTGAGATGATGGTCGGGTCCGGCACCCGCTGGATGCGCGAGACCACCTTCTTGCCGGCGACGCGTTCGAGTGCTGCGATCTGCTGGCCGACGGTGGCGGCCAGACCGGGCATCGAGAGATTGCGCCGCGGCCCCATGGCGGCAAGGTCCATGGTGCCGGCGTGGACGAGAAAGCCCACCGCCGATTTCGGCGAGGCGTGCCAGTGCTGCACGTCTTCGGAGACCGGCAGCACCGCCTCCTCGCCCGCTAAGGGCTCGCGGATGATGTTGGAGAAGAAGCCGGACGCCGCCTTGTTCGGCTTGCCGGGACGAACGCAGATGGTGGGCAGGCGAATGCTGATGCCGTCGAGCAAACCCTTGCGGGTGTAGTCGTTGATCAGGAGTTCGCAGATCGATTTCTGCGTGCCGTAGCTCGTTAGCGGCGTGTGGAAGAACTCATCGCCGATCTTTTCCGGGAATGGCGCGCCGAACACCGCGATCGACGAGGTGAACACGAGCCGCGGCTTGTAGCCGCCGCCGGCATGGCGGATGGCGTCGATCAGGTAACGCGTTCCGTCGAGGTTGATGCGATAGCCCTTGTCGAACTCGGCTTCCGCCTCACCCGACACGATCGCGGCGAGATGGAAGATCACCTCGGGGCGCTCAGCGATCAGGGGCGCCGCAGCGCCGGCATCGGCAAAGTCCGACGCGATCACCTTGACCGGCATCTTGGCATTGGCGGGCTTTGCCGGCTCGACCACGTCCTGCAAGGTCAGGCGGCTGATTTCCTTGTTGCCGAGGCGGCCATCTTTCAGCAGGCGTTCGGTGAGCTTGCGGCCGACCATGCCGGCTGCGCCGAGGATCAGAACGTGCAAGACCCTACTCCTTGTTTTTCTTGGTTTGTGACTTGAAGGTTTGCCCGCTCACTCTTTCACGGCGCCGGTCATTGCCGAGACATAGTGCTCGACGAAGAAGGCATAGAGGATCACGAGCGGCAGCGAGCCTGCGAGCGCACCCGCCATCAGCGAGCCCCAGCGGTAGACGTCGCCGTCGACGAACTCGTTGACGATCGCGACCGGCACCGTCTTGTTCTGCACCGATTGCAGGAAGGTCAGCGCGTAGATGAACTCGTTCCAGCACAGCGTGAAGCAGAAGATGAAGGCCGAGATCAGGCCGGGGATGGCCAGCGGCAGCACGATCTTGGTCAGGATCTGCCAGCGGCTGGCGCCATCGATCAGCGCGCATTCCTCGAGCTCGAACGGGATGGTCTTGAAGTAACCCATCAACAGCCAGGTCGAGAATGGAATCAGGATGGTCGGATAGGTCAGGATCAACGCCATCGGCGAGTTCGAACAGGCCGTACTGGAACACGACGGTGGCGAGCGGGATGAACAGGATCGACGGCGGCACGAGGTAGGCGAGGAAGATGAAACCACCGACGAGACTGGCGCCCTTGTAGCGCAGCCGCACGATCGCGTAGGCCGCAAGCACGCTCGCAAAGATCGACAGCGCGGTGGCGCCGACCGCGACATACATCGTGTTCCACAGCCACAACGGATAATGGCTCTGGAACAGCAGCTTGTAGAAATGCTTGAAGGTCGGATTCCAGGTCCAGAACGGGCTGAAGGTTTCCAGATCGATCAGCTGCTCGTCCGGTTTGATCGCCGTCAGCGCCATCCAGTAGAACGGGAACAGCAGGACGAAGACGATGATCGACAGCGGCAGATAGAGCGTCACCAGCCGGCGCGGCACCGACTGCAAATAGCTCATGCCCTCGGAGTGATCGTCGCGGGCCGGCGTCGCGAGAATCGACTTCAGGTCAACTTTGGTGGCGGGGAGATCAGTCATTGTTCTCTCCCTGCTGCCATTTGCGCCGCTGCAATCCGAACCAGGAGACCATGATGGCGGCCAGCAGGAACGGGATCATGGCGTTCGAGATCGCGGCGCCCTCGCCCAATTGCCCGGCGATGATCGCGCGCTGATAGGACAGGGTCGCCATCAAATGCGTCGAGTTGACGGGACCGCCGCGGGTCATTGCCCAAATCAACTGGAAATCGGTGAAGGTGAACAGCACCGAGAAGGTCATCACGACGGCGATGATCGGGGTCAGCAAGGGATAGGTGATGTGGCGGAACATCTGCCAGCGTGTCGCGCCGTCCAGCGTCGCCGCCTCATAGAGCGAGGGCGAGACGGTCTGCAGACCCGCCAGCAGCGTGATCGCAACGAACGGAACGCCGCGCCAGATGTTGGCGAAGATCACGCAGATCCGCGCCCAGGTGGAGTCGCCGAGGAAATTGATGTTCTGGTTGATGATGCCGAGATGCTTCAGCGACCACGAGATGATCGAGAACTGGGAATCGAAGATCCACCAGAACGCCAGCGCCGACAGCACCGTCGGCACGATGAAGGGGATCAGCACGGCCGCGCGCAGCATCGCCTTGAACGGCATGTGCTCGTTCAGGAGCAGCGCGAGATAAAGCCCGATGGCGAATTTGATGGCGCTGGCGACGAAAGTGTAGAGCAGCGTGTTGAAGATCGAGAGCCAGAAGATGCCGTCGTCCCACAGCCATTCGTAGTTTTCGAACCCGATGAACTGGCCGGCGCGGCCGATCTTGGCGTCGGTAAAGGAAAGCCAGATGCCCAAGCCCAGCGGATAGGCCAGGAACAGGATGAGGAACGCCATCGCCGGCAGCATGAACCAGATGGCGAGCCAGTTCCTGTTGTGCTTGAGCTGATCCCACGCGGTTGCTTCGCGGATCTGCGCCTTGGCGGCTCGCGGCGCGATTGCAATGTCAGCCATGCCAGTTTCCTTGGACCGGTTCCCGGGCAGTTTCCTGGACGAATTCGGGCGATGTCCCGTTAGCCTAGTCGAAACGGGCGGCGGGGATGACCGCCGCCCGCTCCACTATCGTCAGCGATAGATGCGCTTCAACTGCCGCTCGGCTTCCGCCACGGAGGCCTTGGCATCCTTGGCGCCGGTGCAGTAGTTGGCGAACATGTCGACCACGATGAAGTCGGCGATTGCAGTTGCCGCCTTCTCGCCGACCTTGCCGATGCCCGACGCCGGCAGCGCGCGCTTGGAGGCCTCACGGAACACCGTGTTCTTCGGATCGGCGGTCCAAATCGGCGCGTTGTCATAGGCATTGAGCGTGTGGGTGAGATAGCCCCGCGCGCCCGTCAGCCACTTGTCGTAGTTCTCCTTCTCCAACATGAAGGCGATGAAGGCTTTGGCTGCGTTCGGATACTTGGTGAAGTTGAACGCCAGGATCGGAACGCAGAGCTGCAATTCGGTCGGCTTGCCGATCGGCCCGACCGGCCACAGCGCATGATAGGTATCTTCAGCCAACTCCTTCTTGGTCGGATCGTCCTTGGCGGCGATGTAGATCGAGATGCCGTTCAGCGTGCAGTACAATTCGCCCGCCAGGAACGCCTTGTTGTTGGAGCCGTCGTTCCAGGAGGCGACACCGGGAATGAAGGTGTCGGAAAGCGTCTTGACATATTCCAGCGCCTTGATGGTTTCCGGCGAGTTGATGATCACCTTGTCGTCCTTGTCGACGGTGTAGGCGCCGTGCCCCCACAGCATCCCGTGCAGCCAGCCGTTGGCGTCACCGGTGGCGTGGCCGAGCGCCATGCCGGCCGGCGTGTTGTTGGCCTTCAGCGCCTTGCACATTTCCAGGAAGCCCGGCAAATCCTTCGGGAACTCCTTGAAGCCGGCCTTGTCGGTCGCCGACTTGCGGTAGGTGTAGTAGCCGCCAACGGTGGCGACGGGGATGCCGAGCCAGTCATTGCCCTGCATGCAGGTCTTCTGCGCGGCGTCGGTCCAGCCGCCGTATTTCTTGCCGAGGTAATCGGCAACGTCGTTCAACTTCAGGACCTTGGTCGGGAACAACTGCGGCAGCGTGTGCAGGCCCCAGGCGATATCGATGCCTGAGCCGGTGTTGGCGGCAACGGACGCCTTCGGCTGCACGTCCTCGAAGGACTCGCTGAACACGTTCATGTCGACGCCGGTCGCGGTCTTGAAGGCTGCAACCATGGCGTTGAAGGCGTCGTCTTCCGCCGGCACGAAGCGCTTCCAGCGCATCACGGTGAGCTTGGCGCCTGCTTCCGCCTTCCATGGCGAGGCCTGCGCCCAGGCCTTGGCGAAGTCGAGTAGCGCGGGTCCGGTCAGCGCGCCGGCCGTGGCCAGCGCAGTGCCGCCCTGAAGAAGCGAGCGGCGGGTAAACTCGTTCATGGTTGTTCCTCCCTGGATGATTTTTGTTTGCTTAGGCGTTCAGTCGCTTGCCTGTCGTCTCGTCGAACAGATGCACGAGCGACGGGTCTGGTTTCAACCGGACCTTGTCGCCCGGGCTGAATTGATGGCGCTCGCGGAACACGGCGACGACCTGCTCGCCGCCGAGTTTTGCGAACACCTGGGTTTCCGAGCCGGTCGGCTCGACCACGACGATCTCGGCTTCCGCGCCGTCGTCGGCGATGGTGAAATGTTCGGGCCGCACGCCGTAGACGGCCGGCTTGCCCTCGGAATTGGCCGGCGCCGTTTGCAGCGGCAACCTGACGCCGTTCGGCCCCTCGAAACCGGCCGAGCCGTTCGACTTCACCTTGCCTTTAAGGAAATTCATCGCGGGCGAGCCGATGAAGCCGGCAACGAACTGGTTTTCCGGCTTGTCGTAGAGCTCGAGCGGCGTGCCCATCTGCTCGACGATGCCGTCATGCATCACCACGATCTTGTCGGCCATGGTCATGGCCTCGATCTGGTCGTGGGTGACGTAGACGGTCGTGGTCTTCAGCCGCTGGTGCAGTTCCTTGATCTCGGTGCGCATGGCGACGCGCAGCTTGGCGTCGAGGTTCGACAGCGGTTCGTCGAACAGGAACACCTGGGGATCACGCACGATAGCGCGGCCCATCGCGACGCGCTGGCGCTGGCCGCCGGACAATTGCCGCGGATAACGCGCGAGCAGCGGGGTCAGCGCAAGGATCTCGGCAGCGCGATTGACGCCTGAGTTAATCTCTTCCTGCTTGGCGCCGCGCAGCTTGAGCGAGAAGCCCATGTTGTCGGCGACCGTCATGTGCGGATAGAGCGCGTAGTTCTGGAACACCATCGCGATGTCGCGCTCTTTGGGCTGTACATTGTTGACGACGCGGTCGCCGATCGAGATCGTGCCCGATGTGATGTTCTCGAGGCCGGCCAGCATGCGCAGCAAGGTCGACTTGCCGCAGCCGGAGGGACCGACCAGCACGACGAACTCGCCATCCTCAATCGGGATCGACACGCCGTGCAGCACCTCGAAACTGCCGAACGATTTGCGCACGTCGCGAATATGGACCGACGACATCCACTCCCTCCCCTTATTGCCCGGCGATATCTGTGATCACCGCTACCACTTGGTTTCTTATTCAGGCTTCGCGTGATCCGAGGCCTGTTGCTGACGGATATTGTCCGCAGTTTGCGCGGTTTTGGCAATTGTTTGCTTATCGCCCGCTTGGTAGCGCTGTCAATAGTTCTTGTTTAGCGCTTGCGCTGTGATATGAACGCGAAAATGGCACGGAAACGCACCAAGCCCGGAAAAATCCGTCTCACGGAAGTCGCCAAACTTGCCGGCGTCAGTCCGATCACGGCGTCGCGCTTCTTTCGGACCCCCGAAGCGTTGTCGCTGGGCAAGCGCGTGCGGGTCGAAAGCGCAGCCAAGGAACTTGGGTATATGCCCAATCTTGCGGCACGCGCGCTCGCCTCGCAACGCACCGAGGTCATCGGCGTCCTGATCCCGTCATTGACCAACAACGTGTTCTCGGACGTATTGCGCGGCATCTACGACGCGCTCGACGGCAGCCGCTACAGCATCCAGCTCGCCAACACGCGCTACAGCATCCTGCAGGAAGAAAAGCTGTTGCGCCTGTTCCTCGCGCAGAAGCCGGCCGGACTGATCGTGACCGGCATCGACCAGACGCCTGAATCGCGTTCGATCCTGGAAGCGGTCGACTGCCCGATCGTCCAGATCATGGAAATCGGTGAAAATCCCGTCGACATGATGATCGGCTTTTCGCACTCAGACGCTTGCCACGCAGCGATTTCGCACCTTTTGGCGCAAGGCTGCCGGCGCATCGCCTTCCTCGGCGCCCGCATGGATCCGCGGGTACAGCGGCGCTTCCTCGGGTACCAGGCCGCCATGAAAGAAGCCGGCCTGCTCGACCAGCGCCTGGTGGTGACGACGCCGTTGCCGACATCCGTTACGCTCGGCGGTAACCTGTTTGCGGACCTGCTCGTCAAGGCGCCCGACACCGATGCGGTGTTCTGCGCCAATGACGACCTTGCGCTTGGTGTGCTGTTTGAATGCCGGCGCCGCCAGATCTCGGTTCCCGAGCAGATGCTGATCATGGGGTTCAATGATCTCGAGTTCATGGCGTCTGCGGTTCCGGCACTGACCAGCGTTCGCACCAATCGTTACGAAATGGGCAGGGATGCTGCCACGATGGTGATCGAGGCGATCGAGGGACGGCGGCGTGAACAGCGCATCGTCGACCTCGGATTCACCGTGGTGACCCGTCAAAGCTCGTTGCGGTCCGCCTGAACGGCGTCTCGCCTTCCCAACCATTCCCACGGTATCAAAACAGGACAATTTGGTAGCGCAACCAGATACCTTAAACTAAGGTCCAATCGACGAGGTCCGCCGCGCCGCGGGGAAGCGGTTTGTAATGCGCGCGTTTTTGCGCATGGTAGGGCTCAAGGCGGCGGCAAGCAGCCAGACGAACTTGCATTGCCGGGAGAGAAACAATGAACAAGAACCACGGCAACGGTCACGACAAGTCGGCGAACGGAAAGGGCCGGAAACTCCGCTCCAGCGAGTGGTTCAACAATCCGCACAATCCCGGCATGACCGCGCTCTATCTCGAGCGCTATCTCAATTACGGCCTGACCCGCGAGGAATTGCAGGCCGGCAAGCCCATCATCGGCATCGCGCAGACCGGCAACGACCTTTCTCCCTGCAACCGGCACCATCTCGACCTCGCCCACCGGGTGCGCGAGGGCATTCGCGCTGCCGGCGGCATCGCAATGGAGTTCCCGACCCATCCGATCCAGGAGACCGGCAAGCGCCCGACCGCGGCGCTCGACCGCAACCTCGCCTATCTCGGCCTGGTCGAGATCCTGTTCGGCTATCCCCTTGATGGCGTGGTGCTCACGACCGGCTGCGACAAGACCACGCCGGCCTGCATGATGGCGGCCGCGACCGTGAACATGCCGGCGATCGTGCTGTCGGGCGGGCCGATGCTGAACGGCTGGCACAAGGGTCAGCGCACGGGCTCGGGTACCGTGGTGTGGAAGGCGCGCGAGGAACTGGCGGCCGGCGAGATCGACTACGAGGAGTTCATGAACATCGTGGCTTCCTCGGCGCCCTCGGTCGGCCACTGCAACACCATGGGCACGGCCTCCACCATGAATTCGCTGGCCGAAGCGCTCGGCATGTCCCTGCCCGGCTGCGCCGCGATCCCCGCGCCCTATCGCGAGCGCGGGCAGATTGCCTACGAGACCGGAAAACGCATCGTCGAGATGGTCTGGGAGGACTTGAAGCCCTCGGACATCCTGACCCGCAAGGCGTTCGAGAACTGCATCGTGGTCAATTCCGCGATCGGCGGCTCGACCAACGCGCCGATCCATATCAACGCGCTGGCGCGCCATATCGGCGTGGAGCTGTCGATCGACGACTGGCAGAAGCACGGCCATTCCATTCCGCTGCTCGTCAACATGCAGCCGGCCGGCTTCTATCTCGGCGAGGAATATCACCGCGCCGGCGGCGTACCTTCCGTGGTGAACGAACTGATGAAGCACAAGCGCATCCACGAGGATGCATTGACCGTCAATGGCCGCAGCATGGGCGAGAACTGCCGCGCGGCGCCCAAGCCCGACGGCGACGTGATCTGGAGCTATGAAAAGCCGCTGGTGAAGGATGCCGGCTTCATCGTGCTGCGCGGCAATCTGTTCGATTCCGCGATCATGAAGACCAGCGTGATCTCAAAGGAGTTCCGCGACCGCTATCTGAGCAACCCGAAGGAGCCCGGCGCCTTTGAGGGCCGCGCCATCGTGTTCGAGGGGCCGGAGGACTATCACGACCGCATCGACGATCCCTCGATGAACATCGACGAGCACTGCATGCTGTTCATCCGCGGCGCCGGGCCGATCGGTTATCCCGGCGGAGCCGAGGTGGTGAACATGCAGCCACCGGCGGCGCTGATCAAACGCGGGATCCTGTCCCTGCCCTGCATCGGCGACGGACGGCAGTCCGGCACGTCGGGTTCGCCGTCGATCCTCAATGCGTCACCGGAAGCTGCCGCCGACGGTGGGCTTGCGATCCTCAAGACCGGCGACAAGGTGCGCATCGACCTCAACAAGGGCAGCGCCAACATCCTGATCTCCGATGAAGAGCTGAGGAAGCGTCACGCCGACCTGAAGGCCAGTGGCGGCTTCCGCTTCCCGGCGCACCAGACGCCATGGCAGGAGCTTTACCGCTCGACCGTCGGCCAGCAGGCCACTGGCGCCTGCATGGAATTCGCCACCCGCTATCAGGACATCGCCGGCAAGGTCGGTGTGGCCAGGGATAATCACTAAACGCCGAGCGCCACGGCGGCCAACCGTCATTGCGAGCGAAGCGAACCGCAATCCATCATTCGCTGCGACGAGAAGACTGGATTCGCTTCGTCGCATCGCGCCTCGCAATGACGATGAACAACGCCGAATTCCAAGGAGAACCAATGTCAGACCGCCTGAAAGGCAAACGCGCCGTTGTCACCGCAGCGGCGGCGGGCATTGGACGGGCCTGCGCAATCGCATTCGCGCGCGAGGGCGCCACCGTGATCGCCACCGACATCAATGAAAAGGGCATCGCTGCCCTCGCCCAAGCAAGGCATCACCGAGACGACACGGCTCGACGTTCGCAACACGGCCGACGTCGACGCCTTCGCCAAGCGCGTCGGCAAGATCGACGTCCTGCTCAATGCCGCAGGCTTCGTGCACCACGGGACCATTCTGGACTGTTCGGAGGAAGACTGGGATTTTTCGTTCGACCTCAACGTCAAGTCCATGCACCGGACCATCAAGGCCTTCCTGCCGGCGATGCTTGAGGGCGGCGGCGGCAGCATCGTCAACATCTCGTCCTGCGCGGCGCTGCGGCCGCCGGCCAACCGCTATGTCTATAGCGCCTCCAAGGCCGCGGTCTCGCTGCTGACGCGCGCGATTGCATCCGACTTCATCACGCAAGGCATCCGCTGCAACAGCATCTGCCCCGGCACCGTGGAAACACCCTCGATGCTACAGCGCGCCGCCGCGGCCGGCCCCGACGGGCGCGAAAAGTTCGTCGCCCGCCAGAAGATGGGCCGGCTCGGCACTGCGGAGGAAATCGCTTCCATCGCCGTCTATCTCGCCAGCGACGAGAGCGCCTTCACCACCGGCGTCGACCTTGTTGTCGACGGCGGCTACATGCTCTGACATCTATCCGACCAGAGGTTTTCCCGCATGAACAAGATCGATCTCAACGACCGCTGCGCCGTCGTCACCGGCGGTGCGCAGGGCTTTGGCAAGGCGATTGCCGAACGCTTTGTCGCCTCGGGCGCGAAAGTCGCGATCTGGGATCACGACAAGGCGCTTGCCGACAAGACCGCGCAGGCTATTGGCAACGCGGTGTCCGCGTTCCAGGTCGACGTCACCGACAGCGCCGCAGTCGAGAAGGCGCGCGACGCCACGCTGAAGGCTTTTGGCAAGATCGACATCCTGGTCAACAATGCCGGCATTGCCGGCATCAACAAGACGGTGTGGGAAACCGATCTCGATGAATGGCGCAAGGTGCTGCGCGTCAATCTCGACGGGCCCTTCATCTGCTGCAAAGCGATCGTGCCCAGCATGATCGGCCAGAAATACGGCCGCATCGTCAACATCGCATCGATCGCCGGCAAGGAGGGCAACCCCAACGCCGCGCATTACTCCGCCTCGAAGGCCGGCGTGATTGCGCTGACAAAGTCGCTCGGCAAGGAGCTCGCCGGGCACGACATTCTCGTCAACGCGGTGACGCCGGCGGCGGCAAAGACCGCGATCTTCGACCAGATGACGCAGCAGCACATCGATTTCATGCTGTCGAAGATCCCGAAGAACCGCTTTGTGCTGGTCGAGGAACTCGCGGCGATGGTGGCATGGCTTGCCTCGGAAGACTGTGCCTTCTCCACCGGCGCGGTGTTCGATATCTCCGGCGGCCGGGCGACGTATTGATTGCGATTGAGGATTCAAACCCTCACCCTGAGGAGGCCGCGCAAGCGGCCGTCTCGAAGGGCGAGGCCACCGGCGGGGCCTTCATCCTTCGAGACGCGCGTTCCGCGCTCCTCAGGATGAGGAACACGCAACGGAGCTGGCATCATGACCCACGAAGGCGGCTGCCTCTGCGGCGACGTGCGCTTCAAGGCGGAAGGCGAACCGATCAACGTGCGCATCTGCCATTGCCGCAACTGCCAGAAGGCGATGGGTTCGCCCTACTTTGCCCGCGCGCTGTTTCCGCAAACGGCGCTAACGGTCGATGGCGAGACCTCCCGTTATGCCACCTCGGAGCGGCTGGAACGGGTGTTCTGCACGCGATGCGGCACCCGGCTGTTCGCCTGGCGTACCGACGGCACAGCGGCCGGTGTGGCGATTGCGGCGTTTGACGATCCCAACGCCTTCGCACCGACCGAGCACATCTTTGTGGCGCGGAAGATCGACTGGGTGCGGCTCGACGACGGCCTGCCGCAACATCAGGAGGCGCCCTGACCCGCGTTGCAACACGGTGTCAGAGATCCATGCTAGCGTCCTTCCCTGCAATGCGCGAACCGGGGCGGCTTTAAGTGAATTTCTCCCTTTATGACGTGTCGGTGTGGGTCATCCCGCTCCTTTTCGCCATTACCTTCCATGAAGCGGCGCATGCCTACGTCGCCTGGCGCCTTGGCGACAACACCGCCTGGCAGCTCGGCCGGGTCAGCTTCAACCCGATCAAGCATATCGATCCCTTCGGTACCGTGATCCTCCCGGGCATCCTGCTGCTGTCGCATTCGCCGTTCCTGTTCGGCTATGCCAAGCCGGTGCCGGTGAACTTCCGCAACCTCAACCACCCCCGCCTCGACATGGTCTGGGTGGCGCTGGCCGGGCCTGCCACCAACATCCTGCTGGCGCTGGCGGCGGCAGCCGCGTTCCACGCCCTGCCCTGGGTGCCCGCCGACTATGCCAAGTGGGTCGCGGACAACCTGAAAAACTCGCTTGTCATCAATGCCGTCCTCGCCGTGTTCAACATGATGCCGATTCCGCCGCTGGACGGCGGACGGGTGGCGGTCGGCCTGTTGCCGCGCCCGCTCGGCTACGCGCTGTCGCGGCTGGAGCCCTATGGCATGCTGATTTTGATTGGCGCCCTGATCCTGCTGCCATTGCTCGGCGCCCAACTCGGCCTAAATCTTGATGTGATCTCGGCGATACTGCGGACATTGACCGGTTACGTACTGAGCTTTGTCTTGTTCGCGACCGGCAACACTTGAGGAAGACTTGGTCAAAGCCGCCGACATGTTGATCGCCCGACGCGCCGACACCCGCGCGCGCGCCGACTTTGCCACGTGGAAAATGCTGTCCAAGCTCAATGGAACCTCCGCGCTGCCGCAGGAGGCGCAGGGTTTCCTGGTGAGCTACCAGCGCCTGCTCAAGCAGATGACCGATGTCGAGGCAACCGAAGCCACCATCGTGCTGATGTACAAGGCCTACTATGCCGAGATGGGCGGCGGCGGCGCGCCGCCCGATATCCCCTCGCGCCAGGCCGAGCCCGTGGCCGACAATGTCACCGCGTTCCGCCGCCCCGCGCCGCGGCCGACGCCCAGCACCGCGGGCTCCCAGCCAAAGCCGAGACTGCCGGTCGCGCTGATCTTCATCTGCCTCGTCGTGGTCTATGTCGGCATCCGCTATCTCTGGCGGTAGCGACGACGCATCACTCGACTTGCGCGCCTGCCAATAGTCCGTGCGGTGAAATTTGCGGCAAACGACGCGCTGCCGCAGCCGCTAGGCGGCCGCTTCGATCAAGGCCATAATGGCCCCGCGCTTCACCCAAAATCACAAGAAACCATTGAGAGGAAATAATGAAACGATCGCTCGCAGCGCTTGCCCTGACCACAAGCCTGGTCTTTGCCGGCGGCGCCTTCGCCCAGACCATGGACAAGAACGTCAAGGTCGGCAGTCTCGGCGACCAGTCCGGCCTCTACGCCGATATCGGCGGCCCGGGCTCGACCATCGCAGCGCAGATGGCGATCGAGGATTCCGGCCTGCTGGCCAAGGGCTGGAAGCTCGAACTGATCTCGGCCGATCACCAGAACAAGCCCGACGTCGGCGTCAATATCGGCAAGCAATGGATCGACGTCGAGAAGGTCGACGTGTTCGTCGACCTCGCAAGCTCCGGCGTTGGGCCTTGCGATCGCCAACCTCGCCAAGGAGAAGAACGTCGTCAATCTCAACTCCGGCTCGGCGTCGTCGGACCTGACCGGCGCGCAGTGCTCGCCGAACACCGTGCACTGGGTCTACGACACCTACATGCTGGCGAACGGCACCGGCAAGGCGCTGGTGAAGTCCGGCGGCGACACCTGGTTCTTCCTCACCGCCGACTACGCCTTCGGCCATGCGCTGGAGCGCGACACCGCCGCCGTCGTCACCGCCAATGGCGGCAAGGTGATCGGCGGCGTCAAGCATCCGCTCAACAACGCCGACTTCTCCTCCTTCCTGCTGCAGGCGCAGTCGTCCAAGGCCAAGATCATCGGCCTGGCCAACGCGGGTGGCGACACCACCAACACGATCAAGCAGGCCGCGGAATTCGGCATCGTCGCCGGCGGCCAGAAGCTCGCCGGCATGCTGATGTTCCTGACCGACGTGCAGGCGCTCGGGCTGAAAGTGTCGGAAGGCCTGAACTTCACCGAGACGTTCTACTGGGACATGAACGACCAGACCCGCGCCTTCTCCAAGCGCTTCATGGAGCGCTACAAGAAGAGCCCGCCGACCATGGTGCATGCCGGCGTCTATTCCTCGCTGATCCATTACTTCAAGGCGCTGGAAGCGCTCGGCGGCAATCCGCATGACGGCCGCGCCATCGTCGCCAAGATGAAGGAAATGCCGACCGATGATGCGCTGTTCGGCAAGGGCTCGATCCGCGCCGACGGCCGCAAGATCCACCCGGCCTATCTGTTCGAGGTGAAGAAGCCGTCGGAGTTGAAATATCCGTTCGACTTCTACAAGCTGGTGGCGACGATTCCCGCGGACGAAGCCTTCATTCCGCTGGAGAAAAGCGTCTGCTCGCTGGTGAAGAAGAGCTGACGCGACAATGACCGTCATGCCCGGGCTTGACCCGGGCATCCACGTCTTCCTGCTCAGCCAAAACGTGGATGGCCGGGTGAAGCCCGGCCATGACAAGGCGCGTACAGTACGGCGACCGCCCTATTTCCGCTCGTTGAAATTCACGTTGAGGCTGTAGCTGAACGTATCCTGCGTCAGCTCGGCCGGCGGGCGCGGCACCGGATCGGAGCGGCGGATCATCGCGATCGCGGCTTCGTCGAAAGCCGGATCGCCGGAGGATTTCGCGACGGCGACCTGCACGACATTGCCGAGTCGGTTGAGCACGAGGCTCACCTTGACCGTCGCGGTCTTGTTCTTCTTTACCTTCGGATATCGCTTGTGCAGCTCGAAATAGGCGCTGATCTGCCGGCCCCAGTCGGCGGCAAGCCTCTGCTTGTCCTTGCCGATGCCGAGATTGGGCGCCCTCGCCTTGTCCGCCTCCGGCGCGCTCTCATCCAGCGACTGCCGTGAGGTTGCTTCCTGCGCGACCGACTCGGTGGAAGCCTGCGTCTGCACGGCCGCCACCTTGGGATCGTCTTCCTTCGGCTTCTTCGACTCGTTCTCCGTCACGATGCGGTCGGGAGTCTCAGCCTCGTTCGGCGTGTCCTTTGGCAGCTCGGTTTCCTTCACCTCCGCCTTCTGCTCGGCAAGCTGCGGCGAGGCCATCGACGCATCGGTGTCCGGTCCGGGCGGCAACTGGTCGTCGGTGACTTTTGGCGATGCCATCTCGAAGGCGATCTCGACGCCGTTGGCGCCGAGACCCTCGTCGGCGTCGGTACCCCGCAGATGCGCGACCGCCAGCGCCACGCCGCCGAGATGCAGCGCCAGCGCCGCAAGGGCCGCGAGGCCCCACAGCCACCGGGAAGGTTTTTGCTCGAGTTCGTCGTTCGACATTTTGGTCCGCCCGTCAGGGCTTGGTCATCACCAGGGGCCGGCGCGGCCGCGGGCGCACCTTCCAGCGCAACCAGCTTGATCCGTTGGTAACCGCCGGTGCGCAAGAGCTCCATGACATCCATCAGATCGCCATAAGCGACGGCGCGATCCGCGCGCAGGAAGATGAACTGGTCCTTGGTCAGCTCGGCGGTGTGATCCAGCGTCGCGATCAGGTCGGCGCGCTTGATTGGGGTTTCCCCGATCGCAACCGTCAGATCAGGCTTGACGCTGACATAGGTCGGCTTGTCCGGCTTCTTCTGCGGAATGGCCGATCGAGGTCGGCAGGTCGATCGGGAAATCGACGGTGGCGAGCGGCGCCGCCACCATGAAGATGATCAGGAGCACCAGCATCACGTCGATGAACGGCGTGACATTGATCTCGTGGGTCTCGGCGAAATCGCCCTCGTCGTCGAATTCGCTGCCTGCGATCGAAACAGCCATGGTCTACTCCGCTGCCGCGCGCGATTTGCCGGGCGAACTGACATGGGTGCGGTCGAGATCGCGCGACAACAGCCGCGCGGCGACACCCGAAGCACGGTTGACGTGTTCGAGGTAGCCCTTCGTCACCCGCGCGAAGTGATTATAGATGATGACCGCCGGGATCGCCGCGACGAGGCCGATGGCGGTCGCGAGCAACGCCTCGGCGATCCCGGGCGCGACGACGGCCAGGTTGGTGGTCTGCGCCTTCGAGATGCCGATGAAGCTGTTCATGATGCCCCACACGGTGCCGAACAGGCCGACGAAGGGCGACGTCGCGCCGATGGTGGCGAGCAGGCCCATGCCGAGCCGGACGCGGCGGGCTTCCGCGCGCACGATCTCGGCGCAACTCGAGGCGGCGCGCTCCTTGATGCCGGCATCGCTGGAGATGCCAGCCGACAGCCGCGCCTCGCGCATGCAGGCCGCCAGCAGTGACGGCAATACGCCCTCCTTCGAGCCCAGCGCGAACTGCGCCTCGGCGAGCGAGCGCGCCTCCGCGATCTTTCGCAGCGCCGAACGCACCTTCTGCTGCACGATCGACAGCTCGACCATCTTGGCGATGAAGATGGTCCAGGTGATCAGCGAGGCGAAGGCAAGGCCGATCATCACGCCCTTCACCACGACGTCGGCCGACATGAACATCGACCACGGCGACAATTCGCGCGGCACGATGAAGGTCGGCTTCGCGCGGCGCATTCTCCGCAACGGCCGGAGCTGCGGCCGGGCTCGCCGTTACGGCGTCGCCGGGCGGCGGCCGGTGGCGCAGCCTGAACGGTGCAGCCTGGCGGCGTCGCTGGCTGGACGGCCGCAGGAGACGCTTGCGGCGCCGGGCGCGCTCGGCCGCTGCTGCTGCGCCATCGCAAGCGAGGTCAGCGAAACCATCGCCAGCGCGGCCAGCAATTTAAGAACCGTTCTAAACATCACCATGTCTGTCCTTCGGCCCGGAAGTATAGTGCGGATACGGTTACGCGCTTTCAACCCGGCCTTCTGAAGGCCCCAGGGCCAAAACCGCTGAAATCACGCGGATTTGGCGCAGCCGAGCCGCAACCGTCGCGAGCCCGGGATGCCGTAACATGCCCCGGGCCCAGACAAAAGATGCCGCCGCGCAGGTCTCGTTCCCGCAAATCCCCGGAATAAAACTCCGGGGCCTGCGCGCCTCTGCACCGCCGGCTCAGAACTTCGCGATCGCGGTCAGTCGAAACGTGCGCGGCTGGCCCGGCGACAGGTTGTTGTTGCCGTCGGCGGTCGCCCAGTAACCCTGGTTGAAGATGTTCTCGACGTTCAACTGCACGCGCCACATCTCGTCGATCTTGGCATAGACCGCCGCATCGACGCGGACGAAGCCGGGCAGACGCACGCTGTCGTCGGAGGATGCAAAGGAGTCGGAGAAATAGATCACGCCGAGTGCCGCCGACCAGGTCGGGTTGAACTGATACTTGTTCCACCAGGAGAACTGGTGGAAGGGCACGAGCTGGACCCGGTTGCCGGCGAGGATCGGTGGATTGACGCCGACCGCGGTCACGTCCTTGGCGATGCGCGCGTCGGTATAGGCATAGCCGGCCACGGACTGCCAGTCCGGCGTGACGTAGCCGGTCAGCGCCATCTCGCCGCCGCGGATGATATGCGCGCCGCCGGGAATCGAGACGCCGTTGCCGATATTGATCGGTACGTTGGCGCGCAGCATCTCATAGGCTGCCGCGGTGAACAGCAGTCTTGGATTGATGTTCCACTTGGCGCCGACTTCCTTGCTCTCGAACCGCTGGGGATCGAGAATGATGGTGCTGGTGTTCAGCGCGCTGAACTGGTCGCCGGAGGCCGGCAGGTAGGACACGCTCCAGGCCGTGTACAGCGACACGCTGTCGATCGGCTTGACGATGACGGCCGCGCGCGGCGAGATGAAGTCGTCCGTTCTCTTGCGCAATGTGTTGGTGTTCTGATCCAACGCAGAAAGATCGAACTGGTCGTAGCGCGCACCCACCAGCAATTGCAGCCAGCGTGTCACCTCGATCTGATCCTGGACGTAACCGGACGAGACGTTGAGCCGATACTTGCTGTTGGCGTCGCTGGCGATGTGGTTGAAGGTGACCGGGCCGAAATAGGTCGGATTGAACGGATTGACGTTGATGGTGGCAGCACCGCCGTTAGCGGGGAACTGGCCGCTGTTGCGCAGCGACAAGCCGGTCTGCCGGCCGAACTCGGTGCCGAAGGCGACAGTGTGCAGCACCGGTCCGGTCGCGGTCTTCCAGACAAAGTCGGTCTGGTTGAAGGCGTTCTCGCGCGGCGTTTGGTTCTCGTAGGCCGACAGCGCTACCAGGGTCTGGGCCGGGTTTACTGCGCCGCCCGGATAGACGTTGCGGTAACCGCGGTTGTAGTCGGCATAGATGGTGCCGTTCCGTACCGTCAGGCCGTTGCCGAAATCGTGGTCGATGATGGCCATGCCGGTCTGCACTTCGACCTTGGCGTCGTTGTAGATCGGGCTGCCGAAAAAGGTCGAAATGTTGCCATTGGGCGCGAAGGGCCCGGTCGGATTGAACCGCGTCGCGCCCGGCGCCGGGCAGCCCCTGCGAGGGGTTGCCGCGATCGGCGAGCCGGAAGTCGTGGTAGAATTCGTAGCTCAGCTTGATCTTGGTATCGTCGGACGGCTTCAGCGTCACCGTCGGATTGATGCCGTAGCGCTCGAGATGGCCGTACTGCCGGAAGGTGTCGCTGTTCTCGTACATCGCGTTGAAGCGCACCGCGACGTTCTCGTTGACCGCCTGGCCTGCATCCATCGTCACGCGCTTGGTGTTCCATGAGCCGACCGTGGCGGCGGCCTCGTAGACGCGCGTACCGTCGGCTTCCTTGAGCGTGCGATTGACGAGGCCGCCGCCAGCGCCGCGGCCGAAGATCAGCGCGCTCGGGCCCTTGAGGACCTCGATGCTCTGGGTGTTGTAGAGGTCGCGGTAGTACTGCACGTCGTCGCGGAACCCGTTGACGAAGAAGTTGGCGCTGGAATTGACGCCGCGGATGACGAGTTCGTCGCGGTTGCCCTCGCCCTGGTGGATCGCGACACCCGGAACGTAGCGCGTCACCTCGGTGAGGCTCTGGAAATTCTGGTCGCGGATGAATTCCTTGGTCACCACGTTGACGGACTGCGGGATATTGACCAGCGGCGTGTTGGTCTTGGTCGCGCTCGACGTGCTGTTGGCGTAGACGCCGACGGTGCCGGTGCGCGCATCCTGCGATGGGCCGAACGTTTTCGGAGCGGCCGCCTCGACCTCAGGCCGGCGCGCGGCCTGCGTGCGCCGCTGCGTCGAACGGTTCGCGCGTTGCGAATTCGAGGTGCCGGTGACGCGGCGTTTTTGCTCCTCGGGCGGCGAGACCTGTACCGGCGGAAGTTGCGAGGCGCCCGAAGATTGCGCGTGGATTTTTCCGGGGGCTGCGATCAGAGCCGAGCGCAACGCAACTCGCTGAGAGCAATGCCGCCTTCATGAAACGATCGGCGGAACGTTGATTCGCGTTTTTTCTTGTCATCGCACGCCCCAGAGTTTTCTGTGAGTTCGCACGCAATTTGACGCGCGCTGAACTATCCCGATGCGACGACTATCGAGCGTGAAAACTGTGGTCAATGCGATGAGAGCAACACGGCTGTTGAATCGAACCAGTTGAAATAGATTCTAAAACGCCAGTTTGAAACGGTTCTAAATCATCAATGTTTTTAAGCGTTCTAATAATGATTCTAAATCGATGACATCGTCGCCAGCTTCCGACCTATTGCCGCGCCATCTCGGCCTTGCCGACGCCGTCGCCGTCAAGCTTCTGGTCGTCATGCATGGCGACCGTCACCTTCAATAATTTGCCGGTGAACTCGAACGGCGCATCGTAGTGCGAGACCGGGCTGCCGCGATCGCGTCCGATGTCGAGCCCCGACCACGAGATCAGCGTGTGGAAGCCGAATGCGGTCTGCATGGAGCCGGCCTTCTCACCGTCAATCAGCAGCGTGTACTCGGTGGAGCCGGTTCGCGATCCCTTGGCGGGCGGCTCGGTGCGGACCAGCCGCTCGACGTGAACGCCGAGCCGATGCGTGCCCGGCGGCACCTTGCGGTCGGAACTGACGATGTTGTGGCCGCCGCCGATGTTGAGATCGTGCACCAGCAAGCCGTCCTTGATGTAGAGGCTGTAGCCGGACGTCGCATCGCCATGCGCGATCAGAACGCCTCCGGCGCCCCCTTCCGCGATCTCGACATGAGCCTCGATGGTGTAGCTGCGGCTGCGCACGTCGGGCGCGACATCGGTCGGCACATGGCCCATGCCGGCGTGGAAGGTGAAGCGGTTGCGCGCGCCGTGGAAGCGCGCGGCGTTCTCTACAAAGCGCGGCGCGAAGCGGTCGTCGAGCGGCAGCACGTTGTGATTCTCCGCCTCGCCCCACCACAGCTTGATCATATCCTCGAGCCGCCCCGGCTGCTTTGCCGCAAGATCGTCGGTCTCGGAGAAATCGCGGTCGAGATGGAACAGCTCCCATCTGTCGTTCTCGAACGGCGTACCCGATGGATGGAAGGAGACCGCCTTCCAGCCGTCCTTCCACAGGCCGCGATGGCCGAACATCTCGAAATATTGCGCCGTCGGCTTTGATGGTGCGGCTGGATCATTGATCGAGGGCGCAAAGCTCACGCCTTCGATCGGCATCTGCGGAACGCCGGCGATGCTGGCCGGCGCCGTGATGCCGATGAGGTCAAGCAGCGTCGGCACAAAATCGCAGGCGTGGACGAACTGGTGGCGCACCTCGCCCTTTGCCTTGATGCGATCAGGCCAGCACATCACGAAGGGATCGCGGATGCCGCCACCATGGGTGTTCTGCTTGTAGCGGCGCAGCGGCGTGTTCGAGGCCATCGCCCAGCCATGCGGAAAATTGCTGTGCGTGTCGGGCCCGCCGATGTCGTCGATCCGCCTGAGCTTTTCCGGGATCGGCTCGGGGCGAAAATTGAACGGGCCCATCGCATTGATGAAACCGAGCGGGCCGCCTTCCTGGCTCGCGCCATTGTCGGACATCACGATGATGAGCGTGTTGTCCCGCACACCGGCCTTATCCAGGAAGGCAACCAGCCGCGCCAGATGCTGGTCGGCGTGATCGAGCATGCCGGCAAACGCCGACTGCAGGCGGGTGAAGACGCGCCGCTCGTCGTCGGTGTGCTCATCCCATGCCTTCACGCCGTCATTACGAGCCGGCATGCGTGTGTCCCGCGGCACCAGACCCGTTTCCTTCTGGCTGTTCAGGCGCAACTCGCGTTCGGCGTCCCAGCCATGGGCGAACATCTCGTCATAACCCTTGATCAAGTCGGCCGGTGCCTGATGCGGCGCATGGCAGGCGCCGAGCGCGAGCCAGGTCAGCCACGGCAGATCCGGCCGGTCGGCAATGTGGTCGGCGATGAAGCGGATCGACTGGTCGACCAGATCGGACGTCAAGTGATAGCCGCTCTCGAAGGTGCCAGGCGGATCGACATGGGTATTGTCGGAGACGAGCTCCGGCGCATACTGGTCGGTCTCGGCATCGAGGAAGCCGTAGAAGCGGTCGAAACCGCGCCCCAGCGGCCAGCCGTCGAACGGACCGGTGGCGCCGCTCTCGGTCAGCGGCGTGACGTGCCACTTGCCGAGCATGTAATTGCGATAGCCGTGGCTGCGCAGCATTTCGGCGATGGTGCCGGCTTCCTTTGCGATCTTGCCGCGGTAGCCGGGATAGCCGGAATCGAAATTGGCAAGGCATCCGACGCCGACCGAATGATGATTGCGGCCGGTGAGCAGCGCCGCACGCGTCGTCGAACACATCGCGGTGGTGTGGAAGCTGGAATAGCGCAGGCCTTCGGCCGCAAGGCGGTCGATGGTCGGGGTTTTGATGCGCGAGCCGTAGCAGCCGAAATCGGAGAAGCCGACGTCGTCGAACAGCACGACCAGGATGTTGGGCGCGCCTGCCGGCGGCTTGGCCGATTGCGGCCACCACGGCTTTGAGTCTTTCACCGTCTTGCCGATGCTGCCGCCGAAAGGTTTTGAGTTGCCGGCGCTCATGATCTTGCTCCCTGCCTTCGCCGGCGGCCGCGGTTGCCCCGGCTCGCCCCTCCCGCACCTCCGGTTATGCCCGGTTGCAGGGGATTGCGCTTAATTAAAATCCGCTGGCATCCTCGTCGATGCAGTGCCACGAGAGCGGCGGCATCTCGCCGTCACGATCGCGGCGCGAGCTTGCGTATCCAGGCGACGATCGATTCAATCACGGCGGCCGGCCGCTCAGGAATAAGCGCGTGGCTCGCATTCGGTATAACGACGACGGTGGCGCGATCGCCGAATTCATCCCTGATTTCGTTCATCATCGTGCGCGGTTTGAACGGATCGTCGGCAGCCTGAAGGTCAAGCAGCGGGGCATTGCCGGCTGACCACCACTCCGACTGCTTGGTGGCGCGCCCGGCGGCGAACTGCATCTCGTCAACCTCGTGATACCAGCCGGTCAGCCAAACCGATGGATCGTTGCCAGGCGCAAAAAACGCCATCTGCAGATATTTCAGCCGTTCCGCATCCGGCAACTTGCTGTCACCGGCCTTTCTTACGGCTTCCGACAGCTCTTTTGCGCCCGCAAAACCATTCGGATAGGCCTTGGCGGCCGCAGCGACAATCGCGACACCGCGCACGAGATCGGGGTAGTCGACGGCGGTCATTCGCGCCACCCAGTTGCCGAATGCATGCCCGACCATCACGGCCGGACCGCCGCCCTCATGACGGATCACGGCCGCCATGTCGCGCGCGAGATCATGCAGCGTCAGGCCCATCATTGGACCTCTGCTCGCCCCAACGCCGCGTGGTTGCGGCCGCAGCACGCGAAAGCCTGCTCCGGCCAGGCCGGCGGCAAGCTCATTGAAGTCCAGCGACCCGCGCCCACGCGAGGGCAGAAGGACGACAAGCGGGCCGGCCCCTTCCGCGATGAGGTCGATGCGCACGTCGTCATAGGCAACGATGCCGCGCGTTTGCTCCGCCTGGACCAGGCCTGCGCCGGTCGCGATCAACCATGCCGTTGCGATGACCAGGAACAACCGACGGGACATCCGCCCTCCCTTTCGCGCGCAGATCGACACTACCATACGGCTCGCTGGCGGGCACGCTGCAATAGCCGGATCAAATCTCCGCGTAGACTTCCAGGAGATTCCCGTCGGGATCGCGGAAGAAGACCGTGCGATGCCCGAAAGCCTGGTCGGTCGGTGGCGACAGCAGGCTGACGCCGTGACGCACAAGTTCGTCGGCACAGGCATCGACCTCGGCCGGCAAGACCTTGAAGGCTAGCTGCAGCGACGCGCTGCCCACGGGCGTCGGCGCATCCGCCGCAGTGCGGCTTGGCCGCGCCAGCGCCAGCGTGTTGCCGCCGCGCTGGTATTCGATCCAGCCCGGAGAAAGCTCGCGCGACAGCGGGAAGCAAAGGACGTGTTCATAGAAATGGCGCATCGCCGCCATGTCGCGCACGAAGATGACGGTGTAGTCGACGGCGCGGATGGCCTGGAAAGGCGATGATGAATTCGGCTGTGTCACGGCGGTCTCGAACCTGTGGGGCGGGTTAGCGCAGCGTAACCTGCCGATATCTGCGTATGCGGATAGAGGGTGGATTACGCTTCGCTAATCCACCCTACGGCGTTCCTGTTTTAATGGGTGCCGAGATAGGCCCTCTGCACCTGCGGGTCCTGCGCCAGCGCGGCTGCGGTGCCCGACAGCACGCTCTTGCCCACCTGCAGCACGGTGGCGAAGTCGGAGACTTCGAGAGCAAGCTCGATCGATTGCTCGGCCAGCAGGATCGTCAGACCCTGCTTGTGCAGGCGGCCGAAGGTTTCGTACATGGTCTCGACCACGGTGGGCGCGAGGCCCAGCGACGGCTCGTCGAGCATCAGGAGTTTGGGGTCGCTCATCAGCGCGCGACCGACTGCGAGCATCTGCCGCTCGCCACCGGACATGGTGCCGGCGCGCTGGCTGCGGCGCTCCTTCAGTTTCGGAAACAGCTCGTAGACCCGCTCCATCAGCTCAGAGGTGCGCGACTTGTCCTGCAAGGGGGTTGCCCCAAGCAGCAGGTTGTTCTCGACGCTCTGCTGCACGAACAGCCGCCAGCCTTCCGGCGACAGCGCCAGCCCCTTGCGCACGATGGCAAACGCGGTCTGGCCCGCAAGTTCCTCGCCACGAAAAAGTATCGAGCCGGAATGCACGGGGATCAGGCCGGCGATGGCGTTGAGCGTTGTGGTCTTGCCGCCGCCATTGGAGCCGAGCAGCGCCACCACGCTGCCGTCAGCCACTTCGAGCGAGACGTCGGAGACGCCGATCAGGTCGCCGTAGCGCACTTCCAGATGTTCGATCTTCAACAGCGGCCCGGTCATGTCAGCGGTCCGCCCATCAATTCGATCGGCGTATGGCCGGCAGCCGCCTTGGCCGCGCGGGTGCCGAGATAGGCGGCGATAACAGCCGGATTGGCCGTCACCTCACGCGGGCTGCCGCGGGCGATCTCCCTGCCCTGGTGGAACACCACCACGCGGCTCGCCAGCGACATGATCACTTCCATGATGTGCTCGACGATTACGAGCGTGATTCCGGAGCGATGGATGTCGCGCACGAGGTCGATCGCAAGCTGCACCTCGCGCTGGGTGAGGCCCGCCATCGCCTCGTCGAGCAGCAGCACTTTCGGCTCGGTGGCGAGCGCACGCGCAATTTCCAGCCGCTTGCGGCCGGGAGTGCCGAGCGCGCGCGCCGGCGTGTCCGCGAGCGCGCCCATGCCGACCCGGTCCAGCACCGCGCGCGCCCTGGCTTCGGCCTCGGCGCGGCGGGGCGTGCGCAGGAACGCGCCGATCATCACGTTTTCCAGCACCGACATCCGCTCAAAGGTCTGCGGCACCTGAAAAGTGCGGGCGAGCCCAAGCTGCGCACGCGCTTCCGGCGTCAGCGCGGTGATGTCGTGCCCTTCGAACAGGACCTTGCCTGAGGTGGTCGTGAGATCGCCGGTCAGGCAATTGAAGAAGGTGGACTTGCCGGCGCCATTCGGCCCGATCAGGCCGAGGATATCGCCCTGCTCCAGCGTGACGCTCGCGGTGTCCACCGCCTTGAAGCTGCCAAAGGCCTTCGTGACGTCGTGTGCTTCAAGGAGCATCGGGTGCTCCTTGCTCGACCGGCCGCTCCGCCTTGCGCAGCTTCGCCAGCAGGCGGTTGATCAGCTCCAGAATTCCGCCGGGCTGGAAGCGCGCGATCAGCACGATGATAGCGCCATAGAGCACGAAGGTGAGCCCCGCACCCTTGCCGCCGAGCCAGCTGTTGGAGATTTCTTCCAGCGGCACCAGGATCGCAGCCCCGACCAGCGGACCGAACAACAGGCCGGCGCCGCCAAGGGCCGCCATGATCAGTATCTTCACCGATATCAGGATGCCGAGCCCGGACTCGGGATCGACGAAGCCGAACATCATGGCGTAGAGCGCGCCGGCAACACTGGTCAGCCCTGCGCTCAGCATGAACGCATAGAGCTTGGTCCGGCTCGCAGGCGCGCCGAGCGAACGCGCCGCCCGTTCGCTATCCCTGATCGCGCGCAGGTAAAAACCCATCCGGCTGTTGGTCATCCACCAGGTGATGCCGAGCGTGATGATCAGCACCACCAGGAACAGGTAGTAGTAGGGCAGCGCCGAAATGAAGGAGAGATCGAACACGTTGCGCGGCACGGTCGGACCGGAAAGGCCGACGGCGGCGCCAAGATATTTGGTCTCGATGACGATGAGGCGGGCGAGTTCGGCCACCGCAATGGTTGCCATGCTGAAGTAATGGCCGGACAGCCGCAGCGTCGGCACCCCGATCACGGCGGCAATGCCCACGGCAAAGACCATGCCGGCGGGAATGCCGACCATCGGCGACAGCTGGAAGTGATGATAGGCGCCCATCGCCGCATAGGCGCCACAGCCGAAGAACACGACATGGCCGACCGACACCTGCCCGGCATAGCCGCCGACGATATTCCAGGCGGACGCCGCGATGGCATAGAGCAGCACCAGCGCGCCGAGCCGCTGCTGGAACGGCGTGGAGAACAGCAGCGGATAGGCGATCACCACCGCAAGCGCCACAGACAGCCAGATCGCGCGGCGCATCACATCTTCCCCATCAGGCCCTGTGGCCTGAACCAGAGGAAGCCGAGGAACAGCGCATAGACCACGATGTCCTTGTAGACCGCGCCGATCAGGTAAGCCGAGAGCGACTCGATGACGCCGATCAGGAGTCCTGCGACCAGCGCGCCGGGCACGCTGCCAAAACCGCCGAGCGACACCGTGACAAAGGCGACAATGCCGAGCGTCTCGCCGACCGTCGGTACGATGTAGAAGAAATTCGCGATCAGCGCACCTGCGAGCCCGGTCGCGCCCGCCGCGATTCCCCAGGCGATCGCCTGCATGGTGTCGGGCCTGATGCCCATCAATTGCGCGGCGGTGGAATCCTCGGAAACCGCCAGCATCTTTGAACCCAGCGATGTCCGCGTCAGCAACAGATGCATCCCGAGCGTCACCGCGAGCGCAACCACGCCCGCCAACAACCGCGCCGCCTCGATGCGGATGCCGAACAGATCAATCGTGCCGCCGACCAGGTTCGACGGCAGTGTGTTGAAGTTGGCGCCAAAGTACCAGAACACGGAATAGCGCAAGAGCAGCGCCAGCCCGAAGGTGCCCAGAATCTGCGCCAGCATCGGGCCCTTCATGATGTCGCGGATCAGGGCGAAGTAGACGATGACGCCGACGGTGGCGAGCACCAGCATGGCGAGCGGCGCGCCGATCAACGGCCCTCCCCCCATCACCGTGTAGACCACGAAGGCGACGTACATGCCGAGCATGACGAAGTCGCCATGCGCGAAGTTGACGACGTTCATCATGCCCCAGACCAGCGTAAGGCCCGAGGAGAACAGCGCATAGACGGCGCCGAGCAAAAGGCCGCCAACAATCACCTGAACGAGGACAAAGGACATGGCGCGCGTTTCACGTTTTCCGTCTCGCGCGATGGTCGCGGAACGAGGCGAGGAAGGCAACGGAAAAGGGCGGGATTTTCATCCCGCCCCGTGAAAAACGTCACCAGCCTTTGTAAGGCATGGTCGGCTGCTTCTCGGCGCTCGCCTTGGGCCAGACCGACACATAATTTTCACCATCCTGCAGCTGGATGATGAAGCCGGAGGCCAGTGTGTTCTGGCCCTTGTCGTCGAACTTCACGCCCTTGTAGCCGAGCACAAGCTGGTCCGGCTTGAGGTCGGTGGCCTTCAGCGCCGCCTGGATCTTGGCGGGATCGGTGGAGCCGGCGCGGTTGATCGCCTCCATCAGCACGAGGAAGCCGGTCATCTGCCGGCCGGCGGTGTCGTCCATCTCGTCGCCGCTCTTGTCCTTGTACATCTTGGCGATGATGGCGGTGGCGGAGCCGGGCGGGCCCACGCTCCAGGACGAGCGGTTGAACGCGCCTTGCGAGATCTTGCCGGCGGCCTTCAGGAAGGACGGATCGGAATAGCCGGCGTCGTCGGCGAGCAGCATCGGCGGCTTGTAGTCCTGCGCCTGCATGGTCTTGGCGAACAGGATCGCGTCCGACGTATAGGTGATCATGATCACGACGTCGGGCTTCTTTTCCTTGAGCTGCAACACCTGGCTCTGCACGTCGGTGGCATTGGCGGGATAGGCGACGTCGATCACATTGCCCGTGCCCTTTGCCTTGAACGCCGCGGTGATCGTGCTGGCCACCGAGGTACCGTACTCGGTGTTGTCATGGACGATGGCGATGCTGTCGGTCTTGGCGCCCGCCGCCTTCATGTCGGTGAGGAAATCGTGGTAGTCGCGGGCGAAGTCGGCGGCGACCGGCGTGGTGCGCCAGAACCATTTGAAGCCGCGCTCGGTGAGACCGGCCGCAACCGACTCGCCGTTGACGAGGGGAATGCCGTATTTCTCGGCGATAGCGCTGACGGTGAGCGTGACGCCGGATTGATAGGCGCCGGTGAGCGCAACCACCTTCTCTTCCGTGATCAGGCGCAGCGCCTGGTTCTGGCCGGTAGCGGGGCTGCCCTGGTTGTCTGCGAATACGACCTCGACCTTGGCGCCGCCGAGGCCGGTAAGGCCTGCACCCTTGGCCAGCGGGAAATTGCCGAGCTCGGGATGGTCGTTGTTGATGATGTCGACCGCAACTTCGAGCGCCGCCTTGGCGTGCGATCCGGCGCTGGCGGCATTGCCGCTAAAAGGAAAGATCGCGCCGATCTTGACGGTCTGCTGCGCAACCGCGCCGCCCGAGAACGCAAGCGACATCGTGGCAGCCGCAAGCAGCCCGAGCATAGGTTTGAAAGTCATGTGGAGGTCTCCCAAAGGTGCCAATCTGTTGCCGGGCTTTGCAAGCCTGCCGCGCATTTATCCCGGCAACGCCGCCCGTTTTCTCTTCTTGTTTGGTAGCGCAAGCATTGCATGCCGGCCCGAGGCGGGCAAGTTGGCGCGCTCAGCCGTGCTGCAGGGCGGCATCGGCCTTTCGTCGCACGCACGTTGCGCTCTCACTGGGCAGGATGCCGTGAAATTGCGCGGCCGCGAAACGCCGCGCATTCGCCGCTGGCGAAGCCAGTATCGTGACCCGATCTCGGCTCCATCGGACGACGGACACACGCGCATCACGGCCCTTCGTGTCGCGCAAACATGGCGGCGGGCCACCGCAAAATCACTTCCGACGCTGGGCCTCCGAAGCGCGGCCAGCGGCCAAAAATGGTGCCGCTTCCATGCTTGCCAAGGGCTGGACCAAGCGAGTAGAACGGCGCGGCAGCCGGGCTGTGATTTGTCCCGATGCCGGCGCAAGCGATTTGCTCAGATAGCCACATAAACTATTGATTAGATTGGGAAATCTAATGGGGAATGGTGTAACGGTAGCACAACAAACTTCTGACTCTGTTTGTCTAGGTTCAAATCCTAGTTCCCCAGCCATCACTGCTTCAGTTCGTCGAGCAGTCCGTCAAACCGCACAGCAATCGCGTCCCCTTCATCGTCGGATTCTGCGCGGCCTCGAATGCCGCGTGCGCCAGCTGCTGGCGGCGCCACGGCGAATTCCCCTGCGCGATTTACCTCGCACATAATCGCAAGCGGCGACCGGCACCCGCATCATGGCGGTCATGGTGACAAACATGGAGAAATGCCGTGAACCGTCGATCCGTTCTCGAAGCCGCCGCTTTCGGCGGCATCAGCGCCGCGGTGGCGGCAACCGGCCCCGCGGCCGCAGCCGAGACGAAAGCGAGCGGGAGGCCCGGCGCCGCACCACGACCCTACTTCGTTGAGGCACGCGACGGGACAAGACTGTATGTCGGCGATTGGGGAAGCGGCCGGCCAGTCGTGCTGCTGACCGGCTGGACACTGAACTCCGACATTTGGGGAAGCCATATCGCCGCGCTGGCGGCAAAGGGATTCCGCTGCATCGCGCCGGATCGGCGCGGGCACGGCCGATCGGATGTTCCCGTTGGTGGTTACGACGTTGATACGCTCACCGATGACGTGGCCGCAGTGATGGAACGGCTTGACCTCAGCGACTGCGTGCTTGTCGGCTACTCGATGGGCTCGATGGAGGCGGTGCGCTATCTGGCGCGGCACGGCTCCGCGCGTGTCTCGCGGCTGGTGCTGATCGCGCCGGTCACGCCCTATCTGCTCAAGACCGAAGACAATCCGGACGCCGTCCCGCGCGCGATGATCGAGGCGCAATACGCCGAAATCGCCAAGGACTTTCCAAAATGGATCGCCGACAACGAGCCGCCCTTCTTCACGCCGGATACGGGGGCCGAGACCCGAAGCTGGATCAAGACGATGATGACGAGCGTGCCACTGCCGGTGGCGCTGGCTTGCCGGTCGGCCATCTCGACCACGGACACGCGGGCCGCGTTGAGCCGGATTGATCGGCCGACGCTGATCGTGCATGGCGACAAGGATGCGAGCGCGCCAATACCGATCACGGGCGCCAAGTCCGCAAAGCTGATCCCCGGCGCGAAGCTCGTGGTGGTCGAGGGCGCCCCGCACGCGCTGATTCTGACGCATCGCGAGCGGGTGCTGGCCGAGTTGCTAAAGTTCTTGGGCGCGTGAGCGCGCCCTTGTCGCCGGTCTCCATCATGACCGGCGCGTTCCAGGCGTTTGTTCGCGCGTGGCGCAGACAACTGCCTGCTCAATTCTTGCCGCGTCTCTTGCCGCGGCCGGATTTGGGCGGGTCGACCGTAAACGGCCCCTGCCCCACATAGGCCGGATTGTTGGCGCCGACCATGGACAGCTTCGGCGTCTGGTCGGGCGGCATCTTCGCGCCGATCGCCTTGTGGAACGCGCGGTAGGAGCCGTCAAACGTGCCGCCGTTCCATACCGTCTTCAACGTACCCGTGAACAGGCCGTTGAAGGTGCCGTCCCGCGAAAGCTGGTTGTCCTGGCAGCCGGAGATCAGCAGCACCGATGCCTTCACGCCGCCGAGCGCCTTCGCAAGGTCACGACGCTTGAGAATGGCATCGTAGAACTGCTTGTTGTTCTGATAGACCCGCAGCGCCACCTCGTCCGGCATCGCCCGGTAGACCGGCACCGGCGCCTCTGCCGGCGTCAGTCCCGAGCGCGCCTTCGTAGAGTAATGCATGGCCTTGCTCACGGTACCGCTGTGGCAGCTGTCGGAGAGCAGCAGGATACGCACGCCGGACTTGAACGCGCCCCATGACGAATAAAGCTCGTCGTCGATCAGTTCGCCGTCATAGAGGCACCACGTTTCGTCCTTGCCGTCATCTTCATCGCCATTGAGGTCCGGCGCCTGTCCTCCGTGTCCCGAATAGGTCAGGAAGAACATGTCGCCGGATTTCAGCTGCTTTGCCGCATTGGCGATCTCCAGCAGCACCGCGTCGCGCGTCGCCTTGTTGGTGAGCAGCTTGGTGGACGCGAACCCTTGGTGCCCGGCGAGATCGGCCATGTCATCGGCGTCCGCTTCGCACGCGTTGAGCGGACCGGACCAGCCCTGGTAATGCAGGAAATCAACCGAGTTCAGCCCGATATGCAGCGAAATTCCTTTGGTCATTATCCTCTCCCGTGTGTTGTTCGTGGCGATTGCCACCTATTTCTTCGCCGCCTTGCGGCCGGCCTTCTTCGCCGCTTTCGCGCGCTTCGGCGCAGCCCGTCTTGCGGAAGTTCGGCCCCCGGATGCCTGGCGGGCTGCCTCGGCCCATGGGATAAGTTGGGACGTGCGCACTTTTGCGCCGACCAGTTCGGGTGTCTGGTCGTATTTCAGACGATGCAGCTTCGCCGTCACGCGCCTGCTCAACTCCTCGAAGCCGAGGTTGACGCCACGCAAGCGGTTCTCCCGCAGCACCTGGGCCATACAGTAAGTGTAGGCGCCGTAGGATGTCGCACCGTCCTTGTATTCGTAGGAGAACTCCTGCTCGCCGCACGCCTCCAGCAGGATCGGCATGTACGGTCCGAGATGACCGAGGTCCTTTCGTACCTTGTCATATTTCTTGTCAGGCATGCTGCGCAGCGTAATGGCTCGGCCCAGCCGGCGGGTCGCACCGTTGTCGCCGAGATAGTCAACCCTGTCCTGCGTCTTGGCGAGGCTCTTGTTCAAAGGTCGGAAATTTCGGTCGACCCACATGCGCTCGCCCGGCTCCCAGCGCAGCGCACGGTGGCGAATGTCATCTGGCGGATTGAGACCGCGAACACGCGGCCCGCCCGCGCGGGTGATGCCCCCGGAATGGCAACAATCGAACATCGCGACGAAGTAACTGTCGTAGGGTAGCTGCGAATACATCTCGCAGAACTTCTTGTCCGCGATGGCGCGCTCGGGCGTCCAGTCGAAGTCGTACGGCACGAGACATTCATCGACATGATCCGGCTCGCCGTTGGCGCCGTAGCCCGGGATCTGGGCGCCGTGCCCGGAATAGAACAGCACACGTTGATCATCGTCGCGGACGTCATCAAGCAGCCAATGTAGGCGGTCCATGATCGCCTGTGTCGTGGCGCGCTCGTCGAGGACGACTCGGATTTCTTCCGGGTCGAAGCCGCTCTCCTGCAGCACCGAGCTCATCAGGAAAACGTCGTTGACGCAGCCTTCGAGGACATTCTCCGGGTCGGGATAGTTGTTGATCCCGATCAGGAGCGCGCGACGGTCCGGATCCCTCTTGCGGCTCGCCAACCCTGCGGCGGTCGCCGTGAATTCCCGCATCGGCGCCGACTTGCCGGCGAGATCGCGCCATAGCGTCGCCGCCGCATTGACGTCGCTGAGATACCAGGTAGCGTCGTGGTTCAATATGTCGTTGGGAATGTCGAACGGTTCGTCGACTTGCGTGAAATTGAGGTCGGCATTCTTGATTGGATAGGTCAGCACATTGTCGGCGGGATTGAACAGATGATACCACTTGCGGCAGGGCAGACCCTGGATGCGCCCGGCAAACACATCGCGCACCGCGGGATTGCCGATCTGGGAGCCAAGGGTGACGAAAACCCGGTCCTTGATCGCCGCCTGGTTCTGCACGAACGTATCGTAACAAATCAGCGAACCAAGGCTGTGCGCGAGCACGACGTCATAGGTGTTGGCCTGCATTTTGGCGAGCAGTCCGTTGCGCAACTCCTTGCGCAAGCCGTCGTCGGTCGACCATTGCGCAACCATCCCGGCCGTCCACTGGATCGCATCGGGGATGTCCTTGAAGCCGCGCGAGCGTGAAAATATGTCGCCCAAACCATGGATGGTGGCGCTGAGCAGCAGTTTGCCCAAAGCTACACTGTAGGTGACGGTATTAAGCGGCGCTCTCTCGAAAAGCTTGTCGTATTCGAGAAAGTCGATCCGCAACTTGATATCGGGATCAGCGGTCTAAATCGCCGCGCTGATCGCCTTCGTCCAAGCGGCGCGAAAGTCCGGGTCGCCCTCCGCATGGCCGACGCCGTGCACACAAAGCAAGCTGAGTTGTTTGCTCATTCGTCCCCCCACAAGACGCCGGCTTCCTGCGATCCCAATTGCCGTGTGCGCAATGGCTCTGGCGCGCAACCGTCGTCACAGCAGCCACTATGGTGCTGGGGACGAACTTCATCCTGTGATTGAAATCACCTTTTGCGAAAAAACCCGAGCCGACGCCGCGTCAAATCGCCACGGGAAGATTGTACTCCCGGCAACCTGGGCGACAGTTGGCCTCCGTCACTGCTCCACCGGCGGCGTGCCGTGGGTGTGGAAGGACTCGATCGTCTTCAGCCCCCACGCCTGGCCCTTCTTGCGCTCTTCTTCGGTCCAGACGATCGGCTTCCAGTCCGGCGCGAGGATGAGGCGGGCACCGGCATTGGCGACCTCGACGCGGTTGCCGCCGGGCTCCCAGACATAGAGGAAGAACGTCTGCTGGATCGCGTGCTTGTGCGGACCGGTCTCGATGTGGACGCCGTTCTCGAGGAAAATATCTGCCGCGCGAAGAATCTCCTCGCGACTGTCGAGCGCGTAGGTGACGTGGTGGAAGCGGCCCTTCTTGCCGTAGTGGTCGCGGGTGTAGGCGAAATCGTAGCTCTTGTTCGACATCGTCATCCACATCGCGGCCTCCGAGCCGTCGTTGAGAATGATCTGCTCAGTGGTGCGCAGGCCCAGATAATCCTCGAAGAACAGGCGATTGGCCTTGATGTCGACCGCGAGGCAATTGAGGTGGTCGAGCCGGCGGACATTGACGCCGCGCGCTGGAAAGCGCTGCGCCTGGTTCTTCAACGCCGGCTTCAGCTCCGGCGGCGGCTGATACCACTCCGTCTCATAATAGAGTTCGACGATGTGGCCGTCGGGATCGCGGCAACGAAACGCCGGCCCCTGCCCCATGTCGCCATCGGTCCAGCCGATGTCGAAGCCGGAGCCCTTCAGCGCGGCGACGCGGCGCTCCAGCGCCTGCGGGCTGCGCGCGCGCAGCGCCATGTGCTCCATGCCCGAGGTCTTCGATGCCGTGAGCTTCAGCGAATAGCGCTCGTAATCGTCCCAGCCGCGCAGGTACACCGACTCGCCCTTGCGGCCCGAGATCGTCATGCCCATCACGTCGACAAAGAACTTCAGGCTCTCGTCCGGCTTCGGCGTCAGCATTTCGAGATGCCCGAGATGGGCGAGATCGAAGATCGGTTCTCGAATAAGCTCTTGGGTCATCCTGCCGCGCTCCAGAGTTTTTGCGTCTCGCCTTCGAACAACTCATCGACGGCAACCGCATGCGGAATGAGGCCCTGCTGCGCGCAGTAGTGGATGATCAGCTCCAGTGAGCTGCGTATCTCCGCGGCAGAGAAGCGCGGCGCGCCGGAACCGGCGTCGGCTGCCCGGCTCAGGAGATCGGAGACCTCGCGCACAATGTCAGGACGCGTCTCGCACAGCGCCCGGCTCACCACCACCATGTGGTTGATCGGGCGCACGCCGTGCCGGGCGAACCAGCTCTTCTCCTCCGCAGCGACGTCGGCAAACAGCGGCCGCAAGTCCGGGTGGTCGGATTTTTCGCCGAGCACCGCGTCGAGTTCGCCATCGAGCAGCATCTGCACGATCTGCTTGCCCGGCGGTGCGCGTTTGGTCGTGTCCTGGTATTCGGCGACATGGGCGTCCTCAAAAGTCACCCAGTCGATCGAATCAAGATCGACGCCGTAGTCGTTGGCGAGGATGCCGCGCAGCCACGCACCCGTTGTCGTCGAGAAGGAACGGATGCCGACGCGCTTGCCGTTGAGATCGGCCGCCACCATCGTGCCGCGCTTGCCGTTATAGAGCGCATGGCCGTGCTGGAACCGCGCCAGAACGACGTTCGGCAACAGCACCATCGGCTTGCCGGCGCTCCTGGCCATCAGATAGGTGACGATGGCCATCTCCGAGACGTCGAACGCGGCGTCGCGGACCATCGGCTTGAAGCCCTTGTTGGTCGGCGAATAGTCGACGAAGTCGAATGCGACGGCATCGGACTTCACCGTGCCGTTCTTCAGCGCCGTCGTGCCGGGATGATCGCCGAGCAGCGTGCGCAGCCGCGTCGTCATCTCAGTCCTCATCGAGTTCGTCGACATAGACGAGGCCGGCTTTCGCCAGCGCCTCGCGCATGCTGTACATGTCGAGGCCAAGCTTGCCCTCGGCGAGCTGCTTGCGCTTGCCGTCCTCGTCGGCCGCGCGCTTCTCGCCCTTGGCGACGACATCGGCGACATCCTTGCGGCGGATCACCACGACGCCGTCATCGTCGGCCACCACGGCATCGCCCGGCACCACGTTGATGCCGGCGCAAACCACCGGCACATTCACCGCGCCGACCGTGGCCTTCACCGTGCCCTTGGCGGAAATCGCCTTCGACCATACCGGAAAACCCATTTCGCGCAGCGTCTTTGCGTCGCGCACGCCGGCATCGATGACGAGCCCCCTGACGCCGCGCGCCATCAGCGAGGTCGCGAGGAGATCGCCGAACATGCCGTCGGTATTGTCGGCGCTGCAGCCGACGACGAGGATGTCGCCCGGCTTGCACTGCTCGACCGCGACATGGATCATCCAGTTGTCGCCGGGATGGGCCAGCACGGTCACCGCGGTGCCCGCCGCCTCCGCACCCGCCCAGACCGGGCGCAGATAAGGCTTCATCAGGCCGAAGCGGCCATAGGCTTCATGCGCGGTGGAAACGCCGATCGCGCCGAGGCGCTTCACCAGATCAGCATCGGCGCGCTTGATATTGCGAACGACGACGGTCTTCATGCCAATTCCTCCAATGCCATCGGAAACAGCCGCTGATAGGCTTCGCCATAGGTCATGGCCTTGCCCGAATTGCGACCGCCTTGCTGCCCGCGCTGAAGCGCGACGCGTTCGTAGTACGCCCACAGGTGCTTTTGCGCCGCCAGGATTTCAAACGTCTTACGCTTGACGTCCCAGACCTCGTCGATGTTGAGGATCACCTGCGGCTTGAAATTGCACATCTCCGGCTGGTGCGGCTCGAACAGGAACACTGGCGGCGCATTGTAATTGTATTCGGCCTGCGGCTTGTACCCCATCGCCTGCGCCACGATGCGCGCTTCCTGCGCGTAGGCCGCGGCTGCCGGGTGATCGACATTGTAGGGATCTTCCAGCGCGTGGGTCAGCACAAAACTCGGATTGAGTTCGCGGTAGATGTCGGTCAGCCGCTCCATGTGATGGTCGGTGAGCCGCAGCGGATAGTCGCCGGCGTCGAAAAACTCGATCTCGGCGCCAAGCGCGGCGGCGGCGCGCTCGGCCTCGTCCTTGCGGCCGGCCTTCACCTTTTCCAGCGTCACGCCTTCCTGTTTCCAGGCAAATTGCAACTCACCGCGCTCGCCAAAGGCGAGGCAGACGATTTTGACGCGATACCCTTTCTTGGCGTGCAATGCGATAGCGCCTCCCGCCCGCCAGACAAAATCGCCGGGATGGGCGGAGACAACGAGACCGGTTTTCGGCATGGGAATTCCCCTCGGTTTATTTCAGTGTTGGCTAGCCGTCGAATTCGAACAGTCGCGCGGGATTGCTGACGAGTATCTTGTGCTGCAGTTCCGGCTCGGGCGCGAACAGCGGAATGAGATCGACGAGATCGCCGTCGTTCGGCATCACCTTGACGTTCGGATGAGGCCAGTCGGTACCCCAGATCACGCGATCGGGCGCCGCCTCGATGATCTTACGCGCAAACGGCACTGCATCCGTGAACGGCGGTCCGGCGGAGGACACGCGCTCGCAACCGCAAACCTTGACCCAGCATTTTTCGTCGCGCTGCATCAAATCGATCAGCGTGCGGAACGGCAGCTGGTCGAGCCCGTCGGCCGCCCTCACCCTGCCCATGTGATCGATGGTGTAGCGCAAGCACAGCTTCGTCAGCATGTCGGCATAGTCGGGGATGTCGACGGCATCGAAGTGGAGATCGACATGCCAGCCGAGCGGGGCAATCATCGCGATCACGCGCTCGAACACAGCTCTATCGGGCATGCCGCCGAGATGATGGACGAAATTGAATCGGCAGCCGCGGAAGCCACCCTCGTGCAGCTCACGCAGGGTGCGCTCGGTAATGGCGCCGTCGAGATTGGCGACGGCGCGATAAGCGCCGCCTGAGACTGCGATGGCATCCAGCGCGACGCGATTGTCGGTGCCGTGCACGCTGGCATTGACGATGACGGCGCGGCCGATGCCGAGTTTCGCGTGCAGCGCGCGGAAGTCATCGAGACCGGCATCGGGCGGCGTGTACGGTCGCTCCAACGCATAGGGATATTTCGCGGCCGGCCCGAAGATGTGGCAATGCGCGTCGCAGGCGAGCGGCGGCAAGACGAACTTCGGGATCCTGGTGTCGGGATCAGGCCCGGGAATGGTCGGCGCTGACATCGCGTCCTCGCCGCCGCGACGGCTCCGGCAGATCGAGCGGTGGCGCCTGCAAGGCGGCCACGGTGGCACGCACGAGCTGCTCGATGGCGTCGGCGGCGTCGTTGCCGTCGGCCCCGCCGCGTGACAGCCGCGACACCCGCTCCGGGGTCACCAGCGAATAGTACAGCGCGCCGAGCAGGAAATGGCTGCGCCAGACGATCTCGTTGCGCGGGATGTGCGGCAGGCTCTCGTTGATGGCGTCGATGAAGGCGTGGCTGGTGTCGTCAAAAGTCTGCGCGATGATCTTGCGCACCACCTCGTTGCCTTCGGCCGACATCACCGCGCGCAGCCGCGTGAAGCGCGCGCCGCCGCCGGCAAGGTCGCTGCCCGAGGTGAAGGCCGGCAGCACATAGGCGCGCACGATCGCCTCCAGGCGGTCCTGCAGGTCGCGCACGCGCCGCGCGGCGGCCAGCAGTTCGGAGCGGCGCAGGTTCATCGGACCGCAATGGCGGCGATAGATCTCCAGCAGCAGGCCGTCCTTGGTGGTGAAATGATAGGTCACACTGCCGGGATTGGCGCCGGCGGCGAACGCAATGTCGCGCACGGAGACCGCATTGAAGCCGTTGGTCGAGAACAGCTCCTCCGCCGCTGCAAGGATCGCCTCGCGCATGTTCGGTTTACGGCCGCCGACTGCCTTCTCGCCGGCTTTCCTGCGCGCAGAACCCTTGCTCGCGGGCGTCTTGACCGCGCTGAACCCTGGGGCGGGAGGTTTCCGGACCATATTTGTATGAATGTACAAAAGATCAGGTCCAGTCAACAATAAACGTGGTCACCGCCACGGTACGCCGGCATGCCTGCCCTGACGCTAATGAAGCGACGCGAGACCTTGCGGCCGCGGCTTTCCGCGCGAAATGCGCAAGATGACAACCACGCCGCGAGCATCAGGCGCTGGTGAGCGCCTTCCTCGCTCTCGCGTCCGCTGACGCAACTATTGTCTGCGGCCGACACCGCGTCTATCGTTCTCGCGCCGGGGAGAAACAGTGAAATGAAATCCGATCTATGGCGTTGGTCCGCGACGGACCTTGCGCGTGCGATTGCTGCGCGACAAATCTCGAGCCGGGAGGCCGTCCAATCCAGTCTCGAACGCATCGCAGCGGTCAATCCGGCGCTGAACGCCGTTGTCGAAGTCCTCGCTGAGGAGGCGCTGGCTGCGGGGGACCAGGCCGACGCCGCCGTCAAGGCCGGCGCAAGGCTCGGATCGCTGCACGGCGTTCCCGTCACCACCAAGGTCAATGTCGACCAGCGCGGCCACGCCACCACCAACGGCGTCGTCGAATTCCGCAACGTCATCGCAAAAGAGGACAGCCCGGTGGTTGCGAATTTTCGCAAGGCGGGCGCCGTCTTCGTCGGGCGTACCAACACGCCCGCTTTCTCGCACCGCTGGTTCAGCGACAATGACCTGCACGGCGCGACCCATAATCCCTGGAGCAAGGAGCTCACGCCCGGGGGCTCCAGCGGCGGTGCGGCCTCAGCCGTCGCCGCCGGCATGGGCGCCATTGCGCACGGCAATGATTTTGGCGGCTCCATCCGCTATCCGGCCTATGCCTGCGGCGTCGTGGGCCTGCGCCCGACGCCGGGACGGATTCCCGCTTTCAATCCGTCCGCAACCAGCGATCGCCCGATCACCGCGCAACTGATGTCGGTGCAGGGGCCGCTCGCCCGTTCGGTCGCGGATGCGCGGCTCGCCCTATCCGCGATGGCGCAGTCAGACATGCGCGACGCCACCTGGATGCCCGTTCCGCTCACCGGCCCCGAGCTGCCCCGCCCGGTCGGCGTCGCAATTGCCCCCTCGCCGTTCGGCGACGAGGTGCCCGAGGTGGTCGCAGCCGTGAAGGCCGCCGGCAAATGGCTCGCCGATGCCGGATTTGCGGTTGAGGAGATTGCCCCGCCGAGGTTGGCCGAAGCGCAAGACCTCTGGCATCGTCTCGTCATCAACGAAGAGCGGCGCGTGCTGGCGCCGATGATCCGCAAGTTCGGCGATGCGCGGAGCCGATACAATCTGGATTGCCACATCGCCTATGCGCCCGAGCTCGATGGCGACGCGGTGTTGGCCTGCTTCGAGCAACGACTTGCCATCATGCGCGCCTGGCAACTGTTCCAGGAAAAGTATCCGGTCATCATCCTGCCCGTATCGGCGCAGCTGCCGTTCCGGTTTGGTCAGGACCAGGAAGGTGAGGACGTGGCTCGCGCCGTGATCCATGCCCAGCGTTCGCTGCTAGCCATCCCTGCGCTCGGCTTCCCCTCGCTCGCGGTCCCCACGGGAATTGCCGGCGGCAAACCGGTCGGCGTTCAGGTGATCGCTGGCCGCTTCCGCGAAGACATCTGTTTTGCAGCCGCCGAAGCGATCGAGGCACGCGCTTCGACTTTCACGCCGATCGATCCGCGCTGAGAAGCGGTCAGCCGGATTTGCGTCGCGGTTTGTCGCGCTCTTCCGAAGGCCATGCCTTGCCGCGGATCACGATCTGGACGTCCGACGACTTTGCCAGCTTGCCGCGTTCATCAATCATCGCAACGCGCAGCCTTTGCCCGCTGCTGCGTGAGTGCAGCGCCAATTGCGGTTCGCCTTCGGCCAGCCATTTATCACCCCACGCCGTCATCGCCATGAAGGGCAAGGAGAGCTCGGCCCCCATTTTGGTCAGCGGATACTCGATTCGCGCGCGCTGCCCCTTCTCGCGATATTCGCGGCGTTCCATGATGCCGCAGTCGACCAGGGCGGCAAGACGGCTGCTCAGCACGCTGCGGGGCACGTCGAGCTCAGCCTGAAAATCATCAAAGCGGCGCATGCCGTAAAGGGCCGAACGAAGGATCAAGAGCATCCAGCGGTCGCCGATCAATTCGAAGGCGCGTGCCAGGTTGCAGTCGCAGGCTTCGACCGGCGAGCGGCGCACCAGGGTCGTATCGGTCATTGGCGGTCCATGATCTGAGTTGCTTTTATGGATTTAGCCTGTATAAGCCTGAGTTCATAATATAGACTTAAAGGAATGACGCAATGCCCCAGCCCGGTCGCCCTGCCCGCAGCATGAATGTCGATGATGCGCTGGAGGATTTCGTCGCCCGTGACATCACCCTCGACGGGACAACGAAGCGGGTCCATGTCGCGGGCTCAGGCCCCGCCGTGATCGTGATGACGGAGATGCCCGGCATCAGCCCGCATGTCGCACGCTTTGCGCGCTGGGTGCGCGACGCCGGATTCACCGTGTACATGCCCTCGCTGTTCGGCCGCGACGGTGCGGTGCCGACCGTCGACGAAGGCGTCGCTACCTTCCAGCGCGCCTGCATGAGCGCCGAATTCCGCGCCATGGCGGCCAACGTCTCGAGCCCGGTGACGCAATGGCTGCGCGCACTGGCGCGGCTTGCCCATGGCGAATGCGGCGGGCCGGGTGTCGGCGCCATCGGCATGTGTTTTACGGGCAATTTTGCGCTGACCATGATGCTGGAGCCCGCGATGCTCGCACCCGTGCTGTCACAGCCCTCGCTGCCGCTGAATGTGCCGGAGGGGCTCGAGATTGCGCCGGATGAGCTCGCCGCGGTGCGCGAACGGCTCGAACGGGAAAATCTCACCGTGCTCGCCTATCGCTTTGCGGGCGACAAGGTCTGCCGCGCCGAACGCTTTGCCGCCTACACGGCCGCGCTCGGCGACCGCTTCATCGGACGCGAATTGCCCGACAGCGCCGCCAACAGCGACGTCTCGCCCTTTTTTGCCCGCGTCGTCAATTTCCCCCACAGCGTCGTCACCCAGCACCTGATCGACGAGGCCGGGCAGCCGACGATGACGGCGCGGGATGAGATCCTGGCTTTCTTCCATGCACGGCTGGCATCCCCGGCCTGAGACGTCGAACCGCGCGGAGTGCATCATGCAGCTTTCCAACTATTTGTTCTTCACCGTTACCTGCGAACCGGCGCTTGCCTTCTACAGCGAGTGCGGGCTGGGACGCGTCGCGCTCCTGGTCCGGCATGGCGAGCGCGGCATGCCCGTCACCAACGAGGCCATGCGCGGCAAGGTGATGCACGCCAAATTCGAGGGTCCGGGCATTGCGTTCTTTGCCTCTGACAATGACGACGCCGAGCCGATGCGCGGCTCGGCACATATGCTGACGATCGAAAATCGCGAAGAAACCCGCCGCGTGTTCGAACGCCTCGCGGCGGGCGGCCGCATCACCACCCCACTCGCGGTGCAGCCCTGGGGCAGCTATTACGGCAAACTGACCGACAAATTCGGCGTGCAATGGATGCTCGACTGCGCCGGCTGACGAGGACGAGGCGGCCTCTCATCGTGCATTCGCCGGCGCATGCACATTCCACAGATCCGCGCGCCAGTGCAGCGCGACTGCGATCATCGCAGCAAGCCCCGCGGCCGCGTAGAGCGTTCCGGTGGCGGCAAAACCGATCTCGTCGATCAGGCTGCCGGCGGCGAGCAACCCGAACGGCAGGCCATAGATCACCATCATGCGCACACCCATCACCCGGCCGTGAAAACGCTCGCTTGAGATGCGCATCAGGATCACCGAGACCGAGATCATGGAAAGGCTTTGGCAAAAGCCCGTCAGCAGCAGGCACACGATCGCCGTCGGCACGGTCTGCAGCTGCACGAACACCAGGAGTCCCGCGTACCACAGCACGGTCGTCGCGATCATCAGCCGCGCCATACGAATACCGCCGACCATGCTGAGCATGATGGAGCCCGCGAGCGAACCGATGGCAAAGCTCGCCGAGAGATAGCTGAGCCCGGCCTGGTTGGTGCCGTAGATCGTCTTTGCGATGTACGGCAACAGTCCATGCGAGAGCGGATAAGCCGTCAGATTGACCAGGAAGGCGACCCACATCGCCGCCTGCATCGGCGGCGTCGACCAGATATAGCTGACGCCCTCCTTCAACTCGCGCAACGGCGAATGGCGCAAGGCCTCGTCAGCCGTCTCGGCCAGCGGATGTGGCTTGCGCGGCGCCACCACGCACAGCGTCAACAGCGTCGCGGCAACATAAAGCATCACGATCGCCACATAAGCAGGGCCCATGCCGAGCGCGGCGAACAGCCCTGCGCCGGACAACGCGCCAGCAATGCGCGCGGTATCCAAGGTGGTGCGCGACACGCTGATTGCACCGATCAGGAGGCCGCGTGGCATGATGGTGGCGACCAGCGCGCCGCGGACTCCGAGATCGGACGGCCGCACCAACCCCATCAGCATCGCAATGACGAATACGAGCGGCGGATTGAGATAGCCGGTGAAAGCCAGCGTCATCAGGGTGGTGGCGAGCACCGCGTAGGTGCCGCGCATCATCGCCAGGAGGTCGCGGTGGCCGATGCGATCGCCGACCACGCCGAACATCGGCGCGATCAGCGTGCCGACATAACCAAGCGAGGCAAACAAGGTAAGCAGCAGCACCGATCCGGTCTCGACCAGCACATACCAGCTGAGGATCAGCTGCTCCATTTCAAACGCCCACGACGTGAGCACGTCGGCGGGCCACTGGAAACGGTAGTTCCGGATCCGGAACGGGGCGAGCGCAGAAGGCCGCGCAATCTCGCTCAAAGCCCGACGCCGCGGATCATCGCGCTCCACCCTGCCCTGTTTCTTCTTGGCCAGGAGATGCGATTCCCGGCAGCGAGATCAGTCTAGCGAAAATTATCGTCCGGCGCGCTACCGGTCAATTGCGCTGACCATGCGTGCCGCGCAGCAAATGCCGGGCCGCGGGACTGGCCTGCGAATTCGTGGATTGACGGCAGGTTTTAAGCTGCGGAAGCGGCCTTGTCGCGCGGTGCCGGCAACAGCCGTCGCACCTCGTGGGCTGCAACCGGCCGGCTGAACAGATAGCCCTGCATTTCGGTGCAGCCGAGCTCGCGCAGCATTTCACGCTGCCAGGCCTGCTCGACGCCTTCGGCGGTGGTCGTCATGTTGCTGGCATTGGCGATGTTGACCACTGCCTGGATGATCGCCGATGAGGCCCCCTCGTCGCCAATGTTCTTGACGAACGAGCGGTCGATCTTGATCTTGTCGAACGGGAAGCGGTGCAGGTAGCTCAGCGAGGAGTAGCCGGTGCCGAAATCGTCAAGCGCAATCCGGATGCCGAGCGCGCGCAACTGATGCAGCGTGGTGAGAGCGGTCTCGTCATCACGCATCAGCACGGCCTCGGTGATCTCGAGCTCCAGCCGCGATGCCGAAAGTCCGGAATCGGCGAGCGCGGTCGCGACGTTGAGCACCAGGGTTTGGCTGCGGAACTGCACCGGCGAGACGTTGACGGCGACGCGGATATGATCCGGCCATTTGGCCGCCTCGGCACATGCGGTTTTCAGGACGAACTCGCCGAGTTCGTTGATCAGGCCGGTGTCCTCAGCCACGGGAATGAATTCGGCCGGCGAGATGTTGCCGCGCTGCGGATGCCGCCAGCGCAGCAGCGCCTCGCAGCCGCTGATGCGGTCATCGCGGAGATCGACCTGCGGCTGGTAGTGCACCTCGAAGCCATCGCCGCCGATCGCCTGGCGCAAATCCAGCTCCAGCGTGCGCCGCGCCCTGGCGCGCGCACCCATGTTCTGTTCGAAGAAGCGGTACGTGCGACGGCCGTCACCCTTGGCGCCGTACAGCGCAAGGTCGGCGTTCTTCAGGAGGTGATCAAGATGGGCGCCGTCCCCCGGCGCCATTGCAATGCCGATACTGGCGTCGGTCGAGATCAGGTGGCCGGCGCACTCGATCGGCTCCCGGATCGCCGCGTAAAGCGCGTCGACCAGCCGTTCGGTTTCCGCACGCCCCGCGATGCAATTCTGGATGATCGCGAATTCGTCGCCGCCGAGCCGCGCTGCCACGTCGGCCTCGCCGATGCAGCCGCGCAGCCGTTCGGCGATTTCCTTCAGCAGTTCGTCGCCGACGGGATGGCCGAGCGCATCATTGACGCTCTTGAACTCGTCGATGTCGATATAGAGCACCGCAAGCTGCGCGCCCGGCTCGAGGTCCTTCAGCGCGTGCTCGAGCTTCTCGCGGAACAGCGCCCGGTTCGGCAGATCGGTCAGCGCATCGTAATGGGCGAGATGCGCGATCTTTTCCTCGGCGCGTTTGCGCGCGGTGATGTCCTCGATGGTGGCGACCCAGCCGCCCGATTTCAGCGGCTTGTTGACGATCTCGATCGCGCGGCCGCCTGGTGCTTCGGTAAGTTGACGTGTCCCTTGGCCAAGTTCGACGTTGCGGATGATGGCTGCGCAGAAAGCCTCCACGTCACCGTCGAAGGATCCGGTCTCCTTGCGATGCTGGATCAGCCGTTGCATCGTGCAGCCCTGTTTGGCGATGTCGGGCGAAAGGCCGAACATCTCGACATAGGGCTTGTTGCAGACCACGATCGTTGCCGAGGCGTCGTAGAGCACGAGCCCTTGCGGGATATTGTCGACGGCGGTGCGCAACTGACGCCGCTCGGCAGCCAGCGCCTGATGGAACCATTGGTGACGCTTGAGCAGCAACGCGATCGTCAGCGCCAGTATCGCGACGACGGCAAGCAGCGCGCATTCCAGCCAGCTCGGCTGCGAAACCACGACGCTCGCAACAATGGCGGTTGCGAGCACGATACCGCCGATGCCAAACCGCCTTGGCGTGGCACCGCCTTCGTCAAGCACGACGTCGTCCGCCTGCGTGACGTAGTCGCCACTCAGCAGTCGCGCCAGGCTGTCAAAACGGAACCTGCTCATGCCTCCCCCTGATCCCCGGCATCGTGGCGCAACACAGGTGGAAGTGGCGTTAGGACTTTCAGTTAGCGTTGAGTTAAAGGTTAAGGCAGTGTTAGCGCGGTCGCCTCGGCGCATGAATTGACGCATGCGCGGTTTGACGCAGCTGCTTCATCGGGCATTGGTGAACGAAACGTTAACGGCCCGCGCGTGTCCGCCGGTTGCGGAAAACCTTTGTATTACAGGCTATTTCGCTGCAATGCCGAAGCGGCAGCGCCGCGGTGCCGGCGAACCGTCGGCACCCGCGCAATTTGAGGCATGTGGAACCCGCGCGGCTTAACCGTTTGTGCAGCCCCAGTCGGAATAATAACGAAGCAACATGTTGGGCATAGCAGGTTTAGTACAGTGACATCTTTTGGACGTGTGATCTCCGTGCGCGGTTCGCTGGCCCGGGTCGGCTTGCTGGCGACCGGGCACATGCCCCTTTCCGAAGTGCGCGCCACCGTCGGCCGGTTCGTCTCGATCCGGTGTGCGAACTCGACCATCGTTGCCATGATCACCGACGTAACGAGCGAGGACCTGCCGACGTCGGACAAGTATGTCGCCCACGCCGGCGTCGACCTGCTCGGTGAAATCCTCGGCACCGACAAGCCGAAATTCCAGCGCGGCGTGACCAACTATCCGACCATCGGCGACACCGTCGACCTCATCACCAACCAGGAACTGCGCACCGTCTACGCCCCGAGCGGCGCCGACCAGATCAACGTCGGCACGCTGCAACAGGACCGCTCGGTGATCGCCTATGTCGACGTCGAGGAAATGCTGTCGAAGCATTTCGCCATCCTCGGGTCGACCGGCGTCGGCAAATCGACCGGCGTGTCGCTGCTGCTCAATGAAATCCTCAAAGCGCGTCCCAACCTGCGCCTCTTCCTGCTCGACGTGCATAACGAGTACGGCCGGTGCTTCGGCGAGAAGGCGCTGGTGCTCAACCCGCGCAACCTGAAACTGCCGTTCTGGCTGTTCAACTTCGAGGAAATCGTCGACGTGTTGTTCGCCGGCCGCCCCGGCGTGCCCGAAGAACTCGACATCCTTGCCGAAGTGATTCCGCTGGCCAAGGGCATCTATACCCAATACCAGAACGCCGATCGCATTGGCCTGAAACGCATTGATCCGAAGCAGATCGGCTTCACCGTCGACACCCCGGTGCCGTATCGGTTGCAGGACCTGGTCTCGCTGATCGACGAGCGCATGGGCAAGCTGGAGAACCGCTCCTCGCGTATCATCTATCACAAGCTGATCTCGCGCATCGACACCGTCAAGAACGACCCGCGCTACGCCTTCATGTTCGACAATGCGAACGTCGGCGGCGACACCATGGCCGAAGTGATCAGCCACCTGTTCCGCCTGCCGGCCAATGGCCGGCCGATGACGGTGATGCAGCTTGCCGGTTTTCCGGCTGAGGTCGTCGACTCCGTCGTGTCGGTGCTGTGCCGGATGGCGTTCGACTTCGGCCTGTGGAGCGACGGCGTCTCGCCGCTATTGTTCATCTGCGAGGAAGCCCACCGCTACGCGTCGGCGGACAAGAACATCGGTTTCGGCCCGACCCGCAAGGCGATCTCGCGCATCGCCAAGGAAGGCCGCAAATACGGCGTCTACCTCGGCCTCATTACCCAGCGTCCGGCCGAACTCGACGCCACCATCATCTCCCAGTGCAACACGCTGTTCTCGATGCGCCTTGCCAACGAGCGCGACCAGGCGCTGCTGCGCTCGGCGGTCTCCGATGCGGCTGCGAACCTGCTGTCGTTCGTGCCCTCGCTCGGCACCCGCGAAGTGCTGGCTTTCGGCGAAGGCGTGGCGCTGCCGACGCGGCTGCGCTTCAAGGAAGTGCCGCCGCATCAATTGCCGCGCAGCGAGGCCACGATCCGTACCGTTCCGTCGGTCTCCGCCGGCCATGACATGCATTTCGTCGGCGCCGTGCTGGAACGCTGGCGCGGCGCCACTTCCGCAACGCGAAGTCGCCAACGATCCGACCTTCTCGCCCGGTGCAGCGCTCGCTTGACCCTCGCCCGCCCGAACCGCGTTATGAGCCGCGCTGCGCCCACACCACGCACCGTGGAAGCGCCGATGCTGCAGCCCTCGCTGGGGCTCGATCCCGACCGCTTCTCGCTCTTGAAGAAGCCGTTACGCTAGAACTTGGCGCTAGAGCTTTGCGCCACTAGCGTCCAATCGACTAAGGTCCCGGCAAAACCGGGACCTTTTTCATGACTCAGTCTGCCGCCAAACGCTTTGCTGCGCCATCTCTCGACAAGCTGCCGGATGACATCCGCGCCCGCATCCTGGCGGTGCAGGAGAAATCCGGCTTCGTGCCGAACGTGTTCCTCACGCTGGCCTACCGTCCCGATGAGTTCCGCGCCTTCTTTGCCTATCACGATGCGCTGATGGAAAAGGACGGCGGGTTGACCAAGGCCGAGCGCGAGATGATCGTGGTCGCAACCAGCGCTGCCAACCAGTGCCAGTATTGCGTGGTCGCCCACGGCGCAATTCTGCGCATCCGCGCCAAGAGTCCCGTCATCGCCGACCAGATCGCAACCAACTACCGCAAGGCCGACATCACGCCGCGCCAGCGCGCCATGCTCGATTTCGCCATGAAGGTCAGCCGCGCGGCGGAAGAGGTTTCGGAAGCCGATTTTGCCGCGCTCGGCGCCCTTGGCTTTTCCGAGGACGATGTCTGGGACATCGCGGCGATAGCGGCGTTCTTTGCGTTGTCGAACCGGCTCGCCAACGTCACGGCGATGCGCCCGAACGACGAGTTTTACCTGATGGGCCGGCTGCCCAAGCAGTAGCCAGGCGCGCGAGAATTGCGAGAGCCCGAGCGGAATGAGCGTTTCCGTCATCGAGCACAGCCAAGATCCAGGCGCAGGTCCTGCTCCCGCTGGTCAAGCGCCACTCGCGAGCTCGCCGAATCTCGGGCTGGACGAGCCGTCGCGCGCCAAGACCGACGTCAAGCTCACGCGCACGCAAACCATCATGCAGGGCGCGAGCCATTGCGACTTCCGCTACAGCCGCACAAAGAAGCCGACTGAGCAGCGCCGGCCGCATCAGGCGCTAGTCGTCCGACGCCGGTCCGCACCAGCCGGGGAGGTAGACGGCCTCATGGCTTCGCGCCAGCTCCAGGCCCTTCTCTGTCGCCTTGGTGAAATTGTCTTCGACAAGCTTGCGCGACAGCCGCCGGCGTAAATAGTCGGCCCACAGGAATTCGCTGAACGGCGTGGTGTCCTTGGCGAAGGCGCCGGCGCGGCGCAGTTCGCCGGCAAGGCTGCGGAACGGGTCGTCCTTGAGTTCCGCGACCGACTTCGGAAGGTCCTTGAAGCGCCGGCGCTCGCCCTTGGTGTCGTAGGGATAGGCCCAGCGCTTGTTGTCCATCACGCCCCAGAAGGCGTCATGATCCACCATGCTGAGATCGCCGATCACGGTCACCAGGATATCCTTGACGCCCTCGTCGTGCAGGGCGCGCGCCAGGTGGTGATGGTCGACCACATAGTAGCGCTGATCCGGTCCGAGCACGACCGGGATCATGTGCTTGCCGAGCGCCTCGGCGCGCTTCTTGTCGGACTTGTGCTCGCGCCAGCGTTTGCGCTTCTCCTTTACCTCGCGCATGCCGACCGTCATCTGGGTTGGGCGCAGCGACATGATCGGGATCGGCTTGACGAAGGGCTCGCGCATATGCGCCATGACAGACTTCCCCTGGCGGCAGAATGGCTCCTGAACCGGGGCGGCATTATGCCATGCCGGTTCCCCCGGCAAAACGCCGATGCAGCCTGCTGATACGCGGCGCGAGGCGCCAACATTAACTGTAAGGCGCGCGGCCGGCGTGCTACAAAACCGGTACGGAAACGTCGGACCGGCAGCATTGAAGACCCAGCGGCCCATTACCTCGGATGACGAGCATCGCGTGCTCAAGTTCCGGCCGCGTACCTCGGCGCAGCCGCCCGGCCGGCCGACGCCGCAAAACAGCGCGCATGAAGCTGATGACCTGTCGCATTTTGAGCGAGCGCGCGACGAGCCCGACGATTTCCGCCACCGCATGCTCGCCAACCTTGCCGCCTTCGCCTTTACCGTGGCGTTGACCGCAATCGGCATCTGGCTTGCGGTCAGCATTGGCGACTTACGCAAGACCCAGGATTGCGTCCTGATGGGCCGGCGCGACTGCGCCAACATTTCCTCGATCCCGCGCGGCTGAACGCTCCAGCGCCGCCCCGACAAGCCCGATTCGGGGCAAAAAGCCGCCACCCTGAGGCGGTCCAAGCTCCATTGAACTCAGGCCCCCGCTCCGTTATACGGGCACTCGACTCCGGATCAGGGAAATCGGGCATTCCGGGGCGACGGGCACCTGCGTCCCCCAACACCACCGGAATTATCCCCAGTATATCAAAGGCTTAATGATGTCCTCTACATTCGATCAGATCGCCAACATTATCGCCGAGACCTGCGACATCCCGCGCGACACGATCAAGCCGGAGAGCCATGCCATCGACGATCTCGGGATCGACAGCCTCGATTTCCTCGACATTGCCTTTGCCATCGACAAGGCGTTCGGAATCAAGATGCCGCTCGAAAAGTGGACCCAGGAAGTCAACGACGGCAAGGCCACCACCGAGCAGTACTTCGTGCTGAAGAACCTCGCTGACCGCATCGACGAACTGGTCGCGGCCAAGAACGCGGGCGCCGGCGCGGCAACCTAAACGGCTGCCATGGACCTCGACTATTTCCGGCTCATCGACCGCATCGTCGACCTCAATCTCGGCGAGCAGACGATCGTGGTCGAAGCGCAGGTTCCGCAAACCCACACCATCTTCGAGGGCCATTTTCCGGGCTTTCCGATCATGCCGGGCGTGCTGCTGACCGAAGCGATGGCGCAGAGTTCCGGCTGGCTTATCCTCGGCGTGCTGAAGTTCGAACGCATGCCGTTCCTGGCGATCGTCAAGGAAGCCAAGATGCGCGGGTTTGTCAGCCCCGGCCAGTTGCTGACGATCGAGGCCAAGCTCGAGCACGAAGGTTCCGGCTATGCCGTCACCAAGGCCAAGGGCCGCGTCGGCAAGGACTTGAAGTGCAGCGCTGAAATCACCTTCGGTCTAGCGCCCTTCCCCGGTCCGGAGTTTCGCGTTCACATGGACGCGATGGCCAACAAGATCGGCTTCCCGCTGCAGGCGATCGCGCAATGAACCAGCCAAAGGAAGTCTGGATCACCGGCATCGGCATCCTGTCGTCGCTCGGCGAAGGGCTCGACGCGCATTGGGAGGCGTTGAACGCCAAGCGCATCAATGTCGACGAGACACGCTTTGCGCCCTACATCGTGCATCCGCTCGCGCCGGTCTCCTTCGATGCGCAGATCCCCAAGAAGGGCGATCAGCGCCAGATGGAAACGTGGCAGCGCATCGGGGTTTATGCCGCTGGCCTTGCGCTCGATTCCGCGGGCGTCAAGGGCAACCAGGAAATCCTCTCGCGGATGGACATGATCGTCGCAGCCGGCGGCGGCGAGCGCGACGTTACCGTCGACATGGAAATTCTCAAGGCCGCGATGAAGGACAACAGGGGTCCGGCCTTCCTCAACGAGCGGCTGATGAACGACCTGCGGCCGACGCTGTTTCTGGCGCAGCTCTCCAACCTGCTCGCCGGCAATATTGCGATCGTGCACGGCGTCTGCGGCACTTCGCGAACCTTCATGGGCGAGGAAGCAGCCTCCATCGACGCGGCGCGGATTGCGCAGGCGCGCATCGAAAGCGGCGAGAGCGACATCGCGCTGATCGGGGCCGCCCACAATGGCGAACGCACCGACCTGCTCATCCTCTACGAATTCGGCGACTTCAACCTGAAGGGAAAGTACGTCCCGCTCTGGGCTCGCGACAAGGACCATGACGGCTTTGCGCTCGGCTCGGCCAGCGTGTTCCTGGTGCTGGAGTCGCGCGAGCACGCACAGGCACGCGGCGCCAAGCCGTATGCGAAGCTGAGCCACGTGGTCTCCGACCTCGCCCAGCGCAAGCAGCCGGGCGCGATCGCAAATTCGCTGGAAGCACTCTGGCCGAAGCTCGGGCTTTCCTCGGACAGCGGATACCTTATTTCCGGGGCCAGCGGGGTCGATGCCGGTGACATCGGAGGAAAGGGCATTCTTCCGCAAGCACCCGGGTTATGCCGTCCGCTCGACCGGAACGATCTTCGGCCACACCCTGGAAACCCAGTTCCCGCTCGGCCTTGCGCTGGCGGCGATGTCGATCTCGCGCGGCGCGCTGTTTCCGCCCAACGATCCCACCGGTTTCGAGGTTGAAAAGGCAGGCGCGCCGACCCAGATTGTCGTCGAAGGTGTCGGCCATTGGCAGGGCGAAGGCCTCGCCTTGGTCGAGGCAGTCAAGTAACCAGAGCATGGTCCGCCAGGGATCATGCGCCAGACGTTGACGGGGGACCTATGTCAGCAGGACGCGACAAATTCGGCAGGCCGATCGTTGTCGTCACCGGCATGGGCATTTCGACCTCGCTCGGCGCCGGCAAGGCGGATAACTGGGCCAAGCTGACCGCGGGCGAATCCGGCATCAAGACGATCACCCGCTTCCCGATCGACGGCCTGAAGACCACCATGGCGGGCACGATCGACTTCGTCACCGTCGATCCCCCCACTTCGACCGGACTTTCCGAGCGTCTCGCCATTATCTCGACCGAAGAAGCGCTCGCGCAGGCATCGATCGGGACCAAGGGCGATTTTCCCGGGCCGCTGTTTCTCGCGGTAGCGCCCGTCGAAACCGAGTGGCCGCAGCGGCTGGAGGTCGGCCGCTCGATCGGCAAGCTCGAGTTTGACATTTTCGAGGTTCTGCGCGTCAGCGGCGGCGGCAAGTACGCGCACCTTCATCATCGCTTCATGTTCGGCTCGGTCGCCAACAAGCTCGCGGAGACTTTTGGCACCAAAGGCTCGCCGATTTCGCTGTCGACGGCGTGCGCCTCCGGCGCCACCGCGATCCAGCTCGGCGTCGAGGCGATCCGGCGCGGCGAGACCGATGCCGCGCTGTGCGTTGCGACCGACGGCTCGGTCAATCCGGAAGCGGTGATACGCTTCTCGCTGCTGTCAGCGCTGTCGACCCAGAACAACCCGCCGCAGGCGGCCTCAAAACCCTTCTCCAAGAACCGCGATGGCTTTGTCATGGCCGAAGGCGCCGGCACGCTGGTGCTGGAAAGCTACGACGCCGCCGTTGCCCGCGGTGCCAGGATTCTCGGCGTCGTCGCCGGCTGCGGCGAACTGACCGACTCCTTCCACCGCACCCGCTCGGCGCCTGACGGCAAGCCGGCGATCGGCTGCGTGCTCAAGACGCTGACCGATGCCGGAATGGAGGCGGGCCAGATCGACCACATCAACGCCCACGGCACCTCGACGCCGGAAAACGACAAGATGGAGTATCTGGCGACCAATGCCGTGTTCGGCGAACACACCTCGAAGATTCCAGTGACCTCGAACAAATCTGCCGTCGGACACACCATCTCGGCGGCCGGCGCGGTCGAAGCCATCTTCTCCCTGCTCACGCTGGAGCATCAGCGGATCCCGCCGACCCTCAACTACGATAACCCCGATCCCGCGATTCCCTTCGACGTGGTCGGCAACAAGTCGCGCGACGCCCGGGTGACCGCGGTCATGTCCAACTCGTTCGGTTTCGGCGGGCAGAATGCGTCGCTGATTCTAACGGGCGAACCGGCTTGAGCGTTCTCGCCGCCACCTCGCGATGAATCGCCTGCTCCTTCGCATCCGGGCGCGCCTGCGCGACGCCCTCAAGCCGGTCTCCGAAGCTGCGGTGGGCGGCGCGACGATCACGCTGTTGCGCTCGACGCGCTATTTCGATCCGGACAAGACCGCCAATTTCTTCGGCCGCGCCGCGCGGATGATCGGCCGCCGGCTGCGCGAGAACCGCATCGGCCGCGAGAACCTGACGGCGGCTTTCCCGGAGAAATCGCCCGAGGAGATCGAAAAAATCCTCGCCGGCGTCTGGGACAATCTCGGACGCGTCGGCGCCGAATTCGCCCATCTCGACAAGATCTGGGACTACGATCCCGCATACCCCAACCGGCCGGGCCGTATCGAGTTCAGCGAACGCTCCAGGCAGCTGTTCGACGAGCTGCGCGACGACGGCAAGCCCGCCATCTTCTTCGCAAGCCATATCGGCAACTGGGAATTACCGGCGCTCGGCGCCGTCGCCCATGGGCTCGATTGCGCGATCCTGTTCCGCAGACCCAACAGCGAGGCGGCCGACCGCGCCATCGAACGCACGCGTGCGGTAGAGATGGGCACCCTGATCCCGGCCGGTCCGGAAGCGCCCTTAAAGCTCGGGCAGGCGCTGCAGAATGGCCAGCATGTCGCCATGCTGGTCGACCAGTGGTTCGGAAAGGGAGTCGAGGTCACCTTCTTCGGCCGCAAGACCAAGGCCAATCCGACACTGGCGCGGCTGGTGCGGCAAGTCGAATGCCCGATCCATGGCGTGCGCATCATCCGCTTGCCCAACCACCGCTTCCACGCCGAACTGTCCGAGGAAGTGAAGCCGGTGCGCGACGCCTCGGGCCAGATCGACATCCAAGGCACCATGCAGGCCGTCACCGACGTGGTCGAAGGCTGGGTGCGCGAACATCCGGATCAGTGGCTGTGGCTGCATCGACGGTGGCGGTGAGGGACGCCCACTCACAACGGCGGTTGGGCGTATTCCTGATCATCGCAGCCGCAGTTGCCTGGAGCACGGCGCCCTTCTTCACACGTCTCCTCTCCCATGATTCCTGGACTATTCTGTTCTGGCGCGGCGTGTTCGCCAGCGTCCTCATCATCCTGTTCCTGGCGGCGACAGAGGGCCGCGCCGGTTTGCGCAACCTCGTCGCCATGGAACGTAGCGGCTGGATCGTCGCATCGCTTTCCACGCTGGCGATGGTCGCTTTCATCCCATCATTGCAGATGACCAGCACGGCGAACGTAGCGGTCATCATCGCAACCCAGCCATTTATTGCCGCCGGCCTTGCCTGGATCTGGTTTCGCGAGGCCGCGCGATGGCGAACCTTGCTGGCAAGCCTGATCGCCTTCATCGGCGTCGTTATCACGGTGAGCCAGTCGGCGGCGAACTCCGACCTGCGCGGCATCGCATTGGCCTGCCTGATGGTGTTTTCGTTCTCGCTGATGACGGTTGCCGTCCGGCGCTACCGAGCAGAAATCCATGGTCGCCGCGGCGGCGATGTCGAACATCCTTGGCTGCCTGGTCAGCCTGCCATTTGCGCAAGGCGTCGCCAGCGTGACCGCCCACGACCTCGGCATATTCGCAATGTTCGGCGGCCTGCAGGTCGCGATGGGCCTGACGCTGTTCGTGCTGGGCTCGCGCTATCTGCCGTCCGGCGAAGCCTCGCTGATCGCGACACTGGAAACCCCGCTGATGGTTTTCTGGATGTGGGTTGGTTTTCAAGAGGTGCCGGTAACGCAAGCGCTGATCGGCGGCGCGCTGGTCGTTGGCGCGGTGGTGGCCGACATCATCGGCGATAACCGGGAACGCGTGCGGCTGCAGCGCAGAGTCACTTCCCCGTCTTCACCCTGGTCCACAGACGGTTGATGATGCGCTGCGTCGCGGCATCGTGTGATTTGATCACGAACAATTTCTGCAGCGTCGCGTCGTCCGGATAGATGCTCCGGTCGTTCAGGATTTTTGGATCGATCAGCTTCTGGCTCGCGAGATTGCCGTTGGCATAGGACAGGAAGTTGGAATTCCTTGCCGCAACGTCCGGCCGATAAAGATAGTTGATCAGTTCGTACGCCTCGGCGACGTTCTTGGCATCGGCGGGGATCGCGAAATTGTCAAAGAACATCTGCGCTCCCTCTTTCGGGATGGTGTAGCCGATCTCGATGCCGGTCTTTGCTTCCGCCGCGCGGCTGCGCGCCTGCATCACGTCGCCGGACCAGCCGACCACAAAGCAGATTTCGCCGGAGGCCAGCGCGGCCAGATATTCGGACGAATGGAACTTGCGCACAAACGGCCTGATCTTGCTGACGAGGTCGGCGGCTTTTTCCAGGTCGGCCTGCTTGGTGGAGTTCGGGTCGATGCCGAGATAGCTCTGCGCCGCCGGCAGGATATCGTCGGCGGAATCCAGCATGTGGATGCCACACTCCTTGAATTTGGAGAGGTTCTCCGGCTTGAACACGATGTCCCAGCTGTCGATCTTGGCGCCGGGCCCAAGGATTTTCTCTGCCGTCTTGGCGTTGTAGCCGATGCCCGTGGTGCCCCACATGTAATTGGCGCCGTAATTGTTGCCGGGATCGTAGCCCGCGAGTTGCTTCGTCACGAACGGCCAGGCATTGGCGAGATTTGGCAGCTTCGACTTGTCGAGCTTCAGGAATACCTTGGCCATGATCTGGCGCTGCAGGAAGTAGCCGCTGGGAACGACGACATCGTAGCCGGACTTGCCGGCAAGCAGCCGCGTCTCCAGCGTCTCGTTGGCGTCAAAGGTGTCGTAGACGACCTTGATGCCGGTCTCCTTGGTGAAGTCCTCCAGCACACCGGGCGCCATGTAGTTCGACCAGTTGTAGAAGTTGACGACGCGCTCCTCGGCATGCGCGGAAACCATGCACAAAAGCGTGGCCGCAACGGCGCCGGCAAGACCACGGTTCAACATCCGCATCATGTTCAGCCCTTTCGCCGATGCACCGCATCCGCAAGGCGTTCCAGCGCCGTATCGAGCGTGGCGTCCTTCTTCGAAAAACAGAACCGCACCACCGACGTCACCGCATCCTGCTCATAGAACGCCGACACCGGAATGGCGGCGACCTTGTAGTCATGCACGATGCGTTTGCAAAACGCCTCGTCGGTTTCGTTCAGCCCGAGCGGCGACAGGTCGACGGTGAGGAAATAGGTGCCCTGGGCCTTGAGGACGGGAAAGCCGATGCTCTCCAGCCCCTTGGTCAGCCGATCCCTGCTCCGCGCCAGATCCTTGCGCATGTCGTAAAAATACTGATCCGGCTTGTTAAGGCCATAGGCCACCGCTGCCTGAAGATTAGGCGCCGTGGTGAATGTGAGGAACTGGTGCACCTTGGCCGCCACCTTGAGCAGCGGCGGTGCGGCGCAGACGAAACCGATCTTCCAGCCGGTCAGCGAGAATATCTTGCCCGCGCTGCCGACCTTGATGGTGCGGTCGCGCATGCCGGGAATCGTGATCAGCGGGATGTGCTCGCGGCCATCGAACACGACGTGCTCCCAGACCTCGTCGCAGATCGCAATGGTGTCGAACTCCTGGCAGAACCGCGCCAGCAATTCGAGGTCTTCGCGCGGATAGACAACCGCGGCCGGGTTGAGCGGATTGTTGAACAGCACCGCCTTGGTCTTGTGGTTGAAGGCGCTCTTCAGCATGTCCTCGGTCAGCCGCCAATGCGGCGGCTCGAGGCGCAGCAGCCGCGGGATGCCGCCGGCCTGGCGGATGATCGGCAAATAGGAATCATAGACCGGCTGGAAGCAGATCACCTCGTCGCCCGGTTCGACCACGGCAAGGATCGCCGAGGTCAGCGCCTCCGTGCCGCCGGAGGTCACCATCACCTCGCTCATCGGATCGAGCGTGAGCTTGTGCCAGCGCCCGTAGTGCGAGGCGATGGCCTGGCGCAGCTCCGGAATGCCCATCATCGAGGGGTACTGGTTATACCCGTTCAGCGAGGCGTCGGCCGCCGCCTGTCTGATGTCCTCGGGCCCGGGATCGTCAGGAAAACCCTGGCCGAGATTGATGGCGTTGTTGTCGCGCGCAGCCTGCGACATCGCCTCGAAGATGGTGACCGGCAGGTCGCCAAAGACCTTGTTGAGGGAACGCATGAAGGTTCAGCCGCCAACCCTGGTCGGCAATCCCGCAGCCTTCCAGCCGATGATTCCGCCGGCCAGATGCTTGTCGTAGGGCAAGCCCGGCGGCCTGCGCCGCGAGCGAGGCCGTTACCGAGCGCTTTCCCGAGCGGCAGGCGAACACCACCTGCTTGCCCTGCGGGTCCGGGATCGCCTTGGGATCGAAGGTCGAGAGCGGCACCACCACGCCTGCCGGATAGGCCTCGGCCGCCACCTCGTTCGGCTCGCGAACGTCGACGAGGAGATAACGGCCTTCCTCGATTCCCTTCGATACATCTTGCGGCGTCAAATCATGCACCTGATCGGCCACGCCAAATCCTCCACAACAGCCAGCTTTGCGGACCGCGCCGGCCCGTCAATTCGGCGGCCAAAGTCGCCTCTTGCGCGGGGAAAATCAAGCGGCGCGAACGGCTTAATGAACTTGCCGAAACCTCAGCCAAAACGTCAGCTTTGGGCGGATTGCCGGCGGCTATTGAAGCTGCTTCGTGATTGGCCAGGCCCCGATGGCCGTTCGTGGTCCGCTCAGCCGGTAACCCCGTCGAAGATAGAATTCCCGCGCGTTTGAGCTTGCATCGGCGCGCACCGCCTTGATGCCACGGTCCCGCAGCAGCCCTTCGAGTCGGGTCAGCATGCTGCCGCCTACACCACGCCCTGCGAATTCAGGAGCCGTGTACAGCCCCTCCAGGTAGTCGTCGCCAATGGCGCCCCATCCAGCGAGCGCGCCGCCGAGTTCGGCGACCCATATCTCGAACTCGCGAAGTTTCCGCTCCATGCGGGCAAGCGTGTGCTTTTCGACCCAGGCCTCGGCCTCGCCGGCAGGCAATCCTGGCGCGGCGAGCTCGAGAATTGATCTCCGCCGCAAATCGAACAGAGCGGCGGCGTCGTCAATCGTCGCCAGACGGTGAACTGGAGCCATGTTGACCCATCGCCAACCGCACGGCTGCAAACCGCAACCGGCGACCGATACTGTCAGATCGTCACCTGCGTGCCCACCTCGACCACCCGCCCGGTCGGGATCTGGAAATAGTCGGTGGCATCGTTGGAACTGCGGCTCAGCGCAATGAACAGATGATCCTGCCAGTGCGGCATGCCGGAATGCGCCGACGGTTTCAGCGAACGGCGCGACACGAAGAACGATGTCGCCATGATGTCGAACTGCCAGCCGAGCTTGCGCGCGATCACCAGCGCCTTCGGCACGTTCGGCGATTCCATGAAGCCGAAGCGCAGCGACACGGTGGCGAACTTGTCGCTGATCGGCTCCATCCTGACGCGATCGGCCAGATCGACGCGCGGCGTCCTGCGCGGTCTCGATAGTTAGAATCACGTTGTGCTCGTGCAGCACCTTGTTGTGCTTGAGATTGTGCAAAAGCGCCGTCGGCACGAAGGCGGGATCGCTGGTGAGGAAGACGGCGGTGCCTTTGACGATGTGCGGCGGCCGCTTCTCCAGGCTCTTGATCAAGTCGGTGAGCGGCACCTCGATGCGGCGCGTCTTGGCTGTACAGAATCCCGGCGCCCCGGCGCCAGGTCCAGATCAGGACCACCACCACGGCGCCGAACAACAGCGGCACCCAGGCGCCTTCAAATAGCTTGAGCAGATTGGCGGCAAAGAACGTCATGTCGACGACGACGAACGGCACGATCAGCGCGGCCGCGGTCGCTGCCTTCCAGTTCCACAATTTCCAGATCACCACAAAGCCCATGATGCCGTCGCACACCATGGTGGTGGAGACGGCGATGCCATAGGCCGAGGCAAGACCGCTGGAGGTGCGGAACAGCAACACCAGCAGCAGCACGCCGATCAACAGCAGCCGGTTGACGCGCGGCAGATAGATCTGCCCGGCATGCGTCTCGGAGGTGTAGCGGACCTCGAAGCGCGGCAACAGGCCGAGCTGAACGCCCTGGCGAACCAGCGAGAAGGCGCCGGTGATGACGGCCTGGCTTGCAATCACGGTGGCGGCCGTCGCAAGCACCACCAGCGGCAGCAGCAGCATGTCCGGCGCCATGCGATAGAACGAGCTGTCGATCGCGCTGGGATCGGACAGCACCAATGCGCCCTGCCCGAAATAATTGATCAGCAGCGCCGGCAACACGAAGAACATCCAGGCGGACTGGATCGGCTTGCGGCCGAAATGGCCGAGATCGGCGTAGAGCGCCTCGCCGCCGGTCACCGCGAGGAACACCGCGCCCAGCGTGACGAGGCCGATCGTGCCGTGCGTCAGCAGGAATTCGATGCCGTAGAGCGGATTGATCGCCGCCAGCACCGTCGGGATCGTCGCTGATGTGGACGAGGCCGAGCACCGCGATCACGGTGAACCAGACCACCATGACCGGGCCGAAATAGGAGGCGACGCGCGCGGTGCCGCTCGACTGCACCGAGAACAGCACGACGAGGATGAACACCGTCAGCGGCACCACATAGTGCTCGAGGGCCGGCGCGGCGATCTTGAGGCCTTCCACCGCCGACAGCACCGAGATCGCAGGCGTAATCATGGAATCGCCGATGAACATCGAGGCGCCGAGCACGCCGAGCGCCATCAGCACCCAGCTGCGCCGGCCGAGCGCGCGCTGGCCGAGCGCCATCAGCGACAGCGTACCGCCCTCGCCGTTGTTGTCAGCGCGCAGCAGCAGCAGGACGTATTTGGCGGTGACGACCGTGAACAGCGCCCACAGGATCAGCGAGAGCACGCCGAGCACGATTGCGCGTGTAACCGGTTGCCCGTGGCCCGCAGCGCCCGCGACCGCTTCGCGGAATGCGTAGAGCGGCGAGGTGCCGATATCGCCGAACACGACGCCAATGCTGCCGAGAGTGAGGCCCCAAAAACTGGAACTGACCGTTCCCTCATGGGCTTCGGTGGATGTGACGCTCGCAGTCATGTCGCTTGAAGAACGCTCTCGGAGTTGAATTCGATCCGCCGGCGACCGGCGCTTCTGCTGAGCCTCGATGGCGCAACCATAGCACCGGCAGCCGCACAGGGATGCGACATAAAGCGACTTTGGGCGCGCCTTGCAACAGGTATTATCGTAGTTTTGCGGGAGATTACGGCTTGAGATCCGGCGGCAGCGGTGGATCTTCGCGCATCAGCGTGATGGTCACCCGGCGGTTGGCCGCGAGCGAGGGATCGTCGGGAAACAGCGGCTGGCTGTCGGCCTTGCCGGAAACGGCGAAGATGTGCGAGGCCGGCAGGCCCTCGCGCTCGAGAATCTGACGCACCGCATTGGCGCGGTCGGCTGACAGGTCGAATGCGCCATAGTCGCTCCGTGACGGCACGAAGCCGGCCGCGGTGTGCCCGAGGATGGCGACGCGCAGCGGCGTCGCCTTGAGGGGCGCGGCGAGTTTCTGGATCAGCCGGCGCGTGCGGTCGTAGGGCACCTTGGAGCCTTCGGCAAACATCGAGCGGCCGTCCTGATCGACGATCTCCAGGTTAAGTCCCTGCTTGGTCTCCTCGAACATGATGTGCTTGGACATCTCGGTCAGTTCCGGCATGTCCTGCAGCGCCTGGCGCAGCGAAGCCGAGGCCAGCGCGAATTCCCGGTCGACCTTCAGCCGCGCGCCCGGCGATGCGCTGGCGCTCTTTCTCGTCCGGCGTCGGCGTGTTGGAGGCTTCCTCCGGCGGGATGTTGTCGACGTTTTTCAGCTTCGGCCGGGTCGGCAGGCCGTCGGATTCGATCACGCCGGAATAGCGCGCCTCGGTCTGCACGCCGAACGCCTCGCGCATCGAGCCTGCGACGATCTTCAGCTTCTGCTGATCCTGATTGGAGAACGCAACCAGCATGACGAAGAACGCCAGCAACAGCGCCATCAAGTCGGCGAAGGTCACAAACCAGCCGTGCCCTCCGCCGTGCCCGTCGCCACGCTTTTTCTTTGCCATCGCGTGCTTCCTGTCAGCCCGTCGCCGTTAGGCCGGAACCGGCTCGCCTTCCTCATGGCGATGCTTCTCGGGCAGGTAGGCCAGCAGCATTTCGCGGACCAGCGCGGGGCTCTTGGAGTCACGGATCATCAGGATGCCGTCGATGATCAGCGTGCGGTTGGTCTCCTCATCGAGCAGCTTGCCGTGCAGCTTGTCGGCAATCGGCAAGCAGATCAGGTTGGCGACCACCGCACCATAAAGCGTGGCAAGCAGTGCGACCGCCATGAACGGGCCGAGCTTCGAGGGATCCTGCATGTTGGAGAACATCTGCACCATGCCAAGCAGGGTGCCGATCATTCCGAACGCCGGGGCGCAGTCACCGATCGCGCGGTAGATCTTGCTGCCCTCGTCGAGATGCATCAGGAAATTGTCGCGGTCGCGTTCCATGTTGTCGCGAATGAACTCGAGGTCATAACCGTCGGCCACGTAGCGGATGCCCTTGGCGAGGAACGGCTCGTCGGTCTCGACCTTTTCCAGGCCCACCGGTCCCTGCTTGCGGGCGATCTCGGCGATGCGGGCGAGCTCGTCGACGAGGTCGCGGGCCGACAGCCGGCTCATGGTGAAGACGAATTTGGCGCCCAGCGGCAGCCCGTGCAGCATCGCGCCGAGCGGGAAGCGGATCAAGGTGGCCGCGATCGATCCGCCGAAGATGATAATGACGGCGTGGATGTCGTAAAACATCCGGAAGTCGCCGCCCATCAGGATCAGCGTCGAGATGACAATGGCGCCCGCGACCAGCCCGACCGATGTTGTGATATCCATTCTCGACTCCAACGCGTACGCGAACTCGCCGCCTGTCCTGGACGGCGCGCGGCCCGGGCCCGGGCGCACGGATCGACCCTATGGCTTCGCCATTAAAGACGCGTAAAGGTTAAGCGGAATTGGAGGCAATGCAGCGCGTGGTCACGCAACGAAAACCGACGGCGTCAATACTTTGCTAACCATAATTGTGGCGGTCTCGCTCAGGCCGCAAGGCCCGTCAGTTTCAGGCTCAGCTCGCGCAATTTCGCCCGCGCCTGCGCATCATAGGCCTGAGAATTGGCCTTCATCTCGTTCATGCCGTTGAAGAACAAGCCGCTTCTTTCTGCGACATCATCGCCGGTCACCAGATGCAGGATCGCCTCGCCGCCCTGCTCCACCGTCGACATCGGCGCGATGCCGCCGGCACGCACCATGGTGGTGTTCATGTAGGTTGCCGGATGCAGCGAATTCGCGGTGACGCCACTGCCCTTCAGCTCGTCCGCGAGGTCGACGGTGAACATGATCTGCGACAGCTTGCTCTGCGCATAGGCCCGGCTGCCGCTGTAGCCATTGGTGATCATGACATCGCTAAAGTCGATCGGATGCTGGCCGAGCGAGGCCACGTTGACGATCCGCGACGGCGCGCTCGCTTTCAGAAGCGGCAGCAACAGTCGCGCGAGCAGGAAGCCTGCGAGATAATTCACCGCAAATCGCAGCTCATGGCCGTCGCGGCTCTCCTGCCGCTGCGGCCCCTCGTTCTGCGAACCGATACCGGCATTGCTGATGAAGACATCGAGCCGCTTGTTATCGGCAATGACGCGCTCGGCGAGCCTTCGCGTTTCGGCCAGCGAGGCAAGATCAGCCTGGTAGAACACGGGCGCGCTGCCGCCTGCCTGCACGATGTCATCCGACAGCGCCTTTGCCCGCGCCGCGTCGCGGCCATGGATCAGTAGTCTCGCACCAGCTTTGGCGAGCTGGGTCGCAACATAGCGGCCAACACCGTCGGTCGAGCCGGTGATGAACACCGTCTTGCCCTTCATGTCCATCAAGAACGGCCTCTCCGCCTCGCTACTGCGCCTGTGCGCCGATGCCGGCCGACTTGATGATCGGCCACCACTTCTCGATCTCGGCCTTCTGGAATGCGGCCAGGCCTTCCGGCGTCTGCTGCGCGCGGGCGGCGACGTCGAGGCCAAGGTCGGAGAAGCGCTTTTGCAACGCCGGATCGGCCAGCGCCTCCGTCGTTGCAGCGTTGAGCTTGGCGATGACATCCTTGGGCGTGCCCTTCGGCGCCCAGAAGCCGAACCAGCCGGACATGTAGAGCCCCTTCACGCCCGAACTCGTCCGAAGTCGGGATATCGGGCATCGAGGCCGAGCGCTGCGGCGAGAGATTGGCTAGCGCCTTGATCTTGCCGGCGCGGATCTGCGGCAGCGCGACCGCGCCCTGCACGACCAGGAGATCCACGGTTCCTGAGACGAGATCGGTCATCGCTGGACCCGCGCCGCGATAGGGGATGAACTGCACCTTCTGCCCTGTCAGATTCTCGAACAGAACGCCGGTGACGTTCGCCGCGGCGTTCTGGTTGACGAAATTGATCTTGCCGGGATTTGCCTTCATCCACGTCACGAGTTCGCCAAGCGTCTTCGCCGGCAGGTCGTTCTTGGCGACCATCAGCTGCGGATTGTTGGACACGAGCGCGATCGGCTCAAAGTCCTTTTCCAGGTCGTAGTCGAGCTTGTAGATGATGCTGCCGACATGGGTGTCCCACTGGCCGATGTCGAAGGTGTAGCCATCGGGCACGGCGCGGGCGAGCCGGCCGACGCCGATGCTGCCGCCGGCACCGCCGACATTCTCGATCACGATCGGCTGCCCGAGCGCCTCGCGCATCCGTTCGCCCATGATGCGCGCCGCGGAATCTGTCGATCCGCCGGGCGGGAACGGCACGATCAGCGTGAGCGGCCGCGACGGAAAGGTCTGCGCTTGCGCAAGGGCGCTGCAACCCACGACCAGCAGCAGCGCGACAACGAGCTTCCTCATTAATCCCTCCCCGATGTGAGCGCGAACCTTGCGCTTAGTGGATTTCCGCCGAGCGCTTCAGCGCCTCTTTCAGCTTCTCCAGTGAAAAGTCCTTGCTGCGCGCGATCTCCAGGATCGGCGTCTCGCGACGGGCGCAGAGTTCGCAGGCGTCCGGGATCTTGGCCGCGATATCGTGGGGGATGACGATCGCGCCGTGCGAGTCGGCATGGATCAGATCGTCGGATTTCACCGTCATGCCGGCGACGCGCACTTCGCCGCCGAAATTTTCGGCATGCACCCAGGCATGCGACGGCCCGATCGAGCCGGCCAGCGCCTGAAAACCCGGCGCCCATTGCGGGATGTCGCGGATCGAGCCGTCGGTGATGACGCCGAGGCAGCCGAGCGCCTTGTGCACGTTACTCTGCACCTCGCCCCAGAACGCGCCATAGCCGACGTCGGCGCCGTCGATGTCCTGGATCACGGTGATGCGCGGTCCAAAACCGGTGCCGACATATTCGTAATAGGCGATGCGGCGCCTCGCCTGCTCATCCGCCGGCAAACCGGATTTCAGCACCGAGCGGATCGTCACGGTGCGGGCATAGCCGACCATCGGCGGCAGGTCGGGAAACGGGCAGACCAGCGGCTTGGTGGTGTAGCCGATCAGCCGCCGCTCCGGCGCCACGATCTCCATCGCATTGCAGATCGTCGGCGTATCATAGCGCCCCAGCGCTTCGAGGACGGATGCAGGCACTGGTGCGGCATTGCTCACGGCATTTCTCTCCCTGATGGCACCGGCGTTGTTCGCCGACATTGTTCAGCCTTCGCCTATAGCCGAGTTCGGGCGCGAACCCAACTCGGCCGATGCGCAGGGCTGCTATTTGAGCAGGCTCAGTGCAGCCGCTCCGGCCGATCGTCCGGCGGCGTTTCGGCCACGGGCGCGGCGACTGACTGCGCGGGACCGGCGGCGGCACTGGCCGCGTCGGTTGCCGGCGGGACTTGCGTTGCGGCAGCAGCGCGCTCGTGGTCCTTGTACGACTTCCAGCCGAGCGGCAGGCTTGCCAGATACAGCACCGAACCGGCCGACAGGATGTGCCAGGGATAGCCGATCAGGAGCGCGATGAAGAAGATCACCGACACGAAAACCGGCAGCACCATTTCCGGCGGCACGCGCATGCGCACGGTCTTGCCGGAGAACACCGGCAGCCGCGATACCATCAAGAACGCAATCAATAGCGTATAGAGCGCAGTCAACGTCGCGGGCGGTTTCGGCGTGCCCAGAAATGCAAGGTAGATCGGAAGCAGGGCCAGGATCGCGCCCATCGGCGCCGGCACGCCGGTAAAATAGTTCGCGGCAAAGACCGGCTTGTTCGGATCGTCGATGGTGGCGTTGAAGCGTGCGAGCCGCAAGCCGCCCGAAATCGCAAACACCATGGCGGCGATCCAGCCGCCATTGTTGAGATCGTGCAGCTGCCAGAAATACAGGATCAGTCCCGGAGCGACGCCGAAATTGACGAAGTCGGCGAGGCTGTCGAGCTCGGCGCCAAACTTCGACTGCCCCTTGATCATGCGCGCGACGCGGCCATCGATGCCGTCGAGCACGGCGGCAAACACGATCGCGGCGACCGCGAGCTCCATCCGCCCTTCGGTGGAAAGCCGGATCGCGGTCAGCCCGGCGCAGATCGCCAGCAGCGTGATGACGTTGGGCACCAGCATGCGCACCGGGATCGGACGAAACCGGCGGCGGCGACCCTCGGGCGTTTTGTAATCGAGCGGTACCATGACCTCGAATATAGCAACCGTCCGGCGGCAGCGCCATCGGGCCGGGCTGCGGCAAAAGCCGTCATTACGAATGGTTAACTGGCGCGGTAGGTCCGCCCGAACTCGCCAGCCCGAAAATCGGCCAAAACCGTCTCGCCGGCGACGGAAGTCTGCCCCTCCGAGACCAGCGGCTTGACGCCGTCAGGCAGGTAGACGTCGAGCCGCGAGCCGAAACGGATCAGCCCGAAGCGTTCGCCGGCGCCGATCGCCTGGCCCTCCCGCACGAAGCAGACGATGCGACGCGCCACCAGGCCCGCGATCTGCACCACGCCGATTGGCCCCTGCGGCGTACCGATCACCAGCGAGTTGCGCTCATTGTCTTCGCTCGCCTTGTCGAGCTCCGCATTGACGAAGGCGCCCGGCCGATAAACGATGCGCTCGACGCGGCCCGCAACGGGCGCGCGGTTCACGTGGCAATTGAACACGCTCATGAAGATCGAGACCCGCGTCAGCGGCCGGTCGCCGAGCCCAAGCTCGGCCGGCGGCAGCACCTGCGCGATCATCGAGATGCGCCCGTCGGCCGGCGCCACGACGATGCCCTCGCGCACCGGCGTCACCCGCACCGGATCGCGGAAGAACAGCGCGCACCAGATCGTCAGCACGGTGCCGATCCACCCGAGCGGCGTCCAGATCCAGAACAGGATCAGGCTCGCCAGCGCAAAGCCGCCGATGAACGGATAGCCTTCGGGATGGACCGGCGGTATTTGCGCGCGGATGGAATTGCTGATGGACATTGCTTCTCACTGCTTGCCAAATGCGTTGTCGGGTGCGTCTCGCGCGCGGGCCGTTGAACTCGCCTATTCCGCAGCCGTCGCCAAGGGGTCTTCGATCGGCGGCGGCGCGCGGTTCGGCGCGCCGTTGTCGTCGTCGATCTGCGCGAGCTTTTCGCGCGCCTCTTCTGCTTCACGCTGCCGGTTCCACATACTGGCATAAAGTCCGCCGGAAGCCAAAAGCTGGGCATGGGTTCCGCGCTCGGCGATCTTGCCCTGGTCGAGCACGATGATCTCGTCGGCGGCGACGATCGTGGACAGCCGGTGCGCGATGACGAGCGAGGTGCGGTTCTGCGAGACGCGCTCCAGCGCGCCCTGGATCTCGTGCTCGGTGTGGCTGTCGAGCGCGGACGTCGCCTCGTCGAGCACCAGGATCGGCGGCGCCTTCAAGACCGTGCGCGCGATCGCCACGCGCTGCTTCTCGCCGCCGGACAGTTTCAGGCCGCGTTCGCCGACCTGGGTCTCATAGCCCTTCGGCGAGGCCTTGATGAAGGTATCGATCTGCGCCAGCCCTGCGGCCTCCTCCACCTCGGCATCGCTGGCGTCCCAGCGGCCGTAACGGATGTTGTAACGGATGGTGTCGTTGAACAGCACCGTGTCCTGCGGCACCATTCCGATCGCTGATCGCAGCGAGTTCTGCGTCACGCTCCTGATGTCCTGCCCGTCGATCAGTATCTTGCCGCCGGAGACGTCATAGAGGCGGAACAGGAGCCGCGAGATGGTCGACTTGCCGGCGCCGGAGGGGCCGACGATGGCGACCGTCTTGCCGGCCGGCACTTCAAATGTCAGACCCTTGAGGATCGGCCGCTCGGGGTCGTAGGCAAAGCGCACGTCCTCGAAGCGGACATTGCCTGAGGTCACGGCCAGCGGTTTGGCGTCCGGCGCATCCTTGATCTCGGCATCGCGCTCCAGCACGTTGAACATCTTCTCGATGTCGATGATGGCCTGCTTGATCTCGCGATAGACCATGCCCATGAAATTCAGCGGCACGTAGAGCTGGATCATCATGGCGTTGATCAGCACGAAGTCGCCGATCGTGTTGGTGCCGTTGCGGATGCCGAGCGCGCACATCATCATGGTCGCGGTCAGGCCGGCGGTGAAGATCACGGCCTGGCCGGCGTTGAGGACCGCGAGCGAGGTATAGGTGCGCACGCTGGCTTCTTCGTAACGCTCCATCGAGCGGTCGTAGCGCGCGGCCTCGCGCGCTTCCGAAGCCGAAATATTTCACCGTTTCGTAGTTGAGCAGCGAGTCGATCGCCTTGGTGTTCGCCTCGGTGTCGGAATCGTTCATCTTGCGGCGGATCTCGATCCGCCATTCGGTGGCGATGTAGGTGTAGTACATGTAGACGGCGACCATGATCGCGATCACGAGCACGTAGCGCCAGTCGAACTGCCAGAACAGCACGGCGAACATCAGAGTCACCTCGACCAGCGTCGGGATCAGCTGCAGGATCACCATGCGCACGATCACCTCGATGCCGGAGCGGCCGCGCTCCAGCACGCGCGTCAGTCCGCCGGTCTTGCGCTCGAGATGGAAGCGCAGCGACAGTTCGTGCATGTGGACGAAGGTGATGTAGGCGAGCCGGCGCACGGCATGCATGGCGACGCCGGCAAAGATGCCGTCGCGCCATTGCGTGAGCAGCGCCATCAACACGCGTATGCCGCCATAGCCGAGCGTCATCAGCAAGCGGCGACGCAATCAGCCACAACGCCCAGTTCGAAGCCTCCACCGGCGCGGTGTTGGCGCCGGTCAGCGCGTCGATCGCCCATTTGAAGGTGAAGGGCACCGACAGCGTCGCGAGCTTGGCGATCAGCAGCAGCACCATCGACCAGACGACGCGCATTTTGAGGTCGGCGCGATCGCTCGGCCAGATGTAGGGCCACAGATGCACCAGCGTCCCGAACAGCGTCGCCTTTTCGGGCGAGGTCGAGGTCAGCGGCGGCTCGTGCGCGTCTGCCTGGGCTTCAGCGTCAGACATCGTCAGCGCCTTGTCCGCTGGTCTTGTTCATGTCGTTGCATCGTTTCGTCATATAAAGGCTTTGTCCGCCGAGTACAGACTTCAACAGGTAATTCTTGCGCGATTCCGGGTATTTGCGGGAAAATTCTCTTGAGGCGACGAATCCGCTAGCCTTGACGCTTCTACGCTGCAGTGCCACATGCGCCATATGAACAGAATCAAGACTGTTTGTGTCTATTGCGGCTCCGGCCCCGGCACAAACCCCCGCTTCGCCGAGGCCGCCGAAGGGCTCGGCAGGATCTTCGCTGAAAACAATGTCCGCCTGGTCTATGGCGGCGGCTCGGTCGGGCTGATGGGCGCGATCGCCAAATCCGTGCTCGATCATGGCGGCTCCGTCACCGGCATCATCCCGGACTTTTTGCGCGCGCGCGAGAATGCGTTGACCAAGGTGCAGGAGATGATCGTCACGCCCGACATGCACGAGCGCAAGCGGCTGATGTTCGAGCGCGCGGACGCCTTCGTGGCCCTGCCCGGCGGCGTCGGCACGCTGGAGGAGCTCGTGGAGATGCTGACCTGGCAGCAGCTCGGCCGCCACGCCAAGCCGATCCTGCTTGCCAACATCGACGGTTTCTGGGAGCCGCTGCTGGCGCTGCTCGCGCATATGCGCAGCGCGCAGTTCATCCGGCCCAACCTGGAAGTGAACATCCTCAAGGCCGAGCGCGTCGAGGATATCCTGCCGCGGCTGAACGCCGCCATGGCGCAGGTGCCGGAAGCAGCCAAGGCGATGGCGCCGGAGCTGGCGCGGAAGATGTAACGCAAAGGAATTCGAGGCATGGGCAAACTGGAGCATCCGCGTCCGCAAGGGCTGCTGCACAATCCGGCCTTTTCGCAGGTGGTGGCGGCCACCGGCACGCGCACCATCTACACCGCAGGCCAGGTGGCGATCGATGAGCACGGCAAGCTGGTTGGTGGCAGTGACCTGGCTGCGCAAACCGAGCAGGTGATGCGCAATGTGGGGCTCGCCCTCGCCGCTGCCGGCGCCGACTTCGAGCACGTGGTGAAGATCACGACCTATGTCGTGAACTACAAGCCCGAGCATCGCGTCGTCGTCGGCAAGGCACGGGCACCGTTTTTTGCGAAGGGTACACCACCGGCAAGCACGCTGGTCGGGGTATCTGCGCTCGCTTTGCCTGAATGGCTCGTTGAGATCGAGGCTGTTGCCGTCGTCGACTGACGCCGTGGTTTCCCGTATGACGGCGCGCTTGCGCCGCCCCTCCGCTGTCGTCCCGGCGAAAGCCGGGACCCATAACCACAGGACTGCGTTGTTAGAACAGGTTGAAGTCACAGCCTTCGCAAAACTTCTTCCTGTGGTTCATGGCTCGATGGTCGCTCGCTTGTCCGGGACGACAATGGAATATGCCGACAAGATTTCAAACAACCGAAAGCATTCTCGCGACACGATTTCGCCCGAGTTCTGCAATTTCGTTGTCCCTCTCTTGCCGAAAGGGCGCAGGGAAAGCCGGGCGCCGACTGCGCCCGCAGCACCGCGTGCAATGAGAGCAGAAAACGCACACGGATTAGACAGGTACAGCCGAGACATCCCGGCTTTCCCCGCGCAATGGCTTTACGGCTTATACGTGCTCTCCCCGGTGAGCGGCGTTTATTGTCACCGTTGCCACGCCAGCACGGGCCGGCGTGGATAGACGCCACGGTCGCGGCGCCAGGACCACACGACTTCGCCGTACGCTGCGGGCGTCTCGTCCGGCAGCAAGCTGCCTGACGCCACAGCGTCCATCGCAACCCGCGCCAACGTTCCGTGACGATCGCGTAGCGTCCCCTTGTGTGGGCACGGGCTGGGCGGACCAGTGCCCCTGATTTGCCCGACGAGGCAAGGGATAATTTTCGATTTCACGAATTCGTGAAAACGGAATTGATAGCCCGGCACCAAGCTCTCCCCTCATGGTGAGGAGGCGCGCAAGCGCCGTCTCGAACCATGAAGGCCCCGCCGTCGCCCGTGGCCATCCTTCGAGACGCGCGCCGAGGCGCGCTCCTCAGGATGAGGGCGGTGGGCGTGGCGACCCGGTCGTAAAGCCCCTCTACTCCGTCGGGAACGTCACCGCCTCGATGCGGTTGCCATCGGGATCGACGACAAAGGCCGCGTAATATTTGACGCGATCGTGCGGACGGATTCCGGGCGGGCCGTCGCTGCGCCCGCCGGCCGCGAGGGCCGCGGCATGAAAGGCGTCGACTTCGGCGGACGATTTTGCACGCAGCGCGATGTGCACGCCGCTGCCTGCGTCCACATCCGACATGGTGGTACGCAGGTTGATCCAGAACTCCGAATAGGTCTTGCCGAAGCCGATCGTTGCCGGCCGCGTCACGAGGCGCGTCAGGCCAAGCGGGGCGAGCGTTGCTTCATAGAAGCGCGCGGCATGTTCGAGATCGCGGACGGCGACGGAGATGTGGTCGATCATGCGGAACTCCATCTGGTCCCAGCGTCATTGCGAGGAGCAAAGCGACGAAGCAATCCAGCTTTCTTTCTGTAGCAAAGCTGGATTGCTTCGCTTCGCTCGCAATGACGGGACTAACACCGTGTGACGGGACGACAGCGATCCCTACGCCGGCGCACCTGACTTCACGAGCTTGTAGACCACCGAATCCATCAGCGCCTGGAACGAGGCGTCGATAATATTCGGGGAGACGCCGACCGTGGTCCAGCGGTCGCCGTTCTCGTCCTCGCTCTCGATCAGGACGCGCGTGACCGCCTCGGTGCCGCCATTGAGGATACGCACGCGATAGTCGATCAGCTTCAGCTTCTCGATATATTTCTGGTACTTGCCGAGGTCCTTGCGCAGCGCAACGTCGAGCGCGTTGACCGGGCCGTTGCCCTCAGCAGCAGAGATCAGCCGCTCGCCGGCAACGTCGACCTTGACCACGGCGAGCGCGACCGTGACGCGCTGACCGTTGGCGTTGTAGCGCTGCTCGACATTGACGTCGAACTGCTCGACCCGGAAATATTCCGGCACCCGGCCGAGCACGCGCCGCGCCAGCAGCTCGAACGACGCGTCGGCGGATTCATAGGCGTAGCCGGCGGCCTCGCGCTCCTTCATCTCCTCGACGAGGCGCGCAAGTTTCGGGTCGCTCTTCTCATAGGGGATGCCGGCGCGATCGAGCTCGGCAATGACATTGGAGCGGCCGGCCTGGTCCGATACCAGCACCTTGCGGTGATTGCCGACGGCCTCCGGCAGCACATGTTCGTAGGTGTGCGGGTCCTTCAGCACCGCCGAGGCATGGATGCCCGTCTTGGTGACGAAGGCGCTCTCGCCAACGTAAGGCGCGTGGCGGTTCGGCGCACGGTTGAGCATGTCGTCGAGCGTACGCGAGGCCTTCATCAGGCCACCCATCTGCTCGGGCGAGACGCCGATCTCGAAAGCGTCGGAAAATTCCTGCTTCAGCCGCAGTGTCGGGATCAGCGAACAGAGATTGGCGTTGCCGCAGCGCTCGCCCAATCCATTGAGCGTGCCCTGGATCTGCCGTACGCCGGCGCGCACCGCGGCGAGCGAATTGGCCACCGCCTGCTCGGTGTCGTTATGGGCGTGGATGCCGAGATGGCTGCCCGGAATGTGCTTCACCACCGCGCCAACGATGGCCTCGACCTCGTGCGGCATGGTGCCACCATTGGTGTCGCACAGCACCACCCAGCGCGCGCCGAACTCGTAGCCGGCCTTGGCGCAGGCGAGCGCGAAGCTGGCATTCTCCTTGTAGCCGTCGAAGAAGTGCTCGCAGTCGACCATCACCTCGCGGCCTGCAGCCTTGGCGGCGGCGACGCTGTCGCGGATGGAGGCGAGGTTTTCCTCGTTGGTGGTCTCCAGTGCCACGCGCACCTGGTAGGCGGAGGCTTTTGCGACAAAGCAGATCGCGTCGGCCTTTGCTTCGATCAGCGCGGCAAGGCCGGGATCGTTGGAGGCCGAGCGGCCGGGCCGGCGCGTCATGCCGAACGCGGTGAAGCGCGCGTGGTTCAGCTTCGGCTTGGTGGCGAAAAACTCGGTGTCGGTCGGGTTGGCGCCGGGATAGCCGCCCTCGACATAGTCGATGCCGAGGCCATCGAGCATCTGCGCGATGATCTGCTTGTCGTGCAGCGTAAAGTCGACGCCGTTGGTCTGCGCGCCGTCGCGCAGCGTGGTGTCAAACAAATAGAGGCGTTCGCGGCTCATTGGGGAGCTCCTGACGCGGACAGGCGTCAGCGCCTTCTGCATCGTGGTGTTGGCGAGCCATTCGCCGTGACGGGGAACGGAATTGCGCTGCATGGCGACGTAGCCGCGCTTCTTGAAGAACTCGATCGCGTTGTCGCTGGCATCGACCGACAGCGCTTTGGCGCCACGCGCGCCGGCAAGCCTTTCCAGCGCGTCGATCAGCATGGCGCCCGCGCCCTGCCCCACCACGCTCGGATGCACATAGAGCATGTCGATATGCTCGTTGCCCCTGAGCGAGGCGAAGCCGACCGGCGAATTCTGCAAGGTCGCAATCAGCGTCAGCTCGCCGGCGAGTTTTTGGCCGAACGCTGCCTCGTCCTCGGCGGCCGTCGCCCAGGCCTGCTGCTGCGCCTCGTTGTAGTCGTCGCCGGTCAATTCCTGGATCGCGGCAGCGAAGATCGCAGCCAGCAGCGGCGCATCCGCAGCGAGATACGGTCGCAACGCGAGTTGTGGCAGCGCCTGTCCCATCGCTTCAAAAGACTCCGAACAGTTTCAGGACCAGCAGGACGGCCGCAACGATCAACGCCCACTTGATGAAGATGTAGTAGCGCCAGTGTTTTGGGAAAGGTGTGTCGGGTTTGGTCATCATGCCAACTCCCACGTCGTCACCGGCTTGCCGTCGGCATCCTTGCCGTCCTTCAGCACGACGCCCATGGCGATGAGCTCGTCTCGGATGCGGTCGGACTCCTTGAAATCCTTGCGCGCACGCGCGGCGGCGCGGTCGGCGATCAAGCCCTCGACGCGCCCGGGATCAATGCCGCTCGCCTTCTCCTTGCGGGCCTTCCATTCCGCTGATGTCTGCGACAGGAAGCCGAGCATGCGCAGCGTCGCAGCGAATGTCGCGCGCGTCCTTTTCGCTGGTATTTGCCGCATGACGCAGCGCATGCAGCGCCGCGATCGCCTGCGCGGTGTTGAGATCATCGGCAAGCGCCTCGATCACGGCAGGCGACGGCTCGCCGCCCGCAGCATCGGCCGCAACCGCATACCAGTCGTCAAGCGTCTTCGCGCTCTCCTCGACGCCGCGCTGCGTCCAGTCGAGCGGCGAGCGATAATGCGTCTTCATCATGGTCAGCCGCAGCACCTCGCCCGGCCAGTCGCCAAGCATGTCGCGGATGGTGAAGAAGTTGCCGAGCGACTTCGACATCTTCTCGCTCTCGAGCTGCAGGAAGCCGTTGTGCATCCAGACATTCGCCATGCGGTCGGCGTGGAAGGCGCAGCAGGTCTGCGCCAGTTCGTTCTCATGATGCGGAAACACCAGATCAATGCCGCCGCCATGGATGTCGAACTTTTCGCCGAGATGCGCCCACGCCATCGCCGAGCATTCGATGTGCCAGCCGGGACGCCCCTCTGCCGCGATGCCTGCCGGCGACGGCCAGGAGGGCTCGCCCGGTTTCGACGGCTTCCACAACACGAAGTCGGTCGTATCGCGCTTGTAGGGAGCGACATCGACGCGGGCGCCGGCGATCATCTCGTCGAGCGAGCGTTTTGCCAGCGCGCCATAGCGCGGCAATATCGAATTCGCCGCGTTCATCGCGCTTGGCGAGAACAGCACATGATCCTCGGCGACATAGGCAAAACCGCCGGCGACCAGCTTTTCGATGATCGTGCGCATCTCCGGGATATGTTCCGTGGCGCGCGGCTGCACCGTCGGGGCCAAGCAGCCGAGCGCGGTGACGTCGTCCTGGTATTGCTGATAGGTCTGTTCGGTGACCTTGCGGATCGCCTCGTTCAAGGGCACGCCGGGATAGTCGCGCGCGGCGCGCACGTTGATCTTGTCGTCGACGTCGGTGATGTTGCGAACGTACTTCACGTGCTCCGCGCCAAAGTGATGGCGCAGTACGCGGAACAAGAGGTCGAACACGATCGCGGCGCGACCGTTGCCGATGTGGGCGAAGTCGTAGACCGTCGGTCCGCAGGCATAGACGCGGACGTTCGTGGGATCGATCGGCACGAAGGGCCGCTTTTCCCGGGTCAACGTATCGTAGAGGCGCAATTGCATAGGAATCCGTCCGGTGGGCGGCCGGGCGTCCAATGATCTCATGTGAGAAAAGACGGCCTCAGCCAGCGAATCGCTAGCTAATAATCTCGGGGCAAATGCCGCAGATGGCGAGGTGGCCGTTCATGGGGCGGCACCATGGGGCCACCGGGGCCGCCGCGTCAAGGCCGATTGGCCCCGTTTTGGCGCCTTTTGGCGGCTTAATCGCCGGCCCGCCCTGATCTGCTCGACCATGTCTCCCCGGCGCATGGTTAATCATTCTTAACGTTTGCCGGCTATCGAATGTCGCAAGCGGCTTTCCTCGATTCCCACCGGTGCAGCATGCGATCTCTTCAGGCGATTCTGGCTGGCGCATCCCTTCTCGTTGCCTCCGCGGCATCGGCCGACACACGCGTCTTCATCATCGCCAACCAAGCCGACGGCTACGGCGTCGACCAGTGCCTGGCCCGCGGCGACAAGTGCGGCGCGCATGCCGCGCGGGCCTATTGCCAGTCACGCGATTTTGCTCAGGCCACCTCTTACCGCCGCGTCGATCCCGACGAGATCACCGGCTCGGTTCCCAAGAACGCCGACATCAAATGTGGCCATAGCGGCTGCAGCGAGTACGTCGCCATCACTTGCCAACGCTGATTCCACACCGTTTTCCTGCGGCATTCCACCCCAGCCGCCACACCGCCGCCGCCAAAACGACGTGACGATGCCGCCGGAAGCGGCTAGGAAAGCTGCCTTGGCCGCAGGCAAGATTTGCGTCGGCCGCGCGATCAGGCTGAACGGGCCGCCCGCGAAATCGTTTAATGGCCGGATATGCTGAAAACGCTGACCAATCCCCTCTCCCGGTGGTTCCTTGCCTGCACCGTGCTGGCGGCCGCAGTCGCGCTGTCGACGGATGGATTTGCCCAGGTGCCCCCCGGCGGAGCGCCCCCGGGTGCAGCGCCCCCGCAGGCCGGTCCGCCACAGGCCGGTCCGCCGCCCGGCGCAACCGGAAATCCGATCTGCCAGCGCCTTGAAGTCCAGCTTGCCACCATCGACCGCGGCGCCGGTTCGGGCGACCCGGCCAAGGACGAGCAGATCCGCCGCTACCAGGACTCGCAGGCGCGCCAACAGGGCGAGCTCGACCGCGTCACCTCGCAGGCCAAGCGGATGGGCTGCGACAGCTCGGGCTTCTTCTCGCTGTTCAACGGGCAGTCGGCGCAATGCGGTCCGGTCAACAACCAGATCCAGCAGATGCGCGCCAATCTCGACCAGATCACCACGAGCCTCGAACGGCTGCGCTCCGGCGGGCTCGGCGGCGCCGACCGCGAGAACCAGCGCCGCTCGGTGATCACCGCGCTCGCGCAGAACAACTGCGGCCCGCAATATGCGGCGGCCGCGCGCGAGCAGAATCAAGGCGGCGCGGGCGGTTTCCTCGGCGGCCTCTTCGGCAACAACAACAACGCGAGCCCGGTGCCGCCAGGCGATTTCGGCGCGGCGTCCGGCACCTACCGCACGGTCTGTGTGCGCACCTGCGACGGCGCCTACTTCCCGGTCTCGTTCGCAACCGTGGCGGCGCGCTTCCCCGATGACGAGAAGACCTGCAAGGCGCTGTGTCCGGCGACGGAGGCCAACCTCTACGCCTATCGCAATCCCGGCGAAGACATGAACCAGGCGGTGTCGACCACCGGCCAGCTCTACACGGCGCTGCCGACGGCCTTCAAATTCCGCGCCGAGTTCACGCCGGCCTGCGCCTGCAAGGCCGCGGGACAGACCTGGTCCGATGCGCTGAAGTCGGTCGACGACAAGGCACAGCTCGAGCAGCAGGGCGACATCGTCGTCACCGAAGAGAGCGCCAAGAAGATGCAGCAGCAGAAGATGCAGGCGCAGCAGCCCAAGGCCGCGCCCGCCACGGCCAAGAAAGGTGCGGCGCCACCGGCCACCACCGCCGGCACACCGCCGGCCGCACCCGCGGCACCCGCCGCACCGCCCGCCGACGGCAAGGACAAGCCGATCCGCTCGGTCGGCCCGACCTTCATTCCGAACAACAACACGACGTCGCGCTAGTCGATCAGTTCATCGCTCGCGATGAGAATCGATTGCGGCACGGCCAGGCCCAGGGTCTTGGCCGTCTGCGTATTGATGACCATCTCGAATTTTGTCGGCCGCAGCACGGGAAGATCGTCCGGCTTGGCGCCGCGCAGGATCTTGCCGGTATAGACGCCGAGCTGGCGGTAGGTATCGGAGAGGCTGGCGCCATAGCTCATCAGCCCGCCGTCGGCCGGAAATTCGCGGATGTGAAAAATCCCGGGCAGACGGTTACGCGACGACAGCGCCACGATCAGGCTGCGCCTTGTGTCGAAGAACGGATCGTTCTGCAGCACCAGCCCTCCGACGCCTGCGGCGACCAGCGCGGCAAAAGCCGTCTCGATCTCGGCATCCGTTCCCGCTGCCTGCACCGCCAACTCGCGACCGAGCGAATGCGCCGCTGCCGAGACGGACTGGCGGAATTGCTCCGACGTTTCGGCCCCGAAACGCGGATTAAGCAGCAATCCCACGCGCCCTGCCTTCGGCACCATTCCGCACAGAAGCTCCAGCCGCTTGCCGCCGAGATCACCGGTGAAGAAATTGACGCCGGTGGCTTTGCCCGGCCGGTTCATGCTCTCGACCAGGCCTGCGCGCACCGGATCCTGGCCGACGAGGAAGACGAGCGGAATCATAAAGCCCGCCGCCTTGGCCGCAAGCGCGGCCGGATCGCCCGCCGCAACCATCAGCGCAAGCGGGCGGCCAAGCATCTCGGTTGCCAGCTGCGGCAGCTTGCCGTAATCGCCGCTGGCCCAGCGATACTCGATCGCGATGCTGCGCCCCTCGACAAAGCCCATTTCCTCGAGCCCGCGGCGAAACGCGTTGGTGTGAACGGTGGCTTCGTCGGCCGATCGCGTGCTGAGGAATGCGATCACCGGCATGGCCGGTTGCTGTGCCCACGCCGCGAGCGGCGCAGCTGCGGATATTCCCAACCCTGCGATGACTTCCCTGCGCCTCATGCGATCACCCTAGTCCCCTTAAGGCGCGGGGTACATGTCTATCATTGACGCATGATCTCCGCGCAACGCTGCGCGTTTGTCGCGAGGGAGAACCGCTGCACACTTTTCCGGCGTTATCCGTCGAACGCTTCCGCGGAGACGCGCCCGGCACGGGAAACCAGCGTGTCGTCGGGATCGGGCAGCGGCTTGCCGCTGTCGCGAAAACGGTTGGTGATGGGATAGCGGCGGTCTCGGCCAAAATTCTTCTCGGTGACCTTCACGCCGGGTGCGGCCTGCCTGCGCTTGTATTCGGCGATGTTGAGCAGGCGATCGACCCGCGTCACCACGTCCTTGTCAAAACCGGCGGCGATGATCTCGGCGAGCGGCTGCTCGCGCTCCACCAGCCGCTCGAGGATGGCATCCAGCACCTCGTAGGGCGGCAGCGAATCCTGGTCGGTCTGGTTCTCGCGCAATTCCGCGGTCGGCGGGCGCGTGATGATGTTGGTCGGGATCACCTCGCCTGACGGGCCCAGCGCGCCGTCCGGCTTCCACGAATTGCGCAAGCTGGAGAGGCGGAAAACTTCCGTCTTGTAGATGTCTTTGATGGGGTTGAAGCCGCCGTTCATGTCGCCGTACAGCGTGGCGTAGCCGACCGACATTTCCGACTTGTTGCCTGTCGTCACCACCATGGCGCCGGTCTTGTTGGAAATCGCCATCAAAAGCGTGCCGCGGGTGCGCGCCTGCAGGTTTTCTTCAGTGATATCGCGCGGCAGGCCGGCGAAGGGGACGGAGAGGATTTTCTCAAAACCGTTGACGGCGTCCGCAATCGGCAGCACTTCGTGGCTGATGCCGAGCGCCTTGGCCAGTTTCGCCGCGTCGTCGAGCGAGACCTGGGCGGTGTATTTGAACGGCAGCATCACGCCGCGCACCCGGTCGGCGCCAAGCGCGTCCACCGCGATCGCCGCGCACAGCGCCGAGTCGATGCCGCCGGAGACACCGAGCAAGATGCCGGGAAAACCGTTCTTGCGGACATAATCGCGCAAGCCGAGCACGCAGGCCGCATAGTCGCCTTGGTCGCCCTCGAGCAGCGGGGCCGCCTGCCCGGTACAACGCCAGCCCGCTTCGTCCTTGCGCCAGAGGAGCGTAGTGACGCTTTCCTGGAAGTCCGGCAGCTGCGCCGCCACGGAAAGATCGGCGTTGAGCGCGAAGGATGCGCCATCGAACACCAGTTCATCCTGGCCGCCGATCTGGTTGAGATAAACCAGCGGCAGGCCGCTTTCGGTGACGCGGGCGACCGCGACCGACAAGCGCAGATCGTTCTTGTCGCGCGCATAGGGCGAGCCGTTCGGCACGACGAGGATTTCCGCACCGGTCTCGGCGAGGCACTCGACGACGTTCTCGTACTCCTCGGACTCTTCCAGCCAGATGTCTTCGCAAATGGGCACGCCGACGCGGACGCCCTTGACCGTCACGGGACCAGCGGCCGGCCCGCGTGCGAACAGGCGCTTTTCGTCGAACACGCCGTAGTTCGGCAGGTTCGCCTTGAAGCGGAGTGCGGCGATGCGGCCGCCATCGAGCAGCGCGCAGGCATTGTAGAGCTTGCCCTCATCGACCCAGGGCGTGCCGATCAGCACTGCCGGACCTTCCGCGGTCTCGCGCGCCAGCGCTTCCACCGCTTCGCGGCAGGCAGCCTGGAATGCCGGCTTCAAGACGAGATCTTCAGGCGGGTAGCCGGTGATGAACAGTTCGGGAAACACCACAAGGTCGGCGCCATCGCTGCGCGCCGTCTCGCGCGCGGCGCGGGCCTTGGCGGCATTGCCCGCCACGTCGCCCACGGTCGGGTTGAGCTGGGCCAAGGCGATGCGAAACTCGGACGTTTTGGTCATGACGCGATGGTCCCCCGCGCAAAAGCAAACGGCAATCGGCAGCTTTAGATCGCACCCATGCGTTCGGCGAGGGCAAACAGCCAGAACAGCCCGGCCATGACCAGCGCAACGCCGACCGCTGCCGAACCCATGTCCTTGACCTGGCCGATCTTCGGATCGTGGTCGGTGGTCAGCCGATCGGCGAGTTTCTCGATCGCGGTGTTGAGCAGTTCGACCACCAGCACCAGCACGACGACAGCGACCAATTCCACCCGCCGCATGGTGGTGGCGCCGATCAGCCAGGCCAGCGGTAAAGAGATCGCCAGCGCAATCAGCTCCTCGCGGACGGCCTGCTCCGAACGGATCGCGAAAGCGAGGCCGTTACGCGTGTTGATGGTGGCCCGCCAAAGTCGCAGCAAATCAAAGTCCCGCTGCGGCTGGCATCGGGGCGGCCTTGGTCGCCCGCTCCTGCTTCAGGAGTTCGGCGATCAGGAAGGCCATGTCGATCGACTGTTCGGCATTGAGCCTGGGATCGCACACCGTGTGGTAGCGGTCGCTGAGATCCTCATGCGTGATGGCGCGCGCGCCGCCGAGACATTCGGTGACGTCCTGCCCGGTCATCTCCAAATGAATGCCGCCGGCATGGGTGCCTTCGGCGGCATGCACGCTGAAGAAGGCCTTCACCTCGGAGAGGATGCGGTCGAACGGACGCGTCTTGTAGCCGGTGTTGGAGGTGATGGTGTTGCCGTGCATGGGATCGCACGACCAGATCACGGCGCGGCCCTCGCGCTTGATGGCGCGGACCATTCCCGGCAGATGCTCGCCGACCTTCTCGTTGCCAAAGCGCGTGATCAGCGTCAGCCGGCCGGGCTCGTTGTCGGGATCGAGCACGTCGACGAGCTTCAACAGCTCGTCCGGCTTGAGCGACGGGCCGCATTTCAGGCCGATCGGGTTCTTGATGCCGCGGAAATATTCGATATGGGCGTGGTCGAGCTGGCGGGTACGGTCGCCGATCCAGATCATGTGGCCCGAGGTCGCGTACCAGTCGCCGGTCGTGGAATCGACGCGGGTGAAGGCCTGCTCATAGCCGAGCAGCAGCGCCTCGTGGCTGGTGTAGAAATCGGTCGCGCGCAGTTCCGGATGGGCTTCGAGATCGAGGCCGCAGGCGCGCATGAAATTCAGCGCCTCGGAGATGCGGTCGGCCAATTCCTTGTAGCGGCGGGACTGCGGCGAATCCTTCAGGAAGCCCAGCATCCACTGATGCACGCTGGCAAGATTGGCGTAACCGCCGGTCGCGAACGCGCGCAGCAGGTTGAGCGTCGCGGCCGACTGCCGGTAGGCCATCAGAAGGCGCTGCGGGTCAGGCGTACGCGCCTCCTTCGTAAAGGCGAAGTCGTTGACGATGTCGCCGCGGTAGCTCGGCAGCTCGACGCCATCGATCTTTTCGGTCGGCGAGGAGCGCGGCTTGGCGAACTGGCCGGCGATGCGGCCGACCTTCACCACCGGCAGCGCGCCGGCATAGGTCAAAACGACCGCCATCTGCAGGAAGACGCGGAAGAAGTCGCGGATGTTGTTGGCGCCGTGCTCGGCAAAGCTCTCCGCGCAGTCGCCACCCTGCAACAGGAAGGCCTCACCTCTGCTGACGCGCGCCAGCGATTTCTTCAGGTTGCGCGCCTCGCCGGCAAAGACCAGCGGCGGAAAGGTCGCAAGCTGGGCCTCAACATCGGCCACCGCCTTGGCGTCGGGATATTGCGGCATCTGCATCACCGGCTTGGCGCGCCAGCTGTCGGGTGTCCACCGCTCGGACATGATCGTTAACTCCTGAGCAAAAACCGCTACTTATGGGCGGTTGCGAGGGCCGGGTTATACACAGGCTGGTGAAGGACCGCCACAGGGAATTCCGGCTGTCCCGTCAAGCCCTTGCGGCAAAAGCTGAATTCGCATTTGCTAGGGGCAAGGCCTGAAGATGATGGGGAAATCCGGTGACTGAGGCGGCGCAGGACGATGTGTTTATCGACGACGTCACCGTGCATGCGGCCGACCGCTATCCTTTGGGGGCAACGCTGTTCCTGCCCCGCACCGCCAAACGCAGCCATGCCGTCCTGATCAATTCGGCGACCGCCGTACCGCGCAAGGTCTATCGCGGCTTTGCCGGCTATCTCGCGAAGCGCGGCTGCGCCGTCCTGACCTACGATTATCGCGGCACCTTCGACTCCAGGCAGAAGGCGCTGACCGGCTACAACCAGCCGCGCTCGCTGGTCGGATTCAAGGCCTCGATGGCGGATTGGGCCGACAAGGACATCGCCTCCACCGTGCAATGGATGCGCGAGCGCTATCGCGACCTGCCGCTCGCCTATGTCGGCCATTCCTTCGGCGGCCAGGCACTGGGGCTGCTCAAGAACAACACCGAGGTGTCGCGCGCGTTGTTCATCGCAGCGCAAGCCGGATACTGGAAGCTGATGGCCTGGCCCGAGCGCTACCGCGTCTATGCCCTGCTCAACTTCGTCGGCGTGCCGCTGACCAAAATGCGCGGCTACATGCCGGGCTGGGCCGGCCTTGGCGAAGACATGCCGAAGGAAGCTTTTCTGCAATGGGTCGGCTGGGTGATGAAAGAACGCTATCTGTTCGGCGACTCCACGCTCGATACGCGCGAGAATTTCCACAACTACAAGAACCCGTTGCGCGCGATCTGCTTCACCGACGACCCCTGGGCGACCCGCACCGCGGTCGAACTGCTGTGCTCGGGCTTTACGGCGACCACGCCCGACATCGTGAGCATCTCGCCGAAGGATATCGGCGTGAAGAAAATCGGCCATATGGGATTCTTCCGGCCCGAGCATCGCGACACGTTGTGGCGGGGTGCTGCGGAATGGCTGCAGACGGAGCAGTAGGACTTAAACAAGGGAGAACGATCATGGATCGGCGGCGACTTGCGTCACACCTGTTCGTTGCTCTGCTCGTCCTCCTCGCGGCACAGACGGCCTCGGCCCAATCCAGCTATCCGAACCGCCCGGTGAAAGTCCTGGTCGGCTTCACGCCCGGCACGGCGCCCGATCTCGCGGCGCGCATCCTCGCCGACCGGTTCTCCGATGTCCTGGGCCAGCCTTTCGTGGTCGAGAATGTTCAGGGTGCCGGCAGCAACATCGCCACCGATCGCGTCGCCAAGGCGGCTGCCGACGGCTACACGTTGCTGATGGGGGGCAACTCGGCGCTGGTCATCAATCCGAGCCTCTATGAAACACTGCCGTTCGATCCGCAGAAGGATTTCGCGCCAATCTCCCAGGTGTTTATCGCAGCGAACGTGCTCGCGGTCCCGTCCGCAGTGCCGGCCAAGTCAGTGGCGGAATTGGTAGCGCTCGCGAAAGCTGAGCCTGGCAAGCTGTCTTACGGCCACGCCGGCGTGGGAACGTCGCAGCATCTGGCCGCCGAACTGTTCAAGTACATGGCAAAGGTCGATGTCGTGGCGGTCGCTTATCGCGGCACGACGGCGTTCATACCGGACCTGCTGTCCAACCGCATCACGATGTCGTTCGCCAACATCGTCAACGTGCTGCCGCTCGCGCGCGAGGGAAAATTGCGGGCGCTGGCGATTACCTCGGTCAAGCGCTCGGCGCTGGCGCCGGAGCTGCCGACCATGGCGGAATCCGGATTCCCCGGCTTCGAGGCCGTGCCGTGGTTTGGCCTGCTCGCTCCAGCCAATACGCCGAAGGATGTTCTGGACAAATTGCACGGCGAGACCGTCAAGGCTCTCGCGACACCTGACGTGCGAAAGAAGTTCGACGAACTCGGCCTCGAACCGGTGGGCAACACACCGGCTGATTTTGCGGCTGTCATCCGGAAGGAAATTCCCGAGTGGGCAAGGGTGATCAAGGATGCCGGCATCAAGCTCGGCAACTGAACGAGCCGCTGTGATTGAGCACTGCGCAAGAGATCACGCCTTCGGTATCGAGCGGATATCGTAAGCCCATGGCAATGACGAAGCGCAAAATCCCTGCCGCTTTGGCGACAGCTGCGCGCGCTGCGTTACACCGCCGAGACGCAGGTACACAAACTTCGGATCGTCGGCTGCGCACGAATAGACCGGCGCCCCGCATGTCCCGCAAAATGTCGTCGCGATCCTGGCGCCGCTTGAGCCGATCTTGATGTAACGCCGTGGTTCGCCGCGTATGTCGAGCTTCTCCATCAGAACGGGCACGTTGACACGATAGGGAGCGCCCGACATCGCCTGACAATCCGTGCAGTGACAGAGGACCACTTTGTCAGGATCGATCTGCGCCTCGTAACGAATGGCGCCGCAGTGACAGCTTCCGTCGATTTTCATGGCTTGGTGCATTCTGTTTGTGCAATTCAATCGCTTGACGCTATGATGACAAGGCAGAAGCTCGCAGCAAAGGGAAATACCAGGATATGAAGAAATTGATTTTAGCAGCATTTTTGACTGTTGCCGCCACGTCCAGCGCATCCGCCAATTCCTGCACCTCGCAAGGACAGGCATGCAAGGCGTGGGCTGGCGGCCAGGGCGCCCAGGCAGCGAGCTATTCGGCAGCCTGTGCGCGCGAGGTTTCCGCCTGCATCAAGCGATGCAAGGGTGGCAGCAAGGTCTTCATCGGTGTTTCCAATGCAGCCGGCGGCGGTCAGCAGTATCCGGTGAGTGAGTGCAACTAGCGCGCAGGTGCCGGTACACGGCGGCAACTAGCTAACGAACACCACCCGCGTCTCCAGCGAAACGCGCTTGTACAGGTCCTCGACGTCGTCGTTCACCAGCCGGATGCATCCGGAAGCGACGAGATGGCCGATGGTTTTCGGCGAATTGGTGCCGTGGATGAGCAGTCCGGGCTTGTCGAGCAACAGCGCGCGTGCGCCGAGCAAGCTGCCGGGACGGCCGGCGGCCGCAAGCAGCGCGTCCGCGTCCTTTGTGTTGGACGAAGTTCGCCGGTCCGGCCATTCAAGCTTGTTGGTGACGCGGAACAGGCTGCCTCCCGTGAGGCACTCCTGCGCGATTCCGATGCCATAGCGGCGCGCCGAATTGTTGACATCGATCAGGTAGAGAAAGCGGTTCTCCCGGTCGACCACGATCGAGCCGGGCACGACGGTGGTGCGGTAGAACACCACCTGCCGCTGCAGCGGGAATGGCAGGCCCTGGCCTGACGAACCGCCATCCTCACCGGCCTTGAGGTCGGCCATGACGACCTCTTCCTTTGCGCCACGCGGCGGCTTTGGCGACGACGCCGTCACACCGACGCCTGCGAGGCCGGGGCCCTTGGTTGCAACATATCCGTAAAGCAAGGCCGCCCCGGCAATGACGGCAACCACGGCCAGGGCTCCGAAGACCAGCGGCTTGCGGCTTCGAGCTGGCGACAGCACCTCGTCGATGTCAGCCGCGGACTTCGCTTCCTCGGCGGCAAGTCCACGCTCGATCTGCCGGATGGCTTCCTCGAGCGCCGCGGCGTGCGACAAGGCGGCATCGCGCGTGAGGTGGGATGATTTCCTGATCAGGCCGTAGGCATCCCGGTAAATCTTGTCGCGCGCGGCGGCGTCCTTGCCTGCAACCGCCTTCACCAACACCGCATAATAATCCACGTTCATGGGTTGCCCCCTTTTGCGAATTATCTGACGGGAGGCGCGTACTGGATGCCGCCCTGCGTCCAGAGCGCATTCAGTCCGCGCGGAATGCTGAGCCGAGACTGCGTGCCGACGTTTCGCTCGTAGATCTCTCCGTAGTTGCCGACCGCTCGAACGGCGCGCGCCGCCCAATCGTTGGCAAGGCCCAGTTGCTGGCCGAACTCGCCTTCGGTCCCGACCAGCCGCCGGATATCGGGACTTTGCGATTTCACGGCGTCGTCTGTTGTCGCCGACTTGACGCCGAGCTCCTCGGCATTGATCAACGCGTAGAGCGTCCATTTGACCAGATTGAACCACTGGTCGTCGCCCTGCCGGACCGCCGGGCCGAGCGGCTCCTTCGAAATCACTTCCGGCAGGATGACGTGGCTGTCGGGCGCCGTGAGCTTGAGACGCTCGGCGTAGAGTTGCGAAACGTCGCTGGTCATCACGTCGCACTTTCGATCGTCATAGGCCCTGCGGCTTTCTTCCGCGGTGCCGAGCGCCAGAACCTTCAGTGACATGTCCTTGGCGCGGAAATAATCCGACAGATTCAGCTGGCTGGTGGTGCCGGTCTGGGTGCAGACCGTCTTGCCGCCAAGCTGCAAGGCCGTGTCGATCCCGGCCTCCCGGCGCAGCAGAAAGCCCTGGCCGTCATAATAGGCGACGCCGGCAAACATCAGGCCAAGCGAACTCTCGCGCGACATGGTCCAGGTCGAGTTGCGTGACAGCAAGTCGATCTTGCTGGATTGCAGCGCCGTGAAGCGGGCCTCCGCATCGAGCGGCATGAACGTCACCTTGGCGGGATCGCCGAAGATCGCAGCCGCCACAGCGCGGCAAATGTCGACATCAAAACCTGCCCAGTCGTTCTTGTCGTCCTGGCTGGAAAAGCCAAGCAAACCCTGGCTGACGCCGCAATTGAGCGTGCCGCGCTCCTTGACGGCTTTGAGCGTTTGCGCGGCGGCGGGATGGCTCGGCGTAACAAACAAGGCCAGCAGGATTGCGGCTGGGAGGACGACGGATCGGGGCATTCTCGTCTCGCGATCGGTTGGGCGCGCTCGCCGGATGCGACGTGCTGACGAAGGATATAGAGGGGTGACAGTCGTCGTCCAGTCTTTGTCGCCGGCAAGCGCTGGCCCTTGACATGGATCAACGGCAGGGCGGCCGACAAAGATTCAGCCGGCGGTTCATTGCCAGAACGCGGCACCTGTGAGCGGGTTCGGATTCAGACCAGCGTTCGCTCGCCAACGACCCTGAGGTCCATCCTGCCGATCAAGTCAGAACGAGCCAGCTCGGCGGCGCTTATGGCCTCGGTCGTCTGTCGCAACGTGCTGACATTCGATCCGAACGAAACGATTGCACCCAGCACCACGGCAATCGATCCGAGGGCTGCGACTTGATTGGATCCGAACAGGCCGAGCATCATCAGAAGCAGCAAGGCCATGCCGCCGGCGATTGCGGCCTTGGAGACCAGAATGATCTTTCGGCATCGCTCGGCGACCTCGGCAAGCTGCGCAAGCCGGGCTTCGATCATCGAAATCTCGTCGATGGGCTCGTCGTCGTCAGTCAAGTGCAAGGCCGAATTCCACGGGGGTCACCGGTGTGCCAGTTATTCCGCGCAGCAAACGGCGAGTCAAGCTATGGGCCGGGCGTCAGGCACCAGGTTCGTTCAGCTCCGGCACGCCGCATTTTGCAAGCAATGCACGCAATTGATTGATGGCGGGGAATACCTCATGGTTCCAATCGCCGCCCTGTGCGTCGTAGGCGCTCTGCTCCATCTCGACGATCTCGCGGTCCTCGGCAAAGACGCGATTGGTGAACCAGGCAATAAACGGCCACATGATTTCCAAAACGCCCGGCAGCCCCGGCCGGCGAACGGAGAGAACGATGAAGGTCCTGTTCTTTCGCTGGCCGGCATCGACGGGCGTATAGCCAAGCCAGACGTGCAGGACCGGCAATTCACCCGACGTCCAGAAGCGCAAGCTTTGATGAGGATAGTCGGTGCGAATTGTCATGAGATCGCGGGCACTCGGCGATTGTCCGCGTAAGCGTCCCACGATCAGCGTTTCTCCGATCGGCGGCTTTTGATCCGGCCGCCTGAAGCTGTAGTCCAGCTCCAGCCATCCCTCACCGGCGCGCTTGCCGAGGTATCGGGGGGTCACCTTCCCTGAAGTCTTTCGGTGCAGGAACTGATGGTTCATATCCATCAGGTTCTCGTGCATGAAGCTGTAGTGACAATCGACCTGCCCGCCGAACCGCCGGGTCTTGTAGCCGCGCATCGCTGCGGCGCCGAGCCGGACGGGCGGTTCGGACGGCGTTGAACGACCCGGCCAGACCAGGATGACGCCATCGCGCTCGACGCAGGGATAGCAGCGGACCCCATTCGGCAGCTTGCCGGTGAGATAGGGAACGTCGACGCAGCGGCCTGCAGCATCGTAACGCCAGCCGTGATAGCAGCAGCGCAGCGTGCAGCCGTCGACCGTGCCTTTCGACAGCGGCACCTGCCGGTGCGCGCAGCGGTCCTCCAGCGCGAACACCGGTCCCTCCTCCGGACGCACCAGCACGATCGGCTCGCCGGCAAACCGCGCGGCAAAGGTTCTTCCGGGCTTTAGTTCGTGCGACCACGCAACCGGATACCAATGGTCCGGGTGCGCGCCGATGCGGCGGAGATCGGGGTGCGAGGTTGCCGTCTCGAATTCCCGATCGGCTGGCCTTGCCGTCATTCCGTTATCCTGCCTTTGCCGAGCTACCGAAATGCTGCGCGAGTAGTGCTTCGGGTGTCTCGGTGACCTCGATGGTCCGGGCGTCGCCGCCGACGAAGGCGAGCACGGTGCGATTTCCGTCGCGCGACATGCTGCCGACGAGAGCGATGTTGAGGTGGACGGTCTGCCCCGTCTCAAAGCGCGTACATTCGATCCAGAAGCGCATGGCTTCTCCTTGCATGTTCGACAGAACAGACGGGGCAGACGCGAGCGCTATGCCAGCGCCCTGAGTTCGCGGGCAGCGGCGACCATGTTGGTCAGCGCCGGCTTGACCTCTTCCCATTTGCGGGTCTTCAGGCCGCAATCGGGATTGATCCAGAGCTGGGCGTCGGACAGGCGCTGCCGCGCCAGCTTCAAGAGCTCGGTCATTTCGCTGACCTCAGGTATCCGCGGCGAATGGATATCGTAGACACCGGGGCCGATCTCGTTCGGATAGTGATAGTTCCTGAAGGCGTCGAGCAGCTCCATCTTCGAGCGCGACGTCTCGATCGATATGACGTCGGCGTCCATGGCGCCGATCGCATCGATGATGTCGTTGAACTCGGAGTAGCACATGTGGGTGTGGATCTGCGTCTCGTTGCGCACGCCCGAGGAACAGATGCGGAAGCTTTCGACCGCCCAGTCGAGATAGGTCTTCCACTCGGACTTGCGCAGCGGCAGGCCCTCGCGCAACGCCGCCTCGTCGATCTGGATCATGCCGGCGCCCGCGGCTTCAAGGTCCGCCACCTCGTCGCGGATCGCGAGCGCGATCTGCCGGCAGGCCTCGCTGCGGGGAATGTCGTCGCGGACGAACGACCAGTTCAGGATCGTGACCGGCCCGGTCAGCATCGCCTTCATCGGCTTCTCCGTCAGCGACTGGGCATATCGCCACCATTCGACCGTCATCGGCTTCGGCCGCGAGACATCGCCGAACAGGATTGGCGGCCGCACGTAGCGTGAGCCGTAGGACTGCACCCAGGCATTCTCCGTAAAAACGAAGCCTGAAAGCTGTTCGCCAAAGTATTGAACCATGTCATTGCGCTCGAACTCGCCGTGCACGAGGACGTCGAGGCCGACGGTCTCCTGCCAGCGTACCGCGCGCTTGGTCTGGTTCTGAAGAAAGGTCCTGTAGCCGGTATCGCTCAGCTCGCCCTTGCTATGAGCCGCGCGGGCTTTACGGATTTCCGGCGTCTGCGGGAACGAGCCGATGGTCGTTGTCGGGAACGAAGGCAGTTTGAAGCGCTGGTGCTGCATGGCGGCACGCTGCTTGAATGGGCTCGCCCGTCGGCGCATCGCCGCGTCGATCGCGGCCAGGCGCTTTGCAACCCTCGGGTCGTGAATGCGGGGTGACGTCTTGCGCGCCGCCGCAGCGGCGTCAGACGCCTCGAGCGCTTGCTCCGCACGCTCGCGCCCGTCATCGAGAGCAGTCGCAAGCGCCGCCAGTTCCTCGATCTTCTGGATCGAGAATGCGAGCCAGCGCTTCACCTCGGGCTCGAGCTTGTTTTCCAGGCTGAGGTCGATCGGCACATGCAACAATGAGCAGGAAGGTGCGATCTGCACCCGCTGCTTGCCAAGTTTGGCCACGACGGGCCCGATCCGGTCGAGGATTTTTGTCAGATCGGCGCGCCAGATATTGCGGCCGTCGATCACGCCGAGCGAGATCACGCGGTCGCCGGGCAATCTTGCGACATCGTCGAGTTGCTCGGGCGCCCGGACGAGATCGAGATGCAGGCCCGCGACCGGTAGCGCAAACGCAACCTCGCGATTGCTTCCGAGCGCACCAAAGTAGCTTGCCAGCATGATCTTGATCTTTGGGACTTGGCTGGCGAATGCTGCATATGTCTGCTGCAACGCCTTTTGCGCGGCCGGATCGAGATCGAGCACGAGGCATGGCTCGTCGATCTGCACCCAGTCCGCGCCACGCGAGGCGAGTTCGCGCAGAACCTCGGCGTAGACGGGAACGAGCCGATCGAGCAGCGACAACGGATCAAAGCCCGCGTCTTTGCTCTTGGCGAGCTTCAGGAAGGTGACAGGGCCGACCAGCACGGGACGCGTCTGGTAGCCGAGCGCGCTTGCCTCGTCATATTCCTCGATCGGCTTGCGCGAGGCGAGCGTAAAGCGCTGGTCGGTTTTCAGCTCCGGCACCATGTAGTGATAATTGGTGTCGAACCATTTGGTCATTTCCAACGCAGGCACGCCGTGAGTGTGGTGGGCATGGCCGCAGTTCTCGTCATGCGCATCGCCGTCTGCGCCGCGCGCCATGGCGAAGTAAGTGGCAAGCGGCACGGCGCCGCCCTTCCAGCCATAGGCGTCCGGAATCGCGCCGACCATGACTGCGGTGTCGAGCATCTGGTCGTAGAATGAAAAATCGTTGGAGGGAATCACGGTGACGCCGAGCTTCTTCTGCCGCGCCCAGTTGGCAGCGCGCAGCCCGATGCCGGTTTCGATCAACGCCTCTTCGCTGGAAGTTCCGGACCAGAAGCTTTCCAGCGCGAGCTTGAGTTCACGGCGCGGACCGATCCGCGGCGTGCCGAGAGTAGCGACGGCTAGTGAAGAGGCCGAGTTGGTGGAGGAGGACATTTGGCTTACCCCAATAAGTTGGGGGCAAAGGCCGAAGTGACACGTCTGGATTCCGGCAACGCAGTGGCAGCGTCGCGGGAATCGCAACCGCACCACCGGGACACCCCGCCCGAGGACGTGTATATCGTCGAGGCAGGTCTCCTGGCTCGCGGGTCAATGCTGCTGTCCGGCCTTCCCGAAACCTTTGCAGGCTTCAGTGACTTTGTTGGACAGCGGCTCGCCGCTTACAGTTGCGGGGGCAGCTCCGGCGTTTCACCGGCTTCCCTCTTAGCTCCGGAAAATTCCTTCCCCGGAGAACCACGACACGCTCACTTATCGGCAAGGTGGCGTGCGCGTCAACTCGGCTGAGATGCACGCCATGCGCGAAGAGATTTTCACAGCCTTTGCACAGGCCGATCGAAATTTTGACGACGACGCAATCGGGCCATTGACAGCCTGCCGCGAATAACACCACATGTAGACGTCACGGTTCCACCAAATCCCAGATTTGGTGGCTAAGAGGGAAGCCGGTGAATCGCGCGGTCTCGCGCGAAAATCCGGCGCTGCCCCCGCAACTGTAAGCAGTGAGTTGCTCCCAATCTCACGTCACTGACGCGGCACCGCGTTGGGAAGACAGGGAGTAACGGCGACCTGCGAGCCAGGAGACCTGCCGCGACATCGAAAAAACGTCCACGGGCGGGGTGTCCCGGCGGTCGCTCGCAGACCTATGCCGTCGCCTCGCGCCGGCACTTGATGCAGCGTCGCCTCCGGCATCCAGCCCCAACAGCATCACGGGGTCTGCAAGATGTCACTCTCTCTCGAACGCGAAGCCAAGCCTTTACCGCTCATTCAACTGCGCGCCGAACACCTCGCCGTGCCGGACTCACAACCGCCGATGCAAGTCATCCGGCGCAACGGCACGGTTTCGAGGTTCGACGCCAGCAAGATTTCGGTGGCGATGACCAAGGCGTTCCTGGCGGTCGAGGGGCACACGGCTGCCGCCTCCCGGCGCGTGCATGAGATCGTCGAGCAGCTCGCTGCGGACGTCGTGAACGCGCTGTCGCGCCGCGCCAGCGAAGGCCGGACCTTTCACATCGAGGACGTTCAGGATCAGGTCGAACTGGCGTTGATGCGCAGCGAGCACCACAAGGTCGCCCGCGCCTATGTGCTGTATCGCGAAGAGCGCACCCGGCAGCGCGCCGAACAGGCCGCCGCACAGCCCGCCGCGCCCTCCAGCGCGCCCGTCGTCCATGTAACGCTGCCCGATGGCGGCAAGCGCCGGCTTGACAGCGCGCGGCTTGCGCTGATCATCGACGAAGCCTGCGCTGATCTCGACGGCGTCCACGCCGCGCCGGTCGTCGCGGAAACACACCGCAACATCTATGACGGCATCAGCCAGGACGAGCTGGCGCTCGCCCCGGTGATGGCTGCGCGCACACTGGTGGAGCAGGAACCGAACTACACCTATGTCAGCGCGCGTCTGCTGCTGGACAAGCTGCGCACCGAAGTGCTGTCCTATGTGCAGGGCTCGCCGACAAGCGCATCGCAAGCCGACATGGCCGTGCGCTACGGCGAATACTTTCCGGCCTATATCAAAACCGGGATCGCGTCCGACCTGCTCGATCCCGAACTTGGCCGTTTCGACCTGGTGCGGCTTGCGGCGGCGCTGAAGCCTGAGCGCGACTTGTCATTCCAGTTCCTCGGCCTGCAGACGTTGTACGACCGCTATTTCCTGCATGCCGGCGGCAACCGGATCGAACTGCCGCAGGCCTTCTTCATGCGCGTCGCCATGGGCCTGGCAGCGCGCGAGATCGACCGCGAGGGACGCGCCATCGAGTTCTACGACCTACTGTCGTCGTTCGATTTCATGGCCTCGACGCCCACCCTGTTCAATTCGGGCACGCTGCGGCCGCAGTTGTCGTCCTGCTTCCTGACCACGGTCGCCGACGATCTCGACGGCATTTTCAAATCGATCAAGGACAATGCACTGCTGGCAAAGTATTCCGGTGGCCTCGGTAACGACTGGACGCGGGTCCGCGGGCTCGGCGCGCATATCCGTGGCACCAACGGCGAAAGCCAGGGCGTGGTGCCCTTCCTGAAGGTCGCCAATGATACAGCGATCGCCGTCAATCAGGGCGGCAAGCGCAAGGGCGCGGTGTGCGCCTATCTCGAGACCTGGCATATCGACATCGAAGAATTTCTCGACCTGCGCAAGAACACCGGCGACGACCGCCGCCGCACCCACGATATGAACACGGCGAACTGGGTGCCTGATCTCTTTATGCAACGTGTGGAAACCGACGGTGAATGGACGCTGTTCTCGCCGGATGAGACGCCCGATCTGCACGATCTCTATGGCGGGGCTTTTGCCGAACGCTACGCCTTTTATGAAACCAAGGCAGCGCGCGGCGAAATCCGCGTTTTCAAGCAGGTCCGCGCCGTCGACCTCTGGCGCAAGATGCTGACCATGCTGTTCGAGACCGGTCATCCCTGGATCACATTCAAGGATCCCTGCAACATCCGCTCGCCGCAGCGGCACGCCGGCGTGATTCACTCGTCGAACCTCTGCACCGAGATCACGCTCAACACGTCGGACGAGGAGACCGCCGTCTGCAATCTCGGCTCGATCAACCTCGCCAACCATATCCAGGACGACGGGTTGAACGAGGCGCGGCTGAAAAAGACCGTGACGACGGCGATGCGGATGCTCGACAACGTCATCGACATCAATTTCTACACCATCCCGGAAGCCCGCCGCTCGAATCTGCGGCATCGTCCGGTCGGCCTCGGCTTGATGGGCTTCCAGGACGCCCTGCACCTGCTGCGGTTCGCGGTCGCCTCCGATGCCGCGGTGGCCTTTGCCGACACCAGCATGGAAGCGATCTCCCATTACGCCATCACTGCTTCGGTTGAGCTTGCCGCCGAGCGCGGGCGCTACCCTTCGTTCGACGGCTCGCTCTGGAGCCAGGGTATCCTGCCGATCGACTCGATCGAGCTATTGGCGGACGCGCGCGGAAGCGTCGCGATGGATCGCACGACGTCGCGGGACTGGGCTACCCTGCGCGAACGTGTACGGGTGGTCGGCATGCGCAACTCCAACGTGATGGCGATCGCGCCAACGGCGACCATCTCCAACATCTGCGGCGTCGCGCAATCGATCGAGCCCGCCTACCAGAACCTCTACGTCAAATCCAACATGTCCGGCGATTTCACCGTGGTGAACGAGCTCTTGGTCCGCGACCTCAAGGCGCGCGGATTGTGGGACGAGGTGATGGTCAACGATCTCAAATATTTCGACGGCAGCGTCGGCGCGATCGATCGCATCCCCGATGATCTCAAGGCGCTTTATGCCACCGCGTTCGAAATCGACAGCGCGTGGCTGATCGAGGCGGCTTCGCGCCGACAGAAATGGATCGACCAGGCGCAGTCGCTCAACCTCTACATCGCCGATCCCTCGGGCAAGAAGCTCGACGCGCTCTATCGGCTGGCCTGGTCCCGCGGGCTGAAGACGACCTATTACCTGCGCTCGCGCAGCGCCACGCATGTCGAAAAATCGACGCTGAAGGGGACCGACGGCAAGCTCAATGCCGTCGCCTCGGTCGTGCGAATGTCGGCAACGCCTGACCTGTCAGGCGTCGTCGCCTGCTCGATCGACAATCCCGAATGCGAAGCGTGCCAGTAAACGGCAGTAAACGAGGAACATCACCATGCTCGACTGGTCCGAACCTGCTGCGCCCGCACGCGCGCTGCCGCAAGCGCTTGTTGCCCGGGCGATCACGCCTTCCGAGGTCACCGGCCTCGGCACCATCGATCGCGGCGGCGGCCGGGTTTCGGTTGACGAAAAGCGGATGATCAATTGCCGCGCCGACGTCAACCAGCTACTGCCGCTGAAATACAAATGGGCGTGGGAGAAATACCTTGCCGGGTGCAATAATCACTGGATGCCGACCGAAGTTTCCATGCAGGCGGATATTGCGCTGTGGAAGTCGCGTGACGGGCTGACGGAAGACGAGCGCCGCGCTATCAAGCGCAACCTCGGCTTCTTCGCGGCCTCCGAAAGCCTCGTCGCCAACAACATCGTGCTGGCGATCTATCGTCACCTCACCAACCCCGAATGCCGGCAGTATCTGCTGCGCCAGGCGTTCGAGGAAGCAGTTCACACCCACACCTTTCAGTACATCGTCGAAAGCCTCGGCCTCGACGAGGGCGAGCTGTTCAACATGTACCGCGAGGTGCCCTCGATCACCGACAAGGCCGCCTGGGCGCTGAGGCATACCCGACATCTCGACGATCCCGGTTTCGAGACCGGCACGCCGGAGGCGGACCAAGCCTTTCTGCGCGACCTCGTCGCCTTCTATGTCATCTTCGAGGGCATGTGGTTCTACACCGGATTCGCGCAAATTCTCTCGCTCGGCCGGCGCAACAAGATGGTCGGGATCGCCGAGCAGTATCAGTACATCCTGCGCGATGAATCCATCCACCTCAATTTCGGCATCGACGTCATCAACCAGATCAAGATCGAAAACCCGCATCTGTGGACGAAATCCTTCCAGGATGAAGTCCGCGGCATGGTCCGCGACGCCGCCGATCTCGAAGCAGCGTATGGCCGGGACACCATGCCCCGCGGATTCCTCGGGCTGAACGCGGCATTGTGCGAAAGCTACATGCACTTCATCGCCAATCGCCGCTGCGCCCAGCTTGGCCTCCCGCCCGTGTTCGGCGAAACCGAGAACCCGTTTCCCTGGATGTCCGAAGCGATGGACCTCAAGAAGGAAAAGAACTTCTTCGAGACGCGGGTGATCGAATATCAGAACGGCGGCGCCCTGAACTGGGAGTGAGCCGGGCCTTTGATCGGCAAACCTCGAGATATCCGGGTGAAGCCGACAGCGGCAATATGCCGGCTACGGGCAAGGTAGCGCTTCCACGCGGGACGCTAACTTCGTTATGATGCGTGCAGGAAAGGAATTTGCGGTAAGCGTAATGGCTAAGGTTTTGTCCCGGACTGCGTACGGCCTGTGGGTCGCACTGTTCGTCGTGGTCGGATTGGAGCTGGTGTTCCGGATCGTTGCCTTCGATCCATTCTACTACTGGCGGTTCCGCTTCCAGTTCGTTTCTCCGGATTCATACGTCAATCGAGCGGAAGGCGTCTGGACTTACCGGCCGAACGCCGCCGTCCGTGAAGTCGCCGTCTACGGCATGCCTTCGCCCTTTGCGTCCGAACCCGCGTTGACGGTCGAATTCGATTGCCGCATGCGATCGAACAATTTTGGGCTGTTGCAGGACAATGATATCCCGCCGGGGACGCCTCAGACGATTGTGATCGGCGACAGCTTCACATCCGGCCAGGGGGGATGCCCGTGGTTTCACAGGCTGCAGGCCCGCCGTCCGGGGGATCAGCTGCTCAATGCGGGATTGCTCGGGACCGGCTTCGAGCAGTGGTGGCGGCTGCTCGAATACCTCAAAGCGCAGGGTGTGGCGGTCAAGGATGTGCTGATCATCGCGATCAGCAATGATTTCAAGCGAAATGCATGGACCTGGTCCGACCTCGATCTGAATTGCATCAACCGCGACATCTGCACGTGGGACGGGCCGTACTCCTGGCAGCCAGTTCGTTCCGACGAAACCGAGAGCGAACTGTTCGCGCGCACGCGCGAGCGCTATGCGCGGCGGTTCTCCAACTACAGCGCGGTGAGTTTCTGGTTTCTGTCCCTGGAGCAGCACTCGATGTTCCTGAAGTTTGTCCATATCGCCGTTGAAAACCTGGCCAGCCTCGTCAAATCCGGCAAGACGGGAGGCAACCTGCCGGGAACGGAGGCTGCGCTCAAAGCGTTCAAGGCGCTTGGCGTCCCGGTCAGGGTGCTGCTGGTGACGCAGAAAAACGAGACGGGCATACTCGGAAACGAGGTAGATGCGGCGGCGGCGGTCGCGAGCCTCAACGCGCACGGCTTGGCGTATGATTGGTGTCGCTTGAGCCGTGACGATTTTCTGTCCATCGATGGGCATCCCACCGCGGCAGGTTATGACAAGGTTGTGGCGTGCGCGGACCGGGCGCTAGGTGTGAAGTGAGCCGGCGGTCTCCTGCGCTGCGCCGTCTTGCGGGTGACGTGCGGCGGCGCCGGCGAAAGTACGATCCGACAGCAAATTGCACCATCGCCGCGGATCGATCATCAGGCGGAGCAACCCGATCCAGATCAGCACCATCCAGCCCGGATACAACCACGCCCCTGCCCTTGTTCCATTCCGCCAATTGACCTCGACCAGAATGGCCAGCGCAAGCCAGATCCAGCCGCGCAGATCCGCAACGTTGCGTCCGAGATAAACCATGGCCAGCGCGGCGATGCCGGGCGCGACGACAATGAACGAGACGTTCTCCTGCCGCGGATTGAAAAGCCCGATGTAACAGGTGGCAAGCACCAGCAAGGCAAAGGCCGTGGCCCGCGCCACGCCGATTGCGGATATTCGCCACGCAAGCACGAGTACGCCGATTGCCGCTGCAATTCTGATCGCGAGGCGCGCGGACGAACTCAGCTCCCACCCGATCGACCTGAACAGTGTTGATATCTCCGTCTGCGCATACCATTGGCCCGGTGGCGCATTGGTGATGAGAGACAGATTTTCGAGGTAGCCGCCATATTGAGCGGCGACATAGGTCCAGTTCTGGAATCCGAATGGCACGAGCAACAGCGCCGCGAGCCCGACCGCCAGGGGCAGTCTGGTCTGCGGGACGACGGCGACTGCGAGCAACGCCATCACGACAGCGAGCGGCTTGAGTGCGATTGCGAGCACCAACCACCACGCCAGCGCCCGCCATCGTCCGGCCATTCCGGCGGCGGCAGCGCATATCATGGCAGCGGTCATCGGCATCTGCATCTGGAACAGCACGACCGATTGGGTCGTGGCGACAACGCTTGCGGCCAGAATGGAGCCTGCGGCGGCTACGGGGTGAACGGGAGCGACTGCTTCGGCGAGCCGGTAAACGCTGTATGCAAGAAAAGCGATCGACAGCAGATCGAAAATCGCGCCGGCGAGCGGAGTAGACGACCCAACCGAGCGGCGTACCGATGATCAGCATGATCGGCAAATAGTGAAATCCCTGCAGTCCGTTCAGCACATACAGCGACTTGGCCCGACCAGAAATTGCCAATGAATTCGAGGTACTCGCAAAGCGCGACGTCGGTTTTTCCGCTCGCCACCCAGTTGATCGCGAAAATGAGGCTGCCGGCCGCCGCGGCGAGCCACATTCCCCATGTCGCCCAGGTCAGGACCGTGCGAGAAAGGTCATTGAAGTCCCAGATTTCCTGCCCGTCCGGACCAACGGATTTCACCGCGCATCGCTTGAGCAGATCGGGCAAATCACCGTTTCCCTAAGACGCGCTCGTGGCCGGCCAGGGGATGCCTATCGCCGGTCGTCAAATGACCCGAGCAATCGCGCGGATCGACGCACAGTGAAAAATATCGATTTTGTCCCTCATTGAACCATAGCCGCGGCATTTGCGGCTAGCAAGCCGGCGGCGAATAGCCGGCATGCCCGGCGGCCAGTCGCGTTCCAGAAGCGGACGGCTGCCGCGAAGTCCGCTATGATGCGGATCAACGGTCCCGGGTTTTCGGCCCGCGTCAACGGACCTGCAATATAGGGAGTGAATGCATCATGAAACGCCGTACGTTCCTACAAGGCAGCGCGCTGACCGGCGCGACCACGCTGGTTGCGGCACCTGCGATCGCGCAAGGTGCGCCCGAGATCAAGTGGCGCCTGACCTCGAGCTTTCCGAAGTCGCTCGATACCATCTTCGGCACGGCGCAGACCTTTGCGAAATACGTAGCTGATGCCACCGACAACAAGTTTCAGATCCAGACTTTTGCCGCAGGCGAGATCGTGCCCGGCCTGCAGGCGCTCGATGCCGTGAGCACCGCGACCGTCGAGATGGCGCAGACGCCGCTCTATTTCTACATCGGCAAGGAGCCGGCGCTGGCCTATGCAACCGGCGCGCCCTTCGGCATGAACCATCGCCATCAGCATTCCTGGTGGACATTCGGCGGCGGCGCGGACCTCTGCAACGAGGCGCTGAAGCCCTTCAAGGCGCACGCTATCCTGTGCGGCAACTCCGGCACGCAGATGGGCGGCTGGTTCCGCAAGGAGATCAAGACGGTCGATGATCTCAAGGGCCTCAAATTCCGTATCGCCGGTATGGGCGGACATGTGCTGGCAAAGCTCGGCATCGTGCCGCAGCAGATCGCGGGCGGCGAAGTCTATTCAGCGCTCGAGAAGGGCTCGATCGATGCCGCGGAGTTCGTCGGTCCCTATGACGACGAGAAGCTCGGCTTCTACAAGGTGGCGAAGTACTACTACTTCCCCGGCTGGTGGGAGGGCGGCGCCATGCTGCACATGGTGGTGAACGAAGAGAAATGGAATGCGCTTCCCAAGCAGTACCAGGCGATCCTCAACCAGGCCGGAACGGCGGCGGGCAGCTGGATGATCGAAAAATACGACAGCGTCAATCCTGCCGCCCTGAAGCGGCTCGTCGCCGGCGGCGCGGAACTGCGCGCGTTCCCGCAACCGGTCATGGAGGCCTGCTATCAGGCCACGCAGGACCATCTGAACGAGATCGCCGAAAAGAACCCGCTCTTCAAGAAGACCAAGGAGAGCCACGACGCCTACATGAAGGAAGTGCTCTTCTATTCGCAGATCGCAGAGAACTATTACGACAACTTCCTGCTTGGCAAAATGCGCAAGAGTTGAGTGGGGCTGGTCGAGCCGCGTCGAACAAGAGAAATAACCCAGAAAGCACGGCGCGAGTGAAATCCGCGCCGTGCGCAACCGGGAGGTTTTCATGAACAAATCCGCTGACGTTGTCGCCACCGGGGGCGTTGCGGCGTTGGCCGGCACCGCCAGCGCGCAGGATTTGCCGGGGACTGCAGCCATCGACCACTGCCTGCGCGGCGCGGTCGAGCGCAAGGATGTCCCCGGCGTGGTCGCGCTGGTCACCGACCGCGAGCGGGTGCTCTACCGCGGCGCATTCGGCGTGGCTGATGTCGCGACCAGTCGTCCGCTCACGCCGGACGCTCTGTTTCGCATCGCCTCGATGACCAAACCGATCACCTCGGTGGCATTGATGCAGCTCGTCGAGCAAGGTCGCCTCGGTCTCGACGATCCCGCGGAAAATTACCTGCCGGAGCTTGCGGAATTGAAAGTCATTGAAGCGTTCGATGCAGCGGGCGGAACCTATCGGCTCCGCCCGCCATCAAGGCCACCGACCGTCAGGCATTTCCTCACACACACCTCCGGATTGGCCTACGCATTCACCAGTGCGGTCTGGCGCGATTTCAAGCCGCGCGCCGGCGAAGCCTTCCCGTTCGGCGGGCCGCTGCTGTTCGATCCCGGCGAGCGCTGGCACTACAGCACCAGCACCGATGTCGTCGGCAGGCTGGTCGAGGTCATCTCCGGGCAAAAGCTCGAGGACTATTTCCGCGCGCACATCCTTGCGCCGCTCAAGATGGACGACACGTCCTACAACGTGCCTGAAGCGAAAGCGCCGCGCCTGGTCGCGCAGCAGCAGCGCGGCGGCGCGCGCATGGATGGCGCCATTGAACGGCAAGAGCCGCAGCCCGGGCTCGCCATCGCGGCGCCGGTTGGCGGCGGCGGCCTCGCCTCGACCGCTGATGATTACGGGCGATTCATGCGCATGTGGCTCAATGGCGGCGAGCTTGACGGGGTTCGCGTTCTCAACGCCGAGACCGTTGCGCTGATGGGCCAGAACCATATCGGCGCAGTCTCGGTGCCCGCGCTCAAGAGCGCGCTGCCGCGCAGTGCCGATTTCACGTTCATCGCCGATGGCCGCGACAAATGGGGTCTCGGCTTCCTCATCACGACCGATCAGGTGCCCGGCAAGCGCTCGCCGGGCAGCCTGAGTTGGGGCGGCATCAGCAACACGTTCTTCTGGATCGACCCAATCTGCGGCATCGCCGGCGTCATCATGATGCAGTATCTGCCCTTTGCCGACGCCAGGGCACTCGCCGTCTACGACAGCTTCGAACGCGGCGCGTATCAGCTCGTGGGCGCCGGCGGATAGAGGCGGCTGCCGTCTACAAGCTTCGCCTGAAACCGCCTACTCAGCCGCCTGGCGCACATGACGCGCGGTCGGCGTGCGCATGGTGACGAGCTCTTCGGCCGCGGTCGGATGCAGCGCCATGGTGGCGTCGAAATCGGCCTTGGTCGCCTTCATCTTCACCGCGATGGCGACGGCCTGGATGATTTCGGCCGCGGCATCGCCGACGATGTGGCAGCCGAGCACGCGATCAGTGGTGCCGTCGACCACGAGCTTCATCAAGACGCGGGTATCGCGGCCCGACATCGTCGCCTTGATCGGCCTGAACTCGGCCTTGTAGATGTCGACATGGCCATATTTGGCGCGCGCGTCGGCCTCGCTCAGGCCCACGGTGCCGACCTCGGGCTGCGAGAACACCGCGGTCGGAATGCTGCTGTGGTCGACCTCGACCGGCCGTTTGCCGAACACGGTGTCGGCGAAGGCGTGGCCCTCGCGGATCGCGACCGGCGTCAGGTTGACGCGATGGGTGACGTCGCCGATCGCATAGATGTGCGGCACCGAGGTCTTGGCCCAGTTGTCGGTGGCGATACCGCCGTTCTTCGCATTGATGGCGACGCCCGCCTTTTCCAGTCCGAGATTGGCCACGTTGGGATGGCGGCCGATGGCGAACATCACCAGATCGGAGGCCAGGCTCGAGCCACTGGAAAGACGCGTCGTGAACTCATTGCCGTGCTTGTCGACCTTGTCGATGGTGCAGCCGGTGATCACGGTGATGCCGCGCTTCTCGATCTCCTTGCGCACATGCGCGCGCACATCGTCATCGAAGCCGCGCAAAATGTTGTCGCCGCGATAGACCAGCGTCACGTCGCTGCCGTAGCCGGCGAAGATGCAGGCGAATTCGAGCGCGATATAGCCGCCGCCCTGCACCACCACGCGCTTCGGCAGTTGCGGCAGATGAAACGCCTCGTCGGACGAGATCACGTGCTCGATGCCGGGAATCTCCGCGCCATGGTTGGGCCGGCCGCCGGTGGCGATCAGCACATAGCGCGCCGTCACCTTCTTGCCGTCGGCAAGGCGCAGCGTGTGCGGGTCCTCGAACACGGCGCGGCTCTTCACCACCTGCGCGCCTGACTTCTCGACGTTGGCGGTGTAGGCAGCCTCCAGCCGCGCGATCTCCTTGTCCTTGTTCCTGATCAGCGTCGGCCAGTCGAAGCGTTGCCTGCGGAATGGTCCAGCCGAAGCCGGCGGCGTCCTCGATCTCCTGGTGCACATGCGAGCCGAGCACGAACAGCTTTTTCGGCACGCAGCCGCGGATCACGCAGGTGCCGCCCATTCGGTACTCTTCGGCGACCATGACCTTCGCGCCATGGTTGGCGGCGATGCGGGCAGCGCGCACGCCGCCCGATCCACCACCGATGACGAAGAGATCGACGTCGAATTCGGCCATGCTGCGCCAGCCCCGGAGGTTGCCGATCAGATCGGCTTGTTGCGCTTCTTCATCTCGGCCTTGAAATCGTCGTTGACTATGACGCCAAATTCCTGCGCCCACTGCTGCATCCAGCCCATGCTCATCTGGATGGCGCGCGGCTCGCTGTTCAGCAGCTTCTGGCCGAGCGGCGTCTTGTAGAAGGTAACGAGGTCCTTCAGCTCCTGCTCGGTGAACTCGTTGGCATAGATCTGCGCCATGCCCTCACCGATCTCGTTCTCCGTGCCGGCGAGATTCTTGGCAACGATCACCGCCACCTCGTTGAGATCCTTCTGGTAGTTGAGGTTCTGCTCGATCAGCGCGTTCCTGGTCTGTTCGACGACACTGGGCACGGCGCCGGCAAACATCGCCCCGACGTTCTTCATCACAAGGAGTTCGCGGGCGGCCGAGAGCGCCGCGGGCGAAAGCGGCTTGGCCGGCTGCTTCGCGGCGGGGGTTGCGGGCGCCCCCTGCTTCGGTGCCGCCTGTTGCGCCATCGCGGGAACGCCAGCCAGTGCCAACGCGGCCGCAAGGCCTGCCGCCGTCAAGATTGCCGAGAAACCCTTCATTCCAATTCTCCTTGATTTCCGGCGTCACCGCCGTTCAACAACCCGAATTCCACTTGCGCCGGCCAATATCACGGTAGATGGCAAGGCCGACGAATAATCCATGCTCGACCACGCCCGGGATCGCATTCAACAGGGTGGCCAGGCGCGGCACATCCGCGATCCGGCCGAGATGGCCGTCGATGATCCAGTGGCCGCCATCGGTGACGAAAACGTGGCCATCCTTGCCCTTGCGCAACACCATTTGCCCGGAAACGCCGGCCGCAGCAAACGCCCTTTCCATGGCGTGCTGTGTCGCCCCCAGGCCGAAGGGAATTACCTCCACAGGTAGGGGGAAACGGCCGAGCGGATCGACCCATTTGCTGTCGTCGGCGATCACGATCATGCGATCCGAGGCGGCCGCCACGATCTTTTCGCGCAACAACGCCCCGCCGCCACCCTTTATCAGGTTGAGCGCCGGATCGACCTCGTCGGCGCCGTCAATGGTGAGGTCGAGATGATCGACCTCGTCAAGCGTGGTCAGCTTGATGCCGCATTGCTCGGCCTGAGCGCGGGTTGCTTCCGACGTCGGCACGCCGATCACCCGCAGGCCGGCGCGGACCTTCTCGCCGAGCAGGTCGACGAAGTGCTTTGCGGTCGAGCCGGTGCCGAGCCCGAGCTTCATGCCGTCGCGCACCGCTTCGAGTGCACGCGCCGCCGCCTGCCGTTTCAGTGCTTCCATATCCACGCTGAGACCCTGCTCCGCCCTTCGGACTTGCGGGGCTTTCTAGCGTCGTTTTCCCGGCAGGAACAGCTTCCATCCGGGTATTTCCGCATGGTTTTCGGGATTTGCCGGCCATTTCTCGTGCCCCACTTGCACGTCCGCGCAGAGCCGGATACCGAATGCGCAATGACCTCCCCTCGCATTGTCGTATTCGATCTCGACGGCACCCTGATTGACACCGCGCCGGACCTGATCGCCGCCCTCAATCATGTGCTCGAGCACGAAGGTATCGCCCCGGTCCCGTTCGCGTCCGCGCGCAACATGATCGGCGCCGGCGCGCGCAAGCTGATCGAACGCGGCCTCGAGATCGACGGCCGTAACGTCAGCGTGGATGACCTCAATCGCATGATGCGCGAATTCATCGACTATTACGCGGCCCATATTGCCGACGCATCGCGCCCCTTCGAAGGTCTTGAAGACGCGCTCGACGAGCTTGGGGGCCGTGGCTACCGTTTTGCCGTCTGCACCAACAAGCTCGAATGGCTGTCAAAACTCCTGCTCGACCGGCTGGGCCTGAGTTCGCGTTTTGCGGTCATCTGCGGCGCCGACACTTTTGGCGTGGCGAAGCCCGATCCCGCCATCCTGCAGCAAACGCTGGCCCGCGCCGGGGGTAACACCTCAGCCGCCATCATGGTCGGCGATGCCGGCCCCGATGTCGGCGTGGCGCGCCGGGCCGGCGTACCCGTGATTGGGGTCGAATTCGGCTATACCGACGTCCCCATTGCCGAACTCAAACCGGACCGGCTGATCGGCCACATGCGCGAGCTTCCCGCAGCGGTCGAAAGTCTCATGAAGTCAACGTAATACATTGATTTTACGAGAGTTTCGTTCAGCATCTGCCGTTAACCATCAATTAACTATGAGGTCGGGCGTGGTTGCGCCCCATTTCCGACACTCCTAAGCTCGGTTCGGGGATTGTGGCAGTTCGCCGCAGTTTGGGTGGCGGTCATGCGTCGTGTCATCGTGATTGCGTTGTCGGGAGCGGCCCTTGCGGGTTGCTCGTCGTTCTCGCTGGATTCGCTCAAGCCGGCGCCGCAGGTGGTGCAGCTCCAGCTTGACTCCGTGCCTTCAGGCGCCGAGGCGCGCGCCTCGACGGGCCAGACCTGCAAGACGCCGTGCTCGGTCGCCGTTCCTGCTACCGACACCGCCTTCAGTGTGAGTTTCGCCCTGCCCAGGTTCCATCCCGAAACCGTGCCGATCCAGGTCATCTAGCCTCCCCGGCGATCTAGGATCGCCTGACGTGCTCAAGGTCGACCCTAATCCCGTCGTCGTCCAATTGAGGCCGGCTGGTCCGCCGCCGAAGCCGGTTCGCGCCAAGCCGAAGAAACCGAAGCCGCCCAAGACCACGCAGGCGCCGGCCGCATCGCCCTTCCCCAATCCCAGCGCCCCGCCGCCGCCGGGCCAGACGCGCTAGTTCGCAGCAGACATTCGCGACCCGCATTGTGGGTGCGTTGCAACCTGCCTACATTGTGCTGCCGGGCCTGATGCAGGATGGCCCGCAAGCGACAGGCGAATGAGCGGCAAGCGAATGAGCGGAACGGCTAATCCAGAAATATTGCCGCTGCGGCCGATGGTCGACCCGTTCGGGCGGACGATCCGCTATTTGCGGGTGTCCGTCACCGATCGCTGCGACTTGCGCTGCTTCTATTGCATGTCGGAAGACATGACCTTCCTGCCCAAGGCGGACCTGCTGACGCTGGAGGAGCTCGACCGGCTCTGCTCGGCCTTCATCGCCAAGGGCGTGCGCAAGCTGCGGCTGACCGGCGGCGAACCGCTGGTCCGGCGCAACGTGATGTCGCTGGTGCGCTCGCTGTCGCGCCATCTCGGCTCCGGCGCGCTCGACGAGCTGACACTGACCAGCAACGGCTCGCAGCTTTCGCGCTTTGCCGCAGAGCTCGCCGATTGCGGCGTACGCCGCATCAACGTTTCGCTCGACACGCTCGACCCCGACAAGTTCCGCGCCATCACCCGCTGGGGCGACCTCGACAAGGTGCTCACCGGAATCGAGGCGGCGCGCGCGGCCGGCCTTGCGGTGAAGATCAACGCAGTCGCGCTGAAGGACCTCAACGAGGAGGAAATTCCTGATCTGATGAAATGGGCGCACGGCAAGGGCATGGCGCTGACGCTGATCGAGGTGATGCCGATGGGCGACGTCGGCGCCGGCCGCATCGATCAGTATGTGCCGCTGTCGTTGTTGCGCGCGCGGCTTGCCCAGCAGTTCACCCTGACCGATCTCGACGACGACACCGGCGGCCCTGCCCGCTATGCCCGTGTCAGCGAGACCGGCGGCAAGCTCGGCTTCATCACGCCGATGACGCACAATTTCTGCGAATCCTGCAACCGCGTGCGCATCACCTGCACCGGCACGCTGCACACCTGTCTCGGCCACGAAGATGCCTCCGATCTGCGCAAGCCGCTGCGCGCATCGGCCGACAACGAGCTGCCTGAGCGCCACGATCGATCGCGCGATCGGGCTGAAGCCCAAGGGCCATGACTTCATCATCGACCGCCGGCACAACCGCCCGAGCGTCAGCCGGCACATGAGCGTGACCGGCGGCTGATTTTTCAGCACCTGCCCGCTATTCCCGCACGCCAACTTAATATTTGCGCGAGGCGACTTAACCCCCGCGTCAATATGTCCATTTTCCGATTGACGGCGGCGGAGCGCGCTGAAATGGTGCCCACTGCTTCAGCCAGCCAGGCCGGATAGGCCGCTGTTCCCTTTCAGGGACTGCCAAGACGGCGAAGCGTATGAGGGGGAGGACGTTCGTTGCAATCGCAATTGCAGGTGAGTTGCATATCCGTGCGCGGCGCGCGCGGCAGCGCAGCTATGTTCAACAAGAACATCGGCGCCCTCGCGCGGCGGCCGGGGAGAACGTGATGCGTCCATTGCTCGCCCTCAGCAACGCAATCGATCTGCTCAACCAGAAGCTCGGCGTCATCTGCAACTTCCTCATCCTTGCCGCCTGCGTGGTCAGCGCCGCCAATGCCATGATCCGCTACGCGTTCGGCTACAGCTCGAATTCCTGGCTCGAGCTTCAGTGGTACATGTTCGCCATCATCGTGATGTTCGGCGCCTCCTACACCTTCAAGCGCAATGAGCATGTCCGTGTCGAGATTCTTTATCTGATGCTGTCGGAACGCGGCCAGCTCTGGCTGGACATGGTCGGCACGCTGTTCTTTCTCATTCCGAGCTGTCTGCTGCTCGCCTACCTCTCCTGGCCTTTCTTCTACCAGGCCTATGCGGTCGGTGAGATCTCCTCCAATGCCGGCGGCCTGGTGCGCTGGCCCATCAAGTTCGTTATCCCGGCCGGCTTCGTCCTGCTCGCATTGCAAGGCGTCTCTGAGGTCATCAAGCGCATCGCGGCACTCAAGGGCTATGTCATGATCGACGCCAAGTACGAGAGGCCGGTGCAATGATCACGCTGGACATGATGCCGCCGCTGATGTTCGGCGGCCTTATTGTAAGCATGCTGATCGGCTTCCCCGTCGCCTTCACGCTGGCCGCGCTCGGGTTGTCGTTCGGCTTCCTGTCGATCTATCTCGGCTTCTTCGACCTCAACTTCCTGCAGGCGATCCCGGGTCGCATCTTCGGCAGCGTGCTCGCCAACGAATTGCTGCTGGCGATTCCGTTCTTCACCTTCATGGGCTCCGTGCTGGAGCGATGCGGCCTTGCCGAAGACATGCTGGATTCGATGGGCCAGTTGTTCGGTCCGGTGCGTGGCGGTCTCGGCTATTCCGTCATCATCGTCGGTTTCATTCTCGGCGCCATCACCGGCACGGTGGCAGCCCAGGTGATCGCGATGGCGCTGATCTCGATGCCGGTGATGATCCGCTACGGTTACAACATCCGCTACATCACCGGCGTGCTGGCGGCATCAGGCACCATTACGCAGTTGGTGCCGCCGTCGCTGGTTCTGATCGTGATGGCCGACCAGCTCGGCAAGTCGGTCGGCGACATGTACCTCGGCGCCTGGGGCCCGTCGGTGCTGCAGATCGCGCTGTTTGCCGGCTATACGTTCATACTCGGCCTGATCAAGCCGGATCACGTTCCCCCAGTGCCAAAGGAAGCACGTACGCTGACCGGCTGGGCGCTTTGGAAGAAATGCCTGATGGGCATCATTCCCTCGGGCGTGCTGATCTTCGTCGTGCTCGGCACCATGATGCTCGGCCTTGCGACGCCGACCGAAGCCGGCGCCATGGGCGCGATCGGCGCCATCGTCCTCGCCGCGCTCCACCACAAGGAACTCAGCAAGCCCGGCCACACCATGATGATTGTCGGCATCGTTGCCGCCGGCATCGGCGCCATCATCGGCGTCATGATGGGCGAGAACCTGCTGTTCAAGCTCACCTTCGCGGTGGTCTATATAGCGGTTGTCTGGCTCTGCCTCGAAGCCGTGAAAATTCCCGACCTGCGCGACCTCATCAAGCAGGGCTACGAATTGACGATGCGCCTCTCCACCATGGTGGTGTTCATCCTGATCGGCTCGACCTGCTTTTCGGTGGTGTTCCTCGGCGTGTCCGGCGGCGTCTGGCTCGAGCATCACCTGACCTCGCTTCCCGGCGGCGTCTGGGGCTTCCTGATCTTCATCAACCTCTTCATCTTCTTCCTGGCGTTCTTCCTCGACTTCTTCGAGATCGCCTTCATCATCCTGCCGATGGTCGCGCCGATCGCGCAGAAGATCCTAGCCCCCGTCGTCGGCGCCGATGCGGCGCTGATCTGGTTCGGCGTCATGCTCTGCGTCAACATGCAGACCTCATTCCTGCATCCGCCGTTCGGCTTTGCACTGTTCTATTTGCGCGGCGTGGCGCCGCGCGAGGTCAAGAGCTCCGACATCTATTGGGGCGCCGTGCCCTGGATCTTCCTGCAGCTCATCATGGTGGCGCTGGTGATCGCATTCCCGGTCACGGTGACGGCGCTGCTCGACAAGCCGATCGACGTCGACCTCAGCAAGGTCAGGATCGAGGTGCCGCAGATCGAGCTGCCGCCGCTCGATTTCGGCCAGGGACCGCCGAAGCAGTAGCCGCTGGGCGAGCTTCGTTCAGACAACGAAAAACCCCGGAGCATCGCTCCGGGGTTTTATTTTGCGTCCGATTGAGCGTTCGATCAGCTCTGCGCGTTGCGCGCCATGAAGCTGTCGTAACCGAGCTCCGCCACCTGCCACCACTGATATCCGTTGCTGGTGAAGGCGTTCATGGATTCCAGCACCTTCTTGAAGCCTGGATTGGTCGCGGAGGTCTCGGCATACAGTTCCTTGGTGGCCTTCAGGCTCGCCTGCATGATCTCGGGTGAGAACGCGCGCAGCTTGGTGCCGCCGGCGAGCAACTTCTTCATCGCCGCCGGATTGGCCTGATCATATTTCGCCATCATCCAGGAATTGGCAGCCTGGCCGGCCTGCTCAAGCACGGACTGATACGACTTCGGCAACGAGTTCCATTTTTCGATGTTGACGAGGCCAAGCAGCATCGGGCCGCCTTCCCACCACCCCGGGAAGTAATAATTCGGCGCGACCTTGTTGAAGCCGAGCTTCTCGTCGTCATACGGCCCGACCCATTCGGCGGCGTCGATCGTGCCTTTTTCCAGAGCCGGATAGATATCGCCGCCGGCGAGCTGTTGCGGCACGACACCCAGCTTCTGCATCACGCGACCGGCAAAGCCGCCGATGCGCATCTTCAGTCCCTTCAGATCGTCAACCGTCTTGATCTCCTTGCGGAACCAGCCGCCCATCTGGCAGCCGGTGTTTCCAGCGAGGAAGGTCGTGACATTGTAGCCCTTGTAGAGCTCATTCATCAGTTCGCGGCCGCCGCCCAGCATGTACCAGGCCTGGTTGAGCCGCTGGTTCGGACCGAACGGCACCGCCGTGCCGAAGGCGAAGGTCGGATCCTTGCCGAAGTAGTAGTAGGACGCCGTGTGTCCCATCTCGACAGTGCCGTTTTGCACGGCGTCAAGCACCTGCAGGCCGGGGACGATTTCGCCGGCCGCGAAGGTCTGGATCTGGAACTTGTTGTCGGTGGCTTCACCCACGAGCTTGGCCATGTACTCGACGCCGCCCCACAGCGTGTCGAGCGATTTGGGCCAGCTTGCCGTCAGTCGCCATTTGATTTCCGGCATCGACTGCGCGATCGCCGGCGCCGCCAGCGTTGTGGCGCCTACAGCGCCAATGCCCGTAACCTTGAGAAAATCTCTCCGCTTCATTGTATCCTGCCTGGTGTTTTGACTATTGAACCGTCTTGGTTGTTCGCACCGGTCCACGAATGCACGCCTTCGTCGCGAGGCTTGGGTGCGAGAATGGAACATCCGGTTGCCGAACACCATCCTCAACCATACGTCGCGCGCAAAAAAGCCCGGCCCCCAGGCGGGGACCTGGCCGCTTCATTCGACTAAAGGCGTAGCCCCGGTTCTGTGAGAACCGAGGCTACCGACTCATTTTGACGGTTTTTCTCGACGCGAACCGGTGCCACCCCGCATCAAGTGCCGGGCAGGCTTTCGCTTGAAAACGCTACGTATCAGCCGCGGGTGCGCGAGCGGATCATGAAGCTGTCGAAGGTGTATTCGGCAACCTGCCACCAGAGATATTGGTCGGACCGATAGGCCTGCATCGCATCGACCGACTTCTTGAAGTCGGCGTTCTTGGCCGAGATTTCGGCCCACAGCTCGTTGGTTGCCTTGAGACAGGCCTCCAGCACTTCGTTGGTGAAGGGACGAAGCTGAGTGCCGCCGGCAACCAGGCGCTTCAATGCGGTCGGGTTCTGCATGTCGTAACGCGCTGTCATCCAGCTGTTGGCATGCGCGCACGCATTGGTGAAGATCGCCTGGTAGTTCTTCGGCAGCGCGTTGAACTTCTCCAGGTTGGCGAAAGCGTGCACCATCGGGCCGCCTTCCCAGAAGCCCGGATAGTAGTAGAACTTCGCGACCTTGGCGAAGCCGAGCTTCTCGTCGTCATAGGGGCCGACCCATTCGGCCGCGTCGATGGTGCCCTTCTCCAGCGCCGGATAGATGTCGCCGCCAGCGAGTTGCTGCGGCACCACGCCGACCTTCTGCAGCACCTGGCCGGCAATGCCGCCGATGCGGAACTTGAGGCCGGAGAGATCGGCAACCGTCTTGATCTCCTTGCGGAACCAGCCGCCCATTTGCGTGCCGGTGTTACCGCAGGGGAAGCCGATCACGCCGTGCTTTTTGAAGAACTCGTTGCCGAGTTCCATGCCGCCGCCCTGGTACCACCAGGAGTTTTGCTGGCGCGCATTGAGGCCGAACGGCACAGAGGCGTAGATCGCAAATGTCGGATCCTTGCCGACGTAATAATACGAGACGGTGTGGCATGCCTCGACGGTGTTGTTCGAAGTCGCATCCAATGCTTGCAAGCCCGGAACCACCTCGCCCGCCGCAAACACCTGAATCTGGAACTTGTTGTCGGTCATTTCGGCGACGTATTTCGATACCTGCTCAGCGCCGCCATAGATGGTGTCGAGCGACTTCGGGAAGCTCGAGGTCAGACGCCACTTGATCTCGGGCGACGACTGGGCAATGGCGGGAGAGGCAACGGCGGTCGCGGCGGCACCGGCCGCCGAAACCTTCAAGAAATCACGACGCTTCATTCAGTATCTCCTTGGTGGGGACGTATCCCGGATTTCCGTAGAGCAGCCTGTCCGGGGAAATTCCGCGTGACCGGAGGCGCTCTGGCGGGGGCGCTTTAACACGGAGTTGCGGGCGCGGAAACGCGACAAAGGCATGACTGCACTGACTAAACCAAAGTCGAAAGTGACCTGAAAGGCGACTTCAGGCAGCGGCAATAACGCCCTGAAGCTGCTCGCGGACTTTGGCGCCGATGGCCCGATAGACTGCCGCGTGCGGGCCGTCCGGCTCGCTGTCGACGACGGGCGTGCCGGCATCCGAGGTCATGCGAATCGCCATGTGCAGCGGTATTTCGCCGAGGAAGGGCACGCCGAGCTTTTCAGCCTCGTGGCGCGCGCCGCCATGGCCGAAAATATCGGACTTGGTGCCGCAATGCGGGCACTGGAAATAGCTCATGTTCTCGATGATGCCGAGCACGGGAACATTGACCTTCTTGAACATCGCCAGACCCCGCCGCGCGTCGATCAGCGAAAGGTCCTGCGGCGTCGAGACGATGATCGCGCCCTTGAGCGGCACGTTCTGCGCCAGCGTCAGTTGCGCATCGCCAGTGCCGGGCGGCATGTCGACGACGAGCACGTCCAGCGTACCCCAGGCGACGTCGCGCAGCATCTGCGTGATTGCCGACATCACCATCGGCCCGCGCCAGATCATTGCGGTATCCTCCTCGACGAGGAAGCCGATCGACATGATCGACAGGCCGAAGCGGGCGATCGGGATCATCTTCCGGTCGGCGTTGAGCTGCGGCTTCTCGCGGATGCCGGTAAGCCGCGGCACCGAGGGCCCGTAAATATCGGCATCGAGCAGACCGACGCGCAGGCCCTGGTCGCGCAGGCCGAGTGCGACGTTGATCGCGGTGGTCGACTTGCCGACGCCGCCCTTGCCGGAGGCGACCGCGATGACTGCGGCGACGCCGGGAATTTCCGCCTGCCGCGACATCGGCGATTGCCCACCCTGCGGTGGCCGGTGTGCGGCCTCCGGCTGCACGCCGTGGGCATGGCGATGCGGCGGTGGCGCTGCAGATGGCGGCGGTGGCGCCGCTGCAGATCCGGCCTTGCGCTCCGCGGTGAGCGCGATCATCGCCACGCTGACGCCGGGAATGGCGCGCACGGCGGCTTCCGCCTGCGCGCGCACATCTTCCCAGGCGCGAGCCTCGGCGGCGTCGACATTGATGGAGAAGAACACCTTGCCGTCGGAGGCTGATATCGCCGACAGCACGTTGGCATTGGGCAAGGCGACGCCGCGCGGCGACATCACCTTGGAAAGGGCATCCAGAACCTGCTGCTGCGTCACGCTCAAAGGTGCTTCTCCTGAAGTTGTCCGAAAAGCGCCTATAGAGCGGGTCCGCGGAAATTGCTACCGGGCGCCCATATCTTCCCGCGTTTCGACCGGCGCCGAAGTGCCACCTTCCTTGGCGGCCTCGTAGTTCAGTTCGATCATGACGCCATTGGGGTCGTCGACGAAGATCTGCCAGAGGTCGCCACCCGGCACCTGCCGGGAGTCGAACGCCATGCCTTTCGACTGCAAACGCTGCTTCATGCCGTCAAAGCCGGTCGAGGCAAAGGCGACGTGATGGACAACGCCGGAATCCGGCTTCTGCGCCTCGTCGGTCTTGGAGATGTCGACAAGATGCACGACGGCCTTGCCTTCGCTGTACATCCAGGCGCCCGGGAAGGCGAAGTTCGGCCGGGGACCTTTTTCAAGACCCAGAATGTCCTCGTAGAAGCGGACGGTGTCGCCGAGGTTTCGGGTCCGGATGTTGAAATGATCGAGGGTACCGACGCTCACGCCCATGCGAAACACTCCCTTTTTGTGAGGTTCTTGAGATGGACCAACCCTAGCACAAAACCGGCCCGGTCAACCAAACGAAGCCGTTGCCCTCCCCTGCGCAGCGGTTATGGTGCGGCTCCCTCCCAAGAACAGCCCGGCCGCCCCCAAGAGGCCGCCGGCAAGAACCCCAAGGTAGCAACATGGCGAAAGTCGCTTTTCTCGGTCTCGGCGTGATGGGTTTTCCGATGGCAGGACACCTTGTGAAAAAGGGCGGCCATGAGGTGACCGTATACAACCGCAGCTCCGCCAAGGCGAAACAATGGGCCGAGAAGTTCGGCGGCAAGACCGCGCCAACGCCGAAGGCTGCCGCCGAAGGCCAGGACTTCGTGATGTGCTGCGTCGGCAACGACAATGACCTTCGGGCAGTCACGATCGTCGGCGCCGATGGCGCGTTTGCCGGCATGAAGAAGGGCGCCGTGTTCGTCGACCACACCACCGCTTCCGCCGAAGTGGCACGCGAGCTCGACGCAGCCGCCGACCAAGGGCGGCTTCAAATTCGTCGACGCCCCCGTCTCGGGCGGACAGGCCGGCGCCGAGAACGGCGCGCTGACCGTGATGTGCGGCGGAAACGAAGACGCCTATGCCGCGGCCGAGCCGATTATCGCCGCCTCCTATGCCCGCATGTGCAAACGCCTTGGCCCCGCCGGTGCAGGCCAGCTGACCAAGATGGTCAACCAGATCTGCATCGCAGGCCTCGTCCAGGGCCTCTCCGAAGGCATTCACTTCGCCAAGAAATCCGGCCTCAGCATCCCCGACGTGATCGACACCATCTCCAAGGGCGCTGCCCAATCATGGCAGATGGAGAACCGCTACAAGACCATGAACGAGAACAAGTTCGATTTCGGCTTTGCCGTGGAATGGATGCGCAAGGACCTCTCGATCTGCATTTCCGAGGCTCGCCGCAACGGCGCCAACCTGCCGGTCACGGCGCTGGTCGACCAGTTTTATGCCGAGGTCGAGAAGATGGGCGGCAAGCGCTGGGACACGTCGAGCCTGCTGGCGCGGCTGGATCGCTGAGCGCGAGCCGACTAGTTCAGCCGCAACTCGGTGATGTGGCGGGGATCGGGGCGCAGTTCATTGCGCTCCACGCGCTTGACGATATCAGTCAGCACGGCATTGGCCTTGCAGGCGAGGCCCAGCTTCTCGCCTTCGCGCACCACAAATCCGTTGAGGAATTCGATCTCGGTGCGCCGGCCCTTCTGCATGTCCTGCCCCATGGAGGGGCGTTGCGTAGACGACGTGCGCTTGCCGTCCTTGAAGCGCTGCTCGTCGCAGACGCTCATCGCCGCTTCGTCGCCCTCGCCGGCCCGCGCGATCGTCTCGGGCGGCAGGTGCAGGATCTCCTCCAGCTGATAGCCGAGCGCCTGGCCGACGCGAATGGCCTCGCTGCCGAGCCGGGTTGAGAAGCGCCGGATCGGCTCGCTTGCGAGCATCTCGCCGCCGGGCAGGCCCGTGCAGGCGGAAAGCCCGTTGCCCATGACATTGGCGACCAGCTTCGACCAGCGCTCACCCCACAGATTGCCGGTCACCTTGGCGCTGTCGGCATAGCCGACAAGGCGGCGGATTTCCTCGGCGCGTTGCGTGATGCGGCCGTGAACTTCACCGGCGCGAAACACGGTGTACGCCGCTCCACCCTTGCCGGCGCCGCGGTGGATGTGGCCGGGCTCGGGCAGATTGACCGTGATGCTGCTCGCGATGCAGCCAAGCGTTTTGCCCCAGCCGACGATGCCGGCGATGGTCTCCTCGTTCATGCAGTTCTGCAGCGAGACGACGTAGCCATTCGCAGCCAGGTATTGCCGGATCATCATGGTGGCCCACGCCGTGTCGTAGGACTTCATGCAGACAAAGGCGATATCGACCGGCGCCTCCTTGGCGAGCTGCTGGGCATCAGTGATGTGCAGTGCACGCACCGGGACCGAGAACTCCGCAACGTCGCTGGCGTGAGTGACGCGCAAGCCGTGCTTGCGCATGTGTTCGACATGCTCGGGCCAGGGATCGATGAAGGTGACGTCCTCGCCGGCCTGCGCCATATGGGCGCCCGCATACCCGCCGACGGCCCCTGCACCGACGATTGCTATCTTCCGACCCACGCGGTCCTCCCGTTTCCTGCAGGCATTTTCGCGCAGGCTAGCGCATCGGCCGTGCCGATCACAACCGCTCACCCGCGCCGCTCGCGCGCGCGGACGTCATGCGGTCCGCGGTCGATTCATTGGCCCAGCAAGCTGCGTGCATTGCGACAACAGATGCAACCTTACTGTGGTTGGCCTCAACTGTTCCCCGGGCTAGCGTTTCCTCAGTTCAGAGGGGGAATTGATGGCCAGGAAGCGGATTTCCAGCTTGGATTTGAATTGGATGATCGTCGAGCAGATGAAGGACGGCGATGACTGTCCGGGCGGGCTCTCGATCGCTGTTGTTCCGGACGACAAGCTCGGTTGGCGGGCGATTGTCGGGGCGCGCAGCCAAAAGCGCCTCAGCCCGCGGGCGATACGACGCTTTGCCGCCATCCAGAAAGAGCTGCAGGCTTCATATTCCCTGAGCAGTGATTAACGGTTTTTCACAGCCCGGCGGGGCTGTGGCGCCTTGCGCCGTTTCAAGCGACCGGGCGCGATCTTGAACGAGATCGGCGCCGCTTCACCTTTGGAAAATGAGCTGGCCGGGCGAGGCGCGCAAAGGGGTTAATTTAACCTCCCGTTAACGCGTTTCTTTAGCTCTTTAAGTCAGCTCTTAAGGATTTGGGCCCACAGATAGATAATGCGAAAGTCCGCGCGATCCGCGGGCGCAATCTGTGTTGTTTGATGAGTAAACCCGCTGAAAAGCCTGAAGTAGTCCAGCTTCCGGCCGAACCGCCTCCCGCCGCGCCGGTGAACGCGCGCCGCGCGGCCGCGCAGCGGGTCCGCGAGGCGCGCGATCGGTTAACGTCAACCAGCGGCACCCGTCCCGCCTTCGACAGCGAACTGCTGCGGCAATACGCACAAACACGGATGTCGGCTTCCTTCGTCGTCATGCTGCTGGTGGTGGCGGCGGGCGTGATGTTCGGCTTCTGGATGCAGCCGGTGTCGGCCGCGGCCTGGACCTGCGGCATGATCTGCATCCATGCCGCGATGATCCGCAGTTGCGGGCGATTCCTTGCCGAGCCTGCGTCGCTGCCCGCCACGCGCAAATGGCGTACGCGCTTCGTGATGCTCGACCTGCTCTACGGCCTGTGCTGGACCGTGATCCTGCTCCGCCCCGCCGGGATCGACGTCGCTTCCAACACGCTGATGATGTTCCTGATGCTGCTGGTGGTCGCGGTGTCGACCATGCTGGCGGCAAGCCTGCCGGTCGCAGCATTGGCGGCGACCGTGCCGGTGACGGTGGCGATCGCGCTGAACTTCGTCCTGTCAGGCACCCTCGACAATTACGTGCTGGCGGTGCTGGCGCTAGCCGCGGAAGGCTATTTCGCGCTGCTCGCTCACCGTCTGCATTCGACGACGCTGGCGACGCTGGAGGCGCGCGCGGAAAAGGACGCGCTGATCGGCGAACTCGAGCAGGCCAAATCGATTTCAGATGAGGCGCGCCATCGCGCCGAGTCCGCCAATGTCGCCAAGTCGCGCTTCCTGGCGCAGATGAGCCACGAGCTGCGCACGCCGCTCAACGCCATCCTCGGATTCTCCGAGGTGATGAAGAGCGAAATCTTCGGCGCGCACAGTGTGCCCGTCTACAAGGAATATTCGGCAGATATTCATAATTCCGGCGTTCACTTGCTGAACCTGATCAACGAGATCCTCGACCTGTCGCGGATCGAGGCGGGCCGCTACGAGCTCAACGAGGAAGCGGTGTCGCTGGTGAACGTCGTGGCCGACTGCCATCACCTGCTCAAGCTGCGCGCCACCAATCGCGGCATCGAGATCCACGAGGTGTTCGAGCACGGCATGCCCAAGATCTGGGGCGACGAGCGCGCCACCCGGCAGATCGTGCTCAATCTCCTGTCGAACTCGATCAAGTTCACGCCGCAGGGCGGCGAGATCTGGCTGAAGGTCGGCTGGACCGCGTCGGGCGGGCAGTATCTCAGCGTCAGGGACACCGGCTCAGGGATCGCCGAGGACGAAATCCCGATCGTGCTTGCGTCGTTCGGCCAGGGGTCGAACTCCATCAAGTCCGCCGAACAGGGCGCGGGCCTCGGACTTCCGATCGCAAAGAGCCTGATCGACATGCATGGCGGCACCTTCACGCTGAAATCAAAGCTGCGCATCGGCACCGAGGTGATCGTCACCTTCCCGCCGGAGCGCGTGATGTCGGCACTCGCGCCGATGGCCGAGGAAGCACCACCCTTGCAACCGGAAAATACGAGCAAATCGCAAGCCGACGACAAGCAACGCCCGCGCAACAAGCCGATCATGAGCGCAGGCACCGGATTGTAGCCACGGTGCTTGCGCAAGCGCCAAATTACCCTTCACTATCTCAGAATGAGCCAAGAAACGCCGTGCACCGCAGTTTGCCAAATGGACCCCAGGACCAACCTCTGCTTCGGGTGCGGCCGCACGCTGCCGGAAATCGCCCGCTGGCATCGCATGGACAGCGCCGAGCGGCTTGCCGTGATGACATTGTTGCCGGCGCGCATGGCGGAAGCTGGCCTCACGCCGCTCGCGCCGCCGCAAAAGACGGAATCGCGCTGACCTCCTCGGAGGCGTCGCGATGATCCGCATTCTGCTCATCATCACCATGCTGGCGGGGACCGCGGGCGCGGTGGTCGCTTACGGCGATCCCGACAGGATCGCGCGCGCCGGCGACAGCATCTCGCATATGCTGTTCCGCAAGGGCCTGTCGGCCCCGGCGGTGGTGCACATACCGCGCGGCCAGGGCGGCGAGTTCGCGCTGCGTGCAAAAATCAATGGTGTCAATGCGCCGATGGTGATCGACACCGGCGCGACCTCGGTGGTGCTGACGTGGGAGACGGCGAAAGCGATCGGGCTGCCGACCGACATGCTCGAATACAATGTCGATCTGGAGACTGCCGGCGGTCACACCAAAGCGGCGCGTCTTATTCTCGACCGGCTCGCGGTCGGCGGGCTCGTGGAAAAATCAGTGCCGGCGCTGGTGGTGCCGCGCGGGCACATGAGGACCAACCTTTTGGGCATGAGCTTCCTGGACCGGCTGGAGAGCTGGGGCGTGCGCGCCGACAGGCTGATGCTCAATGGCTATCCTGATGTCACCGGCAGCATCAATGGCTCAGGCGGCCATCGGCGCAACCGCCCGCTCGTCAACTAGCGCGATCGCCTCGCGCAACACGTCCGCGCCTGCGCCCGGCTTCACACCCTTCTCGGCGAGATGACGGCGGAACGCACGCGCCCCCGGCACGCCGTGGAACGCGCCGACGAAATGGCGCGTGATGGAATGCAGCCGCGTGCCCTGCGCCAGCTCGCGTTCGATATAGGGCATCATCGCCTCGAACACCTGCTTTATAGTGGCGTGCGGCGCAGTGGCGTCGAACAACCCGGCATCGACATTGAGCAGCCGCCACGGCTCCTGATAGGCCGCCCGCCCGAGCATGACGCCGTCGACGTGGGTGAGATGCTGCCTCGCCTCCGCGATGCTGGCAATCCCGCCATTGATGATGACAGGCACATGCGGCAGCGCGGCCTTCAGCCGATAGACGCGGTCATAATCGAGCGGCGGGATATCGCGATTTTCCTTCGGCGACAATCCATTCAGCCAGGCCTTTCGCGCGTGCACGATCAGCGCGTCGCTGCCGGCGGCGATCACGCCGCGTGCCAACGCATCGAGCGAAACTTCCGGATCCTGGTCGTCGATGCCGATCCGGCATTTCACCGTGACCGGAATCCTCACCGCGCGTTTCATCGCGGCGACGCCGTCGGCGACGAGCGCAGGCTCCGCCATCAGGCAGGCGCCGAAGCGGCCGTCCTTCACGCGGTCGGACGGACAGCCGACATTGAGGTTGATCTCGTCATAGCCAAAATCCTCGCCGATGCGCGCGGCCTCTGCGAGGTGGGCCGGATCGGAGCCGCCGAGTTGCAGCGCGACGGCGTGCTCGCTCGCATCGAAGCCGAGCAGCCGCTGGCGGTCGCCATGAATGATGGCGCCCGTCGTCAGCATCTCCGTATAGAGCCGCGCATGGCGCGTCATGATGCGATGGAAGACGCGGCAATGCCGGTCGGTCCAATCCATCATGGGGGCGACGGAGAAGCGATAGTCTTGATATTTCAATCGTTTAACCTGCACTCTCAATACGATGAACGAAGAACATATGCTCGCCAAACCAAACGAAATCGCAAATGCTTTTACCCGTTTTGATCCCTCGGTGCACACATAGTGCACACGAAAGCCGGAGTGCAAACGCGTGGCGACCGTCACTCAGTTGGCATCTGGAAACGGCGCGTCCGGTCCGCCGCAAGACCCGCTGTGTGGCCGAGACGTTCCGCCGACGCAAAGACGGCGAAGAATGGGCGCTCGAGATGGAACGCAATATCGACCGCAATGGATCGCCCAAGCCACGCGTGGTCCGCAACGTCCGCACATTTGGCGAACTGATCGACATCGACGGCGGGACATTGTTGAGCCAAGCGCTACCGGAATCCCTGCATGAAGGACATCGCTGATTCGCACCGCCTCCTGCCCGAGCTTGTTGAGACTAAGAACGCCGAATGCGATTAAATAAAGGACGGCGTGAGCGAAACCACGATACCAAGTTCGCGGATCCGCCGGATCTGATCAGGCGTGATGCTGTTGAGATGGAATCCCACACATCGCAGATCACGGATCGGCGCCTCGCGGTTGATCTGCTCCATGATCGCTATCGTCTGCTCTGTATCATGATACGGAGGACCGGTGGCAATATGCCGAGCCTGGCCGCTTCGACACCAATCTCCACGAATTCCGATGTAGTGATTCCCTGCGAGAAGAACCCTGCCCATTGCTCATACGGATATTTCCGTGCGATCGGCGCCGCGATGTTGGGATCGGCATGATCGATCGTGATACCGGAAAACCGGAAACTGCCGGTCGTGGATAGACAATTGAGGATCAGCACGCAATTATGTATAGACATTTGAAGCGCCTGGGACCGCGACGGCATTCTGCGAGGGCTCATGCAGTACGACAGGATTTGGCTGGATTACCCGCCGCTATGGCGACCCGAAAAACGGCGTGCACACCATTCAGATGGAGCTGGCATGTCGCGGTTACATGCCCGAACGGCTCGGGCCCGTCGAAGGCGAATGGCCGATATCCTACGATCCGACCTACGCCCGACCAATGCGCGACGCATTGGAAGGCGTTCTGCAATCCTGTCTTAATTTCGCTCCGAGAGGAATTTGTCATGACCCGTATCGATAACGCCCGCGTCATTCGCGCCGCACAAGGCAAGGAGCTATCGGCGAAGAGCTGGCTCACAGAAGCGCCGCTGCGCATGCTGATGAACAATCTCGATCCCGATGTGGCCGAGAAACCCGGCGAGCTTGTGGTGTATGGCGGTATCGGGCGGGCGGCCCGCAACTGGGAAAGCTTCGATCGCATCGTCGCGGCGCTGCGCGATCTCGAGGACGATGAAACGCTGATCGTGCAATCGGGAAAGCCCGTCGCGGTTTTTCGGACGCATCGGGACGCGCCGCGCGTGCTGATCGCCAACTCGAACCTGGTGCCGCATTGGGGTACCTGGGATCACTTTAACGAACTCGATCGCAAAGGCCTGATGATGTACGGCCAGATGACGGCCGGCTCGTGGATCTATATCGGCTCGCAAGGCATCGTCCAGGGCACCTACGAGACCTTCATCGAGATCGGTCGTCAGCACTATGGCGGCAGCCTTGCCGGGAGATGGATTTTGACGGCCGGACTCGGTGGCATGGGCGGCGCACAGCCGCTGGCCGCGACCATGGCCGGCGCCTCCTGCCTCGCCATCGAATGCCAACCCAGCCGTATCGAAATGCGTCTGCGCACCGGCTACCTCGATGTTCAGGCGAAAGACCTGCAGGATGCCCTCGCCATTATCGAGAAGTCCTGCAAGGAGAAGAAGCCGCTGTCCGTCGGACTGCTGGGCAATGCCGCCGAGATCTTTCCCGAATTGGTGCGGCTCGGCGTGCGCCCCGATGTGGTGACCGACCAGACGTCCGCCCACGATCCGATCAACGGCTATCTGCCGAAGGGGTGGAGCCTGACTGATTGGGAATCCAAGCGCGAGACCGATCCGAAAGCGGTGGGCAGCGCGGCGCGCCGCTCCATGGTCGACCATGTTCGCGCGATGCTTGCCTTCCATCAGATGGGGGTGCCGACGCTCGATTACGGTAACAACATTCGCCAGATGGCCAAGGAAGAAGGCCTCGACAACGCGTTCGATTTCCCCGGCTTCGTGCCGGCCTATATCCGTCCGCTGTTCTGCCGCGGCATCGGCCCGTTCCGATGGGCTGCGCTGTCCGGCGATCCTGAAGATATCTACAAGACCGACGCCAAGGTGAAGGAGCTGCTGCCCGACAATGCGCATCTCCACAACTGGCTGGACATGGCGCGCCAGCGCATCAAGTTCCAGGGCTTGCCGGCGCGCATTTGCTGGGTCGGCCTCGGCGACCGCCACCGCATCGGGCTCGCCTTCAACGACATGGTGGCGCGCGGCGAGCTCAAGGCGCCCATCGTGATCGGACGGGACCATCTGGATTCCGGCAGCGTTGCGAGCCCGAACCGCGAAACCGAGGCGATGAAGGACGGCTCCGACGCGGTATCGGACTGGCCGTTGCTCAACGCGCTCATCAACTGCGCCAGCGGTGCCACCTGGGTTTCGCTGCATCACGGCGGCGGCGTCGGCATCGGCTATTCCCAGCATGCCGGCATGGTGATCGTAGCCGACGGCACCCCTGAGGCGGCAAAGCGGCTTGAACGCGTGCTCTGGAACGATCCTGCGTCCGGCGTCATGCGTCATGCCGATGCCGGTTACGACATCGCGATCGCCTGCGCCAAGGAGCACGGTCTGAAGCTCCCGAGCATTACCTGACGCCATGCGCGTGCTGCGAGCGCAGGATTATCGCCGGATGCCGTGGAAGAATGGCGGCGGCGAAACCATCGAAATGGTGGTTTCGCCGACCGGAGCGTCGTTCGAGACCTTCGACTGGCGCATCAGCATGGCGCATGTCGACGTGCCCGGACCATTCTCGTTGTTCCCGGGTATCGATCGCACCCTGAGTGTGATTGATGGCGCTGGCATCACGCTGGCCCTTGCCGACAAAGATGGCGTCTCACTCGATCGGCGGTCCGAGCCGTTCCGCTTCTTCGGCGACATCGCGGTCGACAGTTTCCTGATCGCCGGACCGATCGACGATCTCAACGTGATGACGCGCCGCAATCGCTGCAACCACCAGGTCTCGCGCCATCCCGTCGCGACGCACACAAAACTTGGTTGGCAAGGCGACATCGGCATCATCGTCGCGATCGGAGGCAGCATCGACGTTCGAGCCGAACAGCTTGAGGTCACACTCGGATCGAAAGATGCGATGATCTTCGGCGCCGTGCTTTCCGAGCCCAGCAAAATCTGCTTGAGGTCGTAGCCGGCATTGTCTTTTCGCAATGCCATCAGCCGCGATATCACGCGCCCGTCCGCCAGCACCACTTCGAGCCCAAGCACCTGATCGCGCGCCATATGAGCGGAAAGCGCGTTACCTAAGGTCAGCGCAAAACCGTTGAATGCGTCGGCAGGCTTCGTCGAGCAGCTCCATAGACGCCGCGTAGGAAATCCGGAAGTTCGGGCCGCAGCCGAATGCCGACCCGTGCACCACAGCCACGCCCTCGCTCTCCAAGAGTGCGAGAACAAAATCTTCGTCAGTCTTGAGGGTCCGGCCATCCGGTGTCCGCTTGCCCAGCATGGCGGCGCAAGACGGATAGACGTAGAACGCTCCGTCGGGAGTCGGGCATCGAATGCCCTGTGCCTGGTTAAGCATCGATACCACGAGGTCCCGGCGCTGCTCGAACGACTTGCGACGATCCTTCAGGAAATCCTGGGGGCCGTTGAGGGCCTCGACAGCGGCCCATTGGGAGACGGAGCAAGTGCCAGACGTCATCTGGCTCTGGATGGTTTCCATCGCCTTGATGAGTTGCGGCGGGCCGCCGGCATATCCAATCCGCCAGCCGGTCATGGCATAGGCCTTGGAGACCCCGTTGATCGTCAGCGTGCGTTCGTAAAGGTCCGGCTCCACCTGAGCCAGCGTCGAAAATGCGAAATCGCCATAGACCAGATGCTCATAAATGTCATCGGTGAGGATCCAGACGTGCCGGTGCCGCTTCAAGACTTCCGCAAGGGCCTTGAGATCATCATAGGTATAGACCGCGCCCGATGGATTGCAGGGCGAATTCATGATCAGCCACTTTGTTCTCGGCGTGATGGCGGCCTCGAGCGCTTCGGCCCGCATTTTGAAACCGTCGGCGACATCAGTCATCACAGCGACCGGCGTCCCCCCACAGAGCTGAACGAGCTCCGGATATGAAACCCAATACGGCGCCGGGATAATTACCTCGTCGCCGGGATCCACCGTTGCCAGCAGCGCGTTGGCGATAACCTGCTTGCCTCCCGTCGAAACGATGATCTGGCCGACCTGATAGTCGAGATGGTTCTCGCGCTTGAACTTGCGGATGATGGCTTCACGCAACGCCGGTATTCCGGCAACCGGCGTGTATTTCGTGAGCCCGCGGGCAATCGCGGCGTTCGCAGCCGCCCGAATGTTGTCGGGTGTATCAAAGTCGGGTTCGCCCGAGCTGACCGGGACGATATCGCGCCCTTCGGCTTTCAGCCTGCGCGCGCGATCCGACGCGAAATTCGTCGGCGACGGTTTGATACGTGACAACGCAGCGGAGAGAAGTGGCAAGATTAAGCTCCCTGTAAAGAGTTGACGTCATGACGAGCGGCTCCACTGCCCTCCCCGACCTCGTCCATTTCACTGCAACTTGATGTTCTGCGTCTCGACGAGCCTGCGCCACTTCCCGCACTCCTCCGCAAAATATTGCGGAAATTCCTCGGGTGCCCCGCCGATCAGGATCAAGCCCACCTGCAGGAGCGGCTTGGTCACTTGTGGTAACTGCAACGCATTTTTCATTGCGGTGTTAAGCCGGCGAATGATGGGCTCAGGCGTTCCAGCCGGCACGAACATGGCGACGTCGGTTGAGGATTGGAATCCGGGTACAGTCTCCGCGATCGTCGCCAGGTCCGGCCGAAGCCCAATTCGCTCAGTCGTGCTGGCTCCTATCATCCGCAGCTGGCCGAGACTCGGTCACCGGAATAGCGGTGGAGAGATCGACAAACCCGACACTTGTCTCACCCGCAACGAGACCCTGTAGCGAGGGCGCACCTCCCCGATACGGCACATGCTGCATGCGTATCCGAGCCATGGACATCAGCAACTCCATCGCCATGTGACTCGTGCTACCGGGGCCGGCGGACGAGAAGTTCACCTCATTGGCTTGGCGCTTGCGGACATAATTCAACAGTTCCGGGACCGTATTCACCGGAACGCTCGGATTGACACAGAGCATCTGCGGAGACCGCAACACCAGTCCGACGGGCGCGAACGCCTTGTCGTTGTCATACGGCAGCGACGGCAGAATACTCGGCGCCACCGCGTACGTGCTGTTGGTTGCGAACAAGATCGTATAGCCATCCGCCGGCGAATGCGCGACCGCGGTGTGGCCAACCGTACCAGATGCGCCCGCCTTGTTTTCGACGACAACTGCCTGGCCGAATTCCGTCGACCACTGATTTGCGAGCAAGCGCGCCGTCATATCGGTAATGGCGCCGGCGGGCCAGGGAACGATAATCTTGACAATCCGGCTTGGATAGCCCGCCTGCGCGGCGGCGCGACGAGCTGGAAAGAATGGAAGGACGGCTGCCGCGGCGAGCCAGGCGGACACACGGCGGCGAGGAATACCAACATGCGCAGACATAGCATCTTCCCCTGTTGCGATGATCTCGGACAGCTGGCCTGCCAGAACGGTTAAAACCAATCATCCAAGCGCTTCGTTTTCCCTCGTATCAATTTTCGTCAGCCAATTTTGCGTACGCGCTCACGCGTCCGAATCCAGAACTTACGCGCCTCCTCGCTCACATCGCCACGCGGCCAACTCACTCGCGCCCGATGCGAGCGGCTGCCGGGACCTGATCAACCGAGCTCAATCACCAAATTCTTCATCTCATCGACCTTGACCTGTGCCCTTGGACCGACAACGCATGTCGATTCACGCTCTTCAATGAGCGCCGGCCCGGAAAACGTCGCGCCGGCCCGGAGCGCATAACGGTCGTAGACGGGACATGTCTGCCATCCATGTTCCTCAAACAGCACGGGGCGCTCGCCACGACGTGCGTTCGCACCTTCGCCAAATTGTGAGTCGCTCGCACGGATGCGAATGTCAGTATTGGGCGCAACGCAAGCGAGACGCCAGCTCAGCACTTCGACTGACGCATCCTCGATGAGGCGTGCGAAATGCATGCGATAGCTCGCAAAGAAGCTCTCTTTGATGGCCGGGAGATCCACGGCCGAAAGCGACAACGACGGAAGCCGGACGGGGATCTCAAAACCCTGGCCGACATAACGCATGTCCGCGGTCGGCGTGTAAGTGATCCGCTCCGGGTCGGCGCCCGCTTCGGTCAACAGATCACGTCCCAGCTTCTGCATCTCCGATAACATCGCGTTGACATGCGACCAGTCCACGCGCTCCAGGCGCGCAACATAGCTACGCACCATGTCGGTCGCCGGCGGGGCGACCAGAAAGCCGAGCGCCGATGCAACGCCGGCGCCGAGCGGCACGACGACCCTTCCGACCTTCAGCAAGCGGGCAAGGTTCCAGGCATGGACTGGCCCGGCACCGCCAAAAGCAATGATCGTGTAGTGGCGGGGATCCCTGCCTTTCTCCGCCAGATGCATGCGAGTGGCAGCCGCCATCGTCTCATCGACGATCCGTTGCACACCAAGCGCGGCGTCCTGTGACGCGACATTGATCTTCGAGGCGATCTTGTCGTCGAATACCCCACGGACGCTCTCCAGATCGAGCTTCAACTCGCCGCCCAGGAAATAGGAAGGGTCGAGCCTGCCCAGCACAAGATCGGCGTCCGTTACCGTCGGCTGCGTGCCGCCGCGACCGTAGCAGACCGGGCCGGGCTGAGCCCCGGCGCTCCGTGGTCCCACTTTCATCAGCCCGGATGTCGTGTCGACATACGCCAGACTGCCGCCGCCGGCACCGATCTCGATCATGTCGACCACCGAGACCTTCAGCGGCAGGCCTGACCCTTTCTGGAAGCGCCGCACGCGACCAGCCTCAAAGCTGAACTTGTGATCCGGGGCGCCATCTTCGACCAGGCACATCTTGGCGGTGGTACCGCCCATGTCGAAGGAAACGACACGATCAAGCCCGGCAAGCCTTGCGAGGAAAGAGGCTGCCATCGCGCCGGCCGCCGGGCCGGACTCAATCAGGCGAATGGGGAATTCCTTGGCTTCCCGAACCGTCGTAATGCCGCCGCCCGAGAGCATCACGTAGAGATGGCCGCGAAAGCCGAGCTCGCCGAGCTTTGCTTCAAGGCTGTCGAGGTAGCGCTGCATCAACGGCTGCACATAAGCGTTGGCGCACGCCGTGCTCGTTCGTTCATATTCGCGGATTTCCGGGGCAACCTCGGCCGACAACGACAGCGGCAGCGCCGGATACAGGCGCCGCACAATCTCGGCTGCCCGCCGCTCGTGGTCGGGCGAGCGATAGGAATGCATGAATGCGATGGCCAGCGCCTCGCAGTTCTCGCGCTCGACCAATTGTCTGGCCGCGGAGGCTACAGCGTCCTCGTCCAGCTTCTGCAGAACCTTGCCATCGGCGTCGATCCGCTCGGATATCTCAAGACGGCGGTGTCGCGGAACGAGGGTCGGCGGCATTTCGAGGAACAGGTCGTAGAGATCATAGCGTGTCTCACGGCCGATCTCGATCGTATCGCGAAAGCCCTCCGTCATGAGCAGCCCGATTGTCGCGCCGGTGCGCTCGATGATTGTATTGGTAATTAGGGTCGTACCATGCACCACACTGTGCAGATCCGACGGCTGCAGCCCCGTCTCCCGAAGCATGCGGGAGATTCCGGCTATGATGGCCGCGCTGGGGTCGTCCGGCGTGGTGAGCAGTTTTCCGACGTGGACGAGGTCACTGGCCGGATCGTGCAGCACGAGATCGGTAAAGGTGCCACCGACATCAACGCCAATGCGGGCCGTGGGTACTTTCGCAGCCATCCTCACTCCAGTCCGTAATCGCGCTTGGCGGCAGCGGCCGAGATGTAGCCGTTGCGAACATCCGATTTCACCGCTTCCCGGCTGCGCAATTTCGGATCCCCGTAGCCGCCGCCACCAGCGTATAGCAGCGTGATGCGACGGCCCGGATCGACTGACGTTCGCGATTTCGGGTGCGGCTTGACACCGTCGTCGAGCGTGATCACGGACGGCGCGCCGTGCATGCCGCCACGAACGCCGTAAGGCGGATGCTGATGACGGTCAGACAGCAATGAGAGCCGTACCGGTTGCTTGGCACGCACCTCGATCTCGACTTCCTGACCGAGGCCCCCGCGGAATGTGCCGGGGCCGCCGCTGTCGGTACGCAGCCGCTTCTTCCAGACCAGAAGCGGCGCAACGCTTTCGTAGGCCTCTATGCTGCCGGCACCGACGTTTGTTGGAAAAGCCGTCGTCGGCAGCCCGTCCTTGTGCGGCGCGGCGCCCATGCCGCCGCTGGCGAACAAGACCTGTGAAAACCGCTGTTCGTCGTGGCTCACGCCGCTGAACAAGGCACGCATGGTGGGCGCACCGCCGCAATCGGCAATGATCTTGTCGGGCAACACAGGTTCGAGCGCGCGATAGATGGCGCCAGCGAGCAGATGGCCCGTAAGCTGCCTGGCGCTGCACGGCGCTGGATACACAGGGTTGAGGATCGACCTCTCCGGAGCGTTCACCGTGATGGCTCGATACGAACCTTCGTTGCGGGGCGTGAACGGATCCAGGATGCACTTGACCGGATAGACCGAATAGGCGTGCGTGTAGTTCATGACGCAATTGATACCGCGATCAATCTGGGACGACGTCCCTTCGTAATCGATGTGCATCGTCTCACCGCTGACCGTCACGGTGCACACGATGCGGGTCGTTTGCTGATCGAACCCATCGGCCTCGATAGCGGACTTGTAGGTGCCGTCCGGAACCGAGGTAATGGCGCGGCGCATCGCACGATCAGTGCGAGCCTGGAGATTGGCAGATAGCCCCTGAAGATCTGAAAGACCGGTATCCTCGAGGAATTCGACCACGCGGCGCACCGATACATGGTTTGAAACGACCTGCGCTTCCAGGTCGCCAAGGACTTGCTGCGGAACGCGGACATTCGCGGAGAGCAGGTCGACCAGGTCACTGTTCCACTCGCCGGCGCGGATGAGGCGGATCGGAAGAATCCGAATTCCTTCTTCGAACAGTTCGCGGCAATCTGCAGACCACAGCGCACCACCAACGTCCGGCGAATGCGCGATACAGCCGGCGAACCCAACGATTTCTCCGCGATGAAAAATCGGGGTCACTACCGTGAAATCGGGCAGATGACCGGTGGCAAGCCAGGGATCGTTGGTAACCACGGCATCGCCCGGCCGCCAGGATTCGATGGGAAACTTGGCGAGAAACGCCTTCGTGGTGCGCGGCAGTATGCAGGAGAATGAGGCTATGCCGCCGGTGTTCTCCGATACACTGTCGCCATTGCGATCCATGAGCACGGTGCCGTAATCGTTGGATTCGCGCACGATAGTGGAGAAGGCGGTGCGGAGAAGGCCTGTCGCCGCTTCGTCCGCGATCGAAATCAGACGGCTCCAATAGACCTCGAGCGTGATTGGATCAAACAGCTCAGCCTTGCGGTTCGACATCCCCTGATCCGTTTCTCCCGCCGCCGGTCGCCAGAACGTGCGGCAAAGCATTCAAGGCGCTTCAGTATGGAAAAGTTGACAGGGCGGATTGATATCGTCAAATATCCGTTTCGACTAATTTGATATCGAATACGAATGGAACTCCGCCACCTCCGCTACTTTGTCGCGCTCGCCGAAGAGCTGCATTTCGGCCGCGCGGCCGCGCGTCTGGGAATCTCACAGCCACCGCTCAGCCAACAGATCAAGACCCTGGAAGACTTCTTGTCGGCGCGCCTGTTCAATCGCACCAATCGACGTGTCGAACTGACCCAGGCCGGACATCTCTTTCTTGTCGAGGCGCGCGCGACCCTGGAGCGGGCCGAGCGCGCGATATCGGTCGCCAAGCGCGCCCAGCGTGGCGAACTCGGTAAGCTTCGTATCGGCATGTTCCCATCAGCTCCGCTGCTTTCGCGGATCGGCGATGCAATTTTGGCGTTTCGTCGAAACTTTCCCGACGTCCAGCTCGTCCTCAACGAAGTCGAGAGCCATCAGCAAACCCGAGGGCTAGTCGAAGGGCGAGAGCAGGTCGCGATTGTTCGCAGCGCCACGGCGCCGATTCTTCCTGCGGAACTGCAGGCAACGGAGCTGCTCCGGGAGCCGTTCCTTGTGGTCATGAGGAGCGATCACCCGCTGGCGGCGCGCCGAAAGATCTTGATCGGCGAGTTGGCGCAGGAATCTTTCGTCTTTTACGGCGACCGCATGGGGAGGACCTTGCCAAGCCAGGTTCTCGTGATGTGTCGCTCCGCGGGATTCGAACCGCACATCGGTCAACTTGCAAACGGCAATGCGACGATTACGGGACTGGTAGCCGCCGGACTCGGGATCGCGGTTGTTCCGGAGGCGATGTGCCAACTACACCACAAATCCGTCGTCAGCCGTCCGCTTGATGCCATAGGCGCCACGACTGCAATCTGGCTTCTGCGCTCCAGCGAGGACAACGCGCCTCTGGTGAGCGCATTTTGCAAACTGATCACGAAGCGACGATCGGCTTGATCGCGCATCCTGCCGAACGAGCGCAATAGCGTTCACCGAGACGACTGACGACCGCGGCATCACCGTCGCCGACCGCAAGCGCTCCGCCGGAGCAGAAATCGTTCTGCACGTCGATTATCAGCAGTAAATCGTCGTTACCTGGCTTCTGCATTCCGGACCTGTCTTTGTCGAGAAGAGGTCAGTTTGCAATTCCTCAAACGAGTGCAACGGGTGACGCCCAGTCATGAGGGCAATATTGAGTAGCCAAACTTGGTGCCGACTTACTCCTCGGTAATAATCGCCATCTTCTCGAGCGTATCGAAGATCTCCATCGTGTAAGGCTTGCCGACAGGCAGGCTGACGATGGTCCCTGGACCCAGCTCGATCGTGCCGGACTCCGACGTTATGCGACCCGCACCTTTGTAGACCACATAGGTTTCCGACCACGGCATCCCGGTTTTGCGCGGATACAGCCCGGGCTCGCCGCGCCAGGTAGCAACCCTATAAGGACGTTGCTCATTGCCCGTGACAAGAGATTGTGCGCGAGCGTCGGGCGCACCTTGTGCCGTGCCACTGACCAGCCGCCAGCCCGCGCTGGCCGGAGTCAATTCTTCAACTTGCTTCATTTTACCTCCACTGGAGAAAGGTCAGACCGCAACCATCCCGGCCGCCCAAAACCTTGCTTCCGACGACCTGCAAGATGGAGCAGCCGAACTGATCGTTAGCATGTACGCAGCTGTCCGAGGCGTCATTCCCACGACCACGCCGAAAAGTCGTTCTCGAATTGCGGAACTTCCTTCCACACACCCTTCAGCTTCTTGCTCGCGACCGTGATCCATTGCGGCTGAAACATGAAGACGGCGACCGCATCTGACGCCAGCATGCGCTGCGCGTCACCGATCAGCTTGGCGCGGTCGGCCTCGTTGGGTGTTGCCGTGATCTGTTTGTACAGTGCATTGAACGCCGCGTTGTTATAGCCGAGATAGTAGTCGGGCTCGGTCAGCTTGACGAGATCGAACGGCTCGACGTGCGAGACGATGGTCATATCGAAATTGTGCGGGCCGTTGCCGGCAAAAACCTGTGACAGCCACTGCGCCCATTCCACGTTCTCGATTTTTGCGACAATGCCGACCTTGGCGAGCTGCGCCGCGAGGATTTCCCCGCCTTGCCGTGCATAAGCTGGCGGCGGCAGCCGTAGGCTGATCTCCAGCGGTAGTGTAACGCCGGCTTCGGCCAGCAGCTTCTTGGCCTTTTCGGGGTCGTAGGGGTTGATGTCTGTCGTGTCGACATAGCCCATCGAGCCCGGCGTGTAGAAGCTGCCGATCGGCGTACCGAAACCGTCGACGGCGCCGTCGATCATCGCCTTGCGGTCGACGGCGGCGAGGATGGCGCGGCGCACCCTGACGTCGTCGAGCGGCTTCCTCTTGTTGTTGATGCCGGCAATGGTCTTGGCCTTGGAGCCGCCGACCATCACGTTGAAGCGCGGATCGGCTTTGAACTGCGCGATGCTGCGCGCCACCGCGGCGCGCGGAAGCACGTCGATGTCGCCTGACAACAGGGCAGCAACCTGGGCCGAGGGATCGCCGATGAAGCGGATGGTCACTTTGGCCAGCTTGATCGCGGCGGCGTTGCGATAGTCGGGCCATTTTGTCAGCGTGATCGACGATCCCTTGGCCCAGCTGCCAAGGGTGTAAGGACCGGTGCCGACCGGCTGCGTGATGTTGGTCGGTGCACTCTTCGGCTCGACGATCGAGCCGGACGCCTGACCGATCAGGAACGGCAGGTTCGGTTCGGAATATTTTATGGCGATGACGACCGTGTCGGCATCGGGTGCGGTGACCGATTCAAAGGCCTGGTACAGGCTCTTGTCCTTGTTGGTGCTGTTGGCCGCCGCGTTGCGCTCATAGGAGAATTTTACCGCGGCGGAGTCGAACGGCTCGCCATTGTGGAATTTGACGCCCTTGCGAAGCTTGAAGGTGTACGTCTTCAGATCGTCCGACGCCTTCCAGCTCTCCGCGAGCAAGGGCGATACCGAGCCATCCTCGTTCACCTTGGTCAGGGTCTCATAGAGGTTATAGAGCGTGACCTCGGCGATTGCGGCCGCGGCTGCATTGGTGGGATCAAGCCCCGGCGGCTCCAGCGTCATGCCCATGACGACGCTGTCCTTCTTGCCCTGCGCCAGGCTCGGCAGTGGCGCGGCGGCGAACGCGGCGGCCACTGCGACAATCGTCAGTTTTTTCAACATATTCGTTCCCTCGACGTGCTTTGGCCAACTTAGTGCAGTCTGGCGCAAAATGCTAACCCTCCTCCACCGGCACCGGAGGCAAAGCCATCACCGCCTCGGCGCGATGGCACGCCGCGAGCTGCGTGGGCCCCACCTTGCGGAGCGGGGGCGCAACCTCACGACAGTGCTGCTCGGCCAACGCACAGCGTGGCGCGTAAGGACACCCCGTTGCGCCCACGGATTGCGAAGCGATCGCCGGCGCACCGCGACGCCGTCGCACACCGCCGGCCCGGGCGCGCGGAACGGCCTCGAGCAGCGCGCGCGTATAAGGATGGGCGCAGTGCGCAAACAGATCCTCCGGGCGGCCCTGCTCGACAATCCGTCCGAGATACATCACCGCGATCTCGTCACAGAGGTATTCGACCACTGCAAAATCATGGCTGATCAGGACGTAGCTCAAGGCGAACTGATCCTGCAGATCCCCGAGAAGATTGAGGACCTGGGCCTGCACGGATACGTCGAGCGCACTGACCGGCTCGTCGGCGACGATCAGCTTCGGCTGCGTGATCAGCGCGCGCGCGATCGCGATGCGCTGCCGCTGGCCGCCGGAGAACTCGTGCGGGAATTTGTCCATGTCGGTTTCACGCAAGCCCACCTGCCGCAGCACCGCCGTCACGCGCTCGCGCAGCGTGGCGCGATCAACGCGCCCGAGCGCGGTCAGCGGCTCGGCGACGATCCGCGCAATCGTCTGACGGGGATCGAGCGATCCGTAAGGGTCCTGAAACACCATTTGGAAATCGCGCCGGGCACGGCGAAGTTCGCCAGCTGGCAGCCGGTTGAGGTCGCGCCCCATCAGCGACACCGAGCCCGCCGACGGCCGCTCCAGCGCCATCACGAGCCGCGCCAAGGTCGACTTGCCCGATCCGGATTCGCCGACCACGCCGAGGCTGCGGCCGGCCATCACCTGCGCCGTGACGCCGTTGAGTGCATGCACCTGCCCGGCCGGCTTGAACACGCTTTCCCGCGGCAGCGTGTAGCGCTGCGCCAGATCCCTCACATCGAGCAGAGGAAATTCGACGGCCGGTGAGACCTGGTCCGGCATGGTCATGCGCCCAAAACCCCGACCGCCTCAGCCATCGAAACATCCGTCCTGATACAGCGCACGCCATGACCGGTGCCGACGTCAACCACGGCCGGCAGCGCCTGATGGCAACGATCGACGACGATCGCGCAGCGGTCGGCAAATTTGCAACCGGCGGGCAGATCGGCCAACTCGGGCACGGTGCCGGCGATGGTCTTCAGCCGGGTGCCCTTGCGCGCACCGAGACGCGGGCGAGCGCGAAACAGGCCCTGCGTATAGGGATGTCCCATGCGCCTGAAGACGTCATCGGTTGCGCCGCTTTCGACGACAGTGCCGCCATACATCACCGCCATGCGCTGGACGTTCTCGGCGATGACGCCGAGGTCGTGCGAAATCAGGATCATCGACATGCCGCGCTCGGCGACAAGGTCCGCGATCAAGTCAAGAATCTGTCCCTGGATGGTGACGTCGAGCGCCGTGGTCGGCTCATCGGCGATCAGCACGTTGGGCTGGCAGGCCAAAGCCATTGCAATGGTGACACGCTGGCGCTGCCCTCCGGAAAACTGGTGCGGATAGGCATCGACGCGTCTCGCCGCATCGGGAAGGCCGACACGATCGAGCAAGGCGATGGCCTCCTTGCGCGCCTCAGCGGCCGAACAATTGGTATGACGCCGCAGCGGCTCGGCCACTTGGCGGCCGATCGTGTGCATCGGATTGAGCGCGGTCATCGGCTCCTGGAAGATCATGCTGATGCGGTTACCGCGCAGCTTGCCGTAATTCGCGTCGGACAGGCCGACAAGCTCGCTACCGTCGAGCCGGATGCTGCCGCTGATGACGGCGCTCTCCGGCAATAATCCCATCAGCGCCAGCGCGGTGACGGACTTGCCGCATCCGGATTCACCGACAAGACCGAAGGTTTCGCCGCGCTTCAGCGCGAAGCTGACCCCGCGAACGGCCTGTGCCGGCCCGCGGCTGGTGTTGAGCTGGACGCCGAGATCCCTGACTTCGAGCAACGGCGTGTTGGCTGACCCGCTCATGCTCAACGCTCCCGCGCCAGCCGGGGATCGAGCAGATCGCGCAACCCGTCGCCAAGCAGATTGAGGCCGAGCACGGCGACGGCGATCGCAGCACCGGGATAGACCGCGAGCATCGGCGACTGAAACAGCAATGTCTGCGCATCGTTGAGCATGCGTCCCCAGGACGGCTGCGGCGGCTGCGTGCCGAGGCCGAGATAGGACAGCGCCGCCTCGGCCAGGATCGCGAGCGCGAACTGGATTGTCGCCTGCACGATCAGGATCGACAGGATGTTCGGCAACACGTGCTCGATGGTGATGCGGAAGCCGCCTTTGCCCGAGGCGCGCGCCGCCAGCACGAACTCCCGCGCCCAGATCGCGTTGGCCGATCCGCGGGTCACCCGGACAAGAGTTGGAATCTGGAAGATGCCGATGGCGATGATCGACGTCACCATGCCCGGGCCCGCGACGGCCGCCAGCATGATCGCCGAAAGCACCGCGGGAAACGCAAACGTGAAGTCGCTCATCCGCATGATGAGCTCTTCGGTCCAGCCCCTGCGCGCGGCAGCGGTCAGCCCGAGGCAGACACCGAAAGTAAGGCCGATCCCGACCGCGATGACCCCGACCATGATGGTGGAGCGAGCACCGACCAGCAGCAACGAGACGATATCGCGGCCAAGCACGTCGGTGCCGAGCCAATGTGCCGCCGACGGCGGCCGCAGCTTGGCTGCCACGTCGATCTCATAGGCCGACCACGGCGTCCATACCAGCGAGATCAAGGCGGCACCAAGCACCAGCAGACTGAGCGTACCGCCCGCGACAAAACTGCGATGGCGCAGCGCGCGGCGCCAGAAGCCGACCGCAAGCTGCGGACGCGCCGGCGCGGCCCGCATGTCGGGGGAAACGCTTGAGGGGGCACTCACAGACTATGCACCTTGATGCGCGGGTCGATGAAGGCATAGAGCACATCGACCGCGAAATTGACGATCACGACCATCGCCGCGAGCAGCATCACGCAGTTTCGCACCACGATCAGGTCGCGATTGGCGATCGACTGGAAGATCAGCCGGCCGAGACCCGGCAGATAGAACACATTCTCGATCACGATCGTCCCCGCCAGCAAATTGGCGAACTGAAGTCCCATGATCGTCATCACAGGGATCATCGCATTGCGCAGCACATGCCGCCACAATACCTCGCGCTTGCTCAAGCCCTTGGCGCGCGCCGTGCGCACAAAGTCTTCGCGCAGGACCTCAAGCACTGCGGAGCGCGTGACGCGGGCGAGGATCGCCGCCTGCACCACCGACAGCGAGATCGCAGGCAATAGCAGCGACTTGATCCCGGTGATGATGCTCTCGTCCCAGCCCGGAAATCCGCCTGCCGAAAGCCATTGCAGCTTCACCGAGAACAGCAGGATCAGAAGGATGGCGAACCAGAAATTGGGAAGCGCGATGCCGAACTGGGTCAGCGACATCACCCCGACATCGCCGAGCCTGTTGTGGTTGGCCGCGGTATAGATTCCGGCAGCGAGCGCCAGCACGACCGTCATGGACATCGACATCATGGCCAGGGGAATCGTCAGCGCGAAACGCTCCGCAATCAATCCGGCGACGGGCGTGCCATAGGCATAGCTGTTGCCGAGATCACCCGTCAGCATCCCCTTGAGCCAATAGAGGTAGCGGTAGTGCAGCGGTTGATCGAGCCCAAGCTTGGCTGCCAGCGCCCGGACGGCATCGGGCGAGGCATCCGCGCCCATCAGCATCTGCGCGGCGTTGCCGGGCAAGGCATCCAGAACCAGAAAGATAATCAGCGACGCGCCGAGCAGCGTCGCGATTAGCGTCAGAAAGCGGCGGAAAAGGAAGACGCTCATGCGGTCCCGGGACCTTGGCTCAATGTCTTGTTAGCGCAGTGCCCTGGCACGATCCAACATGTTCGTGACCGAAAGCAAGCCCCGGGCAGGATCGTTCTTGCCCAGGTCAGGCAGGCCAGCGTCCCAGCAGATCGTTGGACGCCTCGAACAGCGCCGAAACATGCAGCAGCTCTGCATCCGCACGGAAGCGGCCGACGAGGTGCAGGCCGATCGGCAGGCCGTCTCGACCAAAGCCGCAGGGAATACTGATGGCGGGGTGGCCGGTCATGTTGAACAGCATGGTCCAGGGAAACCAATGCGGTCGAACATTGTCGAAGACCTGCCCGTCGATCTCGATGGGATCGAACAGGTCCTGGTCGATCGGCAGAGCCGTCCGGGTCAGGGTCGGCATTGCGAGCCAGTCGGCGCGCGCCAGCATCGACTGGATGCGACGGAACAGAGCGGTGCGATCGAACATGGCTTGCTGGAAATCGACGCCGCTCACTTTTGCCGCCAGCGCGAGCTGTTTGAGGAAAGTCTCGCTCAGATCGTTCCTGCGCTCAGTCGCAAGCTTCTCGAACCGGGTCCGCCAGGCCGTATGATTGACCGCGCGCCAGATCGGCTCGACATCAAATCCGTCACCTGAAAATTCCTCGAGTTCCGCCCCAAGCGCGGCCAACCGATCAAGTCCGGCCTTGAAGGCCTCAGTGACATCCGCGGAGACGGGGCGGCCGGGTGGTGACAGGCAGAATAATATCCTCTTGCCCCGGAGATCGCCTGATGGCGCCGACACTTCGAGATAATCGGGAACAGGCACACCGATCGACCACGGATCGGAGGCGTCCTCTCCCGCCATCGCTTGCATCATCAGCGCGGTGTCCGCGACGGTACGGGTCATCGGGGTCACATAGGTCTGGTTGCCGAAGGCGTCCTGCACCTGGCTGTGGGGAATGACGCCGTTGCTTTGCTTCAGTCCGACGACGCCGTTGCAGGCCGCCGGAATCCGCGTCGAGCCGCCGCCATCGGTGGCGATCGCAAGCGGCGCGATCCCGCTGGCAACCGCAACCGCCGCTCCACCGCTCGAACCGCCACTCGAGCGGGCCTCGCTCCAGGCATTGCGCGTGCGGCCGAACAACGGCGAATCCGTCAGGCATTTGGTGCCGAACTCCGGCGTCGTGGTCTTGCCGAGCAGGATGGCGCCATGTTCCCGCATGCGCGCGACGGCGACGGCGTCATGGTCGGGAATGTTTTGACTGTAGGGGATCGCGCCGAAGGTCGTTCGCACGCCCCTGGTGTTGACCAGATCCTTCACGGTGTAGGGAATGCCGTGGAGAAGAGCCAGCGGCTCGCCGGCCATGACCGCCCGCTCCGCCTGTCTAGCCTCGGCCATGGCCTCATCGCCGCAGAGCGTGATGAAGCAGTTCAGTGCGGGCTGCAACCGCTCGGCGCGCGCCAGCACGGCCCGCATGATCTCGACCGGCGAAACCTCCTTGCGGGCAACCCGGGCGCGAAGCTCGGTCGCTGGCAGGAAACACAGTTCTTCGCTCATCGCGCCTAAGTCCCCGGGTCCAAGTCAAGGCAAGGATGACATTACGCGAGGTTTGACTTCAAGCGCGCTTGAACAGTTAGGCTTGAAGAATCCGCTGCCCGGGAAAACGATGGCCGGATTTGTAGAGGCCACCGCCGTCCGGAACGACGGCGTTCACGACCGGGCATTGATCGACCCCGATTTGTTCATCTGGGGTCCATTTGGCGGCTACCTGGCTGCACTGGCGATGCGCGCCATGGCGGCACAGAGCGCCTTCGACAAGCCGGCCACGTTCAGCTGCCAGTATCTCAACGTCGGCAAGGCCGGCACCGAGCGTGTGGAGGTCGAGTTTCTCAAGCGAGGCCGAGCCGCCGAATGCCTTCGCGCAACCCTCCGACAGGACGGACGCCCCCTGCTCGAAGCGCAATCATGGATCATCGCCGACCGGCTTTCGGGAATCGAGCATGACGATGGCCTCGCGCCTTTCGCCACCACACCGTGTGAGCTGGAGGACTGGCACGGCTTTGGCGAAGAAGCAAAATCGCCGATCTGGCATCACATTCAGCGCCCTCGCCTACCGATTCCAGCCGTGCCTCAGGAAGCCTTGCCGTAGTCATAGAAGCCGCGTCCGCTCTTGCGGCCGAGATGACCGGCGTCGACCATCTCCTTCAAGAGCGGGGCCGGCCGGTATTTCGGATCGTTGAATCCCTTGTAGAAGACCTCCATCACCGACAGCATGGTGTCGAGCCCGATCAGGTCGGCAAGCGCCAGCGGGCCGATCGGGTGATTGCAGCCGAGCTTCATGCCGGCGTCGATTTCCTCGGCGCTCGCGATACCTTCCTGCAGGGCAAACACGGCCTCGTTGATCATCGGGCAGAGGATACGGTTGACGGCAAAGCCCGGGCTGTTGCGCGCGGTGATCGGCACCTTGCCGACACGTTTTGCGAACGCTTCGGCCTTGGCGTGCGTATCGTCGGATGTCTGCAGGCCGCGGATCAGTTCCAGCAGCGCCATGACCGGCACCGGGTTGAAGAAGTGCATGCCGATGAAGCGGTCGGGACGATCGGTCGCCGCAGCGAGCTTGGTGATGGAGATCGACGATGTATTGGTGGCGACCAGCGTCTGCGGCCGCAACGTGGCGCAAAGCTCCTTCAGGATCTTGACCTTCAGCTCCTCGTTCTCGGTCGCGGCCTCGATGACGAGATCGCAGGCGGCAAGCTTCGCCTTGTCCGTGGTCGCGTTGATCCGCTTGAGCGCAGCCTCCCGATCGGCGGCCGCCATCTTCTCTTTCTTGACGAGCCGATCGAGGCTACCGTCGATCGTCGAAAGCCCGCGCTGGACGGCCGCGTCGGAGATATCGACCATGGTCACGCTGAGGCCTGCGGCGGCGCTGACTTGCGCGATGCCGTTGCCCATGGTGCCTGCCCCGATGATCCCTACCGATTCAATCATTTTGTTCGTCCTCTGTCGCAGCCGGTACGACCCCGGCCAGTCTTCAATGCATCCATATCAGAGCCACGACAGCGATAAAGCCCTGTCACGGCCTTAGCCGATCACGCGCACCGGATCGGAGCCGTCCCAATCCAAGGCGGCGGCCTTGACGCGTTCGAAGAAGCGGCCCTTGGAGCCGCTGATGTCAGAGATTTCGATGACGGTGCCGGCATGGCCCGACGTGTCGAAATAGGCGAAGCGGCCCTTGGGTCCGCCGATCTGCCCCTCATGGCCCACCATGCAGCCGGCGGCGATCGCGCGGTCGTACAGCGCCTGGTAGTCCATGCTCCAGTACGACATGTGCTGCAGCCCCTCGCCATGTCGCGCCAGGAAGTCGAGATACATCGACGGCGCATCGTTGCGCTGCTGGATCAGTTCGATCTGCAAGTCGCCGGAATTGGCGAGCGCGACGCTCATCTCGAGCGGCGAATCCGTGCCGCGATATCTGAACCAGTCGATCTTGACCGCGGCACATAGAAGAACGGGCCGACGCGCAGCTTCTCGGTCCAGAACCTCATGGCGGCATCGATGTCGCGAACGACATAACCGTTCTGGCAAACCTTTCCGAACAACGCACTCATGCCGCAACCCTCAAAGCCCGCTCAGGCCGGCATCGACCGCAAGCGTCTGCGCGGTGATGTAGACGCTTTCGTCCGACAGGAAGAACAGCACGGCATAGGCAATCTCCCAGGCGGTGGCCTGGCGACCGAACGGCGTACTGGCCTTGCCGCGCGACGGCCGGTCGGCGCCGGCGGCACGGCCGTTGGGGGTGTCGACGAGGCCGGGATAGACCAGATTGGCGCGGATGCCGCGCCGCGCGCCGAGATGGGCGATGTTGCGCATCAGCCCGCCGAGCGCGGCCTTGGAGGAATCATAGACCGCCATCTGCGATCCCGCCTTTAGCGCCGCGATCGAGGAGATGAACACGATCGCGCCGCCGTTGTTCGAATTTGTCCAGCGCCTCGCGGCAGCACAGCATCGGGCCGCGCACGTTGACGTCGTAGATCCGGTTCCACTCTTCGGCGCTGACGCCGTCGAGCCCGGTCTTTCCGAAGGTGCCGACGTTGAGCACCATGCCGTCGAGGCCGCCCATGGCTGCGATGCGCCTCCTCGATCATGCGCGCGACGTCGGATTCCCGCGTCACGTCGGCCTGAACGGCGAACGCGCGGCCACCCTCCTCCGTGATGCGCGTTGACCGTGTGTTGTGCCGACGTCCTGGTTGACGTCGGCAACGGCTACATGGCGCGCCCTCGCGCGCGCATAAAATGCTCATGGCGCGACCGTTGCCGATCGGATCGGTGGCGGCATCGAAGATGCGCTGGCCGCCGCCGACGATCAGGATGCGGCGGCCCTTCAGCCGTCCCCTGCCCGGCGCGTGGCCTTCGGATTCCGCAGAATGGTGGTCGGACATAGCGCTCCGGCTTGATGTCGGCACTTCCGGCCATCTCACGCGCTCCGCTTCTTGCCGCCGTCGAACACGCTCATGCCGGCGGCCGCGATCGAGATCGGTCTCGGTCGCCTCGGTCAGGCGCGCCATCATCATGTAGCAGCCGACGGTGAAGATGGACTCGACGATCTCCTGATTGCTGAAATGCTGGCGCATGCCGGCGAATACGGCTCGGGCACGCGAACGTTCTCGACCACCTCGCGGCCGAAGGCGAGCAGCGCGCGCTCGGCGTCGTTGAACGAGGCGTCGTCATAGTCGCCGCGTTCGACCGCATCGATCTGCGCCTGCGTCACGCCGACGCCGAGCGCGATCGGCACATGCTGGCGCCACTCATATTCCCCGCCCTCGAGCATGGGCGGCCTGCAGGATCAGCAGTTCGCGGTTGACGTGGCTGAGCTTCTGCTTGTGCAGGATGGAATTGGCGAACCGCATCGCCGGGATCATGTTGGTTTCGGCATGCGCCATCATGCGGAAGATATTGAGCTTCACCGTCATCCGGTCAAAGGAGGCGCGGATGTCGCCGCTTGTCGCGTCCGGATCGATCAGGGGCAATCTCGCCACTTGGTTCTCCCTTGCCTTTTCTGGTCTTTGCGTTCCGTCCAGTCTCCCGCGAGTTCGGTGCACTAATCAAGGACCGCGACCGGGAAGCTGACCCGCCATCGGGACGGTAGCGCGGTGCTGCCATGCGCTTCCGCGCTTGAGTCCGTTGCCTGGGCCGGGCATAAGGACGCCAAATCGTTAGCAAAATCGCGAAACAGCCCAAGGATTTACGATGCCCGCCTATCGCTCCCGCACCACCACGCATGGCCGCAACATGGCAGGCGCCCGCGGCCTCTGGCGCGCGACCGGCATGAAGAACGAGGACTTCGGCAAGCCGATCATCGCGGTGGTGAATTCCTTCACCCAGTTCGTGCCCGGCCATGTGCATCTGCAGAACCTCGGCCAGCTGGTGGCGCGCGAGATCGAGAAGGCCGGCGGCGTCGCCAAGGAGTTCAACACCATCGCCGTCGACGACGGCATCGCGATGGGCCATGACGGCATGCTCTACAGCCTGCCCTCGCGCGAGCTGATCGCCGACAGCGTCGAATACATGGTCAATGCGCACTGCGCCGACGCCATGGTCTGCATCTCCAACTGCGACAAGATCACGCCCGGCATGCTGATGGCCTCGCTGCGCATCAACATCCCGACCGTGTTCGTCTCGGGCGGACCGATGGAGTCGGGCAAGATCGTGCTGAAGGGCAAGAAGCGCGCGGTCGACCTGATCGACGCCATGGTGGCCGCGGCGGACTCTTCCGTCACCGATGCCGAGGTCGAGGAGATCGAGCGCTCGGCCTGCCCGACCTGCGGCTCCTGCTCGGGCATGTTCACCGCCAATTCCATGAACTGCCTGACCGAGGCGCTGGGCCTCGCGCTGCCCGGTAACGGCTCGGTACTGGCGACCCATGCCGACCGCAAGAGCCTGTTCGTCGAGGCCGGCCATCTCATCGTCGATCTCGCGCGCCGCTACTACGAGCAGGACGACGCCAGCGTGCTGCCGCGCGGCATCGCGAGCTTCAAGGCATTCGAGAACGCGATGACGCTCGATATCGCCATGGGCGGCTCGACCAACACCGTGTTGCATCTGCTCGCCGCCGCGCATGAGGGCGAGGTGCCGTTCACGATGAGCGACATCGACCGGCTCTCGCGCAAGGTGCCCGTGCTCTGCAAGGTCGCGCCCTCGGTGCAGGACGTCCACATGGAGGACGTGCATCACGCCGGCGGCATCATGGCGATCCTCGGCGAGCTCGACCGCGCCGGCCTGATCACCACCAACCTTCCGACCGTGCACGCGACCACCATGGCAGATGCGCTCGACCGCTGGGACATCGTGCGCACCTCGAGCGAGAAGGTGCGCAATTTCTACAAGGCCGCCCCCGGCGGCGTGCCGACGCAAGTCGCCTTCAGCCAGGACCGGCGCTTCGATGACGTCGATATCGATCGCGAGAAGGGCGTGATCCGCAACGCCGCGCACGCCTACTCGAAGGATGGCGGCCTTGCCGTGCTGTTCGGCAATCTCGCCAAGGACGGCTGCATCGTGAAGACCGCCGGCGTCGACGACAGCATTCTGAAATTTTCCGGTCCCGCCCGCGTCTTCGAGAGCCAGGACGCATCCGTCGAAGCCATTTTGGGCAACAAGGTGAAAGCCGGCGACGTCGTCGTGGTGCGCTACGAAGGCCCGCGCGGCGGCCCCGGCATGCAGGAGATGCTGTATCCGACGAGCTATCTGAAATCGAAGGGCCTCGGCAAAGCCTGCGCGCTGATCACCGACGGCCGCTTCTCCGGCGGCTCGTCGGGCCTGTCGATCGGCCACATCTCGCCGGAAGCCGCCGAAGGCGGCCTGATCGGTCTCGTTCGAGGAAGGCGACACCATCGAGCTCGACATCCCCAACCGCAGGATCAACCTCGCGGTGCCGGAAGCCGAACTCGAACGCCGTCGCGCTGCGATGGTGGCGAAGGGCAAGGCGGCCTGGAAGCCGGCGCCGCGCAAGCGCGCAGTCACGACCGCGCTGAAATCCTACGCGGCATTTGCCAGCAGCGCCGCGCGCGGCGCCGTTCGCATCGTTCCGGAATGATGTCGGGGGTCTGAGTGGGTCGCGATCAGGCGCCAGCCGAAGGCAGGCTGGCGGCGGCGATCGCAACGAACTGGGCAAACCGGCGCCCGATCCGGGACGGCGCGTTGCGCAACAGCTTTGCGTACCTTGGCCATATCGCATGTTCCCTGGCGCCCGGGGCATCGGGCACACAGTGAAAATGGGCCTTACCGGCTAAGTAGTCGAGATATCAGCGAAAATAGCAATGCGCGCTTCGCCGGAAGCGGGTTCCGCAGTGGGATTTTTGCCCCTTTTCGACCCGGCGGCGGAGGAATTCTTCTCCGTCCGTTCGCGCCTCCCTCAGCGCTATTTCGGCGTGAACCCGAACGCACGCTCGAACCGCTTGGCATAGGTCGGCCAGACCTCGGGATTGACGATGCGCGGCGGTCGCTTGCCGTCGAGCGCGTCGAGCAGTTGCTCGGCGGCGATCCGGCCCATATTGACCCGCGCTTCCTTGGTGACCCCCGCCGTGTGCGGGCTCGCCAGCACATTGTCGAACTGCAGCAGCGGATGTTCCGGCGGCGGCGGTTCTTTGTCCCAGACGTCGAGACCGGCACCCGCAATGCGCTTCTCCTTCAGCGCATCATAGAGCGCACGCTCGTCGTGGATGAAGCCGCGCGCGGTCGTGATGAAGAAGGCGTGCGGCTGCATCAGCGCAAATTCGCGCGCACCGATCATGCCGCGGCTGCCGCTGTTCAGCGGACAGCTGATCGAGACGAAGTCGGAGCGCCGCAAGAGATCGTCGAGCTCGACCTTCTCCCCTCCCCGCGCCGCCATCTCTTCCTTTGAGAGGATAGGGATCGTAGGCGATCACCTTCATGTGCAGCAGGCCGTTACAGAGTTCGGCGATGCGGCGGCCGACATTGCCGAGCCCGATCACGCCGATGGTCTTGCCCTTGGCCTCGTTGCCGATCAGCGCATTGCGGTTGACGTTCCGATCGCGCCGCAGCGCCCGATCGGACTCCAGGATGCGCTTCGACAAGGTGATCAGCATGCCGAGCGCATGTTCGGCCACCGAATTGGCGTTTCCGCCGGACTGGTTGACGACAAGCACACCCGCCTCGGTACAGGCGTCGACATCGACAGGATCGAAGCCCGCGCCGTTGGACGATACGATCAACAGGTTCGGCGTCCGCTTCAGCAGATCCTTGTCGGCATGGAAATGCCGCGCCAGCTCATCGCGTGCCGCGCCGATCTGGTAGGCGTGGGCGTCGGCCAAAATGGGCGTAAAGACCTCGGCCGGGCTCTCGTTCTCGAGCCGGTCGAGCCGCACGTCGGGCCGATTCTTGAGGATTTCAACGTAGATATCGTGGGCGAGATATTTGACGTAGAAGACGCGCTTGTTGTTAACAGACATATTCTGACCGACTTTCAGTTTGGAAAATCATAGAGCCTTGCCGGATTGCTGACGAGTATCCTGTGCTGCACTGCCTGATCCGGGGTCCACATCTGAAATAACTCGAGCAGATGTCCAGCGTCGGGCATTTCGCCTTCCACGCGCGGATGCGGCCAGTCGCCGCCCCACACCAGACGATCGGGATTGGCGCGGACCAGCGCCTCATGAAACGGCCGAGCGTCGGGATAATCAGGCGCATTGATGCTAAGCCGGTGCGCGCCCGATAGCTTTGACCAGCACCAGCCGTCGCCGACGGCACGCAGGAGGCTCTGGAAGCCCGGCGTCGCCGTGCCGGCGCGAGCGTCGGTACGGCCCATATGGTCGATGACGACAGGGAGACCCAATGCCTTCAGGACCGGAATCGTGTCCGGCAAATCCTTGACGTCGATCCAGAGCTGCAGGTGCCAGCCGCATTCCTTCATGACCGGCGCCAATGTCTTGGCTGCTTCGAGCGGCACGCCGCCGCGATAGTGTAATTGCCCGCCGCGAAAGAAATGATTGAAGCGCAGGCCGCGAACGCCGAGCCGGTGCCACTTCTCGAGCTCAGCACGCGAAATGCTGGCATCAGCGACCGCTACGCCGCGCAGGCGGTCCGGCCGCCGCGATAGCGCATCGAGCATCGCGGAATTGTCATGGCCATGTGCGCTGCCCTGCACCAGCACGCCGCGCGCAAATCCGAGTGCATCCAGCATGCCCAGATATTTTTCCAGCGGCGCATCCGGCGGCGTGTAGCTGCGGTCGTCGGCATAGGGAAAGAGATCCCCCGGTCCGAACACATGCGCATGCGTATCGCAGGAAAGCGGCGGCAACGGCGCTTTCGGCGGCGTGACCTCGCGCGGCGGCAAGCAGGGCGGCGCAGTCATGTTGCTATTCCACCTTCATGCCGGCGGCCTTGATGATCGGTCCCCACTTGTCATAGTCAGCGTGGATCTTGGCATCGAAGGCCTGCGGCGAGCTGCCGATCGAGGAGGCGCCCAGTTTCGTGAGCCGCTCCTTCACCGGGGCGCTGTTCAAGGCATCGACGAAATCGCGCGAAAGCCTCGCCACGAGATCGGGCGGCATGCCGGCTGGGCCGAGCACGCCCCACCACACCTCGGTGTCGTATCCGGGGACGGTTTCGCCCATGCTCGGCACGTCGGCCAGGAATGCCGCGCGCTGGGCGGTGGTGACCGCAAGCGCCCTCACCGTCCCGCCCGCGATCTGTCCGACCGATTCCGGCCCGTTGTTGAAGGACAGCGGAATCTCGTCCGCCGATGAGATCGTTGATCGCGGGCGCGCCGCCCTTGTAGGGAACGGCAACGATATCGACCTTGGCAAGGCTCTTGAGAAGCTCGCCCGCGAAATGGGTCGAGGTGCCGGTGCCGGCATGGGCAAAGGAAAGGCTGCCAGGCTTGGCCTTGGCCTGCGCAATCACGTCACCAAGCGTCTTGAACGGCGAGTCAGCGCGGACCAAAAGAATGTTCGGCGATGATGCCAAGAGCGATATCGGCGCGAAGTCCTTAAACGTGTCGTAGGGCAACGTTGGATAGAGAAACGGGTTGGTGGCGTGTCCACTTGCCACGACGATCAGCGTGTGGCCGTCCGGCGGCGCCGTGGCCAGCGCCTGCGACGCGATCACCCCGCCGGCTCCGGGGCGGTTCTCCACCACAACCGGCTGTCCCCATGTCTTCGACACCACGTCGCCCAGCGTGCGCGCCAGCACGTCGACGGCGCCGCCGGCAGGATAGGGTACAAAAAGGCGCACCGGTTTCGACGGAAACGATTGCGCGCCGGCGATGTCGCTGCTGGCCAGAATGGAAGCTGCCGCTGCCGCCGCCCGCAACCATTTGTTCATGGCTTCCTCCCGGTCCCGCTGCTTGTGCCGCAGCCTTGATAGTGGCCCTTACGGCCTTGTCTCTCACATCGGCGCAAGCGCGCCATCTCACATTATCGCATGCGCACTTACGATCGCCGCATGTTGACAATCCCGCCCGCCGCGTCAAGTTTCGCCCGCGTATCGCTGCCCAAACCGAAGGCTCGCGCGTTCAAGCGAGACCCCATGGCGGCCGCGGACACCTCGCCGCACAGCTGGCACGAGATCGTGCTGCAGATGGAGCATCACACCTGCACGCGGCTCGACGAATTCGAGTTCGTCGCCGACCGCTCGATCAAGCAGGCTTTCACCACGCAGGCGCCGAGCTCGTCGCGATTACGACCGCGAGCGGCTGCCAACAACGCCTGGGCGGCGGATGAAGAGGACTTTGAGCGGCTGATCGCGCAATCCTACACCGCCATCGGCCCGACACTGATCGGCGTGCGTATCGACGACAAGCCGGGAACCGGAACCACGCGGCGCGATCCCGTGCAAATACGGGAGCGCTTCATGCACGGGCTGGGCGTGCGGCAGCCGCTTTAAGCATCCCGATTAACCACGTGCTGCGGCATTTCGCACTTGCGGAATATTCGCGATCCATTCGTGTTATCCAGACGTCATGACGACCTTTCTTCGATTGATTGCCTGGGGCCTCGCCGCCGCCGTTACCTTTGCGACGCTCGGCCCGCCGCGTTACCGCCCGCACGCCGATCTCGGTCAGAACGGCGAGCATGCGCTCGCGTTTGTTCTGGTCGGCCTCGCCTTCGGCCTTGCCTACCGGAAAAATCGGCTGGTGACCGCGGTTGTCGCCGTCGCGCTGACCGGCACGATGGAAATATTGCAGTTCTGGGTCCCGGGACGCCACGCCCGCATCTCGGACTTCGTCGTAGATGCAGCCGCAGCCTGCGCCGGCCTCGCGCTTGCCGCCACGCTCGACTGGGTCGTCAGCCGCAACCGAACGCAGACCTCATAGAAAAGTCCCCGCGGAGACATGCTCCACAGGGACTGTTCCTGTCGACGCGGATTTGCGTCGGCAGATTTGCGTCAGTCGATCACCCTGATCACCTTGCGCGTGCGCGGCTCGACGATCACGCGGCGATCGTTGATCACGGCGTAGCGGTACTCGGCGTGGTTCGGCACCACCCGCAGTTCCACGCTCGGCGGCAGCGGCTCACCGACCACGATGCGCTCCTGCACAACGACCGAACGCTCGCCCCGCGGAATCGAGGTGATCACCGCATTGGGGATTTCCACAGCAGCACCAACGGCCGCGCCCACGGTGCCGCCAACGATGGCGCCGACCGGGCCGCCGACCTCGCCGCCGGTGCGCGCGCCCTCATTTGCGCCCTGCACGGTGGTGGATTGCGCGAACGCCGCGCCCGACGCGAACATCGAGACAGCGATCAGCGAAACAGCAATACGGTTCTTCATCATGTCCTCCGGTGGGTTGAAAGATAGGATTCAACCTCTCGCCGGACCGGATGTTCCGGTTCCGCTGCACGAATGCCGGGCAGTTCCCGGAACCATTCGTTCATATTCATATCAATCATGCACCTTTTTCCTCAGGTCTCGAAAATCTGCGCGGCATGCCAGCCAAGGCCGTCGACCGTCGTGGTCCGCGGCTTGTATTCGCAGCCGACCCAGCCGCGATAGCCGATGGCGTCGAGATGGCGAAACAGAAAGGGATAGTTGATTTCCCCGGTGCCCGGCTCGTGGCGGCCGGGATTGTCGGCGAGCTGCACATGGCCGATGCGGTCGAGATGCTTTTGCAAAGAGCGGGCGACATCACCCTCCATGATCTGCATGTGGTAGATGTCATACTGGATGAACAGATTATGCGAGCGGACGTCGGAGATAATCTGCGCGGCCTGCTCGGTCCTGTTCAGGAAGAAGCCGGGAATATCCAAGGTGTTGATCGGCTCGATCAGCAATTTGATACGCTCCCGCCCCAACGCGTCGGCGGCGTAGCACAAGTTCGAAACCAGAACCTCGTTCAGCTCGAATGTATCGGCATCATCGGGCGCAATGCCAACCAGGCAATTCAATTGCCGGCAATCCAGCGCCTTGGCGTAGTCGATGGCGCGATGCACCCCGTCACGGAATTCCTTCACCCGATCTGGCAGGATCGCGATGCCGCGCTCGCCGGCCGCCCAGTTGCCGGCCGGCAGATTGTGCAGCACCAGCGCAAGATCATGTTGCTGCAATTGCTCCTGCAACTCGGCTTTCTCGAAATCATAGGGAAAGAGATACTCGACGCCGCGAAAGCCGGCAGCCTTCGCCGCGGCAAAGCGGTCCATGAACGGCATCTCCCCGAACAGCATGGTGAGATTGGCGGCAAATCTTGGCACGGTCAGAACCCTCGTATGACAGCGATGATCAATCGTCAGGCCGGCTGCAGCGCGTCGGCGCGGGCTGCCGGGGCATCATCAAGCGGCAAATCCAGGATCTCCTCGAACTCGATGACGTTATCGATTTCGGCGCCCATCGAAATGTTGGTGACGCGCTCGAGGATGAACTCGACCACCACGGGCACGCCGTACTCCTTCATCCATTGCCGCGCGGTGGCAAACGCAGCCTGGGCGTGATGCGGGTCGGTCACGCGGATCGCCTTGCACCCTAACCCCTCGGCGACGGCGACATGGTCGACGCCGTAGGCACCGAGCTCCGGCGCGTTGATGTTCTCGAACGAAAGCTGCACCTGGTAGTCCATGTCGAAGCCGCGCTGCGCCTGGCGGATCAGCCCGAGATAGGCATTGTTCACGACGACGTGGATGTAGGGCAGCTTGAACTGCGCGCCGACGGCGAGCTCCTCGATCAGGAACTGGAAGTCGTAGTCGCCCGACAGCGCGACAATCTCGCGCGTGGGATCCGCGACGCGCACACCGAGCGCAGCCGGCAAGGTCCAGCCGAGTGGTCCCGCCTGTCCCGCGTTGATCCAGTTGCGCGGCTTGTAGACACCCAAAAACTGCGCGCCGGCAATCTGCGAGAGGCCGATGACGCTGACGAAGCAAGTGTCGCGACCGAACGCTTTGGTCATCTCGGCATAGACGCGCTGCGGCTTGATCGGGATGTCGTCGAAGTGGCTGCGCCGCTGCATGGTTCGCTTGCGATCCTGGCACGAGGCGGGCCAGGCTTGCCGTTCCCTGAGCTTGCCGGCCTTGCGCCATTCCCTGGCGATCGCAACGAACAGCTCAAGCGCAGCCTTTGCGTCCGAGACGATACCGAGATCGGGATTGAAGACGCGGCCGATCTGTGTCGGCTCGATGTCGACATGCACGAACTTGCGGCCTTTGGTGTAGGTCTCGATCGAGCCGGTGTGCCGGTTGGCCCAGCGGTTGCCGATCCCGAGCACGAAGTCGGATTGCAGCATGGTGGCGTTGCCGTAGCGGTGGCTGGTCTGCAGCCCCACCATACCCGCCATCAGCACGTGATCGTCGGGGATGGCGCCCCACCCCATCAGGGTCGGCACGACAGGCACGTTGACGGTTTCGGCGAACGCCACCAGCAAATCGGAGGCATCGGCATTGATGACGCCGCCGCCGGCCACGATCAGCGGCCGCTCCGCGGCGTTGAGCATCTCCAGCGCCCTCTCGACCTGCTTGCGGGTCGCCGCGGGCTTATACACCGGCAGCGGTGCGTAGGTCGTGTCGTCGAACTCGATCTCGGCGAGTTGCACGTCGAGCGGCAAGTCGATCAGCACGGGCCCCGGCCGTCCCGAGCGCATCACGTGGAAGGCCTGGCTGAACACGCGCGGCACGAGGCCGGGCTCGCGCACGGTGACCGCCCATTTGGTCACGGGCTTTGCAATCGCCTCGATGTCGATCGCCTGGAAATCCTCCTTGTAGAGCCGTGCCCGCGGCGCCTGTCCGGTGATGCAGAGGATCGGAATGGAATCGGCGATTGCCGAATAGAGTCCGGTGATCATGTCGGTGCCGGCCGGCCCGGAGGTGCCGATGCAGACGCCGATATTGCCTGGTTTCGCGCGGCTATAGCCTTCCGCCATGTGCGAGGCGCCCTCGACATGGCGAGCCAGGATATGGCCGATCGAACCTCGCGCCTTCAGGGCGGAGTAAAGCGGATTGATTGCGGCTCCGGGAACGCCGAAGGCGATCGAGACGCCCTCCCTCTCCAGAACGCGTACCGCGGCATCGATCGCTCGCATCTTCGCCATTGGCGCCTCGCTGTGTTGCTCACGCGATGATCATCGGAATGACTGACGATCTCAACGGAGTTGAATTTGTTTCCCGCGGAGTGGGATGACATGAGCAAAGGCGAACGGGATCAGGCGGTTGGGAGGTCAAGCGAATGAAAATGCTCTCTTCGTCATTGCGAGGAGCGAAGCGACGAAGCACTCCAGCTTTGTCTCCGCGGCGAAGGAGCTGGATTGCTTCGCTTCGCTCGCAATGACGGGGCACGCATTCTCGTTCTCACGGCGCGATTTCGCCTGAGTTTTGCATGTTCGTTGTCCCCCTCCGAAGAAAGGGCGCAGGGAAAGCCGGGCGCCGAATGCACCCGCAGCCTGGAGGGCAACAAAAAAAGCCCACCAGTTAAGTCACCACGAGTTCAGCCAGTCACACCGGCTTTCCCCGCGCAATGGTTTTACGGTTTGCTTCGTGCTCTCCCCGGTGAGCGGCGTTTTTTGTCACCGTTGTCTGCGGGATACCTCCCGCAAAATAGACGCCACGGTCGCGGCGCCAGGACCACACGACTTCGCCGTACGCTGCGAACGTTCTCGTCCGGCGAGCAAGCCCGCCTGACGCCGCAGCGTCCATCGCATCTCACCGCACGTCTCGTGACGATCGCGATCCGTCCCTTTACCGGGTGAGACGGGCGGACCAGTGCCAGTGATTTGCCCGACGGGGCAAGGGATATCTTTTGATTTCACGAATTCGTGAAAACGGAATTTGTCGCCAGTGACGATGGACAGCGGCACTGACCCATGCGGCTGACCTGCATAACTGCCGAAACAATCAAGATTTTCTGGAGATTATCTGGATGCCGGCTTCAAGCCCGGGAAGCCGTGTCTCGTCATACTCGACAACACGAATTCAGTGCGAATGACGTCCACTTGTGGCACAACAAGGCGCGCCACGACAGTTGCGGGGTGGATCACGCACCAATGTTGGGAGCAAAACATGGCCACATCCACGTACTCACGCACGCTCCTTGTTTCCGCCGGAGCCGCTGCCCTTGCAGGCACCGCATTGGCAATGCTGCTCGCGAGCAACATCGTCGGCATCGCCGGTGCAGGCACCAGCGCCGATAAGGTTTTGCTGGCGGTCGATGCCTCCCCAATCTGCGGGACACCGGTCGCAGGCGGTCCACCCCTGATGCTTCGCTTTGCCCAGACCGAGGTGCCGCGCGCCGAAATGAGCGCGGCCAGCGCCGCGCCTGCCTTTGCCGACACTGAGCCGCCGCTGTGGAACGGTCTCGGCTCCATCACCTGGAAGGTCACGACCGCGAACGAAAAGGCGCAAACCTATTTCGATCAGGGCCTGCGCCTAGCCTATGCTTTCAACCACAACGAGGCGCAGCGCGCCTTCCGCAAGGCGCAAAAACTCGATCCCGATTGCGCCATGTGCTTCTGGGGTGAAGCATATGTGCTCGGTCCCAACATCAATCTGCCGATGCAGGAAGATGCCGTTGCGCCCGCCTACGCCGCCGCGCAGAAGGCGAAGGCCCTTGCCGCCAAGGCAAGCCCGCGCGAGCAGGCCCTGATTGACGCAATCGCAGTGCGCTATTCCAGCGATCCCAAGGCCGACCGCAAGCCGCTCGATGCGGCCTATGCGGCCGGGATGGCCAAGGCTGCGGCAAAATTTTCCGACGATAACGATATCGCCACGCTCTATGCGGAGGCAGTGATGGATCTCAGCCCCTGGGACTACTGGAAGCCGGGCGGCCGCGAGCCCAATCCGCAGAGCGCGCCGATCGTGCCGACATTGGAGCGCGTGCTCACGCGCAATCCGAACCATCCCGGCGCCATCCACTTCTATATCCATGCCGTGGAAGCCTCGGACCGGCCGAAGCGCGCCGAGCCCTATGCCGACCGCTTGCGCAACGCGATCCCCGGCGCCGGCCATCTGGTGCACATGCCGAGCCATATCTACTACCGGGTCGGCCGCTACCTGGATGCGCTGAAAGACAACAAGGAAGCGGTCTCAGTCGATGAGAAATACCTCACCGACACCAACGCGCCGATGGGCGTCTACCGGTTGGGCTATTATCCGCATAACGTCCACTTCGTGATGGCGTCAGCACAGATGGCGGGCGACGGCCCGACCGTGATTGCGGCGGCGGAGAAGCTGGGTAAGCTGATCCCCGACGAGGCCGCCCGCGGCATCGCGATGGTTCAGCCGGTGAAAGCCGCGCCGTATTTCGCGCATGCGCAGTTCAGCACGCCCGACGCGATCCTGTCGCTGCCCGATCCCGGCGATGCCATTCCCTATGTCAAGGCGATGTGGCTTTACGCGCGCGGTGTGGCACAGGTGGCGCAACGCGATTTTGCGGGCGCGACCGCTTCGGCCGGTGCGATCGAAACGCTGGAGCGCACTTCCGATTTCAAGCTGCTCAAGGAATCCAATATCCCGGCGCAGGAAGTGCTGCGCATCGCGCGCACCCTGGTCGCCGCGCGGATGGCGCAGGCCAAGGGCGACAAATCCACCGCCATCAAGCAGTTCGAGCAGGCGGCGGCGCTGCAGGACGCCCTGCCCTACACCGAACCACCCTATTGGTATTATCCGATCAGGCAATCATTGGCGGCAGCACTGCTGCAAGCCGGCCGATACGGCGAAGCGAAGGAGCAGTTCGAACGCGCGCTCCGTCGCGCACCCGCCAACGGTTGGTCGTATTACGGACTGACGGAGTTGCACAAGGCGCGCGGAGACACTGCGGCGGCCCGTAAAGCCGAAGCGGACCTTGCGAAAACCTGGATCGGCGATCGCAAGCTGCTGCAGATTTCCAATCTCTGAGGGCCGTGGCGTCCCGTGTGGAGTTTACTTGATCGCCGTTTCGGCGGCGATCAGCTCCTTGCCTTCGGCAGTCCGGATCGTCAGCCGAATTCTGGCTGCCACTGCTATCGGCGGGGATCGGCACGGACACGCGATTTCCGCGCTTGGGATCGGCCGTCACGGCATCGTCGAACAACACGGCCTCGCCGCGCTTCAACGTCACGCGCAACGCAGTGGCCGGCTCGGTACTGAAGAACTCAAGCTTTGCGGCGGACGCCGCGGCCGCAAGATTGACGAGGATGTTCTCATTTGCATGAGTCACGTTGCTCATGCCGACGGTCGGGCTATAAGTTTCGTGAATCGAAACTTCGCCCAACGCGGCGAGGCTGGCGCTGTGGAAGAACTGGTCGGACACGCCCGCCCATAGCTCGATGTAAGGCCGCTGCGGGTTCGGATCCTTGCGCGGATCGGTTTCGTTGGTGAATGACGGATAGCCCCACGTCCACATCTTCAAACCGCGCGTCACCGTGTTGTCGGCGATGCGGATGATCCCCTCTTCATTGTCGTGGTTGATCACGCCCCAGAAATTCGCAGAGCCCATATCGGGCGCAGCGTAGGCGATGCCCATGGTCGGCCAATTCCCAAAGAAGCGCAGTTTTTCGAAGCGGCTCCTGCCCGAATCCAGCCTCGCGTCGCCCTCCCTGAGATTGTTGGACCAGTCGGGCGTCGTGTAAGCAGCGATCGGCGCGATGATCTCGGCGCCGCCGGTCGCCTTGGGACTCTTCGGGTCCGATCCAGGGGCAAGCGTCGTGCACGTCCAGTACTCGTATTGGACGGCCCTGTCGTGGGCGTTCTTCAGCGTCAGACGCGTATCGAGAGCAGCGCGACCGGCCTTCAGCGTGATGGTGTAAGTCGCCTCCAGACCCGTCGCGCCCGTGAATTGCTTCGGTGCCGCGGAATACTCCGAACCGTCCTTCAAGGACATTGCCACCGTGACTTCGCCGGCACTTTCCCTCACCACTGTTAAATCCCACGGATGCAACCACGTCCTGCCGTGCTCGGGATCGGGAAACGTCGGGAAGATCCCGCCATACACCATCAGCCAGTCATAATAGAAGGTGCCGCCCTTGATGCCGTAGGGAACGCCGACATCCGTGCGATAGAGCTGTTCGTGGCCAGTCGGCTTGTAGATGATGGACAGGATGCGTCCGCCGAATTCGGGGACGAGCGTGACCTTCAGATAGCGGTTCTCGAGCACGAATGTCTTGAAGGTGCGATCGACGATGGTGGTCTTGTCGAGCGAGCCGTCGACGAAGCCGTTCTCCGCATCGGTCGAATATTTGACGGTGCTCCAGCTGGTCGTCGACTCGCTGAGAGAGACGCTGTCCTCATCCAGCGGCGCCGCATGCACGACACCAAGCAACGCGCAGGCCGCCGCCAGGGCCGCGACCGCGAAGCGGACGCAAATACGTGCCTGTGCATGAATTGCCATTTCGTCGCCTTCGGACCAACCGGGACGCGCATTCTAGCGCAAACATCGCCCGGGCGGCATCTTGACCGTGTGCATTGCAGCCCTTACTGCGATTGCGTGCACCCATTCCTCACGTCAGACTTCCCGCCATGCTCGGACTACTGCAACTGCCGATCGTCTTGCTCCGCGTCGCCTTCTTCAGCGTCAAAGGTTTCCTCGACGCGCTGGCCGGGCGCAATCGGTTGCGCTCCGAATTCACCGTGTCGATCGACGCTCCGCGCGAGAAGGTTTGGCAGTTCGTCACCGATGACCACATGGTGCTGGATGGCCCGCCCGCAATAGAAACTTTCAGCGAGCTATTGCCAGACAACCTTCGGCTGACACGAATTTTCGTCAATGGACAACAGCAGTCTCAGAATGTCTCCCGCGACATCGAACGCGATGACGACAAGGGGGTTTTTCGTGCCCGCCTTATCGACCACCCGTTGTCCAAGCCACCCGAGGACGGACGGGATGTCGAATCGGGAATCATCGTTGCATCGACGCCGGCCGGAACGACGCTGACGCTGTATAACGAGCTGACCGTGCGCTATTTCCACGATCGCATCAACTATGCGTTCGCCCCGCGCCAGACGGCTTATCAGATCAAGTACCAGTGCGAAAAAGCGGCAGGCACTTTCAGCCAGTCGGCGGTGCTTGCCAACCAGGGATGGCTGCTGTCTGTCGCGGCCCTCTTGAGCTTCTGTTACCTGTTTGGCTGGAAGGAAGGCCTGCTGCTGACGGTCGTCATCGTCCTGCACGAGCTCGGGCATGCGCTGGCGATGCTGATGGCCGGTGTCGGAATCCGCGGCATCTACCTGATTCCCTTTTTCGGCGGCGCTGCCGTGCCCAAGACGGCATACCGGACCGCGGGGCGGCTCGGCTTCATCGCGCTGATGGGACCTGCTTTCAGCCTGATTCCGACCCTGGCCGTGTTCGCCATGTTCCGAGCGACGGGCAATATCGAGCTGCGCAAGGCAGCGGAGATGTTTGCTGTCATCAATGTTGCCAATCTGCTGCCGCTCTACCCGCTCGACGGCGGGCAGATTCTCCACGCAATAGCGGGATCGGTGAGCCAGAGGGCGGCAGCGGTCGCCGGCTGGATCGGAATCCTGGCAGGACTTGGCCTCGCCATCTACCTGCAGTCGCTCCTGATCGGTATTCCGTTTCTGCTCTTTGCCCTTCAGCGCTATCTGAGCGGCGGCCGGACCATGGAGCTCGAACCGCTATCGCTGAGGAGCGGAATTGCGTTGACGCTCGCTTCGATTGCGACTGTCGTCCTGTACGCCGTCATCATCCACGCGGGTCGAACCTTTCGCTTCTGACGGCGTGCATTCTTTTCGACGCTACAGACAATGATGCCGGCGTCGCAGACGCCGGCATCACACTGGTCAGCAATGCAAGATCGCTCAGCCCGGCCCGGCGCCTTGCGTTGCCGTGTAGACGGCGTAGATCGACTGGCTCGCGGCCATGAACAAGCGGTTGCGCTTGGGGCCGCCGAAGGTGACGTTGCCGCAGACCTCGGGCAGACGGATGCGCCCGATCAGCTTGCCGTCAGGCGTCCAGACCGTCACGCCGCTGTAGCCGACCGCGCGGCCGGCATTGCTGGCTGACCAGACATTGCCGTTGACGTCGCAGCGCAGGCCGTCGGGCCCGCACTTCACGCCGTCAACCATGCAATCGCTGAACCGCTTGACGTTCGACAGCTTGTTGTCGGTGCCGACATCGGCCACGAAAATCTCGCCCTTGCCGCCCGGCCCGGTATCGCCCGGTCCCTTGCCGGTAGAGGCGATGTAGAGCTTCTTGAAATCGGGCGAGAAGCAGAGCCCGTTGGGATCGGGCACCTGTTCTTCGGTAACCACAAGATCGATACGCCCGGAAGGATCGATGCGATAGCAGTTGGTCGGCAGCTCGCGGCGGCCCGGGACGAAGCCGGCGGGCTGGCCGATCTTCGGATTGAGCTTGCCACCGGCATTGCTCGGACCGCCGGCAATGTCGGGCTCGCCTTCGTAGAGCTGGCCGCCATAGGGCGGATCGGTGAACCAGTAGCTGCCATCCGGATGAGCAACGACATCATTCGGCGAGTTGAGCTTCTTGCCGTTGTAGGAGTTGGCGAGCACGGTCGCCGTGCCGTCGTGCTCGTAGCGCGTCACCCGCCGGGTGAGATGCTCGCAGGAAAGCTGACGGCCGTTGAAATCGAACGAGTTGCCGTTGGAATTGTTGGATGGCGTGCGGAACACGCTGACATGGCCGTCATCCTCCGACCATCGCATCTGCCTGTTGTTGGGAATGTCGCTCCACAGAAAATAGCGGCCCTGAGCGCTCCACGCCGGGCCTTCCGCCCAAGCCACCCCGGTATAGAGGCGTTTGATCGCGGCGTTGGGCTGGGCGAGGTTTTCGAACGACGGATCGACCGCAATGATGTCGGGATCCCAGAAGTAAGTCGTCGGCGCACCGCGCGGACTGAAATCGCGCGGCGGGGTTGTCACGGTGGAAGGCGGAGCCATCGGCCCGCTCTGGGCCATTGCGCCACCAGCGCCGGCCACGGTCGCGCCGGCCGCGACAGCCAGGCCCTGCACCAGCGTTCGTCGTGAGATGATTGAAGCGGGATCGCGCACGTCGCGTGTCATCAAGTCCTCCCAATGCATGCACTGGCCGGTTGATCCGGCCGAGCAACGCGGAGGCTAATCCGATCCGGGCCGAGTTGCGAGCGGCTTTGATTTCAGCCCGCGGCTGAATCGTGGCAAAAGCTGGGATGAGAATGCGATGAACGATTTTAAGTGTCGGAAATCGCAGGCGATGATTGCTACCATTCGACCACGACTGATCGTGCAGAAAATTTGAAAACAATTCAGCGCGGGCGGCCGGGCGGCGAACAATTCAATCTTCGTTCGCCTTGAACCGCCCCATCCCCTTCAGCACGAACGGCGCCACCAGCGCGATCAGCGCAATGGCGAGCAGCGTTGCCGATATCGGACTCTGCACCAGCGTCATGGGATCGCCGAGGCTGATGGCCAGCGCGCGGCGAAGCTGGCTCTCGGCGATGGGTCCGAGGATGAGGCCGACGACAACAGGCGCAATCGGGAAATCGAACCTGCGCATCAAAAATCCCATCACGCCGAAGCCGACCAGCATCGACAGCTCGACGACCGAGGGCTTTGCCGCAATGGTGCCCATCGTCGCGAACACGAGAATGCCGGCGTACAGCCACGGCTGCGGGATCGCGAGCAGCTTCACCCACAAGCCGACCAGCGGCAGATTGAGGACGAGCAGCATCACGTTGGCGATGAACAGGCTTGCGATCAGGCCCCACACCAGGTCGGGCCGCTCCGCGAACAACAGCGGTCCGGGATTGAGGCCATATTGCTGGAAGCCCGCCAGCATCATCGCAGCCGTCGCCGACGTCGGAAGGCCGAGCGTCAGCAACGGAACCAGCGTGCCGGCAGCAGACGCGTTGTTGGCGGCTTCCGGTCCCGCCACGCCTTCGATGGCGCCCTTGCCGAATTCCTCGGGATACTTGGTCAGCCGCTTCTCGGTGGAATAGGACAGGAAGGTCGGAATCTCCGCGCCACCGGCAGGCAGCGCGCCGATCGGAAAGCCGAACATCGTGCCGCGCAGCCATGGTTTCCATGACCGGCTTCCAGTCCTCCTTCGTCATCCACAGCGAGCCGCGCACCGGTTCGAGCTTCTCCTCGGAATGATGACGGCGCGAGGCGACATAGAGCGCCTCCCCCACCGCGAACAGGCCGACCGCCAGCGTCGTCACCTCGACGCCGTCGAGCAACTCGGGGATGCCGAAGGCGAGCCGGGCCTGGCCGGTGAGCTTGTCGATGCCGACAAGGCCAAGCGTCAGCCCGATGAACAGGCTGGTCAGCCCGCGGATCGGCGAATCCCCGAAGGTTGCGGACACCGTGATGAAGGCGACGCACATCAGCGCGAAGTAATCCTCGGGCCCGAAGCGCACCGCGAAATCGACCAGCCATGGCGCGAGGAAAGCGAGACCAATGGTGGCGATGGTGCCGGCGACGAACGAACCGATGGCGGAGGTTGCAAGCGCAGGCCCGCCGCGACCGGCCTTGGCCATCTTGTTGCCCTCGAGCGCGGTCGCCATCGATGCGCTCTCGCCCGGCGTATTGATGAGGATGGCGGTGGTCGAGCCGCCATACATGCCGCCGTAATAGATGCCGGCGAACATGATCAGCGAACCGCCGGGATCGAGCTTGTAGGTCACCGGCAACAGCAACGCGACCGTCAGCGCCGGACCGATGCCGGGCAGCACACCGACCGCGGTGCCGAGGAACACGCCGATCAGCGCATAGAGCAGGTTCATCGGCTGCAGCGCCACCGCCATGCCATGCGCCAATGCGGCAAAAGTGTCGATCACAGCAATCGCTCCAGCGGGCCGGAAGGCAGGCTCAACGTCAGCAGCCGGTCGAAGGCGAGATAGATCAGCGTGCCCATCACGATCGCGATGGCGGAGTCGACAAGGATGGCGCGCCGTCCGAACGCCGTCGACGTCGCGACGAACAGCACCGACGTTGCAAGGATAAAGCCGCCGCCGATACCGATGATGGCGATCAGCGCCGCAAGCCCGCCAAGGATCAGCAGCACGGGCTTTGGATCGGCGCTCTCGCGCGCCGGCAGGTTGCCGCGTAGCGCGTCGACGAGATTGCCGATCGCGAGAAGCCCGAGACCGACGGCGACGACGATCGGCATCGCGCCGGGCCCAACACCGTACATCGCGCCGGGTGGCAGGCCGGTTGCGTCCCACACCAGCACGGCCGCAAGCGCCGCGAGCAGGAACGCGATGACGAGACCGGCGCGATCGACGCGCCGCGGGTGATCGGGCGACGCGCGATCCGGCGTCATGATTTCACAAGGCCGACTGACTTGAGCACCTCGGTGACGCGGACAATCTCCTTCTTGAGGAAATCCGCGAAGGCGTCACCGCCGAGATAGGCGTCCGCCCATCCCTTCTGCTTGAGGGTTTCCTTCCAGGCGTCGGACTTGACCATCTTCTCGATCGCCTCGCTGAGCGTCTTCTTCTGCTCGGCCGTGATGCCGGGAGGCGCGACCACCGAGCGCCAGTTGGCGAGCACGAGATCGATGCCCTGCTCCTTGAAGGTCGGGATATCCACGCCGGGCAGCCGGTTTTCCGAGGTGACGCCGATGGCGCGCAGCTTGCCGGACTTGATCTGCCCTTCATATTCGCTGAGGCCCGAAATGCCTGCGGTGACCTTGGCGCCGAGGATGGCCGCCAGCGACTCGCCGCCGCCGGAGAACGGGATGTAGTTGATCTTCTTGGCGTCGGCGCCGACCGTGCCGGCGAACAGCGCCGCCATCACGTGGTCGACGCCGCCGGCCGAGCCGCCCGCGAAAGTGACTTTTGCGATGTCGGCCTTGACCGCCGCGGCCAGATCCTGCGCGTTCTTGATCGGCGAGCTCGCCGGCACGACGATGACCTGGATCTCCTCGGTGAGGCGTGCGATCGGCGTCACCTGCTCGAGCGTCACCGGCGATTTGTTCATGGCGAGCGCGCCCACCATGACGAAGCCGTTCACCATCAACTGGTTGCCGTCGCCCTTGGCGCCATTGACGAACTGCGCGATTCCGACGCTGCCGCCGGCGCCCGCAACGTTGGTCACCTGCACGCTGCGCGCGATTTTGGCAGCGACAAGGGCTTGCTGCATCGACCGGGCGGTCTGGTCCCATCCGCCGCCGGGTGCCGCCGGCGCCATCACCTTCAGTTCCAGCTGCTGCGCCAACGAAGGGCCAGCGGCCGTAAGGGTGAGCGCGACGACTGCGCCGAACAAGCGCCTGTGCAACGGGTCATTGGGCGTTCTCCAGGGGTGCGCGGCTGACATTGATTGTCGCCTGCGACATCTGACCGCATATCAGCCAAAAAAGGCGACGCTGTCCAGATGCGCTACGGGTTCCCGCACGCGGCGACGTCGTTCGCAGCTCGGCTCACGACGATGGCGCAGCCGGTAACACGCCACCCAGCACCAGTGTCAGCTCGGTGGCGGCATCGCGTACCATGCGGCCGAGCAGCGGCAGCCGATCGGCAGTTACGCGGCTGGTCATGCCGGAGACGGAAATCGCCGCCAGCGGCTCGCTGCAATCGCTGAACACGACGGCTGCGACACAGCGCAGGCCCATGCAGGCCTCTTCATCATCGACCGCAAAACCCTGGCGGCGGATTTTTTCGAGTTCGCGGAACAGATCGCCCGGCCGCACGATCGATTTCTCGGTCAGCCGGGGCATGCCGTGATGACGGATGATGGCGTTGACGTCTTCGTCGGAGTAAGTGGCCAGCACGGCCTTGCCGACGCCGGAGGCGACCATCGCCACGCGCCCGCCGACCTTGGTCAGCGAACGCATGATCTCGCGGCTTTCGGCGCGGGTCAGCACGATGATGGCTTCATCGTCGACCACGGCGAGGTTGACGGTCTCGCGGGTCTGGTCGCGCAGCTTGCGCAAATATGGCAGCGCCTGCGCTGCAAAGTTGCGGCGGCGGGCAAAGGTCGCGCCGACGGAAAAGCTCTGCGCGCCGATGTGCCATTTCGATTCGCCGCGGTCGAACGCCACGAAGCGGCGCTTCTCCAGCGTCGCCAGCAGCCGGTGCACGGTCGAGGTCGACAATCCGGTGCGGATGGCGAGGTCGCTCAGGCGATAGCCCTCGTCGTCCTCGGCCAATGTCTCGATGATGAAGAGCGCGCGATCGACCGACTGCACGCCGCCGTCGCGTGCGTCGGGCTCGGCGCCGTCTCTCACATCCGCAGCCTTGCGTCGGATCACGTGTCGCCTCTTCGCAAGCGACCGCTTGCGAGAGCGCCCCGGGTGCGGACTCCCGCTCATTGCGAGGACGCGAAGCGCACGAAGCAATCCAGCTTCTCCTGTCGCGGCGAAGGAAGCTGGATTGCTTCGCTTCGCGTCGCAATGACGGCTAGGGCGCTTACAGCAGCCCCGCGCCGCGCGCCCACTTGTACTTGGCGCCCAGCACCTCGACCGGCATTTCCGTCGAATAGGCGTAGGCCGGAATGCCGTTCTGGTAGAGATATTCGGCGGCTTCCTCGACCTCGACGTCGCCGGCGAGCGAGGCGACGATCGGCTTCACAAAGCCCTTGGCCTCCATCTCCTTCTTCACCTCGACCATGTTGCGGGCGAACACCATCGGCGGCGTGACGATGGTGTGCCAGTAGCCGAGGATCAGCGAATGGATGCGATCGTCGGACAGGCCGAGCTTCACCGTATTGATGTAGGTGATCGGCGGCTCGCCGCCGGTGATGTCGACGGGGTTGCCGGCCGCGCCGAACGGCGGGATGAACTTTCGGAACGCCGCATCGAGATCCGGCGGCATCGCCATCAGCGACATGCCGTTGTCGACGACGGAGTCCGAGAGCAGCACGCCTGAGCCGCCGGCGCCGGTGATGATCAGGATGTTCTCGCCCTTCGGCGTCGGCAGCACCGGCACGCCGCGGGCGAACTCCAGCAATTGCCGCAAGCTGCGGGCGCGGATCACGCCGGACTGCTTGAGCACGTCCTCGTAGATCTTGTCGTTGCCGGCGAGCGCGCCGGTGTGCGAGGACGCAGCCTTCGCTCCGGCCGAGGTGCGGCCAGCCTTGAGCACGATCACCGGCTTCTTCTTGGCGACGCGCTTGGCGGCTTCGGCAAAGGCGCGGCCGTCCTTCAAGTCTTCGCAGTGCTGCGCGATCACGGTGGTGTTGGGATCCTGCTCGAAGAAGGCGAGCAGATCGTCCTCGTCGATGTCGGACTTGTTGCCGAGACCCACGATGGCGGAGACGCCCATCTTGGCCGAGCGCGAGAAGCCGATGATCGCCATGCCGATGCCGCCGGACTGCGACGACAATGCCGCACTGCCCTTGACGTCATAGGCGGTACAGAACGTGGCGCAGAGATTGGCCGGCGTATAGTAGAAGCCGTAGATGTTCGGCCCCATCAGGCGGATGTCGTATTTCTTGCCGACCTCGACGATCTCGGCCTGCAATTCGGGTGCGCCGGCCTCTGCAAAGCCCGAGGGGATCAGCACCGCGCCCGGGATTTTCTTCTCGCCGCATTCGATGAGCGCGCCGGCGACGAATTTCGCAGGGATCGCAAACACCGCGACGTCGATCACGCCTGGCACATCCTTGACGCTCTTGTAGGCCTTGTAACCCAGGATCTCTTCGGCCTTGGGATGGATCGGCAGGATATCGCCCTTGTAGCCGCCGTTGATGAGGTTCTTCATCACGGAGTTGCCGATCTTGCCGTCCTCCGTCGAGGCGCCGATCACCGCAACCGCCTTCGGCATCATGATGCGGTTCATTGCCCGGACGATCTCTTCGGTCGGGCGCGGTTTCGGCCGCGGCTTGTAGTCGAAGTCGACGACGATGCGCACGTCGGCGGCAATCGCGTCCTTCTTGCTGGCGAACACCGGATTGAGATCGAGCTCGACGATCTCGGGGAAATCAGCGACGAGCTGCGAGACCTTGACGATGACGTCGGCAAGCGCGTCGCGGTTGACCGGATCGCCGCCGCGCACGCCCTTGAGCATTTCGTTGGCCTGGATGCCGTCGAGCATCGACAGCGCGTCGTCCTTGGTGGCGGGCGCAAGCCGGAAGGTGATGTCCTTCAAGACCTCGACCAGCACGCCGCCAAGCCCGAAGGCGACCAGCTTGCCGAACGAGCCGTCGGTGATGGAGCCGACGATGACCTCGGTGCCGCCGGCCAGCATCTGCTGCACCTGCACGCCCTCGATCTTGGCGTCGGACTTGTACTTCTTGGCGTTGGCCAGAATCGTCTCGTAGGTCTTCTCGGCGTCAGCCGCGGTCTTGACGCCGACCACGACGCCGCCCGCTTCGGTCTTGTGGAGGATGTCCGGGGAGACGATCTTCATCACCACCGGGAAGCCCATCGCGCCCGCGATCTTGCCGGCGTCGGAAGCCGACTTCGCCACGCCTTCCTTTGGAACCGGGATGCCGTAGGCGTCACAGACCAGTTTGCCCTCCGGCGCGGTCAGGCTGGTGCGCTTCTCCGCCTTGACGGCATCAAGCACTTTGCGGACGGCATCTTTGTTGGACATTTGGGGTTCCTCCTGGAGCACTCTGGCGGTGGCTTCCTTGGCATTTGACATCGGGCTTCCTCCTGGCACAGCATTTTATGGTATTTGGTATGCCAGAGAGGTTCTTGTCAAGCTAGCATACCCCGGCAAATCTCGGAAAAAAGACCCAACTTGACATACTGGTATTTGGTATGCCAAAAACCTTCGCATATTTCTTCTGGTAAAAGAGGTCTCCCATAGGAGGAGACGAGTCGTGGCCGAGATCAAAGCAACCAAGGCGCCGCCAACCATGGCCGATGCTGACATAGCGATCGTTCGGATTGCGCCTGAGACGAGCTTCAAGAACAAGGCCTACGAGGCCTTGAAGGAAGCCATTCTCAAGATGGACATCTACTCGTCGCAGGAACCAGTGATGCTGGATGAGCGCGCGTTGTCGGAACGGCTCGGCGTCAGCCGCACCCCGATCCGCGAGGCGATCGCGATGCTCGAGCAGGACGGCTTTGTGAAGACCGTGCCGCGCCGCGGCATCATCGTGGTCCGCCGCAGCAAGAGCGAGATCGTCGACATGATCCGCGCCTGGGCGGCGCTGGAGAGCATGGCCGCGCGGCTGATCACCACCACCGCACGCAAGCGCGACATCACGGCGCTGCGCGATTTCTTCAAGGAGTTCAATCTGAAGGACCGTCTGCCTCAGGATCACGTCGAGGAATATTCGAAGGCCAACATCGCCTTCCACCAGGCGCTGATCTCGCTGTCGGAATCGCCGACCCTGATCGACATGACCAACGACATCCTGCTGCATGTGCGCGGCTATCGCCAGCTCACCATCGGACGCACCGACCGCACCGCGGTCTCGCTGCCCGAGCATCTGGCCATCATCGAGGCGCTGGAAGCACGCGACACCGAGCTTGCCGAAAAGCGCGCCCGCGACCACACGCTTGGACTTGCCGCCTATGTCGAGGCGCACGGCCAAGAACTTTTTACGTGAGAGAGCTTTTACGAGGAGCTTTTCGCCTGAGTAATCCACGTTCACTTGAACCTTCAGAAGACGATCAACTCGTCCGCGAGACCGACTTAAGGGAGAGACGCCGATGCTGAACACCGCCGCGAAGTCCGAGGCACCGGGCGCCGAGCAAGAACTGACGGATGGCTTCCATCTCGTCATCGACGCGCTCAAGCTCAACGGCATCGACACCATCTATGGCGTGCCGGGTATCCCGATCACCGACCTCGGACGCATGCTGCAAGCCGCCGGCATCCGCGTGCTCTCCTTCCGGCACGAGCAGAACGCCGGCTACGCAGCCGCGATCGCGGGCTTCCTCACCAAGAAGCCCGGCGTCTGCCTCACCGTTTCGGCGCCCGGCTTCCTCAACGGCCTCACCGCGCTGGCCCACGCCACCACCAACTGCTTCCCGATGATCCTGATCTCGGGTTCATCGGAGCGCGAGATCGTCGACCTGCAGCAGGGCGACTATGAAGAAATGGACCAGCTCGCCATCGCAAAACCGCTGTGCAAGGCGGCGTTCCGCGTGCTGCACGCCCAGGACATCGGCATCGGCTTCGCGCGCGCGATCCGCGCCGCGGTCTCCGGCCGCCCCGGCGGCGTCTATCTCGACCTGCCGGCAAAGCTGTTCGGCCAGGTGATGAATGCGGATGCCGGCCAGAAGTCGCTGGTGAAGGTGATCGACGCAGCGCCTGCGCAGATCCCCGCCCCTTCCGCCGTCAAGCGCGCGCTCGATGTGCTCAAGAGCGCAAAGCGTCCGCTGATCATCCTCGGCAAGGGCGCGGCCTATGCCCAGGCCGACGATGCGATCAAGAACTTCGTCGAGAAGAGCGGTGCGCCGTTCCTCCCGATGAGCATGGCCAAGGGCCTGTTGCCCGACCTGCATCCGCAATGCGCGGGTGCGGCGCGCTCCACCGTGCTGAAGGACGCCGACGTTGTCATGCTGATCGGCGCGCGTCTCAACTGGCTGCTCTCGCACGGCAAGGGCAAGACCTGGGGCGATGCGCCGAAGAAATTCATCCAGATCGACATCGAGCCCAAGGAGATGGACTCCAACGTCGAGATCGTGGCCCCCGTGGTCGGCGACATCGGCTCCTGCGTGTCGGCCATGCTCGACGCAATGGGCAGCAACTGGACCGCGCCGCCGGCCGACTGGCTCAACGCCATAAAGACCAAGCGCGACGACAACATCGCCAAAATGGCGCCGCGGCTGATGAACAACAACTCGCCGATGGACTATCACGGCGCGCTCGGCGTGCTGCGCACCATCGTCAAGGAGCGCCCGGACGCCATCCTCGTCAACGAAGGCGCCAACACGCTCGACCTCGCCCGCGGCGTGATCGACATGTACCAGCCGCGCAAGCGGCTCGACGTCGGCACCTGGGGCGTGATGGGCATCGGCATGGGCTCGGCGATCGCCGCATCCGTCGAGACCGGCAAGCCGGTGCTCTGCGTCGAAGGCGACAGCGCCTTCGGCTTCTCGGGCATGGAGGTCGAGACCATCTGCCGCTACAAGCTGCCGATCTGCATCGTGATCTTCAACAATGACGGCATCTATCGCGGCACCGACCAGAACGCGGTCAGTTCCGATCCTGCACCGACGGTGTTCGTCAAGGGCTCGCGCTACGACAAGATGATGGAAGCCTTTGGCGGCGTCGGCGTGAACGCCACCTCGCCGGATGAACTCAAGCGCGCCGTCAACGCGGCGATGGATTCCGGCAAGCCGACGCTGATCAACGCGGTGATCGACCCGGCAGCGGGCTCGGAGAGCGGCCGTATCGGCAACCTCAACCCGCAAAGCGTGCTTGCGAAAAAGAAGTAAGCAGACCTCAACCCATTATCCCCCGCCAGTTGCAGGGGCAGACACAGTACGGAGCAAGATGATGACCAAGGCGCTTACGGGCGTAAAAATTCTCGATTTCACCCACGTCCAGTCGGGACCGACCTGCACGCAATTGCTGGGCTGGTTCGGGGCCGACGTGATCAAGGTCGAGCGCCCCGGCGTCGGCGACATCACGCGCGGCCAGCTGCAGGACATCCCGAACGTGGACAGCCTGTATTTCACCATGCTGAACCACAACAAGCGCTCGATCACGCTCGACACCAAGAACCCCAAGGGCAAGGAAGTCCTGACCGCGCTGATCAAGACCTGCGACGTGCTGGTGGAGAACTTCGGCCCCGGCGTGCTCGATCGCATGGGCTTCCCCTGGGAGAAGATCCACAGCATCAATCCCAAGATGATCGTCGCCTCGATCAAGGGTTTTGGCCCCGGTCCGTACGAGGACTGCAAGGTCTATGAGAACGTCGCGCAGTGCACCGGCGGTGCCGCCTCCACGACCGGCTTCCGCGACGGCTTGCCGCTCGTCACCGGCGCGCAGATCGGCGACAGCGGCACCGGCCTGCATCTCGCGCTCGGCATCGTCGCGGCGCTGTTCCAGCGCACGGTTAGCGGCAAGGGTCAGCGCGTGACGGCTGCGATGCAGGACGGCGTGCTCAATCTCGCGCGCGTCAAGCTGCGCGACCAGCAGCGCCTCGCCCACGGCCCGCTCAAGGAATACAGCCAGTTCGGCGAAGGCATTCCGTTCGGCGATGCCGTGCCGCGCGCCGGCAACGACTCCGGCGGCGGTCAGCCCGGCCGCATCCTGAAGTGCAAGGGATGGGAGACCGATCCCAACGCCTACATCTACTTCATTACGCAAGCGCCGGTGTGGGAGAAGATCTGCGACGTGATCGGCGAGCCCGGCTGGAAGACCCATCCGGACTACGCCAAGCCCGCGACGCGTCTGCCGCGGCTCAACGAAATCTTCGGCCGCATCGAGCAGTGGACGATGACCAAGACCAAGTTCGAGGCGATGGACATCCTCAACAAGGACGACATCCCCTGCGGCCCGATCCTGTCGATGAAGGAATTGATCGAGGATCCGTCGCTGCGCGCCACCGGGACCGTGGTCGAGGTCGATCACCCCACCCGCGGCAAGTATTTCTCGGTCGGCAACCCGATCAAGCTGTCGGATTCCCCGAGCGACGTCACCCGCTCGCCGCTGCTCGGCGAGCACACCGACGAGATCCTGCGCCAGGTGCTCGGCTTCTCTGACCACCAGGTCGCCGAGATCCACGATTCCGGCGCGCTCGATCCGCCGCGCAAGCAGGCCGCCGAGTAAGCACAAGTAACTCAAAGCCCGCGCAGGCTTTCGCCTCACACACGACCGTCATCACCCGCGAAAGCGGGTGATCCAGTACGCCGCGGCTTCTCGATTCAATCACAACCGCCTCTGGAATACTGGATCGCCCGGTCCCGTCTCCGCCAAGGCTTCGCCGGGCTACGAACTCACTCGGCCGCCGTAGCCTTAGCGAAGGCGGCAAGCCGGGCGACGACGGCAGTGAGTGTGGGGCCGTCGGTCATTCCGGTGGGCCCTTTTCGTTGAGCGCCCCTGCCCGTTTGCGGTTCCTCTTCGCCATGATAGGATCGCGTCGCAGATGGGGATGGAGTTCCCCGATACCCGCCCGCCGTGGGCTGATGACTCCTGCCGAGGCGAGACCGCAAGGCCTCGCGGTGGCGGGAGCATGGTGAACCCGCCCGTGGCGGGTTTTTTGTTGTCTTGGAGATGACGCCCGACACGAATAGAGATTGAGGGCAACGTGATCAGCGGATTGATCTGTCTCGTCGTCGGCAGCGTGCTCGGAGGCACGGCGCGTTACTTCGTGTCCGGTGTCGTGGCGCGCCGCTTTGGCGAGGCCTTCCCCTGGGGCACGCTGCTGATCAATGTCACCGGCGCGTTCCTGATCGGCATTTTTGGCGCGCGCGCCACTCACGACGTCTCCATGCTGGCGCAACCGGCTCCCTGGCTGTTTCGCGGTCACCGGCTTTCTCGGCTGCTACACCACGGTGTCGTCCTTCAGCCTGCAGACGCTGATCCTTGCGCATGACGGTAAGCTACGAGGCGCGCTCGGCAACGTCGTGTTCTCGCTGATGCTCTGCCTTGTTGCCGTCACGGCCGGCTTTGTCCTCGCCGAGTGGTGGGGAGCCCGATGACGGAAGCGAGCGCGCCCTCCTCCCGCGGGCTCACGGCAAATCCCTATGTCTGCGTTGCCGCGGGAAGCGTTTTCGGCGGCGTCGCCCGCCATCTCGTCGCGCTCGTGCTTGCCACAGGCGCGGGATTTCCGTGGGCAACCCTGTTCGTCAATGTCATCGGCTCCCTCGTCATCGGCTTTTACGCGACGCTGAGCGGCTCTGACGGCCGACTGGCGGCGAGCGTGCAGCAGCGCCTGTTCGTGATGACGGGCTTCTGCGGCGGCTTCACCACGTTCTCCGCCTTCAGCCTTGAAACCCTCATGTTGTTCCGCGCCGGCATGGCACGAACCGCGCTGATCTACATTGTCGTCTCGGTCATTGGCTGGCTGCTCGCGGTGTGGCTCGGCCACCTTCTCGCGGTCAGGTTCAACCGCTTGAAGAAGGGCTGACCGCGGACACCAATCCATGCAGATATGTCAGCATCACTGCCTATGATATTGCGATGCAATATCATAAATGCTGCTATGCAAACAAATCGATTGTCTCTGGCATCTGGTATACATAAATTATCTCCAGATCAGGACGCGGCCACGCGCCGCTCACCAGGAAAGGGGACATCAATGTCCAAGACCGCCGCCATCGCCATCGCCCCCATGGGCTCGCTTTTTGCCCGCCTCGTGGCCACGATCGACGGCCTGCTGACCGCCAGTGCGCGCATCGCATTGCGCAACGGTGACCTTCCCCGCTTCGGGCTCTAAGTCTTCTGCCTGCCGGGACTTTCGACGTCCTCGGCACGGACAATATTCTCCTCCTCCCAGAACTTCGGCCCCGGTTATTCCGGGGCTTTTTTTGTTTGAGCTTCGACATAAGCCGAAAGTCGCTGCGGCAAATCCGCCGCAGCGACAGAATGAAGCGATCTGGCGATTGCTGTCTGGCATGACAAATACCAATATGGTTCCCGGTTTCATCGCGGTGCGTAGTTCCTCGCTTATCCGAAAGACGCGGATGTTGTGAAGGTCGACTACCCCTACAATTCCGCGCATGCAGCGACGCCATACTTGGCGTGCAGCTACTCTCCAAATCAATTGGAGATTGTCGGGCGCTTAGAGTGATGAGAAGCCGTCAAAGAACGGCACGGGACAAGCTTACGGAGGAACTGCCAATGAGTAGCTATGCTTTTAAGGTCGCGTTCGCCGCGACAGCAATTTTGGGTACGAGCAACCTGGCCGCTTCTGCCGCCTGGGAGCCGGTGCGACCGGTGGAATTCATCGTGCCCGCGGGAACCGGCGGCGGCGCCGACCAGATGGCGCGCACCATTCAGGGCATCGTCACCAAGCACAATCTGATGAAGCAGCCCTTGGTGGTGATCAACAAGTCCGGTGGCGCCGGCGGCGAAGGCTTTCTCGACCTCAAGGCGTCGTCAAACAATCCGCACAAGATCATCATCACGCTGTCGAACCTCTTCACCACGCCGCTGGCGACCGGCATTCCCTTCAACTGGAAGGATCTGACGCCGGTTGCGATGCTTGCGCTCGACGAATTCGTGCTCTGGGTCAATGCCGACAAGCCGTACAAGAACGTCAAGGAATTCGTCGATGTCCTGAAGGCGGCCTCCCCCGGTTCCGTGAAGATGGGCGGTACCGGATCGAAACAGGAAGACCAGATCATCACGGTCGGCATCGAGAAGGCGACCAGCGCCAAGTTCACCTACATTCCCTACAAGGGCGGCGGCGAAGTCGCGGTCCAGCTCGTCGGCAACCACGTCGATTCCACCGTCAACAATCCGATCGAGGCGGTCGCCCAATGGCGCGGCGGCAAGCTTCGCCCGCTCTGCGTGTTCGATGCCAAGCCGATGGCCTATGACGAGCAAGTCGCCGACGGCAAGGCCTGGAAGGACATTCCGACCTGCAAGTCGCAAGGTCTCGACATGGAATATCTGATGCTGCGCGGCATCTTCATGTCGCCCAAGGCCACCAAGGATCAGGTCGCCTATTATGTCGACCTCTTCAACAAGGTGCGCGCGACGCCCGACTGGCAGGAGTTCATGAAGAACGGCGCCTTCAACACGACCTTCATGACCGGGGACGCCTACGCCAAATGGGTCGATACCGAAGAAAAGCGCCATCAGGCGCTGATGAAAGAGGCGGGCTTCCTCGAGCCCTCGAACTGAGCGTATCAGTAAGCAATCTTTGAACCGCCAACACAGGCGATCACGACAGACGTGATCGCGGATGGGGATCGCATGACCACGAACGCCCCGGGCGCCGGCCCGATGCACAAGACTGTGGAAGCCGGCGTTACGCTGTTGATCGCGCTGTTCGGTGTGATCGTCATTGCCGGCAGCGTGAAAGCCGGCATCAACTGGGGCGCGGAAGGCCCGCGCGCCGGCTTCTTTCCCTTCTATGTCGGAATCATCATCGTTGCCGCCAGCGCCGTCAATCTGTGGAGCGGGCTGCGCGAGGATGACACCAGCCTGTTCGCCGAATGGGGACAGCTGCGTCAGGTGCTGAGCGTCGTCATTCCCACCGCGATCTATGTCGGCGCGATGCCGTTCACCGGCCTCTACGTCGCCTCCATCGTCTTCATCGGCTGGTTCATGCGCTGGCTCGGCAAGTACAGCTGGCTGACGGTGGCCGCGGTCGCGATCGGCATGCCGGTCATCGCCTACCTCATCTTCGAGCGCTGGTTCCTGGTCCCGTTGCCAAAGGGGCCGCTCGAGGAATGGCTCGGGCTCTGAATCAAGAATTCATCGTGTCGCAAGCTTAAGGGTTGCAGGATCCAAGATGGAAGAACTCGCCAATCTCTTTCACGGCTTCGCCGTGGCCCTGCAACCCTTCAACATCATGGTGATGATCCTGGGCATCGTGCTCGGTGTCATCATCGGGGTGCTGCCGGGACTGGGCGGCGCCAACGGCGTCGCGATCCTCTTGCCGCTGACCTTCAGCATGTCGCCGACATCGGCGATCATCATGCTGTCCTGCATCTATTGGGGCGCGCTGTTCGGCGGCGCCATTACCTCGATCCTATTCAACATACCCGGCGAGCCATGGTCGGTGGCAACCACCTTCGACGGCTACCCGATGGCGCAACAGGGCAAGGCCGGTGAAGCGCTCACCGCCGCCTTCACCTCCTCCTTTGTCGGCGCACTGTTTGCCGTCATCATGATCACGCTGGTCGCGCCGCTGGTCGCGAGCTTTGCGTTGCAGTTCGGGCCTGCGGAAAAATTCGCGGTCTATTTCCTCGCCTTCTGCAGTTTTGTCGGCTTAAGCAAGGAGCCGCCGTTCAAGACCATCGCCGCCATGATGATGGGGTTTGCGCTCGCGGCCGTCGGCCTCGATTCCATCACCGGTCAGCTGCGCCTGACGTTTGGTGTCACTGAACTGCTCAACGGCTTCGATTTCCTCATCGCCGTGATCGGGCTGTTCGGCATTGGCGAGATCCTGCTGACGATGGAAGAAGGTCTCGCCTTCCGCGGCGGCAACGGCAAGATCGATCTGAAGGTTGTGCTGAAAACCTGGAAAGAGTTGCCGACCTACTGGATGACGTCGCTGCGCTCCTGCATCATCGGTTGCTGGATGGGCATCACGCCGGCCGGAGCCACGCCGGCGTCGTTCATGAGCTACGGCATCGCCAAGCGGGTCGCCAAGAACGGCCACAATTTCGGCAAGGGCGAGATCGAAGGCGTGATCGCGCCGGAGACGGCGGCGCATGCCGCCGGCACGTCCGCATTGTTGCCGATGCTGTCGCTTGGCGTGCCCGGTTCGCCGACGGCGGCCGTGCTGCTCGGGGGCCTCCTGATCTGGGGACTGCAACCCGGACCGATGCTGTTCGTCGAGCAAAAGGAGTTCGTCTGGGGCCTGATCGCCTCGATGTATCTCGGCAATCTTGTCGGACTGATCGTCGTGCTCACCTGCGTTCCCGTGTTTGCCGCGATCCTGCGCGTGCCCTTCAGCATCATTGCGCCGCTCATTCTCGTACTCTGCGCGATCGGCGCCTACTCCGTACACAGCAGCACCTTCGACGTGATGCTGATGCTGGTGTTCGGCGTGCTCGGCTACCTCCTGAAGAAGTGCAACTATCCCCTCGCCCCCCTCGTGCTCGCCATCGTACTTGGCGACAAGGCCGAGGAAGCGTTCCGGCAATCGTTGCTGGGGTCGCAGGGTTCGTTCGGGATCTTCTTCTCCAACCCGCTGGTCGCCACGATCATGGTTTTCGGGCTGATCGCCCTGTTCTGGTCATTGATCCAGGAAGGCTATACCCGCCTGCGCGCGGTGACCGCCTGACGCAATCTACGCTATCCCCCTGATTGGGTTCGCTTAGCCGCCGCACCTCGCCGGTGCGGCGGAATGCGCAGCATGTTGTTTTTTCGGCAGTTTCCGGAACCGAAGATAGACCGCCCGCCTATAGTCATGTGACAAACTGTCAAGATTTAACTTGTCTACTGGCATAACATATACCAAACTGCCTCTCATCAGCTGTCCATATCGATAGAACAGCGCTCGGAGGAAAAATGGCGGACACGGTTCACATGGCGGCGCCCGCATCGGCCCGCGTCAGCGACGCTTATCGCTGGACCCAGTTGTCGATTGGCGTCGCCGCGATGGTGATGATCGCGAACTATCAATACGGCTGGACGTTCTTCGTCCCTGACATCCAGAAAACATTCGGGTGGGATCGCGCGTCGATCCAGTGGGCCTTCACGCTGTTCGTGCTGTTCGAGACCTGGCTGGTGCCGGTCGAGGGCTGGTTCGTCGACAAATACGGCCCGCGTATCGTGGTGCTGCTCGGCGGCATCCTCTGCGCCATCGGCTGGGTGATCAACGCCTACGCCACCACACTCTCTGGTTATTATCTCGGGATGATCATCGCGGGCATCGGCGCCGGCGGCGTCTACGGCACCTGCGTCGGCAACGCGCTGAAATGGTTTCCCGACAAGCGCGGCCTTGCCGCCGGCATCACGGCTGCCGGTTTCGGCGCAGGCTCCGCGCTCACGGTGGCGCCGATCCAGGCGATGATCAAGGACTCCGGTTTCCAGGCCACCTTCCTCTATTTCGGTCTCGGCCAAGGCATCATCATCGTGATCCTCGCCTTCTTCCTGTTCTCTCCGAAAGCCGGGCAAGTCCCCGCCGTCACCAGCAACGCAAACGTCATCCAGAGCCGGCGAAACTACCAACCCACCGAGGTCATTCGCCAGCCGATCTTCTGGCTGATGTACTTCATGTTCGTGATTGTCGGCGCCGGCGGACTGATGGTCACCGCCAACCTCAAGCCGATCGCGGTGGACTGGAAGGTCGACGCGGTGCCGGTGACGCTGATCGGACTGACGATGACCGCCGTGACGTTTGCGGCCACGATCGACCGCATCCTCAACGGCCTGACCCGCCCGTTCTTCGGCTGGATCTCCGACATGATCGGCCGCGAGAACACCATGTTCATCGCATTCGGCATGGAAGGCATCGGCATCTGGGGCCTCTACATGCTCGGCCATGACCCCGTGTGGTTCGTGCTGTTGTCCGGTTTCGTGTTCTTCGCCTGGGGCGAGATATATTCCCTCTTCCCATCGACCTGCACCGACACCTTCGGCTCGAAGTTCGCCACCACCAATGCCGGCCTGCTCTACACGGCCAAGGGCACCGCGGCGCTGCTGGTGCCGATTGCCAACACCATGCAACAGACCAGCGGCACATGGGACACCGTCTTCATCGTGGCGGCCGGCGCCAATATCCTCGCCTCGCTGCTGGCGATCGCGGTGCTGAAACCATGGCGCAAAAGAGTCATCGCGGCTCAGGTACCGGGCTGACCGCAAGGCCTCGACGTTTCGATCCAACGCGTCCGCTCCGGCGGGCGCGTTTTTCTTTTCTGGCGCGGACTGGCATGCCTGAAGCAAGACGGACTTGTTGACCGTACCCCCGAATGAAGAGCGCGCGAATAGCGGTCGAGGGAAATAATCGTCAGTATTACTGACACTTAAATAGCGGCACTGCCGCTTAAAACCCCAGCGGACACGTCTTGACAATTGGTATAACGTATACCAAGATCGCTCCGAGATTCAGCCATGGAGGTCGCAATGCAAGTCGGAGATGTCCTGCGCAAGAAAACCGCCCGTGTTGCAACGGTCCGCATGAACGAGACCGTGGGTATCGCAGCGCAACTGATGCGTTCCAGCAATATCAGCGCGCTGGTGGTCAAGGATGTCGTCCGCACCGAAGGCAACACCGCGGTCGGCATGTTCACCGAGCGCGACGTGGTGCGCGCCATCGCCGAGCACGGCGCGGCCGGTGTCAACCTGAAGGTCTCGCAGCTCATCTCGGTGCAACAGCTCGTGTCGCTGCAGCTCCACCGACACGCTGGAGCACGCGCGGCACCTGATGAACCGTCATCATATCCGCCACCTGCCCGTGATCGACAATTACAGCCTGATCGGCGTTATCAGCATGCGCGACATTTCAAGCGCGTTCGATGAAGAGGCGATGAGGAAAGCGGCGCCCGCGGCGGCCTGAGCTCAGCGCGAACCTACGACGGCAACACTGCCGGCCTCCGTCGCAACTTGGCGGCGCGCGCTCGTGCGCCGCAATCTGAACTCCGTCTGCGAAAGCTGCCATGAAAATCTGCATCTACGGCGCCGGCGCGATCGGCGGTTATCTCGGCGTGCAGCTGGCGCGCTCGGGCGTTGACGTCAGCCTGGTGGCGCGCGGCGCACATCTCGCCGCCATGAAGGCCAAGGGCCTGAAACTCCTGATCGGCGACGAGGAGCACGTGGTGCATCCACGCTGCACCGATAATCCGGTCGAGCTCGGCGTGCAGGATTTCGTCATCATCTGCCTGAAGGCGCACGCCATCACCGGTGTGCTGGACCAGATGCAGCCGCTGCTCGGTGCGCACACCCGCATCGTCACCGCCGTCAACGGCATCCCCTACTGGTATTTCTACAAGCATGGCGGTGCCCATGAGAACGCGACCCTGGAGAGCATCGATCCCGGCGGCCGGCAGTGGCGCGAGCTCGGCGCGCACCGCGCCATCGGCTGCATCGTCTACCCCGCGACCGAGATCGAGGCGCCCGGCGTGATCCGCCACGTCTATGGCGACCGCTTCCCGATCGGCGAGCCGTCCGGCGAGACCACGGCCGATGTGCAGCGCCTCTCCGAAGCCTTCACCAGGGCCGGCATGCAGGCGCCGATCCTCGATCGCATCCGCGACGAGATCTGGCTCAAGCTCTGGGGCAATGTCTGCTTCAATCCGGTCAGCGCGCTGACGCATGCGACGCTCGATGTGATCTGCACCAATCCCGCCACGCGCGCGCTGTCGAAGGCGATCATGCTGGAGGCCCAGGCGATCGCGGAGGCTTTCGAGGTCAGATTCCGCGTCGACGTCGAGCGGCGCATCGAAGGCGCGCGCAAGGTCGGCGCGCACAAGACCTCGATGCTGCAGGATCTCGAGCGCGGCCGCCCGATGGAGATCGATCCCCTGGTCACCGTGGTTCAGGAAATGGGCCGCCTGACCAAGACCCCGACACCGGCGCTCGACAGCGTGCTGGCGCTGGTCGCCCAGCGCGCGCAGGTCGCCGGCCTCTACGACGGCAATGTCCGCCCGGCGGAAACAATCACCCCCGCTTTTGCATGAAAGCGATGCCCTGACGCCCCGCCGCCCCCCGTGGACATTTACGGGGGGTGGCGGCATCCTGCTCCGCGAAATCCAACAAAAAAGCGGTAGCGGGAAACAGAGGGCAGCGATGTTCAAGACCAGATTCACCGAACTCGTCGGCGTCGAACACCCGATCGTGCAAGGCGGCATGCAGTGGGTCGGCCGCGCCGAACTGGTGGCTGCGGTCGCCAATGCCGGCGCGCTGGGGCTCATCACGGCGCTGACCCAACCGACACCGGAGGATCTGACCAAGGAAATCGCGCGCTGCCGCGACATGACCGACAAGCCGTTCGGCGTCAATCTCACCATCCTGCCCACCATCAAGCCGCCGCCCTATGCGGAGTACCGCCAGGCCATCATCGAAGCCGGCATCAAGGTGGTGGAGACCGCCGGCAACAAGCCGCAGGAGCACGTCACCGAGTTCAAGAAGCACGGCATCAAGGTGCTGCATAAGTGCACCAGCGTGCGCCACGGGCTGTCGGCAGAACGCATGGGCGCCGATGCGATCTCGATCGACGGTTTTGAATGCGCCGGCCACCCGGGCGAGGACGACACGCCCGGACTCATTCTGATCCCTGCCGCCGCCGACAAGATCAAAGATTCCGATGATCGCTTCAGGCGGCTTCGGCGATGGCCGCGGCCTCGTCGCAGCGCTCGCGCTCGGCGCCGACGGCATCAACATGGGCACGCGCTTCATGTGCACCAAGGAGAGCCCGATCCACCAGCTCGTCAAGGAGCGCATCGTCGCCAATGACGAGCGCGAGACCGAGTTGATCTTCCGCACCATGCGCAACACCTCGCGGGTTGCCAAGAATGCGATCTCCACCAAGGTGGTGGCGATGGAGAGGGAAGGCGCCAAGTTCGAGGACATCCGCGACCTCGTCGCCGGCGCCCGCGGCAAGATGGTCTATGCAACCGGCGATTCCGACGAGGGCATCTGGTCGGCCGGCCAGGTGCAGGGGCTGATCCACGACATCCCGAGCTGCGCTGAACTGGTCTCGCGCATCATGCGCGATGCCGAGGCGATCGTGCGTGAGCGCTTTGAGGGCATGCTGTCGGGCGCGCGCCGCCAGGCCGCCGAATAACGGCCTCGCGACCAACAGGAAAGAGCGTTCCATGAAAGCCTATGTGTACGGGGCAAAAGGCCCCGAGATTACTGACGTGCCAAAGCCCGCGCCGAAGGGCACGCAGATCCTGGTCAAGGTGCACGCCTGCGGGCTGAACCGCGCCGACCTCGGCATGACCAAGGGCCATGTCCACGGCTCGGCCGGCGGCGTCGGCACCGTGCTCGGCATGGAATGGGCCGGCGAAGTGGCCGAGCTCGGGCCGGATGCGAAAGGCATCAAGATCGGCGACAAGGTCATGGGCTCGGGCGCCCAGGCGTTTGCCGAATACACGCTGGCCGATCACGGCCGGCTGTTCCGCGCCCCATCGAACATGAATTTCCAGGAGGCGGCGACGCTACCCGTCGCGCTCGCCACCATGCATAATGCCGTCGTCACGTCAGGCGCGCTGCAGCCGGGCCAGAGCGTGCTCATTCAAGGCGCAAGCTCCGGCGTCGGCCTGATGGCGATGCAGATCGCCAAGCTGAAGGGCGCAAAACTCGTGGTCGGCTCTTCCACCGATGCGATGCGCCGCGGGCGGCTGAAGGAGTTCGGCGCCGATCTTGCCGTCGATTTCCTCCGATCCCGGCTGGGTCGATCAGGTTCTGAAAGCGACCAATGGCGAAGGCGTCGATCTCATCGTCGACCAGGTCTCAGGCCCCGTCGCCAACCAGAACCTGAAGGCCACCAAGGTCAAGGGCCGCATCGTCAATGTCGGCCGGCTCGGCGGCACCCACGGCGATTTCAATTTCGACCTGCATGCCGCCCGCCGCATCAATTACGTCGGCGTCACCTTCCGCACCCGCAGCATCGAGGAAATCCGCGAGATCTTCGAGGAAGTCCGCAAGGACATCTGGGGCGCGGTGGAAAGCCGCAAGCTGCAGTTGCCGATCGACAAGGTCTTTGACTTCGCCGACATCGGCCAGGCTTTTGCGCACATGGAAGCCAACAAGCACCTCGGCAAGATCGTGGTGACGCTGTGAAGCGCTGATTTGTAGGGTGGGCAAAGCCGCGCAGCGCCGTGCCCACCTTTCTGGCCGTGCTTGTGAAGGTGGGCACGCTTCGCTTTGCCCACCCTACGGACTCTGCTTTAATCATAACAATTCGCAATAAACTTGCTGCTGCGACGAGTTGCGATTGCGGCTGTGGATGACCGCTTGATGTTAACGGGCGGGCTGCTAAACCGCCGCTCATGACGGCCAGCCTCGCCACTCCCCCCGCCAGCAAAACATCCGTCGCCGCGATCTCGATCCTGGCGAGCGGCAGCATGGCCGCGGCCAAGCTCGTGGTCGGTATCGCCATCGGCTCCCTGGCGCTGATCTCGGAAGCCCTGCACTCCTCGGTCGACCTGGTCGCCACTATCATCACCTGGGCTGTCGTGCGCGTGTCCGATCAACCGGCCGACGAAGAACATCACTACGGCCATGGCAAGTTCGAGAGCCTGTCGGCGCTCGGCGTCACCGCCCTACTCTATTTGCTGGCCGGCGGCATCCTGGTCGAAGCCTATGGCCGCCTGCGCGAAGGCACGCCGCCGCCGATCATCTCCGCCGTCCCGTTCGTCGTGCTGGTCATCGACATCATCGTGAATTTCTGGCGCGCGCGGGCGCTGCATCGGGCGGCGCGCGCGACACGCAGCCAGGCGCTTGCCGCCGACGCGCTGCATTTTGCCTCCGACGTACTCGGCTCGTTTGCCGTGATCGCCGGGCTGATCCTGGCCGGCCTCGGCTTCTGGTGGGGCGATGCGGCTGCGGCCATTGCGGTTGCCGTCATGATCGGCTTCCTCGGCCTGAAGATGACCCGCGCCACCGTCGAGACCCTGCTCGACCGCGCGCCAGAGGGCATTGCGGAGAAGGCCGACGCCGCGATCCGCGCGGTGCCGGGCGTGGTCGACATCGCGCGCCTGCGCGTGCGCATGGTCGGCCCGACCTATTTCATCGAGGCGACGGTCAAGGTGCCGCGCACCTATCCGATCGACCGCGTCGAGGAGATCAAGCGCCGCGCGCAAGGCGCCGTCAGCGAAGCACTTGGCGATGCCGACCTCACCTTCACCGCGGTGCCGGTCGCCCGCGACAATGAGAGCGTGCGCGAACGCATCATGGTGATCGCGCGCAATTCGGGTCTTGCCGTGCATCATGTGACGGTTCACGACCTCCGCGGAAAGCTCATCGTCAGCATCGATCTCGAGGTCGACGGTGCGATGGACCTGGTCGCCGCGCACGACATCGCCCACAGCCTCGAGCGCAGCATCCGCGACGAGTTCGGCGAGGACGTCGAGGTCGACACCCATATCGAGCCGCTGGAACCAGAGCTGCCGCACGGTACCGACGCTTCAAGCGCGCGGGTCGCCGCCATCAGGTCGGCGCTGACCGATATCGCCGCCAGCGGCGTCATCCACGACATCCATAATGTGCGGGTGCGCAACACCGACGCCGGCGAGATCGTCAACTTCCACTGCCGCGCAGCACCCTCCATGAGCGTGATCAAGGTGCACGAGAGCGTCGACGAGATCGAGCGCGCATTGCGCCGGGCCTTCCCGAGCATCAAGCGCGTCATCAGCCACGCCGAGCCGTCGCGAACATAGCGTTTTCAACTCGCGCAGTAGATTTGCGGAAGCGTTCCTGTTTCGGACTCACTTTGGGGCGATTTCGGAGTTCCGGATTCGCGTTGGACAAGATTTATTTTGCATTAAGGAATCGTCAGACTCTCGACAGCCCCGGAAAACTGGATTCAAATCACTGTGATTCGGAAGCAACGTCGGGTTCTTTCCGAACGGGCGTGAAAACAACAATCCGGCGGGGGTCTAAGGCATGGCGCGTGCGCATGCGGCGAACGCGTGCGTCCAATCCAATTCGATCAAGGGATTGGCGCAATCGATCGCGAAACCGGCCTACCACCGGCTTCTCACTGCGGAGCCCGCGCTGCGCAGGGCCGTGCCCACCCTCATCATCGCCTTCCTCATCACCATCTGCCTCGGCGCCTTTGTTCAGGTGATCGACCAGACCCGCCAGAAGCGCTCGGCGATGAAACGCGACATCGCAGCGCTGGCCGACATCCTGGCCGAGCGCATCGACCGCCTCACCGCCGTGCGGTCCGATCGCACATCGACCATCGAGCGCATGCAGAACATCCTGCCCGGCCTGATTCCGGCCTGGGGCAACGCCGCGGGCCGCCACGTCGTCGTCGTCACTGCCGACCAGCGCATCCTCGCCCGCGTGCCGGTCGAAGCCGGCCTCGGCGAGCCGGATCGCATCCTCGACATTATCTCCACCGCGCAGCTGTTGGGCAGCCCCGGCGCCGCGCAGGGGACCGTCACCGACATGATTCTGCCCGACGGCGCCGGCGCACTCGCCACCCAGCGCGTGATCAAATCGATGCCGGGCCAGGTCATCGTCATCCAGGAGAAGAACGAGCCGATCTGGGGCTCGGATGCCGCACTCTCGATAACGCTGTCCGCAACCACCGGGTTCGTCGTGCTGATCCTCGGCTTCGCCTTCCACTGGCAGTCGACCCGGGCTCGCGAGGGCGACCTGATCAACGACGCCGTGCGCGGCCGCATCGACACCGCGCTGAACCGCGGCCGCTGCGGCCTCTGGGACTGGGACCTGTCGCGCGGCCGCATCTTCTGGTCGCAGTCGATGTTCACCATGCTCGGCCTCGACACCCGGAGCGACCTCCTCACTTTCGGCGAGGTCAACGCGCTGGTGAAATCCGATGATATCGACCTGTTCGAGATCGCCGACCAGCTGATCGCCGGCAAGCTCGACCATATCGACCAGTCCTTTCGCATGCAGCACGCCGACGGCCACTGGATCTGGCTGCGCGTACGCTGCGAGCTCTCGAGCGGCTCGGCCGATGCCGGCATGCATTTGATCGGCATTGCCGTCGACATCACCGAACAGAAGAGCCTCGCCGAAAAGACCGTCGAAGCCGACCTCCGTCTTCGTGACGCCATCGAGACCATCCCGGAAGCCTTCGTGCTGTGGGACGCCGAGGATCGCCTGGTGCTGTGCAACTCGCACTTCCAGCGCCTGCACAAGCTGCCGGATTCCGCCGTGACGCCCGGCACCTCCTACGAGACCGTGATCGAGGTCGGCAGCATGCCCGAGGTGCGCACCCGCCTGCAGGGCGCCGCCAACCAGGCGCCGGGCGCCCGCACCTTCGAGGCGCAGCTCGATGACGGTAGCTGGCTGCATATCAGCGAGCGCCGCACCAAGGATGGCGGCTACGTTTCGGTCGGCACCGACATCACCCGCATCAAGGAACATGAGCAGAAGCTGGTCGACAACGACCTACGCCTGCGCGCCACCGTCGTCGACCTGCAGCGCTCGCAGTCGGCGCTGGAGCGGCAGGCCATCGAGCTCGCCGACCTCGCCCAGAAATACGCCGACGAAAAGAACCGCGCCGAGGACGCCAACCAGGCCAAGTCGAAATTCCTTGCCAATATGAGCCATGAGCTGCGTACCCCGCTCAACGCCATCATAGGCTTCTCGGAGATCATGGGCAGCGGCATGTTCGGCGCGCTCGGCTCCGACAAGTACCAGGAGTATTGTCACGACATCCTGACCTCGGGGACTTACCTGCTCGAAGTCATCAACGACATCCTCGACATGTCGAAGATCGAGGCCGGCCGCATGAAGCTCGACATGGAGCCGCTCGATCTCTCCAGGACGCTCGCGGAATCGCTCCGTGTAGTGTCGGGCCGCGCCGAGGACAAGCACCTGACGCTCGATGCCGACATCGAGAACACCATCTCCATGGTCGCCGATCGCCGCGCGGTCAAGCAGATCATCGTCAACCTGCTGTCGAACGCGGTGAAATTCACCCCCGACGATGGCAAGGTGGTGGTGCGCGGCCAGGTGCTGAACAATTCCATCGTGCTGATGATCGCCGATACCGGCATCGGCATCGCGCCTGAATCGCTGCGCCGGCTCGGCAAGCCGTTCGAGCAGGTGGAAAGCCAGCTCACCAAAAGCTACCAGGGCTCCGGCCTTGGCCTTGCGATCGCCCGCTCGCTCACCGGGCTGCATGGCGGCACCATGAAGCTGCGCTCGAAACTCGGCGCCGGCACCGTCGTTCGCGTCACCCTGCCCCGCGACGCCAGCAAGGGGAAGAAAGCGGCAGCGTAAGGCGCAATTCCCATCTCCCTGCCGAGAGCGGCAGCATTGATCGGACCCGTGGCCTTGCGTAACTTACACCTAGCGCTGCCCAATTCCGTCACCACCTTCGTCGTGCATGACGCGTGAACACGAACAGCCCCGGGGGAAATCCGTTGCGTCCAAATCCATTGAAGGGCCGGCTTGCGGCCGGCGGCTGCGCGTTCGGAACCATGACGTTCGAGTTCTTCACGCCCGGGTATCCGGCGATTTGCCGTGAAGCAGGCGCCGAATTCATCCTCTATGACATGGAGCACTCGGGCGTCGGCTTAGAAACGATGAAAGCACAATTCGCATTCTGTCGCGGCCTCGACCTCGTGCCTTTCGTGCGCGTGCCAGCAGGCGATTATCATTTCATCGCGCGCGCCCTCGACATCGGTGCCATGGGCATCATGGTGCCCATGGTCGAGACGCCTGAGCAGGCCAAGGCCATCGTCGACTGCACGCGATATCCACCAACCGGGCGACGCGGCGCCGCGTTCAATGTCGCCGCACACGACGACTATTCAGGCGGCGCCGAGACCGACAAGATCGCAAAGGCCAACGCGCGCACGATGGTGATCGCGCTGGTCGAGACTGCCAAGGGCATCGCCAACGTCGATGCGATCGCGGCGGTCGAGGGCGTCGACGTGGTCTGGCTCGGCCACTATGACCTGACGAACTTCATGGGTCTTCCCGGCGAATTCGAGAGTCCAAAATTCCATGCGGCTGTCGACAGCATGGTCACTGCGTGCAGGAAACACGGCAAGACGCCGGGCTTTCTCGCCGGCAACGAGAAGTGGGCGCGCGATTTTCGTGCCAAGGGCTTTCGCATGATCGCCTACGGCGTGGACACGCTGCTGATGCAAACCGCGCTCGCCGACGGCATCAAGCTGCTGCAGGGGACCGTGACGGATTGAGAGGCGAAGGTCCATGATCGGCAGCCGGCATCGATTACCATCAAGGTCCGTTTTGCGGCGAAATCATCAGCCGGCCCATATCCAAATGGGAACTACGTTCAATTCTCGGCCGGGAAATGCAGCGGCACGACGAGCAAGAAGTGGGCGCCTACGCTTAAGTCTTGCTTGGTCAACTTGGCCCCGAGCTGACTTGCCAATGCCTGAACGATGCGAGTTCCGAGCCGTTTGCTACGATCCGGATTATAGTCGGGCGGAAGCCCCACACCGTCATCGCTGATCAAGACCGAGACCGTCTCGTCCGCGGATAAAGTGAGTTGCAGGCGAATCAGCCCATCCGGACAATCCGGGTAGGCATGTCTTCCGGCGTTTAAGACGAGCTCGTTGATAATCAGCGCGACAAGAATGGCGCGGTCAGCGGCGAACTGGATTTCTGCAGGTGCGTCGAGCTGTATCTTGCAGGGCGCGACTGCTGGTTCCAAATCGCCGATAACTTCCCGCAAATAGACTATCAAATCTATGTTCTCGTAGTCAGCATTGTACGCGAGACGGTTGTAGGCCCTGCCGACTGCCGAGATTCGGGTGGATGCCTCCATGAGCCGTTCGCTCAATGCGGGATCGGCGACGGTGTTTGCCTGCAGGTGAAGCATGCTCGATACGACTTGCAGGCTGTTTTTGACTCGATGGTTGACTTCCTTGAGCAAAATTTGATGACGGTCAAGCGCGATCTGCAACTTTCGCTGGTACTGCTGCTGCTCGATAGCCATACCCAGGATATTCGCTGCGCCCTGCAGGAACGTGATATCGTGCTCGCCAAATTCACCGTCGGATTGGCTGTCGACTTCGAGCACGCCAAACGGCAAGCCGTCGCCTTGCAAGATGACGTTCATTGCACGACGGATTCCATGTTGGACGAGCAATTCCGGAGTTCGGAACCGCTCTTCGTTCTCGAGATGATTGGAAATTACGGGCTTGCCCGTTTGAAGGGCGAAGCCAGCCGGCAAATCCAGATCGGCGCCGACGGTCGCTTTGCCAATTACACCTTCGTCCCAGCCCACGCCCGCGCGAACGAGCAGACGTTTTTCTGCCGGAAGGTACTCCATGATCTTACAGAAGTCGGCGCCCAATCCCTCGGCCGTCATCCGCGCCGTCAGATCGAGCATGTCGACAAAGCTTGTACGCTGAAGAGCCAGGACTCCCAGTTCGGCAAGCAGCTCCTGCTGGCGAATGCGCTGACGGAGAGCTCGGCTAGTCAAGTTCTCCTCGGGATCGTTGCCGGGCTTCCCCTCCACAACAGATCCGCCCGTCGCGGGCATTGAGTTGTTCATGGCGTTCGTTAACACACTTCGAACTGAACTTTTCAAGTTCCTTTGACGGAACTGGCTCTGCGCCCCTTTGCGAGGATAGTCGCCCCAGTGCGCTCGTGCACTGCAATTCGACTTCGTCTGTTGCGGTCTCGCATGTGGGGACGCGGGCCTATCTGGAGGGAGTCTACGAACAATAGCCACCACGCCGCGCCGATGAGCGGGAAGATGCGCCGGTGCTCCGGCAGGCGCGCGATCTTTCGTGCCAAGGGCTTTCGCATGATCGCATACGGTGTGGACACGCTGCTGATGCAAACTACGCTTGCGGATGGCATCAAGCTGCTGCAGGGGACCGTGACCAAATAGAGGGCGAGTGCGCGACCAGAACATTGCCGCTCGCTCGCTATAGACATTGAAACGGGTGTATCCGATACGCGTCTACTTTCCACGCAGCGAAATATTTTGACTAAACCCGTAGCGAGGACCGCTGGATTACCAACTCGCGTAGCGACGCGGCTCCTTCCACCTCCTCACAAGACCGGTGTAGTCTGCTCCCGTAGCGCGTCCAGTCGGGCGGAAGATCCGGCACGTCGCGCAGATTGTGGAGGGAGCACCATGAAATTTCCCCGCCGCACGTTTTTGCATCTGGCAGTGGGAGCTGCTGCGTTGCCGGCCTTGCCCCGCATGGCGCGGGCGCAAGCCTATCCGTCCCGGCCGGTGCGCATCATCGTCGGCTTTCCCGCCGGCGGGGCCACCGACATCCAGGCGCGCCTGATGGGTCAATGGCTGTCGGATCGCCTCGGACAGCAGTTCATCGTCGAGAACCGCTCCGGCGCCAGCGGCAATATCGGCACCGAGGCGGTCGCCAGGGCAGCCCCGGATGGCTACACGCTCCTGCAAATCGTCACCCCGCATGCGATCAATGCCGCGCTCTACAGCAATCTCAGCTTCGACTTCATGCGGGACATCGCGCCGGTGGTCTGCGCCGCGCGGTTAGGCTACGTCGTCGTGGTGCATCCCTCGGTCCCCGTAAAGACGATCCCCGAGTTCATCGCCTATGCGAAGGCTAACCCGGGCAAGATCAACTACGGCTCGGCCGGCCCCGGCACCCCGCAAAACATTGCTTGCGAACTCTTCAAGATGATGGCTGGGGTGGATCTTGTTCACGTGCCGTATCGCGGCGGTGCGCCTGCGGTCACCGACCTGATCGGCGGCCAGATACAGGCGATTTTTGCTCCGCTGTCGGAATCGATCCAGCAGGTCAGGGCGGGCAGCCTGCGCGCGCTGGCGGTGACGACCGCGAGCCGATTGAACGTGTTGCCGGACGTTCCGACAGTGGCAGATTTCGTGCCCGGTTATGAGGCCAGCGGCTTTGCGGGCATTGGCGTGCCCAAAGACACCCCGGCCGACATCGTCAGCCTGCTGAACAGGGAACTCAATGCCGGCCTCGCCAATTCCAGGATCAGGACGCGCATCGAGGAGCTCGGGGGCACCGTGCAGGGCGGCACGCCCGCGGAATTCGGCAAGATCCTCTCGGACGCGATCGACAAGTGGACAAAGGTGATCAGGTTCGCAGGCATCAAGGTTGAATAGGACCGGTTGCCGCGGGATTCCAAATTCATCCGCGAGCTCGGTCAATAAGCGAGGCCTAAGGTCGCGGCTGGCATCTCCCAGGAATGCGAGCAGAGCGGGCCTGAGCGTGCTACGATATCGACCAAACTGCTTCCGGAATAAATACCCAAAGCTGAGACAACGCGCTGAACTGACGTTCCGACGATCACTGAAATGGCACCAATGAAAATAGGCTCGGAAACGGATGCCATGGCGCCGGGATCCCAGACGGGATCAATCGGCGACCAGCCAAATGCATCCGGATTGTCGGAACTGAAAGGCGCGCGAATCCTGTTGGTTGAAGATTCCTGGCAGCTCGGCAATGCCATGAAGCGGCTACTTCGGGTATTGGGAGCGGATGTCGCCGGCCCGGCTGCCAGCATCGCTGACGCCGAACGACTTCTTGCCGAGCGCACTGCCGACGTAGCCATTGTCGATATCAATCTGCGAGACGGCGAGCGGGCCAACGGCTTGATTGATCGACTGCAAGAACAACGCATTCCAGTCGTTGTAGTCTCAGGTTACGCGGCCGTTTCTCTTCCTCCTGGCAAGGCCGAAGCCATTCTGCAGAAGCCCGTCAGCGTGGAACACGCTTCTGGCGATCTTGCGCCCTATCCTTGCTCGACAAACGGATCGATGAGCAGCTCTCTCACGCGACGTCGGCGGCACCTGTTTTGAGTGGTATCCCGATTGTGCAGGTACACCCTCGGATGAAAACGCGAGGTCGACCGTACCGCCGAGTTCGTATGGGATGAGATCGCAAATGAGATTGGTTCCGTATCCCTTTTGAGACGGAGCCTCCACCGGCGGACCATCCATCTCACGCCACCCGACAATCAGGACTGTCGCAGCTTCGCCGTTCCGGCATTCCCAGTTTACGGACACCCGGCCCGCCGGAATCGACAGCGCGCCATATTTGGAGGCGTTCGTTACAAGTTCGTGCAGCACCATCCCCAGCGCCTCAGTTGCCGCAGCGGTAAGCGCGATGTCGGGTCCAGAAGTCGTCGTATTTGCCGTCGTTGCATAGGGAGCCAATTGGTGGCGGACAATATCCGCGACGCGAACTCCCTGCCATTTATTCTGGCTTAGCAACTCATGGGCAACTGCCATGCTTTGAATGCGCTGATCAAGGGTTTGGACAAATTCGTCCATCGTGTTGCTGCCCTGTCGCGTGTACATGGCAACCACGCCGACGCGTGCAAGCACATTTTTGACGCGGTGATCAAGCTCCGCGACCAGCAAGCGTTGGTGCTCGTCAGCTCGCTTGCGTTCCGTGATGTCGAGCGTGAGGCCCTTGATGCGCACGCGCTTTCCAGCGGCGTCGAACTCGGCCGTTGCCGTTTCCTCGAGCCACATCTCGCGGCCGTCGGGGCGCATCACGCGAAACTCGACCGCATACGAAGGCTTGTCGGGCCGGACATTTTCCACATGCGCCTTGAAGTGCGCGCGGTCTTCCGGATGGATCAGCGCAAGAAAGTGACCTGTCGTTAACGGCTCTTTCGGGTCGTAGCCAAGAAAATTCGCTGCGTTCTCGCTGTGATGCGATAAGCCGGTGCTGACATCCCATTCGAAGGCCATTACGGCCCCGGCCGCCAAAGCCTTCTCCAGCCGGTCCGCAACCTCGCTGAGCGTTGCCTCGTGCTCACGCCGCTCCGCAAACAGTGCGGCAAGAACGAGTGTGCAGAGCGACGTTGTCAGGATGCCGGCCTGGGCGCCCGCGATGCGATCGCCGACCGGGAGACTGGGGTCGCCGAAATAGCCGATGCCGAACGTTGTCGTCCACACGATCGTCACGGCAATGATGAACGCGGCCGCTGCGGCGAACATCGGTTGGCAGCGCGCCGCCAGCCACAGCAATAGCGGAAACAGCAAAGCGATCGGGACGACTGTCGTCCATGATTCGTGCGGCAATAAAACACCAAGCACGCTGATTAGCGTGATTGCCACCAGCACCAGGGCACCTTCCACGGCCTCATTCGGTGACGGCGGACTGCGCACGGCCGCACCAATTCCGATCAGCAATGGTGCAACCGTCACGATGCCGAGTGCATCGGACGCGAGCCAGTGCTCCCAGGTCGTCAAGAACGCTGTAGTCGAACCGTGGAATAACTTGAACCCCAAAGTTCCGCCGATCCCGGAGACGGCGCATGCGATGGCCGCTGCCGCCATCAATCCCAGGACATGGCGCAGCCGATCGAGCGTGAAATCCGAACCGAACTGGCGTTCGACAAGGTACCCCGCAATCAACGCTTCTCCGGCATTACACAAGGCGAAGGCGACCGAGCCCGCAAAACTCCGGTCTCCTAACAGATTGGCGACGATCGTTGCTGTCGCCGCTCCGATTGCGACCGGCCATCGGGCACCGGGACCAAGCGCGATCAGGGCGCCGGTCGCAATACCGGAGGCCGGCCAGAAAACGGCCACGCCATCGGGTTTTGTGAGCAGGAAAAGACCAAGCCGGGCCCCCAGGAAAAACCCGATGCCAACCGCCGCAGCAACGCCGATCGCCATGACCCATTGCCGGGTGGGATCAGCGACCGCCTGCCGAAGCTCCACGCGCTTGCTGGTCAATCGGGCCTCCTAGGTATCTCAGCGCTACTCCATCAAAGCACGAGGAGTAATCGCCAGCTAGAGGGCGGGAAAACTTGGCAATTCCCGCTTTGGGTCATACGCGGAAGTTGCCCCGCCGGCCTCGCCCACCGCAAAGTCAAAGGCCGGATCGTCGGGCTGGGCGGCTCCGCGAGCCCGTCCAATCCCATGACCGGATTAGGCAAAGAGGCTGGCGTGGCAGTGACCAAACCGCGGTCTGCATTGCTTTCCAAAGAACGGACATTGGCTGCCTCGTTCGAGACGTCAGCTTATGCCAACGACGGACACGGCATTTTTGTCGATTACCTTGTGGGCGCTACGACGTATTGAAGCCAACGCTTGCAAAGCCGCGAAAAGAGGATGTGCTGGCCGGCAGAGCCAACTGCAGCTAGCCTCTGGGCGTCGGTCCCAATTCGCGCGCCAGGCGCGGAGATGCCAGACGCCGTCCAGCCTGATCTCCAAGTCACCGGGAAAAGTTCATGTGGTCGAAAAATCCGTTCACTGAAAGGCTCAATCTCAAATGGCCGATCCTTCAGGCGCCGATGGGCCGGATCACTACACCTGCACTCGCCGCTGCTGTCAGCAACGCCGGTGGCCTGGGGGGCCTCGGCATGTGGGGGTTTTCAGCCGAGGACGCGGAGCGGCGGATCGCCGGCTTTCAGCAGATGAGCGGCGGCAGCCTTAACGTCAACTATCCGCTCTGGCCGGAACCCAGCATGACCCCTGAAATCAGCGAACCGATGCGGGGGCGCCTGCAGGCCCACTTCGACGCCAAGGGCCTGGGAGCGGTACCGGAGCCGACAGGTGCGGCGGGTGAAGTGAGCCGCGAACATTTGTCGATGCTGATGCGGACCAAACCGCAGATGGTGAGTTTCCATTTTGGCCTGCCCGATCGGGATGTCATCGACGCCATCAAGGACGCCGGGATTTTCATCATCTCCAGCGCCACGACCGTGGCCGAGGCGAGGATGCTTGAGGAACAGGGTGTCGATGCCATCATCGCGCAGGGTATTGAGGCCGGCGGACATCGCGGCACCTTCACCGATGTCGACATCAGCATGCAACCGGGCCTGTTCGCGCTGTTGCCGCAAGTGGTGGATGCCGTGAAGGTTCCGGTCATTGCCGCCGGCGGCGTAGCCGATGGGCGAACGGCGGCGGCGGCCTTTGTCCTCGGCGCGAGCGCGGTGCAGTTGGGTACAGCTTTCCTGCGCTGCGAGGAGGCCAACGTACTCGACGCTCACCGCGCGGCGCTGCGCGAGCCGACGGACGCCTGCACAATTGTCACCGACGTGATTACCGGCCGGCCGGCGCGTTATGTGAAGAACGGATTGATTGAGGACCTCGTGGCCTCGAAGCTGAGGCCGGTGGCGTTTCCCGGCCAGTACAGTCTCACTGCGCCGCTTGGCGGCACGGGAGACAGGGAGCTTATCGCCTTGTTTGCCGGACAATCCGCGGCACTTGCCCGCGACACAACTGCCGGCACGCTCGTAAACTCACTTGCGGAAGCGACGTCAGAGTGCCTGCGCGGTTTTTCGCGTTCCTAGCCCTCTACTCATCTCGATTGCCATATCCACGCGGCCAGGCGCCGACGGAAGCGCTCACCCCCGGAGAAATTGCCGCCGCCGCGTGCATTCTGCCCCGCTCAGCAGGCCGGATCGGCCCGTAGAACCGGTGCTTTGATAGAGCTAAAAACGGTTCGCACCTGCACCATAAGATAGTGGCCGAAGCCCGCTTTGGGTCAATCGGCGACATCGGCAGCGCCCTGGCCGCGTCTGCTTTGGCCCCAACGGACATTGAGCGACCGCAGCGGCATGTCCGCTAGGTGCCGATTTCGTTGCGGAAGTCGGTGACGACGGCGGCGAGGGTCGCGAACGAGGGCTTTTGATGGTGTGGCCTGCCATCTGTTGCACCGGAAGCGGACAATTGCTTCCGTTGCCCCTGGGCTACGCAGGACCTAACGCAAAGCACTCCTGTGCAGCCGGCGGCGGTCGCACCAAGAGTTTGGCGAGCCGCCTGAGGTTTTGAGCGATAGCAGCCAACGTGAACTCAAACTGGGCGCCCCTTGGGCCCCTTAGGCGTAGCCGGCCGAGCCGGAGTATGCGCTTGAGATGAGCGAACAGCATCTCGACGCGCTTTCTATCACGGCGAGACTGCTCGAATGCTTCGGTCTTTGCCGCTGCCCGGGCAACATCGCGGGCAGGCTCGTAGA
>CAWFLW010000017.1:0-23788 GCA_963816655.1 uncultured Alphaproteobacteria bacterium | reverse complement strand
TCGGCGGCAAGGCGGGCTTCCTCGCGAACGAAATCTTCCGGCGTGGTCAGCTTCATGTTTGCAGGATCGCCTTCAAAGGTCGCTACCGTCAATCCCGCCCATTCGGCAAGCGCAGCGTCGTCGGTGAAATCATTGCGGCCTTCGCGCACCGCGCGACGATGCGCTTCGAGGATGACATCGTAACGAAACGCCTGCGGCGTCTGCGCGATGCGCAGCCGCGCGCGTTCGGGCGTTGCCTCGACGTCGCCGCCGGCACCAATCAGCTTGATGGTGTCGGCGACCGCGACCGCGGGGATCGCAGCACCCGTACGGCCTGCGGCGGCGATCGCCCGCGAGATCACGGCTGACGTGACGAAGGGGCGGGCGGCATCGTGGATCAGCACCATCTCGGGTTTGGCGCTTGCCAGCGCTTCGAGCCCGGCATGCACGGAAGCCTGGCGCGTTGCACCGCCATTGGTCGGCGGCGCGTGGCGGAGCGAACTCACCGCGTCGTTGAAAACGGCGATGTCATCGGAATTCGCCACCGGCTGCACGGTCGCGATATCAGGGTGCCGGCAGAAGGCTTCCATGGCCCGCAGGATCACGGTCTTGCCGCCGACGCTGCGGTACTGCTTGGGTCCGCCCGCACCGGCGCGCAGCCCGCGTCCAGCGGCGACGAGAATGGCAGCGGTACGCTCAGGTCTGGGCATGCGACTTCAAGGGCTTAGCGGGCGAATTGGAATTGATGGGGGAGCCCCGCGACGTGGGCTCAAGCCGCACAGCCCTTACCACGCCCATCGGCAAAAACAGAGCAATTCCCGATAGCTGTGGGAAACGCCAATCTTGCTGCAGTGCACTTGCACATTTCAGAGAATTGTCTAAACTGTAGGCATGAAACTTGACTGCACAAGATTTGTGCTCAAAATGCCAATCGGCGGCGGCAATGGCGCATCCGCCAACAACATGAGAACCCCGTGACCGGCCCGGAATGCTTAGGCCCTAAGCCATTGAAAATAGGCGACATTGCGATCGCCAACCGGGTTCTCCTCGCCCCGATGTCCGGCATTACCGACGCACCTTTCCGTCGACTCGCGGCGCGTCTTGGCGCGGGACTCGTCGTCTCCGAAATGACCGCCAGCGACGACCTCGTGAACGGCAAGCCGATGTCGCGGCTGCGCTGCGAGGCCGCCGGGATCGGACCACATGTGGTGCAGCTTGCGGGCTGCGAGACGCATTGGATGGCCGAGGGGGCGCGTATCGCGGAGGCCGCCGGCGCCGACATCATCGATATCAACATGGGCTGCCCGGCGCGGCACGTCACCGGCGGCCAGTCCGGCTCGGCGCTGATGCGCGATCTCGACCATGCCGAGAGGCTGATCGAGGCGACGGTTTCGGCGGTGCAGGTGCCGGTCACGCTGAAGATGCGGCTCGGCTGGGACGAGCGCTCCCTCAATTCGCCTGAACTCGCGCGCCGTGCGGAAGCCGCCGGCGTCAAGATGGTCACCGTGCACGGCCGCACGCGCTGCCAGTTCTACAAGGGCGAGGCGAACTGGAACGCAATTCGCGCGGTGAAGGATGCGGTCAAGATCCCGCTCGTCGTCAATGGCGACATCACCTCGTTTGAGAAGGCGCAACTGCGCTGAAACTGTCGGGCGCTGATGCCGTCATGGTCGGCCGTGGCGCGCAGGGAAAGCCCTGGCTGCCCGGCCAGATCGGCCGCCGCCTTGAAACCGGAGCCGTTGAGAGCGCGCCGTCGCTCGCCGAACAGTTTTCGCATATCCGCGCGCTCTATGACGAAGTCTGCCGCCATTACGGCCTGCGCATCGGGCTGCGCCACGCGCGAAAGCATCTCGGCTGGGCGCTGGACACCGCCGCAAGCTGCGGCCGCGTGCCGGCGGTAAAGCTGAAGGATTGGCGGCAGCGCATCCTGACCTCGGAGGAACCGGCCAGCGTGCAGCGCGCGCTCGCGGAAGCCTTCGATGATTTCGCTTGGAGTGCGGCCGCATGAGAACGGTCATAGAGCACCGCATGCCCTTGCCGTCGGACGGCGAAGCCATCCTCAATGCGTTGCCCAATCCCGTGCTGCTGGTGGCGCCCGACGGCAAGATCGTCGACGCCAACATTGCGGCTGAATCCTTTTCGAGATTTCCACCCAGTTCCTGCGGCGTCAGTCGCTCAAGGAACTGGTGCCGTTCGGCAGCCCCTTGCTGGCGCTGATCGACCAGGTGCGCACGTCCGGCTCTGCGGTCAACGAATACAAGGTCGATCTCGGCACGCCCCGCATCGGCGGCGATCGTCAGGTCGACCTCCACGTCGCCCCGCTCACCGAGCGGCCCGGCCACATCGTCGTGATGCTGCAGGAGCGCACCATCGCCGACAAGATGGACCGCCAGCTCACCCATCGCAGCGCCGCGCGCTCGGTGATTGCGCTCGCCGCGATGCTGGCCCACGAAATCAAGAACCCGCTGTCGGGCATTCGCGGCGCGGCGCAGCTCCTCGAGCAGCAGGCTTCTTCCGAAGACCGCATGCTGACGCGGCTGATCTGCGACGAGGCTGATCGTATCGTCACGCTGGTCGATCGCATGGAGGTGTTCGGCGACGATCGCCCGGTGGCGCGCGGACCCGTCAACATTCATTCCGTACTCGACCACGTCAAACGGCTGGCGCAATCCGGCTTTGCCCGCAATGTTCGCTTCATCGAGGATTACGATCCGTCGCTGCCGCCGGTGCTGGCCAACCAGGACCAGCTGATTCAGGTGTTCCTCAATCTGGTGAAGAATGCCGCCGAAGCGGTCGCCGATCTCGGCAGCGATGCGGAAATCCAGCTCACCACCGCCTTCCGTCCCGGCGTGCGCCTGTCGGTGCCGGGCAAGAAGACGCGGGTGTCGCTGCCGCTGGAATTCTGCGTCAAGGACAACGGCTCCGGCGTGCCGGAAGACCTGTTGCCGAACCTTTTCGATCCCTTCGTCACCACCAAGGCCTCCGGCAGCGGGCTGGGTCTCGCACTGGTGGCCAAAATCGTCGGCGACCACGGCGGCATCATCGAATGCGAGTCGCAGCCGCGCAAAACCACCTTCCGCGTGCTGTTGCCGATGTACAGCGCCAAGCAACCACTCGACCAGAGCAATCGCGACGACGTTCCGGGTACGCCTTCGCCTGCCTCACAGGACTCAAGATGAGGAAAAACAATGCCCGCAGGTAGCATCCTAGTCGCCGACGACGATACCGCGATCCGCACGGTACTCAACCAGGCCCTCTCGCGCGCTGGCTACGAGGTGCGGCTGACCGGAAACGCGGCAACGCTCTGGCGCTGGGTCAGCCAGGGCGAGGGCGACCTTGTCATCACCGACGTGGTGATGCCGGACGAGAACGCCTTCGACCTGCTGCCGCGCATCAAGAAGATGCGGCCGAACCTTCCCGTCATCGTGATGAGTGCGCAAAACACCTTCATGACCGCGATCCGTGCGTCGGAGCGGGGGGCATACGAATATTTGCCAAAGCCCTTCGACCTGAAGGAGCTCATCACCATCGTCGGCCGCGCGTTAGCCGAGCCGAAGGAGAGGGTGGCAAGCAGCCAGGACGAAGGCGAGTTCGACACGATCCCGCTGGTCGGCCGCTCGCCGGCGATGCAGGAAATCTACCGCGTGCTGGCGCGGCTGATGCAGACCGACCTCACCGTGATGATCTCCGGCGAGTCCGGCACCGGCAAGGAGCTGGTCGCCCGCGCGCTGCACGACTACGGCAAGCGCCGCAACGGCCCGTTCGTCGCCGTCAACTGGCGGCGATCCCGCGCGACCTCATTGAATCCGAGTTGTTCGGCCATGAGCGCGGCGCCTTCACCGGCGCCAACACCCGCGCCTCCGGCCGCTTCGAGCAGGCCGAGGGCGGCACGCTGTTCCTCGACGAGATCGGCGACATGCCGATGGAGGCGCAGACGCGGCTCCTTCGCGTGCTGCAGCAGGGCGAATACACCACCGTCGGTGGCCGCGTGCCGATCAAGACCGACGTGCGCATCGTCGCGGCCTCCAACAAGGACCTGCGCATCCTGATCCAGCAGGGCCTGTTCCGCGAAGACCTCTTCTTCCGTCTCAACGTCGTGCCGCTGCGACTGCCGCCCCTGCGCGAGCGCATCGAGGACTTGCCCGACCTGATCCGGCATTTCTTCGCGCTCGCGAGAAGGACGGCCTGCCGCCGAAGAAGCTCGACACCCAGGCGCTGGAGCGGCTGAAGCAGCATCGCTGGCCCGGCAACGTGCGCGAGCTGGAGAACCTCGCGCGCCGATTGGCCGCGCTCTATCCGCAAGACGTCATCACCTCGTCCGTGATCGACGGCGAACTGGCGCCTCCGGCCGTGAGCGGCCGGCGGCAACGCGAGCCAGACCGTCGACAATCTCGGCGGCGCGGTGGAAGCATATCTGTCCTCGCACTTCTCGGGCTTCCCCAACGGCGTACCGCCGCCCGGCCTCTATCACCGCATCCTGAAGGAGATCGAGATACCGCTGTTGACCGCAGCGCTCGCGGCCACGCGCGGCAACCAGATCCGTGCCGCCGACCTGCTCGGGCTCAACCGCAATACGCTGCGCAAGAAGATCAGGGACCTCGACATCCAAGTCTATCGAAGCGGGGGCTGATCCGCGCGATTCCGAAAGCGGGAGCCGGGTTTGGAATAGATCCGTGCAACCGATCCTGTACCTGCTTTCCGGTTCGGTTTTGAGCGACTGTGTCCACACCGCAACGGTATTCCGAACCCAGCCGCGTATAATTATCACCCTGGGTTCCGGAGTCGGTGCCGGAGCGCCTTGGTCTAGCCGAGCGGATCGGCACCAATTGGGGGTTTGGGCATGAAGAAATTGGCGCTCACAGTGACTGCGGCAGTAGCGGCACTCACCGGCCAGGCAGTTGCAGCCGACATGGCCGTCAAAGCGGTTCGCCCGGCGGCGCCCGTTGTGGCGGCGGTGAGCTGGACCGGCTGCTACGTCGGTGGCGGCTTTGGCTACGGCCTGTTCGACCAGGAAAACACTCTATATCTCGACATCCCGCCTGCTCGCACCCGTCTCAGCGACACCGTCGATACCGGTGGCCGTGGCTGGTTCGGCACCGTGCAGGGAGGCTGCGACTATCAGTTCGGCATGGGCGCGAGCCAGTTCGTGATCGGCGCTCAAGTCGATTATGATTTCGCTGACATCCGCGGCAACCATGCTACGTCGGGCCCACAGGCCATTGGATTTGTTGCCCGCGAAACCCTGACGGATCAATGGGCCGTCGGCGGCCGCATCGGCTGGCTCGCCTTCCCGCAGCTCCTGACCTACTTCTCGGGTGGCTACACCGAAGCCCAGTTTGGCCGTCAGGACTACACCAACCTCGTTGGTCCTCCCTTCGGCATTGCGCAGGGCATCTACACGGCCAGCCGCTGGTACAAGGGCTGGTACTTGGGCGCTGGCGACGAGTACGCGCTGAGCTTCCTGCCCGGCCTGTTCTGGAAGACCGAGTATCGCTTCTCGCGGATGGACGCCGTGACGAACCCGCAATATTTCACCGCAACGAACACGCTGGTGGGCTTCTCGGAAGACTCCAGGAAGTACATCCACACGGTTCGCAGCGAACTCGTCTATCGCTTCAACTGGGGTGGCCCGGTGGTTGCGAAGTACTGATCTCTCCCGAGCCTGACGTGAAAGCCCCGGTCTTGTGCCGGGGCTTTTTTTCGCGGCACGGATGTTGGTTCGTCTGCACCAAGCCGAATTGGAATGGCGCTAGAACCGGATTTCATCGGTTTTCGGGTTGTTTGACGACGCAAATGCCGTGATTTTTGACGCCGCGGATTTGTCGCAATTTCGCAACTTTAGCCGCAACTTCCAAAGAACAAGAAGTTAACCCGCCGCCTAACCCAATATCGTGCCGTATGATCCCGGTGCGTTCTTCGTTGCCCAGCGCCTAACCCAGCGCTTCAATAGGGCATGCCCCAGCTCACCCACCGCCCGACCAAGATCACGTTCGCAGAGCTGCGCGAGTCCGGCGTTCACGGCATCCTGGTCTACTGCGCCGACTACCGCTGCAGCCACTCGGTCGCGATCAGCGCAGACCGCTGGCCCGATCAGGTTCGTCTGTCAGACATTGAGCCGCAGTTCGTCTGCCAGGTGTGCGGCAAGCGCGGTGCCGACGTCCGGCCGCACTTCCAGCCCGCCCGCATGGGCACGAGGCAATGAAGGACGCGCAAAACTGAGGCGGCCCGTTAGTTGAACTTTTGATCGTCTTCGAGAACTCTCGTCGCGTCCAACCTGCTCAGCCTACGGAGCAAGTATTGAATGTGCGATGGGACCTCATGCTGCTCGTTTGTGAGAAGCATCCGAAGCCGATGTCCTATGTCCGCACGGATTGCGCTGTTGTGGTCTGGATCGAGCTTGAGGGCGTTTCTGTGCGGCATTGCACTTCCCACGCAATCTTGCCCTGCCGAATGGATCACGCGGGAAGCGGACAATCGTTCCGGCACAAAAGTACAAAAGTGAACTTAATGGCGGGGGCCGGGCGAGCGGAAGGTTCCTAACTCGGAAGAGAAAAGACCTAGCGCCCGGAACTCCTTCACCAATCCGCTGGCACCCATTAGCGAGCTGGCCGTCAAGCAGCTCGGCATAACCTGTAGTCTTATTTCTGCAGTTGCAGTCCGGGGGACATCAGCCGCTCGCACAGGTGCAAGCTCTCGTCGGCTTGGCGCGCTTTACGAAGAAGCTCTTCGCGGGCCGAGCCCTGTGGAAGGGACTCGGCAGTCTCCCGGAGGCGCGACGCATGTTGAGCAAGTCGTTCTTCGAGAGGGATAGTCTGTCTGTGGCGACGCTGCATGGCCCAGCTCCATGAAACACGAACTAACCCGCATAACGCCGATCAAGGTGAGGGCGTTCCCCCCGATGGAACGCCCCTTCATGATCCGTTCTTTCAACGTTCGGATGTCGACAACGCAACTCCACTGAGTCCGCGCTGCAGCGACAGTACACCTTTGTACAAATGATAGCCCGGCCTGAGGGGAGCAGGCCGGGCTTCATCGGGGGCATCGTCAACCGGCCAACCTGGAAGTAGCCGGTTTGATGTCTAAACTCGTTCGCCGTCCAGTTGTTCCTAAACGGGGAACGATCCGCCATAGCGGTTCGTTACGTGGTTGCCAGCGTAAGGAACGACTGGCATGCGCGTATGAACTCGGTCCCGGCTGGCCCCCAGGTTGTCCGGGACCTCTTTTGGTGGTGTGGGTACGGTGACCCAGCGGAGGACATCCGCCGCCACGGAAGGCGCGAACCTACCTAAAGCTCGATGGCCTTCCAGTCGCGGTAGTCATAGTCGCCGTCCCACGAGTAAACCTCAGTGCTGCACACGTTGCACTTGAAGCTGCCGACGATACGGGACAGCCGGTCTGAGCGTGGCGGCCTCGGCGGAGCCCCTTCCGTCCGGGGCCGCTCTTGTTGAAGTAGGTGCAACGTCGCCCCGCCGACGAGCCGCCCCTGTCGATGAAGGCGAGGAGCTGCTTTCACACCTCAGTCCCCGTGATACGCTCGCCCCCGGCAGGGTGCGGCAATGCCGATCAACCGGGTGTTCAGGGACGGCAAGATCAAGCCGGAGGAGGTCGCGAGACTTAACCGCGCCTACACGTTCACCCTGCGCCGCCTCAGCCTCGTTGACCGTGACGATCCTGTTTGCGAGATCGTTGCACGCAAGATCATAGACATCGATGCCGCAGGGACACACGATCCCGAAGAGATTGCCAAACTGGCCATCAAGCAGCTCGGTATACCCTGAGGTCAGGCGCAAGCACCCGCAGCTTCGAGGTCGCCGACTGAGGTGACCTTACTCGTCGCGTTGTACGTCTGGGGCTTTAGTGGTGATCAGCGGCGGAAGCTCGCCCGCCTGGTCTTTAAGATCGGCTACGGCCTCGACCAGCCCTGCGGCCACGCGGGGATCAGTCGTTGCCTGCGCCATCTTGAGCAGCGCCGCTGCTGCCTGACGTGTATGAAAACGGTTCTCGGACACGGTTACCTTACTTCACCACCAGTAGGGCGATGCTGACGATGAGGACGCTCATGCACAAGCTGATGGCCACCAGGGACTGCGTCTTCTTCTTGTCGAGGGCGCGTTCCATTTGAGCAGCCTGCATCGTTGCGGGTACCGGGCTTAAGTACCAAAGTGAACATTCGTTCCAGTGAAGCTCCCCGATGGTTAAAGTCGCAAGACACAAGCGACTAAGACTGGTTGTGCTCATCATGGCTTCCATCATGAAGTGCCTCCGCTGCGACGACTCCGGCTGGGTCTGCGAGAACCATCCTGATCAGCCATGGCACGGACCCACATGCATGCACCTGCGGCGGAGCCGGTGCGCCGTGCCCTCGCTGTAACGCCGCTACCGTCGAGGAGCCGCCGCGCCTGCCGAAGGGGTTCAAGACAGATGGCGAGTAAGGGCGGCTGGTCGACGCGGTTTGATGAACCCATCGTGCTGCCCGATGGCACCATGCTCACGACGCTGCGGGATGCGATCCGGTACCTCGCAAGGACGGTGCCCAAGGCCGAGCGACCATCCAAAGGTCAGCATCGCCGCCGATCACCTCACCCGATCCGCCGAGCAGAACTATCCCCTGTTCTTCGCGCGAGCAGCGACGCTGCAGGCGATCTTCCGGAACGAAGACCGCGTGTTCAACCCGGATCGCAAGGAACACCGTTGGGGTCAGCGGAAGCTAAAGCGGGATCAGTGGCGACGATACCCGCATGCGAGACCCTTGATGTGATCGGCCTGGTCGATCCTGCCGTTGCCAGCTCCATCGCACCATCGGCACCGATGACGAAGTGCTGCGCGATGGTGTGCGGCAGGCTTCGGCGAGCGTGCCGAGCGGCGTCAGGCCAGGGTCGCGAAGCGCCGCGCTGGCATCAAAGCCGTGCCGTGAACGCAGCTTGAACGGACGTCCAGAGAAAATGGGTTAGAAACGGGTTAAGCCATTGACGCCTTTATGTTGCTGTATTTTCGCAACATTGTGATATGATTGCATCAGTCCGCGGGCAGGCGGACTGACCCAACAAGCTCACCCCTTTTACAATTGATGACCAGCGCAGAAATATCAGCCCACCAACTGGACTTGTCGGATGCTGAGCCGAAGCGCAACTCGTTGCTGCGCTGGTTCGGTCCAGTCGCGGTTACGCTCGCGCTGTTCTCGGCGTTTCTCACCTTCATGGTGCTCACCGGGCTCACCCCGCTCGAGCCGAAGCGTGAGGTTGTCTACAGCTTCCTGCTGATCAACGCCGCAACCATTCTCTTATTGGTCGGCATCATCGCCCGCGAGGTCTGGAAGGTCGTGCAGGCCCGCCGGCGCGGCAGTGCCGCGGCGCGGCTGCACATCCAGGTGGTCAGCCTGTTCTCGATCATCGCGGTTTTGCCGGCGGTACTGGTCGCCATCGTCGCCAACGTCACCATCGACCGCGGCCTCGACCGGCTGTTTTCGGGGCCGACGCGGGAGGTGATCCAGAACTCGCTGATTGTCGCCAATGCCTATCTGCACGAGCACGCCCAGCTGATCCGCGGCGATATCATCGGGATGGCCAACGACATCTCCCACGCGCGCCCGCTTTTCCAGCTCGACCCCCTGAGCTTCCGCCAGATGCTCACCACAAGCGCCGCCTCGCGCAACCTGCCGGGCGCGATGCTGATCGACAAGGACCGCAACATCCTGGAGACCGCGCAAACCGGCATCCAGCAGACATTCACGACGCCCGACGCGGATTTCCTGCGCGGCGTCGATGAAAACGAGCCGCAGATCGCCGTCTTCATCGAGGCCAATTATGTCGCCGCCGTGATCCGGCTGCGCAGCTTCACCGACACCTTCCTCTATGTCGCGCGCGTGCTCGATCCTCGCGTGGTGGCACAGCTGCGCCAGACCCAGGCCAGCGTCGCCGAATACGCCCAGCTGGAATCGCGCAAGCTCGGCATCCAGGTCGCGTTTGCGCTGATGTTTGCCGTGATCGCGTTGACCATCCTGATGGCTTCGGTGCTGATCGGCCTCAACTTCGCCAACCGCCTGGTGGCGCCGATCCGCCGCCTGATGGGTGCGGCCAACATCGTCTCGACCGGCGACCTCAACGTCCAGGTGCCCGTACTGAAGTCGGAAGGCGACCTTGCCCAGCTGGGCGAGACCTTCAACAAGATGACGCAGGAACTGCGCAGCCAGCGCGACGAGCTGGTCAGCGCCAGCGAGTTGATCGACAGCCGCCGCCGTTTCATCGAGGCGGTGCTGTCATCGGCCTCCGCCGGCATCATCGGCGTCGACGCGTCCGGCAGCATCGGCATCCTCAACCGTTCGGCGGAAAAGCTGATCGAGAAGGCGGAGTCCGAGGTGCTGGATCACCCGTTGTCCGAGGTGCTGCCCGAACTCGACGACATGATGAAGACCGCGCGCGAGGGCACGCAGAAGCTGGTGCAGGGCAATATCGTTCTCAACCGCGACGGCCACGAGCGCAATCTGTCGGTCCGCGTCAGCGCCGAGCAGACCAGCCAGTCGCAGGACAGCTACATCATCACGCTCGACGACATCACCGATCTCGTCTCGGCGCAGCGCACCTCCGCCTGGGGCGACGTCGCCCGCCGCATCGCTCACGAGATCAAGAATCCGCTGACGCCGATCCAGCTTTCCGCCGAGCGCATCCGCCGCAAATTCGGCAAGGCAATCACCACCGACAAGGATGTGTTCGAGCAGTGCACCGACACCATCGTGCGCCAGGTCGACGACATCAGGCGGATGGTCGACGAATTCTCGCGCTTTGCGCGCATGCCGAAGCCTGTCATGGAAGGCGAGGACGTTGCCGACGTCGTGAAACAGGCGGTATTTTTGATGAAGGTCGCCCATCCCGAGCTCGATATCGAGGCCGATATCAGGCAGGACCCGATGCGCGCGCAGTTCGACCGCCGGCTGATCTCGCAAGCGCTGACCAACATCATCAAGAACGCCACCGAAGCGATCGAGCAGGTCGCGCCGGAAGAGCTCGGCAAGGGCCGCATCGACGTCGTCGCCCAGCAGGAGAACGACGACATTGTGATAGATGTCGTCGACAATGGTATCGGCCTGCCGAAGGTGGCGCGCCAGCGGCTGCTGGAGCCTTATGTGACGACCCGCCAGAAGGGCACCGGGCTTGGGCTTGCGATCGTCGGTCGCGTGTTGGAAGACCATGGTGGCCGTATCGAACTGAAGGATGCCGCCGACTTCCGGGAAGGCCAGCGCGGCGCCTGGATGCGGTTGCGCTTTTCCATCACGGGTGCGGCCAAGAAAGACACCACCGGGGCCGCCAAGCCACCAAGCGCCGAATCCCAAGGCTCTGAACCTCAAGGCTCCGAACCTCAAGGCTCCGAACCTCAAGACCCCGAAACAAAAATCGCGACGGCTGAAACCAATGCGCCGTCAGATCCGACACACAATGAAACCAAGATCGAAGCCGCTACAGGCAGCTGACAAGACAGGTGTAACCCATGGCCAGTGACATTCTGATTGTCGATGACGAAGCCGATATCCGCGATCTCGTGGCCGGTATTCTCGAGGATGAGGGATTTTCGACCCGCACCGCGCGCGACAGCGATTCGGCGCTGACGGAGATCGGCAGCCGGCGTCCGCACCTCGTCTTCCTCGACATCTGGCTGCAGGGCTCCAAGCTCGACGGCCTGCAGCTGCTCGAGCAGATCAAGAAGGACAATGCCGACCTGCCGGTCGTGATGATCTCGGGCCATGGCAACATCGAGACCGCGGTCGCCGCGATCAAGCGCGGCGCTTATGATTTCATCGAAAAGCCGTTCAAGTCCGACCGGCTGATCCTGGTGGCCAACCGCGCGCTGGAAACCTCGCGGCTGAAGCGCGAGGTCAAGGAGCTGAAGCAGCTTGCGCCCGCCGCCAGCGTGCTGACCGGCCGCTCGGCCTGCATGAACCAGTTGCGCCAGACCATCGACCGCGCCGCCAAGGCCAACAGCCGCATCATGATCGTGGGCCCGTCCGGCGCCGGCAAGGAGCTCGCCGCGCGGACGCTGCACAACATGTCGAGCCGCGCCGATGGCCCCTTCGCGGTGATCAACGCGGCCGCGATCACGCCCGAACGCATGGAGATCGAACTGTTCGGCATCGAGCAGACCAATGGCGGCGAGGCGCGCAAGGCGGGCGCGCTTGAAGAGGCCCATGGCGGCACCTTGTTCATCGACGAGGTCGCCGACATGCCGCGCGAGACCCAGAACAAGATTTTGCGCGTGCTGGTCGACCAGACTTTCCAGCGCTCAGGCGGCACCGCCAAGGTGCAGGTCGATGTCCGCATCATTTCGTCGACCTCGCGCAATCTGGAGGAGGAGATCGCCGAAGGCCGGTTCCGCGAGGACCTCTATCACCGCCTCTCGGTGGTGCCGATCCGCGTGCCGCCGCTGTCGGAGCGGCGCGAGGACATTCCCGAACTGATCGATTATTTCATGGACCAGATTTCGGCCGCGACCGGCCTGCCGAAGCGGCAGATCGGCCAGGACGCCATGGCGGTGCTGCAATCGCATGTCTGGCCCGGCAACGTCCGCCAGCTCCGCAACAATGTCGAGCGCGTCATGATTTCTGGCGAGCGGCGGCCCGGAGGTGATCATCACCGCGGATATGCTGCCGCAGGACGTCGGTTCCATGGTGCCGGCGATGCCGACCAGCAATAACGGCGAGCACATCATGGGCCTGCCGCTGCGCGAGGCGCGGGAAGTGTTTGAGCGCGACTACCTGATCGCGCAGATCAGCCGCTTTTCCGGCAACATCTCTCGCACAGCGGAATTCGTCGGGATGGAGCGCTCGGCGCTGCATCGCAAGCTCAAGGCGCTCGGCGTCGGCTAGCCCATTTGGCATCCGCTTCCGACTTGATTCGGGAGCGGATGGATGGCGGACCAGGGTCGCAGTCCATGCAATTGCTTGGGAATAATTGTCTCTTTTCCCCGTTTTGGGGAGAAAGGCCACCGTCTTCAACCGGGTCCGCGCGCGAAGCGTCTTGCCTAAAAACCGCACCTGCCTTCTAATCATACCGCCGCACCTCAGGAGGGGGATCTCAGGGGAAGGCGGCGCCCGGGGGACGGCTCCAGTAGAGGGCTGCGCCCGGTTCAAATAATAAAAGACAAAAGACTGCGGGACAAAAAAATGGCGGCAGACCGCGCACAAAACCTACAAGACACCTTCCTTAATCACGTTCGCAAAACCAAGACGCCACTGACGATCTTTCTGGTCAATGGAGTGAAGCTGCAGGGGATTGTCACCTGGTTCGACAATTTCTGCCTGCTGCTCCGGCGCGACGGTCATTCGCAGCTTGTCTACAAGCATGCGATCTCGACCATCATGCCGGGTGCTCCGATCCAGTTGTTCGAGGGCGGCGAGGATGCTCCGGCTTGAGAGTGATCTGATTGGAACCCCGGACATTTGACGGGGGCGCCGACCGTCCGCGGTCGGCTGGTGGGGGCAAGGCGTCAGGGCGGGTGATTGTCATCGGCCCGTACGTGCGAATGCGCCGCGGCGACGCGGATACGCAAACGGCTCATGCTGTCCGCCACTCCGAAGCGCGCCTCGACGAGGCCAAGGGACTGGCCCGCGCCATCGATCTTGTCGTCGTCGATGCACTGGTGGCGCCGCTCGGCCAGATCAGGCCGGCAACTTATCTGGGCAAAGGCAAGGTCGAGGAGATTCTCGGCCTCATCAAGGGCAACGATATCGAGCTCGTGGTGATGGATTGCGCGCTGTCGCCGATCCAGCAGCGCAATCTCGAAAAGGAGTGGAGTACCAAGGTCGTCGATCGCACCGGGCTCATTCTGGAAATCTTCGGCCGCCGCGCCAAGACGAAGGAGGGCGCCTTGCAGGTCGAACTCGCCCATCTCAATTACCAGCGCAGCCGCCTGGTGCGCTCATGGACCCATCTCGAACGCCAGCGCGGCGGCTTCGGTTTCATGGGCGGCCCCGGCGAAACTCAGATCGAGGCCGACCGCCGCCTGATCGGTGAGCGCATCACGCGGCTGGAGAACGAACTGAAGAAGGTGCAGGCCACGCGCCGGCTGCACCGCGCCGGCCGCCAGCGCGTGCCGTACCGCGTGGTGGCCCTGGTCGGCTACACCAATGCCGGAAAGTCGACGCTGTTCAACCGCCTGACGCGAGCCGACGTGCAGGCCGCCGACATGCTGTTTGCGACGCTCGACCCGACGCTTCGTTCGCTCAACCTGCCACATGGCGGCAAGGCGATGCTGTCGGACACCGTCGGCTTCATCTCCAACCTGCCGACCCAGCTCGTCGCGGCTTTCCGCGCCACGCTGGAAGAGGTGCTCGAAGCCGACATCATCCTGCACGTCCGCGATATCTCGCACGAAGACGCCGAAGCCCAGGAGCGCGACGTCGACGCCGTGCTGCGCCAGCTCGGCATCGATCCCGCCGCGGGCGCCAGCCAGCGTCTCATCGAGGTCTGGAACAAGATCGATCGATTCGATCCCGACGAGCGCGAGAATTTGCGCAACATCGCCGCGCGCCGTCCGCCGGAGCGACCGTGCTACCTGGTCTCGGCGGTGTCGGGCGAGGGGATCGATGCACTGCTCGCTGCGATCGAGGATCACCTCGCCTCAAAGCGCACCACGCTTGATCTCTCGATCGATGCCGCCGACGGCGCCGGCATTTCCTGGCTGCACCGCAATTCCGAGGTGCTGATCAAAGAACTGCACGAGGGCCATTTCGATATGACCGTGCGCGTCGACGAAACCAAGCGCGATATCGTGGTCAACCGGTTCGCGGCCGTTCCGCATGTGGCCTGACAACCGCTGTCGTCCCCGCGAAAGCAGGGACCCATAAACACCGCGGCGGATTACCTTACGAGCTGGAGCTCCAGCTTTCTTCAAATATGTATTCGTGGTCATGGCTCCCGGCTCGGCGCTCGCTATCGTTCGCTTGGCCGGGACGACAGGATATTGAGTGCGCAAAGCGAGCCGACCTGCCACTGCATCAGGACGCAGCGCCTCGATCGATTTTTCGCAACTTTACGAAAGCGGCCCACGCCTTTGGAAATTCCGCGCTCGTCGGATCGATCGTGAGCAGCGCGCGGCATGCGTCCTTGATCTCGTCAGATGAAGGACGGGCACTGGCGTCTCCGGATTTCGATTGCTCCCAGCGGTCCTCGACATCCTTTGCCATCGCCAGCGCCAGGCCCGCCGTGCGTTTCCGTGCCGGCCGCGCCAGCGGATGATCCGCAGGGAATGCCGGCCACGCGGCGGGTGGCCGATCGCCGCGCCATTCGCTTTCGTTGTTGGGGGCGGCCTTGAATGTCGCGTTTGCCTGTTGTTGTCCGGTTGAACCGGCGCCTCCCGTCGAACCTGAGCCGCCGCTCGAACTGGAGCCGCCGGTCGGACTGGTCTTGCCTGCGAACTGATGCAGCTGTTGTTCCATTGTCGATGCGGAGGATATGTCGCCGCCCGCCGGCGAACCCGCCAGAATGCTCGACAGGTTTGCCGGATCGATCGGCGGGATCGCTTTTTGGACTTTCTTCACCATCGATTGAACGTCGGACGATATCACGAGCTTTTGTTGAGCAGGCTTCTCCTCCGTGATCGGGCAAGCCCGATACGCATCATGCCTCTGTGCGATTCGACCGTCATCGTCGATGCGGGCGAAGTCGATCGCCACCGTATAAACGAAGGCGCGGTACCCGGGATAATGGCCGTCCTTGTCTTTCGCCTTGACGTTGCCGCAGACATATCTTGCTGCGTCCACATCGACCGATCGCAACTCGCGGAACTCGGCCGACGCCGGATTGAGCAGCAAGCGCGTCACCGCAGCGCGGGCTTTGGCATGATCGGTGGTGAAGAGCGCGGGAAGGTCGTGGTCGAGTTCCCCCATGGAGGGTTGGTAGTAATAGTGGCTGCTCGCCGCGAAGAATGCCACGCCGAACACGGTGGAAATGATTGCTGAGGGAATATTGATTTTCATGAAGCGAACAGCTCCAGGAACTCGTCCGCAACAGCGATCCTGCTGTCGCGCACGCGATCGGCGCTTGACGCCCCGGTTCAGGGGCAAGCTGATGTTGTTGAGTGGAACTAACGTTATGGTTGTTTGGTTGTCGCTTTGCTATCTGACGCGCAGCCATTTAAGAAACGGTGAAGCGTCGCTGCAGCTGATGTGAAACTTTGGCGCGACGTTGCGATCAGCGAAAAATTCGAGACGCATTCGAAAAGAATGGAACTCGCGGCGATCGGGTTCCATCAGGTTCTGCGCGCGAGGAGCGGCACTGCTATCTGGTGTCAGCCGTGTCGGGCGAAGGGATCGATGCACTGCTCGCGGCGATCGAGGACCGCCTCGCGTCAACGCGCGTGGTCGCCCCGCAAGGCGAAGCCGACCCTGATCACTCTGTTATTTTTGCCGGGGTTCGTATCCCGGCACCCATGTCTCGTGCCGTGGCAGGCCGTCGTCGATCTCGATCCACGGCACTTTGGAGCGAACAAAAACGTGAAGTTTGGGGCGCACACCGGGGTCATCGTCCAGAAGACCCGCTGGAACGCTTACGGTCGTGAGGTATGCGGCCTTGCCCGGTACCGTCGAGCTGCAAACCCGACAAAAATTGCGGAAGCTTCCAGGAGCCGACTCGAAGCTTTGGATGAGTTCTTCACCAGCAACCAGCCGGAATTTGTCAACATCGACATGGACGTAACTGGCTACATGAGCCCCGCTAAGCTTCCGGCAATTGGCGCAGTGACAGTAAGTCAACGACCTTGCTTGATTGATCTCAAATCGGACGCCCCCGCAGAGGCAACTTCCCCTGATCGTCATTATGCCCCCGCGCTCGCTCAACAGCAAAACTATGATTGTCCGGCCACCGTTGGGCGGCGCCATCGGAGCCTAAGTCAGTGGGTGGCCCTGAAATGTGAACAAGTTCACATTTGAGGGCGAGGCGTGCATTCGCTGCGCCTTTAGCGCCACGCCTTGTACGCCATGAACAGCGCCATGGCCGAGATAATCAGGATCATCAAGAGCCGCAACCGCTCAGGGCTGACGCGATTGGCAAAGCGTGCGCCGATGTCGGTGCCGATCCACAGGCCCACGATCAGGGCGCCGATCGTAAACCACGGCAGCTCCGTGCCCTGCTGCACATACAGCAGTGCGGCGGGCAGCGTCACCGGCAGCGCGGTCACCGCAAGGCTCATGGCCTGCGCGCGATGCTGGGAGAGTTTTGCAATGCCGGCCATCAGGGCGGTGATGGCGAGCCCGCCGCCGATGCCGAGGAATCCGGATGACCAGCCGGCGATAGCGCCGATCGCGCCAAGCGTGATCCAGTGCAGGGGGACGTCTTCCGGCACCGCCTCGCCGTTGTCGACCTTGGGGCGCGGCGAGCGCAGCAGCATGATCGCCAGCAGGATCGCGAGATAACCGACGAAGCACCATTGCAATGCACGATCGGGGACGTGGACGGCGAGCAGCGCGCCGACGCAGCCACCGATGCAAAAGCCGATCGCGAGCCACAGCAGCCAGCGCATGGAAATGCGGTGGCCGCTACGGCTATAGTTGCGCGCGCCCGAGAGGCTGGTCGGCACCACCTGCGCCACCAGCGAGATGCCCTGGGCGACGTGCTGATCCTTGCCGAGAATGAGGATCAGGAGCGGCACGAGCACGCCGCCTGCGGTGACACCAAGGAAGCCGGAGAACAGGCCGCCGGCGAGGCCGGTTACAAGTCCGCCGATGATGTCAGCAGGGTTCATCCGCGTTCGCTTCGCTTGACCGCCATGGCCGCCTTCGATCCAGCCACCTTCGCCTCATCCCACAACGCGTCCATTTCCTCGAGCGTTGCTTCGCCGAGCGAACGTCCTTTGGCCGCGAGCGCGCGTTCGATATAGGCGAAGCGCTTTTCGAACTTGGCGTTGGCGCCGCGCAGGGCCATCTCTGGATTGGCGTCGACATGACGCGCCAGGTTGACCAGTGCAAACATCAGGTCGCCGGTCTCTTCCGCCAGTTCTTCCTTGTCGCCGCCGTCGAGTGCGGCCTCGATCTCGTCGGCCTCTTCGCGGATCTTGTTCAGTACCGCGCGAGGGTCGTTCCAGTCGAAGCCGACGCTGGAGGCCTTGCGCTGCAAATCCATCGCCCGCGACAGCGCCGGCTGCCCGGCCTTGACGCTCGACAACAACGACTTGTGTGCGGTTTCTTCCGGCGGCCGCCGCGCCGCACGTTCGGCCTTTTCCTCGGCCTTGATGCGATCCCAGAACTCGGCAACATGACCCGAGGTGACGATGCCGTTCTCGTCGGCGAACACATGCGGGTGCCGTCGGATCATTTTACGCGTCACCGCCTCCACCACGTCGCCGAATGAAAACGCGTTCTGCTCCTCGGCCATGCGGGCGTGATAAACCACCTGAAGCAGCAAATCGCCGAGTTCGTCCTTGAGATCGTCGAGATCGCCGCGCGAAATCGCATCCGCGACCTCATAGGCCTCCTCGATGGTGTAGGGCGCAATCGTCGCAAAATTCTGCTCGAGGTCCCATGGACAGCCGGTGACAGGCGTGCGCAGCGCCGCCATCACCTCGATCAGGCCCGAAATGTCGCGCGAAGGTTTCATGTTGTCTCTACTTGCTCGGATTTTCGTCCCTTATGCCGCATCGCGCGGCACGATCCCAGCGGGAACGCGCCGGTTTCGGCGCATTTCCGCCGATTGGCCTGTGGATCGGAGGATGATAAGGGCAGGGGCATGAGCGACAAAGAAACCGCCTTGGTCCTGTTCTCCGGCGGACAGGATTCCACCACCTGCCTTGCCTGGGCGCTCGACCGCTTTGCGCGGGTCGAAATGCTTGGCTTCGCCTATGGCCAGCGCCACGCCATCGAGCTCGACTGCCGCGATCGCCTGCTGATGGGTGTCCGTGAGCTTCGGCCGGATTGGGCCGCAAGGCTCGGTGACAGCCACACGCTGGAAATTCCGACGCTTGCGGAAATCTCAGACACGGCGTTGACACGCAATGTCGCGATCGAGATGGGCAAGGACGGTCTGCCCAATACGTTTGTGCCCGGACGCAACCTCATCTTTCTCACTTTCGCCGCCGCGCTCGCCTATCGCCGCGGCATCCGCCACATCGTCGGTGGCATGTGCGAAACCGACTATTCCGGCTATCCCGATTGCCGCGACGAGACCATCATGGCGTTGCAAAGCGCGCTCAACCTCGGCATGGCCAAGGATTTCGAACTGCACACGCCGCTGATGTGGCTCGACAAGGCCAATACCTGGAAGCTCGCACACGATCTGGGCGGGGCAGGGCTCGTCGACCTGATCCGCGAACATTCCCACACCTGCTATCTCGGCGAACGCGGCGCGCAGCATGACTGGGGCTATGGCTGCGGCGAATGCCCGGCCTGTAGCCTGCGCGCCAGGGGCTGGCGGGAGTACGCGACACGGAAGTGAATTGGATGGAGGGGAATACGATGACGATTTCACGACGAACACTGCTGCACTTGCCACTCGCAGCCGCGGTGTCTCCGCTTCTTGCAGGCGCCGCGTTCGGTCAGGCTTATCCTTCGCGAGCGATTACTCTCGTCGTGCCATTCGCCGCGGGCGGGCCGACCGATGTGCTGGCGCGGATCATCGCCGACCAGATGCGCGGCACGCTCGGGCAAACGATTGTCATCGAGAACGTCACCGGCGCCTCGGGGACAGTGGCCGGGCAAAGGGTCGCGCGCAGCGAGCCGGACGGCTACACCATCACGATTGGACACTGGGGCACCCATGTTTTGAACGGCGCCATCTATCAGCTGCAATACGACGTCGTGAAGGATTTTGAGCCGATCGCGCTGATCGCCAGCGGATCGCAGCTCATCATTGCCAGGCCAGAGATGCCGGCGCAAAACCTGAAGGAGCTCATTGCCTGGCTGAAGAACAACCCGGGCAAGGCGACGGCGGGGACGGCCGGTGCGGGATCGGGTGCCCATGTCGCCGGCGTGTTCTTCCAGAACCTGACCGAGACCAGTTTCTCCTTCGTGCCGTATCGGGGCGCAGGCCCGGCGCTCAACGACCTCATGGCCGGCCACATCGACATCATGTTCGATCAGGCCACCAATTCGCTGCCGCAGGCGCGCGCCGGCAAGGTCAAGGCCTATGCGGTCACCGCACCGTCGCGGCTGCCGTCTGCGCCTGATATTCTGACCGTGGACGAAGCAGGCGTGCCCGGACTTCATGTCGCCTACTGGCACGGTGTTTGGGCGCCCAAGGGCACGCCGCCTGACATCATCGCGAAACTCAACGGGGCGATCCGGGCGGCATTGGCTGTGCCGGCGGTCAAGGAGCGATTCCTTGAACTGGGACAGGAAATCTCTGGTCCGGACAAACTGACGCCCGCCGCCTTGCGGCGTCACCAAACCGAGGAAACCGAGAAATGGTGGCCGATCGTCAGGGCGGCCAATATCAAGGCCGAGTAGGCCGCGACTGGATTGCTTCGCTTCGCTCGCAATGACGGCTATAATCGCCGGCAGCTTGGCGCGGGACTGAGGGCCGAAGATGCGGCAAAAGCTTTCCGGCATTGCCTTTCTGATTGGCGTCCTCTGGTCGTCGACGCTGTTCGCCCAGCCGTCGAAGACCCCGGTCGTCGGATTTCTCAATAGCGCATCCTCTGAAGGCTATGCCGGAATGGCCGCCTCGTTTCGACAGGGGTTGAAAGAAGCGGGCTTTATCGAAGGCGAAAACGTCCAGATCGAGTATCGCTGGGCGAACGACGACTACAGTCGGCTTCCCGATATGGCCAAGGATCTCGTCACCCGCGGTGCCGCCGTCATTTTCGCCAACAGCCCTTCGATGCCGCTTGCTAAAGCTGCGACCAGCACGATCCCGATCGTCTTTACCAGCGGCGACGATCCGGTGCGGCTCGGTTTCGTCGGAAGTCTCAATAAGCCAGGCGGCAACATGACCGGCGTTGCGATCATGTCGAACGAACTCGCCGCCAAACGCCTTTCGCTGCTCTGCGACCTCATCCCCGGCACTCGCAAGGTCGCCGTCCTCATCAACACCGATTTCGGCCCTTCGGGGCGGTTCAGGGCAGACGTCGAGGCTGCCGCCAAAACTCTCGGTGTGGAGCTCACATTCCATCCGACGACCAGCGATCGTGAGATCGAAGAGGCATTCGCCACCCTGAGCCGGAGCAAGCCGGATGCACTGCTGGTCGGACCGGGTCCGTTTCTCGACAGCCGGCGGGACCAGCTCGTGCCCCTGGCGGAGAAGGCGGGGCTCGCGGCCGGCTACGAGACACGCGCCTCGGCCCAAGCCGGAGGCCTTACCAGCTACGGAGCGAACGTCGCCGATGCCTATCGGCAGGCCGGTGTCTACGCTGGCCGGATCCTGAAGGGCGAAAAGCCCGGCGAGATGCCGGTTGCGCTGGCGACGAAGGTTGAGTTCGTGATCAATCTCAAGACGGCCAAGGCGCTCAACATCCAGATCAACCAGCAACTGCTCAATGCCGCCGACGAAATCATCGAGTGATGCGGCAGGAATTGGAGGAAATAAATGATCGTCACCATCGTCACCTTCAATCTCGCAAAGCCGACGACCGTCGCCGAGATGACGAAGATCTTCCAGTCGACCGCGCCGAAATATCAGGGGCTGCAAGGCCTGCTGCGCAAAAACTACTTCGTCAGCGAAGACGGCAAGCGCGCTGGCGGCATCTATGTCTGGCAGTCGCGCGCCGACGCCGAGCGCGTCTACACGGCGGAATGGGCAAAATTCGTCGAGAGCAAATACGGCACCCCGCCGCAGATAGAGTATCTACATTCGCCGGTCATGGTTGATAACCGCGACGGCACGATCAGCGTTGCGGCTTGAGGCTGACGAGCACTTGTGCGATTTGGGGTGGCGATAGGCGCCCGGCGGTCTGGCAAGGGGCTTAAGATGCGTGCGCGCAAATTCCATATTTCAGAATGATTTCATGTTGATAGGGCTTGTCCAGATCGGCGCGAAAAAATAATTCGTTTGCCGCGTCGGGCAAATCAGTGGCACCGCTCCGCCTGTCTCACCCGGCAAAGGGACGGATCGCGATCGTCACGAGACGTGCGGTGGGATGCGATGGACGCTGTGGCGTTAGGCGAATTCGTTCGCTGGGCGAAAACGTTTCACAGCGTACGGCGAAGTCGTGTGGTCCTGGCGCCGCGACCGTGGCGTCCATCCACGCCGGCCCGTGCTGGCGTGGCAACGGTGACAATCAACGCCGTTCACCGGGGAGAGCACGTATAAGCCGTCAAACCATTGCGCGGGGAAAGTCGGGATGCCTCGGCTGTACCTGTCTAATCCGTGTGCGTTTCTTTCTACCATTGCACACGGTGCTACGGGCGCAGTCAGCGCCCGGCTTTCCCTGCGCCCTTTCCAAAGGAGAGGAGCAACGAGATTGTACAAACTCGGGCGAAAACGCGTCGCGAGAACGGGCACACATGTTTCCACGTCATTGCGAGCGAAGCGAAGCAATCCAGCTTCCTAGAAAGAGAAAGCTGGATTGCTTCGTCGCTCCGCTCCTCGCAATGACGGTGGATGGGCTGTTTGACAGGTAGACCAGATAGGGTAGGGCACAGCCCTACCCAAAATCCTCTTTCGTCAGCTCGATCGGCTTGCCATGCGGCGTGCGGTCGGAGGCCCGGTCCCAGGCATCGCGGTAACGGTGCATCAGGTCCGCCGTCGCAACGCCCTTGGCGGCAACGAGGCGTTCCAGCGTCGCCAACCAATGGCTGTAGTAGGTCTCGCCCGTGTCGGGATCGCCGGCCGCCTGCGCACGCTTGATCTCGGCGCCAAGCGTCTCGGCCCATTCGTTCCAGGTGAAGACGCCGGCCTCATGCAGCGCCAGCGCCATGGCAAAGGCGCGCGCTTCCCAGGGCTCACGGAAGACAGGACCGTCCTCGTCGCGCGGCACGCCGGGAACGGCGACCGCGGCGCGCATGGCTTGGCGGGGCGTCAATTCCATCAGGGGCGCTCCAGATAAGGTTCCCAGGCATCGACCGAGACGGAGAGGGTGGGATCACCGTCCTTGCCCCACAGCTCAGGTCCATCGAAGCGCACGGTATAGAGCCAGTGCGGATCCTCGCCCGTGCCGGTCGAGTGGACGTCGGCAAAGACGTGGCAGCCATGGTTGATCTCGATGGTGCCGAGATGGCCACGCACATATTGCGGCAGGCGCGTGTGCGTCGGCGGGTGGATATCCTTCATCCGCACGATGTCGCCGACGCCGAACAGGGCAGGCACCTTCGGCGGGCGTTCAGTCGGGCCGCCCTTGCGGATCGCGGGTGAGACTTCGCCAGGCGCAACCGGTTTCACGCCGGGTTTTGCCGGCGTCAGCACCTTGCCGGCCTCGATCTCCTCGCGGGTAACAAGCCCGCGCTCGATCATCAGCGTTTCCAGACCGGCGAGCCATATCTGAAAGTAGCTCTTGCTAAGATAATCCTCCGGCGGACGGTTCTCGCGGGCAAAGCGTGACATGTCGATGTTCCAGCCGCCGGGCCGGGCCATCGCCACCGTCAGCGCAAAGGCGCGGCGCTCCCACTCATCGTGAAACACGGCTCATTCGGCTCGGGCACCACAGGCCCAAAGCCCTTGACGCCGCCCATGTCATGCGCGCCGTCCATCAGCGGGTCTCGCCGGGCTGTTTGGGGAGACCCGTGCCAATCATGCTGTCGCGGGTGACGAGGTCGGCGAGCTGTTGCTCGCTCCAGCCCTCGGTGCCCGCCGGGCGCATCGGCAGCACGAGATAGCGGATTTCGGCCGTCGAATCCCAGACGCGGATATTCGTCGCGTCAGGCAGGGCAACGCCAAAATCCTGCAGCACCCCGCGCGGA
>CAWFLW010000016.1:0-244997 GCA_963816655.1 uncultured Alphaproteobacteria bacterium | reverse complement strand
TGCCGTTCTCGCCGTTCTCGCCTTCCTCGCCGATGTGCTCGACCGAGACGACGTGCTCATCCTCGGCGGTGTCGAACACGATCACGCCTTGCGTCGAGCGGCCGGCGATGCGGATGTCCTCGACCGGGCAGCGGATCAGCTGGCCCTTGTCGGTCACCAGCATGATCTGGTCGCTGTTCTCCACCGGGAATGAAGCCACCAGCTTGCCGTTGCGATCGTTGACGCTCATCGCGACGATGCCTTTGCCGCCGCGGCCGGTGGTGCGGTACTCGTAGGACGAGGTGCGCTTGCCGTAGCCGTTGACGGACACGGTCAGCACCACCTGCTCCGCCGCCGACATCTCGACATAGCGTTCCTGCGAGATCGTCGCGACGTCCGACGCCTCCTCGGTCTCGGCGTCGGCCGTCTCCTCGGTCCCGCCCTCGCCCGCCATGGCGCGGCGCATCTTCTGGTAGGCCGAGCGCTCGTCCGAGGTCGCCTCGACATGGCGCAGGATCGCGAGCGAAATCAGCTTGTCGCCTTCCGCAAGCGCAATGCCGCGCACGCCCATCGAGGTGCGGCCGGTGAAGACGCGCACGTCGGTGACGGGGAAGCGGATGCACTGGCCGCCGGCCGCGGTGAGCAGCACGTCATCGTGCTCGGTGCAGATCTGCACGTCGACGATCGCCTCGCCGTCCTCGAGCTTCATGGCGATGATGCCGGAGCGGCGGACGTCGACGAAGTCGCTCAACTTGTTGCGGCGGACGGTGCCGCCGGTTGTGGCGAACATCACGTCGAGCTGAGCCCAGGAGGATTCATCCTCCGGCAGCGGCATGATGGTGGTGATGCGCTCGCCCTGCTCCAGCGGCAGGATGTTGATCAGCGCCTTGCCGCGCGCGTTCGGCGCGGCCATCGGCAGCCGCCAGACCTTTTCCTTGTAGACCTGGCCGCGCGAGGAGAAGAACAGCACCGGCGTGTGCGTGGACGCCACGAACAGCCTGGAGACGAAATCCTCGTCGCGCGTCTGCATGCCGGCGCGGCCCTTGCCGCCGCGGCGCTGCGCGCGATAGGTCGACAGCGGCACGCGCTTGACGTAACCGGCGTGCGACACGGTGACGACCATGTCCTCGCGCTGGATCAGGTCCTCGTCCTCCATCTCGCCTTCCTGCTCGGCGATGACGGTTCTGCGCGGGGTGGCGAACTCCGATTTCACATCGGCGAGTTCGGTCTTGACGATCGCCTGCACGCGGGCGCGCGAGCGCAGGATGTCGAGATAATCGTTGATCTCGACGGCGAGCTTGTCGAGCTCCTCGGAGATTTCCTCGCGGCCGAGCGCGGTGAGGCGCTGCAGACGCAGATCGAGGATCGCCCTCGCCTGCTCCAGCGACAGCCGCGCGGTGCCGTCGGCGTTGATGCGGTGGCGGGGATCGTCGATCAGCGTGATCATCGCCGCGACGTCCTTTGCCGCCCAGTCGCGCGCCATCAGGGTGTCGCGGGCGGTGTTGGGATCGGGCGAGGTGCGGATCACCCGGATGATCTCGTCGATATTGGCAACTGCGATCGCAAGGCCGACCAGGATGTGGGCGCGGTCGCGCGCCTTGTTGAGCAGGAACTTGGTGCGGCGCGTGACGACCTGCTCGCGGAAGGCGATGAAGACCGTCAGCAGGTCCTTCAGGTTCATCACCTGCGGCCGGCCGCCGTCGAGCGCCACCATGTTGGCGCCAAAGCTCGTCTGCAGCGGGGTGAACCGGTAGAGCTGGTTCAACACCACGTCGGGCACGGCGTCGCGCTTGAGCTCCACCACCACGCGGAAACCGTCGCGGTCGGATTCGTCGCGCAGGTCGGAGATGCCCTCGATCTTCTTCTCGCGCACCAGTTCAGCGATGCGCTCCACCATGGTGGCCTTGTTCACCTGGTAGGGGATTTCCGTGACGATGATCGCCTCGCGATCCTTGCGGATGGTGTCGATCGACACCTTTCCGCGCATCACGATCGAGCCGCGGCCAAGATGATAGGCGGAGCGGATGCCCTGATGGCCGAGGATGATGCCGCCGGTCGGAAAATCGGGGCCCGGCACGATCTTGATGAGGTCGTCGATCCCGAGGGCCGGATCGTCGATCAGCGCGGTACAGGCGTCGATGACTTCACCGAGATTGTGCGGCGGGATGTTGGTGGCCATGCCGACCGCGATGCCGCCCGCGCCATTGACGAGCAGGTTCGGGAACTTCGCCGGCAGGACCACCGGCTCCTTTTCCTGGCCGTCATAGTTCGGCTGGAAGTCGACCGTGTCCTTGTCGATGTCGTCGAGCAGATGCTGCGCGATCTTGGTGAGGCGCGATTCCGTGTAACGCATCGCCGCCGGCATATCGCCGTCGACCGAGCCGAAATTGCCCTGGCCGTCGATCAACGGCACGCGCATGGAGAATTCCTGCGCCATGCGCACCAGTGCGTCGTAGACCGATTGGTCGCCGTGCGGATGGTACTTACCGATCACGTCGCCGACGGTGCGCGCCGACTTGCGGTAGGCCTTGTTCCACTCAAAGCCGTTCTCGTGCATCGCATAGAGGATGCGCCGGTGCACCGGCTTCAGGCCGTCACGCGCATCCGGCAGCGCACGCGCCACGATCACGCTCATGGCGTAATCGAGGTAGCTGCGCTTCATCTCGTCGAGGATGGATACGGGACGAATATCTGATGGCACCGGCGGTTCGCCGGGCTTGTCATCTTCGGTATCGGACAAAGGGAATTCCGTGCGTTTTTAGTCGCGAATCATATAGCCGATTTGGGGCTTTCAAACCATCTTTAAAGGGTCGAGAAAAGGGGTTTTTCCCTTTGTTTTTTCATGGACTTACGGGGTGGGCCGAAAGGCCCTTTGGCGGCTTGAAACAGGCCACGCAAACGTACCGGTTTTCCGCTTTCGAATTCCCCTCTTCACGGCCCGAAAACCACCGCATGCATGATGCGTCCGGGCATGAAGGCGAAGAAGCCCGCAATGATCAGCGCGCCGGCAAAAATCGACACCATCGTCTTCTTGTGCCGGCTCACATTGTGGCCCCGTGCGGCCAGCGACACCGACCACCAGCATCACCAGCGAGAAGATCGACAGCAGATGGATCGGGCTCCACGGGCCCACCAGCCGGATTTCATGAATCCAGAACGACGAGCCGGCGACGACCACCATCAGCGCCACCCAGATCCAGCCGAGCGTCCGGTGCGGCAGCGTCCCCTTCGGCGCCAGCAACTGCACCAGTCCAAGCGCAAACGCTGCAATCGCGGCCGCGGCATGAAGGGGAATGGCGGGCGCGGCGTTCAGGAGCGGTGTGAGGCTCATGGCCGGGCGCGTCCTCCGTTTGAGCAGCGGTTCTAGATCGCCAGCGGCACGAATGCCGCCGGATGCCACGGCATTATTTCAGCCGCAAACAACACGTAAACGATTGTTTCCCGGAGGGAAATTTCGCTGAACCGCCTGGGTCAGAACGGGATGTCATCGTCCATGTCGTTAGCCCGACCGCCACCGGCCGCAACCGCCCGTCGTGGCGCCGGGCTCGAGCTGCCGAAATCGCCCCCGCCAGCGTCGTCGGAGCCAAGGCTGCCCCCGCCGCCGCTGCGCCCATCGAGCATGGTCAGGTTCGAGTTGAAGCCCTGCAGCACCACCTCGGTGGAGTACTTTTCGACCCCGCTCTGGTCGGTCCATTTGCGGGTCTGCAGCTGGCCTTCGAGATAAACCTTGGCGCCCTTCTTCAGGTATTGCTCGGCGACCTTGCACAGCCCCTCGTTGAAAATCACGACGCGGTGCCATTCGGTCTTTTCCTTGCGCTCGCCGGTGGCCTTGTCGCGCCAGCTTTCCGACGTCGCAACGCTCAGATTGGCGATCGGCCGCCCGTCCTGGGTGCGCCGGATTTCCGGATCCTTGCCGAGATTTCCGACCAGGATCACCTTGTTCACACTTCCCGCCATCGCCGCTCTCCACGCTCCAAATCACTGGCCCAAATCAATGGCCACGGGTCTACGAACGGGCCGAGCCCGTTTTGGGCCGCCGACCGCGTTGATCAGGGACCCTATACGCTCAACGGCGCCGCATTCCCCGCGATCCCGGCTCGCTGCCCCTGTTATCCACATATAGCACTGCTGGAGATAATGTTCCAGTTTTGTTCTACCCTTGCCCGGCATATTCGCTGTCGCTCCGTGGCGCCGGATATGGCCGCATCGGGGAACCGTGCGGATGCAGCCGCCGGGCCAAGTGAAATTCAAGCCAAATCATTAACTTGTCGGCGCTTCACTTGGTTGCCGAGTGTTGCATTTGGGAGACGGCTTTTGGGTCGGGAATCCCCTACATTGCCAGCAGAAAAGTAGGTGGGCGTGGCGCTCGCGTCTGCAAGCCGCTTCTGGGGACCAACGGAAGCGGGAAAAAAGTTGGAGAGATTGATGAAGAAGTTTCTGCTCGGAATTGCCGGCGTCATTGCGCTGGCGGCTCCTGCTTCCGCTGCTGATCTCGCTGCGCGCCCCTACGCGAAGGCGCCCGCGATGATTGCGGCCGTCTACGACTGGAGCGGTTTCTACATCGGCGCCAACGGTGGTTGGGGTTCGAGCCGGAATTGCTGGACCAACACGACGGTCCTCGGCATCGTCGTCCCGCCGGTAGCCGAAGGTTGCCACGACTCAACAGGCGGCACGGCAGGTGGCCAGATCGGTTATCGCTGGCAGGCCGGCACTTGGGTGTTCGGCGTTGAAGCGCAGGGCAACTGGGCCGATTTCCGCGGCAGCAATGTGAGCATCGCTGCTCCACTCGCCACCAACCGCTCCAAGGTCGACGCCTTTGGCCTGTTCACCGGTCAGATCGGTTACGCCGCCAACAACGTGCTGCTCTACGTCAAGGGCGGCGCTGCAGTTACCGACAACCGCTATGAAAGTCTGCTGACCGGCACGGGAATTGTTGTCGATCGCGCCGAGAATACGCGCTGGGGCGGCACCGTTGGCGTCGGCGTTGAATACGGCTTCTCTCCGAACTGGTCGGCTGCGGTCGAATACAACCATCTGTTCATGGGCACCACCAACACCGGTTTCCGCAGCGTTTTCCCGGTCGCCGGAGTCAACACGCGCAACGATGACGTCAAGCAGGATGTCGACGCCGTCACCGTCCGCGTGAACTATCGCTGGGGCGGTCCCGTCATCGCGAAGTACTAAGCTTCGCCCCTCCCAAGGTTTCTCGAAGGCCGGCCTTGCGCCGGCCTTTCTATTTGCGGTCAAGGAACCTGACGCAGCGTGCTGCTGCCGCCGGCGCAGGCTTCTGCTGCCGCCGGCGCAGCCTTCTGCTGCCGCCTGCCGCCACGCCCCAAACTATCCGTTGATGATTCGCACGCCGGACTGGAAATTCTCCAGCGTTCTTCCTATGTTCCGAGTTCTCGCCCATTGGCGTCTAAGCCCGAAATTCGCGGGCGATCTGCGCCAGCAGCATGATCCGGAAAAGTGGGTACCGGTTTTCCGATCAAGATCATGCTGCGCTAACAAAGCGCGACAAGCGCGTTCGGGAATGACGTCATGGATGAAGTGCTCCGCGCCAAACGCTCACAGAACGCGTCGTCCTCGCGCGCCATCACCATCCGCGGCGCGCGCGAGCACAATCTGAAGAACGTCGACGTCGAGATCCCTCGCGACCGGCTCGTGGTGTTCACCGGCCTGTCCGGCTCCGGCAAATCCTCGCTCGCCTTCGACACGATCTATGCCGAGGGCCAGCGCCGTTACGTCGAGTCGCTGTCGGCCTATGCGCGCCAGTTCCTGGAGATGATGCAGAAGCCCGACGTCGACCAGATCGACGGGCTTTCTCCCGCGATCTCCATCGAGCAGAAGACGACGTCGAAGAACCCGCGCTCCACCGTCGGCACCGTCACCGAGATCTACGACTACATGCGCCTGCTCTGGGCCCGCGTCGGCGTGCCCTATTCGCCCGCCACGGGACTGCCGATCGAGAGCCAGATCGTCTCGCAGATGGTCGACCGCGTGCTGGCGCTGCCGGAAGGTACACGGCTCTATCTGCTCGCCCCGGTCGTGCGTGGCCGCAAGGGCGAGTACAGGAAAGAGCTCGCCGAGTACCTCAAGAAGGGTTTTCAGCGCGTCAAGATCGACGGCAAGTTCCATGAGCTGGCCGACGCGCCGACGCTCGACAAGAAATTCCCGCACGACATCGACGTCGTGGTCGACCGCATCGTGGTGCGCCCGGACATCGGCCAGCGTCTCGCCGAGAGTTTTGAGACCGCGCTAAAACTCGCTGAAGGCCTCGCCGTCATCGAATATGCCGACGCGCCGGCCGGCGCGCCCGCTGAGGACAAGAAGAAGACTGCAAAGATCCACGACAAGAGCGGCCCCGAGCGCATCCTGTTCTCGGAAAAATTCGCCTGCCCCGTTTCAGGCTTCACCATCCCCGAGATCGAGCCCAGACTGTTTTCTTTCAACAACCCCTATGGCGCGTGTCCTGCCTGCGGCGGGCTGGGCGTCGAGCAGCATATCGACGAGGATCTCGTCATCCCCGACAAGGAGATGAGCCTGCGCAAGGGCGCGATCGCGCCCTGGGCCAAGTCATCCTCGCCCTATTACCTGCAGACGCTGACCGCGCTCGGCAAACACTACAAGTTCACCCTCGACGTCAGGTGGAAAGACCTGACGAAGAAGGTGCAGACCGTCCTGCTGACGGGCTCCGGCGAGGAAGACATCAAGTTCTCCTATGAGGACGGCGTACGCTCCTACGACACCAAAAAGCCGTTCGAAGGCGTGATCACCAATCTCGAACGCCGCTATCGCGAGACCGAAAGCGAATGGGCGCGCGAGGAACTGGCAAAGTATTTCTCCGACGTTCCCTGCGAGGGCTGCCACGGTCATCGGCTCAAGCCCGAGGCGCTGTGCGTCAAGATTGGCGGCAAGCATATCGGCGAGATCTCCGAGCTCTCGGTCCGGCGCGCCGGCGAATGGTTCGAGAGCGTGCCGGCGGCGCTCACTGCGCAGCAGAACGAGATCGCCGGGCGCGTGCTCAAGGAAATCCGCGAACGGCTCTCCTTCCTGCTCGACGTCGGCCTCAACTATCTGACGCTGTCGCGCTCCTCGGGCACCTTGTCCGGCGGCGAGAGCCAGCGCATTCGCCTCGCCTCCCAGATCGGCTCGGGGCTAACCGGCGTGCTCTACGTGCTGGATGAACCCTCGATCGGCCTGCATCAGCGCGACAATGCCCGCCTGCTCGACACGCTGAAGCGGCTCCGCGACCTCGGCAATACCGTGATCGTGGTCGAACACGACGAGGACGCCATTCGCCTCGCCGACTACGTGCTCGACATCGGCCCCGGCGCCGGCATGCATGGCGGCCATATCGTGGCGCAAGGCGCGCCGTCCGACATCATGCGCAATTCGAATTCGCTGACCGGCAAATATCTCACCGGCGAACTCGCGGTCGAGATACCGGAGCGGCGACCGCCGAACCATCGCCGCACCATCAAGGTGGTGAACGCGCGCGGCAATAATCTGAAAAACGTCACGGCGGAAATTCCGCTCGGACTGTTCACTTGCGTCACCGGCGTCTCCGGCGGCGGCAAGTCGACGCTCCTGATCGACACGCTCTACAAGGCAATCGCCCGCAAGCTGAACAACGCCAGCGAGGGTGCCGCCCCCCACGACCGCATCGAGGGCCTCGAACATATCGACAAGATCATCGATATCGACCAGTCGCCGATCGGCCGCACGCCTCGCTCGAATCCCGCGACCTATACCGGCGCCTTCACGCCGATCCGCGAATGGTTTGCCGGCCTGCCCGAATCCAAGGCGCGCGGCTACGAGCCCGGACGCTTCTCCTTCAACGTCAAGGGAGGCCGCTGCGAGGCCTGCCAGGGCGACGGAGTCATCAAGATCGAGATGCACTTCCTGCCCGACGTCTACGTCACCTGCGATGCCTGCAAGGGCAAGCGCTACAACCGCGAGACGCTGGAAGTCCTGTTCAAGGGCAAGAGCATCGCCGACGTGCTCGACATGACGGTCGAGGAAGCCGCCGACTTCTTCAAGGCGGTCCCGCGCGTGCGCGATACTTTTGTCACCCTGCATCGCGTCGGGCTGGACTACATCCATGTCGGCCAGCAAGCGACCACGCTGTCCGGCGGCGAAGCCCAGCGCGTCAAACTCGCCAAGGAATTGTCAAAGCGCGCTACCGGTCGAACGCTCTATATCCTGGACGAGCCGACCACCGGCTTGCATTTCCACGACGTCAAGAAACTCCTGGAAGTGCTGCACGAGTTGGTCGCCCAGGGCAACACGGTCGTCGTGATCGAGCACAATCTCGAAGTGATCAAGACCGCTGACTGGGTGATCGACCTCGGTCCCGAAGGCGGCGACGGCGGCGGCGAGATCGTCGCCTGGGGCCCGCCGGAGGATATTGCGAAAGCGCCGCGCAGCTATACCGGCAAGTTCCTGGCGCCGGTATTAAAGAAGGCCGGCAAGCCGCGGCGCGGCGGCGGGGCGAGCGAGGCGGCGGAGTAGCATCGACGTCTTGTCGCGCGGAGTTGGCGCACACCACGCGCGTCGCCGACGGCGGTAGCGGCAACGGCCTGGTTCGATTGATTAAAGCCTGTTCGCCCTCAGGAAACGCTAACCGGAAAGTTCAACAAGCCTGTGCCGGCTCGAATTCGTCGAGGGCGGCCTCAACTTGCTCGCGAATTGGGCATTGGACGTTCGCAGCGACATGTAACTACCCGTAGTTGCAGCAGCGGCTAAATTGTCGCAACGATGTGATCGACCTTTGGTTGACTGTTTCCAAAAATGCGCTCATCGTCCAGTCAAGGACACCCGCCTGCGATTGCGCCCGGGTCTCCGTTTATTTTTTTTGCGAGCGGGTCGTGCGCGCCACATTTTCGGGCGCAACAGCGTGATCCGCAAAATATTCGCGACTTGGTTCGGAGGAGAAAGCCATGAAACCTGCGTCGACAGCGACCTTTGCTTCCATCTCTCTGATACTTCTTTGCGGCTTTAGCGTTGCCTCGCACGCCCAATCGGCGTGCAAAGCCGTCGACAACTCGCCGAGCGCCTTCTCGGCGAGAAGCGCCCTGGAGGGGCAAGGCGCAACGCCCGAGGCACTTGCGGCCTTTCGCCAGTTGAGCCTCAACCCGCCACGCACCAGAATTGTTGGCGGTCAGCTCACCCTCATCGCCGACAATCCGTGGCAAGTCGCCCTGATCCGCTCGGCGGTTCCCGAACCCACGCGCTCTCAGTTTTGTGGCGGCAGCATTATCCGCAATGAATGGATCCTGACGGCGGGCCATTGTGTCCGGAACGCTATCGTCCGCGAGGACCCGACGCGGCTCGAGGTCATTGCCGGGAGTTCGCAATACGCCATCGGCGGAGAGCGGCTCAAGGTTGCGGCCGTGCACACCCACCCCAACTACAATCAAACAACGATGGACAATGATTTTGCCCTGTTGCGCCTTCAGAACTCCGATGACAAAAGGGCAAGTCATTGCGCTGGCGGAGGCAAACACCGCATTGAATGACGACATGAACATGTGCGTCTCGGGATGGGGCGCGACGTTCGAAGGCGGCCCGGGAGCGGTCGACCTGCTCGGCGCTGTGATCCCGATCGTATCCAATACCGTCTGCAACCAGCCTGACAGTTACAAGGGCGATATCCTGCCGTCGATGTTCTGCGCCGGCAAGAAGCTGGGCGGCATCAATTCCTGCCAGGGTGACAGCGGCGGTCCGTCGTCAGCCATGGTCAACGGACGCAACACGTTGATCGGCGTCGTCAGTTGGGGCGAAGGCTGCGCGCGCAGGCTCAAATACGGGGTCTACTCCCGCGTGTCCACGGCTGTGCAATGGATCGCGACGACCATCGGCAATTAGACCCGGCGCGTAGCTTTTACAAGGAACCGATGCATCCGCGCGACGGCTCCTTGTTTCGACGACCTGCGAGACGGTGGACTGCGCATGAGGAGACGCGGTAGCCTGCGTTGGATTGCTGGCGGCATGCTTTGGGCAGCATCGATGATGGCGAATCCGGCGCATCCTCAGAATGCAGATGGCAAGACCGATCTGGTCTTGCTGTATGGCGTGCGGTTTGCCGAGTCCCGCATTTCGTTTGACGTGGTCTCGTCCGGATGCACGGACGAGACCTATTTTACCGCGAAAGTCGAACGATCCGCAGATGCCTTTCAACTGTCGATTGTCCAATTGAAACCCGACCGGTGCCGCATGAGACAGCACATCATATCCGTGACGCTGGACATTCCGCCGGTTGCGGGGGCGAGCGAGGCGAAATTCCAGCTTTTGAACAAGCTCGCGCCTCCGGGAGCATTGCCGCGGTTTGATCGGTAGCGGCGCAACCCGACGCGCACCAAACTGAAGGTGAGGAAACAATGGCTGACGACGACGTACACCGGATCAAGCTGCGGGCGAAGACGCTCGAGGAGCTACGCGAATTTCTGGACGGAAGCGACTTCGATCTCGGCTGTCGCCCGGTTGTGCGCCGGGAGGGCGACGATTTTGTTGCCGAAGTCTACGCCCCTCTCCCTGCGCTCGACCGGCTCCGCACGGCCCGCGCCGCCCGCGGCGTCGCTGCGGTCGATGTGACCGTCGTCGAGAACGCTTCCGAGGTCGGCCGCAGTCGGCAGGCCGAAGTCGGCTCCGGCAACCGGTTTGCAACGCGACAAGTCATACGTGGGTTAGGCGTCAAGGAATAACGTCATGGCGTACATGAATGTCCAGGAAATCGAGTCTGCGCTTGCGACGCTGGCGGCGGCCCATCCGGGCGTTAGCGAATTGATCGCGCTCCCCAATGCGACCTCGGAAGGCCGCCATTCTCATGCGTTGCGCGTCGGCCCGGCAGACACGGCCGGCGCAAACAGCATCGTCATCACCGGTGGACTGCATGCCCGCGAATGGGTGCCGCCCGATGCTCTCGTCAATCTCGCCGCTGATCTGCTCGAAGCGCACGCCGGAAGCACGGGGCTTCGATACGGCCAGCAACGATTTTCCGCCGACGATATCAAGGACATCGTTGACGAGGTGCAACTGGTTGTTTTCCCCTGCGTCAATCCCGACGGGCGGCACCATACGCAAAGCAGCGCCGATACGATGTGGCGAAAGAATCGGCGCCGCGTCGATCCAAACCTCGGCCCGAGATGCGTCGGCGTCGACATCAACCGCAATTTCGATGCGCTCTGGGACTTTCGCCGGCATTTCGCAGCGAATTCAGGCGTGAGCGCCTCCGCCGATCCCTGCGACCTCCAGGTCTATGTCGGCCCCGCCCCCGGATCGGAAGCCGAAACGCGCAATGTCGTCGCCCTGCTCGATCGCTACCCGCGCACGCGTTGGTTCGTCGACCTGCACAGCCATGTGCCCGCGACTTTCTACAGCTGGGGTTTTGATGAAAATCAAACCTCCGACCCCACCATGAATTTTCAGAACGCTGCGTTCGACGGGCGGCGCGGCAGCGTCGGTAACAACTACCGGGAGTTCATCCCGACGGCGGACCTGCAGGCACTCAAAGACCTTGGCGCCAGGATAAATGCCGCGGTGGCCGCTGTGAACGGCTCGGCCTACGATCTCACGCAGTCGTTCGCGCTGTATCCGACATCGGGAACAAGCGACGATTATGCCTACACCCGGCACTTCGCCGACAATACCCGCAGCAAGATCCTGAGCTTCACCATCGAGTGCGGGCGCTCCTTCCAGCCGTCGTGGACGGAAGCGGAGGACGTCATTCGCGAAGTCTGTGCCGGATTTGTTGCACTCTGTGTTGCTCACGGGCGAACGTCGGGGTGTAGGCCGGGCGTCGGAGGTGCTTGCTTGCCCCCGACCCTGCTTGCGCTCGCCGACGAGCTGATCGAATAAGCTCCCCGGCGTCCGTTGGCACGAAGCGGACATGCCGGCCCTCCCGCCTGATGTCGGCTTTCGGGCTTAGACCGGACATGCCGTTCAAGCGGGCTAACTTCCGCTTCTGACCCAACTCGAAGCCGCTTTTGACATCTTCCGGGATGGTCAGTTGATCCGTTACGATGCCGTCGCCAAAGCCAAGGGGGCTAACATGAGACGACGGGAATTTCTCGGTCTTGGAGCCGTTGTGACGGCCGCGTGGCCGTTTGCCGCGGCCGCGCAGCAGTCGGCAGTTCCGATGGTCGGATATCTGAGCGCCAGGTCTGCTGAAGTCGATGTCCCGATGATGGCGGCCCTGCGCCAGGGGCTTACGGAGGCTGGATTTGTCGAGGGTCGCGACTTTCGCATCGAAACACGCTTCGCCAATGGCCAATATGACCGCTTGCCGGCTCTAGTGGAAGATCTGGTCAAGCAACACGTTGCGGCTATAGCGACGGGTGGCGGCTTGGTTGCGGCGGCAGCAGCCAAAGCTGCGACGGCAACAATTCCGGTGGTTTTCAATATTGCTGACGACCCCGTCCGATTTGGCCTGGTGGCGAGCTTGAACCGTCCGGGACAGAATCTTACGGGCGTCACATCCTTTCAGACGGTCGTCATCGAGAAGCAACTCGGATTGCTAAATGAGCTGTTGGGCAGACCGACACACATTGCCCTTCTGGTTGATCCTCAAATGAAAGAGACTGAATCTCAGCTGGGAAGTGCCCGGACTGCCGCAATAACGCTCGGACACCAGCTTATCATCGAGTACGCGACCGACGATCATTCACTGGGTGCGGCATTCGCGGGCATGATCGAGAAGAAAGTTGGGGCGCTTCTGATCAGTGCCAGCCCATTTTTCCTGACGCGGACAAAGCAATTGGTCGAACAAGCCGCACACCACGCATTGCCAGCGATGTACTGGCGCCGCGAACCTGTCGACGCTGGTGGCCTTGTCAGCTACGGGTCAAGCACATTCGAAATGTATCACCAGACGGGGGTTTATCTCGGACGAATCCTCAAGGGAGAGAGACCTGCAAATCTGCCAGTCGTGCAGCCGGCGAAGTTTGAGCTGGTACTCAACCTCAAGACGGCAAGGACGCTTGGTCTCAGTATTCCGCCCAATTTGCTTGCCCGCGCCGACGAGGTGATCGAATAGCTGGAGATGTCCGTTCCTGGCGCTTAGCAGACGTCGAGCTGGCGCTGTGCCATGTCCGCTGTCGGGGGCAGAGCGGACCTCAATCCGGGACGTCGAAAGGTATGCTTCTGACCCAGAGCGGACATTGGGACGCAGGGCCCCGGGGCCGTTTTGCCTGCCCTTTCTTACTCGCCGCCCTGCAACAAGATGCTAACCTCCGATGAGCTTTGGGGGATCAATGAGACGGCGCCAGTTCATCACGCTCGTAGGCAGTGCGGCTGGGTGGCCGATGATCGTGCGAGCGCAGCAGCCAGAGCGGATGCGGCGCATCGGCATGCTCATGCCACTTGCGGCAACCCTTGCGTCAATGAAACTCGAAGTGGCGGCATTTGTGCGTCAGCTCCAGGATTTGGGCTGGACCGAGGGCCGCAATCTCCAGATCGACTATCGCTTTGCGGCTGGCGACGCTGAACAGATGCAGGTGTTTGCAAGGGAGTTGGTTGCGCTGCAACCCGATGTGATTTGCGGGAGGAGCACGCCCGTAATGGCGGCCCTTCTGAAGCAAACGCGTACAATCCCGATTGTGTTCGCATTGGTTTCCGACCCCGTCGGCGACCACTTCGTCGAAAGCCTGGCGCGCCCGGGTGGTAATGTCACCGGCTTCACTAATGCCGAGTTGTCGCTGGCCGGCAAATGGCTGGAACTGCTCAAAGAGATTGCGCCCGATATCAAGCGGGTCGCATTCATATTCGACCCGAAGTTGGCCCCCGGTGGCGGCTCGTATTACACGCGTCTGGTCGAAGCCGCTGCACCATCATTGGGGGTGGTGGCAATTGCATCGCCGGCTCACGATGCCGTCGAGATCGAGCATTCCATCAGTGAATTCGTTCGTGAACCGAATGGCGGCCTCCTTGTGCTTCCGGACGGTACCACCAACACCCATCGCGGCCTGATTATCGCACTGGCGGCTCGACACGGTGTCCCCGCAATCTATACGTTCCCTGACTTAGTCATGGACGGTGGCTTGATGTCCTATGGTGTTGATGTCGTCGATATCTTCCGGCGCGCGGCCGTTTACGTTGATCGCATCCTCAAAGGCGCAAAGCCGGCCGAGCTACCAGTGCAACTACCGACCAAATACCAGTTGGTCATCAACCTCAAGACAGCCAAGGCGCTCGGCCTCAATGTGTCCTCGCAACTCCAGCAGCGCGCCGATGAGGTGATCGAATAACTGGCGATGTCGCCTTTGGCACTTAGTGGACATGTCTTCGTACTTCGACAGCTTCAGCTTTGGGCTCTCAGCGAGGCGCCGACCTGGACATTAGTTTGAGCGGCCGCGGAAGCGTCGCGCCCACGCGAATTCAACCCTACTCCGGCGGCCGTAGCCCCGGCGAGGCAATCCATCGCTCGATCTGCGCGGCCATCTCGCTGGCGCGCGCCTGGCGCAACAGCATCTCGCGTTGCTTGCCGGGCGGAGACGATCGTGCGGACTCGCGAACTTGCTGCGCGTGCTTCAACAGACGCGCCGCGAACGACAATTCCTGCTTCACCCTGCGGCGCCTGATGCCCATCGCTCGCGCCTCCGCTGCACCATCAGACTAGCGTCTGCCGGCGCATGGATGTGTCCACTTGTGCACGTTGGCGCAGCGAAGGAACAGTTTTTCACGTCGAACGTCGTCTTGATGCTTCCGGCTTGAGAGCCCCCCAACGCACGCCGGAAGCAAGCCTGTCCCCACAGGTTGGCGGCCCCGGTGCCCGAAAAGACCGGGGCTGCTCTCGCTCCTCGTGGCGGGCGCGCAACATCCACCATGTTCCATGATCGGGAACAGCAGTTTTGACTCACGATGGGAAGCCGCCGTGTTGTATGAAAAATACCACCGGGGCTGGGGGCTATTTCGAGCGCTGATCCATTTTCAAATCCCGGAGGGCCGTCGGATCATATTGTCCGGCGGCCAATTGATTCCGGGATCGCGCGTTAAGCGCCGGCGATCGCGCCTTCCACGAACCCGGTCGGATCCTGGCAAAACTCGCGCAGCAGCCTGAAGTGGTCGGTCTCCTCGACCGTTACCGGATCAAGCCCGCCCTTCGTGAGCCGCAGCAGCCGCGCGTTGGGATAGGCCATCAGCATCGGCGAGTGCGTGGCCATCACCACCTGGCAAATGCCGGAGTTCTCCATCCGCAGCATCAGCTTCAAAAATTCGATCTGGCGCGCCGGCGACAGCGCCGACTCCGGCTCGTCGAAGATGAAGATGCCCTGCTTCTGGCAGCGCTCCTCGAAGAAGCGCATAAAACCTTCGCCATGGGAGTGCGAGAGGAAGTCCGGTCCTCGTGCACCGTCTTCGCGTGCGGCCTCATCGAGGTAGCGCGCAACCGAGAAGAAGCTCTCTGCCGGAAGAACCAGCCATTGGTGATCCTCGGCAGCCAGCTCGCGCGCAGCGCCTTCGACAACGTGCCGCCCATTGCCTCTAGCGCGTTGGAGTGATCGACCGGGCGATAGCCCTTGCCGCCGCCGGCTTCGTCATAGCCGGCCAGCACGGCGATGCCTTCCAGCAGCGTGGATTTGCCGGTGCCGTTCTCGCCGACGATGATGGTGATGGGCTTGTCGAAACTCAGTTCGAACTCCTGGCGCAGAAACGGCAGGCAGAACGGATAGGCCGCGGGATCAGTGACGCGCTCCGGGTCGAGCCAGAGCCGCCGCAGGTACGGCGCCGGCAGGTTGATCGGGCGATTTCGTCGGGCCATGCGTCCAGTCCTCGGGTCAGGCCGCAACTTCAGGTTTCCGAACCTTGGCACATCGCCCCAGAACACAACAAGAACATTAATTGCGGCCGAAATTCTCCCAGTAGATCTCAGATGGATCGAGCCTGCTACCGACCCGATCGAATTCGCTTAATCAGAAATGAGTACTTGACAATTACGCAAATCGGAAGTAGCTTGTCTACACCCCGAGCCCGCCGGAGGGGCGCTTCGCGATCGTCACGAAACGTTGGGCATGGGATGCGATGGACGCAGCTAGCGTCAGGCGTGAATAGCGCCGGGCGAGAACGCAAGCTGCGTACGGCGAAGTCGTGTGGTCCTGGCGCCGCGACCGTGGCGTCTATCCGGCCCGTCTCGTAGCGGGTTCGGCAACGGTGACAAAAAACGCCGCTCACCGGGGAGAGCACGAAGGAAACCGTAACACCATTGCGTGGGGAAAGCCGGTGTGACTGGCTGAACTCGTGGTGGCTAACTGGTGGGCTTGTTTTTCTTTGCCCTCCAGGCTGCGGGTGCATTCAGCGCCCGGCTTTCCCTGCGCCCTCTCCGGTGAGAGGGACAACGAAATGCAAAACTCGGGCGAATTCGAGTCGCGAGAATGAGAACGCATGTTTTCGCCGTCATTGCGAGCGAAAGCGAAGCAATCCAGCTTTTGTCGCAACAAACAAGCTGGATTGCTTCGTCGCTAACGCTCCTCGCAATGACGGCTGGGCACGTCGAGCCCGGCCATGACGAGCAAGCTACACCCTCCCCGCCTCCTCGATCACCTCGAGCACCAACTCCATCGTCATCAGCACCGGATTGTCGCCGCGCACCAGTCGCCCTTCGGCGAGATCACCGAGATAATCGACCAGCGCGATATCGAGCTGCGCTTCCAGCGCGCCGCTCGCGCCGGGCGCGATGATACCGGAGCCAACAGCAAGCTCGGTCGCGAACGGCACGAGGCTCGATCCATCGGCAAAGCGCGCGCCGATGATGCTGCCGACGCCGCCACGCAGGCGGGCCTGGCGGATGCCGCGCTGCCGGCAAAAGCCTTCGAGCGCACCTGCAAAATCCTGGTTGGGCCGCAGCCGCAGCGCGAAGGCGCGGCCGGTGTACTTGGCCGCGGTCACCTCGCGCGCGACCGGGCCGAACAGCTTGAAGCCGGTCTCCGGATCAGGCTCCGCCAGAAACACCGCGCCGTCGATGCCGAATGCTTCGACCTCAAACGGTTCGGCGACGATGGTCTCCTCGGGAAGAATGTGCCCGCCATTGGCGCGGCCATCGGCCTCGGTCCACAGCGCGTGGCAATGGAAGAACGGCGCGCCGTCGCGCTCGCCAAGCGTCATCGCGCCCATCTTCAGCCGCGTGACGCCGGCCGGCCGGTAGGTGTCGCTGTAGAACGCGGCATGCTCAGGCGTCTTCGACAGCGCCGGCATCACATAGGCGAACGGCCCGAGCGCCCCGCCCTTGATGTTGAGCACGCCGCCGGCAAAGCCCGCGTCCGCAAAACCGCGGCGCGCGGCTTCCAGCAGCGGAATGCCCGGCTGCATGGTGAAAGCAAAGGCGCGGCCCCGTGCTTCCACGCACTGGATGCGTTCGGCCACGGGCGGGCCGGGTTGCTCGATGCGGCGCATGGCTCAGGTACCGGTTGCCTTTTTGCCGGACGCGTTTTCTTCACGCGAACCGGTACCCACTTCGCTCGAAAACGCTTTGCTAGCCAGATCAGCGAGCAACCCCCGCGCCTCCAGCTCGTCACGCACCATCCGCTTCGGCACCTTGCCATAGCCGGATTTCGGCAGCGCCTCCCAGAAGAAGAAGCGTTTTGGCATCTTGTAGCGTGGCACCTTTGCCGCGAGGAACGCGGCAAGCTCCGCCTCGCTCACGGGCTTCTGCGCCCTCGCGCGCAACGCAGACGGCGATGCCGACCTCGCCCCAGAACGGATCGGGCACGCCGAGCACGGCGACTTCGCCGACCGCGGGATGAGTGAGGATCTTCTCCTCGACCTCGCGCGGATAGATGTTGGAGCCGCCGGAGATGTACATGTCCGAGGCGCGGCCGGTGATGTAGACGAACCCCTCCTCGTCGACATGGCCGAGATCGCCGGTGCGGAACCAGCCGTCGCGAAACGCCTTCGCGTTGGCCTCGGGGTTGTCGTAGTAGCCGGCAAACACCGCCGGACCGATCACGCAGATCTCGCCGGTCTCGAACGGCTTCAGCTCGCGGCCCTGGTCGTCCTGGATCGAGACCTGCATGCCCGTGCGCTCGAAGCCGCAGGTGCCGATGCGCGCATGCGGCCCGTCCTCGGGATCGTGCAGCGCCGGCGGCAGCACGGTGATGTTGCCGGTGACCTCGCCGAGCCCAAAGTACTGCACCAGCACGCCGCCGAGCTTGTTCAGCGCCGCCTTCTGGTCCTCGCGATACATCGGCGCGCCGGCATAGATGACGTAGCGCAGCGAGGAATGGTCGTACTTGTCGGCGGCGGGATGCTCGACCAGCATCTTCAAGATGGTCGGCACGGTGAAGATGTTGGTGACGCCGTGCGTCTCGATCAGCCGGTAGGTTTCCGCGATGTCGAATTTTTCGGTCGGCAGCAAAATGGTCGGCACGCCGCGCGCGGCCTGCACGAGCTGATGCACGCCGGCGCCATGCGACAGCGGCGCTACCACGAGCGAGGCATCGTCGCTCGGTGGTGCCGGGCATCAGATCGGCGAGATGGTTGGTCACCACAAACGCCATCTGGCCATGGGTGAGCACCGCCGCCTTGGAGCGGCCGGTGGTGCCGGAGGTGAAGAAGAACCAGCAGGGATCGTTGTAGTCGACGCTCGCCTCCTCCACTTTCGCATCCGCCTGCGCAGCGATTGCCTCGGCGACGCTGCGCTCGCCGAATGCGCCGGTCTCGCCGATGCGCCAGGTGAATGCCAATGCAGGGCTCGCCGTCTTCACCGCCGCAGCATGATCGGGAAAATCGCCATGACAGAGGAACGCTTTCGCGCCGGAGGCGGTGGCGAGATAGGCGACCTCGTCAGGCATCAGGCGGAAATTGGTCGGCACCCAGACCGCCCCGAGCCGGAAGGCCGCAAACATCGACCAGAACATCTCGTCGCAATTCTTGGAATGCACGAGGACGCGGTCGCCCTTGGCGATCCCGCGCGCCGCCAGCGCCGCCGCCAGCGCGTTGACCTGCGCCTCGATCTCGCGCCAGGTAAAGCGCCGCTCGCCCCAGATGAAGCCGATGCGGTCCGGCAGCCGCCGCGCATTCTGCGTCAGCATGTAGGCGAGGTTCATCACCCGGTTCGACATGCGGACTGAGCCCGCCGGCGGGCGCTGCACGCTGATCGGTCACCTCGAAACCTCCCCGGCTTTTCTTGTCAATCGATCGGCCATGGAACACCTTGCGCCCGACCGGCTTGAACAAAGCCTAGCCGCGGGGCGACCTCCATGCCAAGTGCGACCTATGTCCTGTTTCGGGCGGCGATCCTCGGCGAAAAGCAGGTCGTGTGCCGCTATGACGGGCGCGATCGCGAACTCTGCCCGCACATCATCGGCCATAACCGAAGCGGCGAGGAAGTCGTGCTGGCGTGGCAGTTTGCCGGACAAAGCAGCGGCCGCCTGCCGCAGTGGCGCTGCCTGCGGCTTGCCAATGTCAGAAACGCCGTCGCACGCGATGGGCCGTGGCATGAAGGCGGCTCGCATCGCAGCGAGCAGACCTGCGTCAGCGACATCGATCTCGACATCAACATCCACGTCCGCCACCGCCGGTAGCTGCGGCGGGCGGCTCACTTCTCCGTCCAGTCCGGCTCGCGCGTCGGAATCTGCGCGGTCTCCTTCACCGACGAGAGCACGATGATGGTCTCGGTGCGCTCCACGCCGGGGACGGCCTTGATCACCCTGGCCAGCAGGCCCTCCAGCATGCGGGTGTTCTTCACCCTCACCTTCAGCATGTAGTTCCAGATTCCGGTGACGTGATGCGCCTCCATGACGACGGGCTGGTTGAGCACCTTCTTCAGAAAGACCTTCTCGGTCTCGGGCTTGCTCCAGGCGACGTAGATGAACGCCAGCAGGTCGTAACCCATCGCTTCCGGCGAGATGCGCGCGTGGTAGCCGGCGATCAGGCCGCGCTCGCCGAGCTTGCGGATGCGCTCGTTCACCGAGGAGGCGGCGAGCCCGACCTGGATGGCAAGCTGCGCCTGCGGCGTGCGGGCGTCCTTTTGCAGGAGTTCGATCAGCGCCAGGTCGGTTGCGTCGATATCGGCCATGTGACTGAGGGTCCTGTGACGAAGGTCACACTAGCCTACCAAGCCGAATGGTGTTCGGCAATTGACGTCGAACCGGCGGCAATTTGGGCTGCCACCAACCCGTGCAAACAGGACGCCAGCATCCCGCGGACGCCCGTTGCGGCAAACGCTCCGGGCACCACGCGCCGGACTAACAGTGAGGAACTACCATGAAGAAGATTGTGCTCGCTCTTGCAGCGGCCGCCGCGATCGCCGCGGCTTCTGCCACCCCCGCCAGTGCGCTGACCATTCTCAAGCCGACCGGCTGTTGCGGCGGTTGGAATCCGCATCCGCACTGGGGTTTTGGCGGCGGCATCTCGGTCGGCGTCGGTGTCGTCGATCCCGGCTTCTCGGGCGGTTACTACGGCGGCTGCTACACGACCTACCGCAAAGTGCTGATCCCCAATATCGGCATCGTGCTCAAGAAGCAGGTGGTTTGCGGCTGATCCGACTTCGACTTCTCAACTTCCGTATCGAGGCGCCGGTTCACTCCGGCGCCTCGATCGCGTTGCGGATTCGATCGCAGCGGGCACACCGAATGGATTTCGCTCGCTGCCGATCGCTCTTTCGGACTACTGCCCGTGCTTGAGCAGATCGTTGTCGCTGAGCTCCCAATCCTGCCACAGCTGCAACGCGCTGAGCAGCACCACGAGAACGCCAAGCAGCGCGTGCCAGAACAGCATCACGCCATCATGGGCGTAGTTGAAGATCGCGGGCGATGCGAGCAGCCACAGTCCAAGCAGGACCGCGCCGACCTCCTGCCAGCGCTGCAACGCGACGTATTCGAGCTGCGCCAGGCCGAGCACAAGGATGCCGACGGTGAACGTGTTCAGGACCATGAAGCTTCGATCAGCGTCCACAGCGTCATGGCTCGTCTGCGTCGGGAACCACGGCGAAAGCACGATCAGCACGCCGAGCAGCATGCCGCACCAATCTTCCCACGTACGATGAGTACCCAAAAGTCGATAGTCCGACATGGTAGACCTCCTTCGAAAAGAGGCATACGTCAGCGGCTGGCGAGCATGACACTCCGACTGTCAGGCGACCGTTCCGGCCGCATCTCGGGCGTATGTCTGTCTCAAAACGTGGGAACCATTTTGGCGCTTGCAAGATCGTCAGGGAACAATCTTGCGAGCCTCCATAACGCATGCGGCAACGCAGCGAGGACTGGATGACATGAACGACAAAGTTAACGACAACCCCGCCGAAAGCCGCTTCGAGCTCGTGATCGAAGGCCACCTCGCCGCCGCCTACTACAAAAAATCCGGAAACGTGATCACCTTCGAGCACACCGAAGTGCCGGCGGAACTGGGCGGAAAGGGCGTCGGATCGCGGCTCGTGCAGGGCGCGCTCGAGCAGGTCCGCGCCGCCGGGGCTCAAGGTCGTGGCAGAATGTCCCTTCGTCAAAGCCTGGATCGGCAAGCATGCTGCGTATGCCGATCTGCTCGAGGCGTGAAGAGAGGGATGCAATGGCAGAGGTGCGCGACAACAAGGCGCTCGGCCGGTTCGAACTCGACGTCGAGGGCGCGGTGGCCTTCGCCAACTACCGGCTGACGCCGCAAGCCGTCGTCATCACCCACACCGAGACGCCGCGGGCCTTGCGCGGCCGCGGCATCGCCTCAGAGCTCGTCAAGGGCGCTCTGGAGCTGATCCGCGCCGACGGACACAAAGTCATCGCCGGTTGCGGATTCGTCGTCGACTATCTGTACAAGCACCCGGAGTTTGCCGACCTGACCGCCTAGCGGTTTCTCAGACGATCTTGATCGACATATCCGGCAGCCCCTCGATCTTGCAGAGCAGGACGTCGCCCTTCACGACCGGACCGACATTCTCCGGCGTGCCGGAATAGATGATGTCGCCCGCCTTCAGTTCAAAGGCCTCCGACAATTTCGCGATCTGTTCGGCCACGCTCCAGATCATGTTTTGCAGGTTCGAATTTTGCTTCACCGTGCCGTTGACCGCGAGCGAGATCGCGCCCTTGCTGAAATGACCGATCTTGGCTGCAGGGTGGATCGGCCCCAGCACCGCGGAACGGTCAAAGCTCTTGCCGATTTCCCATGGCTTCTTCTCGTCGCCCATGGCGCGCTGCAGGTCGCGCCGCGTCATGTCGAGACCGACGGCATAGCCATAGACGTGGTCGAGCGCCTTTTCCGACGAAATATTGCTGCCGCCCGACTTCAGCGCCGCCACCAGCTCCACCTCGTAGTGGTAGTTCTTGGTCAACGAGGGATACGGATGGTCGGCGACCGCGCCGATCGCGACATTCTGGATCGCGTCGGTCGGCTTCTGGAAGAAGAACGGCGGTTCGCGATTGGGATCGGAGCCCATCTCCCGCGCATGCGCCGCGTAGTTGCGCCCGATGCAATAGATCCGACGCACGGCAAACACGTCGGTCTCGCCGACGATCGGAATGGTTGTTGCGGTGACGGGGAAGATGCTCTTCGGCCCCGCCTGGGCCGTGGCCTGCGAGGTGGTGGCCGCGCCGGCCAGCGCCAGCGCTCCGGTGGCCAGGACGGCCCTGCGGTCGATGTTGTCCATGGTGTCCTCCCGTTCGTTGGGTTTCTTGTCGCTACGAAAAGGCCCGCGCCAGGCGCGGGCCTTTTCTCATTCATGACGGCCCAATCAGTGCTTGATCTCCGGCGGCAGCTTGCCGCCATTCGCCGCGAGCTTGGTCATCACCTGCTTGTGCAGCCAGATGTTCATGCTGGCGGAGTCGTTGGTGTCGCCGGTGTAGCCGAGTTCCTTGGCGAGTTCCTTGCGCGCCGACAGGCTCGAAATCGATATCGAGCGCCTTCATCAGGTCGACGATGGAGTGTTTCCAATCGAGCTTCTCGCCCTTGGCGGCAACCGCCTTGTCGAGGATGGGAGCGACGTCGACGGTCGGCCCCGGAGCCGCACCGGGCGCTGCGGCCGCGCCGCCCGAAGCCGCACCGCCGGTGGGCGCCGCGCTGGCCTTGCTGCCGAAGATCGCGTTCATGATCGTACCGAAAATACTCATCGTTCGCTCCCAATAAACATGAAGATGGTCGTGGAGGTTTGCGGCGCTTTTCCTGTGACCGGCAGCACCTGGCCGGACGTCGCGCGCAAGTCTACCCCAGCCGCTGCGCGCTTGCCAATGCGGCAATCACTGAAGCTTGAGCAAGACAATCGCCGCGTTTGGGAGTACGCTTCTACCAACAGTTCGCGACACGGCCAGTTCGGTTTCTGCGCGTCTGGTCTGATCGTGATCGCTTTGACGGGAACGGCGCAGTCGTGCCATTCGCGTGGCGCAAGATTGCGGCGTTGCCCCAAAAGGGAGCCGACGACCATGGCCACGCAATATCAGGGCAATGTCAATCAAGGCATTGTCGCTCAAAGCGCTGTCACTCAAGGCGCTGTCACTCAAGGCACTGTCGCAAATGTCGGCCCGGCCGCGCAAGACGCGGCGGGACCTGTCATCCGCACCATCGGCATCGCCGATCTGCATCGCGCTTTGCAACGCGGCTGGGAAGATTTCAAGGCGGTGCCGAGCCACGCCATCATCCTTTGCGTGATCTATCCTGTCATCGGCCTGGTGCTGGCGCGGCTGGTGCATGGGTATTCGGTGCTGCCGCTGCTGTTCCCGCTCGCCGCGGGCTTTGCCCTGCTCGGCCCCTTCGCGGCACTCGGCCTCTACGAACTGAGCCGTCGTCGTGAAAACGGAGAGTCCGCTTCGGCCTGGGATGCCTTCGAGGTGTTCCGTTCGCCGTCGTTCGGCGCCATGCTGGGCCTCGGCGCGCTGTTGCTGGCGCTGTTTGTCGCCTGGATCATGACCGCACAGGCGGTCTACGCCGCTGCCTTCGGCCATGAGACCGCCGCCAATATTCCCGATTTCGCCAACCGCGTGCTCACGACATCGCAGGGCTGGTGGCTGGTCATCGTCGGCTGCGGCGCCGGCTTCCTGTTCGCCCTGGCAGCGCTGTGCGTCAGCGTGGTGTCCTTCCCGCTGATGCTGGATCGTCATGCCGGCGCGGGCGAAGCGATCGCAACATCGATCCGTGCTGTCCTGCGCAATCCTGTGCCGATGGCTGCGTGGGGCCTGATCGTCGCCGTGTTGCTGGTCGTGGGCTCGTTGCCGCTCTTCCTCGGTCTGGCCGTCGTGATCCCGCTGCTTGGTCACGCCACCTGGCACCTCTATCGCGAGGTGATTGTGCCTGATCCAACGAAGCGGCCGGTGATTCCACCTGCGCGTCCCCGCAAGCCGGCGGCGGATTTCCCGGCCAACCTGTTCCCCTGGCGGCGTTAACAACAGGGCCAGACCGGATTGATGTCACGATCCAAACCGCCGGTTGCCTGTCGACCGGCGGTTTGGCATGCCGGCTTCGCGTCCTACATTAACTGGCCGTGAAGGATGGCGAGGCGTTGTGAAGCCACGCACGTGACAGCAGCCTTGTTTTGGCCGCCGTTGCCGCGAACATTTGCTTATGCTGCGACACTAATGTCGAGAGCGAATCGACTCTGGAGCATCCGGCATCATGACCACAGGCTTTTCCATCAAGGCCGTCGCGTTCAGCGCACTGCTCATGATTTCAGCAGCGCCGGCGCTCGCCGCGCCCTGCGGCACCGGGACCTTCGAGGCCTGGCTGGAGGACTTCAAGAAGGAAGCAGCCAGCAAGGGCATTTCGCAGTCGGCTGTTGCTACCGGCCTTGCCGGCGTCACCCTCGACAAGGCCGTGATCACCCGCGATCACTCGCAGAAGGTCTTTTCGCAAAGCTTTGAGGAGTTCTCCGGCCGCATGGTACCGCCCCGGCTCACCCGCGGATCCAACATGCTCAAGCAGTACGGTTCGGTGCTCGGGCGGATCGAACAAACCTACGGCGTGCCGGGTGAAATCATCGTGGCGATCTGGGGGCTGGAGACCGACTACGGCGTCAACCTCGGAAAATTCCAGACCGTGCGCTCGCTGGCAACGCTCGCCTATGACTGCCGTCGCGCTGATCTTTTCAAGGCCGAGTTGATGGATGCCCTGCGCCTCATCGAGCGCGGCGACCTCGCGCCGCAGGAGATGCGCGGCGCCTGGGCCGGCGAGATCGGACAGACCCAGTTCATGCCGTCCAGCTACATCAAATATGCCGTCGACTTCGACGGTAACGGCCGCCGCGACCTGTTGCGCAGCGTGCCCGACGTGCTCGCCTCCACCGCGAATTTCCTCGCCGGCAAGGGCTGGCAGCGCGGCAAGGATTGGGAACCCGGCAGCGCCAATTTTGCTGTCATCAAGGAATGGAACAAGAGCGAGGTCTACGCCAAGACCATCGGGTATTTCGCCAGCCAGCTCGCGCGCGCACCGTGAGAAAACAAGGGCCGATCGCATTGCGACCGGCCCTTCCTCGCCAAAGTTACTTCGCCGCTCCCGCGTGCATCGCCTTATTGAGATGCGCGGCGCAGACACCCATCTTGCCGCCGAGCATCGCGTCCTGCGCCAGCGCCACTTCTTTCTGTGCTGCGATCTTGGCCTCACCGTCGGCCATGGCTTCGATCATCGCTTCGGTCTTGGTGAGGTTTCCTCCGCTGCAGCCGCCGCCACCCTTGGCATTGGCAGGACAGGTTGCGTAGGCAATGGCAGCCATTGCGGCTGCAGCGAGCAATTTATTGAGCATTTTGTTTTTCCATTTTCTGTTTTTGTGCGGCCCGGCGCCATTGCCGAACCGCAATGCAATTGATTGCCGATGGTGAAAATTTCTCGGAATGAATTTCGCGCGAGATGTCCAGCGCTGCGCGCAACGCCTCATGCAGAATGCTGCAATTTCATTGCACGTTTGTAATGAATTCCTGGCGTGGGGGTGCTCGCGCGCTTGTCGGCATTCTCAGCGACGAGCGGACGAAAGCCGATTGCCTCGTGCTGCAACCCAGCACAACGAAGGCCTTGCATGCGCGCGTCCTTGCTTCGCTTACGTCGGGATTAGGGTTGGTCGACCCACAGGGGCTTTCGAACAGGGCCGCTATAATAATGATTTCTGATTCATTTTATGTGCCAAATCTCATGCGAAACACGCATAAGATATTCTGCTAATAAGTTCGTAGCCGGCACCGTTGAGCCTTTACTTTCGACTGCTGCGTCTACCATCTTCGGATCGAAAGGCTGTATTCAAGGCCTACCGCAATCCACAGAAAACAAACACCTTCTTGGCATATTTAATTGCGCGCAACAGGCGCCCCTCACCGAGCGCGGGAACGCAGCCAAAAGGTTAAGCACATATTACCAACGCCATGCATTTAAGTCTTAGCTGCATCGCAACATCTGGAACTTCTGCGGCGCAATAGCCCGCCCTATATTCATTTCAACGATGACGCTGCTTCAAAGGCTGAATCGTAAATACTAAGGAGACTACCAATGCTGCTCTCGCTCATCCGCATGATCCAGGCGTTCCGGGACTATCAGCGCAATGTCAGCGAACTGTCCCAGCTCAGCGATCGCGAACTGGCCGATATTGGCCTCGATCGCTCGGACATTCCGCGCGTTGCAGATGGCACCTACCACGGCTGAAACTCGTTCAGCCCGGAAATGAACGGATAACGCCCGCCTCGCGCGGGCGTTGTCGTCTCCAAGGCCCGCCCAGTGTTCTCGAAAGGTGCGCGCCTCGCCAAAACGCGCTAACCCTGCGCGCCATGACAACCCTCAAATCACCTTCCGGCCCCGTGCACATCATCGGCGCGGGCCTTGCCGGCTCGGAAGCCGCCTGGCAGGTCGCCAACGCCGGCGTTCGCGTGGTGCTGCACGAAATGCGCCCGCAACGGATGACGGAGGCCCATCGCACCGAGGGGCTGGCCGAGCTCGTCTGCTCGAACTCCTTCCGCTCCGACGACGCCGCCAACAACGCGGTCGGCCTGCTGCACGCCGAAATGCGCAGGCTCGGCTCGCTGATCATGCGTTCGGCCGATGCCAACCAGGTGCCGGCCGGCGGCGCGCTGGCGGTGGATCGCGACGGCTTTTCGGCCGCCGTCACCAGGGCGCTTTCGGAGCACCCGCTGATCGAGATCGCGCGCGGCGAGATCGCCGGCCTTCCGCCATCGGACTGGACCAACGTCATCGTCGCGACCGGTCCCCTCACCTCGGCGCCGCTGGCGGATGCCATCCGGCAACTGACCGACGAGAATGCACTGGCGTTCTTCGACGCTATCGCGCCGATCGTGCACCGCGATTCCATCGACATGAACATCGCCTGGTTCCAGTCGCGCTACGACAAGGTCGGGCCCGGCGGCACCGGCGCCGACTACATCAACTGCCCGATGACGAAGGAGCAGTACGACGCCTTCGTCGCGGCGCTGCTCGATGGCGAAAAGGTCGATTTCAAGGATTGGGAGACCAACACGCCCTATTTCGACGGCTGCCTGCCTGTCGAAGTGATGGCCGAGCGCGGGCACGAAACGCTGCGGCATGGGCCGATGAAGCCGGTCGGGCTCACCAATCCGCGCGACCCGACCGTCAAACCCCACGCGATCGTGCAGCTCCGCCAGGACAACAAGCTCGGCACGCTCTACAACATCGTCGGCTTCCAGACCAAGCTGAAGCATGGCGCGCAGCAGCGCGTGTTCCGCACCATTCCCGGGCTCGAGAACGCAGAGTTCGCGCGCCTCGGCGGGCTGCATCGCAACACCTTCCTCAACTCGCCAAAACTGCTGGATGGCCAGCTCCGCCTGCGCGCCGCAGAAGCGGCTGCGTTTCGCCGGCCAGATGACGGGCTGCGAGGGCTATGTGGAATCGGCCTGCGATCGGACTGATCGCCGGGCTCTATGCAGCGGCCAATGCGCGTGCGCAGGAGCTTCTCCCGCCGCCCTCGACCACGGCGCTGGGATCCCTGCTCGGCCATATCACCGGTGGCCATATCGAGACCATCGATGCGGGGCCGCGCTCGTTCCAGCCGATGAACATCAATTTCGGCCTGTTCCCGCCGCTGGCGAACCCGCCGACCAAGAAGCCGGACGGATCGCGGCTGCGCGGCAACGAGAAGACGGTCGCCAAGAAGCAGGCGCTGAGCGCCCGCGCGCTGGTCGATCTCGACCGCTGGATCGCCGACCATCTGCGCGTCGCGGCAGCGCGTAGCGCACATGAGCCTGCCGAAAGACGACGCCGCGCTGCTTGCGGCACGCTGGCGTGACGGCGTGCTGCTCAAGCGCGACGTGTTTTCCATTGTCGAGCGCGGCCGCTTTCGCAGTGACGACGGCGAAGTCGACGGCGTGCTGCGCCGGCTCGACGAAGTGCCGTGGTGGTCCCGGGGACTGGCGCTGCACCTGTTCTCCCGCGAGCGCCGCGCGCTGCAACGCGCCCACGATCTCGACGTCGGCCCAAGGCTGCTGTGGGCCGGCCGGCGCGCGCTGGTGCGCGGCTTCATCGACGGCGTCGCGCTGCATCTGGCAAAGCCGCATGGCGATGCCGCCTATTTCCGCTCGGCAAGGCAGGCGCTGCATCGGCTGCACCGCGCAGGCATCTGCCACAACGATCTCGCCAAGGAGCAGAACTGGCTGGTCGGCCGCGACGGCCGCGCCTACCTGACCGATTTTCAGCTTGCCGCATGCTTCTCGCGGCGAAGCCGGCTGTTTCGGATGGCAGCCTATGAAGACCTCCGCCACATGCTCAAGCACAAGCGCAGCTACGCGCCGGAAGCGCTGACGCCGAAGGAGCGCAAAATCCTCGCGCGCAAGTCGGTCGTCGCCAGCGTCTGGCTGAAGACCGGCAAGAAGGTCTATCAGGCGATCACCCGCGGCCTGTTCAATTTCAGGGATCGCGAGGGCGGCGGCAAGCGGCTGGTCAATGATGCGCCCGTGCTGGCGGAGCTGATCCGCAAAAATCCCGCCGTGCGCGACACCGCCATCGTTGCGTTTGCCGACCGCCGCGCCGGCGTCGGGCTCTATGCCTTTGTCGAGGCCGATCAGGTGTCGCTGGAGAAGCAGTTGCGCGACGAACTCGCCGCCGCCAAGGGCGCAAAGCCGCCGGAGCATATCCAGGTGGTGCATGCGCTGCCGCGCGACGCCAAAGGCCAGCCGCGCACGGAGATCCTGCAGCTCGTCGCGATGAACCAGCTCGACCTGATCGAGCCGATGATGAAGAGCGACGAAGACCGCGCGTTCCTGCGCGACATCCTCGACCAGCGGAAGAATCTGCGCGACCGCTTCAATTTCGAGGCAGACCTGCCGTCGACCTTAGCGGTTATTCGCCGCCTCGAAACTCAGGCGAACGCGAGGCGCGCCACAGCGCCCACAGCATGCGGACGCGCGGCATCGGCCGCGCCGCAAAGGGATCGTTGTCGGCGCGGGACATCCGCTTGATGTCGCGGCGGACCAGCGCCAGCGGCAGGAAGGCGGGCCGCACTTCTGCCGGCACGGTCGGCCAGCAACGACAGCGCCGTCTTCAGGTGCTGCCTCGCCTCATCCAGCAGATCATCGACCCCGCGCGGGATCTGCGGGGTCTGCTTGCCCGTGAGCACCTCTGCGAGGTTGCTGCCGTGCTGCTCGCAGGAATTGCAGCGGCACGAACAGCTGCTGGCGCGCGATGTCCTGCGGCAGCGTGTTGATCACCTCGATCATGGCATAGGCGAGCCCGGCATGGCGTGCGAGATGATCGATCGTCTCCGACGGCCGCGCGAGGATACGGGCGCAACAGGCAAACAGCGTGGACGTCGTATCGTTGGCATAGCCTTCCAGCGCCGCCAACGACGGCATCGGGTCGTTGTAGAGGTCGAACTCGTGCTCCTCGACCAGCCGCGCCAGCCGCTCGACCGGCAGCCGCCAGGTGCGGATCGGCCCATGACAATTCCGAGGCGACCGGATTGCCCTCGACATCGCCATGGCCGTGTCCGGCCAGCATGTCGATCCACCATTGCAGCCGCATCTCGCCCGGCAACGGCTGGCTGACCTGGTCGCGAATGCGCGAGATCTCGACATTGAAGGCGTAGATCGCAAGCAACGGGCGGCGATGCACACCCGGCAGGAACAGCGTCGAGGCATAGCGCGGAAAATCGTGCGTACGCACCAGATTGGCGCAAAAGGCGCTGGCGTCCTTGACGTCCTCGGCCATGCTCAGGGCACCGCAATCAACGCGGCAGCCACGCGCCGCCGCTCGCCCAGCATGATGTTGTAGGTGCGGATCGCCGGTCCCGTCTGCATCGCATCCAGCACCACCCTCACCGCGCGCAACTCCTCGCGCAACTCGCGCGGCGGCAGCCACACATCAGCGCCGGAGCCGACAATCAGCGTATCGATGGCGTTGGCCTGCTCGAACACTTTTGCGAGGGAATAGCGATCGATCTGCTCGGGCATGGTCACCGCCCAGGCCCAGATCGAGTCCGGCAGGCAGAGCAGCGATCCCCGATGCGACATGTCGGCAAAGGCAAAGCCGCCCTTGCCATAGGCTTCGATCGGCGCCGACCTCGGGAAGTGCAGACTCGTCCGAGGTATCAGGCATGACTACTTCTTTGCCGGCGCACCCGGCTTCGTTGCCGGCACCGCCTGCTTGGCGACGGGCTCGTCCGGCGCGTTGGCGCGGTTGGTGCCGACGCCGAGATAGATCAGGATGGGTGCTGCGATGAAGATCGAGGTGTAGGTGCCGACCAGCACGACGCCGAACATCATCACGGCCGTGAAGCTGTGAATGGCGTGGCCGCCGAACAACAGCAGCGCCAGCAAGCGCCAGCGTCACCGTGACGTGCGTGATGATCGAGCGCGACAGCGTCGAGTTGATGGACTCGTTCAATAGCTGCGGCATCGGCATCTTCTTGTAGCGCCGCAGCATTTCGCGGATACGGTCGTAGATGACGACGGTATCGTTGAGCGAATAACCGAGGATGGTCAGCAGCGCCGCGATGCTGGTGAGGTCGAAATCGACCTGGGTGATCGACATGAAGCCGATGGTCAGCACGATGTCGTGGACGTTGGCGATCATGGCGCCGAGCGCGAACTGCCACTCGAAGCGGAACCAGAGATACATCAGGATGCCGACGATCGCGAGCATCAGGCCGGCCATGCCCCAGGCCAGGAGTTCGCCGGACACGCGCGGACCCACCACCTCGACGCGGCGATATTCGACGGCGTCGCCAAGCGCTCCGCGAACCTTCTGCACCGCCGCCTGTTGCGCCGCGTCGCCACCGGGCTGTTCCGCGACGCGGATCAGGACGTCGGCCGGGCCGCCGAACTGCTGCAGCTGGACGTCGCCGAGGCTGAGGCCGCCGAGCGTCGCGCGCATCTGGGCGATATCGGCGGAGCCGGACTTGGCCTTCACCTCCATCAAGGTGCCGCCCTTGAAGTCGATGCCGAAATTCAGGCCGTGCGTGAAGAACAGCACGATCGCGATGATCGACAGCGTCGCCGAGATCGGAAACGAGATGCGGCGGAACTGGGTGAAGTCGAAATGCGTGTCATCCGGCACGATGCGCAGCGACGGCAACAGGCCGAGCGCACTGACCACGGTCAGCACGGCAATCAGGATGCCGAGGGCGATGAGAACGAATTGCGTAGTGGTCACAGCCGGCCTCGGGTTCTCAAATCGGCACAGTCTTCGGCCGCTTCCACTGCACCCACCACGCCACGATCAGGCGGGTCAGCGTAAAGGCGGTGAAGACCGTGGTGATGATGCCGATGCCCAGCGTTACGGCGAAGCCGCGTACCGGGCCGGTGCCGATCATGAACAGCACTGCAGCGGCGATGAAAGTGGTGATGTTGGAGTCGAGAATGGTGGACAGCGCGCGCTTGAATCCGGCGTCGATCGCCGCAATCGCGGTGCGGCCGCCGCGCAGCTCCTCGCGGATGCGCTCGTAGATCAGCACGTTGGAGTCGACCGCGATGCCGACGGTGAGCACAATGCCGGCGATGCCGGGCAAGGTCAGCGTGGCGTTGAGAAGTGACAGGATGCCGAAGATCATCGCGACGTTGATGGCGACCGCTATGTTGGCGAACACGCCGAACAACCGGTAGGTCACCAGCATGAACACGATGACCAGGATCGAGCCGACATAGGCCGCAAGTTCGCCCTTTTCGATCGAAGTCCTGACCGAGGCCGGGGCCGACCGTGCGCTCCTCGATGACGGTCAAGGGGGCCGGCAGCGCGCCGGCGCGCAGCAGGATCGCGAGGTCGTTGGCTTGCTGGACGGTGAAGTTGCCGGAGATCTGCCCCTGCCCGCCCGTGATCGGCTCCTGGATGACCGGCGCCGAGATCACCTTGCCGTCGAGCACGATCGCGAACGGCTCCTTGACGTGCTCGGTCGTCGCCTGCGCGAACTTGCGCGAACCCGACGTGTTGAACTTGAACGACACGATCGGCTGGCCGCTACGCTGGTCAAAACCAGGCTGCGCGTCGGTGAGATCGCCGCCGGACACCAGAACCTGCTTCTTGATGACGTAATTCTGTCCGCCTGCTTCAGCACTCGGCAGCAATTCGGAATCGGCCGGCACCCGGCCCGCTGTCGCCTGATCGGGTGGCACGGTGACATCCACCATGCGGAAATCCATCTTGGCGGTCTTTCCGACGATATCGATCAGGCGCTGCGGATTCTGCTCGCCCGGTGCCTGCACCAGAATGCGGTCGATACCCTGGCGCTGGATCAGGGGCTCAACGGTGCCGAGCTGGTTGACGCGTTTCTCGATGATCGTAATCGATTGCTCGATCGCCTGACGGATGCGATCGGTGATCGCCGCCTGCGGTACGGTGAGCTTGATCAATCCGCTGCCGGCGTCCGTGACTTCGAGGTTGCGCTGCCCGCTGGAGCTCAGCAAGCCGCCGAGCGGTTGCGACAGGTCGCGCAGCTTGGACAGCGCGGTCGGAAAGTCGCTCTCCTTGGTGATGCGAGCCTCAACCGCATCGCCGCGCACGGTCACCCCGCCGGTAAACTGGATCTTGGCGTCGCGCAGCACGCGCCGAACGTCATCGCGGATTTGTTCGAGCTTGTCTTTCTTGACCGCATTCGAATCCACCTCGAACAGAAGGTGCGAGCCGCCCTGCAGGTCGAGACCGAGCACGAGGTGACGCTGCGCCCATTTCGGCCAGGTCTTGACCTGGGACTCCGGGAAGAAGTTCGGAACGGCACAGAGGCACACCACCAGCGCCGTGAGGATGATCGCCAGCGCCTTCCACCGCGTGAAATACAGCATCGGGTTGACCCGTCAGTAAACGAAAATGCGGTGCGAAATCAGCTCGAAGCGGCTTCGTCCTTGGCCTCGGCCTTTTCCTTGGCCGGCTCGCCCTTGGCGCGCACGCCCGAGATCATCTGCCGCATCTGGCGCACGCGCACGCCGTCGGAGATTTCGAACTCGATCTGGTCGTCATCGACCACCTTGGTGACCTTGCCGACGAGGCCGCCCGAGGTCACGACCGTATCGCCGCGGCGGATGTTCTTCACCAATTCCTGGTGATCCTTCACCTTCTTCTGCTGCGGACGCAGAATCAGGAAGTACATGATCACGAAGATCAGCGCGAACGGCAGCAGCGACATTATCATGCTGTTGGCGTCGTTGCCGGCTGCGGCCTGGGCAAACGCAGGAGTAATCAGCATTCGGGTGGTCCTCGGTAAGACGGGAATGGGCCGGCTGCGCACGAGGGCGCCTGCCCGGCCCGGGCAAATTCGCGCGGACTATAGCGGCCGCGGTCCCAATTGCAACGCCGCCCGGCCCCTCATTTAGGGCGCTTGCGGGACCTTCCAAGGCCCGATAAGCCTGCGCCGTCAGGAACTTGGACCATGAGCAAAAAACCCCGGAAAACCGCGGCCAAAGCCGCCTCCCGCAAGCCGAAGGGGGCCGCGACAAAACGCCCCCCGCAAGCGTCAACGGACGGCAATGCCGAGCGGATTGCGAGCGCGCTGGAGGCGATTGCGGCGCATCTGTCGGCGAGCGCGCCCGCGGCCAACCCGGCCAATTCTTTCGGCGTGGCGGATGCCTTCGTCTGGCACCCCGACGGGCGGCTTTCGCCGGTGCCGCGGGTCAGCCGGGTCGAGCTATTCCTGCTCAAGGGTATCGACCGCATGCGCGATATCCTGATGGAGAACACCGAGCGCTTCGCCAACGGCCTGCCCGCCAACAACGCGCTGCTCTGGGGCGCGCGCGGCATGGGCAAATCCTCGCTGGTGAAGGCGGCGCATGCCGCCATCAATCAGAAGCGCAAGCCGGCCGACCGGCTCAAGCTGATCGAGATTCATCGCGAGGATATCGAGAGCCTGCCGGCGCTGATGGACCTGCTGCGGGACTCGTCATTCCACTTCATCGTGTTCTGCGATGATCTGTCCTTCGACGGCAATGATGCGTCCTACAAGTCGCTGAAGGCGGTGCTGGAGGGCGGCATCGAAGGCCGGCCGGAGAATGTCATCCTCTACGCCACCTCGAACCGGCGGCATCTCCTGGCGCGCGAGATGATCGAGAACGAGCGCTCGACAGCGATCAATCCGGGGGAAGCAGTCGAAGAGAAGGTCTCGCTGTCGGACCGCTTCGGCCTGTGGCTCGGCTTCCATCGCTGCAGCCAGGACGAATACCTCGCCATGGTCAGAGGTTACTGCGGCCATTTTGGCATCAAGCTTGGCGAAGAAGAACTCGAGCGCGAGGCGCTGGAGTGGTCGACCACGCGCGGCTCGCGCTCCGGCCGCGTCGCGTGGCAGTTCACGCAGGAACTGGCCGGACGGCTCGGGGTTCGGCTCGCGGCAAAATGATCAGGCCGGTTTACGCGCGCGTGCGAACGGGATCAGGAGCAGGCCCAGTAGCGCGAAGCCGGCAAGCATCGCCCAGGCCTCATTGGCGCTGATCGCAAGCGCCGCCTTGTCGATCGCCGCCAGCACGACAGGATCGGACAGGCTGGACGGCAGCCGATCCAGCCCGATCGAGCTCGCGGCAGCGACATCACCCGCCGCCAGACGCGCGCGCAAGGCTTCGGCGTGACCGCTGATGCGGCCATAGATGATGGTGTCGATCAGGGCGATCCCGACGGCGCCGCCGAGGTTGCGCATCATGTTGAACAGACCGCTGGCGTCGGGCACCTGCTTGTGCGGCAACAGCTCCAGCGCCAGCCGCGTCGGCGGCAACAGGCAGAACATCACCGCAAAGCCGCGCAGGACCTGCGGCCAGAACATCTCGTCGTAGTCGGCAGTGCGGCTCTCGAAAGCGCTGAGGCCGAGGCCCAATGCAAACAGCGAAAATCCAAACGCCGACAACAGCCGCGGATTGATGCGGCTCTCCAGCAACCCTGCAATCGGCGCCGCGGCAAGCTGAGCCGCCCCCGTCACCAGCATGATCTTGCCGATTGCGAGCGCATCGTGCTCGCGCACGTAGGCCAGAAACACCGGCATCAGGTAGACCGCGCCGAACAGGCCGACGCCGAGGCAGAAGCTGAGCGCGCATCCGATAGAAAACGGACGCGTCCCGAACGTCGACAATTCGACGACGGGCTGCACGGCCTTGCGGGTCCTGACGATAAACACGGCGGCTGCCGCCACCATGACGCCGAACAGCCCGAGACACGCCGCCGAGAACCATCCCGACACCGGGGCCTGCTTCAAGCCGATTTCCAGCGCGGCGAGCGACAGCGCCATCATGAGCAGTGACAGAGCGTCCAGCCTTGCGAAGCTGCGCAGCCTTGCCCTGCCCCTCGGCAGCAGCAGCGCCGTCCCGGCAACAATGACGATGCCGGGAATGACGTTGATCAGGAACAGCCACTGCCAGGAGTAGTGGTAGGTGATCCAGCCGCCAACGATGGGGCCAACCGTGGGACCGAGCACCGCAGTGACGCCTGCGATGGTGCCGGCAATCGGATGCTGACGCGCCGGAAACAGCAGGAAGATGCCGGTGAACACCGCGGGGATCAGCGCACCGCCCGCAAAGCCCTGGATGACGCGAAACACCACGAGCGAAGCAAAGTTTCCCGAAAAGGCGCAACCGAGCGAAGCCACCGTGAACACGAAGGTCGCAATGGCGAACAGCCAGCGCAGCGTGAGCACGCGCATCAGCCAACCCGTCAGCGGAATCGCGATCACTTCGGCGATGAGATAGGAGGTCTGGATCCAGCTCATCGCATCCGGCGAAATCGCCAACGCCTGCTGGATCGACGGCAGCGATGTCGCAACCACCTGGATGTCCAGGATGGCCATGAACATGCCGAGGCACATCAGGACGAACCCGAACCACGTCCCGACCCTTGCGCTGGTCGTCCGCCAAACAATCGTTCCGGGCCGCGTGGTTGTCTCGTCCGTAGGCAAACTGGTCCGTTGGTCTGGTGCCGAAAAAATCGGTGAGGAACAATCAAATCGGGGGAAATGGCCTTGGCCGACCAGTTAGCCGACCGGGCCGGCAATGTACATTAGCCGAGTGGCGACCCGTCGGACGCCAGCGGGATTGGGTTATTTGCCTGCCTGGCCCTCACGGCAAAAAGGCCGCGCAATCAGCGCGGCCTCCATGAAGGAACCAGCTCCCCTCGGGCAGGACTACGCGCCGTTGAGGAATTGCAGCGGGTCAACCGGTGACGATCCCTTGCGGATCTCGAAGTGGAGCTGCGGCGAGCCCACCTCACCCGATTGACCCGATTTGGCAATGATCTGGCCGCGCTTGATGGTGTCCCCGCGCTTCACCAGCAATTCACTCGCATGGGCATATGCGGTGACATAACCGTTGGAATGCCGCACCAGGATCAGATTGCCATAACCTTTCAGTTCGTTTCCGGAGTAAGCGACGACGCCGTCTTCGGCGGCCTTGACGGGCGTGCCTTCCGGCACCGCGACGTTGATGCCGTCATTGGACTTGCCGTTGGTCTTGGCGCCATAGCTCGTGATCACCTTGCCGCGCACCGGCCAGCGGAACGAGGGCAGCGCGCTGGTGGTTTCGCTGGGCTTGACGACGACGGCTGGCTCGGCCGGCTTCTCCTCGACCTGCTGGGTCGCTTGCGCCAGGCGCGCGCTCTGCGGCTGCGCAGGCGGCGCGCCCACCGTTCGCGTTGCGGGCGGCGCCAACGCGGCGACCTGCTGCGCCGGCGCTGCCGCAGGCACTACGGCTGCACTCTTGCTCCCCGGCACATTGATCTTCATGCCGATGCTGAGCTTGGCCGACTGCTCGAGATGGTTGGCTTTTGCGAGATCTGCGACCGGCACATTGTTACGGCGTGCGATGCTGTGGAGGGTGTCGCCGCGATTGACGATATGCACGGTCGAGGCCGCAGCCACTGGCTTGCTTGCAGGCGCCGCGACGGCCGGTGCAGGTGCTGCGGCGGTCGCGGTCGGACGCGGAATGATCAGCTGCTGGCCGGGCGAAAGCGCGCGCGGGCCCCTGTAGCCGTTGGCCTGCAGGATCGCAGCCTGCGAGACGTTGTAGCGCTTGGCCAGGATTTCCAGCGTATCGCTGGTGCCGACGATGATGCTCGTGCCGGCTTGGGCAGGCGCATTGCGGGTGGCTGCGACCGACTTCGGCCCCACGCTTCCGGTGGTCTCGAGCTGCGGATGCTGCGGCGGCGCGTACGATCCGACCCCCCGTCCGCCGCCGGACACGCCGGCGTGAGATTGAGGCGCAGCCACGGGATAGGATTGCGGCGCCGCGACCGATGGCGGCGGCGTGTGCGGTCTTGAATATTGCGGCAGCTCGCGACGCTCGACGGTCGGCGTCGGCACGGAGGCCGTGGCCTCCTGCGAGGAGAAGGGATTGGAAAACGAACTTTGGGAAAAGCGGCTTTGGGTATCAGCGCTGCAGCCGGCCACCCCAAACGACATCAGCGCCAGGGCCGCGATCTGCGGCCCCCGGCGCGAGCGAAGCAACTCGACGACTCGGGACATGGTTACTCACCGGTACGCAACAAACTACGGTTTTGAGTAAACACGTCCCGAGTAAATAACGCCTTAACCCTTGGATAAGGTCCTGGATAACCTCTTGGGCGGAACCGCCAATCCGCCCTGTCAGAGCTCGCGGGCGATTCCAGGCAGCGCCGGCACGAACCGCACATCGACCAGCTCCTTGCGCTCGAAGCCCGCTTCGGACTGGACCAGCCGTACCAAGGTCTGGACGCCGTGATGGGGCCCGACCGGCGCGATCAGGATGCCGCCGGGCTCAAGGCGCCCCAGTAGTTTTTCGGGTATCTGCTCCATCGCCGCCGTCACGATGATGCGGTCAAAGGTGCCGGCGCTCTCTGACATGTCGTAGCCGTCGCCGAGGATCACTTCGATGTTGTCGTAGCCGAGTTTTTTCAGCCGTTTTTGCGCACTGTCGGCCAAGGTCCGGTAACGTTCGATGCTGACCACTTCCCGGCTCAGCCGCGACAGGACGGCGGCCTGATAGCCTGAGCCGGTCCCGATCTCCAGCACGCGGTGCGATTTCTGCAGCTGGAGCTGCTCGGTCATGTAGGCCACCACGAAGGGCTGGCTGATGGTCTGCCCGCAGGCGATGCCGAGCGCACTGTCACGATAGGCAAAGGCCAGATCGCCGCTCTCCACGAAAGCTTCGCGCGGCACCTCTTCCATGGTGCGGAGCACCGCCTGGTCGCTGATGCCGCGCCGCCGCAAGGCAAGCTGAAACATCATCTTTTCGGGCGGACTTTGCGGGGTGGCCATATCGGTCTCGTAGGCGGCGAAGGCTGCTTCAGCCCATGGTGCGAACCGTCCGCAACTTGATGCCATTTGACCGGACGGCTTGGGGAAAAATATCGGCTTATCCCCTGTTCCAGCGCGGGAACCAAATCAAGCGTCCGGCGTTGGCCAGCTCAGATGATTTCCTGTTTCCGGTGTGCGGGAACGGGTATAATTGCGTGCGTCGTCACCGATGTTAGTGTTTGCGCCAGCAGGCATTATTTGCCAACGTCGAATCCGAAATGGGCAAGGATTCCCGCGATGACAGCGACACGCCCGCTGGGCGGTTCTGTGTTCCTCGTCGAAGACGAGGTGATGATCCGGATGATGGTCGCCGACATGCTGGAAGAGCTCGGCTACCGGGTCGCGGCCGAGGCCGGCGAGATCAACGAGGCGCTTAAGCTCGCGCAGTCGACCGAGTTCGACTTCGCCATCCTCGACGTCAACGTCAACGGCAAGGTCATCTCTCCGGTCGCCGACCTGATCAAGGCGCGCAACCGGCCTTTCATCTTCGCGACCGGGTACGGCTCATCCGGCCTGCCCGAGCAGTACCGCGACCGACCCGCGCTGCAGAAGCCGTTCCAGCTCGAGACACTGGCGCAGATGATCGACGCCACGCTGAAGGACGCGGCCGCGTAACGCCTCGCGGCATTGCAGATGCCTCTCGCGGCGTTTTCGTACCTTCGCACCGGACTTTTCGGTTAAGCTCGGGCTGGCGCAGCGCAACGTCAGGACCCGGCCATGTCCGCGAGTGGCGAAATATCGTTCGAAACAGCTCTGGGCCAACGCGTCGAGGAGATGCTCGATGCCTGCACGCGGTGCGGCAAGTGCGTCGAAGTTTGTCCAAGCGTGGAGCCTGCGGGCATCTCGAACACGACGTCAGACAACATCATCGGCGGCATCCTTGAGATCGTACGCACCGGGAGCGGGCCGGAAGCGTCACGGAAATGGGCCCAGTCGTGCATGCTCAGTGGCGAATGCATCAAGGCCTGCGACTATGGGGTAAATCCGCGCTTCCTGCTTGCCATGGCGCGACGTCAGCATGGCGAAATCCGACAATGCACTGGCGGAGCGGCGACGACGAGGCGTCGAGCGGTACCGTGAAGTCAGCCGCGAGGTCACGGTCCTGTCACGACTGCAACTCGATACGGAGGTGCTCGAGCGACTGGGCCAGAAGTCGGCGGCGGTATCCACCCCCGCCGAGATGCCGGATTTTGTGTTCTACACCGGGTGCAATGTCCTGAAGACTCCGCACATCGCCCTCCTCGCGCTGGATATCATGGACAAGCTTGGCGTGAGTTACCAGGTGATGGGCGGACCGAGCCATTGTTGCGGTATCTTGCAATTGAGGTCCGGCGACGCCGAGATGTCGGCGCGCATGGCTGCCAACACCATGGAAAAGCTGTCGCGCTCCAAAACCGGCGAGGTGATCTCCTGGTGCCCGAGTTGCTACGTCCAGTACACGGAAGCCATCCTGCCGACGGTGGAGCGACAGCGCAGCTCGCGGCCATTCGAGATGAATCCGTTCTTGCGATTTCTCGCCGGCCGGCTTGCGCAGCTAAAGCCGCATCTGCAGAACCGGGTCGACATGCGAGTGGCGCTGCACCGGCATCCCGGCGTGGCCGGCGTGATGGAAGCCGCAGCCGACATCCTGGCGATGGTTCCGGGCGTCGAACTGGTCGATTTGAAGCAGCCAGCCGTGGGACTGCAAAGCGTGAGCGTCGGAGCGCTTCCCGAATTCAAACGTGAGCTGCAACTAAGGGAGCTTGAGGCAGCGCGCGCAGCTGATATCGATGCCCTGGTCGCAGTCTATCATTCCGATCATCGCGAATTGTGCGCGCATGAACGTGACTGGCCGTTCCGGATCGTCAATATCCTTGAAGTGGTCGGCGAAGCCATGGGCCTGCATCGGCATGATCGCTACAAGGAACTCAAGATCACACAGGACGCCGACCAGATCGTGGCCGACTGCAGCGACATGATCGCGCGGCACGCGCTTGATCCGGCCAACGCGCGCGACGTTGTGATCAAGGTAATGCTCGGGGAACAACCGCTGCCGTTGCAGGGCAATTTGCGACCGGACGGAAGCACGAGCGCGGTCGCGCCATCGTAGGTTTGCCGACCGGCGCGCGCCCTACACCATCACTTCAGCGTGTTGGTCAGCGCTTCCGAAAACACCTCATCGGTGCGGTCGAGCCGCAGCGGCGTCACCGAGACGTAACGCTCGGCGAGCGCTGCGAGATCGGTGCCTGCCGCGGGCGCGTCCAGTTTCGCGGCGCGCTCAAAACCGATCCAGAAATAGGGATTGCCGCGGCCGTCACGGCGCTGATCAACCTTCATTAATCCAAAATTGCGCTTGCCCTGCCGGGTGACGCGCACGCCGCGTACCTCGTCCGGCGTGCAGGCCGGGAAATTGATGTTGATCACCGTGTTCTTCGGCACGCCCTGCGCCATCACCTTGTTGAGGATCCCGGGCCCGAATTTCAGCGCGGTCTCCCACAGCGGCTTTTCGCGCGTTTCCATGGAGAACTCCTGCGACAGCGCGAATGACGGCAACCCCAGGATCGTGCCTTCCAGCGCGCCCGCAATCGTGCCGGAATAGACGACGTCTTCGGCGACGTTGCGCCCGCGGTTGACGCCCGACAGCACGAGATCCGGCATCTTGTCGCCGAGGATGTGGCGCGCACCCATGATCACGCAGTCGGTCGGCGTGCCGCGCACCGCGAAATGGCGCGGCCCGACTTCGCGCAGCCGCAGCGGATCGTTCAGCGACAGCGAATGCGATACGCCGGACTGGTCGAGCTCGGGCGCCACGATCCAGACGTCGTCCGACAGCTCCCGCGCGATCTCCTCCACGACCGTCAGGCCGGGCGCGTGGATGCCGTCGTCATTGGTGCAGAGAATCCGCATTCGTGTCAGCGCCTTTTTTGCTCGATTCCTCAATGCGTCAGGCGCCGGTTTAGCCGGCTATGGCCACCGGCGCAAACCGATCAAAACACGACGATTGTCGATATCCGCGGTACCCCAAGGGGTGCGGATTGTGCTATCGATCGGCCATTCCTGACGACCATTTGCCATCGCGTTGCATTATTGGATGATCCCAGGGATTTTCGTCGTGGCGCGCCTTTCGACCTTGGTGACCCTTTCGATTTGCGGCGTGCTATTCGCGCCTGCGATCGGCTTCGCGCAATCGGACCAGGACAACCGGTGCTTCCCCTGGCAGGAGTTTCGCGACGGAGCCTGCGTCGCAAAGCCGGCCGAGGGCGCACCACCCGCAAGCCAATCCCGTCAGCTCACGACGACGCCACGCGATGAGCCGCCCGCGCCACCGGCTGTGGCTCCGCCCCCAATCCCCGCGCCTCCCCCGGTTGCTGCCGCGCCGGTTGCTGCCGCGCCGATTGTCATCGTTTGCGACGGCGGCACGGCAAGCGGCAGCACATGCACCTGCCCTGCGGGCTACACGCTGCTCCCTGCCAACTCCGGCAGCGGCGGCACCTGCGTGCGCAGCAATGCCGATAATTGCCGCGGCGGCGTACAGACCGTGACAGGCATCTGCCTTTGCGACGGGCGCGTGACGATGTCCGGCGAAACCTACGCGCTGGAATTCCTCGGCGGCAAATGCGTGCCGAAGCGCTGCCCCGACAAGAGCTATCTGAGGGACGGCAAATGCGTTGCCAGCAACGACACCCGCCTCTCATTCACCTGCCGCACCGGCTACATCCCCGATGAGGCGACAGCGGGCACGGCTGCGACCGGCCTGCATTGCGTGCCGGACCCGACCTTCTGCCCGCCTGAGCTCAAACAGAAGAACGGCGCTTGCGGCGAAGTCAGCGGCGATCGCGATCGACTGTTTCGAGGGCCGTTGCACCTGCGGGCCGAACGCCGACTGGGTCAACTATCTCTGCCAATGCACGCAGCCCTACCGCAACGTCAACGGAAGCTGCGTGGCAGGCGCGACCGCGGATTCCGGCGCTGACAAGCGCGCAGGCAAGCCGGAGCTGCAATCATCCGAACCTTCACCGCGGCGCAAGGCCTGCGGTCGCGGCATGGTGCGCACGCCGTTCCGGGACCTGCGTGGCGGCGCGGCCGCGGTTGCCGGATGCCGGCGAGCTTGGCGTCTACTATCAGCGCACCTATCGCTATTATCCGGGGCAGCAGCCGGACATCCGCTAGCAAAGCATGATCCCGACCCGCAGCGCCGCGGAAGCGCAAAGTGGAGCCCGGTCGTCGGGAAAGATCACGCTCAAGCAATGGGCCGCCGCTTCACGCGCCAGGGCCGCACCAGCCTCGCGGGATGTCCGGCGATGCTCATTTGCATGAACGACGGCGCGGGCTTTGCCGGTTGGATCAATTCCGATGCGGCGGGCTCGGCTGCCGGCATGCCGCTCAACCGGCGACGTCACAGCCCCGCTGGTCCGCAGCACCACCTCGACCGGCAATGGCGGCATGGATTGGCGCGTCGGCTCGGGGTGACGCGCCCGCGCAATCGCCAGTCCCCTGGAAAAATCCTCGGCGTTGAACCATTGCTGATCGCGCAGGAAGGCGAGCCAGACCATCATCCCAGAGCCGATCGATCCCGACGTCGAACTTGCCGTCGAGCTTCTGGTTGATCGCCTGCATCCCAAAGCCCGTGACCGCCCATTGCCGGCCGATCCAGAAGATGTCGCGATGCAACGCCATTTCGAAACGCTTCTTTATTTGCGCGGCTACTCGATCACCTTGAGGCCGCCCATATAGGGTTGCAGCACGTCGGGCACCGCGATCGATCCGCCCTGCTGCTGATAGGTTTCCATGACTGCAATCAGCGCGCGGCCAACCGCCGTACCGGAGCCGTTCAGCGTATGCACGAAGCGCGGCTTGCCGTCCGGCCCGCGCGAGCGCGCATCCATGCGCCGCGCCTGGAAGTCGCCGCACACCGAGCAGCTCGAGATTTCGCGATACGCGCCGCCATCGCCCTGCCCGGGCATCCACACCTCGATGTCGTAGGTCTTCTGCGCGGAAAAGCCCATGTCGCCGGCGCACAAGGTCATGACGCGGTAATGCAGGTCGAGCCGGCGCAACACCTCCTCGGCGCAGGCCAGCATGCGCTCGAGCTCGTCCTTGCTGTTCTCCGGCGTTGCGATCGACACCAGTTCGACCTTGGTGAACTGGTGCTGGCGGATCATGCCGCGGGTGTCGCGCCCCGCCGCACCCGCTTCCGCGCGAAAGCATGGCGTCAGCGCGGTCAGGCGCATCGGCAATTCCTTCTCGTCGAGGATCGACTCACGGACGAGATTGGTGAGCGAGACTTCGGCGGTCGGGATGAGGCCGAGCCGCTGGCTGCGCAGATCCTCACCGGCCGAAGCCAAGCAGCTCGCCCTTGATCGCCCAGAACTGGTCGTCCTCGAATTTCGGCAACTGACCGGTCCCGAACATCACTTCGTTGCGCACGAGAAGCGGCGGATTGATTTCGGCATAGCCGTGCTCGCCGGTGTGCAGGTCGATCATGAACTGCCCGATCGCGCGTTCGAGCCGCGCCAGGCCCTTCTTCAGCACGACGAAGCGTGCGCCTGAGAGTTTTGCCGCCGCCTCGAAATCCATCAGCCCGAGCGCGTTGCCGAGATCGTCATGCGGCTTCGGCGCAAAGCCGTAGTCGCGCGTCGCGCCGAAGACGTGACGTTGCACATTGCCATGCTCGTCGGTGCCGTCGGGCACCTCGTCGAGCGGCAGGTTGGGAATGGCGGACAATTCGCGGAAGAGCTCATCGTCGGCCGTCTTCGCTGCTGCTTCGAGCTCCGGCATCCGCGTTTTCAACTCGGCGACTTCGGCCATCAGCTTGCCGGCGCGCGCCTCATCCTTGGCCTTCTTGGCATCGCCGATCTCCTTCGACGCCGAATTGCGTCGCGCCTGCGCCTGCTCGGACGCAAGGATGGCCGCGCGGCGGCGCTCGTCGATCGCCAGCAACGACGGCGACATCGGCGCAAGCCCGCGCCGCTTCAGACCGGCGTCGAAGGCTTCGGGATTGTCGCGGATCGCTTTGATGTCGTGCATGGCAGGCAATTTCCTGAATCTGGCCGCGTTGATCAGGCGCGCATCCCAGGTCAACCCGAACGGACACGGATTTCGGGAACAGCGAAAGGCGGCGATGCCCCTATTCCGCCGGATTGGCGGCTGGCGGTGCGCCGGCGGAGGCGGTGCTCGTCGCGGTTGCCTTCTTTTCCACGATCTGCACGGCGAAAATGGCGCCCTCGTAGAGGATCAGCAGCGGGATCGCCAGCGAGGCCTGGCTCAGCACGTCGGGCGGGGTCAGGACGGCGGCGATGATGAAGGCGACGACGATGAAGTAGCGCCGCTTCTCGCGCAGCATCTTTGCAGTGACGATGCCGATCCGCCCGAGCAGCGTCAGGATGACCGGCAGCTGGAAGGCGATGCCGAAGGCAAAGATCAGCGACATCATCAGCGACAGATATTCGCCGACCTTGGGCAAGAGCTGGATCTGGGCCGTCTCCTCGCCGCCCATCTGCTGCATGCCGAGCGAGAAGCGCACCAGCATCGGCAGCACGACGAAATAGACCAGCATCGCGCCCAGCACGAAGAAGACGGGGGTGGCGATCAGGTACGGCAGGAAGGCGTGGCGCTCGTGCTTGTAGAGGCCGGGCGCGACGAACTTGTAGATTTGCGTCGCCACGATCGGAAACGAGATGAAGCCGGCGCCAAACAGCGCGAGCTTGAGCTGGGTGATGAAATACTCCAGCAGCGCCGTGTAGATGAATTTCGAATTCTCCGGCCCCGCAACCCAGACAAAGGGGAAGACCAGCACGTTGTAGATCTGCTTGGCAAAGAAGAAGCAGAAGATGAAGGCCACGCCAAAACCGAGCAGCGCCTTGATCAGCCGCGAGCGCAGCTCGATCAGATGATCCATCAGAGGCGCCTTTGAGGCCTCGATGTCTTCGGCGCTCATGACGCTTTGGCGTCCTTCAGCGCGTCGGGGGTTGGCGGCGCCTCGGGCGCGGGTTGAGCCTCGCGCGTGATCACCAGTGGTTCATTGGCCGCGTTGTGCGTTTCCGCCTCGACAAAGGTGGACGGCGTCGGATCGGCCGGCGTGGTCGGCACAACCGGCTCGCTGACTGCGGAAGCGGCCTGCGCATCGCGGGCTTGTCGATGGCAAGCGCGTCGGTGACGTCGTTCTGCAGCGAGGTCATCACATTGGCCGGGTTCAAAGCCGGTCGCGACGTCCTTGACCTCGTCAAAGCTCTTCTTGAGGTCGGCCATTTCGGCCTCGCGCATCGCTTCCTGGAATTGACCCTGGAATTCGGAGGCCATCTTGCGGGCCTTGCCCATCCATTGGCCGACCATGCGCAGCACGCCGGGCAGTTCCTTCGGGCCGATGGCAATCAGCGCGACGACCGCGATGACGACCAGTTCACTCCACCCGATGTCGAACATGAGAGATTCCGCTCGCGCAGGGCTCGTTGACCCCAACCCTTAGCAGGATTTGGGGTGGCCCGCGCCGTTCCTCAACCGCCAAACCTTGTTCAGACGGCCTTGCTGCCGACATCCGACCGCGCCGCCGTCGGCGCCGCATTGTGGTCGATCGTTTTCACCGGCTCGGCGGGTTTTTCGGCGGGCTTGTCGTCCTCAGCCATGCCCTTCTTGAACGCCTTGATGCCGCCGGCGACGTCGCCCATCAGGTCGGAAATCTTGCCACGGCCGAACAGCAGCAGGACCACCACGATCACGACGATCCAGTGCCAAATGCTAAGCGAACCCATCCTGCAAACCCTCCAGTAACGCGAGGCCGCTCGGCGGCCCTGGCTTTGGGCGGAAGGTAGGCTCCCGGGATGTCGAAAACAAGGACCAAAGGCGCGGCAAATCGCTGTCCGGCTTACGTATTATTGCTACCGTTAACTCGGGAATATTTTGCCGCTTTCACGCACTTTCTTCACGCCAACCGGTCCTCGTTTCGCTCGAAAACGCTATTGGCCGGGGAACTAGTTTCCTCCGTCCTTTTCGGGCTCGGCAGCAGGCGCCAGCAGCAATTCCAGTGTGTCGCCGGCCTCCAGGGCCTCCTCGTCCTCGCGCAGCGCAGGGTCGTCGGACGGCGTCGGCACGTTGAAGCCGGTCGGCAGCCGCGAGTTCAGGAGACCCGTGCCTCTGAGCTCATCGAGACCCGGCAGATCGGAGAGCTGCTCCAGGCTGAACTGCGACAGGAAGGTGTCCGTGGTGCCGAACGTCAGCGGCCGGCCCGGCGTCTTGCGGCGGCCGCGCGGCCGGATCCAGCCTGTCTCCAGCAGCACGTCGAGCGTACCCTTGGAGGTGATCACGCCGCGGATTTCCTCGATCTCGGCGCGCGTCACCGGCTGGTGATAGGCGATGATGGCGAGCACCTCGATGGCCGCGCGCGACAGCCGCCGCGTCTCGACACTTTCGCGCGTCATCAGCCACGACAGATCGCCTGCCGTGCGGAAGGTCCATTTGTTGGCGACGCGAACCAGGTTGACGCCGCGCGAGGCATATTCGGCCTGCAACTGCGCAAGCGCGACCTTGATGTCGACACCGTCGGGCATGCGCTTGGCGAGCGCGGCCTGATCGATCGGCTCGGCCGAGGCGAACAGCAGCGCTTCGAGAAGACGCAGTTCCTCGGGCCTGCCATGCGGGTCGGCAGGCGTCGCTTCGTCGTTTTCCACGCGTTTCTCCGCCAGGCCTGCCATGGTCGGTCTCCTTGTTCGACTTACTCGGCCGTAAGGTCCGGCGCGGCATTGGCTGCCTGCGGCGGACGCTTGCGGAAATAAAGTGGCGCAAAGGCCTGCTTCTGATTCAGTTCCATCTCGCCTTCGCGCACCAGTTCAAGCGCCGCTGCAAAGCTTGAGGCAAACACGGTCGCGCGCTGCGTGGGATCGACGACGTATTGCATCAGGAATTCGTCGAGGCAGCTCCACTCCTCGGCGATTCCGATCAGCCGTTCCAGCGAGGCGCGCGCCTCCGTCAGCGACCACACGGTGCGCTTGGCCATATGCACGGTGGCAAGCACGCGCTGCTGGCGCTGCGCGGAATAGGCCGTGAGCAGATCGAACAGCGTTGCCGTGTATTTGGGATGACGGATCTCGGCGATGGTTTCGGGATTGCCGCGCGGAAAGATATCGCGCTGGAACTGCGGCCGGTTCATCAGCCGGTTGGCGGCCTCGCGAATGGCTTCCAGCCGACGCAGGCGATTGGCAAGCGCGGTTGCCATTTCCTCGGCGCTCGGCCCGTCAGGCGTTGCCGGTTCGGGCAGCAGCAGCCGCGACTTCAGGAAGGCAAGCCAGGCCGCCATGACGAGGTAGTCGGCCGCAAGCTCGAGCCGGATTTTGCGCGCCGCGTCGATGAAGGCGAGATACTGGTCGGCGAGCGCGAGGATCGAAATCTTCGACAGGTCCACCTTCTGCTGCCGCGCCAGCGTCAGCAGTAGGTCGAGCGGACCCTCATAGCCGCCGACGTCGACGACCAGCGCACGGTTCGCCGTCGGCGATCTCGGCGGGACGCCCGGTATCAAAGGACAGAATTTCCGCGGTCATGCGCTCGCTATCCCTGCCCGTTCCACCAGCGCATCGAGTTCGGCCCGCGCAGCCTGCCGATCGAGCGGCTGAGGCTCCTTGCGCGACGCCAACGCCCGTTGCGCCCGCTCCAGCGCCTTGCCGGACAGTTCCGGGGCGTGGCGCGCAACCTCATGCATCTCGTCAAGCACGCCGCTGCAATGCAGAACCATGTCGCAGCCCGCCGCAACGATGGCCCGCGTCCGCTCGGCGATCGACCCCGCCAGCGCGTTCATGCAGACATCGTCACTCATCAACAGACCCTGGAACCCGATCACGCCGCGAATCACCCGTTCGATGATTGTCGCAGAAGTCGTCGCTGGTTGGGCGGGGTCGAGCGCACTAAACACAACATGTGCGGTCATCGCCATCGGCAGGTCCGCCAAGGGCTTGAAGGCGGCAAAATCGATCCGTTGCAGCTCGCTTTCGGCCGTATCGACCGTCGGAAGCTGCAAATGGCTGTCGGCCATCGCCCGGCCGTGGCCGGGAATATGTTTCAGGATCGGCAGCACGCCGCCCTGTTCCAGCCCCTCGGTGACGGCCCGCGCGATGGCTGCGACCTTGGCGGGCGCCGTGCCATAGGCGCGATCGCCGATCACGTCGTCGGCCCCCGCCACCGGAACATCGGCAATCGGCAGGCAGTCCACGTTGATGCCGAGATCAGTCAGGTCGGCCGCAATCAGCCGATTGCTCAATCGAGCCGCCTTCAGGCCAAGCGCGGGATCGATGTCATAGAGCGTCCCGAACACCGCGCCGGCCGGATAGAGCGGCCAGTGCGGCGGCCGCAGCCGTTGCACCCGTCCGCCCTCCTGGTCGATCAGGACCGGCGCGTTGGACACCCCCACAAGGCTCCGCAATTCAGCTACCAGCCCAGCGACTTGCTTGGGGTTGTCGACATTGCGCTTGAACAGGATGAAGCCCCACGGCCGCTCAGCGCGCATGAAGGCGCGCTCGGCGTCGGTCAGTTCCAGTCCGGCGATGGCGGTGATGAAGGCGCGGCTCGACATGAGGCCGATTAGCCCTCACGCCCGCCCGGGGGTCAAGGAAACCGCCGTTAATTCCTTTGGACGAAACACTGCCCGCCGGCAGCCTTCAGGCTGGTGCACATCTGGACAGCCTCGTCCTGCGAGCCGAATGGACCGGCAAAGGCACGGTAAAACACGCCCTTTTCGGGGATATCGACCTTTTTCACCACCGGCGCGCGGTTGCCGAGGACATTGCCGAACTTGCTCTGGAGGGCACGGTAGGACGCCTGAGCATCGGCTTCCGTCTTCTGCGAAGACACCTGGACCACGTAACCCCCGCCGCTGGGGGCTGCGGGCGCCGCGCTCGGGGCAACGGCAGCGACTCGCGCCGGCGGCTCAGGCGCGGCGGCAGCTTGGGGCGAGCCCGGCGCCGGAGAAAGCGACAGCGGCGCATTGGCACTGGCATTAGCCGAGGTCGGCGGGCTGCGCTGTGGCGCACCCGGCGGCGGCGCCAGTTGCGGGCGCGCAGCCGCTGCTGGTGCAGAGGTCGCGGGTTTGACGGCCGCCGGCGGGGCGTTGGCCGGTGTCCCGGCATCGGCATTGTCGCCCTTCACCGAGAGCGTCTTGATCTTGCGCGGCTCGTTGTTGGGCATCGTACCGTTGCCGGCGCTGGCCGGCGGCGGCGCACTCGGCGACACCGTCGATGGTGCCGGCGGGTTGTTGTTCTGGTTCAGTGGCGGGAACACCACGCGAGGACCGGACCGCGCATTGACGTCGACAGGCGCTTCCTCGCGCGGCACGAGCTTTTCACCGCCATCACCGAGCGCCATGCGATCGGCCACCTTTGGCGCGCTGTCGGCGGACGCCGGCACCACCTTGGTGGGGCTGTTGTCGGCCTTGATCACCGGCGGCTCGCCGCTGCGCGGGGCCCCCATGAAGCTGCGATAGGCGAACGCGCCGCCCGTACCGAGCACTGCGAGCGCGAGCACAGCGGCAACCGTGATCATGCCGCCGCGTTTGCGCGGCTGCTCCTCAGGCTCTTCGTCGTAATTCTGGTAGGCGTAGGGATCATCGGGATAGGCCGGGTCGCGCTGATAATCCTGGCTCGCCTCGAGCTGGCCATACAACGCATCGTCATAGCGCGCCGGATCGGGCTGCGCTTGCTCGGCGTGTTGCGGCTCGTCCTGATATTGCTCCGGCTCCTGATACTGGGGCTCTTGATACTGTGTCGCCGGATACTGTGATGCAGGCGCGGCGTGTTGCGCGGCGTAGCGTTGCAACGGATGAACAGCACTCGGCTGATATTCCGTCTCGTCGTCAAATTGAGGTTCGACCGGCGGCGGCGCCTTCACATTGGCCCGCCGCATCCAGGGCAGCGGTCCCGGAGAAAGATCGGCCTCAGGCTCGGGCTCGGGCTCGTCCTGATATTGCTGGGGCTCGTACTGCGGCTCATATTGCTGACGCGGTTCGCTGCGCGGCTGCGGCTTCGCGTTGGTACGGCCCATCGCAAATGGATCGGTCTGACCGATCAGGCGCGCCAGTTCGGCCAGTGGGTCGCCCTCGCCCTTTGATTGGCCGTGCGCGTCGGCGCCGCGACCATAGTCGTCATGGGCGGGAAAAGGTCGGTCCTGATATCGATCAGCCATCGTTGACGCTGCATCCCCTTCAGGAAGGAGCCAAATCGTACGGTAAACGAATGGTCACCTGCCAGATGCCGCGGACATCCCCATGTGCGCGGCCTTCCACCCCAAAATGATACCCCTAAGCCTACCGCATCTCGGTTGGTGCGTGGACGCCAAGTACGGCTAATCCTGACGCCAGCACCGAGACGACGCCCTGGACCATCGCCAGGCGCGCTTTTGTGATCTCTGCATCATCATTGATAATGAAGCGTAAATGGGGCAAATCGCGGCCCTTTGTCCAAAGCGCATGAAATTCGCTGGCTAAATCATACAGGTAAAAGGCGATTCGGTGTGGCTCATGTGCGACCGCGGCCGCCTCGACGGTCCGTGGAAAAAGTGCCAGCCGCCTTAAAATTTCGAGTTCCGCCGGGTCGGACAGCCGGGCCAGGGCCGCGCCCGACAGGTAGGCGGCCCTCGCCTCCGTCGTCTCCGGCAGGTCGGGAACCGCCTGCTCGCGTGCATTGCGGAAGATCGAGTGGCCACGGGCGTGACCATACTGGACATAGAACACCGCGTTGTCCTTGGACTGCTCGATCACCTTGGCGAGATCGAAATCGAGCACCGCGTCGTTCTTGCGGAACAGCATCATGAACCGCACCGGGTCGGAGCCGACCTCGTCGACCACCTCGCGCAGGGTGACGAAATCGCCCGAGCGTTTCGACATCCGCACCAGCTCGCCGTTGCGCAAGAGACGGACGAGTTGAACGATCTTGACGTCGAGCGCGGCCTTGCCCGCGGTGACAGCCTTGATGGCCGCCTGCACGCGCTTGATGTAGCCGCCATGGTCGGCGCCCCAGACGTCGATCAGATCGTGGAAGCCGCGATCGTACTTGTCCTTGTGATAGGCGATGTCGGACGCGAAATAAGTGTAGGAGCCGTCCGACTTGATCAGCGGACGATCGACGTCGTCGCCGTAGGCGGTGGCGCGGAACAGCGTCTGGATGCGGTCCTCATAGTCCTCGACCGGCTCGCCCTTCGGCGGCGGCAGGCTGCCTTCGTAGATGTCGCCCTTCGGCCGCAGGAAATCGATGGTTTCGGCGACCTTGTTGTTGCCGGTCGCGATCAGCGAGCGCTCGGAGAAGAACACCTCGTGCTTGATGTTGAGCGCGGCAAGGTCGCCCTTGATCGCCTCCATCATCATCGCAATCGACTTGTCGCGCACGATCGGCAGCCACGCGCTGTCAGCCATCGCCTGCAGCTTGTCGCCGTATTCGGCGGCCAACGCTTCACCGACCGGCTTGAGATAGTCGCCGGGATAGAGCCCTTCCGGAATGGCGCCGATGTCCTCGCCGAGCGCCTCGCGGTAACGCAGCAACGCCGAGCGCGCGAGCACGTCGACCTGGGCGCCGGCATCGTTGATGTAGTATTCGCGCGCGACGTCGAAGCCGGCGAACTGCAGCAGGTTCGACAAGGCGTCGCCAAACACCGCGCCACGGCAATGGCCGACATGCATCGGCCCGGTCGGATTGGCCGAGACGTATTCGACATTGACCTTCTGCGCCGCGCCGATCGTGCTTTTGCCGTAGGCCGCGCCCTCGCGCAGCACCGCGCGCAGTTCTTCCGCCCACGCCGACGGGTTCAGGGTGAGATTGATGAAGCCGGGTCCGGCGATGTCGACTGCCGTGATCAGCGGATCCGCACGCAGTTTTTCCGCGATCTTGCTCGGCGAGATCGCGCGGCTTGGTCTTCGCTTCCTTGGCGAGCACCATGGCGGCGTTGGTCGCCATGTCGCCATGGGACGGCATCGCGCGGCGGTTCGACCACGACGCGGGAGAGATCGATCCCGGCAGGCCAGCCGCCTTCGCCGGCAAGCACCGCGCAGACGGCGTGCACGCGCGCAAGCACGGTGGCAAACAGGTGCTGGGATGTAGGTTTGTCGGCCATTGTTTCGGTACCTGGGCCGCCGCCTAACGCAAATCGGGGGTCGAGTCAAAAAGCCGTTGGTGCTCGATCAGGGCGTAGCGGTCGGTCATCCCGGCGATGAAATTGCCGATCCGCCGCGCGCGCTCGGCGGCGGATCTCCTGCCCCGTACCTTCGAGCCATTCAGCAGGCAGGTCGCCCGGCGATGACTGGTAGCGTGCGAACAGGTCGGCGACGATCTGCTCAGCCTCCCCCATCACCTGCATGACCCGCTCATGGCGGTACATGTGCTGCCACAGGAATTTCTTGATACCGCTTTCGGCCTCGGCCACGTCGGCTGGGAAGGCGATCATGGCACGCTCGAGGTCGCGCACGTCCTGCACCGAGCGCGGTTGCGCGGCGTCCAGGCGCCCGCGCGCCTCGCCCATGACGGCGCTGATCAGGTACGAGATCAGCTCGCGCACCAGTTCGGCGCCGCGCCGGACGTCGTCGAGAGCAGGATAGTGCCTGCCGATCTCGGCGATGATGTCCGACGTGAGCGGTATCGCCTTGAGATCATCGACGGAAAACAATCCGGCACGCAGGCCGTCGTCGATGTCATGGGCGTCATAGGCAATGTCGTCGGCGATGGCTGCAACCTGCGCCTCGAGCGAGGCAAAACTCCAGAGTTCCAGATCGTGTTTTCTGACGTAGTCGGAAATGCCGATGGGGACGCCATGATCACGGGACGCGCCGATCGGCGTACCGCTGCGCTCGGTCAGTGGCCCGTTGTGCTTCACGATGCCTTCGAGCGACTCCCAGGTGAGGTTCAGCCCGTCGAACTCGGGATAGCGGTGTTCCAGGGAAGTTACGACCCGCAGCGCCTGGGCATTATGGTCGAAGCCGCCATGCCCCTTCAGGCAGGCATCCAGCGCCCGCTCGCCGGCGTGGCCGAACGGCGGGTGGCCGAGGTCATGAGCCAGCGCCAGCGTCTCGGTCAGGTCCTCATCGAGCCCCAGTTGGCGCGCCAGCGCTCGCGCAATCTGGGCCACTTCCAGCGAATGCGTCAGGCGGGTGCGGTAATGATCGCCCTCGTGGAACACGAAGACCTGGGTTTTGTGCTTCAGCCGGCGGAAAGCCGTGGAATGGATCACCCGGTCGCAATCCCGGCGGAACGGGCTGCGGGTGCGGCTCGGCGGCTCCACAAACAGCCGCCCCCGGCTCTGGTCGGGATCGCAGGCATAGGGCGCGCGAGGGGCAGCCATTCCGACCGTCACGGCAATTTAATCCTTATCCATTTGATTCCACTGGCCGGCGCACTTAACTATGGGGAGCGCGGGATACCAAATGAATTGGGTATGACGCGCGGCGACGTCGACGCAGGATATCTGGAGAGCTTGAGCCAATGACTGATGCTGCCATCACCGTGAGCGAGCGGGCCGCCCGCCGCATCGGCGAAATCCTCAAAGGCGAAGGCGACGGCGCCATGCTGCGCATCAGCGTCGAGGGCGGCGGCTGCTCCGGCTTCCAGTACAAGTTCGACGTCGACCACGCCAAGACCGAGGACGATCTCGTGATTTCCCGCGAAGGCGCGGTGGTGCTGGTCGATCCGGCCTCGGTGCCGTTCCTGGCGGGATCGGAGGTCGATTTCGTCGACGATCTGATCGGTGCCTCGTTCCGCGTGGTCAACCCGAACGCCACCGCCTCCTGCGGCTGCGGCACCAGTTTTTCGATCTAGTCTCTCACTTCTTGGCGAACAGCGCCTTGGCATTGCCGTTGGCGATTTGCGCGGCGATTTTCGGCGGCAACTGGTCGAGCCAGGCGCGATAGCCCGCCATGATCTCGCCGTAGCTCGCCCAGCGCTCGGGGACCCAGGTATCCGAACCAAGCAGGAAGCGGTCGGGGAATTTCTCGAACAGCCCGCGCCATTCCGCCGTCAGCTTGCCGCCGCCGTCGACGATGCCGCTACGGTAGGACAGCTCGCCCCACAGTTTTGGATATTTCGCGAGCATCGATGCGACGCGATCCGTCGACAGCCCGAAGCCGGTATGCGCCCAGATGATCTGCGCGCGCGGATTGTGCCGCATCAGGATCTCGACAGCCTCGTCATCGGCATGGGCGTGGAGATAGAGGTTATTCTCGACGGCAAAGTTGACGACCTTCTTCACGATCTCGGTATCGGCCGCCTTGCCCGAGATGTGGAATTCACCGATGCCACGGTAGTAGCCGCGCTTGAACTCGTCCTGCACCAGATCGAGAGTTAAGGGATCGCCGAACCAGGTCTGGATGTCTGCGCGCACCCGGTAGGGCCGGATGAACGGCACGACCCAGAGCCCTTCCGCCTTGGCGTCCATCAGCGCATGCGTGCCGGTGTTCGGGCGGCTGGTGGCGAGGATGCCGGTAACGCGGTTCTTGCGGAACAGCGCCAGCACCTCGTCGGGCTGGTAATACGGCTTCGGCTCCCAGTTGTAATGCAGATGCGCGTCGAAGATTTCGATCGGCTCGGCGGCGCGGGCATCTCCCGCAAGCCAGGCGATCGCGACGCATGCGGCAGCCGCCCGCATCGCGCGCGTCGGCGCGCATCATTCCGCGGCGACCACGTGCGGCCGCTCGACCTCGCCGCCCTCGTCTTCCTGCGGCTGCAGACGCCGCTTGAGGCGGCGGTCGATGCGGTCGAGGTAGATGTAGACCACCGGCGTGATGTAGAGCGTCAGCAGTTGCGACACGCAGAGGCCGCCGACCACCGCGATGCCCAGCGGCTGGCGCAGTTCGGCGCCGGCGCCGGCGCCGAGCGCGATCGGCAGCGTGCCGAAGATCGCGGCAAAGGTCGTCATCATGATCGGCCGGAAACGCAGCAGCGCCGCTTCGCGGATGGCGTGCTCGGCCGAAAGGCCGACGCGGCGGCGCTCCAGTGCGAAGTCCACCATCATGATGGCGTTCTTCTTGACGATGCCGACCAGCATGACGATGCCGATCATGGCGATAACCGACATTTCCATGTTGAACAGCATCAGGGTCAGAATCGCGCCGATGCCGGCCGACGGCAGGCCCGAGATGATCGTGATCGGGTGGATGAAGCTCTCGTAGAGGATGCCGAGGATCACGAACGCCGCGAACACGGCGGCGAGGATCAGCACGCCCTGCCCGCGCAGCGAATCCTGGAACACCTGCGCGGTGCCGGAGAAGCCGGTCACGATGGTGACGGGCAAATTCGATGTCTGTTCGAGCTGCGTGATCTTGTCGACGGCGTAGCCCAGCGAAATGCCCGGCGCGAGGTTGAACGAGATCGTCACCGCGGGCTGCTGGCCCTGGTGGTTGATCTGCAGTGGGCCGACGCTCGGCACCATCTTCGCCACCGCATCGAGCGGAATAGTCCGGTTGTCGGCCGTCTTCACATAGAGCTTGGACAGATCGGACGGGTCGACGCGGAACTGCGGCTGCGCCTCCAGGATGATCTGGTAGTCGTTCGACGGCATGTAGATGGTGCCGACCTGCCGCGCGCCATAGGCGTTGTAGAGCTGGTTGCGGACCTGATCGACGGTGACGCCGTAGACCATCGCCTTCTCGCGGTCGATGTCGACCGTCATCTGCGGGTTCTTGATGTAGAGGTCGGTGGTGACGTCGAGCAGGCCCGGAATCTTCTCGATCTTGTCGCGCATTTCCGGCGCCAGCCGATACAGCGACTCGGTATCGCCGCTCTGCATCACGTATTGATACTGGGCCTTGGAAATCCGGCCGCCGACGTTGAGGTTCTGGATCGGCTGAAAGAACGCCTGGAGTCCAGGAACCTGACGAGCCTTGCCGCGAAGCCGCGCAATGATCGTATTGAGGTTGTCACGCTCCTTCTTCGGCTTCAGTCGCGATGAAAAATCGGCCGTAGTTTGCCGTCGGATTTGGTCCGCCGGAACCGACGGTGGCATTCAGAAATTCGATGGCGGGATCGCTGCGCAGGATATCCGCAAGCGCCAGCTGACGCTCCTTCATCGCTTCAAAGGATGTATCGGTCGCGGCCTCCGTCACGCCGATCAGGAAGCCGGTATCCTCCTGAGGGAAGAAGCCTTTCGGCACGATCATGTAGAGATAGACGGTTCCGCCCAGCGTCGCGAAAGTGACAAGCAGCATCAAGGCCTTGCGCGCCAGCACCCGGTCGAGCGTGACCTCATAGGCCCAGAGCCAGGCCTCGAACATCCGCTCGAAGGCGCGCAGTACGATGTTCGGCCGCTTACTGTCGTCGTGGGCCTTGAGCACGCGCGCGCACAACATCGGCGTCAGCGTCAGCGAAACAAATCCGGACACGATGATCGCGATAGAGATGGTGACGGCAAACTCGCGGAACACGCGGCCGACGATGCCGCCCATCAGCAGCACCGGGATGAACACCGCGATCAGCGAGAACGTAATCGAGATGATGGTGAAGCCGATTTCGCGCGCGCCTTTCAGAGCAGCTTCATACGGCCGCATGCCGTGCTCGATATGGCGGACGATGTTTTCCAGCATGACGATGGCGTCGTCGACCACGAAGCCGACCGACAGGGTCAGCGCCAGCAGCGTCATGTTGTTCACGGAGTAGTCGAGCGCGTACATCATCGCGAAGGTGCCGCACAGCGAGATCGGCACCGCCAGCGCAGGGATCAGTGTCGCGGACACCTTTCGCAGGAACAGGAAGATCACCATGATGACCAGCGCGATCGCGATCATCAGGGTTTCCTCGACGTCGGCCACCGCCTGACGGATCGAGATCGAGCGGTCCATCATGACCTGCATGGTGACCGACGGCGGGATCGCCGCGCGCAGGGCCGGCAGCTTGGCCAGCACCGAATCCACCACCGCAACCGTATTGGCGTCAGGCTGTTTCTGGATCGCGAGCACGACCGCGCGCTCGCCGTTCAGCCAGGTCGCGATCTTGTCGTTCTCGACGCTGTCATAGATCTTCGCGACCTCGTTCAGCTTGACTGGCATCCCGTTTTTCGTGGCGACCACGATCGAACTGTAGTCGGCGGCCTTGTCCATCTGGCCGGAAGCCTGCAGCGCCACGTCCTGCTTGGGACCGTTCAACGTGCCGACGGGCGTCGATGAATTGGCGCGCGACACCGCGGTGCGTATGTCATCGAGCGTCAGCCCGCGGGCGGCGGCGGCTTCGGGATCGGCCTGGACGCGGATGGCGAATTTCTGCGCGCCGTAGATCAGGATCTGCGCGACGCCCGGCAGCTGCGACAACGCCTGGCCGATGGTGATGTCGCCATACTCGTTGACCGCCGACAGCGGCAGCGTCGCCGATCCCAGTGACACGAACAGCACCGGGAAGTCTGCCGGGTTCACCTTGCGGAAGCTCGGCGGGATCGTCATTTCGATCGGCAGCCTGCGCTGCGCGATCGTCAATGCGGTCTGCACGTCGAGCGCCGCAGCATCGATATTGCGGTTGAGATCGAACTGAATGGTGATGGCAGTCGTGCCCTGCGATGAGCTCGATGTCATCGAAGAGATGCCGGCGATGGTCGAGAGTTGACGCTCGATGATGCCGGCGACCGATGCGGCCATGGTGTCGGCGCTGGCGCCCGGCAGCGTCGCTGTCACGGCAATCGTCGGGAAGTCGACTCTGGGCAAGGCCGACACCGGCAGCAGGCGGAACCCGAACACGCCGAACGCAATGATCGTCGCCGTGATCAGCGTCGTCATGACAGGTCGACGGATACAGAGTTCAGAGAGCGTCATCGCTCAGGCCCCCGCCTTTTTCGTGCGCGGCTCGACCCGTGTGCCTTCCGACAGCAGCAATTGTCCGTCGGTTACGACGCTCTCGTCACCCGACAGCCCCTCGGAGATGACCGAGGAGCCCTGAAAGGTGCGCTCGACCTTCACCGGCTGGACCTTGGCGGCGCCATCCTTCACCACGAAAACGAAGTTGCCGCCCTGGCTGCGCTGCACCGCCACGGTCGGGACGACAACGGCGTTCTCGGTGCGAATAGTCAGCTTGGTCGCCACCAGCGTTCCCGGCCAAAGCGTCTCGTTGCCATTGTCCATGATGCCACGCACCGTGATCATGCCGGTGGCGGCATCGACGGTGTTTTCCACCATCGCGACCTTGCCCTCCTCCGAACGTTGCCGGCCGGGAATGGTGGCGATGACCTTCGAGCCGTCCTTTGCCATGGCTTCGCGCAGGTCGACCAGCACACGCTGGGGAACCGGGAAAGTGACGTAAACCGGCGCCATCTGGTTGATGACCGCCAGCGGCGAGGTGTCGGCTGGCCGCACGAAGTTGCCGATCTTGACGTTGGCGGCGCTGATCCGGCCCGTGAACGGCGAGCGGAGAAGAGAGTAGCTCTTCTGAACCTTCAGATTGTCGAGCATGGCCTGATCGGCCTTGATCGTCGCATTGAGGATATCGGACTGGGTCTTGGCGTTATCGACGTTGACCTGCGTGGTGGCGCCCTTGCCGACGAGATCGGTATAGCGGCGCAAGTCGCGCTGCGCGCCTTCGAGCTGCGCCTGATCCTTGGCGAGCGTGCCCTCGGCCTGCTCGATCTGCGCATCGATCTGCCGGGAGTCGAGCGTGAACAGAAGGTCGCCCTCGTTGACCTTCGCGCCGTCCTCAAAATGCACCGCGACGATGGTGGTCTCCAGCCGCGATTTCAGCGCGACGCTGGAGATCGGCGTCACCATGCCGATGGCGTCGACATCGACGGGAACCGGTTTGCGTTCGGCCTTGGCAATTTCCACAGCTATGATGCGGGGACGCTGCGGCCCCTGGGCGCTGGCATTGCCGCCCATCCATGACGACCGGGTGATAAAGGCGGCTCCAGCCACAATGCCCAGCGCGCCTGCAAATAAAATCCAGTTGCGTTTTTTCATCGTTCTTGTGTGCGCCGGTCCTCAAAGGCCGGATCGATGGTTCCTGCCCCTTGACGGCGAGTTTTGCGCCTTATTTCTAGACGGTTACCACAGCCTGACGGTACATGGTATGCCACACTAGGCGAAAATCTGGGGTTACGGTTTCTTCATGCGGATAGCGACCTGGAACGTGAATTCGGTTCGGCAACGGATCGAGCCTTTGATGGCCTGGCTGAAGGAATGCGCGCCGGACATCGTCTGCCTGCAGGAAATCAAGTGCGTCGACGAGGCCTTTCCCCGGCTTGAGATCGAATCGCTTGGCTACAACGTGGTCACGCACGGGCAAAAGACCTTCAACGGCGTCGCCCTGCTGTCCAAGCTGCCCTTCGACGAGACCAAATCGGGCCTGGCCGGCGACGACGAGGACGCCCACGCCCGCTTCATCGAGGGCGTGGTGACCCTCAAGCGCGGCGTCATGCGCGTGGCCTGCCTTTATCTGCCCAACGGCAATCCGGCCGACAGCGACAAATACCCCTACAAACTCAAATGGATGTCGCGCCTTCTTGAGTATTCGAAGGAGCGTCTTAAGGCCGAAGAGCCGCTGGTGCTGGCCGGCGATTTCAACGTCATTCCGACGTCCGCCGACGTCTATAACCCCGCTGCCTGGACCAATGACGCCCTGTTCCGCCCGGCCACCCGCGAGGCCTTCCAGTCGCTGCTCGGGCTCGGGCTGACGGACGCGGTGCGCGCGGTGACGGACGCGCCCGGCCAATACACCTTTTGGGACTACCAGGCCGGCGCCTGGCAGAAGAACTGGGGCCTGCGGATCGATCATCTCCTGCTGTCCCCGCAAGCCAGCGACCGGCTGGTCGACGTCGGGATCGACAGCTATGTGCGGGCCTGGGAAAAGCCGTCCGACCATGTCCCGGTTTGGGCAGATCTCGACTTCGAGACGGCCTGACGCCGCAAGCGATCAATCGCGGCGGCCCTGCACCCAGTGCTCGAGCATCTGCAGCGCCATGGCGCGGTCGTTGTCGTTGGCCTTGGCGATCGCGCGGTTGTAGCTTTCCTTGATCCAGGTCTCTTCGGGACCGGCGCTGTCGCGCGCAAGTGTCAGCCACATCAGCCCACGGGCCTTCTGCGGCGGCATCTGCTCGCCGTTGAACAGCATCTGGCCGAGCATGGCCTGCGCCTGGTGCTGGCCCTTCTGCGCAGCCAAGCCGAGCCAGCGCGCGCCGTAGCGGAAATCGTCGCGCGAATTGCCGGCGTTCTTCAAATAGAGCCGCGCCAGATCGTATTGCGCATCCGCATTGCCGAAATAGGACGCCGCATAGGAGAACATCTCCCGCGCCCGATCGGGATCGGACTTCACCTTCGAGTTCGGGATGCCGTTGAGATAATAGCGGCCGAGCGCAACGAAGGCGTTCGCCACGATCGCCGCTTGCGGTGCGGACGGACTATCCTCGGCATGCTGGTTGGCGATGCGGCTGAAATATTCGAAGGCGCGCAGATCGTCCTGTGCGACGCCGTCGCCATCGGCATACATCCGCCCGAGCTTCCACTGCGCGACGGGATGGCCGCCCTCGGCGGCATATTGCAGCGAGGTCAGCGAGGACGTGCTGGAGACAGCCGTAGCCGTGCTCGACACATTTGCGCTCGCGTTCGGTATTGACGCCGGCGGCACGGGCTTGTTCAGCGCCTTGGGCTGCGGCGAAACCACGCCGATCGCGGCGTCCTTGGCAATGGGGGCATTCACCGGCGAACCATCGAATCCGAACGCGGGAGCCAGCGGGATGGCCCCCAGAACGAATGCAAAGATGGTACGCCTAGATGTCCGCATAACACTGTTTCTCGTGTGCGCCACCTGGATGGGTAACTGCCCCATCCACCGCCGGCCCAACCTGCTGGGCATACTTCCACAGCGCACCCGACGTGTGGTTAGTCGCGCGAGGGGCCCATTTGGTCTTACGTTCAGCCAGTTCGGCGTCGGTCAATTTTACGTTAAGAACGCCGGTCTCGGCGTCGATCTCGATGATGTCGCCGTCCCGCAACAGGGCGATCGGCCCGCCAATGGCGGCTTCCGGCCCGACATGGCCGATACAGAAGCCCCGGGTGGCGCCGGAGAACCGGCCGTCGGTGATCAGGGCGACCTTGCCGCCGGCACCCTGCCCGGTCAGCGCCGCGGTCGTGGACAGCATTTCCCGCATGCCGGGGCCGCCCCGCGGCCCCTCATAGCGGATCACAATGACCTCGCCATCCTTGTAGGTTCGCTTCTGGACAGCCTCGAAGGCGTCCTCTTCGCGATCGAAGCAGCGGGCAGGACCGGTGAATTTGAGCTTCGACATACCCGCGACCTTCACGATCGCGCCCTCCGGCGCGAGATTACCCTTCAAGCCGACCACACCGCCCGTGACGGTGATCGGCTTGTCCGCCGGACGGACCACGTCCTGGTTCGGATTCCATTTCACGCTTTTGAGGTTCTCGGCGATCGTGCGGCCCGTCACGGTCATGCAATCGCCGTGGAGGTAGCCGTTATCGAGCAACGTCTTCATCAGAAGCGGTATGCCGCCAACTTCAAACATGTCTTTGGCAACATAACGGCCGCCCGGCTTCAAATCTGCGATATACGGCGTCTTTTTGAAGATTTCGGCGACGTCGAACAGATTAAACTTAATGCCGCACTCATGGGCGATGGCGGGAAGGTGCAGCGCAGCATTGGTCGAGCCGCCGGACGCGGCGACCACGGCGGCCGCGTTCTCGAGTGCCTTACGGGTGACGATGTCGCGGGGACGGAGGTTTAGCGCGATTAGCTCAACCACTTTCTCACCGGCCGCCGAACAGAACGCGTCCCGGATCTCGTACGGCGCCGGCGCGCCGGCCGAATATGGCAGCGCGAGGCCAATCGCCTCGGAGACGGTCGCCATGGTGTTGGCGGTGAACTGGGCGCCGCAGGCGCCGGCCGAGGGGCACGCCACCCGCTCGATTTCGTCAAGGTCCGCATCCGACATCTCGCCGACGGAGTGCTTGCCGACGGCCTCGAACATGTCCTGAACGGTGACGGGCTGGCCGCGGAAGCTGCCCGGCAGGATCGAGCCGCCATAGATGAAGATCGAGGGCACGTTGAGCCGGACCATGGCCATCATCATGCCCGGCAAGGATTTGTCGCAGCCGGCGAGCCCGACGAGAGCGTCGTAGGCGTGACCGCGGACGGTCAGTTCGACGGAATCGGCGATGCATTCGCGCGACGGCAGCGACGAGCGCATGCCGTCATGGCCCATGGCGATGCCGTCGGTGACGGTGATGGTGCAGAATTCGCGGGGCGTGCCGCCGCCGGCCGCAACGCCCTTCTTCACGGCCTGGGCCTGACGCATCAGGGAGATGTTGCAGGGTGCGGCTTCATTCCAGCAGGAGGCAACGCCCACAAAAGGCTGATGGATCTGCTGGGTCGTGAGCCCCATCGCATAGAGATACGAGCGATGTGGCGCGCGCGCCGGACCCTCCGTCACGTGACGGCTCGGCAGCCTGCTTTTGATGTTCGTCTTGGCGTCCATCGCGAGGGTCCGTTCAAGGTCAAACGCCCGACGCGGGCATTCAGCCACCTAGAAAATCATTTCATGGAGGGGTGTGGCTAAAAAGCGGCGGTTCCGCCAACCACCCCTCTTTGCACTGGAATCTTAGCTAACTGTTGCTAGCGAGACACAATCGTGGCGCAACGGCAACCATCTTTGACACATTGCCTCCGCAATTAACTCCCGTCCGCCACAACCGGGAGGCGAGCGATGGCGTTGAGACCGGGTCTTTTTCGCCACGCGACCTCTTGCTCGGGTATCGCGAGCGCAAGCCGGGGCCATCGCTGAAACAGCGCCTTGAGCGCGCACTTGCCTTCGATGCGCGCAAGCTGGTGGCCGAGGCAAAAATGAATGCCGGTTCCAAAGGCGATGTGCCGGTTGGGCTTGCGTTGCAAATCGAGCCGCTCCGGATGGGGATTGGCCGCGGGGTCCATGTTGGCTGCGGCCAGCATGGCCATGATGCGCTCACCCCTCCTGACTGTGACGCCGCCGAGATCGACATCGCGGCGTACGATCCGCGGTTTGGTGAACTGGACCGGCGTCAGGAAGCGCAAGAATTCCTCGACCGCGAGATCGGCTCGACTCCAGTCGTCCGCGAGCCAGTTGCGCAGATCCGGATTTTTCAGAAGCTCATGCACGGAGCCACTGATCAGATGCGTGGTGGTCTCGTGCCCGGCAAACAGCAGCAGGAACACCATCGATACAATCTCGTCGCGGCTGATGGAGCCACCTTCCCGCTCGACCCTGACGATTTCGGCGATCAATCCTTCGCCGCCGCTGCGGCGCACGGTTTGGACATGCGCCTCGATGTAGCGCTTCATGGCGACGACCTTCGGAAGCGCAGAGAGGAATCCCAGCGCGCCGGTGAACCGGGCGAATTGTCCGGCCCATGCCATGAATTTGGGCCGGTCGGCCTGTGGCAGTCCCAGCAACTCGCAGATGACGGACAGCGGCAAGATGCGTGCGTAGCGCTCGATGAGATCAGCCGGGCTGCCCGCGTCGAACAGTTCGCCGGCAAGCTGTTCGGCGGAGGCCTGGATGTTCGGCTCCATGTCGAGCACGGCGCGGCGGCGGAAGGCCTCGTCGACGATGTCGCGCAGCCGCTTATGGTCAGGCTCATCCATCGACAGCATGCTGTTGGCAAGGGTGCGCACGATACCCGGCATCCACCAGCGGAGCCCAGCGACTTCGCCGTTGTCCTTGCGGATGGTGAAGGTATCCGTGTCCTTCAAGACGCGGTCGGCGAGCGCCTGCGTCGTCGTGGCCCACACCTTGCCGACGATGGGAAAGCTGACTTCGACAACCGGACCGATGCTGCGAAGCCTGGCGAGTGACGCGGCGGGGTTGCGAAAATACTGCTGGCTGGTGAAGTCGACGCGCGGCGTCATGGCCCGTGCCTCTGCTTAATTCGGGGCGGATGTGCGCGAGCCATTGCGGCAATTCCAGACCGTTTGCATCGCGTTATCGGCGCAGGAGATATGCGTTAGCACCGTCATTCCGGGGCGATGTGTGGCAGGAAATGACGGAACAAGCAGCATCATTCTCGCGGCAACGAGGGCGGAAGGCGCAACCCGCTGTTCCGGTTCGGCGGATTACGCTTTCGCTCATCCGCTCCACGCCTTATTGGAGACCGCATGAAGATCGCAATCATCATTGCCGCAATTCTCGTCGCTGCCTGGGCGGCGGTGCTCGCCATCAGGCCCGACCTGGTGCGTCCCACGCTCGCGCAGAAGAAATCCGACATCTACGGCTTTGCGCCGGGCATGACGCTCGAGGAGGTCAACAAGCTGATCACGCAGCGCAAGTACCGGTGCCGGCCGCCTCAGGACTACGTCATCGAGTGCAGCATCGATGCGGTCAAGGTCACCATCATGGCCGAGGCTGACGGCAGCACGCATCCGGTCCGGCGCATCGTCGCTGAGCTGGGCGGTCGCGACACCGAGGCAACGGTGCGCTCGATCTCGGCACAGTACAATGCGCAAGCCTCGAAAGGCCCTGATGGCAAATGGGTCTGGACCGTCGGCTCGGGCTACAAGCTCAGCTACGACGGCGCTGCAGCCACGCTGTTCGATGAGCGGGCGGAACGCGCCACGCAATGAGCTGCGTAGGCGCTAATCCACCTTGACGTTGGCCGCCTTGATGATCGGCCACCACCTGGCGATTTCGGACTTCTGCCAGTCGCCGAGCGCTTGCGGCGTCTGCTTGTCCTTCGGCGGCATCTGCAGGCCGAGATTTTCGAGCTGCTTCTTCACGCCGGGATCGTTCATCGCGTCCACGACCGCCGCGTTGAGTTTTGCGATGACGTCCGCGGGCGTGCCCTTGGGCACCCACATGCCCGACCACAGCGTCATGTGAAAGCCGGGCAGTCCCGCCTCGTCCGTGGTCGGGATATCGGGGGCGGATTCGACGCGCTTGCTGTCGACGATGGCATAGGCGCGGATGTTACCGGCGCGCACCTGCTGGATCGAGTTCGAGGTCTGGTCGACGATGAGGTCGATCTGGCCCGCAACGAGATCGTTCATCGCGGGCCCCGTGCCACGGTAAGGCACATATTGCAGCTTGATGCCGGTGGCGGCCTCGAAGGCCAGCCCCGCGACATGGCTGCCCGATCCCGCACCCGCCGTTCCGGCGGCAGCCGGTGCAGGTCGCGCTTTCAGCCAGTCCAGAAATTCCTTCAGCGTCTTTGCCGGCACCGCGTTCTTGCTGACGATGATCATGGGGTTGCTCGGCAGCAGCGCCACCGGCTCGAGGTCGGCGACGAGGTCGTAGCCGAGCTTGTAGATCGCGCCGTTGGCGACATGGGTGCCGAGATGCCCGAACGAGATGGTGTAACCGTCGGCGGGCGATTTTGCCGCGCGGCCGACGCCGATCGAACCGCCCGCCCCCGTCACGTTCTCGACCAGCACGGCCTCGTTGAGCGTGACCTTCATCCGCTCGGCGAGGATCCGCGCCATGGCGTCGGAGGGACCGCCGGCCGAGAACGGCACGATGATGGTGATGGGACGCGAGGGGAAGTTTTGCGCGGAGGCTGGGTGGCGAGAGCCAGCGTCGCAAGCAAGCGGCCAAGACAAGTCTTCGCATGTGCTTCTCCAGCGCTCTATTTCAAATCCTCATGGTGAGGAGCGCGCAAGCGCGTCTCGAACCATAGAGTGCCACAGCATCGGGCCTTCATCCTTCGAGACGCGCGCCAGAGCGCGCTCCTCAGGATGAGGACTAGAACTGTCGCAAAATCGATCGGCTTGTGACGATCGAGCGTGCGCGTGACCGGCGGCAGTGGGTATTTAAGCCCGGTCGCGCAATTAAACAGCATCACCCGGTCACTCTTTGCAACACGACCTTCGGCGAGGCTCTGCTTGTAGGCAGCATAGGTCGCAGCCCCCTCGGGACACAGCAAAAGCCCCTCCTCGCGCGCCACTTCATTGAGCGCAGCAGAAATCTTCTCGTCATCGACCGCGATGGCAAATCCCTTGCTCTCGCGCACCGCGCGCAGGATCAGAAAATCCCCGACCCCCTGCGGCACCCGGATTCCGGAGGCGATCGTATGCGCATCCTCCCAGCGCGTCGCGTGTTCGACACCTGCCTGGAAAGCACGCACCATCGGCGCGCAGCCGGAGGCCTGCACCGCGACCATGCGCGGGCGCTTAGCGCCGATGAAGCCGAGCGCTTCGAGTTCGGCAAAGCCCTTCCACATGCCGATCAGGCCGGTGCCGCCGCCGGTCGGATAGAAGATCACATCGGGCATGTCCCAGCCGAGCTGTTCGACAAGCTCGAGCCCCATCGTCTTCTTGCCCTCGATGCGGTAGGGCTCCTTCAGCGTCGAGGTGTCGAACCAGCCGGCTTTGGCCTTGCCCTCGCCGACGATCTTGCCGCAGTCGTCGATCAGGCCGTTGACGCGGTAGACGGTAGCGCCCTGCAGCTCGATCTCGCTGACATTCACTTCCGGCGTATCCGCGGGGCAGAAGATCGTGGTCTTGATGCCGCAGGCGGTGGCGTAGGCAGCAAGCGCCGCACCGGCATTGCCGTTGGTCGGCAACGACATATGCTTGATGCCGAGCGCTTTGGCCATCGACACCGCCATCACGAGCCCGCGGGCCTTGAACGAGCCGGTCGGCAGCCGGCCTTCGTCCTTCACGATGATCTCGCCGCCGCCGAGTTTTTTGCCGAGTTTCGGCAGGCGGATCAGCGGCGTCATGACTTCGCCGAGGCTGACGATGTCGGCGCATTTGCGCACCGGCAGCAATTCACGATAGCGCCACATGTCCGCGGGGCGATGCGCCAGCGCATCCTTGGTCAGCGCCTTCTTCACGCCGGCGAGGTCGTAGCGCACCAGCAGCGGCTTGCCGGCCTTGGAGAGATTGTGGATCTGGTCGGCGGGATAATGATCGCCTTCCATCGCGCATTCGAGATGGGTCACGAACGTCGGGCGTTCGGTGGTCAGGTTGTCGTTGTCTTTCACGATTGTTCTTTCTTGTTTCTCTCAACCGTCATTGCGAGGAGCGAAGCGACGAAGCAATCCAGCTTTTTTGTCGCGGCGAAGAAAGCTGGATTGCTTCGCTGCGCTCGCAATGACGGGCATCAGGGTCAGACGTTCAGCACCCGCCCGTAGGCGTCGAGCACGGCTTCCTTCATCATTTCCGACAGGGTCGGATGCGGGAAGACGGTGTGCATCAGCTCTTCTTCCGTGGTCTCCAAATTCATCGCGACCACGTAGCCCTGGATCAGTTCGGTCACCTCAGCCCCGATCATGTGGGCGCCGAGCAACTGGCCGGTCTTCTTGTCGAAGACGACCTTGATCAGGCCCTGGTCCTCGCCAAGCGCGATCGCCTTGCCGTTGCCGACGAAGGGGAAGCGGCCGACGCGGATTTCGCGACCGCCTTCCTTTGCCCGGGCCTCGGTGAGGCCGACGGAGGCGACCTGCGGATGGCAATAGGTGCAGCCGGGAATGAGGTTCTTGTCCATGGCGTGCGGATGCAGGCCCTTGATGGCTCTCGACGCAGACCACGCCCTCATGCTCGGCCTTGTGCGCCAGCATCGGGGGACCGGCGACGTCGCCGATGGCGTAGATGCCGGGCACGTTGGTCTTGCCGTAGCCGTCGATCACGACGCAGCCGCGGTCGGTCTTGACGCCAAGCTTTTCCAGTCCGAGGTTTTCGATGTTGCCGACCACGCCGACCGCCGAGATGACGCGCTCGAACTCGACCGCCTGCGGCTTGCCCTTGCCGTCGTCGATAGTGGCGACCACGCTGTCGCTCTTCTTGTCGAGTTTTGTCACCTTGGTGTTGGTGAGGATTTTTATGCCCGCCTTCTCGAAACGCTTGCGCGCGAAACCGGCGATCTCCGCATCCTCCACCGGGAGGATCTGCGGCAGCACTTCGACAACGGTGACTTCGGACCCCATGGTGTGGAAGAACGACGCGAACTCGATGCCGATCGCGCCGGAGCCGACCACGAGCAGCGATTTCGGCATGCGCTCCGGCACCATCGCCTCAAAATAGGTCCAGACCAGTTTTTTGTCGGGCTCGAGCCCCGGCAGCACGCGCGGCCGTGCGCCGGTCGCAAGGATGATGTGTTTGGCCTGATAGGCGCCCTCGCCGGCCGCGCCCTTCGGCGGCTCGACTGCGGATTTCTTCACGGTGATCTTGCCGGGCGCATCGATCGAGGCATCGCCCCAGATGATCGTCACCTTGTTCTTCTTCATCAGGAAGCCGACGCCGTCGTTGAGCCGCTTCGACACCCCGCGCGAGCGCTGCACCACCGCCTTGGGGTCGTAGCTGACCTTCTCCGCCGACAGCCCGTAGTCCTTGGCGTGCTGCATGTAGTGATAGATTTCGGCCGAGCGTAACAGCGCCTTGGTCGGGATGCAGCCCCAGTTCAGGCAAATGCCGCCGAGATAGGCCTTCTCGACGATCGCGGTCTTGAAGCCGAGCTGCGCGGCGCGGATCGCCGTGACGTAGCCGCCGGGCCCGGAGCCGATGATGATGACGTCGAAGGATGTGTCGGCCATGGTTACGCTCTCACACCATCATCATGACGGGATTTTCGACCAGCCGCCTGAACGCGCCGATCAGTTCGGCGCCGAGCGCGCCGTCGATGGCGCGGTGATCGCAGGACAAGGTCGCGCTCATGATGTGGGCGGCCTCGATCTTGCCGTTGCGCACCACTGCCCGCTCCTCGCTGGCGCCGACCGCCAGAATGGTCGACTGCGGCGGGTTGATCACGGCAGTGAAATGACTGATGCCGAACATGCCGAGGTTGGAGACCGACGACGTGCCGCCCTGATATTCCTGCGGCTTCAATTTACGCGTCCGCGCGCGGGCGGCGAGGTCCTTCATTTCATTGGAAATCGTCGACAGCGACTTGCTCTCGGCGTTGCGGATGATCGGCGTGATCAGCCCGCCGGGCATCGCCACGGCGACACCGATGTCGGAATGCTTGTGCTTGAGCATGCCGGCCTCGGTCCAGCTGACATTGCAGTCCGGCACCTGCTGCAGCGCCACCGCCAGCGCCTTGATGACGAAATCGTTGACCGAGAGCTTGTACAGCGGCTTCTTTTCCTTGTCCTTGGGCGCTGCCGCATTGATCTGCTCGCGTGCGTCGAGCAGCCGGCCGATATCGCAGTCGATGGTGAGATAGAAGGTCGGAACGGACTGCGTCGCCGCAGTCAGCCGCTGCGCGATGGTTCGGCGCATGCCGTCATGCGGCACGACTTCGTAGGAGCCTTCCTCGAACAGCGCCGAGGATCTGCTTGTCCGACATGGCCGGCGCGATGCTCGGTGCGGCACCGGGCGCGGCAGCGGGCGCCTTCAGACCCTTGCCGGATTTTGCGCCCTCGACGTCGCGGGCGATGACGCGGCCATGCGGGCCCGTGCCGGTGATGCGGGCGAGATCGATGCTGGCTTCCTTGGCGAGGCGTCGCGCCAGCGGCGAGGAGAAGACGCGGGCGTGACCATTGGCCTGCGGGGCCGGCGCGGCTGCGGGAGCTGCAGGCGGCGGCGCTTTCGCGGCTTGCGGCGCGGGTGCAGCAGCCGGCGCGGCTGCAGCGGCAGGTGACGGCGCAGGCGCAGAAGCGGGCTTTGCGGCAGGTGCTGCGCTGCCGGCGGCCTTGACGTCCTCGCCATCGCCGGCGAGCACGGCGATCACGTCATTGACCGGAACATCCTGCGTGCCCTCAGGCACCAGGATCTTGGCGATCGTGCCCTCGTCGACCGCCTCGACTTCCATGGTCGCCTTGTCGGTCTCGATCTCCGCGATCACGTCGCCGGACTTGACCTTGTCGCCTTCCTTCTTGAGCCATTTGGCGAGGTTGCCCTTCTCCATCGTGGGCGACAGCGCGGGCATGAGAATGTTGATCGGCATTGTCAGTGACCTTGTTGCGACCGCGGCACGGTGCTGCCCGTGTCGGTTGGCCTCGCGATTTCGGCTTCAAACATCTCGACGATGCGCGACAGCGCCTCGTCCTCGGAATATTCGGCCTCGCGCGCATAGGCGCGGGCGCAGTGGCGGGCGATGTCGACCAGCAGCAGGCCCCACATCTCCGGGTCCTCGAAGGCGCGCTGGAACGCGATCGACAGGCCGCCGTCGATGACGAAGGCGCGGAGCACCTCGATCGCGTCCTCGCGACCGACGACGTCGGGCGGCAGCGGCTGCTCCTTGGGGCCCGCCATGTCAGCTCTACCGGTAGCAGACGGCCTTGGCGGCCTGCGACCACCTCGGCGACGGAGGGCAGCGCGAGCTTTTCGAGATTGGCCGCATAGGGCATCGGCACGTCCTTGCCCGACACGCGCGCGACCGGCGCATCGAGATAATCGAACGCATTCTCCATGATGCGGCTTGCGACTTCCGCGCCGACGCCGTTCTGCTGCCAGCCCTCTTCGACCGTCACCGCGCGGCCGGTCTTCTTCACGGAGGCGATGATGGTCGCGGTATCCATCGGGCGCAGGGTGCGCAGGTCAATCACCTCGGCCTCGATGCCTTCCTTGGCAAGTTCATCGGCGGCCTTCAGCGCATAGGTCATGCCCATCGACCAGGAGACGATGGTGACGTCCTTGCCCGCGCGCACCACGCGCGCCTTGCCGATCGGCACGACGAAGTCATCGAGCTTCGGCACTTCGCCGGTGTGGCCGTACAGAACCTCGTTCTCGAGGAAGATGATCGGGTTGGGATCGCGGATCGCGGCCTTGAGGAGGCCCTTGTAGTCGGCGGCCGAGAACGGCGCGATCACCTTCAGGCCGGGCACCTGCGAATACCAGGCCGAATAATCCTGGCTGTGCTGGGCGGCGACGCGCGCAGCCGCGCCGTTTGGCCCGCGGAACACGATCGAGCAGCCCATCTGGCCGCCCGACATATAAAGCGTCTTGGCCGCCGAGTTGATGATCTGGTCGATCGCCTGCATGGCGAAGTTGAAGGTCATGAACTCGACGATCGGCTTCAAGCCCGCCATCGCCGCACCGACGCCGATACCGGCAAAGCCGTGCTCGGTGATCGGCGTGTCGATCACGCGACGCGCGCCGAATTCCTGCAACAGGCCCTGCGTGATCTTGTAGGCGCCCTGGTACTCGGCGACCTCCTCACCCATGATGAAGACGTCGGGATCGCGGCGCATTTCCTCGGCCATCGCGTCGCGCAGCGCTTCGCGGATGGTCTGCGTGATCATCTCGGTGCCCGCAGGCACTTCCGGATCGGGCTCGGCGACGGCTGCCGGGGCGGCTGACGTTGCCGGCGCCGAGATCATCGGCTTGCCCTCGCCGACCGGCGATCTGGATTCCGCCACTTCCTGCGCGACGCTTGGCGCGGGCGCCGGCGCCTTGGCGAGATCGGCCGCGGTCTCGCCGTCGGCCAAGATAGTAGCGATCGGCGTGTTGACGGCGACGTCGGCGGTGCCTTCCGGAATCAGGATCTTGCCGAGCGTGCCCTCGTCGGTCGCCTCGACCTCCATCGTCGCCTTGTCGGTCTCGATCTCGGCGATGACGTCGCCCGACTTGATGGCCTCGCCTTCCTTCTTCAGCCATTTGGCAAGGTTGCCCTTTTCCATCGTGGGCGACAGCGCAGGCATCAAAACTTGAATGGGCATGGTGACTCCGGAAACTCAGGTCTTTTGTTTGAGCATGATCTTGTCCGAAAACCGGTTCCCACTTTTCGGGATCATGCTCGCCGCTTAGCGATAGATGTCGGTCCACAGCTCCGACGGATCGGGCTCGGGGTCGTGCTGGGCGAAATCCGCCGAGGCATTGACGATCTCGCGCACCTCGGCGTCGATCTTCTTCAATTCCTCCTCGCTGACCTTGGCCGCCAACAGGCGATTGCGCACCTGCTCGATCGGGTCCTGGTCGTGGCGAACCTTGTCGACCTCCTCGCGGGTGCGGTACTTCGCCGGATCCGACATCGAGTGGCCGCGGTAGCGATAGGTCTGCATCTCCAGGATGAAGGGCCCCTTGCCGGCGCGGCACCAGGCCACCGCTTCGTCGGCGGCAGCCTTCACCGCGCGGACATCCATGCCGTCGACCTGCGCGCCCGGGATGTTGAAGGAGGCGCCGCGCTTGGAGAAATCGGCCTGCGCGGAGGCGCGCGACACCGAGGTGCCCATCGCGTAGCGGTTGTTCTCGATCACGTACACGACGGGCAGCTTCCACAGCTCCGCCATGTTGAAGCTTTCGTAGACCTGGCCCTGGTTGGCGGCGCCGTCGCCGAAATAGGCGAGCGAGACGTTGTCGTTGCTGCGGTAGCGGTTGGCGAAGGCCAAGGCCAGTGCCGAGCGAGACCTGCGCGCCGACGATGCCGTGACCGCCGAAGAAATTCTTCTCCATGCTGAACATGTGCATGGAGCCGCCCTTGCCCTTGGAGTAGCCGCCGCGGCGTCCGGTGAGTTCCGCCATCACGCCGTTGGCGGACATGCCGCAGGCGAGCATATGACCGTGATCGCGGTATCCGGTTATGACCTGGTCGCCCTGCTTGAGCGCCATCTGCATACCGACGACGACGGCTTCCTGGCCGATATAGAGATGGCAGAAGCCGCCGATCGCGCCCATGCCATAGAGCTGGCCGGCCTTCTCCTCGAAGCGCCGGATCAACAGCATGTCGCGCAGTGCCTTGAGTTCCTGTTCCCTGGTGAATTCCGGCGGGGAGCTTGCTCCCTTTTCCTGACCCTGTTCCTTAGCGCCGCTCTTCTTGGGTACAGCCATGGCAATTCCGGATGAGAGAACTCGATAAGTCCTCTGTAACCCAACTCAAATCGCCGCGAAAGCACTGCCGGGCGCCCGCGAAAATATTGCTATGCCGCACTGCAACGCGGCGCGACATTTTCGAGATCGAGAGCAACGAATTTTGAAATTAGAAGATCAGTTGGCGGCTACCGGCCTGACGATGCGCACGAGGTCGCGCGGATTGGCGTAGTCGAGCTGGAAGCGCGCACGCTCATCGAGCATGTCGGGATCGACGCGGTCAGAGCGCAGCAGCGACACGCGCTGTTCGCCCTCGGTGCGCTCGCGCTTGAGCCGCGCCAGCTCCGAGGTCAGCGCGATGATCTCCTGATCGAGCTCCTGGCGCGCGTTCAGGCCATACTTGCCGGTGTAGGCGTTGACGCCGAAATAGCCGACCAGCATCGCCGCCATCGTGTAGAGGGCGAGGCCGGTGAGGATCGATTTAAGTCGTGTACGCGAGACCATGATGGCCCCAAGATGCGGCCACGGGGTTAACGGAGTGCTAACCCTCGCGCGCTTCGCGCGGCCTACCCGTTCTGCTTCTCGATGAACGCAGCAAAGGCCGCAAGGTATTGCTCCAATACCTTCTGCAGCGCCTCCTTTGTCAGCTCGCCCTTGTCGTTGAAGGCGTCGCCGACCATGGTGAGGTAAATTTCCGGCTGCCCAAGAATTGGGCCGGCGATCCCCGGCATGATGTTCTGCAAATGCTTGGCGGCACTGACGCCACCGAGCGGGCCCGGCGAATTGGAGACGATGCCGATCGGCTTGCCGAGGAACGAACTTTTGCCATAGGGGCGCGAGGCGACGTCAATGGCGTTCTTCAGCACGCCCGGGATTGAGCGGTTATATTCGGGGGTCACGAACAGTACGCCGTTCGACTTCTGCAGTTTTTCGCGGAACGACAGCCAGTCCGCGGGCGGGTTGGCCTCGAGATCCTGATTGAAGAAGGAAATACCGCCGAGCGTGGTGACGTCGAGCTTCAGCGAGGCCGGCGCGAGCTTGGCCAGCGCGTTGGCGATCTTGAGCGAAAAGCTCTCCTTGCGGATGCTGCCGACGATGGTGACGATGTTGTGAGCCATTGGGGTCCCCCTCCAGAAGATGTGCGAGTTCGCTTAGGCCCTCACCTAGCGCTCCCGCGACAATCATGCAAGTGCATGTAAGTCGAAATTCAGGGACCGGGGACCTTCAACTGCGCTAGATTTCGCTGATCAGCCTTGTTGGGGCGCGACCGCGACGGGCGCGGCGATGCCGGATGGAGCGATTTGCTATGACCAAATTTCTGGCAATGCTACTGGCGTCCGCAGGCTTATGGGCTTCGCTGCCGCTGCATGCCCATGCCGAACTTGACGTCGTCAGCCTGAAGAGCGCCATCGCGAAGTCGCTCGAGAGCGACTATCCAAAACTCGACGCGCTCTACAAGGACATTCACGCCCACCCCGAACTCGCTTTTCAGGAAGTGAAGACAGCAGCCAAATTGGCTGCCGAAATGCGGGCCGTGGGCTTCGAGGTCACGGAACGCGTCGGCAACACCGGGCTGGTTGCGATCTACAAGAATGGCGATGGCCCCACCATCATGGTGCGCACCGAACTCGATGCGCTGCCGATGGAAGAGAAGACCGGCCTTGCTTATGCGAGCCGTGACAAGACCATGTGGCAAGGACGTGAAACATTCGTGGCCCACAGTTGCGGCCACGACATCCACATGGCGAGCTGGGTGGGAACGGCCAGGATTCTGGTTGGCCTCAAAGACCAGTGGCGCGGCACGCTCATGTTCATCGCCCAGCCGGCCGAAGAAGTTGGTGCGGGCGCCATGGCGATGCTGCGGGAGGGTCTGTTCACACGATTTCCAAAACCCGATTTTGGCTTTGCCCTGCACGCAACCGGAGCCTTCGCCCATGGCACCGTGCTTTATACCGTCGGGGCCAGCTCCTCGAACTACGACGGCCTCACCATCAAATTCCGCGGCCGCGGGGGTCACGGCGCGATGCCGCAGGCAACCATCGACCCCGTGATGATGGCCGCGCGCTTTGTCGTCGATGTTCAGAGTGTGATCAGCCGCGAGAAGGATCCGACCGAATTTGGTGTTGTCAGCATCGGTACAATCCACGGCGGCACCGCCGCAAACATCATTCCCGACGACGTGGAGCTGGCAGGCACCATCCGCAGCTTCAAGCCGGAGGTGCGCGCCAAGATGCTCGCAGGTATCGAGCGGACAGCGAGGGCGGTCGCCGCCATGTCGAATGCGCCGGAGCCGCTGATCATGATCACCGAGGGCACCAAGGCCGTGATCAACGACGCGAGCGTGGTCGCCACGGCAGAAAAAGTGCTCAAGGTCGCGTTCGGCGACAAGCTCAGGCCAATTCCGCCCGTCACGCCCAGCGAAGATTATTCAGAGTTCATCAGTTCTGGCGTGCCCTCGATGTTCTTCAGAATCGGCGTCCACGAGCCGGAGCGCGTCGCTGCCGCCCGCGAGGGCGAAGGTCAGCAGCTGCCGGCCAACCACTCACCCCAGTTCGCGCCGGTACCGAAGCCGACCATCGAGACCGGGGTTGTGGCCATGACGCTCGCGGTGCTTGGTGTCTTCGACCAGCACGCGCGAGGAAAATAACCGTCTCACCCGCCCTTGGCAGGATTGATCAAAAACTTCTCGCCGGTCGAGCGCTTGCCGTAGACCGCGATGTTGGCGAGATCGAGCGCCTCCTGCAGCGACACCACCTTGGTGTAGTGGCTGGCAAAGGTTGTCTTCAACTCGGAGGCCACGCGCTGGCGTAAGCGCCCGATGTCGGCCGGGCCGATCTTCTGCAGGAACGGCGTCAAGAGCCAGCCGCTGACGCTCCAGGTCAGGCCAAAGGCCCGGGTCAGTTCGGTCGGACGGTTGTCGAGACTGCCGTAGATATAGACCTGCTTGAACACGCTGGAGCCGTAGCGGCTGTATTCCTTGGCGGTCTTGTTGGCCGCGATCTCCATCGCGGTGAGGATCTGGCTTGCGAGCTTGCCGCCGCCGATGGCGTCGAAGGCGATGGTGGCGCCGGTCTCCACCAGCGCGCCGGTGAGATCCTCCATGAAACTCGCCGCAGTGGAATCGACGACATGCTTGGCGCCGATCTTGTGCAGGATATCGGCCTGCTCCTTGCTGCGCACGATGTTGACGAGCCCGATGCCGTCCTTGATGCAAATCTTGTTGAGCATCTGCCCGAGATTGGAGGCGGCCGCGGTGTGCACCAGCGCCTTGTGGTTCTCGCGGCGCATGGTCTCGGTCATGCCGAGCGCGGTCAGCGGGTTGACGAACCAGGACGCGCCGTCGGCGGCCGTGGTGCCGGCCGGCAATTCCATGACGTCGCGCACCTTCATGGTGCGATACTGCGAATACATGGCACCACCGATAATCGACACCGTCTTGCCCATCAGCGCCTTGGCGGCATCGGACGATCCCGTCCTGATGACGACGCCGGCGCCCTCGTTGCCGACCGGTAGCGACTGATCGAGCCGTGCCCCCATCATCCGCATGGCGGCCTCCGGCATCGTTGCGGTGATGACGGGCTGAGTCCTTGGTGCCGGAAACCTTGGCGGTCGACATGTCGGCAGGGCCGATCAGAAGGCCAAGGTCGGAAGGATTGATCGGCGTCCCCTCGACCCGGACGACCACTTCATCCTCGGCCGGCTCCGGCGTCGGGACGTCAACCAGGGACAGTTCGAGTTCGCCGCTCTTCTTGAGCAGCGTACGCAGTTGCAGCCCGCTCTTGCCGTCGCTCATACCCATTCCCTCCCTGATGACGGCCGGCTGCCTTGCCGGCTCGCGCTCTTGCTTGTCGAGACACCATTGTCGATATGGTCGCGGTCGGCAATGATGTCCAGCCACATCAGCGATTTCAGCAAACCCCTGCATGCCGATTCCGTCCTCGCGAGCCTCCCCGATTGCCGCCACGCCGCCGTCCCCGACCGGCCTGTTGCAGTCGCCTGCCCTGCAAATCGGCTTGTGCGTCACCGTTGTCGTCGCCCTCACTCTGCTGCGCGCCATATTTGCCGTCACCATCGAGCTCAGGGTGGACGAAGCCTATTACTGGACGTGGTCGCGAGAGAGCGTGATCTCGTTTCTCGACCATCCGCCGCTGATCGCTTGGTTCATCCGGTTCGGCACTGCGCTGTTCGGCGACACTAATTTTGGCGTCCGCTTTCCGGGCCTGCTCGCCATGCTGCTGATGCAGTTGCTGCTCGCCGACATCGTCTGGCGCGTGCTGCGCGACTACCGCTACGTCATTGCGGTCGTGCTGATGACGGAGGCCGCGCCCGATTACGGTCTGCTGATGGCGAAGCTCGCGCCGGATACCGCATTGATACCTTGCGAGCTTGCGATGATCTGGTCGCTGGTCAGGCTCGCGCAATCCGCCGATCAGCGCTGGTGGCTTCCGGCGGGAATATTTGCCGGCCTGGCGCTGTCGGCGAAATACACCGCGATCCTGCTTGCTCCGGCAGTCCTCGCCTTTGCGCTCGTGCCGGCGTGGCGCAAGCGGCAGCTTTCGGGTCCATGGTTGTGGGTCGCGTTGCTGCTGGCGCTGGCGGCATTCTCTCCGGTGCTCTACTGGAACGCCGTTCATGACTGGGCGTCGTTCCAATTCCAGCTCGACCGGCCACCGCAGGTCTCCGGCTGGTCAGCGCGCTATGTCGGCGAGTTCATCGGGCAGCAATTCGCGCTGGTCGGCGTTCTGTTGTTTCCGATCGTCGTCGGCGCGTCGGTGATGCTGGCGATCCGCGGCTACCGCAATCGCGATCCGGTCGCGATCCTGCTGTCGACCGCTGTGATCGTGCCCTTGCTGTTCTGCATCAAGCAGGCATTCTCCGGCGCGCGTCGGCGACAGCTGGCCGCTGTTCATCTGGCCGCTCGCCTTTGCCTGCGCGGCGATCAATTTGAAACAATGGCGCGAGGCGGCGCCAGAGTCGCGCTTTGCGCAGATGGGCCCCGGCTTCATGGCCTTCACAATTGCGTCCGGGATCGGCTTCGTCGCCGCCGCGCTGGTCTATTACCTCGCGGGGTCGGCCAATTATCTCGGCAAGAACGACCCGATCGGCAAGGAAGCAGGCTTCGGCGCTGTCGTCACCGCCGCCGACCGGACGCGAAGAGAGACCGGCGCGGGTTGGTTCGTCGTGAGCGACTACCGCATGTATTCGATGCTGCGCTGGCATCTGCGCGACGCGGTTCCGGTCGTGCAACTCAACGAACGCAGCCGCTACATCGACTTCCGCAATCCCGTCCTCCCCGGCCCGGCCGGCCTTTACGTGGCGCCAAAGGATAGTCCGCGCACGATGCACTGGAATGCGACCGGCGCGAAGCTGCAGCCGGTCGGGGGTTCCGACCTCGTCTGGCGCGGTGTCGTCTACGACACCTACACATTTCAGAAAGTGACGGGCTGGACGCCGGTGCTCTCTCCCGGCCGCGGCGATCCGCTGTTTGAAGCGCGCCCGAATTAACGGATCGGATCATTTTGTTGCAACGCAGCAAGACACCAAACGGTGGGAATTTCGAGCTTCGCCATGGTGTGTCCACATTGTGGCTCGAAACATCATGGGCGTCGCTTGCTTGGTTGTAGAGTTTGGCTCACCCTGAACTCCTGGGGGCAGGAATTTGGATCCACGGCGATCAGCAACACTGGCATTGTCTTGGGCGTTCTATCCGGCCGCGATTGTAGCGGGCTGGACCGTTGTTAGCTTGTGCGGCGTTGGTTCACCCCGCGTGGAGGCATCCCGCGCCGCTCACGTCGTCGACCGTTTCGCGCCTTCGCTGGCCGCGAATGCCGGGCTGGTCACAGCACCGCAGGTAGCTGCGCCGCAATCCATTGACACAATCCAGCCCGTGATTGCCAAGGCCGACATCGCAACGGCCGAAGAAATCATCGCCAAGGCGTTTCCCGCCGCGCCGCCAAAAGCTGAACCCCCGGCAGCCGCCGCGAGCTACGCGCTTGCCTCTGCCGACCCGGGTTCGGCCGCCGAATTGATGGCAAGGCCCGTCCCTGACGCGCCAACGGCATCCGATGAGCCAAAGCCCGTGGTCGTGGCCGCGCTGACCGATCCGGCAGAAGTCCTGCCAGCCGATCAGACGGCAAGCACCAGCACCGCTGCACTTCCGCCGCAGGACGACGCGGGAACGGCGCCGCGCCGCATCGAAATCGTCGGCGAGTGCCTCGTGGTGGAGCCGTGCATCGACCAATATTTGTTTGCGCTCTACGAGCGGACGCCCAAGGAAGACACCATCAAGGAGACCGAGCGGCGCAAGGTGACGGTCAAGCGCAAGGGCAAGATGGTAACCGTGACAAGAAGCTTCACCCGGCTGGTCGACAATAATTTCACCTGGAAGGATCCGAAGGCTGCGGAACGCGTGGGCATGTCGATGAGCGACTATGTCATCGGCGGCATGGACAAGAGCTTCAAGATGAAGCTGTTCTATATGCTTCAGGCAGCGGAGAACGCCGGACTGCAACCCGGCATCACCAGCGCCTTCCGCGACGACTACCGCCAGTCGATCGCAGCCGGCCTGAAAGCGGCAAGCGACCGCTCCTACCATGGCGGCAGTACGCGCGGTGGCTACGGCCGCGGGCTCGCGGCCGACATCACCAGCGTCAAGGGCGCCAACCGGTCGCAGCGCTGGGTTTCGACCGAGGCGCTCTGGAAATGGGTCGATGCCAACGGCAAGCAGTATGGGATCGGCCGGCCCTATCTCGGCCGCGATCCGCCGCATGTCGGGCCGATCGACGGCCCGGAATATGTCTCCCGCCGCGGCGGCGCGAAGGCCGCGGGCACGGATGTGAAGAAGCGCAAACAGGCCGCGCAGGACAAGCCCGCGGCAGCCAAACGGCCGGTCGCCGCGGACTCGTCGAAGGAACGGGCGGGCTAGGGCATGATCTGGAAAAGTGTGTAGCGGTTTTCCCTCGCGACAATCGCGAAGCGTTTGCGCGGAGATCATGCTCAAAATGGCGCGTGCGATCCTGAGTGTTGCTCGCGACGCAGCGCCGGGCCGCCCGGACATTCTGACCGAGCTTGCGCGCGCCCTTCAGCTCGACGGTGACCACGCTGCTGCGGCCGATGCCTAGAGCTCCACCGGACAGCGGAATTTGAGCGTCAGCGGTTCGTTATTGGCGGACATCGGGCGCTCCGGCCGGAGGTTTCATTGATGGCATGGATATGCCGTCAATTGAAGTCGATCCCAATCAACGCGCCGACATCCGCTGCAAAAATCGAAGCGGGCGTTGCGATACGAGGCTTCCCGGTGCCTTAGGCCAGCGCCTTCAGCGCGGCCTTGCCTGCATATTTCGCCTGCTTGCCGAGCTGCTGCTCGATGCGCAGCAACTGGTTGTACTTGGCGGTGCGGTCGGAGCGCGCCAGCGAGCCGGTCTTGATCTGCCCGCAATTGGTGGCGACCGCGAGGTCAGCGATGGTGGCGTCCTCGGTCTCGCCCGAGCGATGCGACATCACGGCGGTGTAGCCGGCCTTGTAGGCCATCTCGACGGCGGCGAGCGTTTCGGTGAGCGTGCCGATCTGGTTGACCTTGATCAGGATCGAGTTGCCGCGGCCGGCCTTGATGCCTTCGGCCAGGCGATTGACGTTGGTGACGAAGAGATCGTCGCCGACGAGCTGGCACTTCTTGCCGGTCAAATCGGTCAGCTCCTTCCAGCCGTCCATGTCGTCTTCCGACATGCCGTCTTCAATGGAGACGATCGGATAGCGCGCGACGAGGTCGGCGAGATATTTCGCCTGCTCCGAGCGCGAGCGGGTCTTGTTCTCGCCGCCATAGATGTAGTTGCCGTCCTTGAAGAACTCGGTCGAGGCGCAATCCAGCGCCAGCATGACGTCGCCTCCCGCCCTGTAGCCGGCCTTGTTGATGGCGTTCATGACGAATTCGAGTGCGGCATCGGCCGACGGCAGGTTCGGCGCAAAGCCGCCTTCGTCGCCGACATTGGTGTTGTGGCCGGCCTTCTTCAATTCACCGCGCAGCGTGTGGAAGATCTCCGAGCCGCAGCGCAGCGCCTCGGAAAAGCTCTTGGCGCCGACCGGCATGATCATGAATTCCTGGAAGTCGATCGGGTTGTCGGCATGCACGCCGCCATTGATGATGTTCATCATCGGCACCGGCAGCGTCCGCGCCGAGGTGCCGCCGACGTAGCGATAAAGCGGCATGTCGAGGGATTCGGCGGCGGCCTTGGCGCAGGCGAGCGACACGCCGAGGATGGCGTTGGCGCCGAGCCGCTTCTTGTTCGGCGTGCCGTCGAGCGCGATCATGATCTCGTCGATCTGGACCTGGTCCTCGACGGCGTGGTCGCTCAGCGCCTCAAAGATCTCGCCGTTCACGGCGGCGACCGCCTGCTGCACGCCCTTGCCGAGATAACGTCCCTTGTCGCCGTCGCGCAGTTCGACCGCTTCATGCGCGCCGGTCGAGGCACCCGAGGGCACCGCGGCGCGGCCGACCGAACCGTCCTCCAGCACCACGTCAACCTCGACCGTCGGATTGCCGCGGCTGTCCAGGATTTCGCGGCCGATGATGTCAACGATTGCGGTCATGTGTTCGATTTCCCTGAAAACGTGCGTGGTGGCTGAATTCGGGCGCGTCTTACACGGCGCGCAAGCAAATGTGAACGCTTGGCTGGCCGGCTGCGCCTGACGATTTGATGTGCTAGGGTTATGCTGTCATCTGGTTGATATCTGCGTCGAAACCTTCCCATTCAGAAGCCGGGGTAACGCAATGAATCGCCGCCAGTTTCTCGCCTCCAGCACTGCCGCTTTCTTGGCCGCCCCGGCACTCCTGCGCCAGGCGAGCGCCCAGGAGGGCCCGTTCAGGGTGAAATATTTCCCGGTCGCCCCCGGTTCGGGCTCGCGTGACACGGCAGCCGCGCCCGATGGCACAATCTGGTATTGCGGCCAGCGCAACGGCACGCTGGGCCGGCTCGATCCCAGAGACGGCTCCTTCAAGCAGGTCGACCTCGGCAAGGGTGCCGCCCCCCACGGTGTCATCATCGGGCCGGATGGCGCCGCCTGGGTCACCGAGGGCGGACAGAACGCGATCGCGCGCGTCGACCCCAATGATCACAAGGTTCAATTGTTCCGCCTGCCGGAGAACGAGGCCTACGCCAACCTCAACACCGCCGTGTTCGACAAGAGCGGCATCTACTGGTTCACCGGACAAAGCGGCATCTACGGCCGGCTCGATCCGAAATCGGGCGACATGACCGTGTTCAAGTCGCCGCGCGGCCGCGGAACTTACGGCATCACCATCACGCCTGCGGGTGACATCTGGTACGCCTCGCTGGCCGGCAACCACATTGCGAAGATCGACACCAAAACGGGCAATGCCACCGTGGTCGAGCCGCCGACGCCGAACCAGGGCGCGCGGCGCGTGTGGTCGGACTCCAAGGGCCGCATCTGGGTCAGCGAATGGAACAGCGGCAATGTGTCGATGCATGATCCGGCCGACGGATCGTGGAAGGCCTGGAAGCTGCCGGGTGCGGGTCCGCGCACCTATGCGGTCTATGTCGACGAAAAGGACAAGGTCTGGCTCACCGATTTCGGCGCCAACGCGATCGTGCGTTTCGACCCCGTGAGCGAAAAATTCGACGCGTTCCCGAGCGACATGCCCGGCGCCAATGTGCGCCAGCTTGCCGGCAAGGCCGGCGAGACCTGGGGCGGCGAATCCGGGACCAACCGGCTCGTGCGGATCCAGACCGTCGCGTGAGATCGTTTGCTCTGCCTCCTGCTGCTGCTTCTCCCCGTCGCTGCATCCGCGCAAGACGGCGCAAAGCTGTTCACGCCCTGCCGCGCCTGCCACAGCCTCGATCCCGCCGACCAGGGATTGCCCGGCCCCAATCTCGCGAGCCTGATCGGCCGCAAGGTCGGCGGCGACGAGGCGTTTGATTATTCACCGGTGCTGCGCAAGGCGCGCGATGACGGCGTTGCGCTGGGATGCCGAGCGGCTCGACCGCTTCCTCACTGACCCCGCGGAGATGTTTCCGGGACTGTGGATGTCGATCCGCGGCGTCGAGGATGCCGCCGAGCGCGCCGCGCTGGTGCGCTTTCTGCGATCCCGCCTCGCGCTGACCATGATGCGATTTCGCATCATGGTCGCTCCCCTTGTTGGGCATGATCTTATCGGAAAACCGGCCTCCACTTTTCCGGATCATGCCTTGCCGGTTGACGCCTTGCGGCCCTTGCGCCAATGACGGCTTCGACAAGGAGCCGACACCATGGCGAAGAAATCACTGCAGCTCGGGCGCGCCACGAAATGGCCCGACAGCCCGGAAAAGGCCGTGCTCGACCGCGTGCCCAATCCGCAAGCCGGCACCGACTATGTGGTGCGTTTCACCGCGCCGGAATTCACCTCGCTCTGCCCGGTGACGGGACAGCCGGATTTCGCCCATCTCGTGATCGACTATGTCCCCGGCCGCTGGCTGCTGGAATCGAAGTCGCTAAAGCTCTACGTCGCGAGTTTTCGCAATCACGGCGCCTTCCACGAAGATTGCACCGTCATGATCGGCAAGCGCATTGCCGACGAGGTCAAGCCAAAATGGCTGCGCATCGGCGGCTACTGGTATCCGCGCGGCGGCATTCCGATCGACGTGTTCTGGCAGACCGGCAGGCTGCCGAAGGGCCTATGGGTGCCGGACCAGGGCGTGGCCGCCTATCGCGGGCGGGGTTAGCAAGGGCCCCGGTCTAAGGTCTCATTGCACGCGGCAATTTGAACACTGCACATTTCCTCACCGCCGACACATCGTGCCTGGCGAAGGCCCATGAGTGGCCACGGGAGGAATGCAATGTTCAGTTTCGTCAGGCTTGCGGCGATTGCCCTGGCCGGAACCGCAGTCACGGCATCGGTAGCGGTGGCGCAAGTCAAATTGCCGCCGACCATCACGATGACCGCCTATGACACGGGCACGTCCGGATTCAACATCACGGTCGCGCTGGGCAAGATGTTGAAGGACAAATACGGCGCGGACACCCGCGTGCTGCCCGCCGGCAACGACGTCGCCCGCCTGCAGCCATTGCGCGCCAACCGCGCCTCGATCTCGGCCATGGGCGTCGGCGTCTTCTTTGCGCAGGAAGGCCTGTTCGAATTCGCGACCAAGGAATGGGGGCCGCAACCGGTCCAGATCACGCTGAGCTCGGTCGACTGCAACGGCCTGTCGCTGGCGGTCGCCGGCGATATCGGCGTCAAGACCATTGCCGGACCTCAAGGGCAAGCGCATCGGCTTCGTCGTAGGCTCACCCGCGCTCAACCAGAATGCGCTCGCGGTGCTGGCCTTCGCCGGGATCACGGCCAAGGACGTCAAGATCGTCGAATTCGCGAGCAACAACGCGATGTGGAAAGGCGCCGTCAACAACGACGTCGACGCGATGTTCGGCTCGACGATCGCAGGGCCCGCCAAGGAGTTGCAGACCTCGCCGCGCGGCATCGTCTGGCCGCCGCTGCCGCACACCGACAAGGCGGGCTGGGAACGTGTGCGCAAGATCGGTCCGTACTTCACCGAGCACAATGCCACCTGCGGCGCCGGCGAATTTCTCCAAGGACAAGCCGATCCAGATGGGCGCCTACCCGTATCCGATCTACACCGTCTATGCGAGCCAGCCTGAAGCCGACGTCTACATGCTTACCAAGGCGCTGATCGAAGGTTACGACGGCTACAAGGACAACGCGCCGGGCGCCGGCGGACTCGCAGTCAAGACGCAAACGAAGAACTGGGCGGTCCCGGTGCACCCGGGTGCGGTCAAGGCACTCAAGGAAGCCGGCGCCTGGAGCGACGACCAGGAGAAGTACAACAAGGCCCTGCTCAAGCGGCAGGACGTCCTGATCGCGGCATGGGCTGACTTCAACAAGGGCAGTCCGTCATCAGACGCTGCGAAATTCACCGAGGAGTGGATGAAGGTGCGCAAGGCGGCGCTCACCAAGGCCGGCATCGCCGATAACTTCGAATGAAGTCCCGGCCGATACGCGAGCCCTGATCAGATCGGGACACGCATCCGCACGCCGGCCGCTGCCGCAGCAGGTGCGCGCAGACAAAGCCGAGCGCGATGATGAGCGAAGCTGCCGCCAGCAATGTCGGCAGCTTGCCGACGTGCTCGATGCCGAAGCCATAGGCGATCGGGCCGCAGGTCTGTCCCATGAAAAAGAAGAACGAGTGCAGCGACAGCGCGGTGGCGCGCGCTTCGGCGGAAAGCTCGCTGGCAAAGACCTGCAGGCAGCCGTGGATCATGTAGAAGCCCCAGCCCATCACGAACAGGCAGGCCATCTGGACTTTCCAGCCCGGGCCGAACGCCGTGGCGGCAAGCTGCAGGCCGACTAGGGTAGCGCCCGCGATCATCATGCCGCGCACGCCGAGCCGCGGCAGGAAGCGTGACACCGTCAGCGTGTAGAACAATCCGCCGATGGCAAATCCGGCAATGACGATGCCGGCAATCGAGAGCGAGGTTTCGCCGAGTTCGAACAGGAACGACGGCGATGAACGGAAACAGGCCGAGCACGCAGCAGCCCTCGATGAAAACAGCCCCGTAGCAGACCTTTGCGTTCGGGTTGGTGAAGATGGTCCAGTAGCCGCTGCGCAGCGTGGCGAAACTGCTGCGCGGCGGGCGCGCCAGGTCGGCGCCGCGGAAACCCGCGGCAATCGCAATCGAGGCTGCGATCACCAGCGCGCCGAGCAGCGCCAGCACGCCGCGCCAGCCCAGGAGATCGCCGATCAACCCGGACAGCGTGGCGCCGAGCAAATTACCGGCCATCGAGCCTGCGAGCGTGCGTCCAATCGCGACCTGGCGCTTGTCGGTTCCGACGAGGTCGCTGACCAGCGACAGCGAGATTGGAAAGACGCCGCCCGAGCCGATGCCGGCCAGGATGCGGGTGATGAACAGGACGTAGTACGAGTTCGACAGCGAGCCGAGAATGTTGGCAATGCCGAGCAGCACCAGACAAACGACCATCAACCGCGCCTTGCCGAAAATGTCGGCGGCCGCACCCATTGCCGGCTGCACCACCGCGAAGGTGAAGGCGAACACGGCCGAGAAACCGGCCGCGCTTGCGATACTGACGCCGAATTCGTCGGCCACATGCGGCAGCACCGGATCGAGCGCGCGCCCCGAAAGGCTCGCCGCAAACGTCGTCAGCGCAATGATGTTCAGGGCTGGCGGCAGCGAGGATTTCACTTAGCCGCGTTCTTCGCAGCGCTTTTGGCAAGCGCGTCGAACGCCATCAGTGTTTTCACCAGCCCCTCGAATTCGCGCAGCGGCACCATGTTGGGTCCGTCGGATGGTGCGCGATCGGGATCGGGATGAGTTTCGATGAACACGCCGGCAACGCCGACGGCCACGGCCGCGCGCGCCAGCACCGGCACGAACTCACGCTCGCCGCCGGACGAAGCACCCTTGCCGCCCGGCTGTTGCACCGAATGGGTGGCATCGAAGATCACGGGCGCGCCTGTCGTGCGCGCCAGGATCGGCAGTGCGCGCATGTCGGAGACCAGCGTGTTGTAGCCGAACGAGGCGCCGCGCTCGGTGACGAGCACGTTTGGATTGCTGGCGCCGGTGATCTTGGCCACGACATTGGCCATGTCCCAGGGCGCCAGGAATTGCCCCTTCTTGACGTTGACGACCTTGCCGGTCGCGGCCGCTGCCAGCAGCAAGTCGGTCTGCCGGCACAGGAAGGCCGGAATCTGCAGCACGTCGACGGCTTGAGCCACTTCCGCGCATTGCGCGGGCTCGTGCACGTCGGTCAGCACCGGAAGTCCAAGCGACGAACGGATTTCGGCGAAGATCGGCAGCGCTTGCGTGAGGCCGATACCGCGGGTGGCGGAGCCTGAGGTTCGGTTAGCCTTGTCAAACGAGGTCTTGTAGACGAGCCCGATATTCAGGCGGGCTGCGATCTCCTTCAACGCACTCGCCACCTCCAGCGCATGCGTGCGGCTTTCGAGCGCGCAAGGGCCGGCGATGATCGAGATCGGCAGCTCATTGCCGAATCTGACCGATCCGACGGCGACAACCGGTGCTGCTGATGGACTCGCGGTCACGGGACCTTCCCTGTTTCGGCGCGGACCATGCCGCCCCGCGCCGCCAGGATCAACCCCGTTCAGGCCGCAAATATCAGGGTTGCGGTCACTTCACCGAGGAGAACGCGGTGGGCACCAGCAACTGGCTGACGATGTTGTTGATGATCGGGCCGTCTTCCTCGGATTTCGTGCGGCCGGCGATCCAGTCCGGGTCCGCCTGGAACGCGTTCCATTTCTTTTCGCGCTCGGCGAGCGAGTCCCAGGCGACGAAATAGGTCAGTTCCTGGTTGGACGTGCCGATCAGCGTGGTGAAGAACCCGGCCTGCTTGATGCCGTGCTTCTCCCACAGCTTCAGCGTCAGCGTATCGAACCGCTTCATCAAGGCCGGCAGGCGGCCCGGCAGACAGCGGTAGACGCGCATTTCCATGATCATCGGCTTCACTCCCTGGAATTCTTATTCTTGCGGGTTCGCGGGAGCAGTTTGTCGCAACAATTCGCGCCGTCGTCAAAGGCAACCAGTGTGGAGGCGATTACACCAGGCGGCTCTGCACCATCGCGGCATGAACGAAAGAGGCAAACAGCGGATGCGGCTCAAACGGCCGCGACTTCAATTCGGGATGAAATTGCACGCCGATGAACCAGGGATGGTCCTCGTATTCGACGATCTCCGGCAACACGCCATCCGGCGACAGGCCGGAGAAGCGCAGGCCGTGCTGCTCGAGCCGGTCCTTGTAGGCGGTGTTGACCTCGTAGCGATGGCGGTGGCGCTCGGAAATCTCGGTCGCGCCGCCATAGACTTCGGAGACCCGGCTGCCGCGCTTCAATGCTGCCGGGTATGCGCCGAGCCGCATGGTGCCGCCGAGGTCGCCGGCCTTGGTGCGCTTCTCGAGTTCGTTGCCGCGCAGCCATTCCGTCATCAGGCCGACCAGCGGCTCCGGCGTCGGGCCGAACTCGGTGGAGTTGGCGTTCTCGATGCCGACGAGGTTACGCGCGGCCTCGATGACGGCCATCTGCATGCCGAAGCAGATGCCGAAATACGGCACGTCGCGCTCGCGGGCGAATTGCGCCGCCTTGATTTTTCCTTCAGCGCCGCGCTGGCCGAATCCGCCAGGCACCAGAATGCCGTTGACGTGTTCGAGGAACGGCGTGGGATCCTCGTGCTCGAACACCTCGCTCTCGATCCAGTCGAGATTGACCTTCACCTTGTTGGCGATGCCGCCGTGGGAAAGCGCCTCGATCAGCGATTTGTAGGCGTCCTTCATGCCGGTGTATTTGCCGACGATGGCGATCGTCACCGCACCTTCCGGATTGCGGACGCGCTCGTTGATGACGTGCCAGCTTTGCAGCGCCGGCGGAATTTTCGGCGTGATGCCGAAGGCGGCGAGCACCTCGTCGTCGAGGCCGGCGGCGTGATAGGCCTCGGGGACTGCGTAGATGTTGTCGACGTCGCGCGCCTCGATCACCGCACTCTCGCGCACGTTACAGAACAGGCCGAGCTTGCGTCGTTCTTCCTTGGGGATTTCGCGGTCGGTGCGGCAGAGCAGGATGTCCGGCTGGATGCCGATCGAGCGCAGCTCCTTCACCGAATGCTGCGTCGGCTTGGTCTTCAACTCGCCGGCGCTGGGAATATAGGGCAATAGCGTGAGGTGGATGTAGACGGCGTGATCGCGCGGCAGCTCGTTCTTCATCTGCCGGATCGCCTCGAAGAACGGCAAGCCCTCGATGTCGCCGACGGTGCCGCCGATCTCCACCAGCACGAAGTCGTATTCGTCATTGCCGCTGAGGACGAAATCCTTGATCGCGTTGGTGACGTGCGGGATCACCTGGATGGTGGCGCCGAGATAATCGCCACGACGCTCCTTGGTCAGGATGTCCTGGTAGATGCGCCCGGTGGTGATGTTGTCCTGCTTGGTGGCGGGACGTCCCGTGAAGCGCTCATAGTGGCCGAGATCGAGATCGGTCTCGGCGCCGTCATCGGTCACGAACACTTCGCCGTGCTGATACGGCGACATCGTTCCGGGATCGAGGTTGAGATACGGGTCGAGCTTGCGGAGGCGGACCTTGTAGCCGCGGGCCTGCAGCAAAGCACCGAGTGCCGCCGAAGCCAGACCCTTTCCGAGCGAAGAAACCACGCCGCCGGTGATGAAAATGTACCGCGCCATGGGACTCAACCTTTAAGGCCACGCCCCCGATTCGCCAAAGCGAATCGAAAGCCGCGGCAAACTATTTGTGGGCCTGTGGGTGACGTAAAACTTGCTGCTATTTCAAAGCATTGATGGGGATTTCTGATGCACGGCGGAAGGTGAGGCCGTGCATAGCCACCCTGCTTTATTGCGAACGTGGCGCCTGCGGACCGCTAGGCGCCGGCGCCTGCTGCTCGTCGACTTTCTTGAGCGTGTCCAGAAGCCCGCCAGAGGTCGGCGCGTTCACCGGCGCTCCGCCCGCCGGCGCCGACTGCGAGGCCGGCTGGCCGAGGATCGAGGCCGGCTTGCGGTCGTAGCTTGCAAGCCATGACAGGAAAAGACTGGTGATGAAGAAGCCGACCGCCAGCACCGCCGTCGTTCGCGTCAAAAGGTTTGCCGTGCCACGGCTCGACATGAAGCCTGCGCCGCCGCCCATGCCGAGCCCGCCGCCCTCGGATTTCTGCAGCAGCACCGAGCCGATCAACACGGCAACAATCATGAGGTGAATGACGATAACGACAGTCTGCATCTCAAACCTTCCGTCACAAGCCAGGAGCGGCCGGACAATCGGCGCTGGCTGTTAGCGGGTTTTCGTGAAGTCGCGCGGTGTTACACGATTGCACGGGCCATTGTCACCCCCGAGATAGTCGCAACTCGCACATCGGCAAGCGGTGACGTACACCCGCTTTTCCGGCTTGCATCGATATTGCCGTATCCAGTATAATGGACATATGGATACTTTAATAGACGATGTCAGTCACCGTCTGGCGCAGCGGCTACGGCTGGAGCGGGATGGCCGCGGGTGGTCGCTGGCGGAGCTTGCCGAGCGATCCGGCGTCTCCAAGGCGACCATCAGCAAGATTGAGCGCGCCGAAGTTTCGCCCACGGCCGTCGTGCTGGTGCGGCTTGCCAGCGCCTTCGATCTGACGCTGGCGGGCTTGATGCTGCGCGCCGAGGGCCAGGGTGAACGGTTGTCGCGCGCGGGCGAGCAGCCGGTATGGCGCGATCCCGAAACGGGCTATCTGCGCCGGCAGGTATTCAGCCGGCCCGATCATCCGATCGAGATCATCAGGGTCGAGATGCCGGCCAAGCAGCGCGTGACCCTGCCCGCCTCTTCCTACACCCATATCCGTCAGGTGCTCTGGGTCCAGAGCGGCAGCCTTGTCATTACCGAAGGCAGCGAACGCCACGCTCTCGCGGCCGGCGATTGCCTCGGTTTCGGCTCGCCGGCTGAAACGACCTTTGCCAACGAGAGCAATGCGCCTTGCGTCTACGTCGTTGCGCTGGCGCGGAGCTAGCCCGCCATGCTGGCATCCAAGGCCACGAATTCGTCGACCGGTCCCGCGGAAAACGCTGCGCCCGGGCACAACGGCGGTCCGCCACTCGAACAAGAACACCGGCCGGAATGGGGCGATGGCGGCATTGGAAACTACTTCTACTGGAAGGCCGCGCACCGCGCCGTCTGGCGCAACCCCTCACCCGGCATTGTCGCTTTTCGCATCAGGAAGGCCGAGCGACTCGGCCTGACCTACGAAGAATACACTCTGGAGATTCTTGAACGCGGCCGTCATCTTCAGGTCGAGGATGTCGAGAGGATTGCGCAGATCAAACGCGCACGTGCGTCCGGGATTGAGCGATGAGCTGCATCTCGAAACGCGAGCAAGGCGTGGAGCGAACAGCAATGAGAGAGATGGACATCAAGCCACTCGGCCCCTCGCCTGCCATTCGTGCCACGCTCAGCGAGATGCTTATCGAAGCCGTGGCACATGGCGGCTCCGTCAGCTTCATGCATCCGCTGCCGCAAGAGATCGCAGATGCGTTCTGGGAAAATTCGCTGGCGGCAGCGGCCCGCGGTGACCGAGTCGTTCTCGGCGCCTTCGACGGCGATCTACTGGTCGGAACGGTGACGCTGGTGCTCGATCTGGCGCCCAATCAGCCGCACCGTGCTGAAATCGCCAAGATGATCACGCGGATCAGTCACCGCGGGCGGGGCGTGGCAACTGCCTTGCTGGAAAAAGCCGAATGCATGGCGGCTGAGCGCGCGCGCACGCTCCTTGTGCTCGACACCGCCGCCGATGGGGGCGCCGCGCCGCTCTACGAAGCCGTCGGCTTCACCCTCGCCGGCGTGATCCCGGATTATTCGCTGAAGCCGCAAGGCGGGCTGACGGACGTCAAATTCTACTGGAAGCGCATCACGTCGACGGAAGCCGCCTAAGGTCTATGCCGCCGCGATCGCCAGGAAATCGGTGGCCTTCAGGCTCGCGCCGCCAATCAGCGCCCCGTTGACGTTGGCGACCGCCATCAATTCCTTTGCATTCGAGGGCTTCACCGAGCCGCCATAGAGGATGCGGATCTTTGCGCCTTCGGCCTTGAAGCGATCGGTCAGGACACTGCGGATAAAGCGATGAACCTGCTCGACATCCTCAGTTGTCGGCGTCAGTCCCGTGCCGATTGCCCAAACCGGCTCATAGGCCACGACCAGATTGGCTGCGGTCGCCCCGTCAGGCAGCGAGCCCTTCAACTGCGTGCCGCAGACATCGAGCGTTTGACTTGCGTCGCGCTGGGCGCGCGTCTCGCCGATGCAGACGATCGCAACCAGGCCCGCCCGCCAGGCGGCTTGCGCCTTCTGGCGCACCAGCACGTCGCTCTCGCCATGGTCGGCGCGGCGCTCGGAATGGCCGACGATGATGCTGGTTGCTCCCGCATCTGCCAGCATTTCGGCGGACAGATCGCCAGTATGCGCGCCGGATGCGTTTTGGTGACAATCCTGCGCGCCAACCGCGACGCCCTTGCCCTTCGCCTTCCCGGCAAAAGCGGGGATCAGCGTCGCCGGCGGGCAAATGAGCAAATCAGCTTTGCCCGCGAGCGCGCCGGCTCCAGCCAGCATCGCCTCAAATTCCGCCATTGAGGCCTTTAGTCCGTTCATTTTCCAGTTGCCGGCAATGAGGGGCCGGATCGCGTCGGTCATGTTAATTTCCTGAAAGATGGTGGCGCATCGCTAGCAGAGCGCGGCAATCTCGGCCATATCGGGAGATCGGCGATCCCCTACCCGTTAACCGCTTCAAATAGCCCGAGGTTGCGTGGTTGCGGGGGGGCGACGGCCACTTTATGATGCGTTATCAACCCGGTGACGCCCTTTTGCGCAGTGCGCATGGGCTTACGTCCGGTTCCCTCCTGCCAACAAGTTGGACACATGCTTCGAGGAATACGAAAAGCCTCATCAAATTGGCTCGGCAAGGCCGTCATGGCCGTGGTGATGGGCGTTTTGATCGTCAGTTTCGGCGTCTGGGGTATCGCTGACATCTTCAAGGGATTTGGACAGTCGACGCTGCTCAAGGTCGGCCGCACCGAGATTTCCACCGAAACGTTCCGGCAGATCTATACCGACAAGCTGCAGCAGTTGAGCCGCCAGTTCGGCCGCCCCCTGACCCAGGAACAAGCGCGCCTGTTCGGCCTCGACCGCCAGGTGCTGCAGCAGACCATTGCGGAAGCTGCCCTCGACGAGGAAGCCCGCCGCATGGGCCTTGGCCAGTCCGAAGCCGAGACGATGCGAATGGTCTACAACGATCCGAACTTCAAGGGCGTCAACGGCCAGTTCGATCCGGCGCGCTTCGCGGCCGTGACCCGCCAGTTCGGCTACAGCGAACAGCGCTATCTCGCCGAGCAGCGTCGCGTGTCGCTGCGTCGTCAGATCGCCGGCACGGTTTCCGCAGCCGTTGAGCCGCCGAAGCCGATGATCGACGTGCTGGCCCGCTTTCAGAACGAGCAGCGGTCGATCGACTACATCAAACTCGACGCCGCCCAGGCCGGCGCCATCGATCAGCCCTCGCCCGAGACGCTCGCCGCCTATTTCGAGGACCGCAAGGCACAGTTCCGCGCGCCCGAATATCGCAAGCTGTCGTTCGCGCTGATCACGCCCGAGGAAATCGGCAAGTGGAGCACGGTATCCGACGAGGAAACGCGCAAGATTTTCGACGAGCGCAAGGACAAGATGGGTACGCCGGAGAAGCGCGAAGTGTCGCAGATGGTATTCCCCACGATGGAGGAAGCCACTGCCGCCCGTAACCGCATCACCTCGGGGCTGTCGTATGAGGATCTCGCCAAGGAGCGCGGGCTCAATCCGGCCGACACCGATCTCGGCCTGATCGCAAAATCCGCGATCATCGATCCTGCGACCGCGGATGCCGCTTTCGCGCTGGCCTCAGGTGAGGTCAGCCAACCGGTTCAGGGCCGCTTCGGCGTTGCCCTCGTCAAGGTCGGCAAGATCGAGGCCGGCTCGGTGCCGACCTACGAGAATGTCGCGGCGACCATCAAGAAGGAAATCGCGACTGCGAACGCGCGGGCCAAGGTCAACGAGCTGCAAGGCAAGATGGAGGATGAGCGCGGCGGCGGCGCCAGCGTCGCCGAAGCCGCGCAGAAGCTCGGGCTCACGGCGGTGACGATCGACGCGGTCGATCGCTCCGGCCGCATGCCCGACGGCCAGCTCGTTGCCAATGTTCCGCGCGGTCTGGACGTCGTCGCGCAGGCGTTCAACAGCGATATCGGCGTCGACAACGACCCGATCCAGTACCAGGGCGGCTATGTCTGGTACGACGTGCTCGGCATCACGCCCTCGCGCGAGCGCAACCTCGACGAGGTGCGCGACCAGCTCGAGACGAGATGGCGCGAGGACCAGATCTCGAGCCGCCTGCGCACCAAGGCGGCCGAGATGGTCAAGAAGCTCGAATCCGGCGGCAATCTTGCCGAGGAAGCCGCGAGCATCGGATCGAAGGTCGAGACCGCCAAGGACTTCAAGCGCGAGGGCACTCCCGCAGGCCTGCCGTCGAGCGCGGTCACTGCGGCGTTCCGCATCGCAAAGGACGGCGTCGGACAAAGCGGCAGCGGCAGCGAATGGGTCGTGTTCCGCGTCACCGACGTCACCATACCGCCGGTCGACATGGCGTCCGACGAGGTCAAGAAGTTGCGCGATACCCTGCAGCGCTCATTGACCGACGAACAGGTCGCCCAATACGTCACCAAGATCGAAACCGAGATCGGCACCAGCATCAACCAGGCCGCCTTCGCGCAGGCGACCGGCGCGACGAGTAACTGAGTAGGCGATGGACGACCTCAAATCGATTATCGGAAAAGTCGCGACCGGCGCGACGCTGTCGCGTGACGAAGCCGCCCTGGCCTTCGACGCGATGATGTCGGGCGAGGCGACGCCTTCGCAGATGGGCGGCCTGCTGATGGCGCTGCGGGTGCGCGGCGAGACCGTCGACGAGATCACGGGCGCCGTCTCCGCGATGCGCGGCAAGATGCTGCGGGTCACAGCGCCAGCTGATGCCGTCGACGTGGTCGGCACCGGCGGCGACGGCTCCGGCTCGGTCAACGTCTCGACCTGCGCGGCCTTCATCGTCGCCGGCTGCGGCGTGCCCGTCGCAAAGCACGGCAATCGCGCGCTGTCGTCGCGCTCGGGCGCCGCCGACGTGCTGGCCTCGCTCGGGGTCAAGATCGATCTTCCGCCAGAGAAGGTAGGTTACTGCGTGCGAGAAGCCGGCATCGGCTTCATGTTCGCGCCCGCGCATCATCCCGCCATGAAGAACGTCGGCCCGACACGGGTCGAGCTTGCCACCCGCACCATCTTCAACCTGCTCGGCCCGCTCTCCAATCCGGCCGGGGTGAAGCGGCAGATGGTCGGCGTGTTCTCCAAGCAATGGGTGCAGCCACTGGCGCAGGTGCTGAAGAATCTCGGCTCCGACTCGGTCTGGGTGGTGCATGGCTCCGACGGGCTCGACGAGATCACCCTCACCGGCCCGACCTCCGTTGCGGCGCTCGAAAATGGAACCATCCGCACCTTCGAAGTGACGCCGGAAGATGCCGGGCTTGGCCGCAGCGGCCCCGGCTCGCTTAGGGGCGGCGATGCCGATGCCAATGCAGCGGCGCTTCGCGGCGTGCTCGAGGGCAAACCCAGTCCCTATCGCGACGTCGCGCTGCTCAATGCAGCGGCTGCGCTGATCGTCGCCGGTCGCGCCAAGGATTTGAAGGAAGGTGTTGCGATCGGCGTGAAATCGCTCGACGGTGGCGCTGCGGCCGCAAAGCTCAAGCAACTCGTCGCGGTTTCCAACGGATGAGGCCGGCGTGTCAGATATCCTGAGCAAGATCGAGACCTACAAGCGCGAGGAAATCGCCGCCGCCAAGCATGTGCGGCCGTTGTCTGATATCGAGGCGGCCGCCAGATCGGCCTCGGCGCCGCGTGGTTTTGTGCGGGCCATCAGGGAGAAGCTCGCACGCGGCGACTACGCGCTGATCGCCGAGGTGAAGAAGGCCTCGCCCTCCAAGGGGCTGATCCGCGCCGATTTCGATCCGCCCGCGCTTGCCAAGGCCTATGAGGCCGGCGGCGCGGCCTGTCTCTCGGTGCTGACGGACACGCCCTCGTTCCAGGGCCATCTCGATTTCATGGTGGCGGCGCGCGCGGCAACCAATCTGCCGGTGCTGCGCAAGGACTTCATGTTCGACACCTACCAGGTGGTCGAGGCGCGTGCCCATGGCGCCGACTGCATCCTGATCATCATGGCCGCGCTCGACGATGCCGTGGCGGTTGACATCGAGGACGCTGCGATCGCGCTCGGCATGGACGTGCTGCTCGAAGTCCACGACCGCGCAGAACTGGAGCGCGCCCTGAAACTTCGCTCGCCGATGATCGGCGTCAACAACCGCAATCTGCGCACGTTCGAGACCACGCTTGCGACAAGCGAAGCGCTGGCGCCGCTGATCCCGCGCGAACGGCTGATGGTCGGGGAAAGCGGCATCTTCACACCCGCCGACCTCGCCCGCCTCGAACGCGCGGGCATGTCGACCTTCCTGGTCGGCGAAAGCCTGATGCGACAGGCCGACGTAACCGCGGCGACGCGGGCGCTGCTTTCGCGCGGCGATGCGCCGCGCGCCACGGGAACGCGCTGATACATGGCGAAAAAACCCGCCAAGGGAGCAGACAAGCCCGCCACCACCCTCACCCATATCGATGCCAAGGGCGAAGCGCGGATGGTGGACGTTTCCGCTAAGCCCGCAACCGAGCGCACAGCGGTCGCCGAAGGTCGCGTCGTCATGAGCAAGGCGACACTGGACATGATCGCCTCGGGCAACGCCAAGAAGGGCGACGTGCTCGGCACCGCTCGCATCGCCGGCATCATGGCGGCCAAGCGCACCTCCGAACTGATCCCCCTGTGCCACCCGCTGGCGCTGTCCAAGGTCACCGTCGATATCGAGCCGGATACGAAGCTGCCCGGTCTGATCGTCCAGGCCACCGTAAAAGTCACCGGCCCGACAGGGGTCGAGATGGAAGCGCTCACCGCGGTGTCGGTGGCCTGCCTCACCATCTACGACATGGTGAAGGCGGTCGAACGCGGCATCCGCATCGAGGGCATTCACCTCGTCGAGAAGACGGGCGGCAAATCCGGCCCCTATCGCGCCGGCCGCTAGACGCGGCGCGCTCACCTCAGTGCTGCATGCGACGGCGGCTTCGACCGCAACCGCAACGCGTCACGCCATGCAATCACCTCCGGCTTAAGTCTTCATTAACCAGAATTCCTAACGGCAATTCCATCTCGCTGGATTACCCATGCTGGGGCCCGGGAATTGCGAGAAACCCGCTCCAGGGATCACTCGCACGCAGCGACTAGCACCATGAATTCAGACCGCACCGCTTCCATCAACGCGATGCCCACCGTGCGCGGCGGTCCGATCCGCTGGCTGATCCTCGGCGGCGTCTTGCTGATCGCGGCGATCGCGCTTGGCGCGGTGGTGATGGCCGGCAATTTCCGTGAGCGCGCGCTGCACAATGCCGAGCGCGAACTGGAAAACACCGTCTTGCTGCTGGCGCGCCATTTCGACCAGCAACTCGAGGATTTCGAGGTCGTCCAGAAGGACCTCATCGACTTCATGCGCGCGACCGGCGTGTCCAACGCCGAGACCTACAAGCGGCAGATGTCGAACGAGACGATCCACAAGATGCTCAAATCGAAGATGAGCGCGCTGTCCTATGTCGGCGGCCTGCATCTCTTCGATGTCGAGGGCCGGCTGATCAACACGTCGGCGTCCTGGCCGGCTCCGCCGGTCACCGTCGCCGACCGCCCCTATTTCCGCACCTTCAAGAGCGAACCCTATGCACCGGAGATGATCGTCGAGCCGGTGTTCAGCCGCATCACCGGCGTCTGGACCACCGTGATCGCCCGCAAGGTCACCGGCAGCGGCGGCGAATTCATCGGCGCAGTCGGCCGCGGCATCGAATCCACCAATTTCGAGAAGTTCTTCGCCTCCGTCGCGCTCGCGCAGGGAGCTGCGATTTCAATTCACCACCGCGACGGCACCTTGCTTGCCCGCTATCCGCATGCCGCCGAGATGATCGGCAAGAATTTCAGGACCGGTCCGGCCAGCCAGCAGCAGGTGTTCGAACTTCCGCACTCGACCGCCCGCCTGACCAGCCCGATCGACGGCAAGGACCGCATCATCTCCTCGCGGAACCTCAACAAGTTTCCGCTCCTGATCGTCGCGACCACGACCACGGCGGCTGCGCTGGCCGACTGGCGCGAGCAGATCACCCTCCTGGTGACTGTCGCCGGCGTCTCGGTGCTGGCGATTGCGATCCTGCTGTTCGTGGTGGTGCGCAAGCTGTTGCTGCAGCATCGCCAGTCGCAGAACCGGCTGACGCTGGAGAAGCTGCGCCTCGACACCGCGGTCGGCAACATGACGCAGGGCCTGTTGCTGTTCGACGCCGCGCAACGCCTCGTCATCTGCAACCGGCGCTACATCGAGATGTACGGGCTTTCCGCCGACGTCGTCAAACCCGGCTGCAGCTTCCGCGACATCGTCAACCACCGCAAGGAAACCGGATCCTTCACCGGCGATGCCGAGAAATACGTCAACCTGGTGCTGCGGGACATCCATCGGCGAAATGCCATGTCGATCGACACGCCCGACGGGCGCGTCATCCAGGTGGTGAACGAACCGCTGGCCGACGGCGGCTGGGTCGCCACCCACGAAGACATCACCGAGCGGCGCCGCACCGAGGAGCGCATCACCCACCTCGCCCTCTACGATGCGCTGACCGACCTGCCGAACCGCACGCTGTTCCACGACCAGATCAAGCGCGAGCTGGCGCACGTCGCGCCCGACCGGCAGCTTGCGGTGCTCTATATCGACATCGACGAATTCAAGAGCGTCAACGACTCGCTCGGCCACATGATCGGCGACGAGCTCCTGAAATCCGTTGCGTTGAGCCTGCGCCACTGCGCCCAGGAGTCCGATTTCGTCGCCCGCCTCGGCGGCGACGAGTTCGCTATCGTGCAGACCGGCGTGCGTAATGCCGCCGACGTGGTCGATCTCGTCGACCGCATCTTCGAGGCGATCCGCGCGCCCTACCAGTGTCTCGGCCACCAGGTCACCACCGACGCCTCGATCGGCATCTCGCTCGCGCCGAAGGACGGCCGCGATCTCGACCAGATCCTGAAAAACGCCGACATGGCGATGTATGCCGCCAAGGCCGCCGGCCGCCGCACCTATCGTTTCTTCGAACCCGACATGGACGCGCAGGTGCGCGCCCGCCGCAAGCTCGAGCTCGACCTGCGCCAGGCCATCGCCGATGGCGGCTTCGAGGTCTATTACCAGCCCTGCCTCTCGCTGAAGGACGGCAGCATCACCGGCTGCGAAGCGTTGCTGCGCTGGCGCCACGCCGAGCGCGGCATGATCTCGCCGGCCGAATTCATCCCGATCGCCGAAGACACCGGCCTGATCAACCAGCTCGGCGAATGGGTGCTGACCACCGCCTGCAAGGAAGCGGCGAAATGGCCGGAAGGCATTCGGCTTGCGGTCAACGTCTCCCCTGTGCAGTTCAAGAGCGGCACGCTGGCGCTCAAGGTGATTGCGGCGCTGGCGGCAAGCGGCCTGCCGGCAAGCCGTCTCGAACTCGAGATCACCGAGGCCGTGCTGATCCGCGACGACGACGCGGCGCTCGCCATCCTGCACCAGCTGCGCGCCATCGGCATCCGCATCGCGCTCGACGATTTCGGCACCGGCTATTCCTCGCTGAGCTATTTGAAGCGCTTTCCGTTCGACAAGATCAAGATCGACCGCTGCTTCGTCACCGACATTGCCGAGCCGGACGGCTCGGCCGGCATCGTGCAGGCCGTCGTCAACATCGCCGCCGAGCGGCGCATGACGACCACGGCCGAAGGCGTCGAGACCGAACAGCAACAGCAAATCCTGCGCGCGCTCGGCTGCTCGGAGATGCAGGGCTATCTGTTCAGCCCGCCAAAGCCGGCAGAGGCCGTCAGCGACATGCTGTTCGCCCACAAGGCCCCGATGTCGCCGGCGAACGGTGCCCGCAAACGCCGGCCTGCAAAGGCTTCGTGAGGGTTTAGCGACGATCGGTCTCGCTTGCTTGGCGTAGCTGTCGTGCTGCAACCAGAAGTACAACTCGTCATCCCCCGCGAAAGCGGGGAATCCAGTACGCCAAGGCCTCTCGGTTGATCACTGCCGCCTCTGGGATACTGGATCGCCCGGTCAAGCCGGGCGATGACAGCCGACGGCATTCTCGCGACATGATTTCGTCCGAGCTATTCGAATTCGTTGTCCCTCTGAAATCAGAGGGCGCAGGGAAAGCCGGGCGCCGACTGCGCCCGCAGCACCGTGTGCAATGGGTAGTAAAGAACGCACACGGGTTTGACAGGTACAGCCGAGACATCCCGGCTTTCCCCGCGCAATGGCTTTACGGCTTATACGTGCTCTCCCCGGTGAGCGGCGTTGATTGTCACCGTTGCCACGCCAGCACGGGCCGGCGTGGATAGACGCCACGGTCGCGGCGCCAGGACCACACGACTTCGCCGTACGCTGCAGCGTTTACGTCCGGCAGCAAGCTGCCTGACGCCGCAGCGTCCATCGCATCCCTTGCCCAACGTTTCGTGACGATCGCGATACGCCCCTCTGGTGGGCCGGGGTAAGGACCATATAATTCCGATTTGCATAATTGTCAAGCCGACTTCTGTTTTTTGGAAGATACCGAGCATAACGGCCTGCGATCGTTTCTGAAATTCGGTGACGTCAGGTCGCCAGCGCCTCGGATGCATCGCTGCCATGCGAGCGTGAAGTCGCCAGCCCAGCGGACGCCAACAGTTGCGCGATGCTATGATGATGCCGCCAGCGTAGGCCGCATCGGGTGAACCATGAGACTTTCAACCAGATAATCCGGGAGTAAGTCATGAAGAAAACTCAAATCACGGTCATCGCGTTCGCTGCTGTTGTCCTCACCGTCCTGGGCGGCATCGCCCTCGCGCAGCAGCAAGACAAATACACCTTGAAAGTGCCGGGCGGGCTCGCGTTCGCCGAGTTCAGGGGATACGAAAGCTGGGAGGTTGTTGCCACCAGCAACAGCCCCAACCTGAAGCTGGTCGCCGTAATCCTCGCCAATCCCGAGATGATCGCGGCCTACAAGGCCGGCATCCCCGGCAACGGCAAGCCTTTTCCCGACGGCGCCAAGATGGCGAAAATCCATTGGACCCCGAAAATGAGCCAGCACTTCCCGGACACGACGGTGCCCGGCGCTCTGCATGACGTGGACTTCATGGCGAAGGACAGCAAGAGGTTTGCAGACAGCGGCGGATGGGGATGGGCCGTGTTCAAGTATGACGTCGCCTCCAGCGCATTCGCGCCCGGCACTGAGGCCGACAAGCCGCCGCAGGCGAATGACGCCAAATGCGGGTTCGCGTGTCACACGGTCGTGCAGGCAAGGGACTACGTTTTCACGGAGTACGGACAAAGGTGAGTTGACCGGCTCAACCCGGCGCCCGCTCCACCTTGTGCCTTAGCCAGACCATCCCGCCCTCCAGCGTCTCGCAGTGGGTCAGCCGCAATGTCTGCCCGGCGCCGGGCCGGTCGCCTTCTGCGCCGTCGTAATCGACAATGCTCTGCGTGCCGGCAACGCCGTCCACGGCTGGATAGATCAGCGTGCTGAACTCGTCGATCAGTTCGTGCTTGAGGAATGCGCCGTTGATCTTGCCGCCGCCTTCGAGCAGCAGCTTTTTGACGCCGAAGCGCGCGGCCAGTTGCGCCATCGCTCCTGACAGATCATCGCCTTCCGCTCCCGCGAAGACATAGGAAACACCGTCTTCGCGAAGTTCGGCGAGATAGGCGTCGGACACCTGCTCGCCGAGGACGGCCACGGCGTGGTCGCCGCCGACATTGTCCTTGCCGTAATGGACGCGCCCCGACGGGTCGATGGCGATAGCGAGCTTGCGGTCCCTGCGTTCGGCAATATGGGCCTCACGTGGCAGTTTTGGCGCCTGCGCTGAGGCTTCGCTCGCTTCCCTTGGCCATTTCGCTCATGGTCTTGCGGCCGACGATCCACCCATCGGCGTCGAGGCGCTCGTGTATCTTTTCGTAGTGCGAACGCAGGACGTCCCACGAAATCCCCGGAGCCGCCCGGGTGAAACGGCTGGGATGCAGGCGGCCGTCAATGGATGTGCCCATGTGGCAGATGATGGTGGGTCGCATGAAATCGCTTTCCCTCAAGCGCTGGCCGGTTGTCGTCGCTCCAGTCGGCTACAGCAGCAGCCGATACGTGCGCGCATGCGATGCAGATAGCAAAGGGCACGCTGGCGAACCGAAGCGGCGGACGCCGGAGCCTGTCAACGGGTCGCGTCTTGCGCGGACCCGTTGGGCTAATCCGCCTGAGGGGCTCGGCGCTTGCTAATTTGGAACTGGCCGTTTTGCCGGCGCGTCGGCGTTGACGGTGATGCCGCGCAGGTGATTGAACGCCGCATTGAGCGCCTTGTCGTCCTTGGTGGCCGGTGGAACGTAGGACTGCGAACCGGACTGCTCGGCGCCATCGGCGCCGAGGTGTCCGCGCATCGACGCTTCGCCCTTGAGCTCGGGGCGGCCCTTCAATTCGTCCGGCACGTCCTGCAGCACTTCGATATCGGGCGCGACGCCCTTGGCCTGGATCGACCGTCCCGACGGCGTGTAATAGCGCGCCGTGGTCAGCGCCAGCGCACCCTTGCCGGCGCCGAGCGGAATGACCGTCTGCACCGAGCCTTTCCCGAACGAGCGCGTTCCGATCAATGTCGCCCGCTTGTGATCGTGAAGCGCGCCCGCCACGATCTCGGACGCGGATGCCGATCCACCGTTGATCAGGACGACTACCGGTTTGCCGCGGGTGAGGTCACCGCCGCGCGCAACAAGACGCTGGGTCTCCTCTGCGTTGCGGCCACGCGTGGAAACGACTTCGCCCCGCGCCAAAAATACGCTTGATACCGAAACCGCCTGGTCGAGCAACCCACCCGGATTATTGCGCAGATCCACCACGTAGCCTGCAAGCTTTTCCCTAGGAATGTCCTTCGATATCGCCGTGATGGCCTTGCGCAGGCCGTCGGTGGTCTGTTCGTTGAACGAAGATATCCTGATGTAGCCGATGTCGCCGCCATCGGTGTGATAGCGGACCGCTCTCACCCTGATATTTTCCCGCACGATCGAGACGTTGATTGGCTTGTCCGAACCCTTGCGGATGATGGTCAGGCGCGCCGCGCTGTTCGGCGGTCCCTTCATCTTGCTCACGGCCTGATTGAGGGTCAGCCCCTGAATGGCTTCGTCGTCGACGTGGGTGATCAGGTCTCCCGACATGATGCCGGCCTTCGCCGCCGGCGTATCATCGATCGGCGCCACCACCTTGACGAGGCCGTCTTCCATCGTGACTTCCATGCCAAGTCCGCCAAACTCCCCGCGGGTCGTCTCCTGCATGTCGGCCCAACCCTTCGCGTTCATGTAACGCGAATGCGGATCGAGCGATGAGATCATGCCGTTGATCGCGCCCTCGACGAGCTTTCCATCGTCGGGCTTCTCGACATAATCAGCCTTAATCCGCTCGAACACTTCGCCGAACAGGTTGAGTTGCGAATAGATGTCGGCGCGGGCAGCTGCCTTGGCGGCCGCGACCAGATGCGCTCCCTGCGGTCCACCGACGAGAACGGTCAGGCATACGCCCGTGACAGTTCCAAGGAGAAAGGTGAAATTCCTGCTCATCGCGCGTGATCCTTCTCGGAGATATCAGGCGCGATTCAGCATGAATCGGCAGCCCCGGCCCGGTCGGGAGCACACCTTGGCATTTTGGTCGGATCAAGGCAGTTCGGGGCTTGCGGGCTACCCTCAGGACACTTCAGGACATTTGGCCGGGCTCCTTCAACCCGCTCTGCCAGGTCGAGGGCTGCGTGCCAAAGCCGCGCTTGGCGCGGGTGCCGAGCCAGTAGCCGAACTGCGGCGGCACGTTGCGGAACGGGCCTTCCTCGCCGAGCTTGAGCGCGGCATCCATCGGCCAGTTCGGGTTGTTGAGGATCTCGCGGCCGACCGCGATCAGATCGGCCTGCTTGTCGCGCAAGATCTGCTCGGCCTGGTCGCCGTGGATGATGAGACCGACCGCCATGGTCATGATGTCGGCATGGGTTTTGACATATTGCGACAGCGGCACCTGATAGCTGTACTTGATTTCCTTGCCGAGGATCGGGGCCACGTCGGTGATGCCGCCCGAGGAGCAGTCGATCACGTCAACACCCTTGGCCTTGAGGATTTTCGCGAGCCGCGCGCTCTGCTCCGGACCCCAGCCGGCATTGTCCTCGACCGACAGGCGCACGAACAGCGGCTTCTCGACAGGCCAGTGCGTGCGCACGGCTTCCGTCACCTCGGTGATGAAGCGCATGCGGTTTGATTCCGAGCCGCCATATTCGTCGGTGCGCTGGTTGGATTTCTCCGACAGGAATTCGTGCACGAGATAGCCGTGGGCGCCGTGCAGCTCGAGCACGTCGAAGCCGGCCTCATGGGCGCGCCGCGCGGCCTGGCCCCAGGCCTGCACGAGGTCCTTCACCTCGCCCCGCTCCAGCGCGCGCGGCACCGGCCATTTCTCGCTATGGGCGATCGCGCTTGGCGCGACCGGCGTCCATTCGTCCCAGTCGTCGATATCTGGCGTCCGCGTCAGCGGCCGGTCGCCTTCCCACGGTCGCGTCGCGCGCGCCTTGCGGCCGGAATGGCCGAGCTGAATGCCGGCGACCGAATTCTGCTGGTTGATGAACGTGACGAGACGGCTGAGCGGCTCGACGAACTTGTCGTCCCAGATGCCGAGATCGCCGACCGTGCCGCAACCGCGCCGCTCCACCTTGGTCGACTCGACGATGACGAGCCCCGCCCCGCCGGCGGCGAACTTGCCGGAATTCATCAGGTGCCAGTCGGTCGGAAAGCCCTTGATCGCGGAATACTGGTGCATCGGCGGCACCACGATGCGGTTCTTCAGCTCGACGCCGCGCAAGCTCATCGGCGAAAACAGCAGCGTGCCGGACATGAGTGCTTCCTCGCGATTTGCAGGCCATCTATTTCGCGGCCGCTTTCCGGGCCGAACGATATCCGCGGCGGCGATGGCGGCAAGCCCGGATCGTTGCATGGCGGCCCCGATTTTCGTAAATCACCGCCACATGACCTCTCCTCCCTCACCCCCGGCTCCGCCGACGCGCTGCTGTTCGATCTCGGCCGCGTCGTGCTCGACATCGATTTCGGCCGCGTGATGCAGATCTGGGCCGGCCACGCCGGGTGTGATCCGGATGATCTCGCGGCGCGCTTTGTCGTCAATGACAGCTTCCGCCATCATGAGACCGGCCATATCGACGATGCCGCGTTCTTCGCAGAATCTGCGGCACTCGCTCGGCATCGGCATATCCGACGCGCAATTCCTGGAGGGATGGAACGCGATCTTTACCGGCGAGATGCCGGGCATCGCGCCGCTGCTGTCGCGCGCCGCGGCGACGCCTGCCGCTCTATGCCTTCTCCAACACCAACCCGCCGCATGTCGCGCACTTCTCCAAAACCTATGCTGACGTGCTCGGCCATTTCAGGGAAATATATCTCTCCTCCAGCATCGGGCTGCGCAAGCCGGAGGCTGCCGCCTATCATCACGTCGTCAGCGCGATCGGCGCGCCCGCTTCCCGCATTGTGTTCTTCGACGATTCCGCCGACAATATCGCGGGCGCGCGGGCATATGGCCTTGCCGCCGTTCACGTCAAATCGTCCGACGATGTGGCGGGCGCGCTCGCCGCGCTCGGGATCTAGGAGTTTCGCTCCCGTGGCCCTGATGCCGGTTGCCGATGCGCTTGCCGCGATCCTCGACGGCGCCAAGCCGCTCGGCGAAGAGATGGTCGCGCTCGATGCCGCCTATCACCGCACGCTGGCGCGCGACGTCGCAGCAAGGCGCACCCAGCCGCCGCAGGCGATGTCGGCGATGGACGGCTATGCCGTGCGCGCGGCCGACGCGGCCGATCTTTCGGCGCGGCTGAAGGTGATCGGCGAGGTCGCCGCCGGACGGCCGTTCGGCCGCACCATTGGCGCCGGCGAAGCGGCGCGGATCTTCACCGGCGGCGTGATCCCCGACGGGCGCCGACGCCGTCATCATCCAGGAAGACACGCGAGCTCGACGGCGACACCATCACGCATCTCGGAAGCCGCCGTGAAGGGCCGGCACATCCGCCCGGCCGGCGTCGATTTCCGCGAAGGCGACGTGCTGCTCGCCCGGGAACGGCCGCCTCAGCGATCGCGACCTGTCGCTGGCAGCCGCCATGAACTATCCGGACCTGCCGGTGCGCCGGCGGCCGAAGGTGGCGGTGCTTGCCACCGGCGACGAGCTGGTGATGCCGGGCACCACGCCCGGCCCCGGCCAGATCGTCTATTCCAACGGCTATGCGCTTGCGGGCGCTGGCGCGGGCCGAGGGCGCCGAGACCATCGATCTCGGCATTGCCGCCGACACGCTCGCCGCCACCACCGAAGGCATCCGCCGCGCCCGCGACGCTCGGCGCCGACATCCTGATCACCACCGGCGGCGCCTCGGTCGGCGACCACGACCTCGTCAAGCGCGCGCTGGAGGCCGAGGGCGTGACCATGGCGTTCTGGCGGATCGCGATGCGGCCCGGGCAAGCCGATGATGCACGGACGGCTCAATGCGATGCGGGTGATCGGCCTGCCCGGCAATCCCGTCTCCTCCTATGTCTGCGCCTTCCTGTTTCTGGTGCCGCTGATTCGCGCGTTGTCGGGCCGCGCGACGTCCATCACGACAAAAAGACCGGCGCTGCTCGGCCGCGACCTCGCCGCCAACGACCAGCGCGAGGACTATCTGCGCGCGCGCTTGGAAGTCGCGTGCCGACGGCCAGATCATCGCAACGCCGGTCACCCATCAGGACAGCTCACTGCTCGGGAATCTCGCTGTGGCACAGGGTTTGGTGATACGTCCGCCGCACGCGGCTGCGGCTGCGCAAGGCAGCGCTGTGGAGATTCTGCGGCTGCCGGATTGAGCGTCTGATTCGCAGCTCCTGACAAAACCTCATCTCGTTCACCCAAAATTAAGTGGTTGCGGAACACATATCGAACATATAGTGTCCGTTCATGATTTGTTTCGAGTGCTGGTGTCTTTTCGGGTGTTGAAGTTGGCGGCGCCGCCGCCGAAGTCTCGAAATCGAACGACGCACTATCAACCGGGGGAATGCTCGAGATGCTCACGCGCAAACAGTATGAACTTCTGCGTTTCATCAACGAGAGGCTGAAAGAGGCCGGCGTGCCGCCCTCCTTCGACGAGATGAAGGACGCGCTCGACCTGCGTTCGAAATCCGGCATCCACCGCCTCATCACCGCGCTCGAGGAGCGCGGCTTCATCCGCCGCCTGCCCAACCGCGCCCGCGCCATCGAGGTGATCAAGCTGCCCGAGCTCGCCGCGAGCGGCGGCGGCAGCCGCCGCGGCTTCACGCCGAGCGTCATCGAAGGCACGCTCGGCAAGCGCTCAAGCGGTGCTTCGGCCGCCGACGACGGCGGAGAGCGTCCGGTGCAGGTCCCCGTCATGGGCCGCATCGCCGCCGGCACGCCGATCGAGGCGCTGCAGACCAGGAGCCACACCATCGCGGTGCCGCCGGACATGCTCGGTTCCGGCGAACATTACGCCCTCGAAGTGCGCGGCGATTCCATGGTGGATGCCGGCATCCTCGACGGCGACATGGCGCTGATCCAGCGCAACGAGAGCGCCGATACCGGCGACATCGTGGTGGCACTGATCGACGAAGAGGAAGCGACGCTGAAGCGTTTCCGCCGGCGCGGCGCCTCGATCGCGCTCGAGCCCGCCAACACTGCCTATGAAGTTCGCATCCTGCCGCCCAACCGGGTGCGCATCCAGGGCAAGCTGATCGGGCTGTACAGGAAGTACTGAGCTTCAATGGCGTCGCCTTGCCCTGCGCGGCCGGCCGCTTCGACCTCAAACGGAACTCGCCACGATCACGGCGTGGCGAGCGGGTGATGGCGGTGCGCGCTGCATCAAGCGTCGGCTTGCAGCAAAACGAAGTTGTGATCGCGGCGGCAGCCTCGCCCGCACAATTGCCTCGAACGGATAGCAACCTTTCGCGCAGTCCACTTTGATAGAGGCCTGCGCCTCCAGAGCATGATCCCGGCCCGCAGGGCCGCGTTAACGCGAAGTGGCAACCGGTCTTGCGGACCAGATCACGCTCAATGAGCTTTGCGGCGCGGGTTGGCTATCTCTGAAGAGGAGCAATCCGATGTGCGACTATAGCTTGCGCGCCGTCGCCTCGCGTCCGGCCGAGGTCGGCGAAACCCTGATCACCACCACTTTCCGCGGCACATCGACCCGCGGCTTTGCGTCGGAGAGCGATCCGGCAACGGCCGTCTGCATGCTGCCGGGAACGGAGTTGGCGTTCGCCGACAAGGTTCGCTACGACAACCGCTGGATCTGGCCGAAAACGCTGGACTTCAGTGTCGGCAAGTTCGGCGTGGTCGATCCCCATATTCCGGACCGCCATCATGACGCCGTCGAATTCCCCGACGGCACGTTCGTGCTGGTGACCCAGCTCTGCGAAGGGCAGCGCGTGAGCGTGCTGCAGCTTCCGGCGCAGCCGGTGCGCGAGCCTGCGAAGGCGGCGGAGCGCGAATATCCGGTGCGTCCGATGACGGCGGGTTGAACGGTTAGACTAGTCGTCGGCCTGCCAGTCGGCTTCTGACGGCGTTGCGTCCACCGCCTTCGGCGCAAGACGCGGCACGATGATGTTGGTGTCGCCCTCCTCCGTGCCGTGGACTTGCGACCACGGCCGGTCGATGCCGCGCGGCTTGACGGCCTCGACGATGAAGCTGCCGCCCTTGAGCCGCAGGGCGAGCGCGCCCTGCCGCCGCAGGCGTTCGGCATCGATCACCGATGCGCCGCAGCCCTCCGGCGCCTGGCGCGCGGTGACGATCAGCGCGGCGCGCTCACAATCATCCGCGAGCGATTCCGGCCGCAGGCTCGAGCGCGACGAAGGCGCCGCCTGCCATCGGGCTCACGCAGCCGCTCGGATCGCAGGAGACGCCGTCGCCGAGCGAGGCATCCGTCGGCGGTCGCGTGCATCGGCGTCCGCCGCCAGCCACTCCTTCACCGCGAACGCATCCTTGCCGCTGCGCATCAAATGCAGCCGCCCGTCGGCGCCGCGCACCGCGACGCTGCGCCCGTCGCCGGAGATCAGGATGTCCGGCCTGGTTACGCTGGCCGCCCAGACGATCGACAGCGCGAGCACGGCAGCCCCCGACCAGCGCAGCGGCGTGCGCAACAGCCCCATCAGGATGATGCCAAGGCTCGCCACGACCAGCGGGCCGGTGCCGAACGCCGCCATCCGTCCGACCGCGCCGGGCAAGCCCGCCACCCATTTCGCGACCGACAACCATCCAGTCGATGCCGAGGCCCATCAACCACCAGAAGAAGCCGTCGAAGCCGAACGGCATGGCGAGCAGCCCCATGAGGCCCGCCGGCATCACCACCGCCGAGACCACCGGCATCGCCGCGAGATTGGCGATCACACCGTAAGGCGTGATGCGGTGGAAATGGAACGCCGCATAGGGCGTCGTCGCGAGCCCCGCGATCAGCGATGCCAGCAGCAGCATGACGAATTCGCGCCCGCCCCACAGCGCCACGCGCGCGGTCGGGGAATGGTCGGGCGAGGCAAACAATGCGGGCATGCCGACCTGCACCAGCGCGACAAGGCCGAGCGTCGCCGCAAACGACATCTGGAAGCTCGGATGCACCAGCGCTTCGGGGGCAATCGTCAGCACGATGAGCGCGGCGACCGCAAGCGTTCGGAATGTGATGGCGCGGCGGTCGACCATGATCGCGATCAGCACCACCGCCGTCATGAAGAAGGATCTTTGCGTCGCGACCTCCGCGCCTGAGAGCAGCAAATAGAATGCGGCTGCGAGCAGCGCGCCGACAGCCGACCATTTCTTGATCGGGAAGGTCACGGTGAGTGAAGGGATCAGCGCCAGCAGCGCGCGGATCGCGAAGAACACGACGCCGGCGACGACGGCCATGTGATAACCGGATATCGACAGCACATGGCCGAGGCCGGAGATGAACATCGCATCGTTGACGGGCTCGGAGATGGCGTCGCGCCGTCCGGTCAGCAGCGCGGTCGCGATCGCGCGCCGGTCGCCCTCCAGCACGTTGCGGATGCGCGCATCGATGGCGTCGCGCAGGCCCTGCATGAGCGCGGAGTAGCGCAAGCCGAGCCCGCCGCTGTCGGGCGGCGTGACCGCCTTGATGCTGCCGAGCACGAAGCCGGAGGCGCCGATGCGCTGGAAATACATGTCGCGGCCAAAATCATAACTGCCCGGCCGCTGCGGCCCGAGCGGCGGCTGCAGGCGCGCCTTCAATTCGACAAAGCTGCCGACCGCAGGCGCCGTGCCCTTTTTCACCGACAGCCGCACGCGCTCCAGCTTGATGGTTCCGCGCGGGCTCTCCATGGTCGCGACCCGCAGCACGAAGCGATCGGTGCGCTCGCGGATGTCGCGGGTCTCGACAAAGCCGGTCAGTGCCGCCGAATAGACCGGCCGCGCCAGCACGCCATGGGCCACGCGCGCGGTCTTCCATGTCGCGATCGCAAAGCCTGCGCTGGCTGCGGCGAGCATGACCACGAGCGGGAACAGTTTTTGCCGGCGCATGAAGAACGCCGCCGCACACAGCGCGATCGCAACGACGGCAGCGGCCGACAAGGCCGGTTCATGATCGGCCGCAAAGTAGAAGGCAATGCCGGTGCCGAATGCCACGGGCACCCAGGGCAGAAGCCGCCCCGCGCCGGCCTCGGCGCGCGCCCAGCCGCGGAGTTTTTCGACAAGGACGACCAAGCCCGGAAATCCGATGGCGCGTAGCCGCCGGCCTGCGCGGCCTGGGCGCGCGGCGGCCAAGTGCCGGCATACCCCCGCCTGCCACCCGGCGTTTCACCCTGCTCCGTCACGCAACGCACCCTGTGATACCCGTCGCGGGTGCAAGGCTACCGGAAGGCGAATTGTGCAGAAAGCGGAACGGAACCAGAAACCAGAGGAGAAGGTTCGCTCACACCGCGCTAAATGGATTTACCGACCTCAACGATCCCAGTGATCATGATCTGCACGCCAATGCACAGCAGCAGAAAAGCCGATAACCGCGTGATCACGCCGGTGCCTTCCGCGCCGAAAAGCCGGGCCATCGCACTGGACTTCGCGTAGGCGTGATAGATGGTCGCGGACACCGCGACCGCAACGATGAGCCACACAATCGACAGGGTGAACAAGGCGTCCAGATCGCTCGGCCGGCTGGTGCTGATCGCGATCGCGGTTGCGATCGATCCCGGTCCGGTCGTGAGCGGTATGGTCAGCGGAAAGAACGCCATGCCCCGGATGGCCGCATAGTTCGCGCTCGAACTGGCGTGATCGGCGGCCGCAAGCGGCGCGGCGTGAAGCATCGACCAGCCGGTCGCCGCCACGACGAGCCCGCCGGCAATCCGCAACGCCGGCATCGAGATGCCGAAAAATCTCATGATCTCGCTGCCGACGAACAGGGAAACCATCAGCACGAAAAACGCATAGATGGCGACGCGCAAGGCGATGCTTGCGCGTTCGCTCACCGACAGACTGAGCGTCCGGTCCAGAAACACGAACGCCATCCCGTACGGATTGATGATCGCAAACAGCGCGCCAAACCCGAACAGGAAATCGCCAAACGAGCGGCCGGTGAAAAACTCGTTCATGCGTATTCAGCCATCGCAGAGCCCGGCCGCACGGCGCGGCATCTCACGATCCCGTCAGAAAATCCCGGCGGGTCTTGAGGAAGTAGCCGCAGCCGATGGCGCCGGCGAGATAGATGAGGACCGTGGACCATCCGAGTGCGTTAATGGTCCCCGACACCGTGCCCCCAACGGCAACCAGAAAATTGATCAGGTGCGAAACACCCAATCCCATCAGCACCGACGTCAACGCACTTTCATCGTGGAAATCCCGCGCAAGCCACTGCAGGACCGCCAGGGCCAGCAAAGTCCCGCCGAACAATCGTCCGACGACGGCCAAATGCGGCGAGGTCGGAAATCCATAGATCGCTAAGACGTCGTTGGGAGCCGCCACGAAGCCGACACCGAACAAAGCGGCGAGCACCGCGAAGACAGTCAGAAAATTCCTGGGCGTCATGACCAACCCCTGCCTGTAGGCTCCGTGGGACGGAGCGTGCCACTTGACGCTATCATCATTTTGCAGCCAGTGCGCCGGCCCCTGTCCCAATATCGACAACGCCCTCCCTCCCGGGCGCATCGCTCGGCTGCTTCGGATCGCGGTTAGCGCACCTGATCGATCAGCGGCGCCTTGGACGAGACGTGATGGCTGACGATCTTCCAGTCGCCGTCATCGCGGACGATGACCCAGGTGATCTTCACCGTCAGGGCTTGCCCATCGACGGCAAAATTCGCCGTGCCCGCCATGTTGACGAGGTCATTGCCAGCAGCTGACGTCGTCACGTCGGTGAAGCGAACGCTCGACGACTTCCAGCGCGGCAAGCCTGCGAAGTAGGACTTCACCCCGTCCCGACCGCGATAGAGCGTCGGGTTTGAGCCGTAGAAAAGTGCGTGCGTCGAATAGAGCGACGAAAGCGCATCGGCGTCGAGCCGCGCAAACGCGGCCGACCATTTTGCGATGAGGCCGGCCGCGACCTCATCGGCTGCGCTGGCCATGCCGCTCACCCCTTGCCGCCGACTTCCTTCGCAAAGGTGTCGCGCAGCCCGATGGTTCGGTTGAACACCAGGTGCTGCGCCGTCGAATCCGGATCGCGGGCGAAATAGCCCTGGCGCTCGAACTGCATCGGCTCGGGCGAATTGCTCGCGGCAATCGCGGGCTCGATGCGGGCGTCCTTCAGGATCTCCAGCGACTGCGGATTGAGGTCGCCGGCGAAATTGCCGGCATCCGGATTGGGTTTGGCAAAAAGCTGGTTGTAGATGCGGATTTCCGCCGGCAGCGAATCCTGCGCCGACAGCCAGTGCATGGTCGCCTTGACCTTGCGGCCGTCAGGCGCATTGCCGCCCTTGGTGGCGGGATCGTAGGTGCAGCGCAGCTCGATGACGTCGCCGGCGGCGTTCTTGATCGCCTCGCGGCACTTGATGAAATAGGCGTAGCGCAGCCGCACCTCATTGCCGGGCGACAGCCGGAAGAACTTCTTCGGCGGGTTCTCCATGAAATCGTCCTGCTCGATATAGAGCTCGCGGCCGAACTTGATCTTTCGCGTGCCGGCGGCGGGATCGTCGGGGTGATTGATCGCCTCGAGCTCCTCGACCTGCCCTTCCGGATAGTTCTCGATCACGACCTTCAGCGGCCGCAGCACCGCCATGCGGCGCAGCGCCGATCTTGTTGAGGTGCTCGCGGATGCAAAATTCCAGCATGCCGACATCGACCACGCTGTTGGCCTTGGCGACGCCGATGCGCTTGACGAATTCGCGGATCGCGGCCGGCGGCACGCCGCGGCGCTTCAGCCCCGCAACGGTCGGCATGCGCGGATCGTCCCAGCCTGCGACATGGCCGTCGCGCACCAGTTGGGTCAGCACGCGCTTGGACAGCAGCGTGTAGGTCAGGTTCAGCCGCGCGAACTCATACTGCCGCGGCTTTGACGGCACCGGCAACTTGTCGAAAAACCAGTCGTAGAGCGGCCGGTGATCTTCGAATTCCAGCGTGCAGATCGAATGCGTGATGCCTTCGATGGCATCGGACTGGCCATGGGCATAGTCGTAGCTCGGATAGATGCACCACTTGTCGCCGGTGCGCGGATGATGCGCATGCAGGATGCGGTAGAGCACGGGATCGCGCAGGTTGATGTTGCCGGCGGCCATGTCGATCTTGGCCCGCAGCACGCGCGCGCCGTTCTGGAACTCGCCCGACCTCATGCGGCGGAACAGGTCGAGATTTTCGTCGACTGACGCGCTCGCGGAACGGCGAGTTCTTGCCGGGCTCGGTCAGCGTGCCCCTGTTGACGCGGATTTCGTCCTGCGACTGGTCGTCGACATAGGCGAGGCCGCGCCTTGATCAGACCCTCCGCCCAGTCGTAGAGCCGCTCGAAATAGTCGGAGGCGTAGAAGAGGTTTTCGCCCCAGTCGAAGCCGAGCCAGCGCACGTCGGCCTGGATGGAATCGATATATTCCTGCTCTTCCTTGGTCGGATTGGTGTCGTCGAAGCGCAGGTGGCAGCGGCCGCCGAATTCCTGCGCGATGCCGAAATTGAGCGCGATCGACTTGGCGTGGCCAATGTGCAGATAGCCGTTCGGTTCCGGCGGAAACCGGGTCACGATCAGGCCGTGCTTTTTCGAGGAGAGATCGGCCTGAACGATGTCGCGGATGAAATCGCGCCCCGCCTCTGCCGTAACCGGTTCTGTCGTCATTGCATTTCCTTGCAGGATTCTGGCGGTCGTTCTGCCAGTTTCGTCCCCCTGAGCCAAGCCTCCATCGCCGGCCGGCGGCCCCTTCCGTCGGGCTTTGTTTATGCCGGGTTCCTGATATATACCCCGCTCCTTTGTCAGTCCGGCCCGCCTCGCAATGTCCGATCCCATCGTCACCCGCTTTGCTCCTTCGCCTACCGGCTTCCTCCATATCGGCGGGGCGCGCACCGCGCTGTTCAATTGGCTCTATGCCAGGAAGCACGGCGGCAAGATGCTGCTGCGGATCGAGGACACCGACCGCGAGCGATCGACGGAAGCCGCGATCGCGGCGATCCTGGACGGGCTGAAATGGCTCGAGCTCGGTTGGGACGGCGACGTCATCTACCAGTTCAGCCGCGCCGCCCGCCATCGCGAGGTCGCCGAGCAACTGCTTGCCGAGGGCAAGGCCTATCACTGCTACGCGACCTCAGAGGAACTCACCGCGATGCGCGAAAAGGCGCGCGCAGAGGGCCGCACCCGGCTTTACGACGGCCTATGGCGCGATCGCGACCCGGCCACGGCCCCCTCAGGCGTAAAGCCGACCATTCGCCTCAAGGCGCCCCAGACCGGCGAGACCGTGATCGAGGACCAGGTGCAGGGCCGCGTGGTCTGGCAGAACGAGAACCTCGACGATCTCGTACTGCTGCGCGGCGACGGCAATCCGACCTATATGCTGGCGGTGGTGGTCGACGATCACGACATGGGCATCACCCATGTCATCCGCGGCGACGACCACCTGATCAACGCGGCCAGGCAAAAACAGATCTACGATGCAAAGGGGTGGACCATCCCCAGCATGTCGCATATTCCACTGATCCACGGTGCTGATGGCGCAAAGCTGTCAAAACGCCATGGCGCGCTCGGCGTCGAAGCCTATCGCGCAATGGGCTACCTGCCGGCAGCGCTGCGCAACTATCTGGTGCGGCTCGGCTGGAGCCATGGCGACCAGGAAATCTTCTCCACGCAGGAGATGATCGACGCCTTCGATCTCTCAGGGATCGGCCGCTCAGCGGCGCGGTTCGATTTCGCCAAGCTCGAAAATCTCAACGGCCACTATATCCGCCAGAGTGACGATCAAAGCCTTGTGAGAATGTTCGAGGATGTGCTCGATCACGTCGAGGATGGCGCGGTGCTCAAGGCCAAGCTCAACGACACGACGCGCGCGCAGCTCTTGCAGGCGATGCCGAGCCTCAAGGAACGCGCCAAGACGTTGCTCGAGCTGATCGCCGGCTCCTACTTCATCTTCGCCGACCGGCCGCTTGAGATCGAGCCGAAGGCGGAGGCGCTTCTGACCGATGAAAATCGCGCCTTGATCGGCAGGTTGCGCAGCGCGCTGGAAGCGGTTGCACCCTGGAGCGCCGAGAGCCACTGAGGCGGCGATGCGGAATTTCGCCGAACAGAATAATCTCAAGCTTGGCGCGGTTGCCCAGCCGCTGCGCGCGGCGCTGACGGGGCGCACGACGTCACCCGGTATTTTCGAGGTTTTGGCGGTGCTCGGACGCGAGGAATGCCTTGCCCGGCTGGGCGATCAGGCGGCCTAGAGCTTCAGTACTGGACCGAAGCTCCGGATTCCTGAATTTGATGCGTTTTCTTCACACGAACCGATGTCCACTTCGCTTGAAAACGCTTTGCAAAAGACCCCTACCAGGGTCGATCTTGCAGTGCACAGGGCAATAAGATACCCATTTCCAGCCGCCTTCTAGACGATCTGGCCCTGCCTCGCCTTCTCCCTGGAGAAAGCATCCAGTCGGCCCGATTTTCACAACGATTTCATCGGGGACGACACGATGGACGCAAAATCCAGCAACAAAACAGCAACACTGACGGTCGGTAACAAGACCTACGATTTCCCGATCCTGAGCGGCACCGTTGGGCCCGATGTCATCGACATCGCCAAGCTCTACGCCCAGGCCGGCATGTTCACCTACGATCCCGGCTTCACCTCGACCGGAAGCTGTCAGTCGAAGATCACCTATATCGACGGCGACGCCGGCGTTCTCGAATATCGCGGTTATCCGATCGAGCAGCTCGCCGAGCACGGCGACTTCCTCGAAACCTGTTACCTGCTGCTGTACGGGGAACTCCCGACCAAGGCCCAGAAGAAGGATTTCGACCAGCGCGTGATCCATCACACGATGGTGCACGAGCAGATGGCCCGCTTCTTCCAGGGTTTTCGCCGCGACGCCCATCCGATGGCCGTCATGGTCGCTTCCGTCGGCGCGCTTGCCGCGTTCTATCACGACTCCACCGACATCAACGATCCGCAGCAGCGCATGATCGCCTCGATGCGCATGATCGCCAAGATCCCGACGCTGGCGGCGATGGCGTTCAAATACACCATCGGCCAGCCCTTCATGTATCCGAAGAACTCGCTGACCTTCGCCGAGAACTTCCTGCACATGTGCTTCGCCGTGCCGTGCGAAGACTACAAGATCAACCCGGTGCTGGCGGATGCGCTCGACAAGATCTTCATCCTGCACGCCGACCACGAACAGAACGCCTCGACCTCGACGGTGCGCATCGCCGGTTCCTCCGGCGCCAACCCGTTTGCCTGCATTGCCGCCGGTATCGCCTGCCTGTGGGGACCGGCGCATGGCGGCGCCAATGAGGCGGCACTGGCGATGCTGGCCGACATCGGCTCGGTCGACAAGATTCCCGACTTCATCAAGAAGGTGAAGGACAAGAACTCGGAAGTCCGCCTGATGGGTTTCGGACACCGCGTCTACAAGAACTACGATCCGCGCGCCAAGATCATGCAGAAGATGTGTCACGCCGTGCTCAAGGAGACCGGCCATGGCGACGATCCGATGCTGAAGGTCGCGCTCGAACTGGAGAAGATCGCGCTGAGCGACCAATACTTCATCGACCGCAAGCTCTACCCGAATGTCGACTTCTATTCGGGCATCACGCTGAAGGCGATGGGGTTCCCGACCTCGATGTTCACCGTGCTGTTCGCGGTCGCCCGCACCGTCGGCTGGATCAGCCAGTGGAGCGAGATGATCGAGGATCCGCAGCAGAAGATCGGCCGTCCGCGCCAGCTCTACACCGGTGTCGGCCGCCGCGATTACGTTGCGGTCGACAAGCGGAAGTAACGCCGCCCTCGGCGCAGGTCAAACAATCCCGCCTCGGATCGATATCCCGGGCGGGATTTTCTTTTGGCAGGGAGGCAACATGCTCACCGGAAGCTGTCTTTGCGGAAGCGTCGCCTATGAGGTGGACGCCGAGCCCGGCCCGATCGTGCACTGCCATTGCGCGACCTGCCGCAAGACGCACGGCTCGGCGTTCTCCACGGTGACCAGCGTTCCACGCGACCGTTTCCGCTGGACCAAGGGCGAGCACCTGCTCAAGGGGTTTGAAATCATCGCCCGGCAAGCAGCGCTACTTCTGCACGCAATGCGGATCGCATATCGTCGCCGAGCGCGCCGAAACCGGCACGATCCTGCTGCGGATGGGATGTCTCGACAGCCCCATCGCCGAGCGGCCGAAGGTGCATATCTGGCGGTCCGACGCGGCCGACTGGTACGACCCGAAGGCATACGCTGCCGGAATGGCCGGAGGGCAAGCGGCCGCAGAGTTAGTCCAACCCTCGCCCCTTGCGCATCGTCGCCAGCACGATGTCGGCGGCGCGAACGCTTGGCGGCTGGTCGCCGGTCGACAGAATGCTGTCGATCCGCGCGAAAGCTTCGATCTGTTTTCGTCTGAGCGCGGTGTCGCCGAGAACGTCGCGCAACGCCGGCACCAGCCGCTCCGAGCGGCAATTCTCCTGCAGGAATTCCGGCACGACGTTCTCGCCGACCACGAGGTTGGCGAGGATCACCGAATTCACCCGGATCGCCCTGCGCAGGATGAAGGCCTCCATCGCGCCGGTTCGGTAGGCAGCGACCATCGGCACGCCGGAGAGCGCGAGCTCCAGCGTCACCGTGCCGGACTTGGCGAGTGCTGCATGCGCAATGCGAAAGGCGGCGCGCTTCTCGGCTTCGCCGATGACGACGCGCGGCTTCACGTTCCAGTATTTCAGCCCTTCCGTTATGGCCTCCTGAAGATGCGGCATCGTCGGCAGCACGGCTTCGAAGGCGATGCCTTCGCCCTGCAGGCGGTTCAGCGTCACGCCGAACGCCGTCATGTGGTGACGGATTTCGCTGCGCCGGCTGCCCGGCAAGACCAGCAGCACCGGCGGCTTCTCCTCACGCCGCTGCTGCTCGTCCTTGCTGGGGCGAAGCTGGCCGATCTGCTCGGTCAGGGGATGGCCGACATAGCTGCAGGGCGGCCCGTGCAGCCGCTCATAGGCGTCGGGCTCGAACGGCAGCAGCGCCAGTACGTGATCGACATAGGGCCGCATCGCGCGCGCCCGCCCCGGCCGCCAGGCCCAGACCGTCGGCGAGACATAATCGACGATCGGAATTTGCGGCGACCTGCCCCGCACGCGCTTGGCGACGCGATGGTTGAAATCGGGGCTGTCGATGATGACGAGGATGTCGGGGGCCGCCTCCACCACCGCGTCCGCGGTCTCGCGGATGCGCCGCAGGATCGCCGGCAACTGCCTGACCACGGCGGCAAGCCCGATGATCGACAGCTCCTCGATCGGAAAGCGCGAGGTGAGGCCCTCGCGCGTCATGGCGCGGCCGCCGATGCCGTCGAACTGCACCGCGCCGCCGAGCCGCTGGCGCAGCACTTTCATCAGATTGGCGCCGAGCCGGTCGCCGGATTCTTCCGTCGCGATCAGGAAAATCTTTCGCCCGACGACGGCGCCTGTGCGCGCCGGGCTCACGCGGACAGGCCCGTGACGAACAGGCCGGCCCGGTCGGCGGCCTCGATCATCGCTTGCACGTCGGCGACCACCGCGTTGCCGGCGGCAACCGCGATGCCGCCAAGCCCCGCGAGAGCGGCGCCCTCCACGGTGCGCACACCAACCGCCGGCAGGTCGTAGCGCAGATCCTGGCCGCTCTTGGGCGCCTTCACCAGCACGCCACGGCCGGCCTTGCCGCGGATGCGTCCCTCTTCGCGCAGCCTTGCCACCCGTGACAGCAACCCGTCGGTGCCCTCGATATCCTCGACGGCCACCACATGACCGTCGACCACGACGGCGGCCTGGCCGATGTCGAACGGCCCAAGCGCGGCCAGCACGTCCTGTCCACGCGCGATATCGGCCGCCGCCGCACCGTCCGGCATCGTGCGCGTGATGCAGCCGTGGGGCATCAGGAGGTCGGGTGCGGCCTCCTTGACGCCGATCATGCGAAAGCCGTCCTGCTCGAAGATGCGGCCTACTCCCGACAGCAAATGGTCGTCGCCGCCGCGAAACGCCGCGGCCAGGATCCCCATGACGCGCAGGGTTCCCCAGTCGAGCCTGATCTCGGACAGCGAGGGCCGCGCCAGGCCGCCGATGAAGATCAGGTCGCGGCAGCCTTCGCTGCGGAACAATCGCGTCGCCTTGCCGATCTGGCCGACCGAAATCCAGTGATGCCTGAAGCGCGCGACGGCAGCCGGATCGCAAGCCCCCCTGAGCGCGAAGATCACCGTGCCGAGGCCGCGCGCGGCAAGCCGATCCGCCACCGCAAAAGGCATCGTGCCGGCGCCCGCGATGATGCCGACCGGGGAAACGATGTCCGAAGCCGCCGCTGCCATGGCTGCTTCCGCCTCGCGCCTAATGTTGCCGAACGCCGTCATCGGCCGGCATGCACAGCGCGCGCTTGCCGCCACCGATGAAGGCGAGGATTTCCGCGATTGCCGGATCTTCTGACGCCATGTCCTGCACCGCGTTGAGCCGCTCGGCGAAAATGCCGGGGCCGTGAAACAGCTTTTGATAGAACGATCGCACGATGGCGAGGCGCTGCTTGGTGAACTTGCGGCGCTTCATGCCGATGAGGTTGAGGCCCTCGAGCGCGGCGTACTGGCCGTTGACGAGGCCGAACGGGATGATGTCGCCGCGCACGCCGCAGACGCCGCCGACCATCACCTGCGGCCCGATCCGGGTCAACTGATGCACGGCCGACAGGCCGCCGATATAGACGAAATCGCCGATTTCGCAGTGGCCGCCAAGCGTGGCCGACGTGGCGAAGATCACATCATTGCCGACCGTGCAGTCATGGCCGACGTGGCTGTTGTTCATGAAGTAGCCGCGGTCGCCGACGCGCGTCAGCCCGCCACCCTTCACCGTGCCGATGTTCATGGTCACGCCTTCGCGAATGATGCAGGCTTCGCCGATTTCCAGCCGCGTCGGCTCGCCGCGATAGCTGAGATCCTGCGGCGGACCGCCAAGCGCTGCAAACGGCGAAATCGCGCAATTGGCGCCGATCCTGGTGTGCCCGCTGACGGTGACATGCGAGGCCAGCGTGCAGCCGGCGCCGATCACCGCGTTGCCGCCGATCACGCAATACGGCCCAATGGTGCTGCCGTCGCCGATCACGGCGCCGTCCTCTATCCGCGCGGTCGGATCGATTTTCGTCATCGATGCCTCGTCAGTCGGTCAGCATCGCGCCGACATCGGCTTCCGCGACGACCTGTCCGTTGACCTTGGCGTCGCCGTGGAACCACCACATGGCCTTGCGCCGGCCGATGCTGCGCATGTGGTATTCGATGGTGTCGCCCGGGCTCACGGGCTTTCGGAACTTGCACTTGTCGATGGTGAGGAAATACACCGCGCGCGGCTTCTGCGTGCCTTCGACCGACTTGATGCCGATGACGCCCGCGGTCTGCGCCATGGCCTCGATCATCATCACGCCGGGATAGACCGGGCGATCGGGAAAATGCCCGAGGAATGGCGGCTCGTTGAAGGTGACGTTCTTGATGCCGATACCGCTGTAGTCGGTCCGGATGTTGATCACCCGGTCGATCAGCAGCATCGGATAGCGGTGCGGCAGCGTCTTCAGGATCTCTTCGATGCTGACGACATCGAACCTGACCGGTGCTTCCTCCATCACTCCTGCCCCTCGCCCTTCGGATCGGTCGCGCCATCGCGCGCCAGGCGCTCGACGGCAACGATTTCCCGGAACCATTGCCTGGTCGGCTTGGCAAAGTAACCGCCCCATCGCCCGTTCGGGGGGATGTCGTCCTTGACCCCGCTCATCGCCGTGACCTGGGCTCCGTCGCCGATCTTCAGGTGATTGTTGATCCCCACTTTGGCGCCAAGCGCCACGTTATCGCCGATCGTCAGGCTGCCTGCGAGCCCGATCTGGGCCGCCAGCAGGCAGTGCCTGCCGACGGTCACATTGTGGCCGATCTGGACCTGATTGTCGATTTTGGTGCCCTCGCCGATGACGGTGTCGCGCAGGCTGCCGCGGTCGATGGTGGTGCCGGCACCGACCTCGACATCGTTCTGGATCACCACCCGGCCGGTCTGCGGCACCTTCAGGTGCCCCTCCGGCCCGAAGAAGACGAAGCCGTAGCCGTCCTGGCCGATGCTGCAGCCCGGATAGATCAGCACATTGTTGCCGATCAGTGCGGCCTGGATCGCGCAATGGGGGCCGACATTGCAGTCGCGGCCGATCTTGACGCCCGGGCCGATGACGGCTGCAGCGCCGATCACGGTGCCCGCCCCGATCTCGACCTCAGGGCCGATCACGGCGAGCGGATCGACGATCACGCCGTCCTCGAGATGCGCCGAGGGATCGATGATGGCCGAGGGTGCGATACCGTCGTTGCCGGACCAGGATTTCGGCCGCAGCGCATCGCCGTGCCATTCCCGCGCAATCCGCACGAAAGCGCGGAACGGTTGCGCCGCGCGCAGCACTGCGACGTGGGCCGGAACGCGCGCGGCGAAGCGGTCGCTGACGAGACAGGCGCCTGCCTTGGTGCGCGCCAACTGATCGGCATATCTGAGATTGTCGAAAAACGTCAGGTGCATCGGACCCGCCTCGTCGAGCGAGGCAAGGCCCGTGATCCGCAGGCCGCCCCGCGCCGGGTCGACCAATTGCGCTTTCGTCAGCGCGGCGACCTCAGCCAGCGTCGCCGGAGGCGGTTTCTCGAAAAATATCGGCTGCGCCATTCCACCCGTCGCGGTCCGGCCCGTGATCGAGGCCAGACGAGGTCCTGATCGATCAAACCGGGCTCTGTTCCCTTGCCTGGCATATTTGCCGTGCGAACCGAAACCCGCTTCGCCCGACAACGCCCTTAGAACGATGTACCGCCACCGAACTTGAACTGCTGGACGCGGTCAAACTGTCCCTTGGTCAGCGGCACCGCATAGTCGAAGCGCAGCGGGCCGAATGGCGAGGCCCAGATCAGACCGACACCGACCGAGGTGCGAATCACCTTGCTGTCGTCATACACGAGGCCGGTGCAGGTGCCCGCAGAGGGCGGACTGACGGTCGGAGGCGCGCAATTCGAGTTGAACGGCGTCGTGACTTCGCCGGTGTACGACCACGTCGTCGGTCCCCTGTAGTCGTACAGGTCGCCCGCGTCGGCATAGACGGCGCCCTTCAGACCCACTTCCTTGGGCAGGAACCAGAACGGCATCTGCAACTCGAATGACGCTCCCCAATACTTGGTGCCGCCGAGCGCGTCCGTCGAGGTCGAACGGATTGATGGCGCGCGGGCCGATACCGTTAGGCGCGAAGCCACGAACGAGGTTCGGACCCATCTGGAATTGATCGAGCATGCGCAGGTCGCTGTTGACCTTGCTCAGGACGCCGCCCTGCAGATGGATGATCCCGACGATGTCGGAAACCAGCGGCGCATAGTACTTCGCATCGGCCACGGACTTGAGGTAGCTGACGTCGCCACCGACGCCGGCGAAATCCTGACGCCAGTCGATTATGCAGGCCGCTGGTCGGATTGCGATTGTTGTCGAGCGTGTTGTAGTTCAGCGAATAGCCCAGCGCCGAGGTCAGGACCTTGCCGCTCCACAATTCCTTGCGGACCGGCAGCGAGGCCTCGCCGTCGCTGTAGCACCACAGGCCTATGCCCGAAGTGTCGGTGGCGCCAAATTGGGTGCTGCCATTCGGATACGCGTTCGAATTCGCGAAGGACGGCGTCGGATTGAAGGCCAGCAATCCATTGCCTCCAATGATCGTTGTTACAGTTGGCCAGATTGTAAGGCAGCTGGATTTCCTGCTGGTAGATCGAATAGCGCAGTTGCAGCGCCAGATCCTCGCGCAGGGCGAAGCCGAGCCGCGGACTGAAGCCGAGCGTCTTGGTGCCGTAGGAGATGTAGCTGTTGGCAAGCTGCTGGCGCTGATAGAAGTCGAGACCGAGGGCTACGCGATAGTCGAGCAGATAGGGCTCGACAAACGACAGCGAGTAGCCGCGGGCATATTGGCCGTAGGTCACCGACGCCTTGGCGTACAAGCCGCGACCGAGGAAGTTACGTTCGGAGACGCTGACTTCAGCCAGCGCACCGTCCGTCGTCGAGTAACCGCCCGACACCGAGAAGTCGCCGGTCGACTTTTCCTCGATATCGACGATGAGGATCACGCGGTCGCTCGAAGAGCCCGGCTCGGTCACGATTTTCACGGACTTGAAGAAATCGAGGTTCTTGAGCCGGCGTTCGGCGCGGTCCACCAGCGCGCGGTTGTAGGCATCGCCCTCGGAGAGGTCGAATTCACGACGAATCACGTAGTCGCGGGTGCGGGTGTTGCCGCGAAGGTTGATGCGCTCGATGTAGGTACGCGGACCCTCATCGATGCCGAAGGTGATCGACACCGTGTGCGCTTCGAAATTGCGGTCACCGCGCGGGCGAACCACAGCGAAGGCGTAGCCGCGACGCGACGCCTCGATCTGCATTTCCTCGACCGACTTTTCCAGCGCTTCGGCATTGTAGACCGCGCCGACACCGACCCGGGAGTAGTTGCGCAGCACGTTGGCGTCGAAGGCCGGAATCGTGGAGACGTAGTTGACGGCGGCGACACGGTACTGCTGGCCTTCCTCGATCTTGAAGGTGACCAGGAACCCCTTCTTTTCGGGATCATATTCGGTCAGCGCGGCGATCACCTGCACGTCGGCAAAGCCGTTCTTCAGGTAGAAGCGGCGGATCAGGTCGCGGTCGGCCTCGACGCGGTCGGGATCGTACACGTCGTTGCCGCCGAGGAAGCTCAAGAGGTTGGATTCGCGCGTCTTGATGATGTCGCGCAGCCGATACGACGAATAAAAGACGTTGCCGACGAAATCGATCGATCGCACGCCAGTCTTCTGGCCTTCGACGACGGTGAAGATCAGATCGACGCGGTTGTTCGGCTGCTCGATGATCTCCGGGGTGACGCGGACATCGTAGCGGCCTGAGCGGCGATAGATTTCGGCGATCCGCTGTGCGTCCGACTGCACCATCGGGCGCGAGAACGTGCCGCGCGGCTTGGACTGGATTTCCGTCGAAAGCTGCTCGTCCTTGACCTTCTTGTTGCCCTCAAAGGCGATGCGGCCGATCACCGCGTTTTCGACCACGGTGACGACGATCCTGCCGCCCTGCGTGTTGATGCGGACGTCCTGGAACAGGCCGGTTTCGATCAGCGCCTTGAGGCCGTCGTCGATCTGGGCCTGGCCGAGACGGCCGCCGGGTCCCGGACGGAAATAGGAGCGGATGGTGTCGATCTCGACACGGCGATTGCCCTCGACGACGATCGAGGCGACCGTCTGGGCGACGACCGGCGACGCGACAAACGCTGCCGTCAGCGTGGCGGCGACCGGCACGGCGTACATGATCAGGGCGGCCAACAAGCCTCCCCGTACTCGCATTCCAACGTTCATGCGCAGCGCGCCCTCGTCATCCAGATGCCGGCCCAAACCCCCAAGGACCGGCAAATTCCCAAATCATTGCCCTGCTTGTAGCCAATTTTGCCGGGGCGGCAAACGCTCTACCGCAGCGCAATTCCATTTTCATTCCAAGACGTTGCCCATTGGCAACGTCACAAAAAAGCCTTCTCAGGATGCCGCCAGATGCAGGATGTCGTTGTAGGTCGCAAAGACCATCAACATCACCACCAAACAGAGCCCAATCCGGAAACCCACCTCCTGGGCGCGCTCAGACAGCGGTCGCCCCCGAATGACTTCGATCGCATAGAACAAAAGGTGACCGCCATCGAGGAGCGGGATCGGGAAGAGATTGAGGAGCCCGATCGAGACCGACAGCACGGCAGTGAGCTGGACCACGAAATGGAGGCCCATGCTGGCCGCCTGGCCGGACAGTTGCGCGATGCGCAGCACGCCGCCGACATCCCCGGAATTACCTTTCCCCACGAACAATGACGCGATGAATTTGAAAGTAGTCGAGATGATATAACCGACCTGCTCGACACCGATCTTGAGCGCTTCGACGACACCAACCGGCGTCATGTTCGATTCGCCCGGCTGGGAACTATGCTGGATGCCCAGTCGCCCAATCCGCTGCTTGTTGCCGAAGAGATCCTTCTCCTCCGAGAGCACCGGCGCTGCGTTGAGCGTGATCACGGCACCATCGCGCTTGACACGGAAAACGAGAGGCGAACCGGCGCTCATCGACACGATCCGCTGCATGTCGGAGAAACTGTCGATGGCGCTGCCGTCAATCGAGACCACGACATCGCCGACCTTGAATCCGGCGGAGGCCGCAGCGCTGTCGGCAACGACCCCGTCAACGCGCGCAATCGTGCTGGGCTTGCCGTAGTAGAGGGCCATGCAGGCAAAAATCAGCGCCGCCAGAATGAAATTCGCGATCGGACCTGCGGCCACGATCGCTGCGCGCGGTCCGACATTCTTGTGGTGGAAGCTGCCGGAGCGCTCTTCCGCGGTCATGCCGGCGAGCGTTTCGGTCGACGGCGTCGAGGCCTCGGTATCGTCGCCGAAGAATTTGACATAGCCGCCGAGCGGGATCGCGGAGACCTTCCAACGGGTGCCGCGGCGGTCGTTGAAACCGAACAGTTCCGGCCCGAAGCCGAGCGAGAACGTTAACACTCGAACGCCGGCCCAGCGCGCGACAAGGAAATGGCCGAGCTCGTGGAAGAACACAACGATCGTAAGCACAAACAGGAAGGGGACGATGTAACCGATGAGCCCATGGCTCAACGTATTGAAACTATGAAGAAAAAGCTCAGACATTAAGATTCCCCTCGACGAGCGCCAAAGGCCCCGCCCCCGACCCTCTAGGATGCCTTTAAGGCAATTTGAGGCAATAGGGCGGCAGCCTTATTTCTCGCAACATGGTCAACGGAAATCGCATCGTCCGCCGAGGTCAGCGGGGCGCGATTTCCGGCGCGAATCCAGTCGTTCAGTGTCGCCTCGACGAGGCGGGCGATGCCGCCGAATCTGATCTTGCCTGCGACGAACGCGGCGACCGCGATTTCGTTGGCGGCGTTGTACACCGTGGTCGCGCCGCCGCCGGTGCGCAGCGCCTCATAGGCAAGCCGCAACGCCGGAAAACGCTCGAAATCCGGCGCCTCGAATGTGAGCTGTCCGATCTTGGCGAGATCGAGCTTCGCCGACGGACCGACGATGCGGTCGGGCCAACCGAGGCAATGCGCGATCGGAATACGCATGTCGGGCGTGCCGAGCTGGGCGACCACGGAGCGGTCGGAGAATTCCACCATGCCGTGGATGATCGATTGCGGATGCACCAGCACATCGATCTCGTCGGGCGTCAGCGCGAACAGATACGAAGCCTCGATCACCTCGAGGCCCTTGTTCATCATCGATGCGGAATCGATGGTGATCTTCTGGCCCATGCTCCAGTTCGGATGCTTGAGCGCCTGCGCGAGCGTCGCCTGCTCGATATCGGCGGCCGCCCAGGTGCGAAACGGACCGCCCGAGGCCGTGATGATGACGCGCACGAGCTCTTCGCGATTGCCGGACGAGAGCGCCTGAAACAGTGCATTGTGCTCGGAATTGGCGGGCAAAATGCAGGCGCCGGCCTTCGCCGCGCGCTGCATGAAGAAATCACCGGCGCAAACGAGACATTCCTTGTTGGCGAGCGCGACTGCCGCGCCGCGATCGACGGCGGCAAGCGCGGGCTTCAGGCCGGCTGCGCCGCTTACGGCCGCCATCACCCAATCGGCCGGCCGCGCCGCCGCCTCGATGATGGCGCTCTCGCCTGCCCCGCATTCGGTGCGGGTACCCGCGAGCGCATCCTTCAATTCGGCAAGTCGCGCGGGATCGGCGATCGCGGCAAAGCGCGCGTTGAACTCGCGGGCAAGTTTCGCCAGCGCCTCGACATTGCTGTTGGCGGTGAGCGCCTCGACGCGGTAGCGATCGCGCGCGCCACGCAGCAGGTCCATGGTGCTGTCGCCGATGGAGCCGGTGGCGCCGAGCACCGTCACGCTGCGCACCGCGGAAGCGACAGCCTTGTTGTTACGCAATGGAACAGCGCTCATAGCCTCACCAAACCATAAGACCGCGGCCGACGCCATCGGCGCCGCCACGCAGGAACCCCAAAATCGCCGCTGCCGCGATGGCTGCGACAAACCCGTCGAGGCGATCGAGCAGGCCGCCATGGCCGGGAATGATCTGGCTCGAATCCTTGACGCCGAAGCGGCGCTTTACCGCTGATTCGAACAGATCGCCAAGCTGGGAAATAACAGACAGAAACGCCGCTAAAACCAATAGAGGCACCATTTTTCCGAAATTCGCCGCGGCAAATCCAGCCCCGACCGCAAGGCTTGCGGCAAAGCCGCCGACTGCACCCGCCCAGGTCTTCTTCGGGCTGACGCGGGGCCACAATTTGGGCCCGCCAAGGCCGCGCCCGACAAAATAGCCGCCGATATCGGTCACCCAGACAACGAGCAGCACAAGAATCAGTGCTGAGAAGCCGTGGACCGCATCGTGCCGCACCAGGATCGAGGCGACCTCGGCAGATCCGGCGTAGAGCAAGCCCGCCGCTGACCAGTTCCGCCGCTGCGGCGAAAGCAGCACCACCGCGACAAGTCCGATGCCGAGCGCGAGAAGCGCCGCATCGAGCCGTGCGACGGCAAGACACAGCCCGGATATCGCCAGCGCTCCGACGCCGGGGATCGTGACGCGCATGTCGCGCGCCAGGGAGACGATCATCAGCCATTCGACATAGAGTCCAATGGCCGCCAGCGTCACCAGCGCCGCCCACGGCAAGCCGCCGGCATACGCAAGCGCGATCGCCACTGGCGCCAGCACCAGTGCGGCGAGCACCCGCATGAGAAGATTGCGCGACCCCTGCCCGGCTGGCGCCGCAGGTGTTGCTTCGCCCTCGGTCACGATCCGGTTTTCGCAACCAGGCCGCCGAAGCGACGCTCGCGCCTGGCGTATTCGGCAATCGCGCTTTCCAGCGCCGCCTTGTCGAAATCCGGCCAATGGATCGGCACGAACACCAGTTCGCTATAGGCGGCCTGCCACATCAGGAAATTGGACAGCCGTTGTTCGCCGCTGGTGCGGATGATGAGGTCGGGATCCGGAATGTCGGGCGCATCGAGATGCTGGCCGAGCGCATCGGCATCGATCGATGCCGGATCGCGCTTTCCTTCCGCAACCTCGCGCGCCAGCCGTTGCGCGGCGCCGGCGATTTCCTGGCGTGAGCCGTAATTGAAGGCGACGACGAGGGTGAGGCGCGTGTTGTCGCGCGTCAGCTCCTCGGCCTCGTTGAGCAGCGCGCAGATGTCAGGCTCGAGCCCCTCGCGTTCGCCGATCACACGCACGCGCACGCCGTCGCGGTGCAGGGTCGCGAGATCGTTGCGGATGAAGCGGCGCAACAAGCCGAACAGATCGCCGATCTCGGTGGCCGGACGCGACCAGTTCTCCGACGAGAACGAGAAGATCGTGAGGTAGACGATGCCGAGTTCATGGGCCGCTCGCACCACGCGCCGCAAAGCGTCGACGCCGCGGCGATGACCCTCCGCCCGCGGCAGGCCGCGCGCAGCCGCCCACCGTCCGTTCCCGTCCATGATGATCGCGACATGGAGGGGATAGCCGGATCGGTCCGGTCCGTCGCTTGCAGGCGCAGCATTCGACATCGCTCAATCCTTAGACCGTGAGGATTTCCTTTTCCTTGGTGGCCAGCAGCGCGTCGATTTCGGAAATCGTGCCATCGGTCGCCTTCTGGACGTCATTGGAGAGGCGCTCCTGATCGTCCTCGGAAATCTCGTGGTTCTTTTCCAGCTTCTTGACGATGTCGAGCCCGTCGCGGCGCACATGCCGGACGGCCACGCGGGCGGCCTCGGCATATTTGTGCGCGACCTTGACGAGCTCCTTGCGGCGGTCGGCATTGAGCTCGGGCACGCGCAGCCGCAGCACCTGACCTTCAGTCGCCGGGGTCAGGCCAAGATTTGAATCCACGATCGCTTTTTCAACTGCCTTCACCAACGACTTGTCCCAGACCTGTACCGACAGCAGCCTCGGCTCCGGGACGGAGATGGTCGCGACCTGGTTCAGCGGCATGTGGCTACCGTAAGCGTCGACCTGAACCGGCTCCAGCATCGAGGCCGCGGCACGCCCGGTGCGCAGGCCACCCAGTTCATGCTTGAGCGCCTGCGTGGCGCCCTGCATGCGGCGCTTCACTTCGTTGATATCGAAACCAGGTGTAGGCATCACCCTCTCCCTTCTTAGAACTCGCCGCCTTCGCGCCGAAGCCGAAAGCGGTACGCGCCGTTTAGCCGGCGACGATCGTGCCGTGGCCGCTGCCTCGCAGGATAGCGCCGATCGAACCCGGTTCGGCGATCGAGAACACGATGATAGGCAGCGATGTCTCGCGGGCAAGCGCGAATGCGGTTGCATCCATCACCTTGTAACCGCCTTCAATCGCCTGTGAATGGCTCAGTCGATCAAAGCGCTTGGCGGACGGATCCTTCTTGGGATCGGCGCTGTAGACGCCATCGACATTGGTGGCCTTGAGCACCGCCTGGGCACCGATCTCAGCGGCGCGCAGCACAGCTGTGGTGTCGGTGGTGAAGAAGGGATTGCCGGTGCCGCCGCCGAGCAGCACGATCCGGCCTTCGGCCAGATATTTGTGCGCCGCACTGCGGGTAAACAGCTCGGAAATCTCCGGCATGACGAAGGCCGAGAGCGTGCGGGCCGGCGTCCCCTTGCGTTCGATAGCCGCCTCCAGCGCGAGGCAGTTCATCATGGTCGCCAGCATGCCCATGGTGTCGCCTGTCGGGCGGGACACGCCGCGGGAGGAAACCTCCACCCCACGCACGATGTTGCCGCCGCCAACCACAACGGCAATTTCCGAGCCGAGCTTTTGGGCGGCGATCAGGTCGCCGGCAATGCGGTCCACCGTCGGCTGGTCGATTCCGAAGGATTGGGCGCCGGCGAGATATTCCCCGGAGAGCTTGACCACGACGCGACGATAGACCGGCTCTGCCATTGCGTACCGCTTTCCTCTCCCGCGCAGGTCTCGCCTTCCGGCGCTGGAGGCGCCGGAGAGCGCTTGGGCCAGCCGGTTACTTCTTGCCGCTGGCGGCGGCGACTTCGGCCGCGAAATCGGATTCCTGCTTTTCGATTCCCTCGCCGAGAGCATAGCGCACAAAGCCGGCAATCTTCACGGGGGAGCCGACCTTGCCCTCAGCTTCCTTCACAGCCTGCGCCACCGACTTGCCGGTGTCGTGGATGAAGGCTTGCTCGAGCAGGCAGACTTCCTTGTAGTAGGTCTTCAGGCCCGACTCGACGATCTTCTCGATCACGTTCTCAGGCTTGCCCTGCTGGCGATATTTGTCGGCCAGCACATCCTTCTCGCGCTTGACGAGGACGGGATCGAGGCCCGCCGGATCCAGCGCCTGCGGGTTCGCCGCGGCAACATGCATCGCAAGCTGGCGGCCAAGGGCTGCCAGTTCGTCAGCCTTGCCGGCCGATTCCAGCGCCACCATCACGCCCATCTTGCCGGCGCCGTCAATCACGGCACCGTGGACGTAGCTCGACACCACGCCTTGGCCGACTTCGAGCGAAGCCGCACGGCGCAGCGACATGTTCTCGCCGATGGTGGCGATGGCGTCCGCAATCGCGGTCTCGACCGTGACGCTGCCGACTTTGGCTGCCTTGACCTTCTCGACATCGGCGCCAACGTCGAACGCGACCTGGGCAACCATCTTGACCAGGCCCTGGAACTGCTCGTTGCGCGCAACGAAGTCGGTCTCGGAATTGACCTCGACCACCACGCCCTTGTTGCCCTTGGTCAGCACACCGATCAGGCCTTCCGCAGCGACGCGACCGGCCTTCTTGGCGGCCTTGGAGAGGCCCTTCTTGCGCAGCCAGTCCTGTGCCGCCGTCATGTCACCAGCGGTCTCGGTGAGAGCGGCCTTGCAATCCATCATGCCCGCGCCGGTCGACTCGCGCAGATCCTTGACCATCGCAGCCGTGATTGCCACCTGTGCCGCCTTTGTGTCTGCCATCGTGAACGTCCTTGTTGCCTGTCAGGGCAGATGCGGCGCGGCCTCTGCCTCGCCGCGATCAGCCGCAGGGATGTCGTGGTAGGGAAACGAAGCAGCGGCCGGCAACAGCCGGCCACGCTTTATTGTTTGAGCATGATCCTGTCGGAAAACCGGTTCCCACTTTTCCGGATCATGCTCTCACGTCGCGTTATTCCGCTTCCGCGGTGAGCGCCTTGGCTTGGGTGACCCAGGCATCGGCGCGGCTCGAAAGCCCGACTTCTTCGCCGATCTTGTGGGCGGTGTCGTGATTGAGTTCGGCAAGCTGCCAGTAGTGGAAGATGCCGAGGTCGTTGAACTTCTTCTCGATCGCGCCCGACACGCCGGGCAGCTTCTTCAAATCGTCGGCGGGCCCGCGAGGACCGGCAAGACCCTGGAAGCCGGCGGTGGCCGCCGGAATCTCTTCCTGCACAACGGGCTTGGCGGCAGCGCCGATATCGATGCCCGAATCGCCCTGCGCGCGGGAAATGCCGTCGATGACGGCGCGCGCCACCAGATCGCAATAAAGCGAAATGGCGCGGCCGGCGTCGTCATTGCCCGGCACCACATAGGTGATGCCCTTGGGATCGGAATTGGTGTCGACGATCGCGGCAACGGGGATGTTGAGCCGCTGCGCTTCCGCGATCGCGATGTCTTCCTTGTTGGTGTCGATCACGAAGATCAGGTCAGGCAGACCACCCATGTCCTTGATGCCGCCGAGCGAGCGATCGAGCTTGTCGCGCTCGCGCTGCAGCGTCAGCCGCTCCTTCTTGGTGTAGGAGTTGGCCTCGCCACCCACCAGCACCTCATCGAGGTGACGCAGGCGCTTGATCGAGCCGGAAATGGTGCGCCAGTTGGTCAGCGTGCCGCCGAGCCAGCGCGAATTGACGAAATACTGCGCCGAACGCTTGGCGGCTTCCGCCACGCCGTCCTGAGCCTGCCGCTTGGTGCCGACGAACAGCACGCGGCCGCCCTTGGCCACGGTATCGCTGACGGCCTGCAGCGCACGATGCAGCATCGGCACGGTCTGCGCGAGGTCGATGATGTGGATGTTGTTGCGGGCGCCGAAAATGTACTCTGACATTTTCGGATTCCAGCGGTGGGATTGGTGGCCAAAGTGCACGCCAGCTTCGAGCAGCTGACGCATAGTGAAGTCAGGTAGCGCCATAGTCTTGGTTCTCCGGTTGGTTCCTCCGGAAACGTGTGAGCAAACGAGCCTTGACGGCCCGGATGCCACCGGACGGCTTTGAGAGCCATGTTTCCGTGTGAGATGGCGCGGTGTATAGCGCGATTTCGGCCAGAAGCAAGGAAAATAGGCCGGATTTGGAGGCCTAAAAGGCCCAATCCGTCGCAAAACGACGCTTATTCGGCCAGCCGGAGTTCCGCGAGCGTAGTCCTGGCGGCCGTTTCGTCCAGCGGGAGGTGCTGGCCAGCTGGGCGGTCCGCATAAGCATAAGTTCCGGCCTTGAGGCCTTGGATCGGCGCTCCATCAAGCTCGAAACGCGAGACTGAATCCACTCGAAACGCGAGACTGAATCCACAATGCCGAAGGATTTTTCGCGAAGCATGACGATGCGCGCATGACCCGCCTTTGGCGGGCCAACCTTCTGCGTCACAGCGGCACTAGAGCGTCTGCACGTCCACGACGCCAGCGACTGCCTTCAGGGCGCCGGCGATCTGCGGGGAGACCTTGAAACGGCCGGGGAGCTTCATCTCCACCTCGGTCTCGAGGTCGAGCATCAAGACCAGCGAGACGTCGCCGTCGGCACCGCCTGTGGCTGCGGGCCCCGGTTTGGCTGCGGACGCCCTGCTCGAACCGTTCGCCGCCGGTCTCCGGCATGTTGAGGCGCCGCGCGATGGAATTGAGCGGCTTGGTGTCACGCACGAAGATGCGCAGGCCCTTTTGCGTTTTCGCAGCCGCGTCATCGAGCGGTTCGGCATGCAGCACGCGGGCGCGCACATCCTCACCCTGCAGTTCGGCGCCGAGTTGCAACAGCACAGCTGCGCCCGGCTCCAGCACTTCGCGATATTGCGCGAGCCCTTCGGAGAACAGCACCGCCTCGAAATGGCCGGTCGGGTCGGACAGGCCCATGATGCCCATCTTGTTGCCGGTCTTGGTGCGCCGTTCCATGCGCGAGACCACGGTGGCGGCAACCTTGCCCGCCGTCGCACCGGTTTTGACCGCGCGGGAAAATTCCGCCCAGGACTGCACGCGCAGCCGCTTCAGCACGGTTGCGTAGTCGTCGAGCGGATGGCCCGACAGGAAGAAGCCGATCGCGTCATATTCGCGCCGCAGCCGCTCCGCCGGCAGCCATGGCTCGACCTGCGGCAGCACGATGGCCGGCGCATCGGCCGCGCCGCCGAACATGTCGTTCTGCCCTGAGGTCGCGGCCTCGTGGCTGCGCTGGCAGGCCGCGAGAACCGCGTCCGCACCGGCAAAGACACGCGCGCGGTTGGATTCCAGCGTGTCGAACGCGCCGGCCGCCGCCAGGCTTTCGATGACGCGCTTGTTGACCGCGCGCGGGCTGACCCGCGAGGCGAAGTCCGCAAGCGAGGTGAAGAGACCCTTCCTGCGCTCCTCGACAATCTGCTTGACGGCCTCCACGCCGACGCCCTTCAGCGCGGCCAGCGCGTAATAGATCGTGCCGTCGCCGACCTCGAAGGTGGCGCCGGAGCGATTGATGTTGGGCGCCTCGACCTTGATGCCGAGCCGCTGCGCCTCGGAACGAAATTCGCTGAGCTTGTCGGTGTTGTTGAGATCGAGCGTCATCGAAGCCGCGATGAACTCGACCGGGTAATGCGCCTTCATGTAGGCGGTGTGGTAGGACACCAGCGCGTAAGCCGCCGCGTGGCTCTTGTTGAAGCCGTAGTCGGCGAATTTTGCGAGCAGTTCGAAGATGGTCTCGGCCGCGCCCCTGGAAACGTTGTTCTTCATCGCGCCCGCAACGAAGCGCTCGCGCTGCTTCTCCATCTCGGCGCGGATCTTCTTGCCCATCGCGCGGCGCAGCAGGTCGGCTTCGCCGAGCGAGTAGCCGGCCATCACCTGGGCGATCTGCATCACCTGTTCCTGGTAGATGATGACGCCGAAAGTCTCTTTCAGGATCGGCTCCAGCATCGGATGCAGGTATTCCGGCTCCTCGTCGCCATGCTTGCGCGCGCAATAGGTCGGGATGTTCGCCATCGGACCGGGGCGATAGAGCGCCACCAGCGCGATGATGTCCTCGAAACGGTCCGGCCGCATGTCGACCAGCGCCCGCCGCATGCCCTGGCTTTCAACCTGGAACACGCCGACCACATCGCCGCGCGCCAGCATCTGGTAACTCGGCGCATCGTCGAGCGGCAGCGTCGCGAGATCGACCGTAACCTTGCGCTGCTCGAGCAGTTTCACGGCAACGTCGAGCACCGTCAGCGTCTTCAGCCCGAGGAAATCGAATTTCACGAGCCCCGCCGGCTCCACCCATTTCATGTTGAACTGGGTCACCGGCATGTCGGACTTGGGATCGCGATAGAGCGGCACCAATTCGCTCAGCGGACGATCGCCGATCACGATGCCGGCGGCATGGGTCGAGGCGTGACGGGTCAGGCCCTCGAGCTTTTGCGCGATGTCGAAGGCGCGCGCCACCACCGGATCTTCGTCGCGAAAGGCCTGCAGTTTTGGTTCGCCCGCAATTGCCGCGGCAAGCGTCACCGGCGCTGCCGGATTCTGCGGCACGAGCTTGGTCAGCTTGTCGACCTGGCCATAGGGCATCTGCAGCACGCGGCCGACGTCGCGCAGCACGCCGCGCGCCTGCAGCGTGCCGAAGGTGATGATCTGCGCCACCTGGTCGCGGCCGTAGCGTTCCTGCACGTAGGAGATCACCTCGCCGCGCCGCTCCTGGCAGAAGTCGATGTCGAAGTCCGGCATCGACACGCGTTCGGGATTGAGGAAGCGCTCGAACAGCAAGCCAAAACGGATCGGATCGAGATCGGTGATGGTGAGCGCGTAGGCAACCAGCGAACCGGCGCCGGAGCCGCGCCCCGGCCCGACCGGAATGCCCTCCTGCTTTGCGTGCTTGATGAAATCGGCAACGATCAGGAAGTAGCCCGCATAGTTCATGCGGGTGATGACATCGAGCTCGAAGGCCAACCGCGCGAGGTATTCCTCCTCCGTCGTGCCCTGCGACAGGCCGTGGACCCGCATGCGGTTGGCAAGTCCCTCCTCCGCCTGCCGGCGCAATTCGCCGTTCTCGGCCTCCTGCGCATTGGCGTCGGCGCCGACCGTGAAGCGCGGCAGAATGGGCTTGCGCGTCATCGGCCGGTAGGCGCAGCGCTCGGCGATCTCGACCGTGGAGGCGAGCGCCTCCGGAATGTCGGCAAACAGCACCGCCATCTCGGCGCGCGTCTTGAAGCGATGGTCCGGCGTGAGCTGGTCGCGATCGGTCTCGGCGATCAGCCGGCCGCCGGCGATGCAGAGCAGCGCATCATGGGCCTCGTAGTCATCGGTGGTCGCAAAATATGGCTCGTTGGTCGCAACCAGCGGCAAGCCCTTGCCGTAGGCGAGATCGATCAGGGCAGACTTCGACGCGGCGCTCCTTGTCGAGGCCGTGGCGCTGCAGCTCGACATAGAGCCGGTCGCCGAACAGCTTTGCCAGCTGCTCGCAGCGCGCCGCCGCAAGCTCAGCGTTGCCGGCGCCGAGCGCGAGCGCGATCGGACCATCGGGGCCGCCGGTCAGCGCGATCAGGTCCTCGCCATGGCCGTCGAGCCAGTCGAACTTGATATGCGGCGCCTGGTGAACCGGCGTCTCCAGAAAGGCGCGCGAGTTGAGCCGCATCAGGTTGCGGTAGCCGCGCTCGCGCGCGGCCAGCAGCACGATGCGCGACGGGGCTGTGGCGTGGGCATTGCGGGCGTTGGGGTCCTGGTCGCCGAAATCCACCGCCATTTCGCAGCCGACGATGGGCTGGATGCCGTAGCCCGCCATCTTGTCGGAGAATTCCAGCGCCCCGAACATGTTGTCGGTGTCGGTGAGCGCCAGCGCCGGCTGACGGTCGGCCTTGGCGAGTTCGCCGAGCTTGGCGATCTTGATCGAGCCCTTCAGCAGCGAATAGGCGGAGTGAACGTGGAGATGGACAAATCCGGCACTGGACATCAGCGGCGCAAACTTCCCTGAATTGAAGCGATGCTCAGCCGGGAAAGCCCGCAGCCAAAGCGACTCGCGCAGCGATGGTGGGGCTTCGATCCTGCCAAGTCCACGCGGAACCGGCCTTGGCGTTCCGCCGTCCGGCTTTTCCCCACAACGCCACCAGCCGCTGCATCAGAGCTGGGTGAAGAGTTGCGCCCAGACCGCGATCATCCCCACGAACAGCGTCAGCGACGCCAGCGCGGCTGCCTCTTCGACGAAAACCTTCAACATGTCCGCCTCCCGTTTCGACTTCACGATCAGAACATATGCGGAACATTGTTCTATTTTTGTTCTGAGCGTCAAGCGTGAAAATCCGGGCACAAATTCCAGCGTTAACAAATCGTTTCACCGCTAGGGATGGGGCTGCGCCGAGGCAGTTGGACGGCAAATGCCTCCGCCCGGTTGGGAGTCCCCGGAGAATCGGGAGCCCGTACCGACACCGCATGGATCCGGGCCAGCGCGAAATGTTGGCTACTCGAGCTCGACGATCTGGCCGTTCTGCAGCGACACCCGCCGGTCCATCCGGCTGGCGAGTTCCATGTTGTGGGTTGCGATCAGCATCGCCACGCGGGTTGCGCGGACGAGCTGCATCAGCGCCTGGAACACATGATCGGCGGTGTTGGGATCGAGATTGCCGGTCGGCTCGTCCGCCAGCAGCGCCCGCGGCGCATTGGCAACCGCGCGCGCAATGGCGACGCGCTGCTGCTCGCCGCCGGAAAGCTCGGACGGACGATGCGTGACGCGATCGCTCAAGCCGAGATAGTCGAGAATTTCGGTCGAGCGCTTGATCGTCTCCGCGCGCTTCAGCCCGCGGATCATCTGCGGCATCATCACGTTTTCCAGTGCCGTGAATTCCGGCAGCAGGCGGTGCGACTGGTAGACGAAGCCGATATCGGCGCGCCGGATCTGGGTGCGATCGGTATCCGACAGCTGCGAGGTCGGCGTGCCCCCGACATAGACCTCGCCGTCGTCAGGCGATTCCAGCAGGCCCGCGATATGCAGCAGTGTCGATTTGCCGGAGCCCGACGGCGCTACCAGCGCCACCGATTGCCCGGCCCACAGCGCAAGCTTGGCGCCGTCGAGGATTACCAGCGTGGCATCGCCCTGACGGTATTGCCGCTTGATCTCGTGAAGATAGATAACCGGTACTTCTTCCGCCCCCTCCGCCATCTGCGTCCTCACTCGTACCGGAGCGCGTCGACGGGATCGAGGCGCGCGGCGCGCCACGATGGATAGAGGGTCGCCAGGAACGACAATGTCAGCGCCATGATCACCACGGCGGTGGTTTCGCCGAAATCGACCTCGGCCGGCAGCTTCGACAGGAAATACAGTTCCGGCGAGAACAACTCGGTCGAGGTCAGCCAGGACAGGAATTGCCGGATCGATTCGATGTTCAGGCAGATCACGAGGCCGACAACGAATCCGGTCAGCGTGCCGACCACGCCGATCGCAGCGCCCGTGATCAGGAAGATCCGCATGATCGAGCCCTGCGAGGCGCCCATGGTGCGCAGGATCGCGATGTCCTGCCCCTTGTCCTTCACCAGCATGATCAGGCCGGAGACGATGTTGAGCGCCGCGACCAGCACGATCATGGTCAGGATCAGGAACATCACGTTGCGCTCGACCTGCAGCGCGTTGAAGAAGGTCGAGTTGCGCTGTCGCCAGTCGACCAGAAACACCGGCCGGCCCGCGGCCTCCGTCACCGCCTTGCGGAAGGCGTCGATCTTGTCCGGATTGGTGGTGAACACCTCGATCGCCGTGACGTCGTTGTTGCGATTGAAATAGGCCTGCGATTCCGGCAGCGGCATGAAGACGAAGCCGGCGTCATATTCGGACATGCCGATCTCGAACACGGCGGCGACCTTGTAGGGTTTGATGCGCGGCGTCGTGCCCATCGGCGTCACCGCACCCCGCGGGGCAACCAGCGTGATGCTGTCGCCGGCATGCAGCGACAGCTGATCGGCGAGCCGGCGGCCGATCGCGACCCCCTGCCCCTCGTCAAAGCCTTCCAGCGAGCCCTGCTTGATGTTCTTGGCGATCGAGGTGAGGTTGTTGAGGTCTTCGGCGCGCATGCCGCGCACCAGCACGCCGGACGCATTGAAGAACGACGACGCCAACGCCTGGCCGTCCACCACGGGCGCGGCAAGACGGATGCCCTGCACCTGGCTGATGCGGTCGGCGACGTCCTTCCAGTCGGTCAACGGCGATTCCAGCGGCTGCACCAGGATGTGGCCGTTGAGCCCAAGGATCTTGTCGAGCAGTTCCTTGCGAAAGCCGTTCATCACGGCCATCACGATGATCAGCGTCGCAACGCCGAGCATGATGCCGAGAAACGAGAAGCCCGCGATGACCGAGATAAAGCCTTCCTTGCGGCGCGCCCGCAAATAGCGTCCGGACAGCAGCCATTCAAATGGCGCAAAAGGTGCGGTTCGGACTGGTTCGGTCATGGTCTCATCCATAGTCGATAATCCCATGATTCGGGCCAAATGTGGCCGCAATAGCCCGGCGCCGGTGAATAACACCTATCCGGTCAATCGCGCGACGACATCGGCCGGACTCATGTTCTCACGCGAGCCGTCGGCGCGCCGCTTTACCTCGACCTTGCCCTCGGCCAGGCCTTTCGGACCAACGATGATCTGCCAGGGAATGCCGATCAGATCGGCAGCGGCGAATTTCGCGCCGGCGCGCTGGTCGGTGTCGTCGTAGAGCACGTCGACGCCCTTGCTCAAGAGCTCCTGATAGAGCTTGTCGCAGGCACCATCGACCGCGGCATCGCCCTGCTTCAGATTGAGGATGGCGGCACGGAATGGCGCCACCGCTTCCGGCCATTTGATTCCGGCATCGTCATGGCAGGCCTCGATGATGGCGCCGACCAGACGTGAGACGCCGACGCCGTAGGAGCCGCCGTGAATAGGCAGATCGACGCCATCGGCACCGGCAACCAGCGCCTTCATGGCATCGGAATATTTAGTGCCGAAGTAGAAGATCTGGCCGACCTCGATGCCGCGTGTCTTCAGCTTCTTGTCGGCCGACACCTCGCGCTCGAACCGATCTGCGTCGTGGACGTCTTCGGTCGCCGCATACACCGAGGTCCACTGCTTGATGATCGGCGTCAGATCGCCGTCATAGTCGACGTCATCGCCAGGGACCGGCAAATTGAGCACGTCGCTGTCGCAATAGACGCCGGACTCGCCGGTCTCGGCCAGCACGATGAATTCATGGCTGAGGTCGCCACCGATCGGGCCGGTCTCGGCGCGCATCGGGATTGCCTTCAATCCCATTCGCGCGAAAGTGCGCAGATAAGCGACGAACATCCTGTTATAGGCGCGGCGCGCCGCCGCCTCGTCGATGTCGAACGAATAAGCATCCTTCATCAGGAATTCGCGGCCGCGCATCACGCCAAAGCGCGGGCGCTGCTCGTCGCGGAACTTCCACTGGATGTGATAAAGGTTGAGCGGCAGGCTGCGATAGGATTTGACGTAGGCACGGAAGATTTCCGTGATCATTTCCTCGTTGGTCGGCCCGTACAAAAGCTCACGCTTGTGGCGGTCGGCGATGCGCAGCATCTCCGGGCCGTAGGCGTCATAACGACCGCTCTCGCGCCAGAGATCGGCAAGCTGCAGCGTCGGCATCAACAGTTCGAGCGCGCCGGCGCGGTCCTGCTCCTCGCGGACGATCTGCTCGATCTTCTTCAGCACCCGGAAGCCGAGCGGCAGCCAGGCATAGATGCCGGCGGCCTCCTGCCGGATCATGCCGGCGCGCAGCATCAGCCGGTGCGAGACGATTTCCGCCTCCTTCGGATTCTCTTTCAGGATCGGCAGGAAAAAACGCGACAATCGCATCGGCTTAGCTCAGGGAATCGGAGGAAAAGGATGAGGTTGCAGTGAAACCGGATTGGCCGGCAAAACACAAGGCCGGTGGCTGGGAAAATGCCCGCAGAGCAACGGATTCCAGCGGTTTCGCCGCGCGCGCCGCCCGGAGATCAGGCCTCGTTGGATTTCACTTGATCACGATCGGCGCCTCGATGCTGACCTTGTCGGTATCTGACATCGAAATACCCAGACCCAGCATCCAGCGCCCGGCGGCTGGCAGTGTGACCTTGGCCAGCCATTTGTCCTCGCCGCGGCGCTCCGCCTCCACCGTCAATGATTTGGCCTTGCTGCGTGGATTGGTCAGCGTCACCGTCACCGCCTTTGCTGAGAGTGGCTTCTCCTGCACCGTCTCAAGCTGAATGGCGATTTCGACCGGGCCGGCACGCGCCGGTGAAACCGTCACATTCGCCATCGCCTTGTCGGTATGCAGATGCGTGAAGAAGTTGCCCTCGCCGGCTGTCGCCAGTGGCGCGATGCCGACCGCAAGCAGAGCCCAGATCGGCAGCCTGCGGAAAATCGCAGCCATCGCGGCTACTTCTTCATCATGTGGCCGCCCGAGTGATCGCCGCCCGCCGGAGCCTGCGCGCCGACGCCCTGCACATCGAGCGTGAGCTGCACCTTGCCGGCCTTTTCGAACTGCAGCGTCACCGGCACCTTGTCGCCCTGCTTGAGCTGGCTCTTCAGGTCCAGCAGCATCAGATGGTAGCCGCCGGGCGCCAGTTTCACGGTCTTGCCGGGCGCGATATCGAGGCCCTTGTCGAGCGGGCGCATCTTCATCACGCCGCTGTCCATGGCCATTTCGTGGATTTCGACCCGGCCTGCGACGTCGCCGCTGCCGCCGAGCAGCCGATCGGCCGCAGCGCCCTTGTTCTCGACGGTCAGATAGCCGCCTGCGACCTTCGCCCCGCTCGGCGTCGCCCGGCTCCAGGCCTGTGTGATGATGAGATCGCCGGCCTTGACGTCCTCGGCGCAGGCGGGCGCCGCGAACAATCCAGCCAGGACGGCAGATATCGCGATCTTGCGGGTCAGGTGCTTCATCATTGTGGCTCTCTCGCAATCCAAAAGTTCGTGCTTCACTTCTTAGCGGCCAGCTGCCGCGCGGACCATTGCGCGAGTTCGGTCATCTCGGCCGAACCTTCGATCGTCGTCATCTCACCCTCGGGCGTGATCAGCAAGCGTGCGGGGGATATCGCCCTGCCAGGTCGGATCGATCTCGAACCGCAGCCGGTCGGCGAAGCCGTCGAAGATCCAGTTCTCGGCAGCCGCAAGTCCGGACCGTTCGAGCATCGCGCGGGCGGCCGCCGGCAGGTTCGGGACAAAATCGGCGCTGATCGTCACCATGTCGATTGCGGGATGCTCCTTCATGAACGCACCGAGCTGCGGCAGCTCGACCTTGCAGGGCCCGCAGGTCACGCCCCAGAAATGCACGATGGTCGGCCGTCCCGCATGCGCCTTCGTCAGTTGCTGCCAGCTGCCCCGTTCGAACGGCCTGAGTTCGGTCTCCGTGGACTGCACGGCCACCGGCATCAAGAACGCCAGCAGCAACGCCGCTGCAAAATAGCTCCGTCTCATGACAAGCCCTCGATCGGGATGAAGCGATAGCCATTGGCCTTGGTCATCCAGGAAAGATAGGTTCTTCTGCCGTCCGTCACCAGCAGCGGATGATCCGATGAATCTGAAGTCTCGGCGATGGCCCTGGGACTTGCCCAGGTCTGCCCGTCATCGGCCGATGTCATCAGGTTGACCGTGGTCCTTTCGCCGTCGAATTCCTTCCAGACCAGGGCCAGTGCCGTGCGGCCCCGCCAGCACGAACGGCCGCGACGGGTTACGCTTCGCCTGGCCGATGGCCAACGGCGCGGAGAAGCTTTTGCCGCCATCGCGTGAACGGGCATAGAACAATCCCTTGCGCGCCTTGCCGTTGGTGAACCAGCTCACGTGATAGGTGCCGTTCTCCGAGATCGCAAGGCTTGGCCCGTGGTGCGGGCATGCCGCGATCTGCCAATCATCGACGCTGACGCGGCGCGGCTCGCCCGGCGTTGCCGCATCTGCAAACGTGATGACAGCGTGATCGCGGACGCCGCCTTCAAAAATGTTCCTGAATACGACAACGGGATGGTTCGACGGATCGAAGGCGAGCCCGAGGCGGCAGCATTCGCAGGTGTTGTCGATCGCCATCCTTGCATCGGAATAGGTCTGGCCGCCATCCTTCGAGGACGCAAAGAACAGCGCCGCGCCGTCATACTTTTTGCCGCTCTGCTGCACCGGGACGCGATTGCGCTTGTCGAGCCAGGCGGCGAACACCGCGCCCTCCTTGTCGAAGCCGATCGCCTCAAAACGCTGGCTCTCGTTGCTGGTGGTGATCGGCCGCGCTTCCGCAAAGCTCTTGCCGCCATCCTCCGAGCGCGTGTTGAGCACCTGGCCGTTGAATGCCTTGTCCTTGAAGATGGAGAACGCCAGCGCGATGCGGCCCTGACGGTCGATCGCGATTTTCGGGCGCGCGTCCGGCCCCCAGTCGAGATTCATCCCCTCGCGCGTCGCCGCGACAGGGGCCGAAAAACTCTTGCCGCCATCGCTGGAGCTCGCCACGGAAATGCGGCCGCCCGCCATCCAGGCAAGCCACAGCGTGCCGTCGGTGGCGAACGCCGGCGTCACCTTGGTCGCGCATTTCAGCGCCGTCTCCTCGCACGCTGCTTCCGAGCCGGAGCCGTGCTGGTGTCATTTGCGCCTGCGCGCCGCTCTGCCAAAGCGCGAAGGCTGCGATTGCGATTGATGTCGTTCGAAACATGCTGGCCGTCCGATTGTGCATGGGTATCACCTGAACGCGATTTTCATTCCGGCAACGAACGCCCGCGGCGAGCCGGCATAGATCGAGCCGGTAACGCCAGCCAGCACATTCGCGTCGCTTGGCTGGCCGGTGGCCCCCACGGAATTGCCGATGTTGTTGGCGGACGCGACGTAAGTGCGATTGAACAGGTTCTTCACTTCCAGATACAGACTGAGTGACTTCAGGTAGTCCGAGACGAGATCGGTCTTGTAGTGGACGTTGACATTGACCAGTTCGTAGCCCGGCGCCTTCAGCAGATTGGCGTTTTCCATGTAGAACGAATCCTTCCACACCACTTCCGCAAACGCACCGAGGCCACGCAGCGAGCCCGCCGTCTCGTCCCAGGACAATCGCGCCGTCAGCTCGTTCGGCGAAATGCCGGGGATCTTGTTGCCGGCTCGGTTGAAGCTGAAGGTGGTCCGGCTTGTCGCGTTGGTGAGGTTCTCGACATATTCGGTGTAGATCTCGTCGAGATAGGTGTAGGCGGCCGTGAAGCGCCATGTCGGCAGGAAACGCCAGTCGACGGCGAGTTCGACCCCGCGATGCTCCGACCGCGGCGCATTGAACGCGAAGCTCGTATTCGGCGCGCCGGCAGGCGTCGCCTGCGTGACCAGCTCGTCGCGGAAGAATTCGTAGAAGCCGGTCAGGCTGACCTTCACTGCGTTGTTCGGCGTCCAGTCGGCGCCGAGGTCGTAGCCGAGATTCTTCTGGGTCTTCAGCCCGGTATTGTTGCCGTTCGTTCCGTCTGAGAGCACGAAGAGATTGCCGACCTGCGGCGTTCCGTAACCGGTTGCCACCCGTCCCCGGAATTGCCACTCGCTGTTCGGCTTGTAGAGCAGCGCCACTTCCGGAGCGGTGTTCTGGAACTGCTTGTCCGCGGCAATCGTCGCCGGCGGAACGTTGGCGGCCCCTGTGGTTTGATTCTTGTAGATCGAGTTGACTCCTTTGAGGTTGGTGGTCTCCCACCCGATCCCCGCAATGGCCGTCAGCGTCGGCGCAAGCTTCAGTTCCTCGCGCGCGCGAATGCCGTAGTTGGTGTGCGTTGCCGTCACATTGCTCTGCAGCTGCCCCAGCGTCGCAGGGCCTGGCGGCATCAGGAAGCGGGTGTCGCTGGACCAGGACATCGTGTTGTAGAAGCCGCCGACATAGGTCGTGGAGTCCATGCCAAGGAACTCACCGCGCTTGGTGACGTCGCTCATGTAGTTGTAGGACGGGAAATCACCGATCGCGCTGGTGCTTCCGGTTGGCTGGCTGATGTTCCTGTCGTCGAATACGAACTGATTTCGCCAGGTCGTCGTGTTGTCGAAATCATGTTCCCAGCGTCCACCGGCAATCGTCCTGCGGTCGGCTCGCCCCAGTCCCGCCTGCTCGGCGCTCAAGGGAGTTGTCGCTCCGTTGAAGCCGTTGTTGAACAAGGCGATGGACGCGCAACCGGGAATCGCGGACGCGAAGATCGCGCAACCTCGCTGGAACGGGTTCAGACTGTACTGGTTCAGCGACAGCCGGATCGGCAGCCGCGCAGCCAGTTCGTTGTTGATGAACTTGACCGTGAACCGATCATCCGGCGTCGCCTGCAGCGTGGCCAGGAAATTCACGGTCTGCGTGTTGAACCAGCTATTGCCGATATAGCCGTCGCCGCGCACGTCGCTGGCAAACCAGGATGCCTCGAAATTTCCAACCTTCTTGCCGGCGGTGATGTAGTTGCTGAGATAACCGAAGCTGCCGCCATCGACGCCGTACTCGACCCCGTCGATGTCCCGCCCCGCCGCGTGCGGAAATTCAGCGCGCCGCCGGTGGCATAGTTGCCGTACAGCGCCGACGACGGACCGCGGATGACATCGATCGCGCCATAGGCATGCGGGTCGATCAAGTCGCTGCGCGAAAGCCCGTCCGGCTGGGTCACCGGAAAACCGTCGTCGAAGATCACCATGTTGCGGATGCCAAAGCCGTTGCGGGCATTGGAGCCGCGGATCGAGATACCGAAATCGCGCGGGCCGTTGCCCTGCTTGATCGAGATGCCGGGGCTGTCGCGCAGTATGTCGGCAACCGAGAAGGCTGGCCGGTTGTCGAACTGGCTGCGGTCGATTGTCGTGGCAGTCTGGCCGTTCGGCGCCTGGTAAAGATACGCCGCCGCGGCGCTCGGGGTGATCGTTGCAGACTGGACCGGTGCCGTTGCGGGCGGCAAGGCCGCGGCCGCGGGCCTTGTCTGACGCCGCGCCGAAGCGGATTGGGTGCGCTGCCTTTGCGCGGCCGGCCTCGGCCTCGCCTCTCGCGGGGCCTCGACGCTGACCGGCGGCAGCATCTTTTCCTCGCCGCTCTGGGCACGGGCCACGGTCGACGGCGCCGCCAGCACCAGCTGGAGTGCGGCAATGCTCACACCGCAGAGGGCGTGATAACGGGGCATTTCAAATTTCCTGACACCGGCAAGGACAGCCGGCTACGCGCAGATATTCCGGCCGCAGATGGGCTGGAGGCGAGTTAGGTCAGGAAAGGGCCGGTGGCGCGCGCGCCTGCTCCGGGGAACCGGCACGGGAGCCGGCTGGATCGAGCCTAAACTCGTGCCACACCACCGGGGTGGCGTGGCGTTCGAACGTGATTATCGCTGCCGCCGCCTGCGGGGCATCGACTGGCGCGCCGGTGTGCAGGACGCCACAGAGGGAGCAGCAGCCGCGCTGGAAGTCCTGCGGGGCCGTCCGATCGCTTTGGGTCCCCGGCGCAGCGTTGCCGTGGCAGATCACAGCCGCGCCGAGGGGGTCGGATGCCGCAATGCCCGCCGCCCAGCAGGCAGCAATCGGCGCAAAAATCTGCACCGCGAGGGCGACCAGGACTATGGGCAGAAAGTTCTTTAATCGCCGGCGCATCGCACAACCCATCCACCGTCAGGTAATCACCACAAGAGTCCGAAGTCGAGGCGGGGTTCCCGGATTTATCCGACCTGTTGCCATGAAATATCAGCGGTCCTGCCGGTGTATTGCGCCAGCGCAATCGCCGATGCTTTTCGCCCCTACCCGCTTACCCCATCAGCGAGTATTCGGCCTCGCGCCGGCAACCATTGGTGGTCCGTTCCCAAACGTTTCGCAATCTGCTGGAATTTTGAACAATCGTTGCTGAAATTGGTGACAAGACGAAAAAGATGGTCTACCAAGGCGACCCTGGGCCGGGCCGTAAGGTCGGGTCCAGTGGTCCAAGTCTCGGGAGGAACCCTGACGCGCAAAAGCAGCGTCGCCCCGTCAATCAAGAGCAAATCGAATTTTCGGGTGAAACAGGGTCGACACAATTGTTAGAGCAGGGCTTCGGCCCTGCTCTTTTTTTTCGGCAACACGCGTTCGCGATCGATGGCTGATATCGCTTCATCGGCAAACCCAATCGAGCAGAGTTTTGAACTCGCCGCCGCGCGGTGCGACGACCTCACACCACTTGTGTATCGCCGCCTGCACGCCGAGCGGCCGGAGACGCTGACGATGTTTCGCACCGAAGGCAGCGAACTCGTCAAGGGCTCGATGCTGTCGATGACGATCGAAGCGATCCTGGATTTCGCAGGGCCCCGTCACGGCAAATTCCGCATGATCGAATGCGAGATTGCCTCGCACGATGCCTATGGCACGCCGCGCGAGCTGTTTGTCGCCTTCTTCGGCGTGATCGCGCGGACGTTGCAGGAGGTTCTTGGCGCCGAATGGACCGCCGAGATGGATGATGCGTGGCGCAGGCTGCAGGCCGAAATCGAAGCGATCATTGCGGAAGCAATCTAGCTCCCTCTACTGGAAAGTCTCCCGCTCCAGGAAACTCGAGCCGATATCGGCCTTCTTCTTGATCGGATCGTAGTCGCAATAGATGCCGTCGGCGTAGAGCGTATAGCTCGCGATCACCGTATCCTTGTTCAGCTTGACCGAGTTGAGACCGATCACGGCGGTCGTCTTGCCGCCATTCCACTTGAACGGTGTCGTGCTCTGCGCCTTCTCGCAGGCGGCGACCGCATCGGCAAACACGTAGCCCTCGACAAAGGCCTTTGTCGTCCGCAGTTGCGTCAGCGTCTTCCAGTTCATCCAGAACGAACCGGCCAGGCCTGCCGCCAGGAGCACAATGAGCCCGATTGCGATGCGCTGAAAATTCATCTTCACCCTCGTCTTCCCGAAATTGCTAGAACGGAAACCCCATCAGCTTCGACAGCCGATCGATGGACAGATAGCCCGCCCGTTGCGCCCAGATGCCCGCGCCAAAGATGGCCGCGGAGATGATCGTGGTCCAGATCAGCTTACGGCCCATCCGCGCCAGGATCGGCGCGCCGGGATCGGTGCCGGGCGGCCCGCCGCCGTCCTCGTGCTGGCTGCGCACGCCGAACGGCAAGGTCAGAAACAGCGTGACCCACCAGATCACGAAGTAGATCGCAAGCGCGGTGGAGATGCTGTAGGCCATCTACGACTGCTCGATCTCGACCAGCGCGCCGGAAAAATCCTTCGGGTGGAAGAACAGCACCGGCTTGCCGTGCGCGCCGATCTTGGGCTGGCCGTCGCCGAGCACGCGCGCGCCTTCCCTGATCAGCTGATCGCGCGAAGCGATGATGTCGACGACCTCGTAGCAGATGTGATGAATGCCGCCGTCGGCGTTGCGTTCGACGAATTTCGCGATCGGCGAGCCCTCGCCAAGCGGCTCGATGAATTCGATCTTGGTGTTGGGTAGCGTCACGAACACGGTGACCACGCCATGCTCCGGCAGCGGCACGGCCTCAGAGATCTGAGCGCCGAATGCCCCGCCGTAGATCTTTGCAGCCTTCTTCGCGTCCTTGACCGCGATGGCCACATGATTGAGCCGGCCCAGCATGTCGTTCTCCCAACGCTTGCAAGCTACACTTCGAGGACGTGGACGAAGCAAAGCGGCTTCTTGCCCCATTCCTCGTTGACGGCCGCGCGCACCGCCCGCCGCACCGATTCCGCACACGCATCCGCGTCGCGGCGGCGCGCCCGCGGCAAGCCCTCGATGGTGGATACCACCGCATCGAACACGATGTCGTCGATCGCCTCGCCTTCGGCATTCTTCTCGGGGATGCCCACCAGATCAACCTCGGGATCGTCGGCCAACTCGCCTTTTTCGGTCATGGCGATGGCGACGAAGACGCAGCCGGCAAAGCCCATCTTGCGCCGCTCGGCCACGGCACGGGATTTGGCATCCTCCAGGATGTTGCCGTCCTTGTAGAGCCGCCCAGCCGGCACCTCGCCGATGATCCCGGCATCGCCCGGGCCGAGCTTGACCAGGTCGCCGTTACGACAGGTCAGCACTTTCGGCACACCGGCCTCGCGCGCAAGCTTGGCATGCTCGAACAAATGCAGCGCCTCGCCATGAACGGGAATGAGAACCTGCGGCCGCACCCAGGAGATCATGTCGCGCAGCTCGTCGCGGCGCGGATGGCCGGAGACGTGAACGAGATGGGTGCGGTCGGTGATGACCTCGACGCCCTGGGCTATGAGGCCATTGATGATGGCGCCGACCGCCTTTTCGTTGCCGGGGATGGTGCGCGAGGAGAAGATGACGCAGTCGCCCTTGTTCAGCGTTACGGCCGGATGGTCGTTGTTGGCAATGCGCGCCAGCGCCGCGCGCGGTTCGCCCTGGCTGCCGGTGCACAGCGCCAGCACCTTGTCCTGCGGGAGATGGCCATAGACGTCCATGCCGCGGAAACTCTGCACGCCGTCGAGATAGCCGCATTCGCGCGCCACCTGCGCGACCCGCTCCATGGCACGGCCGACCACCACCACCTCGCGGCCGGCCTCCTGCGCGGCTTCCGCCACCGCCCTCACCCGCGCCACGTTGGACGCGAATGTCGTCACCGCAACGCGACCCCTGGCGCCCTTGACGAGTTCCGCGATGGTCCTGGCAACCTCAGCCTCCGACGGCGAGCGTCCATCGCGCACCGCGTTGGTGGAATCGCCGACCAGCGCCAGCACACCGGCATCGCCGAGTTCGCGCAGCCGCCTCTCGTCCGTCGGCGGCCCGATGATGGGCGTCGGGTCGATCTTCCAGTCGCCGGTATGCAGCACCGTGCCGACCTCGGTGTGGATCGCCAGCGCATGCGATTCCGGAATCGAATGCGCCACCGGAATGAACTCGACGTTGAACGGGCCGAGATCGATGCGCCCGCCCGAGGGCACCACGGTGATCGGAATTTTCGGCGGATTGCGCTCGGCCTCGAGCTTGGCCGCAAACAGCGCCGCGCTGAATTTCGTGGCGTAGATCGGGCACCGCAGTTTCGGCCAGAGATCGATGATGGCGCCGAAATGGTCCTCATGGGCGTGCGTCAGCACCAGCCCCATCAGGTTCTTGCGTTCCTTTTCGAGGAAGGAGATGTCGGGCATGATCAGGTCGATGCCCGGCAGATGCTCCTCATCGCCAAAGGAGACGCCGAGATCGACCGCAAGCCATGCGCGCTGATGGCGGTTGCCGAGGCCGTAGATCGACAGGTTCATGCCGATCTCGCCGACGCCGCCGAGCGGCGCAAAGATGAGTTCATCCGGCCGCGCCATCAGGAGGCCCTCACTGACGCCGCCGAGCCGAAATAGACTTCGCCCGCTGCGATCGGCACGCGCTTGCCGTCGGCCGTGCGGACGATCAGGCAGCCGGCCTCATCCAGCGTATCGAACGATGCCCTCGACCGTCACCGCTCCGTTCTGGATCGCGACCGGCTCGCCGAGTCCGTAGGCGCGTTCGAGCCACAGTTTTCGGATCTCGGCAAAGCCGCGGCCATCGTCCCAGATTCCGCGGAATTCAACCCAGGCGTCCGACAGCGCAGCAGAACAGCTCCTCTGCGCCGACATGGACGCCCAGCGCGGACAGCGAGGTTGCCGGCGTCGGGGTGCCTTCGGGCGCCGCAACGATATTGGTGCCGATCCCTGCCACCACGGCGAGCTTTCCGCCCGCCACAGCCTCAGCCTCAAGCAGCATGCCACACAGCTTCTGCCTGCGCACCAGCATGTCGTTCGGCCACTTCAGCAGGTATTGCAGTTGATCCGGTCCCGCCAGCCGCAAATTGGCTTCCATGCTGACCCGCCGCAGCGCCTCCTCATGCGCCAAGCCGAAAGCAAAGCCCATCGTAGCGGCGATCGCCGGGCGAAACGTTCAGGACTTCGAGAACGCTGCTGGCGAGGTTGCCGCGCGGCGCGATCCAGGCCCGCTGGCGCCGTCCCTTTCCGGCCGTCTGCTCCGTCGTGACGAACCACATCGGTCCGCGCTCGCCGTCGCGGGCGCGTGCCATCGCCTCCGTATTGGTCGAGCCGATCTGATCGAAGGCGGCGAGACGATAGCCCGCCGATGTAGCTCGTGGACCGAGCGCGATGGTCATCTTGTTTTTGCGCATGATCTTCTCCGAAAACCGCTGCCCACTTTTCGGGATCATGCGCCCTAAAACAGCGACTTCGCCGCGGCCGTGGCGACGCTGACCAGCGGCCCCGGATAGACGAAGAAGAAGATTGTGAAGAGACCCGTGATCGCCAGCACCGCGCGCAACTCGATGCGCATGGGATCGAGTTGCCCGGCCGGCTCGTCGAAGTACATTACCTTGATGATGGAGAGATAGTAGAACGCACCCACGACGCTTGCGAGCACGCCGATCACGGCCAGGGTGAACAGGCCGGCCTTGATCGCGGCCACGAACACGTAGCATTTCGCGAAGAAGCCCGCGAGCGGCGGAATGCCGGCAAGCGAAAACAGCAGCATCGCAAAGAAGAAGGCGAGCAGCGGATTGCTGCGCGACAGGCCTGCGAAATCCTTGATCTCCTCCATCGCCTGCCCGTTCCGCTTCATGGCCAGGATGATGGCGAAGGCGCCGAGCGTCATCGCCACATAGATCGCGATATAGACCAGCACGCCCTGCGCGCCCTCGACGGTGCCGGAGGCAAGGCCGACCAGCGCAAAGCCCATATGGCCGATCGAGGAATAGGCCATCAGCCGCTTGATGTTCTTTTGCCCGATCGCGGCAAAGGAGCCCAGCGCCATCGAGGCGATCGCGACGAACACCAGGATCTGCTGCCATTGCGGCACGATGCCCGGGAACGCCGTCAGCGCGACCCGGGTGAACACCGCGAGTGCTGCGACCTTCGGCGCGGAGGCGAAAAAGGCCGTGACCGGCGTCGGTGCGCCCTCATAGACGTCGGGCGTCCACATGTGGAACGGCACGGCGGAAACCTTGAAGCAGAGGCCGGCAAGCAGGAAGACCAGCCCGAACACGATACCGGTGCTGCCGGACGTTGCAGCGGCCGCGATGCCGGCAAAGCTGACCGTGCCGGTGAAGCCGTAGATCAGCGAGGCGCCATAGAGCAGCATGCCCGAGGACAGCGCACCCAGCACGAAATACTTCAGGCCGGCTTCGGTCGACTTGGCGTTGTCACGGTTGGAGGCGGCGACGACGTAGAGCGCAAGGCTCATCAGTTCGAGGCCGAGATAGAGCATGATCAGGTCGCCGGCCGAGATCAACACCATCATGCCGAGCGTGGAGAGCAGCACCAGGATCGCATACTCGAAGATGCGCCGCGACGGATCGGACAGGAATTCCGTCGACAGGATCAGTGTCGCCGCCGAGCCGATCAGGGCCAGTATCTTCAGGAAGCGGGCAAAATCATCGACGATGAAGCTGCCGCCGAAGGTGACGAGCTTGCCGGCCGGCAGCATCAATTCCAGCACGCCGGTGACGATCAGGAGCAGGATCGACAACGTAGTGACGATACGTGTCGCCCCTTCGCCGCGATAAGCCCCAAGCATCAGCAGCACCATCGCGCCGGCGGCGAGCACCAGCTCCGGCAGCACCGGCAGCAACTGATAACCTGCACTCTGGAAGTTCATGATGCGGTGTCCGTTACTGGATCAGCGCGGCTGCCTTCACGGCAGTCATCGCGGCATTGTAATTGTTGACAAGCTGCTGGACCGATGCTGCCGACATGTCGAGCACCGGCTTCGGGTAGACGCCGAACAGGATGGTCAGCGCCAGCAGCGGAAACAGCGTCAGGCCCTCGCGGAATGTGAGGTCCTTGATCGAGGCCAGCGACGGCTTGGTCAGCGGCCCGAAAATCGACCTTCCGATAGAGCCACAGCGCGTAGCCGGCCGACAGGATCACGCCGAAGGTGGCGAAGAACGCCGTCGGGATCGAGACCTTGAAGGTGCCGAGCAGCGTCATGAACTCGCCGACGAAGCCCGACGTGCCGGGCAGCCCGACATTGGCCATGGTGAACACCATGAACACGACGGCATAGAGCGGCATGCGGTTGACCAGCCCGCCATAGGCGGCGATCTCGCGGGTATGCATGCGGTCGTAGACGATGCCGACGCACAGGAACAGCGCGCCGGAGACGATGCCGTGCGAGATCATCTGGAACACGCCACCGGCGACGCCCTGCATGGTTCCGGCAAAGATGCCCATGGTCACGAAGCCCATATGGGCGACGGAGGAGTAGGCGATCAGCTTCTTCATGTCCTCCTGCATCAGCGCCACCAGAGAGGTGTAGACGATGGCGATGACCGAGAGCGTGAAGATCAGCGGCGCGAAGTCATGCGAGGCGATCGGGAACATCGGCAGCGAGAAACGCAGGAAGCCGTAGCCGCCCATCTTCAGAAGGATCGCAGCCAGGATCACCGAGCCGGCGGTCGGCGCCTCCACATGCGCGTCGGGCAGCCAGGTGTGCACGGGCCACATCGGCATCTTCACCGCAAAAGAGGCGAAGAAGGCAAGCCACGCCCATTTTTGCAAGTTCCGCGGCACTGCGGTGTGCATCAGGGTCGGGATGTCGGTCGTGCCTGCGTTCCAGTACAGCGCCATGATGGCAAGCAGCATCAGGACTGAGCCGAGCAGCGTGTAGAGGAAGAACTTGAAGGACGCGTAGACCCGGCGCGGACCGCCCCAGACGCCGATGATCAGGAACATCGGGATCAGGCCGCCTTCGAAGAACAAATAGAACAGCACGAGGTCGAGTGCCGAGAACGTGCCGACCATCAGCGTTTCCAGCAGCAGGAACGCCATCATGTATTCACGCACGCGGACGGTGATCGATTTCCAGCTCGCGATGATGCAGAACGGCATCAGGGCGGTGGTGAGGATCACGAACGGCAGCGAGATGCCGTCGACGCCCATGTGGTAGTTGATCCCGCTCGCCAGCCAGGATGTCTTTTCGACGAACTGGAAGTCGGCATTCGCGGCATCGAAGCGCCAGACCAGCATCAGCGACACCGCGAAGGTGACAAGCGTGGTCCACAGCGCGATCCAGCGTGAATTTCGCCGTGCGGCTTCATCGTCGCCGCGACTGATGTAGATGATCAGCGCGCCGACGACCGGCAGGAAGGTGACGACGGAAAGGATTGGCCAGGTTGTCATTACTGGCCTCCCAAGCCGAACATGAACCAGGTGATCAGACCGGCCACGCCGATCAGCATCGCGAAGGCGTAATGGTAGAGGTATCCGGTCTGGATTTTCACGACGTTGCGGGTGACGTCGAGTACGCGGGCCGAAATGCCGTCCGGGCCGAAGCCGTCGATGACGAAGCCGTCGCCCTTCTTCCAAAGCTGATAGCCGATCCACTTCGCGGGACGGACGAAGATCAGGTCGTACAGCTCGTCAAAGTACCATTTGTTGAGCAGGAATTGGTAGAGCATCTGGTGCTGGTTGGCGAGTTCAACCGGCAGATACGGCCTGCGGATGTAGAACAGCCACGACACCACGAAGCCGAGCGCCATCATCACCGTCGGCAGGAAGGCGATGGCTTGCGGGATGTGATGCATCTCGTCGATGATGCCCGGATGCATCTTCACCGACTCGCGGAAGAATTCCTCGACCGCGTGCCCTGCGAACACTTCCTTGAACGGGAAGCCGGCGAGGATCGAGCCGGCGGCGAGGATGCCGATCGGGATCAGCATCCAGATCGGGCTCTCATGCGCGGCCTCGTAATGATCGACGTCGTGCGGCTCGCCATGGAACGTCTTGAAGATCAGGCGCCAGGAATAGAACGAGGTCAGGCCGGCGGCAACCACCGTCATCAGGAAGCCGTAGAAGGCGAACGGATTGTGCGCGACGTAGGCGGATTCGATGATCGCATCCTTGGAGAAATAGCCGGCGGTCAACGGGAAGCCCGTCAACGCCAGCGTGCCGATCACCATCACCGCATAGGTGTAGGGGATGCGATCCTTCAGGCCGCCCATGTTGCGGATGTCCTGCTCGTGATGCATGGCGTAGATCACGGAGCCGGAGCCCAAGAACAACAGCGCCTTGAAGAAGGCGTGCGTGAACAGGTGGAACATGCCGACCGAATAGGCTCCCGCCCCCATCGCCACGAACATGTAGCCGAGCTGCGAACAGGTCGAGTAGGCGACGATGCGCTTGATGTCGTTCTGCACGAGGCCGATGGTCGCGGCAAAAAACGCCGTGGTGGCGCCAAAGAACATCACGACGGCCTGCGCGTTCGGCGCGAGTTCGAACAAGGGCGACAGCCGCGCCACCATGAACACGCCTGCGGTCACCATGGTCGCGGCGTGGATCAGGGCCGACACCGGCGTCGGGCCTTCCATGGCATCCGGCAACCAGGTGTGCAGCAGGAACTGGGCTGATTTGCCCATCGCGCCCATGAACAGCAGCAGGCAAGTCAGGGTCAGCGCGTCGGCCTGCCAACCCAGGAAGTTGATGGTCTTGCCGGTCAGGCCCGGTGCGGCGTGGAAGATGGTTTCGAAATCGGTCGAACCGACCAGCATGAAGATGGCGAAAATGCCGAGCGCGAAGCCGAAGTCGCCGACGCGGTTGACGATAAAGGCCTTGATCGCCGCCGCGTTGGCCTCCGGCTTGTGGTACCAGAAGCCGATCAGCAGATAGCTGGCGAGGCCCACGCCCTCCCAGCCGAAAAACATCTGCACGAGATTGTCGGCCGTCACCAGCATCAGCATCGCGAAGGTGAACAGGCTGAGATAGCCGAAGAAGCGCGGCCGGTGCGGATCCTCGTCCATGTAGCCAATGGAATAGAGGTGCACGAGCGAGGAGATGGTGTTGACCACGACCAGCATGACCGCCGTCAACGTGTCGATCCGCAGCGCCCAGGCAACCTGCAGGTCACCCGAATTGATCCAGGGGAACAACGCGATGCGCGCATCGTGGTGCATGAAGCCGACATCGACCAGCGCCACCCAGGACAGCCCAGCGGAAACAAACAACAGCCCCGTGGTGATCAGCTCGGCCAGGCGCGAGCCCTGCGCCGGCGGCTCGGCGACGTGGTGGTCGTCATGGCCGTGATCGTCGCCATGATCATCATGGGCAACCGAGGCATGGGCATGCGCACCGTGATCATCGTGATGTTCGACGGCGTCTCCGCTCGGGTTACGCGCATGCGCGCCGAAGATCGCGATCAACCCCGCGAGGATCGCGCCGAGCAGCGGCAGGAAGACGATTGCCTGATACATGCGCCCTGCCCTAACCCTTCATCAAATTGACGTCTTCAACCGCGATCGAGCCGCGATTGCGGAAATACACCACCAGCACGGCAAGACCGATCGCGGCCTCCGCGGCGGCGACCGTCAGCACCAAGCAGCGCAAAGACCTGGCCGACGATGTCGCCGAGGAAGGTCGAGAACGCCACCAGGTTGATGTTGACAGAGAGCAGGATCAGCTCGATCGACATCAGGATGACGATGATGTTCTTGCGGTTGAGGAAGATGCCGAGGATCCCGAGCGTGAACAGGATCGCGCCGACCGAGAGATAATGTCCGAGCCCGATGGTCATTTCACCCACTCCGCCGCGTCCGCGTCCTGCAGGCCCTGGCCGGATGCCACCTTGCGCACGCTCATGGCAAGCTCGGGCGTACGCGCGTTCTGCACGTTGATGTCCTGCCGCTTGACCGCCGCCTTGTGGCGCAACGTCAGCACGATGGCGCCGATCATCGCCACCAGCAGCACCATGCCGGCAAGCTGGAAGTAGTGGATGTAAGTCGTGTACAGCACGAGCCCGAGCGCCTCGGTGTTGCTGACATTGGTCGGGATCGCCGCGGTGATCGCTTTCGTCGCGCCGGGATTGATCAGCCAGGTGCCGGCGATGAATAGCAGTTCGAACATGAAGATGCCGCCGATCACGAGGCCGACCGGCAGATATTCGATGAAGCCCTCGCGCAGCTGCGCGAAATCGACGTCAAGCATCATGATCACGAACAGGAACAGCACCGCGACCGCGCCGACATAAACTACGACCAGGATCATCGCCAGGAACTCGGCGCCCATCAGCACGAACAGGCCGGAGGCGTTGACGAAGGCGAGGATCAGGTACAGCACGGAGTGCACGGGATTGCGCGAGACAATCACCATCACCGCCGACGCCACGCAGACGCCGGCGAACAGATAGAAGAACAGCGCCGAAATCATGCCCTCACCTCACCGGTACGGCGCGTCAAGCTCGATTGCTTTCGCAATCTCGCGTTCCCAGCGGTCGCCATTGGCGAGCAGCTTGGCCTTGTCATAGTAGAGTTCCTCGCGCGTCTCGGTGGCGAATTCGAAATTCGGACCCTCGACGATGGCATCGACCGGACAGGCCTCCTGGCACAGCCCGCAATAGATGCATTTCACCATGTCGATGTCGTAGCGCACGGTACGCCGCGTGCCGTCGTTACGGCGCGGGCCGGCCTCGATGGTGATGGCCTGCGCCGGGCAGATCGCCTCGCACAGCTTGCAGGCGATGCAACGCTCCTCGCCGTTCGGATAGCGGCGCAGCGCATGCTCGCCGCGGAAGCGCGGCGAGATCGGCCCCTTCTCGAACGGGTAATTCAGCGTCGGCTTCGGCTTGAAGAAGTAGCGCATGGCGAGCACGAACGCGGAAACGAATTCCGTGAGCAGAAGCGAGCGGGCTGTGGCGTTGATGTTGACACTCATGGTGACCTCACTTCGGCGCCAGGCCGAAAATCTGCAGTACGCCGGCGACAATCACCACCATCGCCAGCGACAAGGGCAGGAACACCTTCCAGCCCAGCCGCATCAGTTGATCGTAGCGGTAGCGCGGCACGATCGCCTTCGCCATCGCGAACAGGAAGAACATGAAGAACAGCTTGAGCACGAACCAGATGACGCCGGGCACCCAGGTGAAGGGCGGATACGGCACCGGCGGCAGCCAGCCGCCCAGGAACATGATCGTCGCCATCGCGCACATCGTGGTGATCGCGACATACTCGCCGAGCATGAACAGCAGATACGGCGTCGAGCCGTATTCGACCATGAAGCCGGCGACCAGCTCCGACTCGGCTTCAACCAGGTCGAACGGCGGACGGTTGGTTTCGGCGAGCGCCGAGACATAGAAGATCACGAACATCGGAAACAGCGGCAGCCAGTACCAGCCGAGCAGTCCGAACTTGGTGTTCTGCGCCTGCACCACCGCCGACAGGTTCAGCGAGCCCGCGCACAATAGCACCGTGATGATGACGAAGCCGATCGAGACTTCGTAAGACACCATCTGCGCCGCCGAGCGAAGTGCGGCGAGGAACGGGTATTTCGAGTTCGACGACCAGCCGGCCATGATGATGCCGTAGATCGACAGCGAGGAGATCGCGAAGATATAGAGAACGCCGACATTGATGTCCGAGATCACCCAGCCGAGATCCATCGGGATCACGGCCCAGGCGGCGAGTGCCAGGACGCAGGACACCAGCGGCGCCAGCAGGAACACGCCCTTGTTGGCGCCGGACGGAATGATCGGCTCCTTCAGCACGAACTTGAGCAGGTCGGCGAACGACTGCAGCAGGCCCCACGGGCCGACCACGTTGGGGCCGCGCCGGATCTGCACCGCCGCCCAGATCTTGCGGTCGGCGAGCAGGATGTAGGCGATCGCGATCAAGAGGACGACGAGCAGCAGCAGGCTCTGCGCCACCATCACGATCAGCGGCCAGAGGAAGCCGGTCCAGAAATCGCTTGCGAAGAATTCAGCCATCAGCTCACGCTCACTCCGCTGCCGTCAGCATTTGCCCGGAGGCAAGGCGCGAACATTCCGCCATCACCGCCGATGCCCGCGCGATCGGATTGGTCAGGTAGTAATCCTCGATGGCGGGCTTGAAGGCCGCCTTGTCGACGCTGCCGCCCTTGCCGGCGAGCGCCTTGACGTCGTCCGGCCTTGCCGGCCTCGATCTGGTCGAGCCGCATCAGATGCGGCACCGCCTTGAAGATCGCCTGCCGCAACTGCGCCAGCGAGTTGAAAGGCAGCTTCTTGCCGAGTACGTCGGACAGCGCGCGGATGATCGCCCAGTCCTCGCGCGCTTCGCCCGGAGGGAAAGAGGCGCGGTTGGCGATCTGCGCCCTGCCCTCGGTGTTGACATAGATGCCGGACTTTTCGGTGTAAGCCGCGCCCGGCAAAATGACGTCGGCGCGATGCGCGCCGCGGTCGCCATGGGTGCCGATGTAAACCACGAACGTGCCATCCTGCACCTTGGCTTCATCGGCCCCGAGCAGGAACATCACATCGAGGGTGCCGAACGTTGCGATCTGCGAGGTGGAGAGGCTCCCGCTTGAAAAGCCGATATCGAGCGCACCGACGCGCGAGGCCGTCTCATGCAGCACGCCAAAGCCGTTCCAGCCGTCCTTGAGTGCGCCGATATCGAGCGCGACCTTTGCGGCAAGCGACAGCACCGCCGCACCATCCGAACGCGAAAGTCCGGCAGCGCCGACCAGCACGATCGGATGCTTGGCGTTCTTCAGCACGTCGGCAAACGAATGCTTGCCGGCAGCGAGATCGCTCAACGAGTTCGTTCCGGCGCCGATATGGTCGTAATCGTAGGCAAGATCCGCCTTCGGACCGATCACACCGATCTTGAGCTGTCCGGTGCGCCAGCGCTTGCGGATGCGCGCGTTGAGCAGCGAGCCTTCCCTGCGCGGGTTGGAGCCGACGATCAGCAGCGCATCGGCCTGCTCGATGCCGGCAATGGTCGGATTGAAGATGTAGGAACCGCGGCCGGCCTTGGCGCCGAAAGCTTCGCCACCCTGCACGGCCAGATTGGAGGAGCCGAATTTCGTCAAAAGCTCCTTCAGCGCAAACATCTCTTCGACCGCGGCGAGATCGCCCGCGATGGCGCCGATGCGCTTGCCGTCGATCCGCCCGACCTTCGCGTTGATCGCGGCAAACGCCTCCTGCCAGGAGGCGGCGCGGAGCTTGCCGTTCTCGCGGATATAGGGCCGGTCGAGCCGCTGCGTGCGCAGGCCGTCGACGACATGGCGGGTCTTGTCGGAAATCCACTCCTCGTTCACGGCCTCATTGATGCGCGGCAGGATGCGCATCACCTCGCGGCCGCGGGTATCGACCCGGATCGCCGAGCCGATGCCGTCCATGACGTCGATCGACTGCGTCTTGCCGAGCTCCCACGGGCGCGCGGCGAAGGCGTAGGGTTTCGAGGTCAGCGCGCCGACCGGGCAGATGTCGACGAGGTTGCCCTGCAGCTCCGAGGTCAGCGCCTGTTCGAGATAGGTCGTGATCTCCATGTCCTCGCCGCGGCCGGTCGCGCCCATTTCCGGCGTGCCGCAGACTTCGGCCGAGAAGCGGACGCAGCGCGTGCACTGGATGCAGCGGTTCATCGAGGTCTTGACCAGCGCGCCGAGATACTTGTCCTCGACCGCGCGCTTGTTCTCGGCGAAGCGGCTGGTGTCGACGCCGTAGCCCATCGCCTGGTCCTGCAGGTCGCACTCGCCGCCCTGGTCGCAGATCGGGCAATCCAGCGGATGGTTGATCAGCAGGAACTCCATCACGCCTTCGCGCGCCTTCTTCACCATCGGCGAGCGGGTGGAGATTTCCGGCGGCTCGCCCTTGGGGCCGGGACGGCAATCGCGCACGCCCCAGGCGCAGCTCGCGACCGGCTTCGGTCCGCCCTTCACTTCGACAAGGCACATCCGGCAATTGCCGGCGATCGACAGCCGCTCGTGGTAGCAGAAGCGCGGGATTTCGGCGCCCGCAGCCTCGCAGGCCTGCAGAAGCGTGTACTCCGCGGGCACTTCGATCTCTTTGCCGTCGATGATGAGTTTGGTCATCGGCTCACGTCTTTCGCAGCTTGCAATCGGGCGGGGTCACCGCCGCATTCTTCATCGAGGTCTTCACCCATTGCTGGGTGTCGGTGCCATAGGTCGCGAGATACGCCGGCTGCGCCGCATTCTTCTCGCACAGGAACGGCAGATGCGGCTTCAGATCGTAGTCGCAGGAGGCCTGCCATTCGCGCTTGTCGGCGAAAGCGGCGACCGTCTCCTCGCAGGCGTAGAGAAAATACGAGACGAAGCTCTCGTACTGAACCCGCTCGTCGCGGCTTGATGCCTTGATGGCCTCATAGTCCGGTTGCGAGAATTTCGGGTTCTTGAACGCGAGATCCGTGTAGCCGAGGAACGCCTGCCGTGCGCTGGCGGCGCGGTTGTTGTTCCGGATTTCGTTGATCTGGAACAGGATCGCAACAAAGCCAAGCAGCGCCACGGACGCCTGCGCCATCTGCGCGAGCGTCCCGTATTTCTGCCAGAAGGTGGCCGGTTGCGACATCTGTTGCCCTACTCCGCCGCGACCATGTTGACGGGATCGCGCACGCCGACATCGTCGATATCGGCCTTGTGCGAATATTCGCTGATGCGCTCCTCGATCTCGTGACGGAAATGCGTGATCAGGCCCTGGATCGGCCAGGCCGCGGCATCGCCGAGCGCGCAGATGGTGTGGCCCTCGACCTGCTTGGTCACTTCCAGCAGCATGTCGATCTCGCGCTTGTGGGCGCGGCCGTCGGCCATCCGGGTCAGCACCCGCCACATCCACCCCGTGCCCTCGCGGCACGGCGTGCACTGGCCGCAGCTCTCATGCTTGTAGAAATAGGCGATGCGCGCGATCGCCCGGATCAGGTCGGTCGACTTGTCCATCACGATCACGGCTGCGGTGCCGAGGCCCGAGCGAAGTTTGCCAAGGCTGTCGAAATCCATCGGCGTGTCGATGATCTGCTCGGCCGGCACCATGCGCACCGACGAGCCGCCGGGGATCACGGCCTTGAGGTTGTCCCAGCCGCCGCGGATGCCGCCGCAATGCCGCTCGATCAGCTCGCGGAACGGCAGCCCCATCGCCTCCTCGACGTTGCAGGGCCGCTCGACATGGCCGGAGATGCAGAACAGTTTTGTGCCGACATTGTTCGGCCGGCCGATCGAGGCGAACCATGCCGCGCCGCGCCTGAGGATGTCGGGCGCCACCGCAATCGACTCGACGTTGTTGACGGTGGTCGGGCAGCCATAGAGGCCGACATTGGCCGGGAATGGCGGCTTCAACCGCGGCTGGCCCTTCTTGCCTTCGAGGCTTTCCAGCAGCGCAGTCTCTTCGCCGCAGATATAGGCGCCGGCGCCGTGGGTGACGTAGAGGTCGAACGGCCAGCCGTTGATATTGTCCTTGCCGATCAGTTTCGCCTCATAGGCCTGGTCGACCGCGGCCTGCAGGTGCTCGCGCTCGCGGATGAATTCGCCGCGGACATAGATGTAGCAGGCATGCGCGCCCATCGCGAAGCTCGCGAGCAGGCAGCCCTCGACCAGCAGATGCGGATCGTGCCGCATGATCTCGCGGTCCTTGCAGGTGCCGGGCTCCGACTCGTCGGCGTTGACGACGAGATAGCTCGGCCGCCCGTCGGTCGATTCCTTCGGCATGAACGACCACTTCAACCCGGTCGGAAATCCCGCCCCGCCGCGGCCGCGCAGGCCGGAGGCCTTCATCTCGTTGATGATCCAGTCGCGGCCCTTGTCGATGATCGCCTTGGTGCCGTCCCAGGCGCCACGGCGGCGTGCGCCCTCAAGCCCCCAATCGTGGAGACCGTAGAGATTCCTGAAGATGCGGTCCTTGTCCTCGAGCATGCCGAAAACTTTCCAATCAACGATTGACCTGGGAGTAAGCGAGGCCCGCGGCGCATCCGCCGAAGGTCAGCGCCCACAACAGGCTCGATTCCAGCGTCGCACTCAGCGCGTAGCGCTGCAGCAGGAAGATGAACGCCGCGGCTGCCACGGCGTGCAGGACGATGTAGCGAAGATTCTTCATTGCGCTCGCCCTCTCCGTTTCGTCCGCCGCAATTGCGCGCGCCCGCTTCATGTCACTTCCTTCAGCGTGGTCGGTCCGCCCACCGGCGCCGAGAGCTGGCGGTCGATCTGCGGCCCGGGCTTGGGTGGATTGCCGGACGCGAAGCCATCCAGCACCTTGCCAAAGCTTTCCTTGGTGAGGTCTTCGTAGGTGTCCTTCCAGATCAGCACCATCGGCGCGTTCACGCAGGCGCCGAGGCACTCGACCTCCTCCCAGCTGAAGTTGCCGTCCCTCGAAAGATGAAAGGGATCGTGATGGATGCGGCTCTGGCACACCTCGATGATGTCGGCCGCGCCGCGCAGCCGGCAGGGCGTGGTGCCGCAGACCTGCACATGCGCCTTCTTGCCGACCGGGGCGAGCTGGAACATCGTGTAGAAGGTCGCAACCTCCAGCACGCGGATGTATGGCATTTCCAGGAGGTCGGCGACGGCGCGGATCGCGACTTCCGACACCCAGCCCTCATGCTGCTCCTGCACGCGCCAGAGAATCGCGATCACGGCGGAGGCCTGCCGGCCCGGCGGATACTTCGCGATCTGCTGCTTCGCCCAGGCGAGATTTTCGTCCGTGAACGAAAAACTCGCGGGCTGCACTTCCTTGGGGGCAAGACGGCGGACGGACATCGTTCAGTCTCTCATTGCGTTCGGCGCGCGGCGTTTGCGTTCAGCGCATTGATGCGGTCCTGCCAGAACGCACTTGCGGTGCCGAACACGTTGTAGCCGACGTGGGAGGAAACCTTGATGCGGTCGAGGATCGACAGGTCGGTCACGGTTTCCATGCGATTGCTGCGCGGATCGTAGACGATCAGCTTCAGCGGCGTTTGTTCCATGATAAAGCGCGACACCGTATGCTTGGGGTCGTTGCCGTGCTCCTCGCACAACAGCACGCTGTCTTCCTTGAGGAGCCGCGTGCCGCCCTTGATCGCCTCGATCTCGACGCCCTCGACGTCGAGCTTGATCAGGAACTTGCCGCCGGCGGCAACCTTGCCGTCGTCGAGCAAATTGTCGAGCGCGATGACGGGCACTTCCTCGCCGTCATCCTGACTACCGGCGATGCTGAACGCCTCGTGCTTGGTGCCGGACAGGCGCGCCGTGCCGCGGCCGGAGCCGATCGCACACTTCATCGCGTCGAAGCGGTTGTTGTTGATGCGCGCATTGTTGGCGAGCTTCGCGAAATTGACCGATGACGGCTCGATTGCGATCGCCTTGTGCGAGCCATAGGGCTTGCTCGAGACCAGCACCGACCAGTAGCCGTAGTTGGCGCCGCAATCGAGCAACGTGTAGTCGACATCGGCAGAGGCCCGAAACAGGAGATCGAGTTCGTCTTCGTAGGAAAAGGTGCGGTTGAGCAGCTTGCTCCAGTAGCCGTCGCCATAGGGAAAGGCGAAGGTCGCATCCGAATTCAGCTTGATCTCGATGTCGCGCTCGGCAAGCGTCTTGCGCAGCAGGTTGGCGCAACCATTGTAGCCGCGATGCGAAAAGTTCGACGCCACCTTCGATCCCAGCGTCAACGCGATCGCCGCGAGCCGCTCCCACGCGTTCGCGCCCTCCAGCACGCCGGAAGCCCGATCAAACTGGATGGGCGGCGTTGCCATCACCGATCGACCTCTCCGAACACGATGTCGAGCGAGCCGAGGATGGCGGAAACGTCGGCGAGCAGATGGCCCTTGCAGATGTGGTCCATCGCCTGCAGATGCGCAAAGCCCGGCGCGCGGATCTTGCACTTGTAGGGCTTGTTGGTGCCGTCGGCGACGAGATAGACGCCGAACTCGCCCTTCGGCGCCTCGACCGCGGCGTAGACCTCGCCGGCCGGCACGTGGACCCCTTCGGTGTAGAGCTTGAAGTGGTGGATCAGCGCTTCCATCGAGCGCTTCATCTCGCCGCGGCGGGGCGGCGCGATCTTGTTGTCCTCGACGACGATGGGCCCCTGCCCGTCGGGCGCGCGAAGTTTGGCGATGCACTGCTTCATGATGCGCACGGACTGGCGCATCTCTTCCATGCGGATGCAGTAGCGGTCGTAGCAGTCGCCGTTCTTGCCGATCGGGATGTCGAAATCCATCTCGTCGTAGCATTCGTAAGGCTGCGCCTTGCGCAGATCCCAGGCCGCACCGGAGCCACGCACCATCACGCCGGAGAAGCCCCACTCCCAGGCTTCCTTCAGACTGACCACGCCGATGTCGACGTTGCGCTGCTTGAAGATGCGGTTGCCCGTCAACAGCGTCTCGAGGTCGGCGACCACCTGCAGGAAGGGATCGCACCAGGCCTCGATGTCGTCGATCAGTTTTGGCGGCAGGTCCTGATGCACGCCGCCGAGGCGGAAAAACGCCGCATGCATGCGCGAGCCGGAAGCGCGCTCGTAAAACACCATCAGCTTTTCGCGCTCTTCAAAACCCCATAGCGGCGGGGTCAGCGCGCCGACGTCCATCGCCTGCGTGGTCACGTTGAGCAGATGCGACAGGATGCGGCCGATCTCGCAATAGAGCACGCGGATCAATTGCCCGCGGCGCGGCACGGTGATGCCGAGAAGCCTTTCCGCGGCAAGGCAGAAGGCGTGCTCCTGATTCATCGGCGCGACATAGTCGAGCCGGTCGAAATAAGGGATCGCCTGCAGGTAGGTCTTGTGCTCGATCAGCTTCTCGGTGCCGCGGTGAAGCAGGCCGATATGCGGATCGACGCGGGCGACGACTTCGCCGTCAAGCTCCAGCACCAGACCGCAGCACGCCGTGCGCAGCCGGATGCTGCGGTCCGAAATTGATGGTGAAGTTGCGGAGGTTCTGCTCGTTCATGGTCAGGCCTTCGGCTCCGCCTTCTCATCGCCGGGCAGCGGATAGTCGGCGCCTTCCCACGGCGAGAGGAAATCGAACTTGCGGAATTCCTGGTTGAGCCGCACCGGCTCGTACAGCACCCGCTTCTCCTGGTCGTCGTAGCGGACCTCGACGAAGCCGGTGAGCGGGAAATCCTTGCGCAGCGGATGGCCTTCGAAGCCGTAGTCGGTCAAGAGGCGGCGCATGTCGGGATGGCCGGTGAAGATCACGCCGTAGAGGTCGTAGGTCTCGCGCTCGAACCAGTCGGCGCCGGGAAAGACGTCGATGATCGAGGGCACCTGCGTGGTCTCGTCGGCCTCCGCGCGCAGACGGATGCGCGCATTCAGCGTCGGCGACAGCAGATGATAGACGACGTCGAAGCGCTTCTCGCGGCCGGGATAGTCGACCGCGGTGACGTCGGTGAAGTTGACGAAGCGGCAGGATTGATCGTCGCGCAGGAACTTGACGACTTCGACGATCTTCTCGGCAGTCACGTCGACCGTGAGTTCGCCGAGCGTCACGGAATGTGCGGTTGCAGCACCCGGAAGCGCGCTAACAATCGTCTGCCCAAGGGCGTCGAGCTTGGCGTCGTCCATTACCCAAAACCTTAGCGTTCGATGGTGCCGATGCGCCGGATCTTCTTCTGCAGCAGCAGCACGCCGTAGAGCAGCGCTTCTGCGGTCGGCGGACAGCCGGGCACGTAGACATCGATGGGCACGATGCGATCGCAGCCGCGCACCACCGAGTAGGAGTAGTGATAGTAGCCCCCGCCATTGGCGCAGGAGCCCATCGAGATGACGTAACGCGGCTCCGGCATCTGGTCGTAGACCTTGCGCAGCGCCGGCGCCATTTTGTTGGTCAGCGTGCCCGCGACGATCATCACGTCGGACTGCCGCGGCGAGGCGCGCGGCGCAAAGCCGAAGCGCTCGACGTCATAGCGCGGCATCGAGACCTGCATCATCTCGACCGCGCAGCAGGCAAGACCGAAGGTCATCCACATCAGCGAGCCGGTGCGCGCCCAGGTGATGAGGTCGTCGGCGGCGGCAACGAAGAAGCCCTTGTCCGACAGTTCGTGATTGACCTCGAGGAAGAACGGATCATTGGCGCCGACCGGCCGTCCGGTAGCGGGATCGAGAATACCCTGCGGCGCCGGCGCAATGGCCGGCGAGGACGAAGAATTTGCAGTCGGGCTCAATCCCATTCGAGCGCGCCTTTCTTCCATTCATAGGCAAAGCCGACGGTCAGCACGGCAAGGAACACGAACATCGACCAGAACCCGGTCGCGCCCAGCTTTCCGAATGCCACCGCCCAGGGGAACAGGAACGCCACTTCGAGGTCGAAAATGATGAAGAGGATCGCAACCAGATAGAAGCGGACGTCGAACTTCATGCGGGCGTCATCAAAAGCGTTGAATCCGCATTCATAGGCGGAGAGCTTTTCCGGATCCGGCTGCTGGAAGGCGACCACAAAGGGTGCGATCAGGAGCACGATGCCGATCAGGCTCGCCACCCCGATAAACACCACAAGCGGAAGATAATTCTGCAGGATGCCGGTCATCGGCGGTGTCCTCGTCCCGCGGTTTTGGGAGTGCCGCAGATTCGTTGATTGGAATTATTCTGAGGCTTAGCGCAGCGCAACAGGGGGCGCAAGACAAGCAATTTTGACGCTTTTCCAGCCCTTGCCGAGGCAACCGCAGCCTAAAAAAGGCGCGCCCGGCTGCGCGTCCGTCAGCCGAGATCGCGCTCCGCGTCGAGCATTTGGGCCGCCTTGTCGGTCAAGCGGTCGATATGTCCGAGCAGCAGTGCAACCTCGGTTTCACTGAGCTGTTCCAGCAGGCGTTGATTGCGTTCCCGCGCGCCCGCCACGATGGCATCGTGGGCGGCAAGACCGGTTCTCGTCAGCGAAACCAGCACCTCACGGTTATCGAGGGGATTGGCCGCCTTGGCGACCAGCTTGCGCGAGACGAGCTCAGCCAGCGCCCGGCTGATCTGGCCCTTGTCGAGGCCGACCGCTTCCGCAAGCCGCACAACGCTCATCGGCGGATGCCGGCCTAAATTGGCAACCAGGCCATATTCCACAGAAGAAAGCCCGGCGATGCGCTTGTAGCGCAGCAGCGCTCCGCGCTTGAGCAGGTTCGCCAGCACCATCAATCGCGACGACATCATCGCAGTGATCGGCGCGAGCTCCCCGTCCCGCTCGGGACGCCCGTGCGGAAGATCTGCTGTTTTCGGCTTGCGGCCCATGGCCCGATCTCTGCCAACAAAGGACGCCGCCGCCAAGGCGGACGTGCAACGCGGATTTGGCCATAGATCGTTGACTTTGTCATCGATCTCAAGTTCATTCTTGGAAAAACAACATCAGGGATCGCGGGCGACACCCCGCGGCGGGGAGGAGCCATGAGCATCACCCAGCAGGATCGCGAACTCGGCACGGCCTATGCCCTGCGGCCATCCGCAATCCGAACGGAGCTGACCGCGGTCGTCCGCGGCACACCGATGGGCGAGCTGTTACGCCGCTATTGGCACCCGGTCGGGCTTATCTCCGACGCCACCGATATCCCCAGAAAAGTGCGTGCACTGGGCGAAGACCTGATCCTGTTCCGCGACAAGCACGGACGAGCCGGCCTCCTGCACGCACGCTGCTGCCACCGCGGCACCACGCTCTATTACGGCAAGGTCGAGGAAGACGGCATCCGCTGCTGCTACCACGGCTGGAAGTTCGACACCGAGGGACACTGTCTCGAACAGCCCTGCGAGCCCGACGGCGGACAGTTCAGGGACAAGGTGCGCCAGCCCTGGTACCCGATCGAGGAACGCTACGGGCTGGTCTTCGCCTATATGGGCCCGGCGGACAAAAAGCCGGTGCTGCCGCGCTACGAATGCCTGGAGAAGATGGACGACGGCGAGTTCGTCGAGGCCGACGACACCTCGATCGGCGGCGGCGGACCGGCCATCATCCCCTGCAACTGGCTGCAGCATTTCGAGAACGTGGTCGATCCCTACCACGTGCCCGTGCTGCACGGCTCGTTCAGCGGCCCGCAATTCACCAACATGATGGCCTCGATGCCCGAGGTGAAGTTCGAGACCTCGCCGCGCGGCGTCACGGTGCGCTCGGTCCGCCATCAGGACGACGGCAAGGTGTTTTATCGCGTCACGGAAGCCGCCCTCCCTACGCTCCGCGTGGTGCCCAATCCCCGCGTCGCGCAATTCGCCCGCGTGGAATTGATCGGCTGGACGCTGCCGATCGACGACACCTCGTTCCGCATCTACGTCGCCGGCCGCGTCAAGCAGTCCGGCGACATCTCGCCGAATGCGCTCGAAGTTCAACGGCAAGTTCTGGTGGGACATGACCGAACGCGAGCACCAGCAATTCCCGGGCGACTACGAGGCACAGGTCGGCCAGGGCCCGGTCACGGTCCATTCCGAGGAGCATTTCGGCCAAAGCGACCGCGGCATCCTGATGATCCGCCGCATGCTCGCCGAACAGCTCGAGACGCTCGCCGACGGGCGCGATCCGATCGGCGTGTCCTTTGACCCGAAGGCCGCTCCGGTCGAGTTCGAAGCGGGGAATTTCATACGCGAGGCGTAGCAACGCCCGCTCACAAACGAACAAGCTGGTCGAGGGGGAAAAGCCATGGTCGATGTCGCGCCGCAGGCGGCTACGCAGATCGGAGCCACAGCAAAGCCCTCGCCTACGCGCTACTACGTGCTCGCGCTTCTGACCGTCGTCTACGCGTTGAATTTCCTCGACCGCACCATCTTCAACGTCCTGATCGAGCCGATCAAAAAGGAATTTTCGCTCAGCGACACCATGATGGGCCTGCTTGCCGGCTTTGGTTTCGTCGTGTTCTACGCTTTATGCGGCATCCCGATCGCCCGCATCGCCGACCGCGTCAACCGCCGCAACATCGTGGCGATCGCCTTTGCGTTCTGGAGCGCGATGACCTGCCTGTGCGGCATGGCGCAGAACGTCACCATGATGACGCTGGCTCGCATGGGCGTCGGCGCCGGCGAATCCGCAGGGACTCCGGCCTCACAGTCGATCATTGCCGACCTCTTCAGCAAGAACGAGCGCCCCCGCGCGCTCGGCATCTACGCTATCGGCACCTATCTCGGCGTCTTCCTCGGCTACTTCATCGGCGGCTACGTCAACCAGCATTACGGCTGGCGCACTGCGTTCTTCGCCGCCGGCCTGCCCGGCATCGCGCTCGCGGCCGTGCTGTGGCTCACGGTGTCGGAGCCCAGACGCGGCGCCCAGGCCGAGACCTTCACGCCGGAGCCGCTTGCACCGACGTTGCGCTTCCTCTTCTCACAGAAGAGTTTTCTGATCGTGCTGATCGGCTTCTGGCTGACGACATTCACGAACTATGCGACCGCGGTCTGGATCCCGCCCTTTCTTGCCCGCGTGCATCACTTAAGCAGCGCGGAGATCGGCACCTATGCCGGCACGTTCAAGGGACTCTGCGGCATGGCGGGCACGCTGGTCGGCGGGCTCGTGGTGGCACAGATCAGCCGCCGCGACGATCGCTGGAAACTGTGGGCGCCGGCGATCATGTCGGGGCTTGCCGGTCCGGTGTTTGCCGTCTGCTTCCTCACCAACGACTTCGCAACCATGGTCGCAGCGCTTGCGCTCGGCTCGTTCCTGGTCGGCTTCCATCTCGGGCCAATCTTTGCGATCGCCCAGACGGTGGCCCGAACCAGCATGCGGGCGCTGGCCTCGGCCATCATCCTCCTCACCGCGACCTGCTTCGGCCAGGGCGTCGGCCCATTGGTGGTGGGCGCGCTCAACGATGCCCTAAAGGCTGATTTCGGCGCCAATGCCGTGCGCTATTCGCTGCTATCGACCTCCGTGACCACGATGCTCGGCGCGCTCTTGTTCGTCTGGGCAGCCCGTTCGATTCGGGGCGACATCCAACGCGCGATCTAGAGTCGCTAAACGGTACCCAGGCACAGTCTAGCATCCCCTAACCGCCAAAAACCGGTAAAAAGGGCCCAAAAACCGTCCGGATGAAACCATTTTGCGGAACTCGCGAAACGATCCTGAAACAGAGCGGGCGTAATTCTCTGAGCCATCAGAGACGGCAAAGTCCGTCGGGAGGCTAGAGATGAACCACTCCATTCATTCAGCTGACAAGGCGACCCACCTGAAGATCGTGGTGGTGGCGCTCGTGGCCGGTATCCTGGTCGCCGGGTTCGGCATTTCCGCCCGCACCAACACCGACCACCAGACCGCCCACGTCGTGAAGGCTGGCAAACCGGTGGTTGTCACCAGCTCCGACACCTCGAAGGTGCAGTAAGCGCGCATTCGACCCGCGCAAACGAAAACGGCCGCCCTCGGGCGGCTTTTTTGTTGGCAGCTGACGCATTTCGGTCACAGCGCGACGGCGCACGCAACGCTATGTTGGCTCAGGCTTTAATCCTGCATCCGGGACGTGCGCGCGTGAAGAAATTTGCCCTTTCGCTTTTGGCGGTGCTGCTGGGTGCAACGGCCAGCTCTGCGGCCGACTTGGCCGCCAGGCCCTATGCCAAGGCGCCCGCCCCAGTGGCCTTGGTCTATAACTGGACGGGCTTTTACGTCGGCATCAACGGCGGCGGAGGTTCTGCACACAAGTGCTGGGATCTGGTGAATTTCATTGTTCCGGTGATTCCGGCCCAGCCAGAGGGATGCCACGACGCAACGGGCGGGACGGTCGGCGGACAAGTTGGCTATCGTTGGCAGACCACAAACTGGGTGTTCGGAGTGGAAGCCCAAGGCAACTGGGCAGACTTCAGAGGCAGCAACGCCGTTGTCCCCGCCGACGCGACCATTGTGAGCAAGATTGACGCGTTCGGATTGTTCACCGGCCAGATCGGTTATGCCGTGAATTCCGTGTTGTTCTATCTCAAGGGCGGCGCGGCCGTCGTGAGCGACAAATACAACGTTCGGAACATTTTCACCGGCGTGCCGACTTTTGCCGGATCCGAAACCCGCTGGGGCGGAGCAGCTGGAGCAGGCATTGAGTTCGGCTTCGCTCCGAATTGGTCGGTTGCGATCGAATATGATCACCTCTTCATGGGCCGGAACGACGTCGCTTTCACCACGCTTCCGGGGTTCGGCGCGCCACCAGTCAGTAGCGCGCACAGGATTAGCCAGGATGTCGATATCGGAACGGTCCGCTTGAACTATCGGTTCGGCGGCCCGGTCGTTGCGAAATACTGACCGTTCCCAAAAACGCTGACTTTGCGGCGTTGTAGGCGCGCGGGAAGTCTCTTCACCCCCGGGATTTGAACTGCCTTGACTAACGGGGGGCGGGCCTTTATGCCCTCGTTTCTGCGCGGATCGAGCTGATTTCGGCACCCGCGGGAGTAGCTCAGTTGGTTAGAGCGCCGCCCTGTCACGGCGGAGGCCGCGGGTTCGAGTCCCGTCTCTCGCGCCATTCTCATCAATAGCTTAGCGCATTTCCCGGAGAATTCGCCGGAACCCGACGCCAAGTCTGGTTCAAATCGCCATAGGCAGCCGCGCCCCGAATCAAATAAGGCCTGAAACGTCTTCGACGCTTCCTGATCCAGCGTCGCGGGAACCGTTGGGCGCGTTTTTTCGCGCCATCATCAATGAGGAGGGCCGACATGGCGAAGAAGGCAGCTACTCCATCCACCATCACCCTGAAGCACCTGGCCGCGGCGATCGCCGAAGACCAGGAACTGTCGAAGAAGCAGGCCGAGGCCATCCTGACCGACATGGTCACGATGATCACAAAGCACCTCAAAAAGGGCGAGCGCATCCGCATCGTCGGCCTCGGCATTCTCCAGGTACGCAAGCGCGCCGCACGCATGGGCCGCAATCCGGCCACCGGCGAGCAGATCCATATCAAGGCGAGCAAGAAGGTCGCCTTCCGCGCCGCCAAGGAACTGAAGGAAGCCGTTTGATCGGCGTTCCCTTAACGTGACAACAGCGTCATTCCGGCGCGCGATGCGGCCCCCCGGAATGACGCGGTCTGGTATATAGCCACGGCTCGCTCCCCTCGCTCGCCGCGGTCTGCATGTCCCAAGACTCCAAACACACTGACGTCAAGCGTCTCGACTTCAATCACAACGTCACAGAGCGCTTTCTGCGCTATGTCGTGATCGACACCCAGTCCGATCCCGCCTCTCCCACCTGCCCCTCGACCGAGAAGCAGAAGAATCTCGGACGCCTGCTTGCTGCGGAGTTACAGGCGATCGGGATCAGCGACGCCCATCTCGACGAGCACGGTTATGTCTACGGCACCATTCCGGCGACATCGGCCAAGAAGGTCCCGGTGATCTGCTTCTGCTCGCACATGGACACGTCGCCCGATTGCACCGGTGCCAACGTCAGGCCGCAGATCGTGCGCGACTATCGCGGCGGCGACATCGCGCTGCCAGGCGATCCGGCGCAGGTGATCCGCGCGGCCGAGCATCCGGCGCTTGCTGCCCAGATCGGCAACGACATCGTTACGACCGACGGCACCACGCTGCTCGGTGCCGACAACAAGGCCGGCGTCGCCGAGATCATGGATGCGGCCGAGTTCCTGATGCGCAACCCGCACATCAAGCACGGCGCCATCAAGGTCCTGTTCACACCGGACGAGGAGATCGGGCGCGGCGTCAACAAGGTCGACCTGAAAAAGCTCGGCGCCGACTTCGCCTACACCATGGACGGCGAGAGCGCCGGCACCATCGAGGACGAGACCTTCTCGGCCGACGGCGCCGTCATTACGATCGAGGGGGTCAGCGCCCATCCCGGCTTCGCCAAGGGACGCATGGAGCACGCGATCAAGATCGCATCCGCCATCGTCGACCGCCTGCCGAAGGACACCTGCTCGCCGGAAACCACCGAAGGCCGCGAGGGCTTCGTTCATCCGACCGGAATATCCGGCGCGCTGGAGTCTGCAACGATCGACCTCATCGTGCGCGACTTCACCGAACAGGGCCTGAAGCAGAAAGAAGCGTTGCTGGAATCCATCGTCCAGGATGTGATGAAGGATTATCCGCGCTCGACCTACAAGATCGACATCAAGCAACAGTATCGCAACATGAAAGAGGTGATCGACCGCCACCCCGAAATCATCGACTACGCCGTCGAGGCGATCAGGCGCGCCGGGCTCAAGCCGATCAAGGCCTCGATCCGTGGCGGCACCGACGGTTCGCGGCTGTCGTTCATGGGGCTGCCCTGCCCCAACATCTTCGCCGGCGAGCACGCCTTCCATTCACGGCTGGAATGGGTGAGCCGGCAGGACATGGAGAAGGCGGCCGAGACCATCGTGCATCTGGCAATGATCTGGGAAGAGCGGGCCTAGCAGGGCCCAAACACAAATCGCGAAAACAACCCGATGCAAAGTAGAACGGGGCTTAGGAAGCGCGCGCGGTGACCACCCAGATCGCGCCGGGCAGCGATACCGATTGGCCCTTCGCAAACGGCGTCAGCGCCTCGCGGATCGACTGGATCGCGGCCGCAACCACATCAGGCGGATGCCCTTCCAGCGCGCGGCTCGCCGGACCGATCTGCAGTGCCCCTTCCACCGCGCCGTCGATCCCCTTGCCGCCAGCGACGTCCAGATTGATCGGACAGGCTTCCATTTTGATCTCGGCAAAACCTGACCTCGCCGAGAATGCGGCGCACGCGCTCGTCGGAGGCGAAGGCGAACGGCCCGGGGTCTTCGGGGCCGAGCTGCGGCAGCTTTGGCACATGTTTGTAGACCGCCATCAGCGCCGTCATCATCCACGGGTTTTCGCGCGGCTCGCGCCAGCAGACAAACGCAAGGCGCCCGTTCAGCCGCAACGCTTTTCGCAAATTGGCAAACGACAGCACGGGATCGGCAAAGAACATCACGCCGAAACGCGACGCCAGCAGATCAAAGCTTTCGGGATCGAAGGGATAGACGGTGGCGTCGGCCAGCACATAGTCGGCCGGCAAATTCTTCGGCGTCACCTGCCGGGCCCGCTCCAGCATCGGCACCGAAATGTCGATGCCAAGCACATGGCCGTCAGCGCCAACCTGCTTCGCCAGTGCGACCGTGGTGGCGCCGCAGCCGCAGCCGATATCGAGAATGCGTTCGCCTTTCTTTGCGTTCGCGCTTTCGATCAGCCTTTCCGTGACCGGCGCAAGCAGGGTGTCCTGCACGGCCTGACGCTCGGTCCAGTGCTGGCCCGCAATGCCGTTCCAAAATGCGATTTGATCGGCGTTGCGATCGTGACCGGCCGGCATTGCCATGGCTAGTTCGACGTTGCGCCGGTCTTGGTTGTGCCGGTGCCCGCCTTGGTCTCGCCTGTGCCCGTCTTGGTCTTCTTTGCCGCAACCGGCTTTTCGGCGGGTTTCGCCGAATTATCGCCGCGCACCGTGCCCCAGGGATCGTTCACCTTCTGCTCGGGGATGTTGCCGAGCGACCGCCGATAGGCCCTCTCGGCCTCCATTTCGGTTTCCTTCTGGCCCGGCGTCTTTTCCTTGTCCAACTCGCCGGCCCGCTGCATGGGCGCCTGCGGCGCCTGGCCGAACGCCGGCCCGCACAGGAATGCGGCGATCACCGCGGCCGTGACAACTCTCATGTGAACACTCCATCAGGCTGCTTCGCAGGGGGTATACACCACCGCGCCGGGAATGTTGAGGGTGCCGGGCGGTTTCTTGATCGCCCAATACACCCATCCCTGACGGCAGCCGCTTCGGACTCCAGGGCACGTTGATCGGCCGGCGGGTGCGGTGTTAGCGTCCGCCCATTCAAGGTGCCGGGGTCAGGGATGGACCTGCAGAAGCCAACGAAGCGCGATTTCGTGGCCGCAGGGAACTCGCGGCTCATCAAGATTCTGTCACTCACTCTGGCGCTTCTAGTTGTGACCGGCGCCTTTCTGCCCGATCTGATCTGGCTCGGGGCGCGCAAGGTCACCGTGTCTGACGTCAAGCCTTACTCGGGTTTGTGGTTGATCGGCACCCTCAGCGATCCAGCGTTGAGTGATGAATTCGCACGGACCGGTGCTCGCCTTGATCTTGTCGAAATCAAAAATGGCTGTTTCCTGAACAAGCTCGATCCGATCCTTGGAGAGGCGTTCGTCTTCCAGTGGCTGACCGCGCTTTGCGACGCGAATTACCCCGCAGCCAGATTTGAAAACGTGACCAGGCTGGGGCCGGGCGGTGCGCTCCATGCCGACATCGAAGCACTCGGACAAGGTCGCTACGCAATACACAAGGGCAACGTGGTGTTCAGCCTTCCTCCGGGGAAAACCAGCGACGATATTGGCCGCCTCGATGTCCGGGTGCCGGCGAGCGCAACTATCGTCGACAGCGCTTTCGTGCTGCCGCGGTGGATTGGCCTTGCTGCAATCACTGTCACATTCCTGATCGTGCTGATTTGGATCACGCCACCTGCGCTGGCCGGCAATCTGGGACCTGGGCTCGCCATCACCGCAGCCATGTTTGCGGTCCTTCTCGTGGGTGCCGAACTTTACGCGCGCGCTACCGACAAATTTCCAAAACGCATGATTGTCTGGCCGTCAACGTTCGTTCCAGAGGCTGGCATGGTGTTCAAGCCCAACGCGATCGTCAAATACACAAACGGCTTCGAATTCTGGACGCAGGACAGCACCAACTCGTTGGGCTTCATGGACGCTGAGCCGATCATCCCGAAGCCGCCGGGCACATTCCGCGTCCTCCTGGTCGGCGACAGTATCGTGGAAGCGTTACAGGTGCCGCTGGCGCAAAAGACCCAGACGCTCCTGAACGCGGCTTTCCGCAAGGCAATGCCGGACAGGAATGTCGATGTCCATGCGGTCTCCCGCAGCGGTCAGGGGCAAGGGAGCCAATTGGGCCTTTACAATGCGTACCGACAAATCAATCCCGATCTCGTCATTCTCTTGTTTGTGCAAAACGACTTTTCGAACAACTCGGTCCTGCTGGAATTTGTCCGCTCCGGCTTCAGTCCCGATCATTCGCCGTGGTGGTTTCCGACTATTGTGGAAAGCGAACAGTGCAAGCTGCGGCCTCCGAGCGTGGATTGGGACAAGCACATGCTCGCGAAGGAGCAAGACCGGATCGCGAGAATACGTTCAAGGCAGGGCGCGGATGCAAAGCTCGCGGACACCCTGTTGGACGAACACATGGATAGTGTCTTTCAGCACGATGACCCTCTACCCGCGATTTATCAGCAGGCGGTTGACCTGACCAAGTGCAGCCTTTCGCTTTGGAAGGAGGCGGCCCAAAGAGACGGCTTCAAACTGCTCATCGTGGCCACAGAGAAAATGAGCCTCTCAGGCAAGACGGGGCAGATCAACCGCCTCAAGCAGATGGCGCGCGAACTTCAGATCGATCTTTTTGATCTTTATCCGGGTTGGGCCGAACGTGGATACCTGGGAGCCACCAAATTCCCCGTTGACGGCCACTGGAACGCCAATGGCCACCGCTGGGCCGCCGAGGCAATTTTCGATCATCTGATGTCGCGCAAGATCGTGCCGTGATCTTTCCAACGATCCCGCAACGGAGATCCTCACTCCGGATCGGGCTTGGCGCGCCGGGAGCGCGGCACGCGCAGGCGTGTGGCCGTTCCCATGGTAGAATTCGTGTGGCGTTCGCAGGCCCAGCCGCAGTCATCGCAGGTGAGGCAGTTCATTTGTCCCCGCCTTACTCGGCATGACCTTGACGATAGGCTGGCCTCGGAGCGGTGACGAATCGAAAGGGGTCGCGATGAAGCGACCCCTTGCCGGTGAAATCGATGTCGGAATGAAATGCAGCCCCGGCATGAGTAGTTTTACGGATTTCCGCAGCCGCTGTAGAGTCCGGACAAACACGGTGTTCCCATACCGGAACCCGGTTGATCACGAGGTCGATTACCGGTTCTCCCCTTCTGATGGCGCTGCGCAGATTGCCAATCCCTTGGGGATCGGAACGGCGGAGCTACCGCGGGTCGGCTGATGGGGCGGCCTTCTCACCAGCTAGCGGGAGGCGTGCCTCCAAATCGCCAATAAATAATTAACGGTTCAATTGTTACGCTGAACAGTTAATGGCGCAGAGAAGCGGTTCATGACCGAGCAGCGCAAGGCATTCCGGGTCATATTTGAAAAAGGATTTGCCGCCAACATGATGGCGATCGATGGCACTTGGCGACGCCCCTGCACAATGCTGGATGTGTCGGATAGCGGCGCAAGGCTTTCAGTCGATGGTTCCGTTGAAGGCATTGCACTGACGGAATTCTTCCTGGTGCTCTCGACGATGGGAACGGCGTACCGACGCTGTCATCTCGTATGGGTCAACGGCGATGAGGTTGGCGTGCAGTTTATCAGACCAAGCGAGAAGAAAAAAAGATCGCTGGAATCGGCCTGACACCACCAACCTTTTTGTGAACTGCCGTCAGATTGATCTCACCTTTGCAAAACGCTCATCACAGCCGAGTGCGCGCTGATCCGCGACCTTGCGACCGACGAAATGAAGCGAGCCATGTTCGACAGACTTGCCGTCCACCTCGGCAGTCTGGCCGATCAGGTTGAGCACGAGATGGTGCATCGGAAAGACGAGGCGGGCTAAAGTCGTCTCAGTTGGTTGGCCCGAACCTGGCTATTCGGCGCGGGCTCTCGACCTCCCAAAGCTCGACGTGATGCTGCTCCGTGGCCATGGCTTTGGCGCGCTCAAGGGCTGCCGCGTCATCCGCGCAAGAAAACTCTTCCTGCCGAACAACACCGCCCTCAGGCCAGAGCAAGAAGGCCAAATACTGTTTCATCGCTGAAACAGAACGCGGGCGGGTTCCTTTGGTTGCGCAACTTCGGCCGCCTCAGTTGGCGGCTCCTTCATTGCGGGAAGAACGGCGTAGCGCGACTTCGGCGCGACAGCCTTCGCCCTGTGGGCTTGGGCTTACCGAGCCGAAGCCCACAGGGCGAAGGCTGGTGGGCGGCTACGGATTCGAACCGCAGACCCTCTCGGTGTAAACGAGATGCTCTAACCAGCTGAGCTAGCCGCCCTCGCCTCCTGTTTAGCCCTGCCCGGCCCGCCGCGCAAGTTGGGACGGTCCCGCAAAAACGAAAGCGGCGCCCCCGAGGGGACGCCGCCAACGTCATATTTGCGTCGCGATCAGTGCGCGGTCAGGCCGCCCGCTGCCTCGTCGCCGGCGTCCGGCTTGACCGACACCTTGGTGTCCTCTTCCCAGACGATCGGCACGGGCACCCGCACCAGCGCCTTGGCGACCACCTCATCGAGACGCGCCACCGGGAAGATATCCATGCCGCCCTTGATCGCATCGGAAATCTCCGTGAGATCCTTGGCGTTGTCCTCGGGGATCAGCACCGTCTTGATGCCGCCGCGGGCGGCAGCCAGGAGCTTCTCCTTCAGGCCGCCGATCGGCAGCACGCGGCCGCGCAGCGTGATCTCGCCGGTCATCGCGACATCGTGGCGAACCGGGATGCCGGTCATGACCGAGATGATCGCGGTTGCCATCGCAACACCCGCCGACGGTCCGTCCTTCGGGGTCGCCCCTTCCGGCACGTGGACGTGGATGTCGCGCCGATCGAACAACGGCGGCTCGATGCCATAGGTGATCGCGCGGGAGCGGACAAACGACGCCGCCGCCGAGATCGATTCCTTCATGACGTCGCGCAGATTGCCGGTGACCGTCATCTTGCCCTTGCCCGGCATCATGACGCCTTCGATGGTGAGCAGTTCGCCGCCGACATCGGTCCAGGCAAGGCCGGTGACGATGCCGATCTGGTCATCGGTCTCGATCTCGCCGTAACGATATTTCGGCACGCCGAGGAATTCCTCGAGCGTCTTCTCGGTCACCTTCACCGACTTCTTCTTGGAGATCATCAGCTCCTTCACCGCCTTGCGGGCGAGTGTCGAGAGCTCACGCTCCAGATTACGCACGCCCGCCTCGCGGGTGTAGCGGCGGATCATCAGGAGCAGCGCGTCGTCGTCGATCGACCATTCCTTGGAGTCGAGGCCATGCTTGGAGATGGCGTTCGGGATCAGGTGCTTGCGCGCGATCTCGACCTTCTCGTTCTCGGTGTAGCCGGCGATACGGATGATCTCCATGCGGTCCATCAACGGGCCCGGAATATTCAGCGTATTCGCGGTCGTGATGAACATCACGTTGGAGAGATCGTAGTCGACCTCAAGATAGTGGTCGTTGAAGGTCGAGTTCTGCTCGGGGTCGAGCACCTCAAGCAGCGCCGAGGACGGGTCGCCGCGGAAATCGGCGCCCATCTTGTCGATCTCGTCCAGCAGGAACAGCGGGTTCGAGGTCTTGGCCTTGCGCATCGACTGGATGATCTTGCCGGGCATCGAGCCGATATAGGTGCGGCGATGACCACGGATCTCGGCCTCGTCGCGCACGCCGCCGAGCGAGACGCGCACGAATTCGCGCCCCGTCGCCTTCGCAATCGACTTGCCGAGCGAGGTCTTGCCGACGCCGGGAGGCCCGACGAGGCACAGGATCGGTCCGGTCAGCTTGTTGGCGCGCGACTGCACCGCGAGATACTCGACGATGCGGTCCTTCACCTTCTCAAGCCCATAGTGATCGTTGTCGAGCACGGTCTGCGCCGCGACCAGATCCTTCTTGACCTTGGACTTCTTGTTCCACGGGATCGAGAGCAACCAGTCGAGATAGTTGCGCACGACGGTCGCTTCCGCGGACATCGGCGACATCTGGCGCAGCTTCTTCAGCTCATGCTGCGCCTTCTCGCGCGCTTCCTTCGACAGCTTGGTCTTGGAGATCTTCTCTTCGAGATCGGCGAGCTCGTCGCGGCCCTCGTCGTCGCCGAGTTCCTTCTGGATCGCCTTCATCTGCTCGTTGAGGTAATACTCGCGCTGGGTCTTCTCCATCTGGCGCTTGACGCGCGAGCGGATACGCTTCTCGACCTGCAGCACGGAGATCTCGCTCTCCATCAGCCCGAGCACCTTCTCCAGGCGCTGGGTGACCGACAGCGTCTCCAGGATGCCCTGGCGGTCGGCGATCTTGACCGCGAGATGCGAAGCCACAGTGTCGCCGAGCTTGCCGAAATCGGTGATCGACTGCACGACGCCGACGACTTCGGCGGAGATCTTCTTGTTGAGCTTCACGTAGCTTTCGAAATCGGACACGACCGAGCGCGCCAAAGCCTCCGCCTCGACGGATTCGGCGTCGGTGTCGGCGAGCGCAATCGCGGTCGCTTCATAATACTCGGTGCGTTCGGTGTATTTCTCCACGCGCGCGCGCTCGAGCCCTTCGACCAGCACCTTCACGGTGCCATCGGGAAGCTTCAAGAGCTGCAACACGCTTGCAAGCGTACCGGTCTCGTAAATTGCATCCGGCGCCGGATCGTCATCGGACGCATTCTTCTGCGTCGCCAGCATGACCAGCGCGTCGTTCTTCATCACCTCTTCGAGCGCGCGGATGGACTTCTCGCGGCCGACGAACAGCGGCACGATGTTGTGCGGGAAAACGACGATGTCGCGCAGCGGCAGCACGGGATAGGCATGCGTCTCGCCGTGGACGATTGTTGGCCGGGGTTTGGGTGTCGTCATGGCCTTCTTCCTTTTGTTGTGCCCCCTTGCACGCAGTCCGCTAGCTCGCGCAACCGCCACAAGGTGCCGAAATCCCGGTTCGCCTGGCCCTTCTAGACCCCGCGTCCGGACGTCTTTGACGGCGAATCTCAGGCATGATCTTCGCCACCGATAGCATTAGGTGGCTATCGGGTATGGGGGTGTCAAGTGACTGAAAAAGGCCCGAAAATCAGGCCGAACGCGCAGCACGCTTACGCTGGTACCGGCCGCGAGAACCGCCCGCGGCCATCAAATTTTGAGGCTTGAGCCACCGGCGGCGGCGCCTTCCTCAGGCGCTCGCCGAGCTCTCGACGGCACGGTCGGAGCGATCCGCGTAGATGTAGAGCGGACGCGCGGTTCCATCGACCACTTCGCGGGAGATGACGACCTCTTCAACGCCCTCGAGGCCCGGCAGGTCGAACATGGTCTCGAGCAGGATGCTCTCCAGGATCGATCGCAGGCCGCGCGCGCCGGTCTTGCGCTCGATCGCCCTGCGGGCAACCGCGCCAAGCGCCTCGTCGGCGAAGGTGAGCTCGATGTTCTCCATTTCGAACAGCCGCTGATACTGCTTGACCAGCGCGTTCTTCGGATCGGTCAGGATCTTCTTCAGCGAGGCTTCGTCGAGGTCTTCCAGCGTCGCAACGACGGGCAGACGGCCGACGAATTCCGGGATCAGGCCATACTTGAGCAGATCCTCCGGCTCGACATGGCGGAAGATTTCGCCGGTACGACGATCTTCCGGCGCGAGCACTTGCGCCGCAAAGCCGATCGAGGTCGAGCGTCCCCGCGCGGAGATGATCTTCTCGAGGCCCGAGAACGCGCCACCGCAGATGAACAGGATATTGGTGGTGTCGACCTGCAGGAACTCCTGCTGCGGATGCTTGCGGCCGCCCTGCGGGGGAACCGACGCAACCGTACCTTCCATGATCTTCAGCAGCGCCTGCTGCACGCCCTCGCCCGACACGTCACGGGTGATCGAGGGGTTGTCGGACTTGCGGCTGATCTTGTCGATTTCGTCGATATAGACGATGCCGCGCTGAGCGCGCTCGACATTGTAGTCGGCAGCCTGCAGCAGCTTCAGGATGATGTTCTCGACGTCCTCGCCGACGTAGCCGGCTTCGGTCAGCGTCGTCGCGTCAGCCATGGTGAAGGGCACGTCGAGGATGCGCGCCAGCGTCTGCGCCAGCAGCGTCTTGCCCGAGCCGGTCGGACCGATCAACAGGATGTTGGACTTCGCGAGTTCGACGTCGTTGTGCTTGGTCTGATGGTTAAGCCGCTTGTAGTGATTGTGGACGGCGACCGACAGCACCTTCTTGGCATGGCTCTGGCCGATCACGTAATCGTCCAGCACCTTGCAGATTTCCTTCGGGGTCGGAATCCCGTCGCGCGACTTGACCAGCGAGGACTTGTTCTCCTCACGGATGATGTCCATGCAGAGTTCGACGCACTCGTCGCAGATGAATACAGTGGGACCCGCGATCAGTTTGCGGACTTCGTGCTGGCTCTTGCCGCAGAACGAGCAATACAGCGTGTTCTTCGAGTCGCTCGTGCCGACCTTACTCATTCTCGTCTCCGTCCGCCGTTCGAACACCTGCTCGACCGGCCCGTTCCGGCACATGCCGGGGTCCTGGGCATAGATAGAGCAAATCCCGTACCAAAAAAGGCCTCACGCAATACATCCCGTGCGAATCACGGCTTTACCGATTCTCCCGCGATCATAACTGATCCCATACAGCCAACCATGCTGACACCGGTCTATCAAGAATTCGCTAACCGAGCCCGAGCCGAACACCGTTACAATACCGTGATTTGCCCTGTTCGCACGGCCTGTTGCGCACGAAATCGCGCAAGCGTTGCGGGATTGCCACGCCACCAAAGGAGCACGAAAGCGGAACTTTCTGCCTAGGCACAGGAATAGGCAGAAAGGGGCCGGCGGAATTTGCCGATGCGGCGCTGCGAAGCGGTTTTGGCGTGTGAAATTACGCCGCCTTCGCAGATGCGGGATCTTCCGGACGCTTGTCGATGACCTTGTCCACGAGGCCGAACGCCTTGGCGTCGTCAGCGGTCAGGAACTTGTCGCGCTCGAGCGCATCCTCGATCGCCTTGAAGGTCTGGCCGGTGTGCTTCACGTAGATTTCGTTGAGGCGCTTCTTGAGATTCAGGATCTCCTGCGCGTGCAGCATGATGTCGGTCGCCTGGCCCTGGAAGCCGCCGGAGGGTTGATGCACCATGATGCGCGAATTGGGCAGTGAGAAGCGCATGTCCTTTTCTCCGGCCGCAAGCAGGAGCGAGCCCATCGAGGCCGCCTGCCCCGTGCACAGCGTCGAAACCGGCGGGCGGATGAACTGCATGGTGTCGTAGATGGCAAGACCCGACGTCACCACCCCGCCCGGCGAGTTGATGTACATCGAGATTTCCTTCTTCGGATTCTCGGCCTCGAGGAACAGAAGCTGCGCCACCGTCAGCGTCGCCATGCCATCCTCGACCGGCCCGGTCAGGAAGATGATGCGCTCCTTCAGGAGGCGCGAGAAGATGTCGTAGGCGCGTTCGCCGCGATTGGTCTGTTCGACGACCATCGGCACGAGGTTCATGTAGGTTTCGACGGGATCGCGCATGTATCACCCCTGGTGGTACGGAACTTGGAAACAAGACTGCGCTCACAGATAAGGGCCATTTGGCCGGCGGCAAGGCCGGCCGCGTGCCCCTCGCGAGCGGGACAGTTCAAGCTGAATTCGGCGCGGCCAGCCTAGCGACGGATAGCGTCGCAAGGCCGGTTTCGAGGCTCATCCTTAACGAGACGTCCCGCTATCAAGCGGCTGACTTCTCGTCCTCATCCTTGAACAATTCTTCGCGGGAGATCTTCTTCTCGGTCACGTTGGCGAGTTCGAGAATGAAGTCGACCACCTTGTCCTCATAGATCGGTGCACGAAGCTGGGCGAGCGCGTTGGCGTTGCTGCGATAATAGTCCCAGACTTCCTTCTCGCGGCCGGGCATCGAGCGGGCGCGCTCGATCACGGCGCGACTGACCTCGTCGTCGGAGACGGTGATCTTGTTCTTCTCGCCGATTTCGGAGAGCACGAGGCCAAGGCGCACGCGGCGGTCGGCGATCGTCTGGTACTCCTCCTTGGCCGCGTCCTCGGTGGTGTTCTCGTCGGCAAAGGTCTTGCCGCCCGATTCCATCTCGGCCTTGATCGAATTCCACATCAGGTTGAATTCTTCGGCGACCAGTGAAGGCGGCGCCTCGAATTTGTGGCTCTCGTCGAGCCGGTCGAGCAGCGTGCGCTTGACGCGCTGACGGATCGCGCCGGCGAACTCGGCCTTCAGCCGCTCGCGTGCGGCTTCCTTGAGCTTGTCGAGCGATTCCAGGCCGAGTGACTTGGCGAACTCGTCGTCGATGACGGTCTCGCCGGGCGCCTCGACGGCAGTCGCCTTCGTCTCGAATTCGGCCGGCTTTCCGGCGAGCGTCTCGCTCGCATAGTTCTTCGGGAACGAAACCTTCACGGTGCGGGTCTCGCCGGCGCCAACGCCGATCATCTGGTCCTCAAAACCGGGGATGAACTGACCGGACCCGATCACGAGCTGAATGCCCTCGCCCTTGCCGCCGTCGAACGGCACGCCGTCGATGGTGCCGATAAAGTCCATGGTGACGCGATCGCCCTTCTCGGCCTTGGCGCCGTCGGCCTTCGCCGCATAGGGCCGGCTCTGGTCGGCGATGCGCTTGATCGCCTCGTCGACATCGCCGTCGGTCACATCGACGACCGGCTTCTCGACATTGAAGCTCTTGAAGTCGGCGAGCGTGATCGCAGGCACGATCTCGATCGCGACCGTGTAGGTGAGATCGGTCTTGCCCGAGAGAAGGTCTTCGACCTCCTTCTGCTCGGTCGGCATCGTGATCTTGGGCTCGCCCGCAAGGCGGAAGCCGCGCTCGGTGAAAATCTGCGTGTTGGTGTCGCGAATGGTCTGGTCGATGGTCTCGGCCATCACGGAGCGGCCGTAGATCTTCTTCAGATGTGCCACCGGCACCTTGCCGGGACGGAAGCCGTTGAGGCGGACCTTGTCCTTCATGTCGACCAGGCGCGCATCGGCCTTGGCGTCGAGGTCGATCGCGGGAACGCTGATCTTGAATTCGTGCTTCAGTCCCTCGTTGAGGGTCTCGGTGACCTGCATGGCGTCAATCTTCTTTTCGCGTTCGTCCGGCCTTCCGGCCGGCCTTGTTCAAAATATTGGGCGCCGGCCAGACGGCCTCGCGCCAGTGGTTCGGCGAACCAGATCCTCAGGGCCTGAGGACACAGTTCTCCAGAATTCATCGGGCAAACGCTCTTGAGCGCTTGGTGCGGGCGGAGGGACTCGAACCCCCACAACTTTCGTCACTGGAACCTAAATCCAGCGCGTCTACCAGTTCCGCCACGCCCGCCTGAATAGCATCATTGGTCCGACCGCGATGCCGCGGGCGCGGGCTTATAGCATGAGGCCCGCCCTTCGCAGCAAAAAAATGGCCCATACCGGCCGCTTTGGGCCAAAGCGCCGCAACTGGACAATCCACCTCAAAAATGGTCCGGATCGGCCTCATGGCAAGGGAGATTTTTCCGGCTTGAACAGACGCGAACTGATCGCGGCATTGGGGGCGGGTTTGCCCGGCCTGCTGCTGCCCGGCGGCACCGCGGCGCAGGGGCTCCCGCCGGTCACCATCCAGGCGCGCCAGGGCGCCCTGAACCTCCGCGCGGGAGGCCCCGAGACGCCGGTGTGGATGCTCGCGGCGCCAGAGCTGCGTTTCCGCCGCGGCGACAACCTGCAGGTCGAGTTCGCCAATGACCTGACGGTCCCCGTGGGCCTCGATTGGCGCGGCATCGACGGGGTTCCTGCCATCGAGCTCCTCATCGGCCGCCGGATGCTGGCGGCCGCAGGCTGGGAAAAAGTCCGGATTCCATTGCGCCATGCCGGGACCTTCCTGTGCGACATGAGCGTGTTCGGCCAACCAGAACGCGCTGCCGGCCCGGGGCCAGCCCGTGGTGGTCGCCGAAAGCGAGCCCGTCAGCGTCGATCGCGACGAGGTGCTTTTGGTCGAAGAATGGCGGTTGCGGGCAGACGGCACGGCGGTCGTGCCCGGCACGGACGCCAACGAAACCACGGTTTCCTACACACTTAACGGCAAACCCTCGCTGGACGTCTCAGCCCGATCGAATGAACGCCTGAGACTTCGCTTCATCAACGGCAGCCGGCGCACTGTCATCGCGCTGAGACTGGAGTCCGTCGACGTCACGGTCATGGCGATCGACAGCCAGCCGGCCGAGCCATTCCTGGCCCGCAACGGCGCGCTGGTGCTTGCACCGGGCAGCCGGGTCGACGCCTTTGTCGACGTGACGGCGCCGCCAGGCTCGAACCTCAAGATCCTGCTTCACGAAGGCAAGGCAAGCCCGGACCATCGGCTATGTCATCGTATCGCGCGACCCGCCCGCGCGTGCGGCGCCACTGCCGCCTCCTCCGCCTTTGCCGTCCAACGGGCTGCCGGCGCGGCTTGATCTCAAGAATGCGCTCCGCGTCGATCTCGCGTTGAACGGGTCTGAGTGGACTCGTGATTGCAAGCCTTGCCGCCTCACCCCAGCCGGCCTTCCGCGCCAAGGCCGGACGCATCGTCGTGCTGGCGCTGACCAACCGCGCCGAGGTCGCAACCGTCTTTCGCCTGCACGGCCACCATTTCCGCCTGCTCGACCGGCTCGACGACGGCTGGAAGCCGTACTGGCTCGACACGCTCGCGATCGAGCCCGGTCAGACCCAGCGCATCGCCTTTGCGGCCGAACATGCCGGGCACTGGCTGATGGAATCCGTCGCGACCGATTGGGCCGCACCGCGCTTCGTGCGATGGTATGCGGTCGAGTAAGGCGTTTTCCAGCGAAGTGGCCACCGGTTCGCCGTGAAGAAAACGCGTCAAAAAATAATCCGAGGAAACGAGTGATGAGCAAAACCGTCCCCGCGATCCGCGGCGTCAAGGCGCGAGGCGTCGTCGTGCCGATGTCGCGTCCGGTGAAAACCGCCTTCAGCAATGATCGAGGCGGCGCCGCTGGTGCTGATCGACGTCGAAACCGATCAGGGCGTCACCGGCCGCGCCTACATCTTCGCCTATGCCAAGCTGACGATTAAGCCGCTAATCCATCTCGTCGAGGAGATCGGCCGCGAACTGATCGGCAAGCCCGTCGCGCCGTTCGACCTGATGACAGCGATGGACGCCAAATTCCGCCTGCTCGAGCTGGCAGGGCCTGGTCGGCATGGCCGTGTCCGGCCTCGACATGGCCTATTGGGATGCGCTCGGCCAATGCGCCAATAGGCCAGTGGCCGAATTGCTCGGCGGATCGCCAAAACCGATCAAGGCCTATGACAGCTATGGCGTGGTCGATCCGCGTCAAGGACGAGAAAGCGTCTGCGGCGCTCGCTCGACCAGGGTTTTGTCGGCATCAAGATCAAGGGCGGCGACGGCGATGCCGCCAATGACGAACGCGTCGTCAGCGGCGTGCGCACCCTGCTCGGCCCCGACATCGCGCTGATGATCGACTTCAACCAGTCGCTCGATCCGGCCGAAGCCACACGCCGCATCGAGCGGCTTGCGCCGTACGATCTGCACCTGGATCGAGGAGCCGGTGGCGCAGGAGAATCTGCTCGGCCACGCCAAGGTGCGCGCGACCTCCCCGACGCCGATCCAGGCCGGCGAGAACTGGTGGTTCCCACGCGGCTTTGCCGAGGCGATCGCGGCGGGCGCGTCCGACTTCATCATGCCAGACCTGATGAAGTGCGGCGGCGTCACCGGCTGGCTGCGCATCGCCGGTCAGGCCGAAGCCGCCTCGATCCCGCAGTCGAGCCATCTGTTTGCAGAGGCAAGCGCACATGTGCTCGCGGTGACGCCGACCGCGCACTGGCTGGAGTTTCTGGATTTCGCGAGCTCGATCCTGCGCAAGGCCCGCCGAGATCGTCGATGGCACGCTCACCGCGCGGGGACCGGGTCTTGGAATGGAGTGGGACGAGACCGCCGTGAAAAAGTATCTCGTCTAGGGCGCGTACTCCTGAACCGGATGCGCCTTCTGGCGGAGCAGACGCGTTGTATCCGCTCGGCGTGTTTCGCCTTTTCCGGGTCGATCGGGCAAGTCTACCTTACGCCGGACGGGCCAAGGTCCTCGGCGACGCGGTCGACTGGGGTCTGAACGGCGACGGCCGCCAGATGCGGGGCGAACGAAAATGTCGTGCACGAGTCCGAGTTTCCCAAGCCCCAGAATAATCAGGCCATTGATGTCGATCTCGTACCAGGCGTGCGAAAGGTAGGCATCCCGCGGAAACCGATGATGGTTGTTGTGCAGTCCTTCACCGAAGGTGAGGACCGTGGTCACCAACTCGTTGGTCGTGCCGTCATTGAGATCGAAGCGACGGTAACCGTAGCGACCGTCGCTATGGCAGACCGAGTTGACCAGCGAGGTGGCCATGGTCATGACGTAGCTGCGGAACAGGCCGGAGAACAAGACGCAGCCGATCATCGCGTGCACGCCGCCAAGCGCGTAGCCCAGCGCGCCCGGAATGATCACCGCCGATAGCGCGTACCAGTACCAGCGTGTCCTGGTGAAGAACATGGCGATCGGTCGGCCAGAATATCCCTGGCGTCGTATTCCGCATCGGTGGTCGCCTGATCCCACACCCAGCCGCCTTGTGCATGCAACATCCCCTTGAGCGAAGCTGACATGGCGTTGACCTGCGCCGTCATAGTAAGGGCTGTGGACATCGCCGGGCTTGTCGGAGTGAAGATGGCGCCGGCGACGATTGGAGACCCATTTGAGCACCGAGCCCTGCACCGCCATCGTGGCGATCGCGGCCAATAACGTCCGCATGACCGGACCGAAAGCCGGCGGAGATCGTCTTGCGTTCGTTCAAGGACATCCCGGTCGGAACGCCGGTCGAGGAGATCATGCGCGCTGCCGAACGCGTTTGGTCTCGATTTCAATTTCATGAAAGCGGTTGCCAAGATCAGTCCGGCTTCAACCCCAATCGACGCACTGGGTCGTATATCGGCCTGATCCAGCTCAGCGAATACGAGTTCGGCAAATTCGGCTTCGGGCAGATTCGCAGTCCGCGCGACCGTGCCGTTGCGGCCGCTTACAAGATGATTACCGAAGGCATCCTGTTCGAGTTGATCACGCGTTGCAAGCCGGATGGCGCAACCAGGTCGCGCTCATTCTCGTTGCTGCTTTGCGATTGAATCTGGACCGTACTCGCCACCGGCAATCTTCCAATTTCGAGCAGCTTCGACGATGCGCCGCCGTGGCTCCGGGCTCAGCTTGGCGTCATCCGTTGAATCTTATGCCTGATCAATCTCCGCCACGCTCTATCACGTACACCAGGCGTTCGCCGCACCAGACTTCGACGCTGGCGGCTGTGCCGGCAGACTTGCGAGCGCGGAAGACAGCATGCCCGTCGTCGCGACAATCGGGCAACGTGATTTCCTCGGTACGCTTCCCGTTTTGTCCGATCAACCGCGCAACGTACTCAATCATGGTTGTAGTCGATAGGGGTTGCACGCGGCCTCGTCGACTCTCTGGGGGGCGTGCATTATCTTGAAAAAGTGCTTCGCGGCGCGTGGATCAAGGCAGCGATGCGTGACGGTGCCGGCTTCAATCCGAGCCGCGACAGATCTATCAGTATGCGCCTAGTACTCGATGCCGAACGCGTCGTAGAGCCTGCGGAACACCGCCGGCATCACCTCGGGCAAATCCTCCGCGATCAGGCCGGGCCCCGCCTCGCGCGCGCCCTCGCCGTGCATCCACACGCCGATGCTGGCGGCCTCGAACGCGCCGGCACGCCCTGCGCCAGCATCGCCGCGACGATGCCGGCGAGCACATCGCCGGCGCCGGCAGTCGCAAGCCATGGCGGCGCGTTGGCGGCAATGGTGGCGCGTCCATCGGGAGCAGCCACCACCGTGTCGGCGCCCTTCAGAAGCACCACCGCGCCGGAACGTAGCGCCGCGTCGCGCACGCGCTCCAGCTTGGAGCGGCCGGGATTCTTGTTGCTGATGTCGCTGAACAGGCGCGGAAACTCGCCCTCATGCGGGGTCAGCACGACCTGCGGATCCGCTGATAGCCTTGATGGACTCGAACAGGCGGTCGGGTGCATCGGCAAAACTCGTCAGCGCATCCGCATCCAGCACGAGATGCTTCTGGCGCCGACAGCGCCGTGTGCACGTAAGTCGCGGGTGCGTTCGCCTGACGCCGGCGCCCGGGCCGATCACGCAGGCGTTGAAGCGGCGGTCGGCAAGCATCTCGCCGAACTCGATCGCGCTGTCGACCGCGCGCACCATCACGGCGGTCAACGCCGCTGCATTCACCGCCAGCGCCTCGCGCGGCGAGGCCACCGTGACCAGCCCCGCGCCCGCGCGCAATGCACCCGCGCGCGGCAAGCCGTGCCGCACCCGTGGAGGCGATCTCGCCGGACACGATCACGGCATGGCCGCGGGCATATTTGTGCCCGTCCATCCGCGGCACCGGAAACGCTGCCTGCCAGGTGTCGGGCACATTTTCGAATGTCTGCGGCTTGATCTCGTCGAGCACGCCTCTTTCGATGCCGATATCGGCGACGCGGACGCGGCCGCAATACATCCGCCCCGGCAACAACAGATGCGCCGGCTTGCGGCGGAAGAAGGTCACGGTCTCGGTGGCGCGCACCGCGACGCCCATGACGAGACCCGTGGTGCCGTTGATGCCGCTCGGCAGATCGACCGCGAGCACCGGCGCGCCGTTGGCGTTGATCGCCTCGATCATCTCGACGGGCTCGCCCTTGACCGGCCGGTTGAGCCCCGCGCCGAACAGCGCGTCGATGATCAGCGCCGGCTTGCCGAGCGCCTGCGGGTTGAACGGCAGCACCGGATATTTCCAGCCGCGCGCGGCCGGAGGCCGCATCGCCCTGCAGGCTGTCGCGTTCGCACAGCAGCGCGACCGATACCTCGCGGCCGCGCGCGGCAAGCTCGGCGGCCGCGACAAAACCATCACCGCCATTATTGCCGCGGCCTGCGACCACCACGATTGGACCCTCCTCGGCCAGATCCATCGCGGCTTCCGCCACGGCCTGGCCTGCGCTCAGCATCAGCGCGAAGCCCGGCGTGGCCGGCCGCGATCGTCAAGCGATCGGCGCGTTCCATTTCGGAGGTGGTGAGAACTTCCATGCCAAATCCCTGATCCAAACGCCCGTTACTGAGGCACATCCATTCCCGACCGACGCGCAGCCTCGTCCGAACTGCATACGAATTGATCTGTTTGCCTATTTGGTAGGCTGACGTATCATGGGCAGCTCGCCAACAGTCCACGCGATTGCCCGTTAAAAGTCTGATAACACTCCGAAATCAGACAGGTTAACAACTTGGCATAGACCCTGCTTTTGAGGAAGCCGGCTGAGGATGATCGGTAATCGCGAGTATTTTCCGGCATTTCGCCGGACTCTGGGGATCGAACCGAGGATCGAACTGGCTGCGTGTCGCAACCATCGATACGACGCAGCCGTCTGCAATGAGAAGTGCCGGGGAGGCAAAGTCAGTGAAGAAGATTGAAGCCATCATCAAGCCGTTCAAGCTCGACGAGGTGAAGGAGGCGCTTCAGGAAGTCGGACTCCAGGGCATCACCGTGACCGAGGCCAAGGGCTTTGGACGGCAGAAGGGCCATGCCGAACTGTATCGCGGTGCGGAATACATCGTCGACTTCCTGCCCAAGGTCAAAATCGAGATCGTGATCGGCGACGACCTCGTGGAGAAGGCGATCGACGCGATCCGCCGCGCTGCCCAAACAGGTCGCATCGGCGACGGCAAGATCTTCGTTTCCAACATCGAAGAGGCGATCCGCATCAGAACCGGCGAATCCGGGCTGGACGCTATCTGAGCCGGGTGCTATCCGGAAATTCGCGGCAAAAAACAACAAAAACAGGCTGCTGCAGCAGCCTGATTTCGTTCGCGACCCACCTCGCCGTTCACACAGGAAACCGACCCGCCAGAGATAAGGGGAATTCATGAAGACCGCCAAAGACGTCCTGAAATCGATCAAGGACAACGACGTCAAATACGTCGACCTGCGCTTCACCGATCCGCGCGGCAAGTGGCAGCACGTGACCTTCGACGTCGGCATGATCGAAGAGGAAACGTTCGCCGAAGGTTTGATGTTCGACGGTTCGTCGATTGCCGGCTGGAAGGCGATCAACGAATCCGACATGTGCCTGATGCCCGACCCGATCACCGCGACGATCGATCCGTTCTTTGCCGAGACCACCATGGTCATCATCTGCGACGTGCTCGAGCCGACCACCGGCGAGCCCTATAACCGCGATCCGCGCGGCATGGCCAAGAAGGCCGAGGCGATGGTGAAGTCGATGGGCGTCGGTGACACCGTGTTCGTCGGCCCCGAAGCCGAGTTCTTCGTGTTCGACGACGTGCGCTTCTCGTCCGACCCCTTACAACACCGGCTTCAAGCTCGACTCCGTCGGAATTGCCGACCAACTCGGACACCGAATACGAAGGCGGCAACCTCGGTCACCGCATCCGCACCAAGGGCGGCTACTTCCCGGTGCCGCCGCAGGACAGCGTGCAGGACATGCGCTCGGAAATGCTCGGCGCCATGGCCAAGATGGGCGTCAAGGTCGAGAAGCATCACCACGAAGTCGCTTCCGCCCAGCACGAACTCGGCATGAAGTTCGACACGCTGACGCTGATGGCCGACCAGATGCAGATCTACAAATACTGCATCCACCAGGTCGCCCACATCTACGGCAAGACCGCCACCTTCATGCCGAAGCCGGTCTACGGCGACAACGGCTCGGGCATGCACGTCCACCAGTCGATCTGGAAGGGCGGCAAGCCGGTGTTCGCCGGCAACAAGTACGCCGACCTGTCGGAGACCTGCCTCCACTACATCGGCGGCATCATCAAGCACGCCAAGGCGATCAACGCCTTCACCAACCCCTCGACCAACTCCTACAAGCGTCTGGTCCCCGGCTATGAAGCCCCGGTGCTGCTCGCCTACTCCGCGCGCAACCGTTCGGCCTCCTGCCGCATCCCCTACACCTCCAACCCGAAGGCCAAGCGCGTCGAGGTCCGCTTCCCCGACCCGATGGCCAATCCGTATCTCGGCTTCGCCGCGATGCTGATGGCCGGCCTCGACGGCATCAAGAACAAGATCGATCCGGGCCCGGCGATGGACAAGGACCTCTACGACCTGCCGAAGGAAGAGCTGAAGCAGATCCCGACCGTGTGCGGCTGCTTGCGCGAGGCGCTGGAAAATCTCGACAAGAACCGCGCGTTCCTCAAGAACGGCGGCGTGTTCGACGACGACTTCATCGACAGCTATATCGAGCTGAAGATGACCGAGGTCGAGCGCTTCGAGATGACCCCGCACCCGGTCGAATTCGACATGTACTACTCGCTGTGATCTTTCGGGGATCACCTCCCCGCAATACTCACGCCAACGACATGCGAAAGGCGCCCCGAAACGGGCGCCTTTTCATTTGCCGAGATGTAGAACACATATTCTAGACTCTGTGGTCTCCTGGTGCGTAGGGTGTCCTTGCCAATCCCGACGGAGGCAATCATGACCACGACGCCGCCACCCATCGCGACGACAATGCCGCCAGTTCCCCAGATTACCGAAAGCCAGATCGGACGCGTTCCTCGCCGCGGCGCACGAGACAGTCACCGGCTTGCGGATCTGCTGGCTCGCCACACGTTCGCTTGAAGGCGGCACCAGCGTGCGGGCCGTCGACTCCTTTGCCGGCGCGCCGGGCGCCGACAAGTGGAGCTCGGCGCTTCCTGGTCCGCAGGACCTCGCGCAAGGTCGCCGAAATGCGCGCATGCCCGCTTGTCTCAGTGGCCCACCAGCACGCCTCCGGCGACCGTTACGTCACATTGGGTGGCCGGGTCACCATCGTCGACGACCTCAAGGAAATGCGCTCGGTCTGGCCGAGCGAGCTGGACGCGCAAATGCCGCCGGGATTTGCCGATGCCAACTTGATCGTGGTCCGGCTCGATGTCGAGCGGATCGAGGTCCACATTCGTGGCCTGACGCCCGAACCGTTCGGCACAGGCAGGACGCTGCTCGAACGCCAACCCGACGGATCGTGGCGGTACATCCCGCCTTACTGACGGCGCGGGCCTCGCGTCCGGGACTTTCGCGGCTGATAGTCAGCCATGATGGCCGCGTAGGTCGTGCGGATGATCTCATCCACGAGCGGTGGCGGCTTTTCTCCACGCACGAGGTGCTGACGAACGACAGCGACGGGAAGCTCCGAGATCAGGAACTGGGCCAGGCGGACCTCCTTGCGTCCGGCCTTGCCAAAGATCATGCGCGCCCAGCGGGGCGATGCCGCGTCCATTCGCTTCGTCATCTCGGCAACGCGCTCCCGCAACTGCTTCGGCCACTCACCGGCGACGAAATCGCGGCGGTCGTAAAGCAACAACAATCGCGCCTGGTCGAGATTGTTTCGCGCCCAGGCTGGCGTGTGCAGCGCCGCCGCGAGCGCATCGCCGGCATCGCGCGCCGCCGCCATCCCGCTCTGAAAATCGAGAACGGCGCACAGCCACAATTCGCCCAGCAAGATCTCGAGCGAGGCGAAGCGATGATAGAACGAGCCGGTCGGCGATTTCAGCCGCGCGCTGATCGAGGCGACCGTCACAGCGGCAGGTCCGTGCCCGGCTGCGATCGCTCGCGCGGCGGCGAAAAAGTCTTCCTCGCTGAACTTGGCGTGGCCCATGGATCAAGAATTCACATTCTAGACCACGACGTCAATATCTCGTGGTCGAGGCTCACACCCCGAACAGCTTGGTGTAGCGGGCCTTGATCGCCTCGCTCTGGGCCTGCACGGCGGCCGGATCGGATTTCAGCAGCTTGAGCGCCGACAGCGGCACATGCGCGCCCTTCTCCTTCACCTGGGCGTGGAACGAGCGGTGCGCATAGCTGTCGACCAGCATCTGCTGCGTCTCGGCGCTGAAGAAGAAATGCTGGAACAGCTTTGCGGCGTTCGGGCTCGGCGCGTTCTTGAAGATGCCGCTCGGCACGATGATCAGCGGGGCGCCCTCGGCGGGATAGACCACCTCGACCGGCTTGCCCTGGTCCTTCAGCAGCACCAGATTGTAGTCATTGCCGTCGGCCATGACGGCGCGCTCGCCGAGCAGGACCTTCTTCGGCGGATCGGCCGCCGACTGCACCTGCATGACCTTCTGCTGCGCGAGCTTCTCGAAAAACTCCCAGCCGAGATCGCGCGACAGGATGAAGGTCGCGGTCAGGATCGCGCCGCTGTAGCCGGGATGCGCCTTGACGATCTTGCCGCGCCATTTCGGGTCAAGCAGGTCGGCGTAGCTCTTTGGCGCGTCTTCGCGCTTGACGAGATCGGTGTTGTAGCCGATCGCCTCGAGCCAGGCGCACACGGTCGCATGCGTGCCGTCGGGATCGATCTGGTCGGCTGGAAAATTCTTCGCCACCTCTTCCGGCAGATACGGCTCGAGCCAGTCGTTCTTCTTCCAGTCGAGGTAATGCGCGGGGTCGGTGGAGTTGGCGATATCGACCACCTTGATGCCACTGCCCTGCTCCTGCGCGATGCGCTGAAAGATCCGCTCGGCGCCGGAGCGCTCGACGCGCACGGCGATCCCCGGATACTTCGCCTCAAACGTCCGCGCCACGCGCTCGGCGACGTTGAGCTCGAGGGCGCTGTAGAAGGAGAGCTTTGCCTCCTTGCGCGCCGCCTCGACCAAGGCTGGCGTCACGCTGGAAGCCGGCGGCAGCGCCGCCCGCAACGGTTCGGCGAACAGCGTTGCCGCCGCCGAAGCAACCGACGCCTTGAGAAGTTCGCGCCTCGACCATCGCGGGGTTCGCATCGCCGCCTCCTCTGCTACGGCCTGCACTATAGCGGAAATATCGGCGGCGCATTCAGCAGATGGCGGGCAACGGGCTATTGCGGGTTCTGTCGCAGGAAGCGTTCGACATCCGGCTGGACGGAATATGGCAGCGGGATCGGATCGCCCGCGGAATCCACGGCCGGGTCCAGGCAGCGGCGCAGCATCCGCGCGAGCTCGGCCTTGCGGTAGGGCTTGGTCAGGATCGGTATGCCCTGGCCGACGCGGCCCTGTGAGTGGATGGCGGCGTACGCATAGCCGGATGTGAAGAGGACCCGCAGCGACGGCCGGCCGGCCATCATCTGCTCGGCAAGCTGCCGTCCATTCATGCTGCCGGGCATCACGATGTCGGTGAAGAGCAGGTCGAAAGGCGTGCCGCGGCCGGCGATCGCAAGGGCTTCAGCCGCGTCGGCGGCGACGATGACCCCGTAACCGAGGCTCTCGAGCTGCAACGTCACGTATTTGCGGACTTCGCTGTCGTCTTCGACACAAAGGATGGTTTCACTGCCGCCCAGCACCGGCCGCTCGTCGTCATCGGCCGCGCGAGATGCGTACGCGTCGGCCTTTGGCAGGTAGATCCGGAACGTCGCACCGCAGCCCTCCTCGCCGCAGACCTCGATGCTGCCGCCGGACTGCTTGACGAAGCCGAACACCATGCTGAGCCCGAGTCCGGTGCCCTTGCCGACATCCTTTGTCGAGAAGAAGGGATCGAAAATCCTGTCGCGAATGGATTGCGGGATACCGGTGCCGGTGTCGGTAGACATCGATGACGACATAGTCGCCGGCGCACTCGACGCCGATGGCGACGGCCTCACGAATGCCGAACACGACGTTTCTGGTCGCAAGCGTGAGTATGCCGCCGTCAGGCATCGCGTCCCGGGCGTTGATGGCGAGGTCGAGCAGCGCCGAACTCAACTGCCCCCGGTCGACGAATGCCGGCCAGACGTCGCTGTCGAGGCTCATCGCAATCTCGATCCGCTTGTCGAACGTCAATGACAGCAATTGCGCGGTGTCCTTGACCAGCCCGTTGATGTCGATCTCCGCGGGCTGCAACGGCTGCTTCCTCGCAAAGGCGAGCAGGCTCGACGTCAGCCGCGCGCCGCGATCGGCCGCATCGCCGATCAGCTTCGCCACCGCCGCGAGCTGCGGCCTGTCCTTGACACCGTCCGCCAGGATTTCGATCGTCCCCGTGATCACGGTGAGCATGTTGTTGAATTCGTGCGCGATGCCGCCGGTGAGCTGGCCGACCGCCTCCATCTTCTGCGCCTGGATCAATTGTTCCTCGGCAAGGCGCTTCTGGCTGATGTCCCTCATGAAGTTGTTGAGGACATAGCTGTCGCCGCGGCGAAGCGCGGTGGCCGAGACCTCGACTGCGAATTCGCGTCCGTCCCTGTGCATCGCGCTAGCCTCGAACCGGGTGCCGGCGGAGCGGCCCAATTCTTCACTCAGCATTTTTTTTCGCCGCTGCCGGTGCGCATCGCGCAGCCGTTCCGGCACCAGCAGTTCCATCACATTGGCGCCGATCGCCTCCGTTCGGGTCCAGCCGGTCAAGGCTTCGGCTTGCGGCCCCCATTCGAGAATGATGCCGTCCAGGTCGGTCTGGAAGAACGCATCGAGCGATGTCTTGATGATGGCCTGGGCCGTTTCTGCTCGCTTTCCGCGAGCGCCCGGTGCGCAGCCTCCTGCCTCGCCGTTTCCGCAGCGAGGAGCCGGGACACCGACCTTGCCATCAAATGTGCGGCGATCAGCGCGAGCAGCACCGCGACCGCGCCACCGGCCAGCATCACCCTCGGCTCGGCCACGCCGAAATAATTCGCAAGCAGGCCGACGGCAGCGACGGTTGCCAGGACGAGCAACACCATCGCTAATACCAGGCGGCTCCTTATGGTCATGATACCGAAGGCTCCAGCGGAGGAGAGAAACGGTGAGCGGCATGGTGTGAACCGGGCACCGCAGCTCATCTGTTCGGTGCTTTCGGGATGCCGCACACATTTCCGGCTTACGGCAACCGGGCGTAAATTTCGACCACGCAAAAGTACGGCCTGTTCCCAAAATCCGGCGGGAAATCACGCAAACCAACAACCTGAATAACACATGAGCGCAAAAACTCGCTCACAACTTGAATCCGCCGCGCGGCTACCCCGCCCGCCGGTGCCCCTGCAGCGCCTCGCCGAACGCCTCGAACAGCGCGCGGTTGATCGGGTTCTTCTGCGGATCGTACTCCGCATGCCACTGCACGCCGAGCGCAAAGCCCGCCGCGTCCGCAATCCGGATCGCCTCGATGGTGCCGTCCTCGGCGACGCCCTCGATCACCACGCGCTTGCCGGGTTCGAGGATGCCCTGGCCGTGCAGCGAGTTCACCCGGATGGTCTCGCATCCCAGGATCTTTGCAAAGGCGCCGCCCGGCGTCAGGTGAACGTCATGGCGATCGGCGAAGATCACCTTGTGATCGGGATGGATGTCGCCGTTCTCGAGCCGCGGCATGCGATGATTGATGCGCCCCGGCAATTCGCGGATTTCCGGATGCAGCGAGCCGCCGAACGCGACGTTCATCTCCTGCAAGCCCCGGCAGATGCCGAACAGCGGAACGCCGCGCTGCACGCAGGCTTCCGCGACCGCCAGCGCAACGTCGTCGCGATGGATGTCGTAGGGCTCGTGTTTCTCGCAGGGGTCGACATTGAAACGGGTGGGATGGACGTTGGCGCGCGCGCCGGTCAGCACGATGCCGTCGACCGCATCGAGCAGCGCGCCGACGTCGGTGATTTCAGGGATCGAGGCAAACATCAGCGGGATCGCGCCCGACACGTCAGCCACGGCGCGCAGGTTGCGCTCACCTACCGCCTGGATAGCGAAACGATTTTCGATGCGGTGGGAATTGCCGATCACACCGACCACGGGCCGCTTCATTGTCTACGTCTCGCACGAGAAAACTTTTTCGTTGGAGCCACGATTCCGAAGCCGGATCATGCCTTCGGAGCCCTGCCGGATCAATATGTTGTGCTCCGCCTCTCACGCGCCATACCCCTGCAGGAATGTCGGCCCGCGGCAAGTTTGGCGTCGAGATAGGCGGAAAGGATGGTTTTCAGCTCGTCCAGCAGCCGTCCGCGCTCGCCCCAAGCGGGCGCACTGACTGCCCGCGCTATTTGCGGGTAAAAGCCTCCCGCGCATCGATGGTCTCGACCTCCGGCAAACCGGCAGCCTTCAGCGCGGTGGCGGCTGCGCGCCGAAGCATTGGCCTCGCCAAGCCAGGGCAGCTTGCCGGCGATGCCGCGCGTGACGGGCTCGCCGAGCGCGCCGCCGAAATCGATCGGCCAGAAGCCGTTCGGCACGACTTCCGCTGTGATGCCGCGCAGCCGAAATCCCTTGCCGAGCACGGCTTGCGTATCGTCGGGCGCAACCAGCTTTGCGCTGCCGGGATTGGCCGGGTCGAAGGACGCCAGCAGAACCGGGATCAGCGCGCCCTCGACCGGCACGATGCCGGTCTGCTTGCTCATGTCGTTGAAATTGACGCGCTTGCCGGCGGCCGCGTTATAGGCGCGCAGCGCGACATAGTTGATCTCAGCGAGATCGAGCTTGCCATCGCGATGGGCGAGCAGCGCCACCAGGCTTTTGCCGCCGCCGAGGTCGACCAGCACCGCATCCCCGGACGTGCGTGTGCTGCCGCCGCGGGCTATAACCGCGATCGGGCGTCACCGCGAGAACGCTGGAGGCCGATTTGACCCCGGCGGGCGTCTCGACATCGACCGTCAGGCGGAATTTGTGACCGGGCCGGTTGATCCTGATCTGGTCGCCGATCACGAGTGCGGCGAGCAGCGCCAGCGGCCCGAGCAATTTGAAAATCATTCCGCCCCGCCCTTCCCGCGATTCGGCTACGCCTTTCGCTTGGCACACCAGATGCGACAGCGTCAAACCGGCGGCGATGCCGGCTTGATCCGGGGCGCGTTTTGTCGAATGAGTGGCCGGGCCAAGCCGGCTGCAGGAAGGGAACGTCATGCCAGGTTCGACCGAGGAGCGCCTTCAGGCCCGCAACGACCTCGCATGGTCGATAGCGGTCGGCGGCATCGGCGTGGTCCTCTTCATCGCGCTTGTTGCTGTTTGCCTGGTATTTTGCCGCAACGATCTTCCTGATTTTTGCCGGCATGCTGCTCGGCGTGGCCCTGAACGCCATGAGCGGCCTGCTCGGCCGCCTGGTGCGCCTGCCGCAGCCGGTACGGCTGACCATCGTCTGCCTGACGCTGCGTGGCGCTGCTGTCGGGCATCGTTTTCCTCGGCGGCACCACGATCGCGCAGCAGGCAACCGTGCTGAGCAACACGATGAAGGCGCAGATCGTGAACGTGAAGACGTTCCTCGACAGCCACGGCGTCGATACCAGTTTCTTCGATCTCTCCTCCTTCGGCGCAACGCCGTCGACGTCAACAGAGACGCCGGCGCCATCGACGCCGCATCTGCCCAGCGCCAGCACGATCGCCTCGAGTGGCGGCGCGATCCTGGGTCAGACCTTCAAGGTGCTGCTCGGCACCGTCAGCGCCGTCGGCAACTTCTTTATCGTGCTGTTCCTCGGGCTTGCCTTCGCGGTGCAGCCCAGCATCTACCGCAACGGCCTGTTGTTCATGGCCCCGGCCAAGCACCGCGCGCGGGCCACGATCATTATCGACCGCATCGGCGACACGCTGGAGCGCTGGCTGATCGCGCAGATCATCACCATGGGCGCGGTGTTCCTCGTCACCTGGATCGGACTTTTGGTCATTGGCATTCCCAGCTCGTTCATCCTCGGTATCCAGGCGGGCCTGCTCGCCTTCATCCCCACCGTCGGCGCGATCCTCGGCGGGCTGATCGTGGTGCTGGCGAGCCTCGCCTCGGGCTGGGTCGCCGCCATCAGCGCCTTCGTCCTGTTCCTCGGCGTGCACGCGCTGGAAAGCTATGTGCTGACCCCGATCATCCAGCGCCAGGCGCTCGACATCCCGCCGGCGACGCTGTTCGCGTTCCAGATCCTGCTCGGCGTCGTGTTCGGCATCTGGGGGCTGGCGCTGGCGCTGCCGCTGATGGCGATCGCCAAGGTGATGATCGATCACTTCAAGGCCGAACCGGGCGTCCGAAGCCGTGACGGCCTGAGCCGGCGCTAGCGACGCGTCAGCCTGCGCTCGTCACCACCGTGTTGGTATGCTCGACATCAGGCGGGGCGGCAAAATACTGTCCGACAAGGCCGCGCCACTCCGCAAAATTCTCGGAGCCGCGAAAATCGACGGTGTGGTTCTCCAGCGTCTCCCACTTCACCATCAGCCGGTAGCGCTGCGGCTTTTCGATCGAGCGGTGCAGCTCAAAGCCATGAAAACCTTTGGAGCGGCCGAAAGCGGCTTTGGCCTTGGCAACGGCGGCTTCAAAATCCTTCTCGGAGCCGGGCTTGACGTCGATCTGGGCGATTTCGGTGATCATGGGACCCTCGTGCTGGCAAGGCCCCGTCTCTAGCCGGTCCGGCACAAAAGCAAAAGGCGCCATGCGGCGCCCTGGCACTGCAAAATTGGTACGGCAGAATTCGCGGCGGTCAGTTGAACAGCAATACCGTGCCGGCCATTGCGAGCGAGCAGCCCACAAACATCACCGCGGGCCACGGGTTCGTCTGCCAGCCGTAATGGCCCTGCGCACGCCGCTCCACGATCAGCGCCGTCTCATATTCCTCCGACGACGAAAACAGGCAGGCAAAGCCGCCACGCGCCGAGGCGGCTGCGGCTTCCAGCGCCATCAGCGCGGCCTGCGGGTTTCGTCGACGATATGAGTCCATGGACGGAATGATATGGAGCGAATGGTAAACGGAGCGTTACCTGCACTTCCGGTCAGGCCATCGCCGCTCTGACGCGGTCGGGCGCCGCGGTCCCCGCGGACTTGCGCCGCCAATCTTCCAGCGACAGCGGCAACTCCTCCGCCGCCTCGACCCGGTTACGGCCGGTGCGCTTGGCCTGGTAGAGCGCGGTGTCGGCCGCCGCCAGCAGCACTTCGAGTTCGGTGCCCGCCGGCCCGCCGGCAACCCCGATGCTGACGGTGGTATCGACCGCTCCCTCCTCGCAGGTGATGCCGGAGGCCTCGAACGCCTCACGCACGCGTTCGGCCACGATGACGCCCTCTTCCAGTGGGCAGGGCAACAGCGCGGCGAACTCCTCGCCGCCGATGCGCCCGGAGAGATCGCTGAGGCGCAGGCTCGCCCCGATGACGACGGAGAACAGCTTCAGGATCTCGTCGCCGGCCGGATGGCCGAAGCGGTCGTTGATCGACTTGAAATGGTCGATGTCGAAGATCATCACGGAAACCGGGCGGCCGGCATTGGCCTCGCGCTCGATCACGCGCGCGCAGGCCTCGGAGAAGCCGCGGCGATTGAGCAGGCCGGTCAACGGGTCCATCGAAGCGGCGTTCTTGTGCACGGCCACCGCGCGGTCCGACACCAGCATGAAGATCACGAACACGGTGCCGATCGCATAGAGCACGAGTTCGACCGAGAACACCGTCACCCAGATCGAGTTGCCGAAATTCGCGTCATGCGGGCGCAGGAAAGCTGCCGAGCAGGATCGGCAGCAACAGCACGCAGCCATGCAGCACCGGGATCGTGACCGCCGGCCAGCCGCGCTGCATCGTCGCGCCGCCGCTCGGCCCACAATTCGGACGCGGTGAGCGCCGCATAGACCGCGACGATCGATGCGCCCATGACGAGCCGCAGCACGGCGTCCTGCGGCGCCAGCGTCGTCATGGTGGCGATCCAGACCAACGCGCCGAGCACGAGCCCCGGCCAGATCGGCTTGCGGCCCTGGAAAACGCGCGAGGCGTTCCACACGATGCCGCAGGACGAGGAAACCGATCGCGGTCAGCGCCAGCGAGGCGACCTCGCCGAGCGCGGTCGCCTGCAATCGGTCCAGGTCGCGACGGCGGCCGAGCCGAGCAGATAGGCGCGCGCCCCACCATTTCAGCGCCGGGATATTTTCCTGCCTGCCGAAAAACACGAGCATGGCGCCGAGCATGGCTGCCAGCAAAGTCGCCACGAGATAGAGCGTTGAGGTATCGAATGACATTGGGTCACCGGGCGATAGTGATGCAGGATGTGCCGGCAATTCGGCACGCCGTAGCGCCCTCACACGCTACGCATCCCGTGTTGGCAATCCGTTGTCGTTCACAGGCAAGTTTTCATGAAAAACTGGATCAATTAATTCGCTAAGTCGGCAGTAAAAAAGGGCGCCTTTCAGCGCCCTTTTTCATCTCCTGAATGCAGCAAGCGCTGCAAATTTTAGCAAAGCAATTAGCGCTTCGAGAACTGGAACGAACGGCGGGCCTTGGCCTTGCCGTACTTCTTGCGCTCGACCACGCGGGAGTCGCGGGTCAGGAAGCCGCCCTTCTTGAGCACGGTGCGCAGCTCCGGCTCGAAGTTGGTCAGCGCCTTGGAGATGCCGTGGCGCACCGCGCCGGCCTGCCCCGACAGACCACCGCCGTTGACGGTGCAGATCACGTCGTACTGGCCGGCACGCGCGGCTGCGACCAGCGGCTGCTGGATCATCATGCGCAGCACCGGACGGGCGAAGTAGACCTCGACCTCGCGGGTGTTGACCGTGACCTTGCCGGCGCCGGGCTTGATCCAGACGCGGGCGACCGCGTCCTTGCGCTTGCCGGTGGCATAGGCGCGGCCCTGCTTGTCGACCTTCTTGACGTATTTCGGCGCTTCGGGAGCCGCCGGCTTCAGCTGCGAGAGCTGGTCGAGAGACTGCATGGTGTCGGACATGGTTATGCGGCCCTCATGTTCTTGCGGTTCATTGAAGCGATATCGACCTTCTCGGGCTGTTGCGCTTCATGCGGATGCTCGGCGCCGGAATAGACGTGCAGATTGCTCATCTGCATGCGGCCAAGCGGACCGCGCGGGATCATGCGCTCGATCGCCTTCTCCATGACGCGCTCGGGGAAACGGCCCTCGAGGATTTCCCTGGCGGTGCGTTCCTTGATGCCGCCGATGAAGCCGGTGTGCTTGTAGTACACCTTGTTATCGCGCTTGCGGCCGGTGAGCACGACATGGGCGGCGTTGACGATGATGACGTTGTCGCCGCAATCGACATGCGGCGTGTAGGTCGGCAGATGCTTGCCGCGCAGGCGCATGGCAACGAGCGTGGCGAGGCGGCCGACGACCAGACCCTTGGCGTCGATCACGACCCACTTCTTCTGCACGTCGGCGGGTTTGGCCGAAAAGGTTTTCATGTGCGGATTCCGTGAAAATGGAAATCGGCGCCACCGGCGCCGAACTGCGCGGATTTCTAGAGAAGGTGCGCGCGCCCGTCAATGCCCATCGGCATATAAATTATAAGCAAAAACAATAGGTTACAAATATGGTGTAATATTACCGTATAAAACCCTACGTATTTGGAATGGAATAGGTCGCCGTCACATGCGCGATCGGATCGGGCGAGGTCCCCGACAGCAAGGTCACCTCGCCGACCGCAAGACGCTTGCCGAGCTTCAGGAGCCTCGCTTCGGCGAAAACGTCCTGGCCCGGCGAGCCCTTGCGCAGAAAATTGATGTTGAGATTGGTGGTCACCGCAAGCCCGATAGGGCCGATCGCCGACAGCAGAACGACATACATCGCGCAATCCGCCAGCGCCATCAGCGTCGGTCCCGACACCGTGCCGCCCGGACGCAGCATGCGTTCGCCAAAGCGTTCGCGCAGGCGGCAGGATCCACCGTCGGCGCGCTCGACGATGATGTTTCCGTCGGCAAAGGCCTGGGGGAATTCCACACGCAGGAACTTCTCCAGTTCAGCCACGCTCATTTTCGGATTTGCCATGCGTTCCCTGCCCTCGATTAAGCCGGTCTCTTACATTAAGTTGGCGACCGCTCAAGCCGGAAGAATTCTTCAGATGCCCCAGACCGCCCGCGCCAAAGCTTCGCAATCGCCGATCCTCCTGCGCGAGACGATCGGCACGATTGCCGTGCTGACGCTGAACCGCGTAGAGGCGCGCAACAGCCTGTCGGAAGCGATGATTGCGGAATTGCACGCGGCGCTGAACGATATTCGCGACGACAAGGCGGTGCGCGCGCTGGTCATCGCCGCCAACGGCCCCGCCTTCTCCGCCGGCCACGACATGAAGGAACTGACCGCGCGCCGCAGCGACGCCGACCACGGCCGCGCCTATTTCGGCATGATCATGAACGCCTGCAGCGCGATGATGCAGGCGATCGTGCATCTACCCAAGCCCGTGGTAGCTTCCGTCCAGGGCATCGCCACCGCAGCCGGCTGCCAGCTCGTCGCGAGCTGCGATCTTGCGGTGGCGTCGGAGGAGGCGAGCTTCGCCACGCCCGGCGTCGACATCGGCCTGTTCTGCTCGACGCCGATGGTGGCCTTGTCGCGCAACGTGCCGCGCAAGCAGGCGATGGAAATGCTGCTCACCGGAGAACCGGTTCGCGCTCACGCGGCGCGCGACATCGGTCTCGTCAATCACGTGGTGCCGGCTGGGCAAGAGCGTGCGGCGGCAATCGCGCTGGCGCAGAAGGTCGCCTTGAAATCCGCCTACACCGTCAAGCTCGGCAAGGAGGCGTTCTACCGCCAGGCCGAGATGAGCCTTGCGGCCGCCTATCGCTACGCGGCAGAAGTGATGACCGAAAACATGATGGCGCGCGACGCCGAGGAAGGCATCGGCGCCTTCATCGAGAAGCGCGAGCCGAAATGGCAGGATAAGTAAGATGCCCCTCATCCTGAGGAGCCGCGCAAGCGGCGTCTCGAAGGATGAAGGCCCGTCTGTGGCCTCATGGTTCGAGACGCGCGAAGGCGCGCCCTCACCATGAGAGTCCAAGAAAGTACGAAATGAACCACGACACCTATGACGACAACTACATCCGCGCCATCCTCAACAACGTAAAATCCATCGCGATGGTCGGTGCCTCACCGGTCAATGTGCGGCCGAGTTATTTCGCGTTCAAATATCTGGCGCAGCGCGGCTATGACATGATCCCGGTCAATCCCGGCCATGTCGGCAAGGAGCTGCTCGGCAAGCCGTTCGTTGCCTCGCTGAGCGACATCGGCCGCCCCATCGACATGATCGACATCTTCCGCAATTCCAGCCACATCATGCCCGTGGTCGACGAGGCGCTGACGCTCTCGCCGCTGCCGAAGGTGATCTGGATGCAACTCGGCGCGCGCGACGATGCGGCCGCCGAAAAGGCGGAAGCCGCGGGGCTCAAGGTGGTGATGAACCGCTGCCCGAAAATCGAATATGGCCGCCTGTCCTCGGAAATCGCGTGGATGGGCGTCAATTCGCGCACGCTGAGCGCGAAGCGCGCGCCTGTCCCCACCCAGGGCATGCGGCTGTCGCTGAACCGGGTCAGCGTCGGCGGCGGATCGACCACGGCCTCCGATCTCGCGGCGAAAAACAAGACTGAGGCGACCTGACGCAATCGTGAAACAATTGCACCGGGCGCGCGGCAAGGTGAAGCACGCGCTTTCGAACATGCGCAATGCCGCCGATCCGCCTTGACGGCGGCGCCGTCCGCCATCAGCATGCCGCGCCATTCAAACCCCGCCAGCAACAGGACACCAAGCATGACCGATCGTCAGCCCGGATTTTCAACGCTTGCCGTCCATGCGGGCGCGCAGCCCGATCCGACCACCGGCGCGCGGGTAACGCCGATCTACCAGACGACATCGTTCGTGTTCAACGACGCCGACCATGCGGCCTCGCTGTTCGGCCTGCAGGCGTTCGGCAACATCTACACCCGCATCGGCAACCCGACCAACGCGGTGCTGGAAGAACGCGTCGCAGCGCTCGAGGGCGGCACCGCAGCGCTTGCGGTTGCCTCCGGCCACGCCGCGCAGGTTGTCGTGCTGCACCAGTTGATGCGGCCCGGCGACGAACTGATCGCGGCGCGAAAACTCTATGGCGGCTCGATCAACCAGTTCACCCACGCCTTCAAGAGCTTCGGCTGGAACGTGGCGTGGGCCGATCCGGACGACATCGGCAGCTTCGAGCGCGCGGTGACGCCGCACACCAAGGCGATCTTCATCGAATTGATCGCCAATCCCGGCGGCAGCGTCACCGACATCGAGGCGATATCGGCCGTGGCGCGCAAGGCCGGCGTACCCCTGATCGTCGACAACACGCTGGCGACGCCCTATCTGATCCGCCCGATTGATCACGGCGCCGACATCGTCGTGCACTCGCTGACAAAATTTCTCGCCGGCCACGGCAACTCGATCGGCGGCATCATCGTCGATGCCGGCACCTTCGACTGGTCGAAGGACAACAAATATCCGATGCTGAGCGAACCGCGCCCCGAATATCACGGCATCAAGCTCCAGGAGACCTTTGGCAATTTCGCTTTCGCGATTGCCTGCCGCGTGCTTGGCCTGCGCGACCTCGGGCCCTCGCTGTCGCCGTTCAACGCGTTCCTTATCCTGACCGGCATCGAAACCCTGCCGTTGCGCATGCAAAAACATTGCGAGAATGCCAGGGCGGTCGCCGAATATCTGTCAAAGCATCCGGCAGTCGACTCGGTGAGCTATGCGGGGCTTGCCGGTGACAAGTACAACCAGCTCGCGCGCAAATATGCGCCGAAGGGCGCCGGCGCCGTGTTCACCTTCAGCCTCAAGGGCGGCTATGACGCGGGCGTCAACCTGGTGTCGAACCTGAAGCTGTTCTCGCATCTGGCCAATGTCGGCGACACCCGCTCGCTGGTGATCCACCCGGCCTCCACCACTCATAGCCAGCTCGACGATGCTGCCAAGGTCAAGTCAGGCGCCGCCCCTAACGTGGTGCGCCTGTCGATCGGCATCGAGGACAAGGAAGATCTGATCGCTGATCTCGAGCAGGCGCTGGGGACGTGACCTCATGGTGAGAAGCGCGCCTCGGCGCGCGTCTCCGGGCAATGCTGGCGCATCGCCGGGAGAACCATGAGAGCCTCGATGCGGCCAACCTTCGAGACGCCCGCCGTTGGCGGGCTCCTCAGGATGAGGACCGGTAACTTCCCGTTAACCCCTGCCCACGCGAAAACTGGCATTCTGTCGCCTCCCGGATTCGGAGCCGACCATGTTGCGCCTGATGACGCTAACGACTGCCGTGGCCTTCGCTGTGGCAAGCTCCGTGGCTGACGCCGACGACAAGCCACCGCCGAAGGCCGACGACAAGCCAGCGGCGACGGCCGACAGCAAGCCATCGCCGAAGGCCGCCAGCAAGCCGCCGCCGAAGAGCCGCACCGCGCGTGCGTCTGCGCAATTGCCGCCCGGCCTGCCGCGCGCCGGCTACCGCTATCGCACGACGGTTGCCCCGGCGACGCCCTACCGCGCGCCGCTGCCCGAGACAGATGAAGCGCTGTTGATCACGCCGGCTTACGGTCCCGAAGGATACACGGCGAATTTGCCGGGCACGCCGCTGCTACCGGGCGCCAGCACCATCCCCGGCTATTACGGCCGGCCGTTCTCATATGACTATCAGGGCCCCTACTACGGCGGCCCGTACGAAGGTTATTACTGGCGCCTGCCCTATGCCTGCGGCGTCTACGGCTACTGCTAGGGCGTGGACTCATCAACGCGCACCCATAGCCGGATTGATGCAAGCTGGATGAAGGCCAGGTAATTGGCCGCGCGTCTGCCTCGCGAACGGCCCACGGGTTTGAATCTCGCCGATCAATTTGCCGGGCCGTCTGGATGATCGCCATCTTCGCGCCCGGTTTCTCCTCGACGATGATCGAAACTGTGTCATGCCGCCGCGCGAACGGCCTGTGCGCAAAGGAGCCTGTCATGTCGAGATTGGCAACCGCATTTGTGTTGGCACTGGCTGCGACGGCGGCCAACGCGCAAGATACTCCGTCCGAACAATCGCGCGCGCCGGCCGTTGCCGGCACGTATGGAACACAGCCTTTCCTATTTGATGGACGGATGCGAGGTGATGGCCTCCGGCAGCGAGCGCCAGCCGACAATCGTCACCCCAACGCCGGTGCCATCGTCGTGCAACCGAAAGCGAACCAGCCAGGGCGCGAACAATAAGTCCGCGCGCTTTGCCGACCGCCGCGCACGCGACGCCTCACTTCAGGCGATAGTAGTCGATGGAAAGCCGCCATGGCGCCGGCGATGGCTCATCGGCAAGAATACCAAAGAAGATGTTCTCGGTCAGCCAGTCGTGCTTGCCGCGCGGCGTTTCGAAAGTCGGCACCACGCGCATGTAGAACTCGGAAGGCGCCGGCTTGTCGACGACGGCAGGATCGCGCCAGCGGGCAAATACTTCGGGCGGCGCGCGCCGGATGCCGCGGTTTCGCAACAGGATGACCGTGCCGTCGTCCTCTTGCAGGCAGTAGCGCGCATCGATACGCAGCACCCCTTCCGGCGCCTGGAGTGGAAACTCGCCGCCGCCGGGCAGCACCTTGCCACGCAGCTTTGGCCCTTCGAAGATGCCATCGCCGAGCGGAACAAAGTGGCGCTCACCGCCGGTCGGCAGTGGGCCGATCTTCTGGATGCCGTGCGGGCCCAGTCGCAGATGGACGGTCATCACGAATTCGAACTGCGGCTGCATGCGGCTTGATTCCTTCTTTCGGCGTCAGGCCGCATCCTCGGCCCGCCTGATGTCCTGTTCGATGTCGCTTGCCGCCCGCCAGAACAATGCCGCGCCAATGACGGTCACCGCGGCGGGCAGCAGCAGCGAATAGCGGATGGCGAGCGCGCCATATGTTGGCTGCAGGACATCGTTGGCTATCCCGATGATCAGGGGGGCAACGCCAAGGCCGATCACCGTGACCGCAAGGAAGAACGATGCGGTCGCCATCGCCCGCATGCGTAGCCGTGCGGTAGCCTGCACCGCGGCGAAGACCGGCCCCATATGAAAGGCAAGCAACACCGAGGAAACCGCAAAGCCAAGCATCGCAAGACCGATTGAATCCGTGAGCAAGGCGAGCACGAGCACCGGGAAGGCAAGCGCGCTTGCAATCGCCGGCGCACGAAGCTGCCACCTTTCGTCGGAACGGCGCAGCCGCTCGACCATCAGGCTGCCAAGCAGGAGCCCGATGGGACCACAGGCACCGCGCACAATCCCGGCGTAGGTGCCGATCTCACCGCTGTTCAGATGATGCACGCGGCCGAGAAAGGCCGGCAGCCAGACCGAGAACGCGTAGAGGTCGAAGCCCAGCATCGCGCCGCCCAGCGCCGTGAGCACGAAGGACCTTTGCGACAGGAGAAAGCGCGCCGTCTCGACCCAGGACGCACGGTCGGCGCGCCGAGCACCACCATCGGCCTGGCCACGGGCCGGCTCGGTCACCGTGAAGTAAAGCAGGATTGCCAGCAGAACGCCCGGCAGACCCGCTACCGCGAAGGCGACCCGCCAGTCGTAATAGTAGTTGACCCAGCCGCCGATGAAGTAGCCGAGGAACGTGCCGAGATAGGCGCCGGCCTGAAAGATCGCAAGCGCACGCGCGCGCGTCTCCTTCGGGAAGTAGTCCGAAATCATCGAGTGCGCCGGCCCTTGTCCCGCCGACTTGCCGATCCCGACGCCAAACCGCGCCAGCGCCAGCTGCACGACGTTCTGCGCCAGCCCACTCAGGGCTGTCATGGCGCTCCACAGGAACAGCCCGAGCGAGATGATCGTCTTGCGGTTGCCGTTGTCAGCCAGCCGCGCCGCCACGATGCCGAACAGGCTGTAGAACAACACGAAGGCAAAGCCCGACAGCAGGCCCATCATCGTGTCCGATAGCACAAGATCCTTCTTGATCGAATCCAAGAGGATGTTGATCACGCCGCGATCGAGAAAATTCAGCGCCTGCACCATCATCAGAATCGCCAGGCAATAGTAGGCACGGCTGCGGTTGATATCGGCTTGCGCTGCCGCCTCACCTTCGCTCAAGGTCATCATCCCTCCCCGGCACCGCTTCCGGCGGCTTTGTTGATCCGGCGAAGCTACGCATCGCGTCGCAAGGCGCATAGCAAGAATATCGAATACATGATATTTACACTGTCTATTTCAGCGGAGGCGCGGGATGTTACGGCAGCTCGACATGAACCTGCTTGGCGTGCTGGAGGCGCTGCTGGAAACGCAGAGCACCAAGGCAGCCGCGCTGCGGCTCGGCGTGAGCCAGCCCACCGTCAGCTTTTCGCTGAAGAAGCTGCGCGCCGCGCTCGACGACCCCCTGTTCATTCGCACCTCGCATGGCCTGCAACCGACGCCGGCGGCGCTGCGGCTGCGGGGTCCGTTGACGCAGATTTTCGCCATCGTGCGCGAAGACGTTCTCGCTCCGCCGCAATTCGATCCTGTCACTACTGAGCGTGAATTCGTGTTTGGCATGTCCGACGTCAGCGAAGCGGTGTTCCTTCCGACGCTCAGCCGGCATCTGCTGGAACGGGCGCCGCGAGCGACCGTGCGGGCCGCCCCGCTCGATCGGGCGAGCCTGGAGAATCATCTCGCCAGCGGCACCATCGATCTGGCGTTTGGCGATTTCGCCGGCATCGACAAGGCCGCGCTGTTTCAGCAGCGGCTGTTCTACCGGAAGTTTGTCTGCATCATGGGCGCCACGAACCCACTGGCCGCGCGTGGGCGATTGACGTTGAAACAATTTGCCGCCGCCGACCATGCCGTCGTCGATCGTGGCGTGGCGCGGTCGGCCCCGGAGGCGGCGCTCGCCCGCATGGGTATCCGCCGCCGCATACGGCTCTACTGTTCCAGTTTCCTCAGCGTGCCTTCGATCCTGCGCGAGACCAGCCTCATCATGGTTGTGCCCGAAGACATCGCGCGGATTCTGGCCGAACGCGGCGTGATCCGGATCCTGCCGCTGCCCTTTGCCTCACCGAACCTGCATGTGAAGCAGCTCTGGCACCGCCGCTTCCACAACGATCCCGCAAATCAGTGGCTGAGAGCGGAGGCGGCAAGGCTGTTCATGAACGGACCGGTGACGGAGACAGCAACCGGGCGGCGGCAGGCGGCCGGGAAACTCAGGGCTTGATGGGTCTGTCGCCGATACTCTGCGACAGGCGAATGAGATACCCATCGGGATCCTGAACGGCGAATTGACGGACGCCGATTTCAAAACCGTCGCGCCGGTACCATCGCTGCTCCAGGGGGAGGAAGCACTCGATCCCCGCAGCGGCGATCGCCGAATGCAGGTGATCGACGTCGGAAACCTCGATCTGGAAATTCACGCCGCGCCCGAACGGCCTGCTCAGTTCGGCCCTCGGCCAAAGACGGTCCCGGCTGACGGGCTGCTCCAGCATCAGCTCGGCGCCTTCCCTTTCCAGGAATGCAAATCTGTCCTCGGCACGCGCGTAGAGAACACGAAATCCGAGCAGATCGACGTAGAACGCCAAACTCTGCTCGAGGTCAGAGCAGATCAGCTCGGGTACAAGGCGCGGTCGCATCATGGCCTCCCGCATGCCCTAGCTCGTCAAACGCGCCGCCGCCAGCTTATCCGAGGTCAGTTCGATCCGCCGTGGCGACAGCTGCTCCATTTGCACGATGGCAAGCGTCAGCACGACGATCGCGACGGCCTGGTGCGACAGCGCAAGATCGATCGGCACCTGGTTGAGCAGCGTGAGGATGCCGAGCGCGGCCTGCAGCACCACGGCGGCAAACAGCCCCCATGCGCCCGCAGCAACGGCGCGGCTCGCACCGCTGCGCATTGCATCGAGCGCATGAAATGCCGCCAGCGCCAGCAGCGCATAGGCGGTCATGCGATGCTCGAACTGCACGGTGAGTGTATTGTCGAACAGGTTGCGCCACCACGGCGTCTCGAAGAACAGCCGCTCCGCCGCCGGAATGAATGCGCCGTCGATGTCAGGCCAGGTGTTGTAGAGGCGGCCTGCGCGCAGGCCCGCGACCAGCGCGCCGAAATAGATTTGCAGGAAGGTCACGGCGAGCAGGATGTGGCTCGTGATCTTCAGCCGGGACGGCGCGACCGCAACGGAGCGTCCACTCATCCGCCGCAAGGTCCAGACGATGGCGGCAAAGATGATCAGCGCCAGCACCAGATGAACGGCGAGGCGATACTGCGACACCTCGACGCGCTGCGAGAGGCCCGAGGCGACCATCCACCAGCCGACGGCGCCCTGCAGCGCGCCGAGCGCGAAGATCAACCACAGCCGCCGCTTCAGTTCAGCACTCAACACGCCCCGCCACAGGAAATAAAGGAACGGCAAAAGATAGGCGATGCCGATGAAGCGCCCGAGCAGGCGATGGCTCCACTCCCACCAGAAGATGGTCTTGAACTGCGCCAGACTCATCCCGGCGTTGAGCTCGCGATATTGCGGGATTTTCTTGTAGCCTTCGAAGGCATCGTGCCATTGCGCATCGCTCAGCGGCGGCAGCGCACCGGTGACCGGCTTCCACTCCACGATCGACAGCCCGGACTCGGTGAGCCGCGTGGCGCCGCCGACCAGCACCATCAGCGCGATCAGCGCGGCCACGGCCATCAGCCACCAGCGCACCGCGCCGGCGTTCGAGGCCTGTTGTGGCAAAATAGCTTGCATCGCGAAAGAGCTGCGCTTGATTGAAACGGCGCGCCCCTTATAGTCCGCCGCCTCCCGCACGCAACCCTCGAAAAACAAGACATTTCCGCCATGACCATCCGCACCCGCAAATTCCTCGGAGCCATCGCGCTTTTGGTGCTGGTGGTGGTGTGGTCGCTGGTGGGAATGGCGGCTGCGCAGATGCCGGTGATTGCCGGTTCCGGCTGGCTGCAGGCGATCTATTACGTCGTGGTCGGGCTCGGCTGGGTGCTGCCGGCGATGCCGATCATAAGCTGGATGTCACGACCTGACGCTTGAGCGGATTGTTCCGCGTCGGCGCCACCGGCGCGAAGGTGAAGCCGGACAGGATCACCCGCATCATGCGCAGCGAACGCTCGTGGCCGTCCCAGGAAATCCGCGGCAGCGCATGAAGGTTGGTGCGCCCGAGCGGCTCGATCACGCCGCCGAGCGTCGAGGCGGCACTGGTGAAGCCCGCCTCCTCCGTCATCACCACGTGCTGCCTGCGCCAGGCGCCGCGGTCGCCGAACGGATAGGCGAAATGCTTGATGTCGCGGTGGAACGCGGCCTGCGCCACCGCCTTGCCCATCGTGATCTCGCGCTGCGCCTCGGCGTCGCGCAGGCTCGACAGCGCCGGATAGTTCACCGTCGCGCTGCCGATCGTGACATTGGGATCGGCGGCGAGCTTCGCCAGATCGTCCCAGTTCATCCAGGACTCCCGCGACACTTTCTCGATGTCGACGGAATAGCGCTTGCAGAGATCCTTGATGGCAAATGTCAGGTCCTCGGGCCGAAGCGCGCGCAGCCATTCGGACAACAGCTCGAACAGCTCATACTTCGCCTGGGTCTGATGGATCATGAAGTGCCGCTCCTTGCGGTCCATCACCAGGCTGATGCGGCTTTCCCGCGCGATCATCTCCTCCAGCGCCAGCCACCAGGCCTGGCCGAGGCCGTCGGGAAACGCCGTCGGCAGAAAAAGCGCAAAGGGAACGCCGTGCTTCTGCAGGATCGGATAGGCCGCCGTGATCATGTCCTTGTAGCCGCCGTCGAAGGTCAGCGCGGCAAAGCGCGTGCGGCTCGGCGGCGACAGCGCGCGCTGGCATGCCTCGTCCAGCGTCACGATGTCGTAGTTCCAGCGCTTCAGCGCGCGGATGCTGCGGTCGAGGAACCGCGGCGATATCTCCTGCGACTTGTGCGGCTGAAAGCGCGCCAGGCGGCCGGGGCGCACGCGCTGGAACCGCAGCACGACGCCGGCGCCGCCGCTCTGGCGCTGCTTCATGCGCGCATAGAAGCTGAAGTAAGCGAGCTCCATCTGCGCCCGCCTTACGAACCGGTTATCCGACGCCACGTCCGTCCCCAAAAAACATGCCCTGCGGCGGGCCCATTGTTATTACTCTTTGTTGACATTTCCCTGCGAAGGTCGCCCAAAGCTGAAAATTGTAAACAATTTCTGACAGGTATCGTGGATGACCATGGCTGCCGCAATCGAGGGAACGGCGCAGGCGGACAGCTGGTCGAGACCGCACCGCGTGGCGGCCGTCGACATCCTCACGGATATCCCCCGGGCCGAAACGGCCTGGCGCGACCTCGAAGCCGGACGCGCATCGCAGACCCCCTATCAGCGCTTCGATTTCCTTTCCGCCTGGCAACGCGAAGTCGGCGAGCGCGAGGAGCTCGCGCCCTTCATCGTGATCGCCTGGGACCGCGAACGGAAGCCGCTGGCGCTGCTGCCGCTCGCGCGCGGGCGCAAGCACGGCGTCCAGGTCGCAAGCTTCATGGGCGGCAAGCATACCAATTTCAACATGGCGTTGTGGGACCGCGACTTTGCCGCAACCGCAACGCGCGCCGATATGGAAGCGCTGGTCGCCGCGATCGCGCAAGGCTCGATCGCAAAAGGCTCCGACGCCGACCTGCTGGCGCTGCACCGGCAGCCGCTCGCCTGGCGCGATCTGCCCAATCCGATGTCGCTGTTGCCGCATCAGCCCTCGGCCAATGATTGCCCGCTGCTCGTCATGGAGTCGGGCGCAACGCCGCAAGCACGGATCTCGAACTCGTTCCGGCGGCGGCTGCGCGGCAAGGAGCGCAAGCTCGAGCCTCTGCCCGGCTACCGCTATCACGTCGCCGAAACCGACGCCGACATCACCCGGCTGCTCGACTGGTTCTTCCGCGTCAAGCCGCTGCGGATGGCCGAACAGAAACTGCCAAATGTCTTTGCCGATCCCGGCATCGAGGATTTCATCCGTCAGACCTGCGCTACCAGACTTGCCGCCGGCAACCGCGCCATCGATATCCATGCGCTCGAATGCGACGAGGAAGTGATCGCGATCTTCGCCGGCGTTGCCGACGGCCATCGCTTCTCCATGATGTTCAACACCTACACCATGTCGGCGAGCTCGAAATACAGCCCCGGCCTGATCCTGATGCGCGACATCATCGATTACTATGCCGGTCTCAACTATCGCGCGCTCGATCTCGGCATCGGCGCCGACGATTACAAGCGGCTGTTCTGCAAGGACGACGAGCCGATCTTCGACAGCTTTATTCCGCTCACCGCGCGCGGACGGATCGCCGCGACCGCGATGTCGGCCCTCAACCGCACCAAGCGGATGGTGAAGCAAAATCCGGCGCTGTTCGACATGGCGCAAAAACTGCGCGGCGTTCTGCGCTGAAGCCAGCTTCCGCCGCTTTCGCGCGCGGAACGTCATTTGACCTCGATCGGTATTCCCCTGTCCGCTTTGGTGCGCTAGTGTCGCTTTCGGTTTCGAAGGAGATCTCGATGCGCATTCTGGCTTTGGCGATTCTGACGATTGCAGCGATTTCGGCAACGCCGTCAGCTCGCGCCCAGACCTACAATCCCCGATATCCGATCTGCGCGAAGATCATCCAGAATTTCGGCGGCGAACGCTATCGAATGCGCCTATGATTCGATGGAGCAGTGCCAGGCAAGAGCAGCCGGCCTCGGCGCGCACTGCATCGTCAATCCGTTCTACGCGGGAGGACGCGGCCGGCGCTAGCGCCGCGTGCCGATCCCTCGCCTGTCACTGAAAACCGACCGGTTGTTGCTTCTGGAGGACGCGCTGCGGCTCGGCCGGCTGATGCAGCTCGATCAGGAACTCGGCCTTACGTTCCAGAACTTTCGAGGCCCAACGCCGTCCGCGTGCGGAAAAGATCGTCGCGCTCGCCCGCCGCAACGGCAACAGCAAGCGCGAATTCTCCCCCACCGGCGCCTGGATCCGCGACCGCATGCTGCCGATCGCGTCGAGAGGAATGGACTGGATGTTTGCCTACGACCCGCGCAAGGCGGTGTGAGGTAACCAACCACCGTCATGCCCGGGCAAAAGGCGCGAAGCGCCGTCTTCGCGCCTGACGACCCGGGCATCCACGTCTCTCCAGCGGTAAGCAAAGTCCTGGATGGCCGGGTCAAGCCCGGCCATGACGAGGGGGCGTCACGTCTCCACGCGGAACGTCAACCCCGCATTCGCTTCCAGCCGCCTGATCAGCTTGTGCTGCATGGCCGCGCCGGGCGTCCAGATGCCGCCCGGCACATCGCTCGCATCGCGCAGCAGACAGATCGCGCACTCCGAAATCATCTTCGATGTCGAGCCATAGCCGGGATCGCGATCGCCCTTGACCGCGACGCGCGCCTGACGGCCGTCGGGCGCAAGCGCCATGAACAGGAGGTCGTAGCTGCCGCTCTCGCGTTGCTCCTTTGACGGTCCCTCGCCCGGCTTCGGCACCTCGGTGCCGGAGAGCTTGTTATTGGCTGCCATCACTTTCTTCGCAATCGCCTCGCCCTGCTCGCCCGGACCCGTCACGACCATCTCGTCGTAGACGAAGTCTTTGCCGTAGGGGAACCCCAACAGCATGTTGGAGCGATGAACGTTGCGCGTGTTGATGTTGGCCATCACGAACGGCGCGGTCCATGACTTGAGGTCTTCATCGAACACCGGCCGGTTGCCGAGCGGCTGCTTCGGCCCGTCGAATCCCGGCGTCAGCACGAAGGGATCGCGCAGCATGGTGACGAGGCTCAAATCCTTCATCGTCGCCTCGATGATTGCGCGCATGCTTGCTGCGGTGCCGCCGGAAACCGTGCCTGTCATCTGGCGCACGCGCCCCTTGACCCGTGCGGCCGGCGCGCCGAACGCCTTCCTTGCTTCCTCCTGAGCACAGAAAACGCCGAGCTCGAACGGCAGCGAGTCGTAGCCGCAGGAGAAAACGATGCGCGCGCCGCTTTCCCGCGCAGCCGCCTCATGCTGCTCGATCTTCTGCCGCATCCAGATCGGCTCGCCGCAGAGATCGAAATAATCGACGCCGGCGGCGACGCACGCGGCCAGCAGCTCGTTGCCGTAATGCAAATACGGGCCGACGGTGGTGATGACGGATTTGGTCTGCTCCACCATCGCCTTCAGCGACGCAGGATCGCCGGCGTCGGCCACGATCAGGGCCAAGTCCTTTGGCGCGCCGATCGCATCGCGCACGGCGGCAAGCTTGTCCTTGCTGCGCCCGGCCATCGCCCATTTCAGGTCGGCATCGCCCTTGTAACGCGTGGCGAGATATTCGGCGACCAGCTGGCCGGTGAAGCCGGTGGCGCCGTAGACAACGATGTCGAATTTTGGCGAAGACATTTAATCCCTCAGTGTTCACACCGTCATTGCGAGGAGCGAAGCGACGAAGCAATCCAGCTTTCTATCCGCGGCAAAGCTAGATTGCTTCGCTCGCGCTCGCAATGACGAATTTTCACTTCTTCCCCGCGTACGACGCGCCCATGCCGGCGCGCACGTCGGCCTGGATGCCATAGGGCGCGATCGGATAGCGCAACCCGTTTTTCGCAAGCTGCTTCATTCCGACAATCGCCTTGGCAAGATGGGCCGGCGGCAGCGCCATTAGCATCTCTTCGTCGGGGACGCCACCATAGCGGCGCTCGGCAAAACAGGGCAGCGACAGGCTCGGTTCGCGGGTCTTCAGCGCCCGCCCCCAGGAATCCGCGCACGCGGTCTCGCCGACCACGCCCCATTCGAACTTCTTGTAGCCGGTATATTGCAGGCCGTTGATCAGGATGATCATCTGCCCGGGCGTGGCATAGACAAGACAGATATCCGGCGGATTCAGCCGCCCGCTGGTGAGCGGGCTGACCGCAAGCGCCTTGAACGCGCCGAACGGCACGACATCGAGCGCCTCCTGCCGCTTGCGCGCATCTTCCGCGGTGCCATGCCAGACGCCGACATAGTTCTCGCCGGCGAGAAACTTTTCGTCCGCTGGTGCAAGCCCGATCACGGCGCGGCACTGCGCGCCGACCAGATCATCGCCGGTGATGCCGACCGTCCATCCGAGCCGCGAGGCCATCGAGACGACCTGGTCGGTGGTGTGGATCGCGCTCGGCCGGCGGATTTTTGGAATCGCCGTCATCTCCTCGACCGTCGCGAACAGCTTCATGCCGATCACGGTGGTCTTCAACCGCAGCAGGCTGTTGAGATCGGCCACCATGCCGGCCAGATCGAATTGTTCTGACGGGGTCTGTTGTTGCATGGTTGTTCACTCCCGGATCCGGCGCATCGTGCCGCCATTGGCATTATCCTAGCCGGATTGGGCCTGCGATGCGACCGCCCTGCTCAGGGCCCGGGCAGCAGCTGATCGGTCTTGCCGGTGAGGCGGTAGGCGACCAATCCCATCCATTCGCGCGCGCCGGTATCGGTCCGCGACAGCCCCTCGGCGCCGAGCAGAGGAAATGACGCAAGATCGCGCAAGTCCCCCATCCGCCAGTCCACGGGAAAAGGCTCGACCGGAAATCCCGCTTTGCGAAACAGTCCGACCGAGCGCGGCATGTGAAACGCCGACGTTATCAGGAGCCAGCGCTCGCCCGGCTTCGGATTGACGAGGTCCCGGGAGAACTCGGCATTCTCCAGCGTATTGCGCGAGCGGCGCTCCATGATCAGCCGCGATTTCGCAATGCCTAGCCCCTCGAAGATTGCAGCGGCGAAGTCCGCTTCGCGTGCATCGTTGGAGATCAGATTGGCGCTGCCGCCGGAGAAAACGATGCGCGCGTTCGGATAAGTGTGGGCAAGCATCGCTGCCCTGATGATCCGGTCGGGCGCGCCGCGCACCACGGGCACGCCGTGGGCAGCCGAGAGATCCGCCTCGATCGACGCGCCGAGAATGACGATGCCGTCGGGCGCGCCGCGCGCGGGATCCCATGGCGGAAAGCGCTGCTCCAGCGGATAGAGCAGCGCATAGCCGAGCGGCGAGAACGCGCACACCGCAAGCAGGATGGCAGCAGTCGCCATCAGCCTGCGTCCGAGCCGCCGCCAGCGCGTCGCCAGCAGAATGGCGCCGATTACCCCAAGCCCCATCAGGAAATTGCTCGGCATCAGCATGAAGCCGAGCGTTTTGGAGAGCACAAAAAACAAGGAATCCTCACGCAGAGTCTGGTACAGCGTCATACGCTGCCCTTGCGTCAATCAAAAGACCGGACATGACCCATCATCACCTTCATTCCAGCCCCGAAACCTGCCATTGGGGCTTCTTCGAGGCCAAGCTGAAGCCCGTCCTGACCGTGAAAAGCGGCGACGAGATCACCATCGACACCGTCACCGGCGGCCCCGATGTGCTGCCGGACAAGGGCAAATTCCACATCCCGCCGGAGTTGTATGACATCCATGCCAAAAACGAGCGCATGGTGCCCGGCCATATCCTGACCGGGCCGGTCGCCGTCGAGGGCGCCATGCCCGGCGACGTGCTCGAGGTCGATATCCTCGACGTGCAGCTACGGCAGGACTGGGGCTACAACCTGATCAAGCCGCTCGCAGGCACCCTGCCCGACGATTTCCACGAGACGCGGCTCCTGAACATCCCGCTCGATCGCGCGCGCATGGTCGGCCGCATGCCCTGGGGCCTCGATCTGCCCCTCAAACCGTTCTTCGGCGTGATGGGCACCTCGCCGCCGCCGGCCTGGGGCCGCATCACCTCGCTCGATTCCGCGCGCGATGGGCGGCAATTTCGACAATAAGGAGCTCGGCGCCGGCGCAAAACTCTATCTGCCGGTGTTCGTGCCCGGCGCGCTGTTCTCCTGCGGCGACGGCCACGGCGTGCAGGGCGACGGCGAAGTCTGCGTCACCGCAATCGAGACGGCCCTTCAAGGCCGCTTCCGCCTGACGCTGCGCAAGGACCTCAAGCTCGCCTACCCCCGCGCCGAGACCGCGGCCACTACATGACCATGGCGATGGACCCCGACCTCGACCAATGCGTGGTGCGCGCGCTGCGCGACATGATCGTGCTGCTCGGCGAGAAGCGCAATCTGTCGCGCGAGGACGCCTACACGCTCTGCAGCCTGGCTGCGGATTTGCGCGTCACGCAAACCGTGAACGGTTCAAAGGGCATCCATTGCATGATCGAGAAATCCGTCGTGCACGGGTAAATGCCCTAAAGGACGCCGGTGCTCGCACTGCAGGCATCGTCGCCGATTGCCGGCGCGATGCGCTTGAACTCACACGGACGCGAGCGATGCGGGTTTCACTTTCGACATCAACATTGCGCGATCAAAGTGTGAATTGCGCAGGCGCACGAACGTTGCATCAAGTGCGCCCCGCGCGATCCTCGATTCAATTTCGATGGCGGCGGGAATACCGCGGACGCGATATTGAACACCGTCGCCCCGCTTTTCAGACAATGGGGACTTCCGTGAAGCGATGGCTGAGTAGCCCCGTGGTCTGGACCTTGATCGTACTGATCCTGTCCAGCCTCGGGATTTTCCGCGAACTGCTCTGATCCATCAAGCGTGAACCGCCTGATGGCGGAGCGCCGACAACGCCTGCCAATCCAACCGTTTTGATCCGTCACTTTCCCGCCCCGGCCCGACCGCTTGGGCGAACGACGACGCGTACGCGGCAAATTCAGCCACGACGGCCCGGCGCAGCCTGGATCCATCCGCCGCTTGCGCGGTGATTGCCGAGTGAGTGATTGGCTCTCCCTTCCAACGACATTCGTGAATCCCCGCCTCCCCGCGCCCCCTCACACCTCCGAGCGAAACTTCAGCCTCGCCTCGAACAGCACGCTGGTCTTGCCGACCAGCGACATGCCGCTCGCGAACGCTTCGTCGTCGGTGTAGGTGCCGGTGAATCCGCTGGTGACTTCACGGCCGCCGAACAGCGGCAGTTCGCCGACCGATTTGGTGTGCTGGTTGGTGATGAGTTCGCCGCGCCACCTGCCGTTTTCGCATGTGTAGGAGCCGGTGTAATAGAAATGCGAGTCGCCGCCGGCCATCTTGCCGTCACGCACCACGATCACGCCGCTGGCACGGCCGTGCCCGCCATCGGTCATCGCCGTATGGATGGAGTAGAGACCGTTCCTGAGTGTCATTGCGCCACTGTCCCGGCACTATCATCGACACCACACGCGGTGTGACGCAATCGGCAATTTCCGCGCAGCCGCCGAGTTGTTTTGGCGCGCCGGCCATTGCGACGAGCCAAGGGCTATCGCGCGCCGGAGCGGAGCCATTTCGGCCCGGCTGCTTGTTTTCTCCAGTTAATTCAAACAATTAGATACCCCGTAGCTATTCGGATTGACTTTCCGCCACAGAACTAAATAGAGTTCTAAATAGATACTTTTCAGTACCCCGCGTAAGAGTTAGCGTTTGTCATGGCTACGGAAAAAGCCGAAACCGACCGCGTTCCCGTCACGTTGGCGCTCTCGACCATCACCTATCTCGAGAAACTGGTGAAACAGGGCACCCACGGCACAAGCGTTCCCGGCGTTGCAAGGACCCTGATCGAGGAAGGCATACGGCTCGCCATCAAGGACGGGCTGTTGTCGATCCGCGACAACGGAAAGCCTTGACCATGCGGGAAGTCGTGAACGCGGCAGCACACCAGGAATTGGGACTGCCATTATGTTTGCCAATCTGCCGACCTGGACCACCGATCGCGTCGAACAACTGAAAGCGCATTTTGCCGCCGGCCTCTCCTGCCGCGAGATCGCGGCCGAGATCGGCGTTTCCCGCAACGCCGTGATCGGAAAACTCTCCCGTCTCGGGCTGACGCGCGAAAAACCCGGCAGCGAGCCGCGCACGCAAAAGCCCGCGAAGGAACGCCGCGGACGCCCGGTGCCGCGGCTGCAATATGACATGCTGCGCGCGGTCTACGATGCGCCGGTGGCGAATGCGCCCGTCGTCAGCGCGCAGCGCTGCTCGCTGTTCGAGTTGAACAAGGAGCGCTGCCGCTGGCCGGTCTCGACCGAGATCGAGGAATTCGCATTTTGCGGCAACACGCCGATCGGCGGGCTGCCCTACTGCGCCGGGCATACGCGACTTGCCTACAAATCGTTCGCGCGACCGCGCGCCGCGAGCGCATGATCCGGCCAAAGCTCAGCCGATCCGCCAGCCGACTTCCTTGGCGAAGTTCTGGTAGAATTCCTGGTCGTAGGCGCGCTCCGGCGTTTGCCGCACCCGCTCGTCGAGCCGCTGCGCATCGTCGCCGACCAGGATGCGCCACTTGCCGGCCTTGACGCCGTCGAGGATGATCTTGGCGGCCTGCGCCGCCGAGGTCGGCGCGTCCTCGAGAAAGCTGCGGGCGCGGTCGTCGGCGGCCTTCTGGATGTCCGCGTCGGACATTTTCGAGGTGTCGATGTTCATGCCCTGCAAGCGTTGCCGGGTTGCCAGAAGATCGTTCGGCGTCAGCGCCGCGCTGCCGTTCTGGATCATGCGCGAGTTGGCGACGATCGAGGTGCCGATATGGCCGGGCATCACCACCGAGCACTTGATGTGCGGCGCGTTGAGGCGCAGATCATTGATCAGCGCTTCGGTAAAACCCTTCACCGCGAATTTGGCTGCCGAGTAAGCGGTGTGCGGCACGCCCATGCCGACCGATGCCCAGAAGCCGTTGACGCTGGAGGTGTTGACGATGTGACCCTCGTCAGCCCTGAGCAGCAACGGCAGGAAGGTGCGCACGCCGAAATAAACTCCGCCCCAGCAGATGTTGAATGTGCGCTCCCATTGCTCGCGCGATCGGTGAACATGCTGCCGCCGCCGCCGATGCCGGCGTTGTTGAACAGCAGATGGATCTTGTCGGTCTGCTGCTGCTCGACCAGTTCGTCGCGAAACCGCTTGTAATGATCCTCGATCGAGACGTCGGCGACGTGGGTGGTGACGCGCAGGCCCTGCGGCAGCTTCTCTGCCTCGCACAGCCGTTTGGTCTCGGCCATCGCCTCCGCCGAGACGTCGCACATCGCGACATTGCAGCCTTCCGCGACAAGCTGGCGCGCGAGCTCGCGCCCCATCCCCGTGCCGCCACCGGTGACGACGGCAATCTTTCCGGCAAAATCCTTCATGAGACTTGGTTGACCTTTCCTGGCTTCATCTCATTCCGCAGCGTCGACCTGCGCACCCAGCGCGCCGAGCCCTGCGAGCGCCCTGCCGATCGCGGCCTGCTGGGCGGACGAGGCCTCCGGCATCGGCGCGCGCGAGAAGGTAACGGGCAGGCCCTGCAGCGTCTGCGCATAGCGCGTGCAGGCCGGCAGATTGTCCGACACGATCGCGTTCCACAGCGTCAGCAGGCTCTTGTGCAGGTCGAGTGCGAGCGCATGATCGCCCGCCTTCACGGCATCCCACAGCGCGACCGAGGCATGCGGTGCTGCCGATGAGGATCGCGGCGATCGAGCCGTGTGCGCCGAGTGCGTAGGACGGATACATCAGCGCGTCGACCGCGCTGTAGATCAGCTTGTCCGGCGCCATCATCATGAGGTCGGCGAACAGTTTCAGGTCACCGGCGCTCTGCTTGACGCCGATCACCAGCGGCACCTCGTTCATGATGCGCGTCAGCAGCGCCGGCGACAGATACGACCACGGCACCACATTATAGATGATGATCGGCATGCCGGTTTCATCGGCCATGCGGCGGAAGTGATCGACCATCGCCTGCTCGTCCGGCTTGAACAGATAATGCACCGGCGTGACCTGCAGGGCGGCGACATTCATGTCGCGCACCAGCTTGCCGCGGCGGATCGCATCGCGGGTGGAATCGACGATGATGCCGGCGATGACGGGCACGCGGCCGCGCGCGGCCTCGACGGTTGCGGCCATCAGGTCGCGATATTCCTCGTGATCGAGCGTATGCCCCTCGCCGGTCGAACCGCCCGCGGCCATGCCGTGGCTGCCGGCGCCGATCAGCCAGTCGACCTGCGGTGCGATGAGCTTGAAGTCGATCTCGCCGTCCCTGCCGAACGGCGTGGTCATCGGCGGTATGACGCCTGTCGGGCGCGTCTTCATGGCAAAACCTCGCGCGATTTCATCCCGTTGCCGGCTCGGTTCGGCGAAAGACTAGCGAATGTCGAAGAGCCAATCCAGTTGCCCGCAACGGACACTTTCGAAGTCATTGCGCAGTAAGCTCACCGAGCAACTGCTTTTTGGCGATTTGGATTTGACATCGTCAAGTATTGATTGCTGAATTTGGCTTCGTTCCGCCAAATCAGGCCGGATCGGAGCAAGGATTATACAACTTTAAAGTGTCAAACGGCCTTTTGTGGCCGAGATTTTGTGATTCAGGGGGATGTGATTCCGGGGGAATAGCAATGGTAAATGCGAAGTTAACCGGAACCTACTTTTGCGTCCCCTCTCTTCCTGGCCGACTGTGGCCCAAATGTCATAGGTGAACTAAGGCTCATTTGCTAGCTTTTGAGGGGAAGTTCGATTCGGATTTGCAAAGGTTTTATTGCGATGCGCTGGGGAAATGGGCACATGAAATCGGCATATTTTGCGATCGCCAGGCCTTTCTTTGGCCGCGTATCCGGCAAGAGCCGAGATGTTTTCCATCAACGATGCCCTGACGTCAAGCTATTCAAACCCACCCAGGCGTAGGCGAAGCTTCGGCAAACGGCGCGCGACCGAAAGCGAACTGCGGCAAACTCAAAGTACGCTATTGCCGCAGGTGCGCATCGAGGCGAGCTACGGACCGGAAAAATTCGACCAAAACCGCAATGGAAGTCCGCCGGTAATTGGGTTGACGCCAGGTGTTGTAGGGGCTGGGCCGTGGCGGAACGGCAGTCGAGAATCCGTGGTCGTTCGACAATTGCTTTTCGATGGATTTGCTTCGATCCACGATGTTTGGCGTCAAACGGCACGGGTTAATGCTGCCGCTTCGCGCGTCAAAGAAAGAAGCGAACTGCTGGCGTTGGACGCCGCCGAAGCCTACGTCGACGTCGTGCGCTACATGCGGCTGGTTGGTCTTGCGGAGCAGAACGTGGCTAACCACGAAAAGATCTTCGCCAACGTAAATTCGCGCTTTTCGGGTGGCCGGGCCGGCGAAGGCGACTTCGAGCAATCGAGAGAGCGCGTTGAGAACGCTCGACGCAGCACTCGCGGAATTTCGAGCGAAGTCTCGATGATGCTCGGGCAAAGTATCGCAAGGTCGTTGGCTTGGAGGCGGTCAACGTCCGCTTCCCGGGACCTCTCGGGGCATGCCGAGCAGCCGCGACGAAGCATTGGCGGTTGCCTTGCGGTTCAATTCGACGATTGCGGCGGCTCAATCTGACGCCGACGCCGCCAAGCATGCGTTCCGGGTGACGGATGGCGCATTCGTTCCCAAGTTCTATCTTGAGGGACGAGCAACCCACTTCGACAATACTTATCCCTATGTCACTGCTCCCGGTCTCCCCAGTGTCACTAACGAGCAATACTCGGCAAAGTGGTGATGTCCTGGGACATCTTCCGGGGCGGTCAGGACGTCTGGCACAGGTCGGAAATGGCCGAGCGCTTTACTGAAGTCGACCATGAAGCACGCCCGATTGCAGCGCGACGCCAACGAATCGATCGACAAGGCATGGAACGCCCGCACCATCACCCGTCACCCGCATTGCAGCGTTGACGCGTCAGCTTGAGGCAGACCGGAAGACGATCGCCGCATTCCAGAAAGAGTACGAATTAGGTCAGCGACTCACTGATCGACCTACTGAACGCTCAAAATCAGTATTTCAATGCGGCGGTTTCGCTCACCTCGGCGCAGCGCTCGTCGTCTTCGCCGACTACCAGTTGTTCGCCGCGATGGGAACCCTGATTGAATACCTGAAGGCCCCTCCTCCGGTCGATGCCGCGCCGGTCGATCTGCTTTCGTTCGGCCTTCCCGCCTATTCGCTTCCCACGCTCCGGGTGAACCTGCCCCAAACCGGTTCCGAGCCCGTGCGTGTGCCGGTCCCGGCGCCTGTTGTCGCGGCTTCTGCGGCCCAGTCCCTGCCCTTGCCTCGATTGATATTTACAGCCGACAGTGCCTTCAAGGTCGTTCGCCTCAGACGGCTTCAAACATGCCGGAGCTTCGGAATGGCTGGCGCAGACAGAAAGGTGGCATGCCCGAAACGCCGACCGTGATCTACGGAACCCCACCCGAGGTTGAGGCGAAGTCGTACCGCCGCAACCTCACCACCGAAGCCGCATTGGCTGCTCTCCGCCTTCTCCTCTATCCAAAAATCAGCATCTCGCTGATCTCACGGTGGCTTCGTGAACCACCTGCGAAGGGTCCCTCCAAACAGGGTCCCTTTCCGTGTTAATTAACTGCTCAAACGAAAGAGGCCCATTGGGCACATGATTTGTTCAGTATTTGTTGTATTCTGAAGTTCCTGATCTCTCTCGTTTTTTCAGCTTCTGTTTTTCGATCAAGGACTTCTCGACTTGCTCTTCCAGAACTTCCAAAGCAGCGCCCGCACCTGGCCGACCACCGCTGGAAAAGTCCGATTTGAAGGTCGCCGCCCCGCCGATTCGGGCGGGACCTTGCGGATGATCCTTCACGGCGTCCTTGACCTATCTGGCCGCCTCTCGTCGGGCGAGCTGTAAGCCCGAAGCGTTGCTCAGCAGGCTCCCCATTTTGGACGGGAGGCTCACCGTTGCCGCTCTACGACCGGGCGGCGCGGCGCGCAGGTCTCGAAACCGAGGCCGTAAGAAGGATCTTGTCGATATTCCTGCCTTGGTGCTCCCCACGGTCCTCATCATGAAGAATGGAGCAGCGCTTATCCTTGGGAATAGATCAAGCAACAATGACGCCAAAGTGCTTGACCGACGGCCAGGAGCGGCGCGAGCAGCGCGCGCTGCAGGGCGGCGCCGACGAACGGCGCGCGGGCCTCGCGCGCGTACTTGCGCGCCAGCGCGGCCAGCTCGAACGGATTGCGCGGCAGCCCGCGGCGGTTCATGCGGCCGGCCTGCGCGAGCGCGACGACCTCGGCGAGCATCTGCTCCATGGCCAGCGCCGGGCGCACCTCCACGCGCAGCGCGCGCCTCCTCCGCGCCCGCGTTGGCGAACGAGTGCACGACCCCGGGCGCGACCTCGACGACGTCGCCCGGCCCGGCGAGCCGCGTGCGCAGCCCGACGCGGAAGCGCATCTGCCCCGCGCGCACCGCGAAGCGCTCCGTCTGGAGCGGGTGCACGTGCGGCATCGGCACGGCGCCGCCGGGGCGCAGCGCGAAGTCGAAGGCCAGCAGCTCGCCGCCCGTGGAGGCGGCCGTGGCGATGAACGTGAAGCGCTCGCCGGTGACCGGGTTGGCGAGTGTGAGTCCGGGCTCGATCGTGTGCATGGCGATACTGAAGCCGAGCGAGGCGAGACGGTCCATGGCCAGGAAGCGCCAAGTCATGTGACATCGTCTACGCTTCCGGCATGGACGCCGTCGCCGGACTGCTGGACGGGCCGCGCGCCCGGGAGGCCTTCCTGCTCCGCGCGAGCCTCGACCCGCCGTGGTCGCTGCGGATCGAGGACGAGGCGCCGCTGACCATCGTCGCCGTCGTGCGCGGCCGGGCGGCGGTGCGCTACGACGACGGTGAGACGGCGCACGCTCGCCGACGGCGACGTCGCCATCTTCCGCGGCCCGGACCCCTACGTCGTGGCCGACGACCCGCAGACGCCGCCGCAGGCCGTGATCCTCCCGGGCCAGCGCTGCGTCGACGCCGGACGGCCGCGAGCTCGCCATGCTGGGCGAGCTCGGGGTGCGGACCTGGGGCAACAGCCCGGACGGGGCGACCGTGATGCTGATCGGCACCTACCACGTCGACGGCGAGGTGAGCCGGCGCCTGCTCCGGGCCCTGCCGCGGCTGCTCGTCGTGCGCGCCGACGAGTGGAGCTCGCCGATCATCCCCCTGCTGGCCGACGAGATCGTCAAGGACGATCCCGGGCCAGGAGGCCGTGCTCGACCGGCTGCTCGACCTGCTGCTGATCGCCGTCCTGCGTGCCTGGTTCGCCCGTCCCGACGCCGGCGCGCCCGGCTGGTACCGCGCCCACGCCGACCCCGTCGTCGGGCCCGCGCTGCGGCTCATCCATCACGACCCGGCGCGGCCGTGGACGATCGCCGCGCTGGCCCACGAGGTCGGCGTCTCGCGCGCGGCGCTCGCGCGGCGCTTCCACGCGCTCGTCGGCGAGCCGCCGATGACCTTCCTCACCGAGTGGCGGATCGCGCTGGCCGCGGACCTGCTGCTCGAACCGGGCGCCACGATCGGCTCCGTCGCGCACCAGGTCGGCTACGGCAGCCCGTTCGCGCTCAGCACCGCCTTCAAGCGCACGCGCGGGATCAGCCCGCAGCAGCATCGCAACGCCCACCGCGCCACCCCGCCGTCGGCCGCGGAGCGGTCGAGCGCGGACGGCGCCGCGCGGCGGCCCGGCACGCCTGCTGCCCGCGGCGATGCTCGACGCGCTCTGACGCCGGTGAGGGTGGCCGCCGGGCGGCCACCCTCACGCGGCGGTCGGTCAGCGTGCCGCGCGGGCGCGGAACGCGCTGAACAGGTTGTTCACCGCCGCGTCGCGCGAGGTCACCGGCGCCAGGTCCTCGGCGTGCTCGATCGTCGCCATGATCGAGGTCGTGTCGTACTGCGTGTGATCGACGGCGAAGCGCGCGCGCAGGCCGGGGTGGAGCACCATCGCCGGGATGCGCGTGCTCGGGCCCATGTCGTCGGCCGGCCCGGCCTTGCCGCCCTGGCCGGGCGGGGTGACGTGATCCCACTGGCCGCCGAACTCGTCGTAGGTGACGATGACCATCGTGTCCCGGGCGCAGCGGCTGTCCTCGACCGCCTTGAGCAGGTTCGACCAGATGCATGCTGCCGGCGGTCGCGCTCGCGTAGCCCGGGTGCTCGTTCTCCGCGCCCGCCGGCTTGATGATGCTGACCTCCTCGAGCCGGCAGCGGCGCGACGACGCGGCGGCCTGGTCGAGGAACTCCTCCTCGTCGCGCAGATGGCGTGCGCGCGCCGTCGTCCCGGGCGCGTAGGCGGCGAAGTAGTTGAACGGCTGGTGGTGGAACTGGAACAGCTTGCCGGGGCAGTTGGGCCACGTCGCCGCGGCGAGCGCGTCGGCGTCGGGGCACGGCGTCGGGTTGGTCGGCGTCGCGCGGGGCGGGAGCCGTCCCGTTGGTCCAGCCCGGCGCCCCGACGTCGCCGTTCGCGTTCGACCAGCCGCCGGAGTACCAGGCCCAGCTCACGTGCGCGGCGCTGAGCCGGTCGCCGATCGTGGTGTGCGTCTGCGGCGGCAGCCGGCGCGCTGCGGCGGTCCCGGGCGCGTACGGCTGGTACGTCGGCTGGATGGTGTTGACGGCGTAGTCGCCGCAGGTCACGCCCGCCGGCGTCGGGCCGCGCCCGGGGCCCGGGTTGCAGGATGCGGTCAGCGCGCCGTCGACGACCGTCGACAGCGGCTTGTAGAGCGGATAGGTGTTCGGCATGCCGGCCGCGTCGACGACGGAGTGCAGGTCATCGGCGCCGCCGTCGTTGACCGCCCCCGGCCAGGTCGGCGTGGCCGCGGCGATCAGCCACTGGTGGTTCAGGAACGAGCCGCCGAACGCGGCCTGGAAGAAGTTGTCGGCGATCGCGTAGCGCGGATGGCCCGGCTGGTGCAGGTAGTCGTAGATCGGCAGCGAGCGCGTGTCGTAGCCGCCCATCGTCAGGCCGACCGCGTCGCTGCCGGTGACGTAGCGGTTCTGGCGGCCGTCGTTGAGCTGGTACTGCTCCTGGTAGTAGCGGTGCACCAGATCGCGCGTGCAGCCGCCGGGCAGCCCGCTGCCCGGCGGGCACGCCGTTCGGCGCGTTGACTGCCGGGCGCCGGGCACGTCGTCGCCGTCGGCGGGATGAAGTCGTCGATCAGGAACGGCGCGTTGCGCGAAGTGGCTGGTGAACGGCGTCGCGGTCGTCGTCGTCCGCGCAGTCGGTCCGACAGGGGCGGTGACGTGAGGTTGACGTCGACCTGCAGCAGGCAGGAGAACGGCTCGCCCTGCTGGTTGACCTGCGGGTGTGCGCGCGGTCTGGCGTCGCGCAGGCCGCGCACGCCCTCCCACCGGCCGTAGAGGTTGTCGAAGCTGTGATTCTCCTGGTAGATGACCACGATGTGGCCGACCGTCGCGGTCGCCGATGGCCCTGCGCCGCGGCCGGCAGCGCGAGCGCGACCAGCAGTCGCGATCGCCGCCGCTACACGGCGTGCGGGCCGGACAGCCCTCGCTCGAACCTGCACGACACCCTCCTCGGTCGGTGACCCGTCGCGCGACCCTACTCCGGTTCAGAAGCGGCCCGTGTGCGCGGACGTCGGCGAGCTGACAGGGGCGCCGGCGTGAAATGCTCAAGCAGCGACGATGAAACGGGAGAGACGATGGGCAAGCTGATCGTGTCGGAGTTCGTGACCCTCGACGGCGTCATGGAAGCGCCGGGTGGCGAGCCCACGCACCCGCACTCGGGATGGGTCTTCGACTTCCTCGGACCCGAGCAGAACCAGTACAAGCTCGACGAGGTGCGCGAGGCCGAGTCGCTACTCCTCGGGCGCGTGACCTACGAGGGCTTCGCGGCCGCCTGGCCGGCCGCGACGGGCGAGTTCGCCGACAAGATGAACACGATGCCCAAGTACGTCGTCTCGTCCACGCTCGTGGAGCCGCTCGAATGGGAGAACGCGACGCTGATCCGCGGCGACGTCGCCGCCGAGGTCGCGCGGCTCAAGGCTCAGGACGGCGGCCCGATCCTCGTCGCCGGAAGCCAGACCCTGGTCCACTCGCTGATCGAGCACGACCTCGTCGACGAGTACCGGGTGATGCTGTTCCCGGTGCTGATCGGGGGCGGCAAGCGCCTGTTCCCCGAGTCGCCCGACAAGCGCTCGCTGACGCTGGTCGAGGCGCAGCCCTTCGAGTCGGGCGTGGTCGTCCACACGTACCGCCCGGCCGGCTAGGGCGCGCGGCTCAGTCGTCCTCGAGCCGCTGCAGCCCGGCGGCGGCGAGCTCGCCCTCCTCGATCTCCCGCTCGTCGAAGCGAGGGTCCGGGCGCGGCGCGGAGAGCGTATGACCGGGCAGGACCCAGGCCACGACGGCGGCGAGCAGGCAGAGGCACGCGCCGATCGCGAAGGTGGACGAGTAGGCGCTCGCGTCGGGCACGGCGCTGCCCCCGTCGAACGCCCGCAGGACGGTGATCGCCAGCCCGCTCCCGATCGAGAAGCCCGACGTACCGGGTCACCTGGTAGAAGCTCATCGCGCTGCTCGTCTCGTGCTGCGGCACCGAGCCGACGACCAGGCCGGGCATGGCCGCGAAGGTCAGGCCCAGGCCGAGCCCCACGACGCCCATCGTCACGAACGCCTGCCACAGCGCGTCGCCGGTGGCCGCGAAGAACAGCATCGCCGCGGCGATCAGCACGCGCGCCGGTCGGGATCGTCCCGCGCGGCGCCGACGTAGCGGCGCACGGTCGGGACGAGCCGGCTGGAGAGCGTGGAGAGGGCCGAGAGCGGCAGCAGCGTCAGGCCCGCGACGAAGATCGACTCGTCGAGGCCGGTCGGCTGCTGGACGACCTGCGTCATCAGCGAGATGCCGAGATACATCGCCATCCCGAGCACGAGCCCGGTCACGTTGGCCGTCAGGACGGCGCGCCGCCGGAGCGAGGCGCAGCTCGACGAGCGGCTCGGGCACCCGCAGCTCGTTGCGCGTCCAGGCCGCGAGCAACAGCACCGCCAGCGCCAGCAGGCCGAGCGTGGAGCGCGGCGCCCCAGCCCCAGTCGGCGCCCTTCTCCAGGGCGAGCAGCAGCGCGAGCACGCCCCCGCCGATCAGCGCGGCGCCGCGCAAGTCGAGCGCGGTGGTGCGCCGGCGTGGCGGGCGCCGGGACGAACAGCGCCGCGAGGATCAGCGCCGTCCCGCTCGCCGCGGTGCCGAACCAGAAGGCGGCGGACGCGTCGAAGTGCTCGGCGATGAAGCCCGTGATCGGATAGCCGAGGCCGACGCCGACGGCGGCGATCACCGACAGCACGGCGATCGTCTCGCCGGCGCGGCGCGGTTCGAGATGGTCGCGCGCCGAGGCCATCGTCAGCGGCATGAGCGCGAGGCCGAGACCCTGGAACGCGCGGCCGGCGACGAGCTCGGGCAGTGTGCCGGCCACCGCCGCGATCGCTCCGCCCAGGGTCACCAGGCCGAGGCAGACGACCAGGACCGTGCGGCGGTGCGGGCCGTCGCCGAGCCGTCCGACGAGCGGTGAGGCGACCGCGCCGACGAGCAGCGTGGCGGTCAGCGACCACTGCGTCGCGCTCAGGCTCGCGTGGAGGTCGTGCGCGATCGTCGGGATCAGCGGCGCGCCGAGCGAGCTGATCACCGAGACCACGAGCCCGATGGCGATCAGGGACGGGACGTAGGCCCGCTGACGCACGCCGGTGGCCGGACGGATCAGTGTGAACGGAGTCATGGCGAGTTATCGCGCGAATGGCGGAATGGCCATTCCGCAGCGACGGCCGGTATCGTAGCGGAACGTGCATTCCGCCCTGGAGGAACGCGAGCCCGCGGCATCCTGGTCAGCGCTGGATCCGGACGCCAAGCGCGACCGCCTGCTGCTCGCCGCCGAGCGTGTCTTCGCCCGCGACGGCCTCGAGGCGCCGATGCCCACGGTCGCGCAGGCAGCGGGCGCCGGAGTCGGCAGCCTGTATCGCCAGTTTCCCTCCAAGGACGAGCTGGTAGCGGCGCTCGCCGAGCGTCGCCTGCACGCGCTCGCGGCCGAGCTCGAGACGGCACTGGCGCGAGCCGCGGGCCTGGGTCGCGCTCGAGCGGTTCCTGTGGCACGTGCTCGGCGACGGTGCGTCGGACGATGTGTCGGCCAGGGCGATCGCCGCCGCGGCGGCGGCGGACGCCCCGGTGCGCGAGGCGCGCGAGCACGTGCGCGGGCTGCTCGATGCGCTGGTCGGTGCCCGTGAGCGCGCCGTCGCTCGGCAACCCGAAGTGACTCGCCAGGAGCGCCCAGAGCTTCGGATCGTGGGCGCGCAGGTCTTCCGCGGTGTGGAGGCGCTCGAGCCCGGTGTTCACGTCGACGCCGGGGTTCAACTCGAAGAAGACGTTGACCGCCTGCGCGAAGTACTCCCAGACGTCGCGGGAGGAGTAGTTCTTCCGGTCCGGTCGTGCCGATCCATCAGATCCCCGTCGGGCCACTTGCCTCCCGGACTGCCTCCGCTCGTTGTAGTAGTCCAGGACCCGGTCCTGGTCGAACCCGCTCAGACCGTGCGCGTGCACGAGATGCGCGAACTCGTGGAGCATGACGCTGAAGGCGTTCTGCGGATCCTGGCCGACGAGAGACCTCTCACCGGTGAGGTACTCCTCGGCCACCATGGCGATGGTGCCGTTCCTGACCCCCCGGTGTGTCTCGGCCATCCGGCCGAGGCCCAGGTGACCGGCGTGCGCCGGCCAGGGGCCCACGCTGGCGTAGGGCCAACCCTCTCGGGATGATCATCACCCGTGCGTTGTGGTCGGGGCTGAGCATCTGGCGCGCCACGTCCGGCGCGAACCTCAGCAGCCGGGCCATGACCTTGACGGCCAGCTCCCGGACGGTCGCCGCCTCTTCGGTCTCCGGCGGCACGTGGAGCATCAGCCGGGCCGCCGCCTCGGCGAACTCCTCGTCCCGGCCCGTCAGCCCATCGCCCAGCCGCCTCACGAACTCCCAGTTCGATGCCAGCGTCTCCCGCTCCGGCTGGGTGAAGGCGTTCAGCGCGTCCCGGCGCTCCTGGGGCGTCATGGCCGCGAGCCGGTCGGCCTCGCCCACAAACGACGCCGGCCATCCCGACACCGTCGGGAACCGGAACTGCGGATTCTCGTGCGTCGAACCCGGCGGGCCCGAGTGAATCGATGGAGTCTGCTGCGCCTGCTGCACCGGCCCGCCCGTGCCCGGAGCGGTCTGGACACCCTCATGATCGGCGTTCGGCGACGCCATCGAGTGCGGCGCCAGGCTCGTCGTCTCCGTGGTGACCGGCTCCGGCGCCTGGGCCGGCCCGACGTGGCGTGCGCCGGTGGACGGGCCGGCGACGGTATCGATCTGGCTCATGATCTGATCGAGCGTGAGCGGAGAGGCGCTCCTCTCTCCTCGTCGTGCACGATGTTCCGTTGCGCGTATGGCCAGAGCTTCTGCCAGTAGTTGACCAGGAGGTCCTCAGCCGCCTCACCCTCGATGAGGTAGCCGAATTCGGCCAGCCTGTGGGGATAGAGATTGTCGGAACCGACGTAGGCCGCCTTGTCGTCGGCCAGGATGAACTTCGCATGGTTTCCCGGCGCCGGCGGCCGGGCCTGCGAGACCGGCAACCCCAGCACCGTGGAGCGGCGCGTGAAGTTGCTCCGATCGACTCCCGCCATTTGTAGTCGGCGCCTTCGGCCACGAAGTCGACCTTGGTGAAGGCGAAGGGTGCCACGTGAACACGGTCGATCGCCTGTCCCATGGCCTCCACGTTCACCGCCTTGGCCTGGATGAGGTCCTTGAGGAACTCATAGGTGCCGACCGCTCCGCTGCCCCATGAGTACCGGTCACCGGCGCCGGAGGCGTCGAGCGGCGACACGACGATCTGAACCTCGAGGTTCTTGTTCTCCAGGACCGATTCGGCGATCCAGTGGGCGGCCAAGTGGTCACCGTCGCTGTTGGGACCGCGGAAGAGCAGATCCTGCTGACTGATCCTCAGGAAACGTCTGGCCGATTTTATGATCAGTTCGGCCACGTCGCTGGCCTGGCCGGCGCTCCCCGCAGGACCGCCCTGCCGCCCCAACGAGAGCATGCGAGCGCTCGGCCAGTCCGGCGTCTCCCGCGGCTCGCCCGGCGTGTCATGGGGCGTGAGGGCGAGCCGGTCGCGTGCACTTCCCGGCTCGAACGGACGAACTCATATCTGCTGTCGAGGTGGTGAACGACGAGGTTTCTGCCGCCTTTTTCCCAGAGATGGTCGGCGAATCCGTGTGCGTCGCCGGCGGCAGGTCCCACCACATGCACGGACAGATCGTGTACCGGAGGATATTGGCTGTACGCGGTATCCCAAAGATTGTGGCCGCCCACCAGAGCCTCGCGACCGTCCGCCGCCACGATCTTGGCGTGATTCCAGTACAGCGACTGGTACGAACGGTACTGACCGGCGAGCAGAGTAACGCGGCCCATGTCGGCGTCGTTCTGCCGGACGAGCTCCGCCAACTCGTTCCGAAAACGTTCTGCCTCATCCCGCGTCGGCACCCAGCCGAAGAGGAACCTGATGGTGATCGGCTCTGCGGCGCTGAAAACGATGTTCCCCAGGGCCCCCTTGAGGAACTGCCAGAAGATGCCGGTCGGCGGACCGAGGGAGACGATGTCGACCTTCTTGGTCGCGGCACCCACGATGCGCGCGACCGTTCTGGCAAGATCCGTCACCGCCGTTCTCGCGAGCGCCACCACTCCGCGCTCTGTCATCGGAGCGCCCCATGCGTGCGGCGTGTCGACGATCCTTACGTGGTTTCCCACGCTTACGGAATGGAGCCCGGCCGGGAATCCGGCCAGTTCGGTCTCGATCCGATCGATGAAAGACGGGAGGACGGACCGGTTTCCACCCCCGCCCGGCCTGCCGCCGCGCAGCGACATGAGCTGGTCGCGGGACTCGGTCACCGGTCCGATCCGCGCGGTCGAGGGCCCTCGTCAGGTCCGTCAAGGGGCCCGCCGCCCGGTCACCCCTGCCCAGAAGTCCCGGAACGCGTTGGAGATCTCCTGGTCCGATCGGGCCCTCACCGCCGGATCGGTACGGTCGTCCAAGCCGGGGAACTCTCGTGCGATCGAGCTGAGCGCGGCCTCCACCCACACGGATGTGCCTCGGGGAGACACTGGTGGGAGACTCGCCGTGCTCGCCGAGGTATGCAGTGGCGAGTCCGGTAACGAGGTCACCCAGATTCCCGGCATACGCGCCCGGATCGGAGGTCCCGGTCCGTGGCCGAGCCGACGGGACCACCGACACGCGCACGCCGCGCCGCAGCAGCGCCTCGGCGACCGCCGGGTCGTTGAGCATCAGCGTCAGCGTCGAGGTGAGCCGCGGGCCCGCCGCCTCCGGCTGGACAAGGCCCTCCGGAATGTCGGCGAGCAGCCGGGCCGCGACCTGCGCGAACGAATGAGCGGCGGGCAGTTCCGCGCGCAGCGTGGTCACGAACGCGGGATCCCGCGCCAGGGCCGCGCGCTCCGGCCCGGTCATGATGTCCAGCTCTGCACCGCGCACGTGCTCGGGCAGCCGCGCGAGGCGCGCCGCCACGGCCGCGCCGGGCCGGCCGGCCGTCGCCTCGGCCGGGATCGGAGCGTCCAGGACGGTGGTCTCCGGCGCCGGGTGCGCCGGCGCGGAGGTTTCGTGGCCGGGCGCGGATGCGTGCGGCGTGACCGTCTCCGACCAGAGGCTCACCCCCTCCCAGAACTCACGCATCGGGGCGTAGACGGCGTTGGCCCGGATCGGGTTGGCGCCCGTGACGGGAGTGAAGTTGGAGCTGAAGACGTCCTTCAGGAGCAGGAAGATCGGCCTTTCGTGCTCCCACAGGTATCTCGGCCCGTTGTTGCGTCGCAGGTGCGTCGTGGAGTCATGGCCGGTGTTCGTGCCCAGGAAGACGTTCACGGCCTGGGCGAAGAACTCCTCCGCCGTCGTCGCGGAGTAGTTCGGCCGACCACGCCTGGCGGGGTCGGGGTGGTAGAGGTTCGAGTAGTCGCCGTCCGGGCGACCGCACGGCGTTTCCGTGCGGCCTCTTCACGTCGAACCAGTCGACGACTCTTTGCCGCTGTTCGGCGGTCAGCCCGAACTCCCAGATCAGGTGCGCGAACTCATGGGTGAGGACTGAGTAACCGTCCGCGTGGGGAAAGAGACCGGGCAGCTGCGGCCATTCACCGACGATGTTCTCCTCGCCGATGACCGAGACCGCGTTGATCATCCCCGTCCGGCCGCGCAGCAGGTGTGATCTACCGTCCCCGGCGAAGCTCTTGAAGATCGGTACCGAGGTGAGCCACTGGTCGACGGCATGATGTGGACGGACGCGCCTCGGCGCAGCAGGCGCTCCGCCACGACCGGGTTGACGAGCATCCTCTCCAGCGTCTTGATGGTCATGTACCGCGCCAGCACCGGCTGCTCGAGGCCGCCCGGGATCTCGACCATCAGGTGCGCCACGACGGACGCGAACTCCTTGGCGTTGCCCAGCTCCGTACGCAGCGCGGTGACGAAGTCCGGGTTCCGCGCGAGCGCGTTACGCTCGCGGAACGGTACGTGCGGCAGCTCCAGCGCCCGTTCCTCCGGCGTCATCGCCGCAAGCCGTACCGCCATCTCCGTCGGGGGAACGTGGATGACTCCACCGGCGCCGCCCGAGCCCGACACGAGCGCGCCGAGGCCGTTCATCGCCGTCAGGTCGGTCGTGCTCGGAGAGCCGTGCCGACCGGGCGGGAGCGGAGCGTCGAGCACGGAGTCGAGCAGCTCCATGTCGCCCGCCGGATGCTCGGTGACGGCCGGTGGCTCGGTGAGCGTGGAGGTCTCCGCAAGGCTGGAGGTGTCCCGGGTCTCGGCCGGCGTGGAGGTCTCCGCCAGCGTGGACGCCTCGGCCAAGGCTGCGGCCGCCGCGGCGGCCTCCTCGTCGCCCGTCTGGAACGCGTTGGTGGTCGTCTTCTCGTGCTCCGACCAGGTCGAGGACAGGTCGCGCGGGGCCAGCAGGCGCGGACCTCGTCGAGATCTCCTCGCGGAACGTCTCGCGGTGCGGTTCAGCCACGCCTCGTCGTCCGGGCGGTGTCCCTCGCTCAGCGCCGTGGAACGAGCGGCCCATCTCCTTCAGGCGACCGAGGCCGTCGCCTCGAAGTCGAGGTGGGCGGGCAGGTCTCGGCGGTGAGCCGCTCCACGCGCTGGTCCCACACCTCCGCGCGGCCGTCCAGGTCCTCCGGCTTGCTTCACGACGGAGCCGAAGACCCGTCGTAGGCGCCGAGCGTGCGCTCCGCCAGGCCCGACCGCGCCCGCGCGAAGCCGTCCCCGGACAGCGTCCGGTCCGGATGCTCGCGGTGCCAGCGCGCGGACTCCGTCCGCGAAGATCTGCTCGGCCTTGCCGGTCACGCCCTGGCGTCCGGCCTCCACGCCGAACCACACGTGCATCCGGTCCGTCGCCGACGGTCTCGTCGTACCAGGTCCGCCACTCTTCGAGCCGCTCGGCCAGTGCTCCGTTCCTGCTCGCCGGTGAACAGCTCGCCGAACCGGTCGTTGACCGAACGGCCGAGGGCGGTCTGCATCGACGACTGCGCATCCCCTGCGCCCAGCGCGGTGCTGTGCTGGAGGCCGAACCGCTCGCGGAACTCCTTGCTCAGCCCCGGGTCTCGCTCCCACGCCGCGTGCCGCGTCTCCAGGTCGTTGAACGAACGGCGCAGCGCCGCCTCGCGCGCGGTCTGCGTCGCGAGCCGGGACGGCAGAGACTCGACCGTCTTGTCGAACGTCTCCCGCCACAGCGCCAGGCTCTCCTCGCTGACCTGCTCGCCGGCCGGGAACTGCCGCTCGTAGCTGGTCCGCAGCGTGTCGAGGCCGTCGTGCAGCACCTGCCGGCGCCCCGGGTCGGACGGCGTGGTGTCGCGGGCCTTGAACCCGTCCAGGAGCGCGCGGTCGGTGTCGGACAGGTGATCCTTGAACGACGTGGCCGGTGCCTCGAACAGCTCGGTGAAACGCTCCTGCTCGGAGACGAGGCCGGCCTGCCGGTCGACGTCGTCCCACAGACCGTCGGTCAGCTCCCGCAGCCGGGTGACGGCCTCGCGCCGCGTCGCCGCCAGATCCTCGCGAATGTCGGAGACCCGAAGGAAGATCTCCCGTACGGCGGCCTCCCACTTCTGGTCGAACCCGATCCGCTCCTGTTCGTGCACGGTCTCGGCGGCCGATCCGGTCAGCTCGAGCGGCAGGCCGTGCTCCGGGGCGCCGACCCGGCGCCGCCAGCCGGCGAACTTGCCGTCGAAGGCGGTCTGGCCGTGGAGGATCGCGACCTGCCGGGCGGCCTCCAGGTCCAGTTCGCCGGGGAGCGAGTCGATGACCTCCTGCCGGTCCTGCCCGCCGTCGTGAGCCGACGCTCGAACTCCTTCCCGAGCTGTTCTTTGATCTGGTCGAAGGAGGGGTGGTTCTGCGCCTGGGGGTTGTCCCGCAGCCAGGATCCGACGGTCTCCTCGAAGGTCGCCCGGTCCTGCGGGCGACACGGTGAGCTCGGCGCACACCGGTGAGCTCTTCGTCGTGCTCGGCGAACAGCCGCTCGTACTGGTCGAACCGTTGTGTCTCGCGCCGACCGCCACGCGTGGGCGCGCCAGTCGCCGGGCTCGATCTCCGGCGGCGCGGAGACGAACTCCCGGCCCTGCTCCTCGGCCCCCCGCAGGGCGGTGTCGGTGAGCTGCTCCTCGACGTACGCCTGCCGGATCTGCTCGATCCGCTCGTTCGCCCAGTCGACCGTCTGCCGGGACCGCATCGTCGCCTGCCCGGCCTCCCGCGCGGAGGAGACGCGGGCGAAGTCCTCCCGGGCGAGCTCCCGGTCATGCGCGACCTGACGCAGGGCACTGAGCCCGCGGGTGTAGTCCGACTCCAGCCGGGCGCGCAGCTTCGCGTCGAACGGCCGGTCGCGGATCAGGTCCATCGTCTCGCGGGTGAGTGCGGTCTGCTCCTTGCGGTACCAGGTCCGGGTCTCCTGCGACCACGCGCGGTTCGGTTCGTAGTACTCCGTGGCCTGTTCCAGACGGCGGCCCAGTTCGGCGATCGGCCGGGCCTGAGCGTTCAGCCGCTGGGCCTCCTGCCGGACGTTCTCGGTCAGCTGGGCGGCCTCGGGCGCGGACTGGTCGGACAGCGCCGCGCGCTCGTCGTTGTAGCGCTCCCGTAGCCGGGTCAGCTCCTCCTCGTGCCAGCGGCGCGTCAGCGTTGTCCCACTCGTGCCGGCTCTGGCCCAGGTCGACGCGGCCCTGCGGGCTCGTCGACCCGGAGTGCGGCCTCGAAGGCGCGGTTCGCGGCGTTCTGCTGCCGCCACTCCCTCTCGGCCCGCTTGTACTCCTCGCGCTGCTCATGGACGAGCTGGGCGCGTTGCTCGTCGCCGAGCGAGGAGTCGGCCAGCTCGTTGACGAAGCGCTCGCGCAGCTCCGCCGCGCGGGTGCTGTCCCGGAAGGCGGCGTCCCCCTGGCCCCACAGCCGCCACCGGTCCGTCCCGGCCACGTCGCGGTCGAACGCCTCACGGGCGTCGGCGACCGCCCAGGCCTGGGTCAGCCGGCGGGTGAGCTCCTCGTTCAGCTCCGCCTGGTCTCGTCCGGCGACCCGCTCGTCGGCGTACCACTTCCGGATCGAGGAGACCTCGACCAGCGGCCGGCCCGCACCCTCTTCGCTCAGCCGCCGCTGGAACTCCTGGAACGCCTCGTCACGGGTGCTGATCTCGGCGCGCAGGGCGGCGAGCTCCTCGCGTACCCGATTCTCCGCGTCGGCCATCCGGGCCGAGCGCGGAGCGGGCGGTTCCTCGGTCTCCAGCAGCAGCGTCTCGGCGTCCTTGCCGGGCGGGGGCGGCGTGCCCTCCTCGTCCGGGACGTCCTCGACGTACGCCCGCCGGTCCTGCGGGTCACGTGGCGGCGGTGAGTGGCCCGTCCGACTCGGTCGAGGGACGCACGCCCTCCGGCGTGACCGCCTCCGGCTCGATCTCTCTCGTCCCGCGTTCGTAGGCCTCGACCGGGGCACGGGTGACGTCCAGCTTCCCGAAGTCCAGCGTCCACTCGGGGTTGTCGCTCCACTCGCGGTACGCCGCCTCCCGCTCGGCCGCCCGTCCGCGCAGCTCGGCGAGATCGGCGCGGACCGTGTCGAGGAGCGCTCCCCGTTCCTCGACGGTCGCCGCACGGTCCCAGCCGTCGACGAGGCGCAGCCGGAGCGCCTTGAGCCCCTCTTGGTACTCGTTCCGCGCCTGCGAGAACCGTAGCTGCGGATGCCCCTCCTCGAACCCGTGGTCGAACGACTCCAGCATCGCGGCACGCTGGGACTGCCGCGCGATCGTCGCGGTGAGCTGCTGCCGCCACGCCTCGTGCTCCGCCTCCGCCTGTGCGCGCAGCCGCTCCACGCGCGGCGCGTCCACCTCGGCCTGGAAGTGCGTCCAGGCGTCCCGCAGGGTGGTGCCGAAGACGTCACCGTCCCCCTGCTCGTGCTCCAGCATGGCGGGCAGGTCACGGGCCACGCCGTGGGCCTCGTGGAAGAGCGTGGCCGAGTCGGCCCGGAAGTCGTTGCCGATCGCCTCGAACGTCCGGTCGGACAGGGCGTACCGGCGCCGGGCGCGACCGGTCAGCTCGCTCGCCTCGCTGGTCATCTCGTGGAACACGTTCGCGGCGTCGCCCAGCACGCGGTCGAGGCCGCCCTCGAACTCCAGCCGGTGCTCCAGCGAGGCCACGTACGGCCGGAAGTACTCCTGCTCGAAGAGGGCCTCCCGCTGGGCGAGCTCCTCGGGGGACCAGACGCCGCCCTCCGGACGCCCCACGATCGCCTTGTGCGCCTCGGTCATCGCGGAACGGAAGTCGGCGCGGACCCGCTCGACGTGCTCCGGAGGATGCTCCGAGCTCCCCAGCAGCAGGTCCGTCAGTTCATCCTCGATCCGGCGGAACACAGCGGTACGGCCGGCGTGCTCGTCGAACCGCGCGGGCATCCCTTCGGTCAGCCGTTCGTACGCGGCGATCAGCCTGGTGGTGTGGTCGCCCCACTCTCGGGCGGTCAGCTCGAGCGGGGAGCGGTCGCCGAGGAACCGGCTGGTCTCCGTTCGCAGGTCCGCCCGCAGTTCCTCCAGCACTTCGTCACGGTCGACCTGACCCGTCCGGCCAGGCCGTTCCCGCCAGGCGCTCTCATGGTCGCCGATCTCCTCGCCCGCGCGCGCCAGCAGGGTGTCTTCGGTGACCTTGGCGTGCAACCGGGAGGTCCACCGCTCGTTCATGTCGCGCACGGCGGAGGCGAGTTCGGCGGCACGGTGCTCGTAGTCGCCGAGACGAAGGGTCCGGGTCTCCGTGCCGTCCGGGAGGGTCCGCGTACGGGCCGTGAACTCCGCGTCGTACTCCGCACGCAGCGTGCGGGCCTCGGGGGAGGCATGGTCCAGGCCCGCCTCCTCCAGGAGGCGGGCGAAGTTGACGTTCGCGTCGTCTTCGAGGGACATGCGGGTGCGCAGACCCCGCACCAGGTCATAGACCCGTTCGTCGGCCTCGGTGTGGAACCGGTCCCACACCGACGGGTCGACCCGTTCCCCCCGCAGACCGGCCCGTGCGGCGATCCGGCGTACGTCCGCCTCGACCGCGTCGGCGAAGCGCGTCCGGAGCCGAGCCTCGGCGACCGGCGAGTGCGACGTGTCGAAGCGGGCCAGGTCGAACGCCTGCTCCGCGCCGGCGCGCGCCGAACGGACCGCCGCCTCCAGCTCCAGCTCGTCAGGTAGCCCGTTGACCAGTTCGTCGAAGCGCCGCTCGAACTCCAGCCGGGTGAGCTCACCGTTGGTGTGCTGGTCGAACAGCGCCTGCCAGCGCGTGTCGAACCGCTGACGGACCTGCTCGGTCCACGGCCGCGCCGTGTCGGCGTCGACCCGCGCCTGCTCACGCACCAGGCGCTCGGCAAGAACGTGCGTGTTCGGGCGGGTGCCCTCCTCGGGTCCGGGCAGCCGCGACTCCAGCTCCTGGGCCAGTCGCTCCGTGATGACCCGGTCGTTTCCTTCGGTGAGCCCGCCGGACTCGGTACGTACCGCCCCGTACGCCGAGGCGACGTCGCCGACGAGGTCCTCGTGCACGCCGGCCGTGCGCACGAGTTCCGCCGGGTCCACTCGCGGGTCTGACCCCAGGAGGATCTCGGCGGTCCGGGTGGCCGAACCGTCGTGGCCGCCGGCCGCGAACACCGTCTCCAGCCGGCTGCTGAGCCGCTGTTTCAGGGAAGGCGGCTCGTCCGTACGTTCCGGGCCGTCCGTACGCTCCGGCCCGCCGGTCCGCACGACCCGGGGGGCGTTCTCGTGCTCGGTGACGGCTTCGCGGTACGCCGTCAGGACCGGTTGGGTGAGGTGTTCGGGCACGTCGGCCACGCGGAGCTGCGACGCCGGGTCGGGCCGAGGCCCGTCCGGGGGCACGCCGTGCGTGTTGGACCCACGGTAGGCGTCCACGGCCGCGTGCACGTACTGGTCGGCGTCGCGCTGCTGCCAGTAGCGGCGGTCCTCGTTCTGCAGCCGCTCGGTGTAGCGCCGCACCTGCGCGTCCTGGCCGGTGCGCACGTGCTGCTGGGCGACGTGGTCGCCACCGTCGAAGACGAAGTTCGGCGCGACGGTCTCGTGCCCGGAGGACATGGCCGGGTGCGTGACCGAGGGGTGCTCCACCGGCGGGGCACCGTTCGACGACGTGTCCTGTGCCGGCGTGTCATGCGACACCGTGTCCGGCGGGACGGGGTCCTGCGACGTCGTGTCGCGCGTGGACGCGGGAGGCGGTTCGTGCTCACCGGCCGGAGCCGGGTCCTGCGAGAGTTGCGGGTTCGTTCCCGACTCGGTACGTACCGGCCGCGCGGACCAGGTCGGCCGTTCGTCCGGGCCATCGCTCCAGTCCACCGGAGACTCCGACCGGCTCCCCGGCGGCGGGGTCGTCGAGGATCCCGGCAGCCGCTGCGAGGCCGGAGCCGTGGAGGACGGGGGAGGTGGCGGCTGCTGGATCGGCATGCCGTGCTCGTCCAGCACCGGCGGGGGCGCCTCGGTGAACGAACCCTCGACCAGAGGAGCCTCCGGCCGGACCACCGATCCGTTCTCCAGGGGAGGCGGCAGGCGGGTTTCGTTCAGGGCGGCCGGCTCGTACGCCTCGGGGTTGGTGAGCGGCTCCTCGGTGAAGGACTCGCGCGGCGGCGTTCCGACGAGGTTCGGCCCGACACGCCGCGGGCCGCCGCCCGCCGGCCCGTTGAGCCCGGCGTTGGGCCGCTCCGGCGGAGGCAGGTCGATCGTCTCCTGCGGGCGGAACGTGTCGATGTTCCTCGTGCCGCCGGGACCGCCCGGGCCGTCAGGCGGCCGCTCCGACGGCGTTTCCGCCGGTGGACCCGGCCGGTCGACGTTCCGAAGCAGGTTCGGGTCGATGTCCAGCTTCGCCATGCGGTACTTGAGGCCACCCGCGGCGGCGCCCCTCATGGTCGCGCCGAAGAAGACGCCGCCGATGCCGCCGCCGACGAACATCATCGGCAGAACCTCCCAGTGGCCGTCGATCAGCCCCTGGGTGAAGGTGCCGGCGATCGCGCCACCGCCGCCCATCTTGATGAAGTCGCCGCCGACCTGTGCGATCTCCGTGTAGATCCCGGTCTTCTCCTGGCGGCGGCCAGGCCGCTGATCCGCGCGGCGGCTTCCTTCTCCATCTGTTGGATGGGGTTGAGGATCATTTTGTCGAAGACGCCGCCGATGCCCCGGATGCCGAGGTCGGCGAGCGCGCCGCCGAGCGCGCCCTCGGCGACCCAGTGCCAGTTGATGTGCGGACCCTGCGGGTCGCCGTCGATCGCGCTCGCGACCAGGCTCGCCGCCATCATCAGCAGCGCGCCGATCGCCGCCTGGATCGCCGTCGGCACGAGGAACCGGACCACGGACAGCAGCCGCTCCAGGATCATCTCGAGCCCGAAACGCGTGGTCTGCTCGGCGATCGCCTCCTCGGCGAGCGAGGAGCCACCGGTGAAGGCGGCCAGCGCCGCCATGATGGCGAGCTGCACCATCAGCGCGATGAGCATCGAGATGATCTGGACCTGAGCCTCGAGGAGGCTCCGGCTCCACTCACCGACCTGGTCGCCCATCGGCTGGGCGGCCTGCCTGATCTGTTCGACGTGGTTGATGCCGCCGTCCGCGCCGAGAAACGCGCCGAGGGTCGCTTTGAACTGCTCGGACGACCTCGTCGGGCAGCGCTCCGTTGATCG